>CAZAER010000013.1:0-127777 GCA_964484195.1 uncultured Bdellovibrionales bacterium | reverse complement strand
GCGGGCGCCGACCCGCTCCACGGCGTCGACATCAACCCGACGCGCGCCGAGCTGGCGCGGCAGTTCGGGCTCACCCACTTCGTCAATCCCAACGAAGTGAAAGGCGACCTGGTCCCGCACCTCATCGAGCTCACGGGCGGCGGCGCCGACTACACCTTCGAATGCGTCGGTAACGTGAAGCTCATGCGCCAAGCGCTCGAGTGCTGCCACCGCGGCTGGGGCGTGAGCGTGGTCATTGGTGTCGCGGCTTCGGGTCAGGAGATCAGCACGCGGCCGTTCCAGCTGGTGACGGGACGCGTCTGGAAGGGCTCGGCCTTCGGCGGGGCGCGTGGTCGCACCGACGTGCCGAAGATCGTGGATTGGTACATGGAGAAAAAGATCGCGATTGATCCGTTAATCACTCACAAGCTACCGCTATCGCGGATCAACGAAGCTTTCGACCTCATGCACTCAGGTGAGTCGATCCGCACCGTCGTCGAGCTCGGGTCATGACAGTCACCGTGAAGAGCGAGCACCGTTGTTTCAACGGCGTGCAGGGCTTCTACGAGCACGAGAGCAAGCTGTGCGCTGGTCCGATGCGCTTCAGCGTGTACATGCCGCCGTGGAAGAAACCGCCGGTGGTCTACTACCTCGCGGGGCTCGAGTGTAACGAGCAGACGTTCGCCATGAAGGCGGGCGCGCAGCGCATCGCCGCCGAGCTCGGCCTCGCACTGGTCATGCCCGACACCTCACCGCGCGCGGCACGCTTCCCCGGTGACGACGCGTCGTGGGACCTCGGTCAGGCCGCGAGCTTCTACGTCGACGCGACCCAGGCACCCTGGTCATCCGCATATAAAATGCGGAGCTACATCCTCGATGAGCTGCGCCAAGTGGTCGAGCAACGCTTCAGCGTCGCCAGCGATCGCCGCGGCATCATGGGTCACTCGATGGGCGGGCATGGAGCGCTGACGCTCGGCTTGTCCGCTGAAGCGTACGATAGCGTGTCGGCGATAGCGCCCGTCGTTGCACCGTCGCAGGTGCCATGGGGTCAGAAAGCGTTCACCGCCTACCTCGGTGAAGACAAGAGCGCGTGGGCGAGCCATGACGCCACCGCCCTCGTCGCGTCGGGCAAACGCACCAAGAACCCAGTGCGCATCGACCAAGGCAGCGCCGACAAGTTCCTCACGACGCAGCTCAAGCCCGAGCTCTTCGCCGCCGCATGCAAAGCGCGGGGCGAGGCGCTCGAGCTCGTCATGCACGACGGCTACGACCACGGGTACTACTTCGTGAGCACCGTGATCTCGCTACAGCTGCAACATCATGCGGGATTTCTGCGCCGCTAGATTTTGGCGCAACAGCCTTCACCGTCTTCCCGATAAGTAGACTGTGAAACCGATCAGGGTGACGTGTGTGCCGCGACTCAGGGGCGGGAGGACGTCATGAACGCGGACGTACCGAAGGCGATGGGCGGCACGGAGCGGACCCTGACGATGCGACAGGCGAGGCCCGAGCCCACGGTCATTCCTGTCACCGCAACCGGTCCCGTCAACGAGCTCACGCGCCTCGCGGTCAACGACCAGGGCGATCGAGTCGATGAGCGCAAGCAGCCGATCGTGTTCCGGCCGCCGCGCGACCCCGGACGCTTGCCGGCCCCGCATCCCTCCGGCACCGCCGTCGAGCCGCAGACCCCAGACGCGCTCGTCGCTAGCCAAGCGCTGCAACAAACCGCCGACCTTCTCGGTGTGAATGTCGCGGAAATGCCGCGCCTCATCACCATCTTGCGCGCCGAGCTGGTCGCCCGGAGCGCGAGCCTCGACATCTTGGTTGCCGAAGCAGACAACCTCGGCATCGCCCCGCACGACGCGCTCGCGACCCTGATCGCCACCAGCATGCCGGAGCGTTTCGCCTCGGTCGCCGACCTCGCACGGCGCGCACCGAGCGGGCAGGCACAGGCGACCTTGTCGATGTACGTCACCGCTTTGCTCTCGGGCCAGCTCGCGCGCAGCATGCCGCCGCGCGAGGCCCTGCGCATCGCGGCGATTGCTTCGAGCAGGCTGACGCGCCTGTCGCCGGAAGACATCTTCCTGGTTTCGGTCGCCGTCCCGACCTTGATCGACGGCATGGGCCGCGCCGGACGCGTCGAAGCCAGCACCACGGTCGCTGCTTTGGTGCACGCGGCGCCCGAGATCGTGGCACGCGTCACGCGAGAAGACCGCGAAACCCGTCTGCTCATCGAGGCGCGCGCCATGGCGGAGCGCTGGCACGACCCCACCCAGCCGGACGCGCGCGGTCTCGCCATCGCCGCCGCCTTCGTATTGCTCGCGACCACGGAAAGCCCCGAGCGGGCGCGCGCACTTTTCGAGCGCGCTCACACCGCCGTGGGTCACGCCGCGCCGCGCATCATCCTGTCATCGGCCGCCGACGAGGAGCGCGATGACGAGCTCGACGAACGCCTGAGCAGCACCCTCGATCGACTCGAGCCTTTCCTCGACAACTACGATCGGTTGCGCTCGCAAATGGTCACGGTCAATGCCGTGCCACGCGCCGAGCTATGCAACGCGCTGCACGGTCAGCTCACCCGTGGATCGGAGCAGTTCTACATGGCGCTCCTGTCCTTACTGCGCCGCCATCAAGCATTCGCGACGCGCCCCGGGACACGCGCCTTGCGAACAGCGCTCGAAGACCGTGACACATGGGACCGCCTCGCCGTAGCTTGAGGGCATGACAAGGCGTTGGTCGCGTCGTGAAGTCTTGGGAACCGCTGCGCTCGCCTTGGGCGCGGCCGCATGCCGTCATGTTTGCCCGACGGACCGACGCGTCGCCGACAGCCGCAGTGAGAAAACCTATCTGGCCGCCGTCGACCGCGCCGCGACACTCGCGCAAAATCCGTACGCACCGCGCGCGGAGGATTTACCGCCGGCTCTCCGCGACATTGGCTATCTCACCTACCAAGAAATCGCGTTCCGTCCCGAAACCGCGCTCCGCTTGAGCGACCAATTTTCGCTGCAGCTCTTTCATCGCGGACACTTTCACAAGGGCCGCGCCGACATCTTCATCCAACCGCGCGAAGGACCGGAGCAGCTCGTCACCTACGATCCATCGCGTTTCTCGTTCGGAGCCGATCTCACGGGCCAACGCTTCGACGCGAGCCTCGGCCACCCAGGGTTCCGCCTGCACGACCAGCGCGGCGAGTTCCTGGTGTTCCTCGACGCCGCCTACTTTCGCCTGCGCGGCAGCCAACAAGAGTACGGGCTTTCGGGCCGCGGCGTCGCCGTCGACACCGGCCGTGGTGATGCCCCCGAGGAGTTTCCGGACTTCACGACCTTCTGGGTGATCGAGCCCGACGCCAACGTGCCATTCATCGACATCGTCGCTCTCCTCGAAGGTCCCAGCATCACCGGCGCGTATTTGTTCCGTGCGGAGCCCGGCGTCTCGGCGACGCTGACGGTGCGCGCGACACTTTTCCTCCGCAAGCCCGTCGAAACTCTCGGTCTCGCGCCACTCACCAGCATGTTCGTCCACGGCAGCAACGGACCGGTCGGTCACTACGACGACTTCAGGCCGGAGGTGCACGACTCCGATGGTCTGTTTTTGCGGACAGCGAGCGAGCCGGCCGCGTGGCGTCCGCTCATCAATGGGCGGCCGTCGCCACGCACCTCGAGCTTCGCGACTCCCGGCCTCGAAAGCTTTGCTCTCCTGCAGCGCCAGCGCCGCTTCGACCACTACATCGACACCCGCGCCCGCTACGAAGACCGCCCCGGCGTCATCGTCGATGTCGGTGACGATTTTCCCGCTGGCGAGGTACGGCTGTACGAGATCCCGTCGCCCGAAGAGTACATGGACAACATCGTCGCCTACGTCGCTCCAACGACCCCACCCGCGCCGGGCGCCCCACTCGCTTTCAGCTACCGCTTGTCGACGGTCGGCGGCGAGCCCGTCGCCAGGCTCGGCCAAGTCGTTTGGACACGCATCGGATCCGCGGAGCGCATGCGTTACGTCGATCCCCCCATTCCCGGCCGCCGCATCTACTTCGTCGATTGGGCGGGCGATGACCTGCCCCAAGATCCGAATGCCAAGGTCACGGCCGAGGTCAGCGCCTCGACCGGCAGCATCGTCGAGCCGGTCGTCGAATACGTCGCCAAGACCCGGGGCTGGCGCGTTTACTTCGAGCATCGACCTTTGGGGGATGCTGTGGCAGAGCTGCGCGCGATGTTGCATTTGGGCGGCCGCCAGATCGTCGAAACCTGGCTGTATGGCACGTAAGGAACCTCGAACATGCACTCGCTGATCTTCACCCTCGTCCTCGCCGGCACGGCCGAAGTGCTCGGTCTCGCACCCAAGGGCGGCGACGTGCAGGTTCCTTGCGCCGCGTGGTCGAATCCCAAAGCCGACACCGCCGGCGTCATCCAAGTAGCGCTCGGTCCCGACAAAGACGGCAAGGGTCCAGAGGGCTACGACGGTTACCCGGTCGCGGTGAAGCTCGCCGACAATCGTGCGCGCACCTGCCGCGTCGCCGGACAGCTCAAGCTCGCCGACAAGATGCTGGGCGTTTATGAGATCAGGCCGGAGAACCGCGTCGACAATTGTTTGTTGCTGGTGGACCTCGGCAAAAAAGCCGTGCTGCACGACCGCAAGGGCACATGCGGCAAGGCGCTCTGCAACGGACTGGTGCTCGACAATCTCACCTTCCCGTTCGACGCCAAGACCAAAACGTGTACGGCAAAGCGCCCCGAAGGTCAGTGAACGCTATAGCGGCAAGCCGAGAGTCGTAGCGCTCAGAGCGTCAACACGAAGGTCGTTCCGCTCGGGCTGCTGCGAAACGTCACGTCGCCGCCGCGTCGCCGCGCGATGGCCTGCACGATGTTGAGCCCGAGCCCGGTGCCGCCGGTCCCGCGTTCGGTCGTGAAGAAGCGCTCGAAGACCTTGGGTTGGTTGGCGGCGCTGATCCCCGAGCCGTGGTCTTCGACCTCGATGCGCAAGCGGTCGCCCTCGGACGCGAGCCGGATCTCGACCGGTTGCTCGCCGCCATGGCGGACAGCGTTGTCCACGAGGTTCCCGACCGCGGACATGAAGTGGTCCTCGGAGATCGCAAGCATCGCCGGAGCTCTCGGGTCACAGCTCACGCGCACGCGGCCGCCATGACGCATCACGATGGCGTCGAGCGCTTCGCGGACATCGGTCGCGCCGCCCGCTTCCTTGGCGTTCTCGATGCGCGCGAGGTGCAGCAGGCGCGTCACCAAGCGTTCCATGCGCTCGGCGTCGAGATCGATGTTGGCGATGAAACGCCGGCGTTGGTCTTCGCTCATGGCGCCGGCCTGGTCGGCGAGCAGCTCGGCGGCGCCGCGAATGGCGGTGAGCGGGGTCTTGAGCTCGTGGCTCACGTTGGCGGCAAAGGCGGCGATGTATTCGGCGCGCTCTCGCAACGTGTTGGTCATGACGTCGAGCGCGTCGTTCAGGACGCGGATCTCGTGCGGTGTCCACCAACGCAAGGTCTTGGGCTCGCGTGCCGCGTCGTTGGTGATGGCGATGGCATCGCGGGTAAGCGCGCGCACCGGCCGCACGACCAAGGCCGCGAACAAGGCAGTGATGCCGAGGGTGATGGCCAAGCTCACCGCGATGGCGATGACGAGGCCGCGGCGGCTCTGCCAAAGCGAGGTCAACGCGTCGAGGCTCGTGCGCGAGGCGCGTACGACGCCAATGACCTGGCCATCCTCGAAGATGGGAAGCGCCGAGAAGATACGCACCTTGCCGCGGCTACGGACGTCGCCGAGCGCCGGCGTCGGCTCGTCACTCACGCGCTCGCGCGCCACCGCTGCATAGCGACCACCGAGCGCAGCTTGAACCTCGGCCATGTCGTTCATGCAGACGTCGCCCTCGGTGCGCGACGTCGAGATCACGCAGCCGTCGCCGTCGAGGACACGAATGCCGGTGAGGTTGAAGACCTGGGCGCGCTTCAGCAATGGCTCGAGGCGGGCGCCAGCGCGGCGGGACGGAGTATCTCCGCTGGGGCGGACACGGAGCGCGGTCTCGGGTGGACTACCGTCTTCGCTTTTCTTGTCGCTGGGCTCGAGCCTGAAGGTGAAATCGAGCACCGGCTCGACCGGAATGAAGACGTCGTTCTCGCGGCCACGGGGCCGGAACGACTTGGCTTCGACCGCCCCGAGACCTCGTTCCTCGTACAGCCGCTCGCGGAAGATCTCCGCGATGACCACCGACTGCGCAATCAAAGAGCGCTCGGTCTGACGCACCAAATACGTATCGTAGATGCGCAGCGTGATGACCGCGGCGAGAGGCAACAAGAGCACGAGCGAGTTGACGCCGAGGAGCAACGTCCGCAATGACGGACCCGACCTCAAGCTTCCTCGCGCATCTTGTACCCTAGGCCATAGACGGTCTCGATCGGATCGGCGCCAACCGCGGCGAGCTTGCTGCGAACGCGGCGGATGTGGCTGTCGACGGTGCGGTCGGTGATGACGTGACCTTCGCCGTAAGCGTTGTCCACCAAGGAGTCGCGCGTGAATACGCGGCCAGGCGAGCGCGCCAGAGTCGTGAGCAGCGAGAACTCCGTGACCGTGAGCACGAGCGGCGCACCACCCCAGGTCACCTGATGTCGCGCCACATCGATGGTGAGCTGCCCGTGGCGGACCATCTCGTCGGCGCTGCTCGCGCTCGTCGGTTGCGCCTGCGCGGCGGTGCGCCGGAGCATCGCCTTGACCCGCGCCAAGAGCTCACGTGGGCTGAAGGGCTTCACCATGTAGTCGTCGGCGCCCATCTCGAGGCCGAGCACGCGGTCGAGCTCGTCGTCGCGGCTCGAGACGAACATCATCGGCACGTGGCTCTTCGCGCCGGCGCGAATGGTGCGGCACACCGTGAGGCCGTCTGCTTCCGGCATGACGATATCGAGCACCACCAAGTCGATGGGCTTGGCGGCGAAGGTGCTGAGCGCCTCGGCACCATCGCGCGCCTCGATGACGTGATAACCGCCGTTCTCGAGAGTGAAGCGCACGACTTCCCGGATATGCGGGTCGTCGTCGACGACGAGCACCAGCGGCTTGCTCACGGGGCCTCCTCTTCGCGCTTGAAAAGACGCACGGCGCGGCGCAACGAGGCCTGCAGCGGCGACCAGACGTCGAGCTCCGCAGCGGTGGCCATCGCCGCGAACAAGCGCTCACAGGGCTCGTACGGTCGCAGAGCGTCGACGCGCGCGGTATCGAGGTCGTGCACCAAGCGCTGCAGGAAATCGAAGAGACCGACTTCTTTGAGGGTATCGAAGTCGCCGAGCACGGCGATGAACCCGTTCATGAACGCCGGCACGCTCAAGAAGAACCTCTCGATCGAGAGCGGTGTCAGCTCGAGCGGACCAAACCAGCCGTACTTCTCGCGTTGATAGCCACGCGACAGAGCCCACCAAGCACCGGCCCGCACCTTGGCGCTGTAGGGGCCGAAGACGGTGCGCATCAAGAACGCGTGGACGACCTCGATGGGACGTCCTTCGAGCTGGCATTCGGCGAAGCGGCAGAGCTCGAGCTTCTGATTGTCTTCGGCTTGATCGAAGACGCGCGGCACGAAGTCGTCGGGAAACGCCCCGCGCTTGGCGGCTTCGGCGACGCCGTATTTGTGCTGTGAGAGATAGCCGTGCTTCACCAGCTCGGCACCGACCTTGGCGAGATCGGCGGGCGACAATCCGGTGTCCTCTCTCATCAACGCTTGCACGACGTAGATCTCGCCCTTGCAGGCGGCGGCAACGCGTACGGCGGTGGCGCGGTCGGTGGCGCGCGCGAGCAAACGCCCAGCGTCGACGATCACCCGCTCGTCGTCGCTCGCCTCCATGATGTCGAGTAGCAGCGGAGCAAGCGGGCCGGCTCGGGTTGCTTCGTCGCGCGCCAGGGCATTGATGATGTCGTGCTGGGCGTCGCTATCGGCGCTGCGTAGCCAGCCTTGGAGGCTTGCGAGCTCGCCACGCTCCGCTAAAACCGCCGCGGCGGCGCGTTGTGTGAGCGAGTCACCCTTCAGAGCCTCGCGGAGGGTAGCGATTTCACCCAGCGCGAGGGCTGCCGCGAACGCGAGATCGGAGTCGGTCGAACGCCGAGCCGCAGCGAGCCGCTCGGGATCGACCTCGCGGCCGAGCCACGCCAGGCGAACCGCGACCTGCTCGTCGAGCTCGACATGCTGGAGCACGTCGAGCGGCAACTGGAAGCGATTCAAGCGGCACGCGGTCACCGTCCGCCACCACGTCACCGCGAGCGCGGCCTCGTGGCCGACGCGGTCCTGAGCTCGCGCGAGGCCTCCGACCTGCCGCAGCACGCTCCAGTCCCGCGACCACAACAAGCTGGTGACCGCGAGCCCGCGTGTGACCTCGAACGGCGTGGTGTCGATGATGGAGTGCAAACGTTCGATGCCGCCCGCCGCGCCACTCACGTGTTGGAAGGCAGCTGCCGCGTCGTCATCCCAGGGCAAGCCAGCGATCAGCTCCTCTTCGAGCTCCGCCGCGAAGCCTTTATGGCGGCAGTAACCCTCGACGAACACCAGGTCGTCGACGTGGCGGGACACGACGCCGCGCTGCCGGGCATACTTGTCGGCGAACACCGCGAGCCGTCCGGGATCCATCTCGCGGACGTGCTTCGGAATGGAGAACATGTCGGCGCCGCTCAACGTCAGCATGCGCGCCGCGCCGTAGTGCTCGTGGGCAACCTGCTCGGCGCCACACTGCCGGCAGAAACCGCCCGCGGGTTGCCACGTGTTGCACCAGAAGCAGCGAGCCTCGCGTCTTACCGGTCCGCTACAGTGGACACAGAGATCACCGGCCTTCCAGTCGACCGGCTGCGCCCCCTGGCAGCTCTCACATGTTGCGCGCGTGGCCATGCGTAGCCTTGCGAGCGCGGGCGAAGAGCGCTTCCTTCTCGGCGACGCTCAACGACGCCAGCTTCTTCGGAATGTCGTCTTTGGCGATGCCGTCGCGCCGCAGTTGCAACGCCAGCTCGAGCTCGGCGGAGAGCACGTGCTCGGCTCCGCATTGGCGGCAGAACTTTCCCGGGCCCGAGGCGCCGCACCAGTAACAGGCGACCACCGGCTCGGCCTGTTTACCGCACGACGGGCAGAGGTCGCCGGGCTGATAGTCTTTCGGCTGACGCGTCTTGCAGTGCAGACAGTAGACGATGTCGGCGCTATCGACGACCACCGTGCCGCCACCGCTTTGCGCCGCCGCTCCCCCGACCGCCCACGCCATGACCGCTTTAGCGGTTGACTCGTCGATGCCGGTGAGCTCGCGCAACGTGGTCGCGTCACCGATGGTCGCGAAGGCGGCCTTCGAGGTGACGCCGAGCTTGGGAAGCTTCTTGATCTGAGCTTCCTTCATTCCCTTGGCCTTCAAGATGTTCTGCTCGAGCACGGACAGGCTGGCTGGCATGGGAGCTCACCTCGTGAAGCGCATGTTCGTCGACATCCGACCGGGCCGCAAGTGAGCCAGATCACGCTTCTTTCAGCAAAACGCCCGCCTTGCACGGGTTCTGCACGATCTCGGCGCCACCTTTCCCAAGGGCCGCAATCGGCACTGCACGGCGGGGTGCGAATCTCACCACGTTGCCGCGAAAGGCGCGGCTCTAGCCAAGGACGTGGTCATGAATTCGGCAGCTCGCATCATAGGCATCGTGTTCGTCTTCATCGTCGCCAGCATCGCGTGGATGATCCTGGGCGGCACCATGGGCAGTCGCACCGCCGACGTCTCGAGCCGTCTGGACGGCGCCGTCGACAACCTCTGGGGCTCGTCGCAAGACCAGCGGCCGCCGGACTTCGTCTTCCACTGGACGACCGAGCGCGAAGAGGTTCGCAGCGAGACCACCAACGGCAAGCTGGTGAAAGTGCGCAACACCATCGTCGAGCAACATCAAAAGCTCATGTCGATCGAGTCGACGACCATCGACGTCAAGCTCGACTCCGACCTGCGTCGCAAGGGGCTCATGTGGTTCTCGTTGTACGACGCGGCCGTTTCAGCGGACTGGACGTACACACACAACGAGCCGCTCAGCGGCACCGTCGCCATCGGTTTCGCCTTCCCGACTGCGTATGGCCTCTACGATGACTTCAAGTTCGTCATCAACGGTACCGACTACGCGGCCTCGCTGTCGCCGACCGATGGTCGCGTCGGCATGAGCTTGAACGTCCGGCCCGGCGACAAGATCGCGCTGCACGTGCAGTACAAAACCCGCGGCAGTGATCAGTGGTCATATACGCCCGCACAAGGCGTGCTGACGAGCTTCAAGCTGTCGATGCTGACCAACTTCGTCGACATCGACTACCCGACCTCGGGCCTGTCACCCTCGGACAAGGCGCGCACCAACGACGGCTGGCAGCTCAACTGGACCTTCACGCAGGTGGTCACGGGCCGCGGCATCGGCATGTTGACGCCGACACGCCTGCAGCCGGGCGAGCTCGCTTCCGAGATGTCGTTCTCGGCGCCGGTGTCGCTGCTCTTCTTCTTCGTGATCATCTACGTGCTCTCGAGCCTGCGGAAGATCAGCATCCACCCGTTCAACTACTTGCTCATCGCCGCTGCCTTCTTCGCCTTCCACTTGCTCTTCGCCTACACGGCGGACCGCTTGCCGGTGGAAGGAGCGTTCGCGCTCGCCAGTGTCGTGAGCGTCATCTTGGTGGTGTCGTACCTGCGGCTCGTGGTGTCGGCACGTTTCGCGCTCGTCGAGGCGGGGCTGGCGCAGCTCGTCTATCTGGTTGGCTTCTCGATGGCGCACTTCGCGGTCGGGTTCACGGGCCTCGCGATCACCATCCTCGCCATCATCACGCTGTTCTTGGTGATGCAGCTCACCGGCCGAGTCCGCTTCCGCGAACCTCAGCCCAAAGCTCCTGGAAGCGTTTTGCAAACGCAGGCGCCGATCCCGACTCCTCATGCTTGAAAAACACGTAAGCATCTTTCCATGAACGCGCGCCGATCTGCGTAAGCCACGTACGCAGGTCGGCGTCGCTGTATTCGCTCTTGCGCAAGCGCAGGTAACCCCAAGAGGCGATGTCCGGCAGCTCCTTCGACGACTTGAGCTTCTCGACATCGTCGTCCGACACGCAGAGCGCCGCATCGTGCTTGCCGAGCAGAGCGAACACCTCGTCGTCGAGCCAGGACGGATTGCGAACCTCGAGCGCGAGCTTCACACCTTCGGGCACGTACGAGAGCAAGCGCGCGAGCCGCTCCGTGTCTTTCTTGGCGAACGGTGGCAGCTGGAAGAGCACCGGCCCGAGTCGGCCCTCGAGATTGCGCGCGGTCTTGGAGAAGAGATCGAAGCCTGCCTGATCTTCGCTCCACGCCTTGCCGTGCGACAAACGACGCGGCGCCTTGAGCACGAAGGTGAACTTCTCGGGGACCTGAGCCACCCATCCCGCGAGCAACGACGGCTGCGGCATCCGGTAGAAGGTGTTGTTGATCTCCACCGTGTCGAACGACCCGGCGTAGAACTTCAGCATGTCCTTGGCAGGGAGCTTCTCGGGATAAAAGCTGCCCTTCCATTCGGCGTAGCTGTAACCGCTGGTGCCTACGTGCAGCTGCATGCCTTCACGGGCTGGGATTGAGGCCAATGGTGAGCTCCGTCGTCGTGCCAACGGGAAGGTCGATCTCCCGCTCGCTACTCACGAACGCCGCCTTCTCGACGTGCACGCTCGTGCGCACCGTCATACCGTCGAGGGCTCGCGGCGCGCACCAGGTGAAACGTCCCTGATCGTCGGTCGTCGTTTCACCGACCACGCTCTCCCCGCGCGCCACCTTCACCCGGGCACGAGCCACGGGGATCTCGGCCGCCCCGGTCGTCTTGATGAGGCCGTTGATGCAGGTCGGATTCTTGCTGGTGTCGACCGCAACCGGACGCGACGTGGCCCGATTGGCGTTGGAAGCGAAGGTGGCTCCGCTACTCTCGCTGTGACCGCCGTTCGGCGGTGGTTGTCGGCTGTAGCGCGGGCACCCGGCAAAAAGCCACGCCGCAACGAGGATGCCGACTCTCCTCCCCAGGAGCTGCATGAGGAAAGGCTGGCATGTCCGCGGCAAGTCTTCAAGATTTGTGACCGCGACGAATTTCGACAGCTGGCTGGTTTGCGGCATCATCAACATCATGATCGTTCTTGCCAGCACGTCGCGCCACCGCCGCGACCTCCTCACGCGTGCCGGCATCCCCTTCGAAGCGGTGGCCCCTACCGTCGACGAAGAAGCGCTCAAAGACGGTCGTCCACCGGAAGAGCTCGCCGCCTTTCTCGCCCGCGCCAAGGCCGAGAGCATCGCCAAACAACGGCCGCGCGATATCGTCATCGGCAGTGATCAGATCGCGATCCATCGCGGCCAGCAGCTGGGAAAACCGGGGACGCGTGACAACGCCATCGCCCAGCTCACGCGCCTGTCTGGCGACAGCCATCGCCTCGTGACCGCTATGACGGTCATCGGCAACGGCGAGATGCACGAGCATCTCGAAGTTGCCGAGCTCACGATGCGCGCGCTCGCGGCGGAGCAAATCGCGCGTTACGTGGACGCCGACGGCCCGCTCGATTGCGCCGGCAGCTATCGCCTCGAATCGCGAGGCATCGCCCTGTTCGAGCGCGTGACCTCGAACGATCACACCGCCATCGTCGGGCTGCCGCTGCTCGCGCTCGTACGTTTGCTCGCCAAGCTCCGAGTCGTCTTGCCGTGAGCCGCACCACCGAATGGCTCATCACCTACGATGGCGTTCGCCTGCGCTACGGCCGCTGGCAAGTCGCAAAGCCCAAAGCGGTCGCAGTGATCCTCACCGGCCGCAACGAGTTCGTGGAGAAATACGACGAGATCGCCCGCGAGCTGAACGAGCGGCAATTCGACGTTTGGACTCTCGACTGGCGCGGCCAGGGCCTGTCGACGCGCGCGCTCCCGAATCGCCAGCGCGGGTACGTAGCGAGCTTCGCCTGGTACCTCTCCGACATGCGAGCCTTCTTGCAGCGGGTCGAAGAGAACACGGACGATCTGCCACTGTTCATCTTCGCGCACTCGATGGGCGGGCACATCACGTTGCGCTACCTGCACGACTTCCCCGGCGCCGTGACCGCCGCGGTAGTGACGGCGCCGATGATCGACATGACGACGCGGCGTTTCCCCCCCGGCCTCGCGCGGGTCGTCGTCGAGCTCGGCATGCTCAGTCGCCTCGCCCATCGCTACATCCCGGGCATGCGCGACTACGACCCCTCTGAAGACCTCTTCGATACCAACGAGAGCACGAGCGACCGCGACCGCTTCGAGCGGCGCGTGCGCCTACTCAGCGAAAATCCGGAGCTGCTGCTCGGCGGCGTGACCTTCGGCTGGCTCGACGCCGCCTTTCGCTCGATCGCGCTCTTGCAGAAGCCCGAGTACCTGCGCGCCATCGACACCCCACTGCTGATGTTCGCCGCCATGGAGGATCGCGTGGTGAACACCGCGGCCATCGAGCACGCTGCGCGCGATCTCCCGCACTGCCAGCTCGTGCACCTGCACGGCTCACGGCACGAGGTCATGCACGAAACCGATCGCGTCCGCGGCGAGTTCTGGCGGCACGTGGACGCTTTTCTCGCGACCCACCTCCCGGCCAAGATTCCCAAGCAACGGCGGCGCAACGCACTGCGATAACCGTTATGGTTCATTCCCTCCCGTTCTAGTTTTCCCAAGTCCCAGTTCAGCTTCCTTTAAAACCCGGATTTCAACATGCCTTACCGTATCGGTGGGGACGCCGCTCCACGCGCGCGTCAACCTGAGCGTTTGACCTATACCGAAGAGCGCGTCGTGCGCCGCGTGAGTGGTCCGGATGGTTATGTCCGTCGTTACGCCGGCAATGCCGAGAACGACGATTGGGATCGTCCGGTTCGCGTGAAAATGGTCGAGGAGCCCAAGAAAGAGCCGGGCTTCATCGAGAAGGTCGGCCGCAACGGCGGCACTTTGCTGGCTACCGCGGCAGGCGTGGGCGGCATGGGTGCCTTCTTCTACGGTGGCTTCCTCGCCATCGGCGGCTCGCACGCGGTCCCCGGTCTCGGCCACATACCGACCGCTGGTGTCGCTCCAGGCGCCCTGATGGTCGGCGGCTTCCTCGCGATGGCCGCGGGCGGCGCCCTGTACCACTGGATCAAGCCCAAGAAGTAAGTCGAAACCCCACCATGAGCCATAGGCTCGGGGGAACGCCCGCCGCGTCCCCCGAGCCTATGTGTATTTGGTCAGAGCCGAGCGTTATTCTAGGCCCATGGGAAAGGCCCAGCTCGACCTGTTCAGCGGTCCCGCGGCCGTCATCGAAGGCGTGGCGCCAGCGCACGTATCCGACGAGCTGCACGAGCTCGCCGTTGGGCTCCCGCATGGCGTCCGCTTCGGCACATCGTCGTGGTCATTCCCTGGCTGGCGCGGTCTCGTCTACGCCGATACCCACAACGCCTCGACCCTCGCGGCCCACGGACTCGCCGCTTATGCCAAACACCCGCTGCTGCGCGCCGTCGGTCTCGACCGCACCTACTACGGCCCCATCGATCGCGACGCCTTTCGTGCCTACGCCGAGGTCGTCCCCGACGACTTCCGGTTCCTCGTGAAGGCCCACGAGCTCTGCACCATCCACCGCTATCCCCTCCATGCCCGCTATGGCGCACAACGTGGTCAGCTCAATCCCTACTTCCTCGACGCGGCCTACGCGGGTGACGCGGTCGTCGCGCCCTGTGTCGAAGGCTTGAAAGACAAGCTCGGCGCCATCCTCTTCCAGTTCTCGCCTCAAGACGTGCACGCGCTCGGCGGCTCGGCCGGCTTTGCCCCGGCTCTCAAGACCTTCCTATCGTCTCTACCGCAAGGTCCCTGCTACGCCATCGAGCTGCGCAACGCAGAGCTGTTCACACCACGCTACGTGCACGCTCTAGCGGACTCCAACGCGGTCCATTGCGTCAACGTGCATCCGACGATGCCGCCCGTCGAAACCCAATATCGCGCTCTCGAGGCCTTCAAAGACAAGCCGATGATCGTCCGCTGGCTGCTCGCCGACGGCATGACCTACGAGATGGCGAAAGAGGCGTACGAGCCCTTCGACGCCCTCCGAGGCATCGATCCAGAAAATCGTCAGGCGCTCGCCGAAATCATCGCTAGACACGAAGCCGGCTCCGTAGTGGTTGTGAACAACCAAGCCGAGGGGTCCGCACCCCTGTCCGTGGCTGCACTAGCAGCCGCGGTGGTTACACGTCGCCGGAGCTAGCTCGATGAAATTGCGCGTTTTGACTGCTGCCGCCGTTCTCACGGTGCTCGCCTATCCGTTGCCCTCCTTCGCCTCGTTTCACTCCACCAAGATCAACGAGGTTTTCGCGGGCTCGCAGTACGACGCGGCGGTTCAGTACATCGAGATCAAAGCCTTCTCGGCGGCACAGAATCAGTTCAACGGACAAGTCTTGCACGTCTTCGACCGCAACAACGTCGAGACGGCCATCACCTTCGACCACAGCGTCGCAAACAGCGCCAGTCAGATGACCGTCTTGATCGCGACGCAGGCAGCCGCGACCCGCCTGAACGTCACGCCCGACTTCACCATCAATGCGATCATCGACCGCGTCGGCGGCAAAGTCTGCTTCACGACCCTCGTCGACTGCTTCGCGTGGGGCAGCTTCAACGGCGCGGCCGGCAGTGGTGTCAATGCGTTCGGCAACAAGTACGACCCGACCAACGGCCTGCCGCTCGATCAAGCAGTCATCCGCAATGACGGAGGCAATGGCCTCCAAGATACCGACGACACCAACGATAGCGCCGCCGATTTCGCGGCCGGCACGCCGACACCCCGCAACAACGCAGGCGTCATCGGTGACTACCTCGCCAACTGCGGCAATGGCGCGGAAGACAGTGGCGAAGATTGCGACGACGCCAACACCGTGAACAACGACGCGTGCAGCGTTCGCTGCAAAGACGCGGAGTGCGGCGACGGCATCACCCAGACCACCGAGGAATGCGACGACGGCAACAGCACGAACACCGATGCGTGCCGCAACGACTGCCAGCTACCCGACTGCGGCGACGGCGTTCTCTCCACGGGCGAGCAATGCGAGCCGCCGAACACCGCGACCTGCACCAGCACCTGCCTGATCATCAACGTCGGCTGCGGCGATGGCCAGCCCGACGCCGGCGAGCAATGCGACGACGGCAACACCGTGAGCAACGACGGCTGCCGCGGCAATTGCACCGACGAGGTGTGCGGCGACGGTATCGTCGACTTCGACGAAGACTGTGACGACGGCAACACCGTGAGCGGCGATACCTGCCGCGGCGATTGCCAAAATGCCGGTTGCGGCGACAGCGTCGTCGACAGCGGCGAAACCTGCGACGACGGCAACACCACCGCGGGCGATGGCTGCGATGCCACGTGCATCATCGAAGAAGCCGAGCACGACCAGGATGACGGCGATCACGATCATGATGACGATGCCGCCGAAGACGACGGCTGCGCCCAGGCCAAGTCGAACGTCGCGTGGTTGGGGGTGCTCCTAGCGCTCGCGGCGGTCCGCGTGCGCCGGCGCACCTAGGCGTCGGGCGGCAAGAGCTCTTCGAAGCGCTGCTTGTTGGTGGCCTTCATATAGGCCTCCTTCGGGAGCACTTTGCCCTCTTTCACCAGGGCGAAGAGCGCGTCGTCCATGGCCTGCATGCCGAGGTTCTTTCCGCTCTGGATGATCGAATGGATCATCGGCGTGTTGCCTTCGCGGATGACGTTCGGAAGACCCGGCGTGCGCACCAGCACCTCGTTGACGGCGCAGCGGCCCTTACCGTCCGCGGTGGGTAAGAGGAGCTGCGAGACGATGCCTGCGATCGATTCGGAGAGCGTCGTGCGTACCTGCGATTGTTGATCGGCGGGGAAGGCGTCGATCAAACGGTCGATGGTCTTGGCGGCGTTGTTGGTGTGGAGAGTTCCGAACACCAGCACCCCCATCTCGGCCGCGGTGATGGCGAGCGCGATGGTTTCGAGGTCGCGCATTTCACCGACCAGGATGACGTCCGCGTCCTCGCGGATGGCCGCACGCAGCGCCGTCCCGAAGCTCTCGGTGTCGGTGCCGACCTCGCGCTGCGAGAACACACTCTTCTTGTTCTGGTGCACGAACTCGACGGGGTCTTCGATGGTGACGATGTGCTTCGAATAAGTGGAGTTGATGGTGTCGATGACGCCCGCAAGCGTCGTCGATTTGCCCGAGCCCGTGGGCCCGGTGACCAGCACCAACCCTTGCTGCAAATGCGCGAACTTCTCGATGGCGGGCGGAAGCTTCAGCTGCGCGAGGGGAACGATCTTGTCGGGGATGATGCGGAAGACGGCGCCGGCGCCGTTCTCTTGGCGCAGGAAGTTGGCGCGAAAGCGCGCGAAACCCTCCATGCCGTAAGCGAAGTCGAGGTCGCCGGTGGAGTCGTACTCGTTCCACTGCTTCTCGCTGCACATCTCTTGCAGGATGGAGCGCAGCTCGTCGTCTGTTAAAACGGACCAGCCTTCGACGTCTTCGAGCGAGCCATGCTTGCGGATGCGCGGCGCGAGGCCGGCAGCCATGTGCAAGTCGGAGCCGCCCTTCTCTTTCAAGTAGCGAAACAGCTGATCGATGCGGGCTGCCATGGTTACGCCCCCTTCAGCTTCGCCGGCTCTTCGGCGTGTTTCATGGCTTCGTCGAGCGTGATGACGCCCTTCTTGATGAGGTCCTTGAGCGCGTCATCGAGGAGCACCATGCCTTGGGAGCCGCCCGTCTGCATGGCGCTGCGGATCTGGAAGGTCTTGTCTTCGCGGATGAGGTTGCCGACTGCTTTGTTGACCACGAGGATCTCGAGCGCGAGAGCGCGCCCCTTGCCGTCGGCGCGCGGGATCAACCGCTGCGAGACGACCGCCCGCAACGACTCCGAAACCATGGTGCGGATCTGCGCTTGCTGCTCGGGAGGAAACACGCCGAGCACGCGATTGATCGTGCGAATGGCATTGTTCGTGTGCAGGGTCGCGAGCACCAAGTGGCCGGTCTCGGCCGCGGTCAATGCGAGCGAGATGGTCTCGAGGTCACGGAGCTCACCGAGCGCGATGACATCGGGGTCTTCACGCAGCGCGCCGCGCAATGCCCGCGCGAAGCTCGCGGTGTGCTTGCCAGCCTGGCGCTGATTCACCGAGCAGCGTTTGGGCACGTGCACGTATTCGATGGGGTCTTCGACGGTGATGATGTGATCGCGACGCTCTTCGTTGATGATGTTGACCAGCGCCGCGAGCGTCGACGACTTGCCACATCCAGCCGGACCAGTGAGCAGGACCATGCCCTGGTGGAAGTTCGTGAACTTGGCGAGTGACGCAGGGAGCCCGAGCTGCTGCAGAGTCGGCGGCTTCTCGGAGATGGCGCGAAGCACGCAATCGACTCCGCGCTGCTGGCGGTAGGCATTGGCGCGAAAACGCCCGACGCCATCGAGCGTGTAGGCGAAGTCGACTTGGCCCTTCTCGGCGAGGACGGCGCGTTGTCCTTCGTCGAGGAGCTGCATGACCAACGACTCGGCGCGCTCGCGGGTCAATGGGTCGGCCTCGACGTCGTGCAAGACGCCATGGACGCGATAGCGTATGGGTGCGCCAGCGTGGAAATGGATGTCGCTCGCGCCGTCGGCAACCGCCTTGGTGAGAATCTCGATATGACCGCCGCTGGCGGTGGCGCTCACCGTCGGACGGCGCATCGCCGCCATGTTCGCGACTGCTTGCGCGGCGGCGCCAGCGACAGGGCCTGACGAGGCCTGTGCCGGAGCGGGCGCGGGCTTCGGTGCCGCTGCTTGCTGCTTCGCGACGTACTCGCGTTGCACCTTCATCAGCTGCTCGAGCTGCGCGGCGCTGATGATCCCCTTGGCGACGAGCAGCTGCCCGAGCGGCTGGGCTCCGCCGGCGCGCGCCTGATCGCGGGTGACTTCGTTGAGCTGGTCTAAAGTAACGAGCTTGTAGTGAACGGCGAGACGCCCGAGGAGGCCGTCCGTGTTGGCGTCACTCATCGGCGTATACGGTACAGAGAAGCGCCTCTTGCCGCCAATCTATGATGATCGATAGACTAGCTTTCACGCCATGACCGGAAGCCCAACCAACGCGTCGCGTCTCGAGCAGCTTTGCGAGCAGCGCGGCCTCCGTATGACCGACCAGCGCCGGGTCATCGCTCGCGTGCTTTCCGACGCCGAAGATCACCCCGACGTCGACCAAGTCTATCGCCGCGCCACCGAAATCGACCCGCGCATCAGCATCGCCACGGTCTACCGCACCCTGCGGCTCTTCGAGGAAGCCAACATCCTCGAACGTCACGACTTCCGCGATGGCCGCGCCCGCTACGAAGAAACGCGCGACACGCACCACGATCACCTCATCGACACCGAAAGCGGCACGGTCATCGAGTTCCAGAACGCCGAGATCGAAGCTCTCCAGCACAAGGTCGCCGAGAAGTTGGGTTACCAGCTCGTGGGTCACCGGCTCGAGCTCTACGCCGTGCCGCTCAACTCGAAGCGTCCCAAGAAGTCGTAAAGGGTGGAGGCCGTCGACCGCCTCGACCACGCGGCCATGGCCTTCATGGCGGCGCACGTCCACGCCGCGTGGCTCGATCTGCCGATGCGTTGGCTCTCGAGCGTCTGGGCATTCTCGTGGCTCATTCTCGGCATCGCGGTCTGGTTACTCTGGAAAGGCGGAGACAAGGGCCGCATCCTCGTGGCGACCGCGCTGCTCTTGCTGCTGGTGACCGATCAAGTCGCCGCCAGCATCATCAAGCCGCTGGTTGCACGGCCTCGGCCCCACGGCGGCAGCAGCTTCTCGTTCCCCTCGGTGCACGCGACCAACATCGCGGCGCAGGCCACCCTTTTCGCGCGCTTTTACCCGAAGATTACCGTGGTCTTCGCGATCATCGCGCTCCTCGTGGGTTTTTCACGCGTCTATCTCGAGAAACACTATCCCAGCGATGTGCTCGGCGGCGCGTTGCTCGGAATTTCGCTGGGCGCCTGTGCCGCATGGGCCGCATTACGTTTCGGCCCCCGCTTGATTAGTCGCCTGAAGCGCGAGAGAACCTGACCACTTATGTCTAGTCGCAATCTCACGCAGCGCCGCACCAAGGTCGTCGCGACCTTGGGTCCCGCCACGGCGAGCCCGGAGATGATCCGCAAGCTCATCGACGCGGGCATGAATATGGCGCGCATCAACGGCTCGCACGGCGATCACGAGACGCACGCCCGCACTATCGCGACCATCCGCGAGCAAGCCCATGAATCCCGCCGCGCCGTCGGCATCCTCTTCGACTTGCAGGGTCCGAAGATCCGCGTTGGCAAGTTCGCCGGTGACGCCAAGCCCGTGAAGGTCGGCGACATCGTCTCGTTCGCGGTCGGCCGTGCGCCCACAGGTGACGAGCTGCCCAGCGACTACGACGGGCTCGATCGCGACGTCCAACCGGGTCAGCCGCTGCTCATCGACGACGGCAACATCGTTCTGCAGATCACGCACGTCGAGAAGGGCTTGGTCCGCGCCCGCGTCTTGAACGACGGCGCCATCGCTCAGCGTAAGGGCATGAACCTGCCGCAGAGCATCGTGTCCGCTCCAGCGATCACCGAGAAAGATCGCGCCGACGTGCTCTTCGCGGTGCAGCAGAAGGTCGACTGCATCGCCATGTCGTTCGTGCGCCGTCCGCAAGACGTGCTCGAGCTCAAAGAGCTCCTGGCGTCCGTGGGGGCTCAGACGCCGATCATCTCGAAGATCGAAAAGCCGCAAGCGTTGCAGAATCTGCGCGGCATCCTCGAGGTCTCGTGGGGAGTCATGGTCGCCCGTGGTGATCTCGGCGTCGAGCTATCACCCGAAGAAGTGCCGATGGCGCAGAAGCGCATCATCCGCGAAGCGCTGCGTATCGGTCGCCCGGTGATCACCGCGACGCAGATGCTCGACAGCATGACGCGCAACCCGCGTCCGACCCGCGCCGAGGCCTCCGACGTCGCCAACGCGGTGCTCGACGGGACCGACGCGGTGATGCTCTCGGGCGAAACCGCTTCGGGCAAGTACCCCATCGAGTCCATCACCATGATGGACAAGATCATCGAAGTGACCGAGAAGACCCTGCAGCCGAACCCGCTGGCGCGGCGGCGTGAGCGTGGCCTCGACACCTCCGACAAGGTGGTCATCGACTCGGGTTGCAACGTCGCGGCGCAGCTGCACGCGCACGCCATCGTCGCCTTCACACTCCGTGGAACCACGGCGGTTTTGTGCTCGCAGCGGCGACCGCTGACGTCCATCATCGCTTTTACGCCCTCACCCCAGGTGCGTGACTTGATGAGCGTCGTCTGGGGTGTGCAGCCGCACATCATCAGCCAGCACGCCGAGACGACCGAGAAGATCTTCGAGGAGCTCGATTCGGCACTGCTCGGGGCCCAGCTCGCGGAAAAGGGCGACCGGCTCGTGGTGATGATGAGCTCGCCGAGGATGCGTCACGGCCCGACGAACGTCATGACGGTGCATCAGGTCGGCTACACCTAGGTACCGAGGCTAGGCGTTCCGGCCGAGTGCCGGCTTGTCACACAACGCTTGGCGTCCGGTGCCGATACCAGGACCATGCAAGCGACAATGACGGAGAGGTCCATTTCTTCGGTTCTGGACCAGACGGCTTCCCTGAACGCCACGCTGGACACGAGCCGAGCCAATATGCGGCGCGTCATGGACTACATGCGCGTGCGCGGTGTCGTGTTCGAAGACCGCATGGTCGCGACCGACGATGTCCGCCCGACCCAACCCCAGACGCGAACCGCCGGCCGCGACCCTGTCGAAATCGCCCGCGCGCGATCCCAGGAACAGTTCGAGCAGACCAATTATCTCACCGCGCTGTCGGCCGGCCTCGCTGGGACCGCTTGCCTGCTGACGCTGTTGTAGAACGCTGGCGCGTGCCAACGGTAAGTTATGAGCCGGAGGCCAGGCTAGGTTAGAGTCTCGCCCGAATGGTGACCTTCTTCCTGGTCGTGCTGGGCGGGTTGATGGGGGCGGCGGCCGATGAAGCCAACGGGGCGTTCATCGGCATGATCATTGGCTATCTGGCTGCGCGGATGATCATCGATCACCAGCGCCGCAAGACGTTGGATGATCGCCTCAAGGCGCTCGAGCTGCAGCTGCACATGGTGCAGAGCCAGCCGCGCGCGACGACGATCGTCGCCGAGACGATTGTGACGCCCGCGCCGGTCGCTCCGGCGGTGATTCGGGCGCCGCTGAGCGAAGAGGTGCCCTCGTCGGAGAGGAAGACGGTCGAGCTGCCGGCGGAGGGAGAGGGGGGATCGCGGGCGAGTGGGCCGATGGCCGATAGCCGAGCGCCGATTGCCGATGGCCGATCACCGATTGCCGATGGCCGATTGCCGATCGCCGATGGCCGATGGCCGACGGCCGAACAGCCGACGGCCGCACCAAGCGGTCCGGATCCGTTCGCCCTCCTCAAGTCGCTGATCTTCGGCGGCAACACCGTCGTCCGCGTCGGCGTCATCATTCTTCTGTTCGGTGTCGGCTTCCTCGTGAAGTACGGCGCGGAGCACGGGATGTTCCCGATCGAGCTGCGCCTCATCGCCACGGTGATTCTCGGCATGGGCTTGCTCGTCGTCGGCTTCCGCTTGCGCACGAAACGCGCAGCCTACGCGGTCAGTCTGCAGGGCGGCGGCATCGGCACGATCTATCTGGTCACGTTTGCAGCGCTGAAAATCTACGACCTGATTCCGCACGGCGCCGCGCTCGCGGTGTTCGTCGTCCTCGCGCTCGCGACTGCGTTCCTCGCCATCGTGCAGGACGCGCTGGCTCTCGCGGTGTTGGGCGTGCTCGGCGGCTTCATGGCGCCGATTCTTGCCTCGAACAACAGCGGCAACTTCGTCGCGCTCTTTACGTATTACGCCATCTTGAATGCCGGCATTCTCGCCATCTCCTGGTTCAAGGACTGGCGCGTTCTCAATCTGCTCGGCTTCACCTGCACGTTCCTCGTGGGCACGGCGTGGGGCCTTTCGGCGTACCAACCCGAGAACTACGCCTGGACGCAGTTCTTCTTGGCGCTCTTCTTCGTGTTCTACGCGACCATCGCGGTCTTCTATGCGGTGAAGCGGCCGCAAACGAGCCGTGGCGTCATCGACGGGACGTTGGTCTTCGGTCTGCCCGCTATAGCGTTCGCGTTGCAGGTCGGCCTGGTGAAAGACACGCCCTGGGGCCTCGCCATCTCGGCGGTGATCGTCGCGGCGTTTTACGTGGGTGTGGCGTCGCTGGTGTGGAAACGCTCACCCGAGCACGGTCGCTTCCTTGCCGAGGCATTTCTCGCCATCGGCGTGGTGTTCGTCACCATGGCCATCCCGTTCGCGCTGAACGCGAGCTGGACCGCGGCGGCGTACGCGCTCGAAGGCGCTGGTCTCGTCTGGGTCGGTCGTCGTCAGAAGAAGCCCCTCGCCGAAGCCGCTGGTGTGCTCCTGCAGTTCGCCGCAGGCGTGACCTTCGACTCACCGGGCTCGGCGGAAGCCAGCCAGCCGGTCATCGAGGCGGTCTATCCCTACGCCTTCTTGCGCGCCGTGGGTGCGCTCGCATCGGCGTACTTCCTGCGCACCCGCGTGTCGGCAGTCTCCTCGGTTGCCCAGGGCCTGCTCGTCGTGTGGGCGGTCGGTTGGCTCACCGGCGGAACGCTCTACGACATCGTCGATCACGACCGGAAAGAATACTTCGCGATCATCACGCTCACCGCGATCACCCTCCACACCCTGGCGCTGGACTTGCTCGCCAAGCGCCTCGCGTGGACGGCGGGCCGTCTCGGTGCCTTGTTGCTCGGGCCTCAGCTCGCCGTCGGCCTCGTCATTTGGGCCGTGCTCGAGCTTGGCCTTTCGCAACAGCAAGACTGGTCGTGGGCCGGTTGGCTGTTCGCGTTGGCCGCGTGGATGTTCGTGCTCTGGCGCCAAGATCAGGAGCGCTACAGCAAGACCTTGGCGGTCGCTTACGGTGTCACGCCTTTGCTCGTGGCCACGGCTCTCGCTGGCATCGCTTATCTGCACATCGATCGTCATGTGCCCGAGGGTGTGTGGTCCGCGGTGGCGGTCGCGCTCATTCCCGCGTTCGTGCTGTTCGCTTTCTTGGCGGCTGACCTGCGCGACCGCTGGCCGATGGTCACGCACCGCACCGCGATCATCAACGGCTTCGTGCCGGTCGTCGTCTACCTGTTGTTCTGGAGCCTGGGCGGCAGCTTCGGCAGCGACGGCGATCCCTCGCCCCTGCCGTACGTCCCATTGCTCACGCCGCTCGATCTGACCCAGGCGTTCATCATTCTCGCCGGCGTCGCGTGGGCTCTGCGTGTACGTGTCCGCTATCCCGAACGCTTCGAAGCGCTGCGCGTGCCCTTCATTTCCGTACTCTGTTTCGTTCTCTTCGCCCATCTCTCCGCGGTCTGCGTACGCAGCTGCCACTACTTCGCGGACGTGCCGTGGGATTGGGACGATCTCATGGACTCGACGGTCGTCCAGAGCTCGCTGTCGATCGCCTGGACGCTCATCGCCCTCGCGGTCACGGCGCTGGCCTCACGCAAAAAATGGCGCGTGGTGTGGATGGTCGGCGGCTCCCTCCTCGGTGTCGTCGTCCTCAAGCTCTTCCTCGTCGACCTGTCGCACATCCAGACGGTCGCTCGCATCATCTCGTTCCTCGTGGTTGGCCTCTTGTTGTTGCTGATCGGCTGGATCTCGCCGGTGCCACCCCGCGTGGCGCGCGCCTGACGTAACGGAGCTCACGTGCACTATCTCGCGGTCATTGCCGTCCTAGCGGCCACTCCCAAAGACGACATTCAAGTGAAGCGCGACGACTTCGCTTATGGCGCGACCGTCGAGGTCGATGCCGAGCACGCGCTGCAACGGCTGGTCGTCCCGGTCACGATCTACGAGCAGCTCACCCGCGACGACGCGGCCGATCTCGCAGTCTTCAACGCATCGGCGAGCCAGGTGCCGCACGCACTACGTCGCGCCAGTGAATCGGTGCGCGAGAACCCCGACGTGAATCTGCCGGTGTTTCCGCTGAAGGCCACCTCACAAGCGGCGGCCGGCAGCGTCGAGATTACCGTCGAGCGCAGCACCACCGGGGCGGTCACCAAGGTGAGCACCAAAGACGCGGGCGGTGACGCGACCAGCGTGCTCACGGCTTACCTCATCGACGCCTCGAACGTCGGCCAGCCGATCCGCAGCCTGACATTCCGCTGGAAAGGCGAAGTCGCGAGCTTCGTGCAGCACCTGTCGATTGCCGCGGGCGACGACCTCCAGAGCTGGTCGACGGTTGCCTCGGACGTCACGGTCGCAAGCCTCGTCCACGAGGGCCACCACATCGACAAAGAGCGCGTCGAAATCGCTCCGGTGAGCGCCAAGTACCTGCGCGTCACCTGGCCCGGAAACGCACCGCCCCGTGACCTCGAGATGGTCGTCGCCGGCCTGGCGAGCAGTGTCACCGAGCCGGTACGGGATTGGGCGGAAGGCGGCGAGGTCACCACCCCACGTCCAGGCGCTTACCGTTTCCGTCTCTCCGGCTTCCGGCCGGTCGACCGCGTCCGCATCGTCCTGCCCGAGGACAACACGCTCGCCGAGGCAATGCTCTCGAGTGCACGCAGCGCCGACGGGCCTTGGAGCACTCGCTATAGCGGACTCATCTACCGCCTCGACAAGAACGGCGTGGGTCCGGTGACCATCAACGTCGGCGATGTCGCCGATCCGTTCTGGCAGCTCGAGGTCAGCACCCAAGGCGGCGGCATCGGCAACGGCACCCCCAAGTTCGAGGTCGGTTGGCTGCCCCACGAGCTCCTCTTCGTGCGCCGAGGCGAAGCGCCCTTCACCGTTGCCTACGGCAACGCCAATCACGGTGTTCAGAGCTTCGACCCGCAGGCGCTCGCCGGCATGGCGCGTATGGAGGGCGGTGAATCGCTCGGCGCGGCCCGCATCGTCGACGCGAAGGTCACTCTGGGCGGTCCCGCAAAGCTCACCCCAGAGCCACCGGACGCGACACTTCCCGTCCGCCGGCTCGTCCTTTGGGGGTCGCTCGCCGCCGCGGTCCTTTTGTTGGGCTGGATGAGCTTGAGACTGTTCAAACAGATGGGCTCGTCGGCCTAAACCTGTGGTACACAAGCCGACATGTTCTTCGTGAGGCGCGCTGGCGCGACCCCCCTTTTGGTCGCGGCGGTGTTCGTATCGACAGCCCTCGCCTGGGTCCTGCCTGTCCTGTGGCCGACAGGCACGACTGCGACGCCGCTCTACGCCATCCGGTCCGCTGGAGCGTGCAACACCTGCCATATCGAGCCGCAGGGCTGGTACAACCCGCCCGACGACGCCGGCCGCAAGTGCACTCTCGACTGCACCGGCTGCCACATCAGCAAGACCGGCGGCGGCCTGCGTACACCCACCGGCGACTTCTACGGCTACGAGAGCCTGGCGATGTTCGGCTCGCACCCCTCCGACGGTGTCGATTCCAGCAAGTACCGCGACCCAGACGATAGCTACAGCACCAAGGGCCGCTACCGCTTCTGGGAAGGCTTCTCCGGCTGGCAGGCCGGCAAGACGCCGATGACCAAGGTGAAGGACCGCTTCGGGCCCATCGACCCCGACCCGAAGCTCAAGTGGGGCGCCGACGTCCGCGTGTTCGGCTACCTGCCGTTGGGCAGCGAAGAAGCGCCGAAGGTCTTCCCCATGCAGGCCGAGCTCTATGGCTACGCCAAGCCGGCAAAGCACATCTCGCTTTACGGCACCGTCGGCTTGCAAGGCGATCGCCGCGATCTCATCCAGAAGGGCGAGTGGAATGACCGCTTCGCCATTCGCGAGCTCTGGGTACAGGCCGACAACTTCCAGAACAACGGCTATGTCCGCGCCGGCCGCTTCACCAAGCCCTTCGGCTGGCGCCATCCCAACCACACGCTCTTCACGCGCGCCGGTCTCGACTACGATCAATACGCGCAGGTCTTCGGTGCCGAGGTTGGCATCGCCCCGAACTACCCGTACGCCAACCTCGCGGTCTTCTATCAGGGCATCGAGGCCTGGCCAGGCGAGCAACAAGACACCGGCTACGGCGCCGCCCTCACCGCAGGCGTACGCGACCTCGGCTGGCAGCTCGGTGGCAGCGCCGAGATCTTGAAGATCACCGAAGCCGGCACCACCAACATCGGCGCGGGCACGCAGGTGACGGCAGGTCCACTATGGGGCCTCAATCTCTATCCCTTCACCATCTTGGGTGAAGCCGACTTCCGCGCCTACAACCCGGTCGAGCGCTCCGACACCGCGTATCAGCTCTTCATCTTCCACGAGCTCGACTACATGCCGACGCGCGGCATCAACATCTTCGGCACCTACGAGTGGCAAGACGTGAACTTGGTGAACAAAGACGATCACCGCCAGCGCTTCTCCGTCGGCGCCGACTGGAACATTTACAAAGGCTGGCAGGTCACCGCGCAGTACCGGCGGCTCTACCAAGCAACGACGTTCCTCTCGAACGACCTGCTCTTGATGCTGCATTTCTGGAT
The DNA here is from genome assembly GCA_964484195.1 of uncultured Bdellovibrionales bacterium. Lineage (GTDB taxonomy): Bacteria > Myxococcota > XYA12-FULL-58-9 > XYA12-FULL-58-9 > JALHOP01 > JALHOP01. Next base: position 100,324 of record CAZAER010000013.1, on the reverse strand, counting down.
CTGAGCCTGGTCGATCGGGTCCTTTTCGACTTGGCGCGCGACGGTGCACCGTGGACGGCGCTCGCCATCACCACGGTCTTCATACCGGCGGCGTTCCTGTCATTCTGGCTCCTGAAGCGCCGCATGGCCGAACGGCTCTGGCTCGCCTACTTGCTGTCGGGCTTGTGGCTGCTGGCCCCGCTCATGGCGCTGGCGATGATGCCGCACGCCCTGTCGGCGGCGAGCGCTGTCCGCGATGGCAGAGCGAAGGTCGTCGAGGGCGTGATCACCGACTTCGAATCGTCGACCGGTCCGCGCGGACGGCGTTACGAGTGCATCACGGTCGACGGCGTCCACTTCCACGACGTGCCCTCGCCGCTGCATGGGAAGCTCGAGAACGGCGCCATGGTGCGCGTTCACTCCATCGGCGACGAACCGGAGATCGTACGCTTGGAGCGAATGCGCTAGAGTGCCGCCATGCTCACCCCCTCCCTCGTGCTCGTCACTCTCCTCACCGGCCCCGACGTCGTCGTCATCGATTCACGCGGTGATGGCTTCCGCTCGGAGACCACCGTGAACGGCTTCTCCACCGAGAAGATGCCGTCGGTGGAGTCGATCACCGGGACCACCTCGGGTTACCCGTCGTGGGAGCACCGCTGCTTTCCCGTGCACCCCTACTTCTTGAAGCCGGGCACCAACACCGTGGTGATGACCTACACCTTCGACGACAGCCTGGTGGCGCGCGAAGAGAAAGGTCCGTGGAACCAGGCCTTCGAGGTGGTCACCAGCAAGCTCACTGGCGACGACACGCCGGTGTCGCTGGTCAAGCAGGCGGGCCCCCCGCTCACCCGCGCCGCCGACAAGAAAGAGCAGAAGCTCACTGCGACCTTCAAGCTGCCAGCCGATCCGCCAGCCTGGGCCTGGACCCGTGGTGCCGCTATCGCGGACAACAAGGAGACCGCGGCGAGTCTTTACGCCGAATACACGAAGCTGTGGACGCAGCTCCAGAGCTTGCCCAAGGCGGCTCCGGCGGGCCGTGACGCCTTCAAGAGCGCCACCCGCGCCAGCACCGCCGACTTCATCCGCGCCAGCGAGTCGCGCGGCAAGCCGTACAAGTTCGTCGAGGAGCTGACGCACGCGGCCGCGACCCTCGGCATGCCGGACGACCCTTCACCCGCGGAGCGCGAGAAGGCGGCCAAGGCGCGCGCCAAGGCTCCGCCCAAGCTCGAGCCGGTGCACGACGCTCCCTCCGACACCGGACCCAATCTCGACCCGCACCTCACCTGGGTGCCGCTCCCCGCGGCAGCGTCGACCAAGCTCGTGGTCTTCGCGGGCGGACGGCTCGCCAAGCTGGTCAGCAAGGAGGGCGTGCACACGTTCATGTTCGCCAGCAACTGGACCGACGGCCCCTGGGGCGCGCGCGGCACCGGCAAGCTCTCGTTCGAGGCTTGGTACCGCAAGAACGCCGCCGGCGCCTGGGAGCTCGACGCCCTCTATCCGACGTATTGGGCGAACATCGCGAGCCTCTCGGTCAGCTCCATGGTCGACGGTATGGCATTCTAAGCGGCATGGCTCCGCTCGATGCCAAGATCGACCTCGCGAACCCGCGCCACCTGGCCGCGGCGCGCGGCCTCGCGGCTGCCGTGCGCGATCTCGAGAAACGTGGCGTCGAGGGTGCAGAGCTCAAGCTCCATGTTCCGAACGCGGATGGCTCCAAAGACATCGTGGTGGTCGACGACCCGCGCGGGCTCGCGGTGCGTGCAGAGACCGCTTTCGCGGAGCAGATCGCCCGCGCCCTGAACAAGCTCACCGGCATCGAGCCTCTCGAAGAGACAGGGGTCTCGGCGTGGCGCGCCGCGACCCGAGCCGCGCTCTCCACCGGCGCCTGGGCGATCAAGAGCGTCGCCCTTCCCGTGGCGCAGACGGCGATCGCCATGACACCCGAGGTCGTGAAGCGTCGCGGCGCGCAGGCGGGCGCGGCGGTGATGTGGGCCCTCAACGAAGGCTTGGGCCTTCTCGGCAGCGCCGTCCGCCGCAGTGAGGCCGGTCAACGGCTCATGCAACGCATCAGCAACGCACAGCTGGTCCACGAGCGCAGCTTCATCGAAGTGCTCGAAAAGAGCGGCAGCCACTACGTCTACGCGCCGTGGGTCGTCGACCCAGTCGCCACGCTCGCCAACGAGACCTTCGCGTTTCGCCTGAACCTTACCTCCAGCACCATTGGCTTCGTCCCGTTCACCGCGCCGGCGATCCAGGCCATGGCGGCGGGCTGGCTCTATGCCTGGGGCGCGACCTACGGAGACTCGCCCGAAGGTGAGGCCTCGAAGAACATGGCTATCGAGGCCGCCATTCAATCCCTCGCCACCGTGGTTCCCGGTCCGGGCTGGGTGACGCTGCCGGCGGCGCTCGCGAACGGCGGGGCCGACTCCACCGCGATCAACGAAGGGCTCGAGCGCGGTGACCCGTTCGTCACGTTTTATTGGACGCGCACCGGCCAGCCTTGAAGGCTATTCGCTGGTGTCGGCGGGCGGCGCGCCGATCTCGACCCACTTGAGGAAGGCATCGCGGTCGATGGGCGACATGGGCGGGTCGGTCAGCGGCGGCATGATACCGGCGTCCACCAAGTCACGGGCGTCGATACGGCGCTCGTAGAGCGTTTCGTAGGTATCGCCGTCGAACTCACCCTGGGGGTTGTTGCGGTTGTGGCAACGCAGACAGTAGTTCGCGGTGATCTGGGCGATCTCGCGATAGGTCGGTCGCTCGGGGACTTCTTGCAACACACTGGTGTTCTCGCTGCCGAAGCCAGGGCAGGCGGTGAGACCCAAGAGGACGAGGGGGAAGAGCCGGCGCATACGAATGCGTGGGATATAGCACCACCCTAACGAACGCGCAGCTCCCAAACGATGTTACTTGTCACGACCGATGCTTCGGCCGGGTTCGGCTTATAAACGTTCATGACGAAGTGACGAACGGCGTCCTCGACCTGGGGGACGAAAGGTACGAGCTCGATGCTGAGCACCTTGCGCCGCCGGTCGACGTGCAAGAGCAGATGCCCGTCCTCGGTCGTCCCGTGGACGACGCTCCAATCGTTCAGCCCGGGATGAACGATGCGGTGAGTCAGCGTCAGGTCCGCGGCCTTCTCGACGACATCGACCAAGAGGTCGAGGAAGTACGGCATGGCGAACCGCAGCTCGCCGATGTCCTCGAAGGTGCCGATGAAGCTCGGGCGGCGCTGCGCGAAGTCTTCGCGATAGAGATTGAGCGGCACCGAAAAAGCATCCGCTAGAACGGTCGGCTTGGTCGTTTCGGTGAGCGACAGCTCCACCCAGTCGCTTTCGTACCAGTGAAGCTTCGCTGCGTGGGTGTAGTAGCGGTTGTGCCGCGCGTGCCAGGCGTCGACGCGTAGCCCGAGCTCGCTCGCCACCTTCTTGAACAGCTTGGTGGTCGGCGGGAAGACCGCGGAGAGCAAACGGCCGCCTGGTTTGCAGAGCGAGATCGCACGCGAGAGAAAGAGCTCGAAGCACTCGCGGTTCGCCATCGGGTCGGTGAGGACCACGTCGTACTGACCGAGGAGCTCGGGTGGCATCGGATCACGGAGATCGACCTCGCGCGCCTCGATCGAAACGCCCTGCTCGCGCGCGGCGTCGCCGAGAAAGCGCAGCAGGAAGTCGTCGATGTCGAAGACGCTGACCTCGTGGCCGAGCATGGCGAGGGGCATGGCGACGAGATCGTCATCGCCCAGGCAAAGGACCTTCTTCTTGCCGACGACGGCAGCGTCGCCGACGGTCAGGGCGCGCCGCACCGCGGTCTCGGGGAGGACCGGGCACTGGCCAATCTGCTCGAAGAAGCGCTTGCGGCGCGCATGTGCGCGCAGGGTCGCTTCGTGAGCGGCTTTGACGCGGGGCGACCAACCGATCGCCAGCTCACGGCCCACGACCGCGTCGAGCCCGCCGATGACGCCCGCTAAAACGGAATCCGACTTCGGCGGTCCCTCGGCGAGAAATCCAGCGGCCACGAGCTTCGGCGCCAGCTGCTCGACGCCTTTCATGTCCCAGCCCAGAGCGAGCTGCTCGAGGGCGTTCACGTAGCGGAAATCGACGGTCAGCTCGTCGTCGCCGTTGAGGTCGACGAGGCGCGAGTTGGTCGGACCGATCGACAAGATGATGCCGTCGGCGAGGTGATAGAGCTGCGTCGCTCCCTCGGGTGGAGTCCGCGCCGGCGGAATGCGCGGGATCTTGTCGAGCTGCAGCGACTCGAGGACCGCCAGACGTGAGGTGTTCACGCGAACACCGTCCGCTCAGGCGTACGTTCGGTGCGCCTCGGCCTGACCCGAGTGTCATCATCGGCGAAGAGCTCGAAGGCAGCGGTCATGGTCGCGTGATCGAGCGCGTCGTCGTAGGGCACGAAGCTCACCAACAAGTGACCGAGCTCGGGGTTGAGCTCGGCAACGAAGCCGCGACCCTCGTCGTCGTACCAACAGAGGATGTGCTTGTCCTCGTAGCTCTTGAAGTCCGTGAGCTCCGGCGCACGCCCGGAAATCTCCGTGACCCTGGCCGCGAAGCGCTCGAGGGTGCCACCGCGAGCCAAGTCGATCCCGTCCATGTCGAACCAAGCGTAAGGCGGCGCATCGACGCTCACCGGCAAGAGCTGCGACAGCTCGCCGCTGCGAGGCGTGGGAAGCTCGGGAACGCTGATGGCGATGGCGCCCGACAAGAGCACGAGGTCGCCGGCACCGTCGGCCACGTGGCCGCCAGGAAAGAGCGTGTGATCGACTTCGCGTTGGTAGCCGATGACCTTCACGCCCATGACGCGCACGTGCTCGTAAAAGCCGCGGTCGAACGGCCAACGCAAACGCGCGATGACCGTGCCGGCGGGGCCAACTGCCGCTAAAGCGGACTCGAGGCGAGCCGCGGTGAGCGCGAGATCGGAGGCCTCGAACACCGAGACGTCGGCAACGACCTCTTTCGACGGCGGCGCATCGGCGCGCACCACTTTGACGGACACGCCCGATAGGTGGGGCGCGAGACCATCGCTGTCGCCAAAGAGGACGACACGCTTCGGCTGTAGCGCTTCGATGGCGACGGCGCGCCGGACCACCGACGATGGCAAGGTAGCGCGCTCACCGAGCACCAACGGGATCCCGTCGCGGGCCCGTGCTCCCCGCACGTTTGCGACGCGCTCGCCATGCGCTTGCGTGAAACCGGGAAGCGAGCCGCTGTACATGCGGTCGAGCGTGGCGAGCCGTTTCGCGAGGTTCTCTACGTCGTGCATCGTGGGGTCGTAGAAAGCAGGAATTCTCGGTGCAAACAATCAGCCTACGCGCGTGCGCAGATTCTGATCGCGGCACTCGTACGCCAGATTGTCGCGCTTGATGACCGCATGCGGGACGTTGCGGCAGATGCTCTCGAAAGCGGCGCGCGCCGCGACCTCGCCGGAGCACGAGGCGATGTCGATGAACATCACGCCGTTCTCGGGCCAGGTGTGAATGGCAATGTGCGACTCGGAGAGGATGACCGCGCCCGTGAGCCCTTGAGGCTCGAAAACGTGCAGGTGGCGGTGCAACTCGGTGAAGTTACCGGCTGACACGGCGTCGGTGAGCACACGATGCATGTGTGCCGGATCGTTCAGATGCTCGAACGAACAGCCTTCGAGCGTGGCGACGACCACCGAGAGGTTCATTGCTGGGGAACGTACACGATCGGCGGCCGAAAGGGCTCTAAACCCTACTCGTCGAAATCGAGCTCGGCCGACTCTTCGTCGTCTTCGTTCTCGTCGCCGTAGTAGGCCTCGTACGTATGGCGCTCCATGACGTAGGCGCCTTCTTTGGTGAGATCGACCGTGGGGTGCTCTTCGATACGGTCGAAGCCGGCTTCCACCAGGCGTGCATCGATCTCGTCGTCGACGGGCTGGGGCACGAAGGTGTGCAAACGTGCCTCTTCGGTGAACTTGAAGAACGCGTGCACCATGAGCAGAGCGGCGTCTTGCGCGAGGTCGAGGTCGACCTTCCCGGAGATCATGAAGAAGGCGAAGTATGGCGGACCGTCATAGGCGACATACATCGCGTAGCCGATGGACTCGTTTTCGCCCTCGGGAACCACGTCCCAAACGATGAGAGATTGGTCGGTGTTGACGTCTTCGTCGAAGTCGACCCGCGTCGGTGGCTTCTTGATGCCGGTGAGGCTGTAAATCTCGGGGCGTTGGAAGTCGGTGAATAAGCGCTCGAAGTCGTCGACGCGCTCGAGCGTCACCAAGTCACCCTCTAGTCGGTCGTACGGGTCGCCGCGACGCTTGCCCACGCGCTTGTATCCGCCACACTTGAGACGGCGATGCAACTAGAGATCACGCATGTAGCCGCAACCAGCCAAGCTTTCCGTTGCCAGAGGTTCGGAACTGGGGTTACTTGCAACAACCTGGCCCGCACCGCGATGTGTAAGTAGGGCCAGGGTCCGTCATGCGCCACCGGACGGTCTAAGGAGCAGGGGTAATGAGCAGCGGCGACCGAATTAGACGTAGAGGCGCTCAGTCCCAGAGCATCAACGCGGGCTCGGATGGCAGCAACGTCGTCACCGAAGGCAGCGGCACGCCCGAAGCCGGCCAAACCACGCGCACCGGCAGCGCGGCCCGCGTGGGCGAAAGCAACACCACCGGCGCGAGTCGAACACTCACCGACGCGCAGAACCAAGTCGGCGATCGCGGCACGACCACAGCCGCCCACTCCAGCGTCGCAAGCTTCCAGAACGGCGTCGTCACCACCACCGCCGGCTCACGCTTCGACATGACCACGGCCCGCGGCGTCATCGAGGCTCAGGCCGAGCTCGGCGCCAACTTCACCGCCCTGCAGGGGACGCTCGAGGCGCAAGGCTTCCGACTCGACGCCGCCAGTGGCTCGTGGGTCCCCGCCGATGCCGTCGATCGCGCCGGCAATCCGAACAAGTTCACCGGCCACCTCAGCGCCGAGCTGCGCGATGGCGATCAAGAGATCATCAAGGCGATGGCGGAGCGCGGTTTCCCCAACTTGGTGAACAAAGAGACCGCTGCCGGTACGCTCCAGAAGCTCACCAGCGCGCAGTACCGCGCCGGCTTCGACCAAGCCGTCGATGCCGTTCGCGCCGCAATAGCGAACCCGAATGCTGCCATGGTCGGCAGAGCCGCCGACTACATCAACCAGCTGTCGACGCAAATCGGCGCCAACGCGATGGAGATTCTCTTCTTCGTGTTCCGCGAGTCGATCCAGGCGACCAACGAGGACAAGAAGTACTTCCTCGAGCGTCTGCAAGACTACAACCTCATGGCCGAGAAGCTGTCCGACTACCTGTCGCAGCTCGTCGACGACTCGCAACGTCTGTCCGCCGCAGCGGCCGGCGCCAAGTATCCCGAGAAGGTTACCATCTCGATCGAGGTGCAGAAGTTCGACCTCTCGACGCTCGGCTCGGACGGCAAGGTCGCGTCCATGGCCGGCTATCCGATGAGCAAGACCGTCGACCGCGCCGGCCTCAACGACACCATCAAAGACGTCGAGTCGATGCAGGAAACCGTCCGTAACAAGCGCCAGATGGCGTCGACGGCTTTCCAAAACTTCGACCAGAAGGCGAACCAGCTCTACAACCTCATGGCCTCCGTCTTGAAGGTCATGAACGAAATGAGAAGCAGCACTACCCGCAACATGCTGTAATAGCGGACACTGCGACAGTCTCACGGCGTCATCGCGATTGGCCCACCTATCGGCGTTGCGCTATAGGGTAAGGCCATGGCTTACACGCCGTCACAGGAAGAGCTGGACATCATCGGGAAGATCCCCGAGCGCACGCTCGAGGACGTCCTCGAATCCATTCGTGACGGCGCCAAGAATCCCGCCGAGGCCTTCGGCTTCAGCGAAGGCGCGCTCATCGGCATGGAGAACGTCGCGCTCGCCTACTACAAGGCGCAGAAATATTCGTACGCGGCGGTCATCTTCGGCTTCGTCCTGCAAATGAACGTCGATCGCGCGAGCGCTTGGCGCGGCCTTGGTGCCTGTGCGCACGCGCTCAAAGACTTTGTCCGCGCCGGTTACTGCTACCGCATCGCCATGGACATCGACCCAGGCGATGTCCCGAGCAAAGTCTTTCTCGGCGAGTGTTTGTGCCAGGCGGGCGCCACCGAAGAGGGTGTGGCCCTGCTGCAGGAAGCGATCGAGCGCGGCACGCCGCGTATGGACTATCGCCCTTACATCGCCCGCGCCCGCGCCATCGTCAGCGCCGGTGGTGGGCGACCGGCGAGCATCGTCCTCATGCAAGAAGGCCAGCGCATCGCCCATGAGGCGACCGAAGCGCTCAACCAGCAGGCGCTGGTCAACCTCCCCAGTGAGGACTGGGTTGGCGCCACCGGCGGCGTCGTCCCGATGGACGAGCAGCGTGACATCACGTGGGATGACATGAAGAAGAATCCCAAGCTGCGCGACGCCATCCAGGAGCTCAGTAAGGCCGTCGCCGAGGGTAGGCTCACGTATGCGCAGGTGGGCGGCTTCACCAAAGACGAGATGGACGGCGCCTACGCCATCGCCTGCCGCTACTGCGACATGGGCGAGGTCCTGAAATGCATCCAGATTACGGGCTACTTGATCTTCCTCGACCCGCAGAGTGGCCGCTACTACCAGCTCGTCGGCATCTGCCTGCAGCGCCTCAAGCAATACGAAGCGGCGGATTTTTACTACAAGATGGCGCTCATCTTGGACCCCTCTGACCCAATGTCATTGGTCTACCGTGGAGAGTGCAAAATCCTCTCTGGAAGCGTCGATGACGGTCTCGCGATCGTGCGCGAAGGCCTTGAATTCGCTAAGAAAGATCCGGAAGCCGCGCAGATAGCCGACCGCGCGCAGGTGCTCATCAAACAGTTCGGTGCGTAGGCTTGGCAGTAACCAGCCAGACCCGACTTTCCTAGCACCCGTGTATGTTTCCCCGGCGATGCTCCACCAGAGGAGCGTCTTTCTGTGTATTCTTACGATTAGCCGCCGACGACGCTTGAGGAATCCATGAGCTCGACCATCCGACAGAACCCGTCTGAGCGTATCGGTACACGCCAGACGCGCGAGCTCGACGAGCAAGGCAGCGCGGTCCGCCGCCTCCAGACGCAAGAGAACGACGTCAACGCCCGTGAGCCAAACCTCACGCGCGAGACCACTGCGCGTCTCAACCAGCTCGTCGACCGAGCCACCGAACGCCCCAACACCACGTCGCAAAGCGAAGCCGGCCGTAGCACCAGCACCATCGGCGCGACCGGTGCCGCTCCGCTTGGGCGGACAAACGCAGTCGACGAGCTCGCTGGCCATCAGCAGGTCTTCGGCACCGCCGAGACACGCCTTCGCCCGGCCACCGCGCCGCGCGTGCAGCTCACCGAAACGCAGCGCGTCGCCGCCGAGACCTTCGCGCAGAACCTCGGCATCGCCATCGACTCCGCGGTCGTCGACGCGCGTCAGCGCGCCGCCAACGTCCCGACTGCAGGTGAGCTGGTCATCAATCGCAGTGTCTCGGGTCTGAGCCCCGACGAGCTGCTCGCGGCCTTCCTGAAGCTCAACATCAACGACCCCAACGAAAACGTCGAGACGCACAACCGGCTCTACCAGTTCTCGACCAACATGCGTCAGCAGGCCATCGAGGACGCCAAGAAGAAGTCCGAGACCGCGCGCGAGATGAAGAAAGAGGCCGAGGCGTACGCCAAGCAGGCCGAGATGATCAGCGTCGTCGTCACCGTCGTCTCCATCGTGCTGACGATTTTCACCTTCGGTGCCGCGGCCCCGCTCGGTGCCGCCGCGATCAGCGCGAGCGCAGGTGCGGGTGCAGCGGCGAGCGGCGTCGCAGCCGGCGCTGCTGCCGGTGCGAACGCTGCTGCGAGCACTGCGATCCAAACCGCCGGCAAGACGGCCACGGACGCCGCGGTCAAGGCTGCGGTGGAGTCGTTCAAGGAGGCCTTCAAAGAGGCCGCCACGAAGATGTCGACCGAGGGCATGAAAGAGGCCATCGTTCAGAGCTCGCGCCAGGCGGCGACGAACCTCTTCAATGGCTTGAGCACCGAAGCTCAGAACGTAGCGGTCCAAACTGTCATCGATGAGGCTGCGAAACAGGGTGTTCAGCTTAGCGCCGACGCAGCCAAAGAAATCGTCATCAACGAGATGGCTCGCCAGCTGACGCCGCAGATCGCCATGCAGGCCTTCGCGTCAGGCGCGATCACCATGCCCAGCCAGGGCGTCATGATGGCCACGAGCGCCGCGTTGCAGGGCGTCTCTGCCGGCGCCAACTACAAGGCCGCCGACAAGATGATCGACGCCAAAGAAGCGACCTTGGGCGCGACCCGGGCCCGCGTCCGTGCCGACCGCGAGCAGGAACGCATCCAGGACGAAGCCGAGATCATCAACACCATCATGGAACAGAAGAATCAGACGATCGAAGCCGTGATGCAGATGACCAACGCCACCTGGTCCAGCCGTCAGCAGCTCATGGCAGCCTCAGTTGCCCGCTAAGCCTTAAATCGACTGATTTTAGCTCAATAGAGGGGCAGCGAAGGCACGCCCCTTCTTTTTGCGCTGGAACTAAACCAGGCGCGATGGGTCCCGTGTAAACGCGCGCCCGAGCAGTTTTTGCGTTTTGCCTCACCCAAACGCGACCAGCCCAAAGGCGGGCAGTGTATGTGTAGATAAGGCGATTTTCGGGTCCGACGACCCCTTACGCCCGAGGCCGCAGATGGTTGTCATTCGTCCAGACCGCGAAGGCAGCAACAAGGTGCAGACGACCTTGAATGGCCCGAAGCGCTCGCGCGGCGGCACCGAGGCCGACGACAACGCCGAAACCGGCCGTACCGAGTCGCGTCGCAACACACGCCGCGTCGACTCCGACATCGAAGCCGGCCAAGAGCTCAGCGAGTCGGCGCGTCTCACGAGTCTGCTCCAGCGGGCTGGCGTCGGCAGCACCGGGCACGCCGACAGCACCAGCAGCGTCCAGCCGCGCAGCAGCAGCGCGCGCGTCACCGCCGCGACCGACGGGGTCGAGAAGACGCAACCCAAGACCGACGAGCTCCAGCTCGCTCAGGTCAACGCGCCGCGCATCGAGCTCACGCCACGTCTGTCGGAGAGCGCCGCGAGCTTCGCGCAGAACATCGATCGCGCGGTGGGCAATCACCTGGTGCAAACCGCCGCGGCGTTGAACGCCATGCCCGCCGGTGTGCGCTTGCAGCTCGATCCCAACATGCGCTTGCCGCGTGGCGATGCGGCTTCGCAGCAGCAAGGCGACGGGCAGCAACGGGTGCTCACCACCGAAGAAGCGCGCTCGGAAGCGAACCGCAATGTGCTCGTGCGCCTGGTCCCCGGGCTCGACCCGCGCGACGAAGAGCAGATCGAAGAGCGCGGTCTCGAGCGCGTCATCGATCAGACAGCCGATGTCGTGCAGGCGGCCGAGCGTGGCGAGCTCGCTGAGCCGGTAGTCACGGGCAACGGCACCGGTCACGTCAACACCGGTAACGGCGTCGGCACGGCGAACGGCAACATTCTCACTCGCCCGTCGAACCCCGCGGCGCGCGAGCGCCAGCATCGCATCTCGATTGGACCCGAGGAGATCGGCCGCCAGAATCGCGGCAGCGGCGCCTTGAACAACGCGAGCGAGCGCAGCGCGCGCTTGACCCTCGTCGACATGAGCAACTTGTCGTCCGACCAGCTGCTCGCCGAGTTCATGAAGCTCAACATCAACGACCCCAACGCCAACGTCGAGACGCAGCACAAGCTCTACACCTTGGCGAGCGAGATGCGGCAGCAGGCCATCGAAGAAGCCAAGAAGAAGATCGAGCGCGCGCAAGAGATGATGCGCGAGGCGCAGAAGTACGCCGACAAGGTCGAGAAGTACGCCGAGATGGCGAGCATCATCGGTATTTTCGCGGCATTCATGGGACCGCTGGGTGCGATCTTGAGCGGTGTCATGCAGATCGCCGTAGCCGTCGCACAGTACGAAGCGCAGATGAAGATCTTGGACGCCAAGGAAGAGAAGAACAACGCCGAGCGCTGGAAGCTCATGGGTGATCAGCACCAAAATCAGGTGCAAGAGACCGGCGAGATCATCAACACGATCATGGAGCTCAAGAACCAGATGATCGAGTCGGTGATCCAAATGCTGAACGCGTCCTTCTCGACGCGCCAGCAGCTCATGTCGGCGGCAATGGCTCGTTAGTTCCGGGTGGCAATACAGCGGTGGAGAAAAGACGATGAGCAGCAGTCAGGCAATCAGCGGCAACCTAAGCACGAATCTCGCGATCGATCTTCGACGTGACGGCAAACATCGCATCTCCGCGCTCGATGCCGACGGCGATGGTGTCGTCGACGGCGCCTCGCTCGCCGGCGAAAAAGGCAAGGTGACCAACGTCAATGGCACCGGCGCGCAGATTCAGCTCAACGCCGCCCGCGCCGAAACCGCGACTGGTGCCACCCGCGTGCTCGCCGAGCGTGGCCTCGAGCTCACCTCCCGCGGCATCCAATCGCGCGACGGCTTCAACGCACGTGACACGAACGCGAACGCCGCGCTCGACTTCGGTGGCCCACCGACGCTCCCCGAGAACACGACGTCGACGTTGCGTGCCGGCTCCACGACCGGCGCAACCAACACCACCGCGGCGACCAACAACATCAACACCATCGGAGCCACCGGTGGCGCAAGTCGCGCGATGCGCGCCACCAACGTCAGCACTCGCTCGCCGTCGGAGCTCGAGTCGCGTCTCGACGATTACGTCAGCCGCACCGGCAGCGAAGACGCGGCGCTCATGTGGACGGCGCTGTCCACCATGGCGAAGACCGGCATCATCGACACGAAGCTCGCGTCCAAAATCAAGTCGTTGATGCAAAAGGGCAAGGTCGAGTCGAAGAAGAACGAGATCAAGGCGACCGAAGAGCAGATTCAAGCCGAGCGCGAAGCCGCGGCGATGAAGCTCATGTTCGCTATCGCGGCCGCAGTCGTCCAAATGGGTCTCGCAATGGCGGGTCCGGTGGGTCAGGCCATCGGCCCGGCGCTCGGCCAGCTCATCAACAGCCTCGGCGAATACATCAACAAGACCTCGGGTCCGCAGCGCGAAGCGGACGACAAGAAGATCGAGATCATGCGTCACCAGTTGATGCAGGAAGTGTTCGAGCAAGGCATCGAGAACGCCAAGTCGAACTACGACGAGGCGCGCGAGGTGCTGAAGCTGGCAATCAAGATCTTGACCGAGCACGCGGAACGTCAGACTCAGATCACGACGACGATCACCCGCACCTAGTGCTGGTGAGGTCGCCACGCTAGCCGACACTAGCGGCGCCGAGAGCGGCGCGAGGCGAGGAGGATGGCAGACAACATCACCGTCCGTACCGGAGAAGGGGTGGCCACAGGGGTCGCCAAGGACGGGTCTGTCAAAAAGTCGAAGCTCGACGAGCAGGTCGAGGCGCTCGGCGAGCACATCAAGAGCCGCACCGGCCGTGCTGTCGATGAAGACGTGCTACGCGCCATGGTGCTGCGCAAGCAGGCAAGGGCCGAGCGTCAGGAGCGGGCTACCGAGTCGCAGCAAACGTTCATCAAGACGAGCGGGCAGGAGTCGCTGCAGGCGCAGAAGACCGAAGACAAGGGCACGCTCATCGGCCGTCCGCGCGAGATGAACACGGCGGACGGGCTCAATAGTCACCAGCGGCAGCTCGTCACCAGCGATCCACACGCGCCGACCATCCTGCCGCCGGCGACCCACGCACCAATCACCGCCGAAGCGGCGGGCAACGTTCTCGAGAAGATCTTCAGCTTCTTGAAGCCCGGCACCGCCGAGGCGACGCCCATCACCGTCGAGCACTACTCCGAGACGCTGGTGCCGCGCGCTCCGACGCAGCCGCCGGAGCAGGCCCTACGCTCCGCGGAAGAGCAACCGCAACGGCCGTTGCCCGAGAGCGACATGCCCACCGATCGGCCGACCACGGGGCGCCCGACCGCCGGCGATCGGCCTGACCGCCCGACCATCAATCGCCCTGCCGCGGGTCAGACCGCTGGTGAGGAGCAGCCGCAACGTCCTGGCGATCCAACGGGGCGCCCAGTTACTCCGGGCGAAGGCGATCCGAACGTGCCGCGGCCGCAGACCAGCAACACCGTGCACCTATCGAAGAAGCGCGAGCCTACCGGCGACGAGCAAGCGAAAGCGCCGCAGCACAGCGGCGCTACTCCGCTCGGGCGGACAGTACTCGCGAACACCAAAGCCACCGACGCATCGGCCCGCACACCGCTCGGGCAGACACTGGCGAGCTCGACGGCGACACCGACTCCCACGCCGGCTCCGACCGGGCCCACTGGCTCGACCGTGCCGACACGCCCCGGACCGCCCACAGGTCCCACCGTCCCCACCGGGCCGCGTCCTGGCAACACGGGTGGCAACGTCGGTGCACCAGTCGGCGGACGCAGCACACGCGGTGCGACGCGCATGCCGAACGAGACCTCGAGCGGCGGCACGACCTTGTCGCTGCGCGGCTCACGCTCGGGCGGACGCGCCACCCGCGCCGTCGACGTTACCACCGACGATCCACCACCGTTCGTGAACAATGGTGGCGGCTTCGACACCACGACGTCGTGGGACGGCATGCACTTCAACTGGGAAGCCTTCTTCGTGAAGTTCATGTTCCAGTTCCAGAAGGACGAGGCCGAGGCGCGCCGCTTGATGAAAGAGCTGCGCAACGCCATGCACAAGCTCGCGCAGGAAGGCATCAAGGCGAAGATCGCCATCGAGAAGATGAACCAGGCGTTCGAGCGCGCCGAAGAAGCCTTCAAGCTCGGCAACGCGATGAAGGGCGTCATGGACGCCGCGATGCAAGCCGGCCAATCGCAGGGACAACAGGGTCAAGACGGACAGGGGCAACAACAAGGGGGTCCGCAAGGGCCTGGCGGCCAGCAAAATCCGGGTGGCCAGCGTACCGGAGACGTCGCCGCGGACCAGGCCGCCGCCATGCCGAGCGCCGATAGCGCCACCGGGGATCAACCCGGCCAAGCACGACAAGCACGTCCCGGCCAAACGACGCCGGGACAGACCACGCCAGGGCAGACGCGCCCGGGGCAAACACGTTCCGGACAAACGCGTCCTGGCCAAACGCCTGATGGCGGTCCGCGCCCCGCGTCCGCCGACGGCGTCGATCCCGCTGCAGACCCGTCGACCGCGACGCCAACGTCGGGCGATCAAAGCACCCCTCCCGGCGGCCAACGGCGGCCGGGGCAGGCACGCGGTCGTGGTCGCGGCCAGGGGCAAGGCCAAGGACAAGGTCAGGGACAGGAGTCGCCGGGCTTCAAGATGCCGGGCGCCGGCCTCGTCGGTAACGTCTCCGAGCACCTGCGTGCGGCGCTCGAGAAAATCAACGCCGAGCTCATTTCCTCGGCGCAGCGCGGCGGCTCCGAAGTGGATGCGCGCATTCGCTCGAACTACATGCAGGCGCAGGGACTCTTCAATCAGATGGTCCAGCTGCTCGCGATGTCGCGGTCCAAGTGAGCCAAATCGCCCGCCTCATCGAGCAGGCGATGCCGAAACACACGCTGTCGACCTACGAGACGCGCAGCGAAGCTGCCGTTCGTACGCTATCGCGGATGTGTGGCACCGACGCCGAGCGCGAGATCGAGCGCTACCGGTTGGTGCGCGAGCGCTTGGGCAAACGTTTCGATGGCACGAATGGCAAGACGGCAGATCCGGTCGTCGGCATCGCGCAGCAGATCATGTCCGGGTTACCCGCGATCATCGAGATGGTGCTGACGCTCGCTGGCGACGGGCCGCGTGGCTTTGCCTATCTCACGCAGGGGAGCGCCAGCAGCACGCTCGTCGAAGCGCTCACGACGCTCTTGCGCGGCACGTTGCAGTTTCATCTCGAATCGGGCGGCGGCGATGCATCCGCCGAGCTCACCGCCGACATCTTCCGCACCGTCTTTCCCAACCTCGACCGCCTCACGGAGTTTTCCGCTCTCGCTCAGGGGCTGCTCGTCGGGGTGGTGCCGCGCGGCGACGACGTCGAGCTCAAGCTTTACTTCAACACGCGACTCGACACCTCGGTGCCGCATCGCGACAAGGTCATGCGGGTGCTCAAGCTCTGTGGTCTCGGCGATGCCGAGCGCAACGGGCTGATCTACGACGCTCTCTACGTGCACAACAGCGAGACGCGGTTCACCGGGCTTGGAGTGGATCTCGCCGACGAAGACGGCCGCGTGAAGATGTACGTGCATGCGCCACGCACGAAGCTCATGCGCTTCATGGATGACCTCGTCCAGCGCGGGATCGCCGAGGGTCATCTCGAGCACGCGCGCGAGCTCGTGGAAGCCACCGAATCCGACGCCGCGTCGAGCGACTGCGAGGTAGCGTTCGCCATCCGCGGTAGCGGACCGACGACACTCAAAGTGACGACCTTCTTCCAAGGCAAGACCGTGGGTCCCGCGCATGGCGAGCAGGTCGTGAGCATGATCGAGCGTTGGGGCTATCCCGGCGAGCCGCTGCGCGAGCTCTTCGCGGCGCTCCACGTCGACAACAGCGTGCTGCAGCGTTTTCCGCTCCACGGCGTCGGCGTCGAGCTGACGGACACCGCGAGACCCAAGGTCAACGTCTACGTTCAGCCGAACATCTGAGCCCAGCTGAACGGCGAGGTGCTAAGCGCGCTCTTCCTCGCTGCGCACGCGGGTGTGCTGCGACACGTGCTCGCTGGTTTGCTGCTCGACATGCTCCTCGGCGGCGACCTGGCGCTCCTGGCCAGGCTCTTCTTCGGCCGGGGCGCTGCGGCAGGGATCGGGGAACGGCTTCTGCTTGAGCAGCGCGTTCAGACCTTGCTGCACGAAGTCGACCTGCTTCTTCTGAGCGCAGCGGCCGTCGGCGATGCTGTCGATGGCGGCGATTGCGGCGCGGAACACCGCACCGTTCGGGTTACCGAGCGCGCCTTCGTACGCCTTGATCGCTTGAAACGCGCCTTCTTCGGCGGCCGACTGCAGTCCGCCCAAGCTGACACCATCGATCCGCTTTTGCAGATAGGGGCCGAACTTCGGCGACAGGATGCCACGCTGCCAAGCATGCACGCCGAGCTCGAGCTGCCAGCGCATGTTCTGCACGGGGCCCATGGCCGCTTCCATGTCGCTGTGCGCTTTGGCGGTGGCGCGCTCCATGCGCTCGATGCGCTCGGCGTCGCCCTTAGTGGGACGGGGACGCGGTTGCGGGCGGGGCGCGGGACGGGGTTCAGGGCGCGGAGCGGGACGACGCCGCGGGGGCATCGGCTGTGGACGAGGTTCCGCGGGAAAGCCACCGGAGAGCCGGGGGAGTCGAATCGACAGCATTTTGTTAGCCCTTCAATTCCGCCGGCGTAGCCCACGCAGACGGAGCCCGTAGAGAAGGAAACGAACCGGGATCCGTTATCGGACTGCTGGGGGTGGGGTTGTCGAATTCGGATCCGACGGGGAGGCGGTCGGGAGGGCGAAATGAGGCGACCGGGTTCGCTGCGCCTTGCGGGCCTGCGGGTGCCTGTGCCGGCGAAGGGCGGAGGGCGAGGGGCGAAATGAGGCGACCGGGTTCGCTGCGCCTTGCGGGCCTGCGGGTGGGCTGCGCCCACCCTCGTGTCCCGGCTCCGCGAACCCTGTTGGGCTAGCTTCGCTAGCCCTCTTCGTCTTCTTCGCCGTCGGGTTTCTTACCGAGGGGTAAGTTATCGATGTAGCCGGAGTTGCGGAGGTAGGCGCGGAGCCGGCTGCGAAGGCGTGATTCGGCGGTGCGCACTTTCATGCGGGTGCTGCCGATGGCTTCGGCGGTCTCTTCTTGGCCGCGGCCTTCGGCGAAGCGCAGCACCAGCAGGCTGCGGTCATGCTCGTCGAGCTCGCCCATGAACTTGTCGATGAGCGTCTTGAGCTCGGTGGTCTCCATCTTGGTGTCTTGCGACGGAGACGGCTGACCGTAGAGCAGACCGGTGAACTCTTCGGTGACCTCGTCGTCGAGGACCGTGAGGTGACTGCGCTCGTCGGAGCCCGAGATGTACTCGCTGAACGCGATCTCGCGATTGCGGAACTGGTTGATCACCATGTTGCGCGAGATCGCGAGCACCCAGTTGGTGAACGAGTAGGCGCCGTTGTACGAGTTGCGCGCCTTGGCCTCGAAGGCGCGGCGGAAGACCTCTTGGACAGCCGACTTCAGCTCACTCGGGTCTTGAATACCCTTGAAGTAGAAGTTGCCGGTGGCGCTGCGAAAGCTGAATCCCTTGCGCAAGAACGACGTCACGCCCGGCGCATAGTGCCGGTAGATTTCATCCATCGCTTTGCGATCGCCCTTCTTGAAGGCCTCGATGAGCTTTGGATTCTTGGCAAGATACATGTGAGGTCGGTCCCCGCTACGTAGCGCGAGATCCCTCGGCGGCGCCAGGAAAACGAAAGCACCAGGAACCTTCTTGCGCCGGCAAAGGCGCGTACGCGTTAGCGGTCTTTTCATTGCTGAACATTTGACACGTGTTCAAGCGTTCAGTAACGTCGGACCATGAACGACCGTCCCGAGCTCACCGATCGGCAGCGCGAAGTCTACGAGTTCATCCAAGACCGCATCCGCGCCTGGGGTTACCCGCCGACCATCCGCGAGATCGGCGAGCACCTCGGTATCCGCTCGACCAACGGCGTCGCCGACCATCTCAAAGCGCTCAAGCGCAAAGGCTACTTGCAGCAGCAAGACATGAAATCGCGCACGCTCATGCTGGTGAACGACGAGCCAGCCGAAGAGAAGCGCTCCGAGTCACGCGGCAGCAACGTGGTGCGCGCCCTGTTCCCATCGGGCGGTAGTGGTCGCAGCCTCGAGATCCCCATTCTCGGCCGGGTCGCCGCCGGTGAGCCCATCCTCGCCGAAGAGCACGCCGAAGGCTCGGTGGTCGTCGACTCGATGCTCGTCGGTGACGGCAAGAAGCTCTTCGCCTTGAAGGTCGTCGGCGAGTCCATGATCGAAGACGGCATCTACGACGGCGACTACATCTTCGTGCGCAAGCGCGCTCACGCCGAGCCCGGCGAGATCGTCGTCGTCATCATCGAGAACGAAGCGACGGTGAAGCGCTTCTACCCCGAAGGCGATCGCATCCGCCTGCAACCGGCGAACGCCAGCATGAAGCCCATCTACGTCGACAAGAAAGACTTCAAGCAGGTGCAGATCATCGGCTTGGTCGTTGGGGTTTATCGCCGGCTACCAGGTTGATCGATCACGGCGCGGTGACCTCCTGGCAAACACCAGTGTGGCGCGACAACCGATATCCATGACGAACAACAATCGAGGTTCGTCGTGGGCGATACGTCTATTCCGAGGGTGGTACCACCAGTTGTCTCGAAGACTGCATACGTCGGCGCCGGCACGCCTCTGCAGCTTCCCGTGCCTCCGGAGCATCCAGCCTTTGCGGAAGCCGTCCTGAAGGTGCTCGGCAGCCGGCCATCGAACCCGATGCTCATCGCCTTCAACGAAGCGACCGGCGTCGGTAACCTCCTCGACGGCCGCACTCCCCGCATGAAGAGCGTCAGCAACATCGTCGCGAGCCCCGGCAGCATCACGTGCAACGTGACAGTCGGCGAGTACCACGGTGGAAAAGAGCGCTTCACGCCGGGCGGCCCTGAGAAGACCTATTCGGTCGCCATCGAGGGCGAGGCACTCGCGGACTTGCTCGCGGAGCTCAAGACCGTCGCGAAGATGAACTCACCGACGGTCGTCTTCACCTAAAGTGCCGCGCTAGTCGTCCCCGTGCCCGTTGAGGCTCTTGTCCTCGGCGGGCTCCTCGAGGCGCGCTTCGATCTCGTCCATGAGCTCGAGCAGCTCATCGACGCGTGACTCGAGGCGCGACAGGTCGTCTTTGGTCACGAGGCCGGGATTGCCGGCGACGAGCCATTCTTTGAGGGTGTCGAACATCGATTCGTTGCCGGCCATACCTGGAACCTATGGCGGCCGGCCGGTCGCGTCAAACGTTGCACCTTCGCAGCCGACGTGCGACGGAACGCGCCGCCATGGCGTTTCTTCCCAGGCTCCGCGTCGTCACCGGTAAGGGGGGCGTTGGTAAGACCACCGTCGCCGCCGCCCTTGCCTTGGCCGAAGCCCGCCGTGGCAAGCGCGTCTTGCTCGCCGAAGTGAACGGCCGCGATCGCGCCGCGCATCTGCTTGGTGTCGAGCCCACCGGCAGCAAGCTCACCGACGTGCTGCCGAACATCGCCCTGGTCGACATGAACCCGCGTGACACCCTGCGCGAGTACGTGCTGCTCACCTTCAAATTCGAAACCGTCTACAAGGCCGTCTTCGAGAACCGCGTGGTCAAGAACTTCCTGCGCCTCACGCCAAGCCTGGGCGAGCTCATGATGCTCGGTAAGATCTGGCATCACGAGCGTGAGCGCGAAGGAGAGCGACCGCGATTCGACGTCATCGTGCTCGACGCTCCAGCGACCGGGCACGCCATCGCCATGTTGCGCGCTCCCAGCGTCGTTCAAGCCACGGTGCCGACGGGGCCTCTCCGCGAAAACGCACGCGCCATGGACCAACTCCTACGCGACACCAACCGCACCGCGGTGCACGTGGTCACGACTCCCGAGGAGATGCCGGTCAACGAGGCGGTCGAGATCGAGCGTGCCGTCGGCGACGAGCTCGGTATGCGCATCGGCACGACGTTTCTCAATCAACGCGTCAGCGCCCTGGTTCCGGAGATCGTACCGACCCTGCAATCGTCCGCCGAAGCGGACAAGCGCCTCGCCTCCGCCACGCAGGTGCTCAAAGCTCGCGAGCAGCGACGCGTCGCGGGCGAGCAAAACCTGCAACGTCTCCCCCACAAGATGCTGCGCGACTCGGTGAGCATCCCGCGTCTGGTCGCCGCCGACTTCGGCCGTCAAAGCCTCGATGCCATCGCCGACGTCATCGTGCCGGCGCTCGCCCGTGAGGCCGATCAATGAGCAAGCCGATCTGGGAAGACCGCAAAGTGGTCGTCAATGTCGGTACCGGTGGCGTCGGCAAGACCACCGTATCGGCCGCGATGGCGGTCGCTGCGGCGGCGAGCGGGCGGCGCACCCTGGTCATGACCATCGACCCAGCGCGCCGGCTCGCGAACGCCCTCGGCCTCCCTGCCTTCGGCAACGTCGAGCACGAGATCGAGCAAGACCAGCTCGAGCCCTACGGGGTTACGCTCCGCGCGCCGCTCTGGGCGATGATGCCCGACGTGAAACGCACCTTCGACGAGCTGGTCGAGCGCTTTGCCCCGAACGACGAGAAGAAGCGCGCCATCCTCGGCAACCGCATCTATCAGCACTTCTCGACCGTCCTCGTCGGTTCTCACGAGTACGCGGCCGTCGAGAAGCTCCACGAGGTCTATGCGAGCGGCAAGTACGACCTCATCGTCCTCGACACACCGCCCTCCGGTAACGCCGTCGACTTCCTCGAGGCACCGAGCCGCATCATCGACTTCCTCGAGCAAGACACGGTGCAGTGGCTGGTGAAGCCCTACGCCGCCGCCGGCCGCTTCTCCCTCAAGATCCTGGACGTCGGCAGCTCGTTCATCAGCAAGAGCGTGGGCAAGCTCGCCGGCGCGGAGACCCTGCGCGAGCTCGCCGAGTTCGTGCTCGGCTTCCAAGGCATGTACGAAGGCTTCCGCGAGCGCTCACGGCGCGTCCGCGACCTACTCGCTTCCGACGAGGTCGCCTTCAACTTGGTGTCGAGCACACAACGCGCCCAGCACGACGCGATGTTCCGCTTTCGCGAGGAGCTTGCCGCCGAAGGCCTGAAAGTCCGTGCCCTGGTGGTCAACCGCGTCCGCAATGTGCCGCCAGAGGCTACGACACCAGAGGCCCTCGATGCGGTGCGCGCTGCCCTCGTGCCGCTCACCCCAGGAGCCGCCGATCAGGCCCTGGCAGCGCTCCGCGAGGAGGCGAGCCTCGCGCGCGCCGACCACGAAGCCATCCACCAGCTGGCCGAACGCCTGGGTCAGGTACGCACGATTCTCTTGCCCGAGCTCGCCAGCGACGTGCATGACCTCGCTAGTCTCTCAGCCCTCCATTCCCACTTCCTCGAAGGCGCGACATGAGCCGCCGAAACACATTGAGCCATGGCGCCGACAATCGAGCACCTATGGCGTTTGCGCGTCTCGCCGCTCTCCTCATCGTCCTCCTGGGCACAGGTGTCGCCAACGCCGGACCTCGCGACTTCTCGCTCATCGGTCTGGGCCGCCCCCTGTCCGCGGACCTGACCGATCCTGCGGTTGCCCGCTACCGGGCGCTCGCGACCGAGCTCGCCTTCGTAGTCGGCCCACGTCTGCTGGCAGGCGCAGACAGCCTGGGAGCAGCGGGCTTCGAGCTCGCCTTCGCGCTCAATTACACGGGCATCAGCGGTAGCGCCGACTACTGGCAGGGCTCACCCTCGGCACCGGTGTTCGAGAGCGCGGTCAACGGCGGCGGCCAGCCCGGTGGTTTTTGGTCCCCGACGCTCCAGGTCCGCAAGGGTCTCCCCTTCTCGACCGATCTCGGCCTGTCGATGGCATACCTCGGATCGAGCTCGATGGTCGCCCTCGGCCTGGACCTGAAGGTGGGACTCTTCGAAGCGTACCTGCCGCGCTACGTGCCCGACGTCGCCCTACGTGCCGCGGTCGGCCACTTGGTCGGCGCGAGCGAGCTCACGCAAACGACGCTCGAATTCGACCTGCTCGCGTCCTACACCATCATCTGGAAAGCCGCGCTACGTCTCACCCCGTCACTCGGCATCGGCCGCATGCTCGTGCGCACCAGCAGCGGCGTCCTCGACGCGACACCCGCCGAAGTCGTCGATCCGGCCGATCAGACGTTCGGCCCGGGCGGCTCACTCTATCGCTTCCCGACCCTCGGCTTCGGCGACAACCACATCACGCGCCTGTTCTTGGGTTGCCACGCCGTGTATGGCTTCGGCTTCGCCGGTTACTTCCTCGATGTCGGCTTTTTGCCCTCGGGCATCGGCGCCTCCAGCACGAACGTGAGTCACACGCTGAAAGTCGGTCTGAACATCTGATGCAAGTGCCTTATCTGCCAGAGCTCTTGCTGACGCTGTTCATCCTGGCGATGGTGTTCAGCGCCCACAACTTGCGGCGCCTCGCCGACGGCCTCAGTCGTCTGCTCGAGCGGACATTCGGCAAGCGCTAGCGGCGCTTACTGATCGGATACCGGCTCGCTGGGAGCACTGTCATCGGCATCGCGGGCCTTGCGCTTCATCTTCATGCGCTTGGCCTTCATCTTGAGCTTGTTGGGCAGAGCGTCATGCTCACCGCCAGCGGCAGGTGGGTTCACGGCGCTGTCTTCGGCGGGCTCGGCGCCATTCGGCGCGACCGCAGCGGGGACCGGGGGAGGCGGCGGCGAGAGCGCTGGCGCGGTAACCGGAACTGGAGCCGGCTCTGCTTGGACCAAGCGCACGCGATGGCGGCTCGAGCGCAGCTCACGCGGCGCCGGCGAGATGACGACCATGAACTGCACGCGCTCGCCAGGCGCGATGGTGAGCGGCCCCGCTTGCTTGGCGGCGAAGGCGCGAGCGGCGGCTTCCGGCGTCTCGAGTCGCGCGAGCTCGGCGACGCTGAGCACGACTCCCAGTGAGCCACGTCCTTCGGCGAGCAAGGTGTCGTCTTGCTTGCGGACTTCGGCGACCACGTCGAGGTTCGAGACCGGCTGCATGCTGGCGTTCTTCACCTCACCGGTGAACACCAAAATCTTGCCGTGAACGGTCGGATACAACACCGAGCGCATCGACGTCGGTTGCACGCCAAGGATACCGGACGCGCCTTCGACCCCATCACCGCGCACGATGCGCTCCGGATCACGCAGCACCTCGGTGTCGAGCTGGCCGCTGCGGACCAGGGCAAAAACTGCGAGCACGAGTAGGACGACCGACAACATCACGGTGGTTACGGCGCGCACGACCCGCGTGCCGGAGGTCGCTTCGGGTGGCGGTGGCGGCGCTCGCTGGACCCCATCCTGCGTCGTGCCTTCTCCGAGGCCGACGGTCGCGAGAGGCCGCGTCTCCCGGCGCAAGCCGAGGCGGTCGAGCTGAAGGTCGTGAACCGCAGTCTGGCCTTCGAGCTGAATCGCCGGGCGCGTCTCCTCTTGCGGCGGCGAATAGGTGCCGTCGGCCGACAAGCCACCGGTCAACATAAGGTCGGCGTCGTCTTGCTGCGCGGCGCGCGCCATGAGCGCTGGGTCGATGCGGCCGACGAAAGTCGCCCCACCACCCGCTGAAAGCATCGCCGTCTGCTTGTGCGCTTCGTTGGTCGGACGCGTGAGGGATGGAACCTGAATGATCGAGGTCCGCGCCTGTGCGATGTGGTCTGGAAAAGCCGGCGTCTCCGGGGCAGGACGGCCAGCGAACGACGACGAGCCAGAGACCGTGGAAGGCAACGCGAGATCGCCGGTCGACTCGACGAACAGCGAAGGCGTTTGCACGACCCGTGTGGTCGACCGCGAAGTCTCGGCCGGCATGAACTGCGGCGCGGCGGGCTCGCGCATGGTGACGGACACGTTCTGATCGACGGTGGGCTCGTCTTCGATGGAGACGAGGTCGTCGTCGTCGATGCTCATGACATCGTCGTCGGTGACCGCTGTAGCGGTGTCGTCGCTGATGTCGACGCTCATGAAGTCGTAGCCCGAAGTCGGCGTATCGGTTGGAAAGGCGGGGCCGCGGTGCGCCGGCATGCCCGGAGCGACGGCCGCAGAGACATCATCGAGTGTCATGGGGCCGCGCGCTGGCGGATCGACCAGTGTCTCCACGTCGTCGAACGAGGCTGGGGCGCGAGGCCGGGCGGCCGACTTGACTAGGTGGATGGCGGTCTTGCTCTCGTGCGGCGACTCCTGGAGCTCGAAGCTCGGGGGAATGGCCTCGTGCGCCGTCGTGTCGGAATCGAATGATCCGGGCCGGCTTAGCGTCTGCTGCTGCGGATTGTCGACCTTCGTGGACGCGAAGGGATCGAGCGCTTCGACGTCATCGTCGGCGCGCACGACGAACCCATGGTTGCAGACCGAGCACGTCACACGCGCACCACGGTCGCTCAGACGACGCGGGTCGAGGCGAAATCTCGTGGAGCACTGCGGACATTGAACGATCATCGTCGTGCACAGGGAGACGCGGCTGGACCTGTCGCCGCACCCCACCAACGCCTGACAAAGTTATAAATCAGCCGCCAGCTTGCGCAAACTAACTGATCAAGTATGTTTCGCAGCGTGAGTGAAGGGATCGCCTACGGCGACTACTACCTGCTCGGCCGCCTGGGGACCGGTGGAACGGCCGAGGTGTTCCTGGGTAAGCGCCTCGGGGACGGCGTGGGTGGTCGGCTCCTAGCGGTGAAGCGCCTGCTCACTCAGTTTGCCGGCAACGCCGAGCTCATCAAGACGTTCCAAGACGAGTCGCGCATCGCCAGCATCTTGCGGCATCCGAACATCGCCGAAGCCGTCGACTCCGGGGTCAACAACAAGCAGCACTTCCTGGTCATGGAGTTCATCCACGGCAAGGATCTGAAGACCATCCAGCAACGCGCGCGCAAAACCGGCGCTCCACTACCGTACGTAGCCAGTGCCTACATTGCCGCCGCCATCGCGGACGCCCTCGACTACGCTCACGGCGTCGAATCTCCCGACGAACCAGGCAAGACGGTCGTCCACCGCGACCTGAGCCCGCAAAAGCTCTTGGTCTCGTACGAGGGCGTCCCCAAGCTCATCGACTTCAGCGCCCGCGACGCAAAGAGCCGTGGCATCGAAGGACGCATCGGTTCCATCAAAGGTCGCTTCGGCTACCTTTCGCCCGAACAAGCGATCAGCAATCCAGCCGATCGCCGCTCCGACGTCTTCTCCTTGGGCGTCATGCTCTACGAGATGACCACCGGCATGGCACCGTTTCGCGGCGGCAGCGATGCCGCGACCCTCGGCAAGGTCGCACGGGCGAGCTTCTCGCCTCCCGAGCTCGTCAACGCCAGCATGCCGCGCGTGCTCGGCAAGATCATCGAGCGCGCCATGCAACGCGAGCCCGACAAGCGCTACGCGACCGCCGCCGAAATGGCCGATGCGTTGCGCGCCTTCATCCGCGATGACGGACAGGTCATCGACAAGGGAGAGCTGGCCCGCATCATGCGCGAGCTCTTCTTCGAGGACTACGAGCGCGAGAAGGTGCGCGTCGAGCAATACCGGCGACTCGCGCCAGGAGCGGGCTCGGGGAGCAAGCCCGTGGCCATGGCGGACAGCGCCAGCGGCGGTGACAAGACGCGCGACGCGCACGACGAGCGCACCACGGCCGACGACCCTTCGCTCGCCAACATCGATGACGACGACGATACCGGCGTCTCCGACGCGGACGGCGATCCACTCGACGACCATGTCGAACGCACCGACACGGGCATCAGCGGCGACATCCCGGACACCGGTGTGCACCACGATGTTTCCGGCACCAGCGAGAACGACAGGCCCGACACCGGTGTACATCGCGAGATTACCAACACCGGCGAGGTAAGAGAGGTCACCGACGCCGGTAGGCACGCCGATCGACCCATGGACAGCCAGTTCATCGTCGACACTGGTCTGCACGCGAACCCGAATATGTCGCAGTTCGTGATCCCACCGAGCACGGCTCCGGATTTCTCGAGCACCAGCCAGCTCCTCCCTTTCGAGCCTACCCCGAGCATCACCAACGCCGAGCCCCCGCCGCAGGGCTTGAGCCCGTCAGGCGATTTCAGCTTCACCGTCGACGACGACATGCCGAAGGCCGACAACGAGTCGACCCGTGCCGATGAGCCCATCGCGAAAGTACCCGCGGAGCCACCAGCGCCCGTCGCGACTCCCTGGGCCCACGAAAGCGTCACGACCGCCTTCAAGCCACCGCTCCCCTTGGGTGAAGGTCCGACTGTGGTCGCGGAGCCCCTCTTCAAGGATCAGGGCCCGAGTGAAGCGCTCTTCCAGCTGAAGACGCCAACCGCAGCGTCGCCCTCGATCATCTTCGAGTCGAAGACCAAGGTCTACGATGACAGCGTGGCCGATCTCGTCCGCCGCACCCAACCTTCGGGCTACGGCGTCGAAACCGCCAAGCCGGAATACAAGCGCCCCAAGAACGCGGAGCACGCCCAGATCTCCGAGGTGCTCGCCGTCGTCACCGCGGCGCCGCCCGAGGTCATGAACGTCGCAACGACCGTGCAACCGCTCCACGTCTCGACCGTCATTGCGACACCGCCAGAAAAGGCGGTGACCCAGGTCGCCATGGCGCACGCCAAGCCGAAAAAGAAAAAGGCCCGCGTGCCGTCGAACCTCGGTGAGCGCGACAGCGACACCGCGCCCGACAGGATCGACGACATCGAGCTGCTCGACGACGAGGCCTTCGCACGCTCGGGCCCGTTCCCTGGCGAGATGGATGCGCCGCGAACCGTGGCGACGCCGATGCCGGGCGCGATGCTCGCGGACGAGCCGCTCGATGATCGCGACGGCTACGAAGAGGTCGGTCGCTTCTTCTCACGCAGCGACATGATCACGCTCGTCGTCGCCGCCTTCATGGGGCTGCTCATCATGACCGCGTCGTACGTGTACGCGCTGAATGTGCCGCTCCCCGAGCAGACCAACATCCTCGAAGATCGCTAGCGGACGGCGCTCTCAGGTCAGCCGGAGCTCCTGGATGTGGCCGGTGGGCGCGCTCGGAGGCAGGAGCTTGTGCGCTTCCTTGCCGACGAGGACGAAGCGTACGTCGGTGGGGTTGTGAACCAGCATGGTCATCAAGTCGGAGAGCGGGTCACCCGGGCCACGGCGAACGCCACGCGCTGGGCTCTTGTCGACATCGACCACGATGACGGCAGTCTCGGGAACGACGAGTGAGAGAGCCATCAAGCTCGCGTGGATCTTCGCAGGGCTCTTCTCCAGCGCGGCGACGAACGCTTCGCGGTTCATGAAGTGCTGGCGCACACCGGTCGGCTTGATCTCGCGCACACGCCCGTCGGGAGACTTGTGCAGGTGCTTGCCGCCACCGATGTCGAAGAGCATTCCCAGCACGCTGGCGAACGATCGATCCGCTGGAGCGGACTTACCGACGTAGCGTTCGTGGATGGCCTCGAGAGGAATGAAGCTCCACGAGGGGTTCGCACGCAGCTGACCCATCATGCCGTTTACGAGGGTCGCGCGCTGTGCCGGCGCGCCGCCGGTCATGGCGACGACGTAGCGGGAGACGTCCATGGCATCGAGCGCCCAGAGCTGCTCACGGGTGTTGCCGACCAGCTTAGTCGACAGGGTCATCGGTGGAAACTGAACATTCTGCATACACGCCCCACAAACGTCGTTCTCCGAGTTCATCGGCAAAACGACCGCGCAGTTGCGCCTTGCGGTAGCGCTGCCGCGGCACCCGCCGCAGCAGACCCAATAAAGCCTTTAATTACAGCGGCTTAGTCTTTACCGTAGCCGAGGCGCGGGCCCCACGACGGGGTCTCGACGTCGCCCTGCACGCGCGCGATGAGGCGCTGATTGTTGCCGTCGACGTCCATGATGTAGAGGCGGCGGCCGCCGGCGCCGGCGCGGGTCGACACGAAGGCGATGTGGTGACCGTCGGGCGAGTGCGTCGGCGACTCGTTGTTGCCCTCGTCTTGCGTGAGACGGGTGATGACGCCGGTGTCCGGGTCGACCACGAAGATGTCGTATTTCATGCGCTCGTCACGCGCGGTGAAAGCGATCTGACCGCCGGCACGTGGCGACCAGTCGGGCTCTTGGTTGTAGTTGCCTTGGAAGGTGAGGCGGCGCGCGTTCGAGCCGTCGGCGTTCATCACGTAGATGTGCGGGTTACCAGCGCGCGACGAGACGAAGGCGATGCGCGAGCCGTCGGGGCTCCAGGTGGGCGAGACGTCTTGGCCCCACGAGTCGGTGAGGCGGCGCACGTTACCGCCGCCGACGTCCATCACGTAGATCTCGGTGTTGCCGTCGACCGAGAGCGTGAGCGCGATGCGCTTGCCATCGGGCGATACCTGCGCGCCGGTGTTCAGGCCGCGCTGGTTCGACAGGTTCTTGGCGTTCTGACCGTCGAGACCGATACGCCAAAGGTCGGGGTTGCCGTCGGCGTACGAGGTGTAGACGATGCCCGCGCCACCCGGGAGCCACGCCGGCAACAGCGACAGGACGCCTTCGGAGGTGATGCGGCGCTCGGCCCCGCCATCCATGTCGGCGATGAACACGGCTTTGCCGCCGCGGGTCTTACGCACGTACGCGAGGTGCGACGAGAAGATGCCCTTCTCGCCGGTGAGCGTCTCGATGACCTCGTCGAGGAACTTGTGGATGGCGCGCGAGCCGCGGTCGGCGGCTTCGTCGTAGTCACGCGAGAGCACTTCGCGCTGCGCCACGACGTCGTAGAAGCGCAGATTGATCTTCGCGTTCTTGCCGGTGACCGCGACCGAGCCGCGAATGAGTCCCGAGGCGCCGACGTTGGTCCAGTTCTGGAAGTTCGGCTTGGTCACCGCTTCCTTGTCGGGAGCGAGGTACGTGTTCGGCGGCACGAGCTCGAGCGAACGCGCGAGGTCGACGTCGATTTGCAGGATCGCCGAGAGCTCCTTGGCGACTTTGCCGGCGTCACCACCAGCGGGAACGATGTCGGGCGCGGCGACCGGATACGGGCGGAAGTTCGCACCACCGACAGTGATCTGCATGCGCTGCGCGAGAGCAGGCGTGGCGACGAGGAGCAGAGCAGCGACCAACGAGAGCTTGCGGAATGAAATCATCATGACGGCTCGCACTATGGAGTGAACGTGACCTCGAATCCATCCTTACGTGCTTGTTCGGCGATCTCGGCCTCGGGGGGAGAAACCCTGCCGCACTTCTGCGCCGCGTTCTTCACGGCGGAGTCGAAGCGCGCGTCGCCACTCGATTTGGTGATCTCGAGATCGGAGAGCCGCCCGTCCTTCTGCACGCTGATGGCGATCTTTGCCGACTTGCCCGCGGCCTGAGCGGGGGACATGCCGAGCAAGTCCCAGTGCGCCTTCATGCAGGCGTAGACCTCGCTCGCGAGCTTGTTGCCGGCGAGCGCCTTGTTGGTCGTGCCGTACTGCGAGCCGTCCTCGCGCCCCTCGGGCTCGTCCTGATTCTTCAGGCGGTCGAGGGCGTTCTGCACCTTGCTCATCTGCGACAGACGATCTTTCGCGGACGGCGTCGCGTCTTTGGGCGGGGTCGGCTTCGCCTGCGGTGGCGGGTCGGTCGGCGCCGTCTGCGGCGGCGGATCGGCCTTCTCGGGCGGTGGCGGCGGCTCGTCCTTTCGCGGCAAGAGATCTTTCGGGCGTTCCTTACCGAGGCGCACCAGCTCGGTGACGATGACGTTCTGCGCCGGCTTGCGGCTATGCGCCGACTTGATGGTGATGAGCGCGACGATGACCACGCCAACGTGCGCTATGATGGACATGGTGATGGCTCGACCCAGCGTCGTCGACTTGCGGCGTCGCGCGCCGTCTAGTTGGCCGAGCTGTTTCCCCACGCCACGCCTCTACTTGGTCTTTGGTTGCACGGGATCGGTCACCATCCCGAGATTGGTGACGCCTGCGTCTTTGATGATGGCCATGAGATCGACCACCACGCCGTAAGGTAAGTTGCGATCGGCGTGCAGGTAGAGCTGCTTGTCACGGGCGAGCTTGGTGTTGCCGATGAGCTTTTCGCGCAGCTGCGCGTACGGGATCTCGGTCTCGCCGATGAAGATGTGACGGTCCTTGGTCACCGTGAGCACCAGGCGATCTTCTTGGACGTCGAGGGTCGGTGCCTTGGTCTGCGGCAAGTCGACGGGCACGCCCTGCTGAATGAGCGGCGCCGTCACCATGAAGATGATGAGCAAGACGAGCATGACGTCGACCATCGGCGTCACGTTGATCTCGGCTAGTGCGCGGCCCGAGCCGCCGACTGACATCGCCATGTCGGAGTCCTAAAAGAAGTGACGCTTGATGATGTTGAGAAAGTCAGCCGAGAAATTTTGCATCTCGGTGTCGAGGACGCGGATCTTCGCGATGAAAAAGTTGTACGCGATGACGGCAGGAATAGCCGCGAAGAGTCCGAAGGCCGTGGCCACCAGAGCTCCGCCGATACCCGGCGCGACGGTCGCGAGATTGGCATTACCCATACGTCCAATGTCTTGGAACGAGGTCATGATTCCGACGACGGTGCCGAGAAGGCCGATGAACGGCGACGACGAAGCAACCGTGGCGAGGAACGGGATCATCGATTCCAGGCCAGTGAGCTCGGCGGCGGCAGTACGGCGCATCGAGCGCTCGACGCTTTCGAGGTCACCCATGGCGGTCTCACCGCCGTGGCCGGTCACGGGAGCCGGGTCTTCCTTCTTCTTGAGCTTCGCGAGCTCGACGTAGCCGGCGCGAAACACCTGCGACACCGGGGAGGCCGGTAGCGCATCGCTCTTCTGGTAGATGGCGTCGAGGCGCTTGCTGCTCCAAAACATATCGAGGAACGATTCGCTGTCGCCGTAGGCCCGGCGGATGGTGCGCCATTTGAAGTAAATGATGGCCCAGCTCACCACCGAGAAGATGATGAGCAGGAGCATGACGGCCTTCTCGGGAAGGCCGGCGGTCATCATCGATTCGATGAAGCCGTAGCTGGGCGGCGCGACGGCCGGAGCCGGTGGCGTCTGCGCAAGCAAGAGCTGGGCAAGGTACAGGGCGTTCATGGTCAAGCGCGCTACCACGCCGGTCCCGTAAGAGGCAAATTCACAAGCCGGGACGCGCGCCTTCCGCGTAGGTATAATGCCGCCATGTGGCCCCGTGTCCCGGGGGCACTGGACGGTCCATGGTCGAAATCCGCGAAAATAAAGTGGATTTGTCCCACGTCGACGAGTCGAACCGGGCCCGTCAGCGGTCGGACGACGCGGCCTATGCGCTGCTCACCCAAATCCGCAAAGACCGGACAGCCGCCGTGGAGCTGGTCCGGGTCAACGTCGCCGAGCTTTCAGACCCGGCCAAAGAAGCCATGGGTCGGATGTTGGTCGAGCAGCTCCGGGGCCAACTTCCCGAGCAGCTGGCGCACCAGCTCCAAACCGGCTCGGCCAACGACGCGGTCCTTGCGAAGCTCATGCAGCGCTTCGCGAACGCCAACGATCCGAACCCGCAGAACCGCTTCGGTCAGGCCCCCTCCCCAGAAGCCGCCCGCCAGGCCGCGACCGATCAATCGACCCCACACCAAGCCCTGCAGTGGACGCAGTTCGTTCAGAAGGTCACGCATATCCCGCAGGCGCTGGTCCGTGACCGCGCTGGCGTAGCCTCACCGAAGGGCGAAGGCACGAGCCTCCTCGAGATCCTCGGCCAACGTCTGTCGACGCTCGATGGCGCGAGTCTGCGGCTGCCGCACCTCGTCGAGCGCGCGCCGAGCGATCTGTCGCCAGCGCAACGCATGGCTCTGATGAAGGCGACCTTCGGCGACGAGCTCGCCGACGTGTTCGGGCGCCTCGGCATCAGTGACCCGCTGCAGCTCGTGCGCGCCGGAGCCCTGCCGGGAGACCGGGCCGCTTTAGCGGAAGCGCTCGGCATGGGCCGCGGCGAGCTCCTCACTTTGCTCATGCGCGCCGAGCTCTTGAAGATCGGGCCCGGACGCAACGGCGAGCTAGGGATGCGACCCGAGTTCCTGCTCGGCTTGAAAGACGCCGGCGTCGCGATGCTCGGTACCATGGCGGCGATGCGCGCCCTCTCCCACGAAGAGCTGACGGCGCTCTACAAGAAGCTGCGCGAGTCACTCGGCGGCTTCGGTAAGACCTCGAAAGGTAGCCGCCCGGTCGTCAAACGCGATCTCCTGCACTGGGCGCGTAGCGCCGCACGACGCGCGAGCGACATCATGCTCGCGGACCGCGAGCAGATTGGACGCCAGCTCGGCCGCGGTGACGCCCAGGAGCTGGTGCAAGCCTGGTATCTCGAGAACCTCTTCTGGACCGAGCTCGCCGCCCACCGCCGGCAACAAGAGGCGCAGTCACGTGTCTACGAACGTGAGCGCGAGCGAGAGCGCCAACAACAGCAGCAGCGCCAGGGAGGCGACGACCAGCAACAGCAAGAGGAAGAGTCGCAGCAGAAGCGCGATTGGCACGAAGAGGTGCCGCGGATGTCGTACGACGAGCAGCGCAACGATCAACTGATGTGTTTCTGGATCACCGATTACAACGCCCACTCGGCGATGTCGGGCGTCATGCGACGTATGTACGTTTGCATCGACCCCGAGAGCGGAGCCATCATTCCGCAGGCGATTGAATCGGAGATCGTGCACGGGCTCACCGGCTGACAAGTGGTGCTTGGCGTTCGCTTTAGCGGTCAGCACCGCTTGCTCACGCGAAAGAGCGCCTGACAACGCCGAAGCCCGGCCACGTCCGCCGGCGCCGGTCGTCTACACGGGCGATACGCTGCCGATGATCGACCAGCAGGGCACCCGCGTCGAGGGCGGCAAGCTTCGTATCGGCATGGCGTCGGAGCCACCGCACTTGAACCCGCAGCTCGATCCCATCGACGCGCGCGGCCGCGACCTCGCCTATTACATCTACGAATCACTCGCTCAGGCAGACCCGCGTAACTGGCGTCCCGAGCCGCGCCTCGCCGAGTCTTGGGAGGTCTCCGACGACCGCCGCACCTTTCGCTTCCGTCTGCGGCACGGCGTGAAGTGGCACGACGGAAAGCCTTTCACCGCCGACGACGTCGTCTTCACGTTCGAAAAGCTGCGTGACCCGAAGGTCGCGGCGACCGGCATGCGCGGTTACGTCGAGCCCATCGTCAGCGTGGTCGCCGAAGATCCTCACACGGTCGTGTTCACCACCTCGCAGCCGTATTGGTTCGCGCTCGAGGCAATCACCGACATCTACATCTATCCGAAGCACGTGTTTGCGACGGGCGACTTCAACAGTCATCCAGCCAACCGCGCTCCCATCGGCACCGGGCGCTACCGCTTCGTCGAGTGGCAGACCGGCGACCATCTGACGCTCGTCAAGAACAAGAGCTACTACGGCACGCCGGCCCACCTCGACACCCTGCAGTTCATCTACGCCCCGGACGCGGAGATGCGGGCGCAAATGATCCGCAACGGAGAAGTCGACGTCGTCGAGCGCCTTGCCCCCGAACAATGGAAGTCGCTTACCGCGGACATCGCTTTAGCGGACAAATTCTACCGCCTGCGCCACGTTCCCGACGGCATTCAGTGGATCGGCTGGAACGAAGCCAAACCGATGTTCACCGACCCCCGGGTGCGGCGTGCGCTCACCATGCTCATCGACCGCGAGGACATCGTGCGGAACTTGCGCTTGGGCCTCGACCTTCCGGCTGCGTCGTGGTTCCTGCCGGGCTCGCCCGAGCACAATCCGCGCGTCACCCCGTGGCCCTATGATCCCGACGGCGCGAAGAAGCTGCTCGCCGGAGCGGGGTGGCGTGACAGCAACGGCAACGGGACGCTCGACAAAGACGGCGTCGAGCTCGCTTTCACCTTCCTCTACCCGACGAACAATCCACTCTACGAACAGCTCGCGGCGGTGATCGTGCCCGAGATGGCGGCTGCCAAGATCGCAGTGACCACGGCCAAGCTCGAATGGTCGGTCTACACCGAGCGCCTGCGCCGCCGCGACTTCGACGCCTGCTCGCTGGTGTGGAAGCTCGAGCCCAAGGGCGATCCATTTCCCATCTGGCATTCGACGAGCATCGAGAAGGGCTCGAACTGGGTGGGCTTCTCGAACGCTGCAGCGGACACGATGCTCGAGGACGCGCGCCGCGAGTTCGACCGCGAGAAGCGCGCCGTGATTTATCAACGCTTCAGCGAGCTGCTGCACGAGCAAGAGCCCATCACCCTGCTCTTCAACCGCTACAACTTGTCGATGGTCTCCAAACGTTTTGGCGGGGTGTATTCGACGCCGTACGGGCTGTTTCGCTACGACGACTTCTACGCCATTGGAGCGGCGCGGTGAGGTTCGTTACGCGATGCGCCGATCTCGTGATCGCGTTCCTCGTGATCACCTTGCTCACCTTCGCGTTGTCACGGGTGGCGCCGGGCTCGCCGTATCTCGGAGACGTGCAAAGCGGTGTCGCCGACGAAGCGACGATCGCGGCTTGGCGCGAGCTGCGCGGGCAAGACGCGCCGCTGTGGATTCAGTATGGCCGCTGGCTCGGGGCGAGCCTCTCTCTCGATTTCGGGCGCTCGTTCATCGACACCCGGCCGGTGCGCGAGCTCCTCGCCGAGGCGCTGGGGTCGACCGTCGTCATTGCCGGACTGTCGGCGCTGCTCACGTATGCGCTGGCGGTGCCTCTCGGGGTGTACCTGGCGCTGACACGCAATCGCCGGCTTGCCCGCGTCGTCGATAGCGGACTGTTCGTGCTCCACGGCGTGCCGGTGTTCTGGGGGGCCTTGCTGGTCGGCCTCGCCGCGTCGGCACTGTTCCCGGTACGCGGTTCGTTCGTGTTGCCGATCGTGTGTCTCACCTATCCCGGGTTCGCACGCATCGCGCGCTATCAGAAAGCCGCGACGCGCGAGGTTGCGAGCCAACCGGCGGTGCTGCTGGCACGCGCCAAGGGCCTGCCGGAGCGCATCGTGCTCACGCGCTACGTGGTACGCGCCGCGCTCACCGCACCATGTGCCTTGCTCGCCGCGGAATTGCCGTGGCTGCTCGGAGGCAGCGTCGTCGTCGAGCGCATCTTCACGGTGCGTGGCATGGGCATGCTGACGTTCGATGCCATTCTGCGCCG
The DNA here is from genome assembly GCA_964484195.1 of uncultured Bdellovibrionales bacterium. GTDB lineage: Bacteria > Myxococcota > XYA12-FULL-58-9 > XYA12-FULL-58-9 > JALHOP01 > JALHOP01. The sequence goes on along the minus strand of CAZAER010000013.1, from coordinate 64,695 downwards.
CGACGTGCCGGTCATCATGGGCGCAACTGCGGTGGTCGCAATCGTCGCCTTGGCGAGCAGCTTGCTTGCCGACGTCGCACAGAGCTGGCTCGATCCACGGCTGCGGCGCGCGTGACGCGCACCATCGCCATCGTGGTCCTCGGGACCTGGCTCGTCGTCGCCGCTTTAGCGGACGTGATGACCGGCATGACGGGTTGGGCGCCCGATACCGTCGACAAGAGCGTCACCCCAGCCAGCGCCCCTGACGCGTCCCATGTGCTCGGCACCGACACTGCGCGGCGAGACGTGCTCTCCCGTCTCGTCCACGGGACCCGCCTGACCTTCGCGGTCGGCTTCGGAGCCGCGTCGATCATGGTCGTCATCGGCGTCGTGCTGGGACTCGCGGCTGGATACGGCCCACCCTTGGTCGATCGCCTGATCACGCGTCTCATCGATGCCGTGCTCGCGTTACCCATCTTCTTCGTCGCGCTCGCGGTCATGGGTGTCGTCGCGACTCCCAGCACGCTGCTCGTCATCGGCGTCATCGGCGGCTCTGCCTGGCCGCCACTCGCGCGTTTGGTGCGCGCCGAAACCATGCGCTTGAAAACGCTCGACTTCGTGAAGGCCGCGGAGGCGATGGGTGCTTCGGCGTCGTATGTGGTGCGCCGTCACCTGCTGCCGCATCTGATACCGCTCATCGCGGTCGCGTTCGCATTCGGAGTCGCCACCGCGACGCTGGTCGAGGCGTCGCTGTCGTTCCTCGGCTTCGGTGTGCCAGACGCGGTCGCGAGCTGGGGTGGGCTCATGCGCGGCGCAGCTCAACACTTGGGTGCTTGGTGGCTCATCGTGGCGCCTGGCCTCGCGCTCATCAGCCTCACGGTCGCCTGCAATGTCTTGGGCGAGGCCATGGGCGGCCGCAATGGTCGATTGTTGTCGGATCGGGCCAGCCCCTGATACGTTCATAGGGCACCATGGAGAAGCCTCGCTCCGCGCCTCGCGGCATCATTTCGGCGGAGACCGAGCGCGAGCTACGCACCGCTGCCGAAGAGCTCGCACGTGGGGCGCCTCTTGGTGGTGACGTCGAGGTATCGCTCGAGCTCGACGCCGCACCCGTCTTCCCGAGCGCCATGACCGTCGAGCCGGCACCCGTCGCCAATCGACCGATCACCAGCTCGCCCGCCGACGCGCAGCTCGAAGCGATGCTCACGGACACCGAGCCGACCGGCGACTTGCGTTCCATGGTCGCGGGCACCAGTCCCGAAGACATGGCCGCGCTGCTTCCCCCCGTGGTCGCACCACAAGACGATCCCTTGGCGCCCCAGCTGCCTCTATCCATGCAGGAGCCGCCGCCGGTGAGCCGCATCTCCATGGACCAGCTGATGCCGGATCCGAAAGCGCTCGAGGCGTTGCAAAAGCTCGCCGGAGCCGCCGGCCACCCCGACCGCACCAGGAAAGCGCTCACCGGGGCGTTCAACGGCACGTCGTACGACCCGCGTCATCTCCCGGACGCACGTGTCATGCTGGTCGGCATTGCCCGCGTGCTGGTCGACCACGGGCTTCCCGCCGACGAAATGATCGAAGCCATCATGGCGAGCCTCACCGATTGACCTCCGTCTGCTATAGCGGTGAGGTCGACGCCACGCCGCTGCTCTCGGTTCGTAAGCTGTCGAAGAACCATCGTCTGCCGGGCCTACGGCAACGCACCGTCCAAGCCTTGAAGCCCATCTCCTTCGAGGTCGGGCGCGGCGAGCTCGTGCTCGTCGAAGGCGCGAGCGGCGCCGGCAAAACCACACTCTTGCAGTGCGTCGCACGGCTGCTCGAGCCGGAAGCGGGCGCTCTCTTGTGGTTGGGCAACGACGTCACACACGTGCGCGGGTCTGCCCTGCGTGACTATCGCCGACGTGTTCGTCTGCTCTTCCAGCACCCGAGCGCGGCCCTCAATCCCCGTTTCACCGCTCTCGCGAGTGTCGCGGAACCGGTGCTGCTCACCGGCAGCAGCCGCCACGAGGCCGATAGACTCGCCCTCGAAGCGCTCGAACGGACGCAGGCCCGCCACCTTGCTGGCCGCTATCCGGCGACCTTGTCGGGCGGTGAGCGACAACGTGTCGCACTTGCACGCGCCCTCGTCGGCGCTCCCGAGCTCATCCTCGCCGATGAGCCGGTCTCGGCCCTCGATGAGGCAGCACGCGCCGAAGCGCTGGAAACCCTCACCAAGCTCCAGGCGGAGGTAGGCTTCGCTTGTCTGTTGGTGAGCCACGCTCCAGTTGTCGGCGCACGGCGTCTGCGCCTATAGCGTCGGTCGATGCATTCGCTCCTGGGACAAGCCGCGGTTCTACTCGCTCTCCTCGCCGCGAGCTTCGGCGTCGTTGTCGGCTTCGTGGGTGGGGCGCGGCAGAGCTTACGCCTGCTGAATCTCACCGAGCGTGCCGCCTATTTGTTCGCCGGCGCCATGGTCTTCGCCAACGTCGTCATGATGCGGGCCCTGCTCGCGCACGATTTCTCGGTGAAATACGTCACGCAGGTCGGCAGCCGCGCGTCGCCGACCTGGGTCACCGTCGTGTCCCTGTGGTCGTCGCTCGAAGGCTCGATCTTGTTCTGGGGTGCAATCCTCGGGGCCTACGTCGCGGCGTTCACGTATTTCAACCGTCAGGCCTACCGCGAGTACATGGCCTACGCTTTGGCGACGATCCTCTTCGTCGCTGCGTTTTTCGCGCTCTTGGTTGCAGGTGTCGCCAATCCGTTCACCGCGGTGTCGCCGGTGCCGCCGGATGGCCCCGGTCCTAATCCGCTATTGCAGAACCACATCCTCATGGTCATTCATCCGCCGTCGCTCTACCTGGGCTACGTCGGCATGACCGTACCCTTCGGCATCGCGGTCGCGGCGTTGTTGCGCGGGCGCCTATCGGAGGGCTGGCTCAAGCCGTTGCGCCGCTGGACGATGATTCCCTGGACCTTCTTATCCATCGGCATCGTCCTCGGTGGCTGGTGGGCCTACGAGGTCCTCGGCTGGGGCGGTTACTGGGCGTGGGACCCGGTCGAGAATGCCTCGCTCCTGCCTTGGCTCGCAGCGACCGGTTATCTCCACTCGACGGTCGTCCAGGAGCGCCGCCGCATCCTCAAGGCCTGGACCTTGTCGCTCGTGCTCGGGGCATTCCTGCTCACCATCCTGGGTACGTTCATGACCCGCTCGGGCGTCTTCAACTCGGTCCACTCGTTCACGCAGTCACCCATCGGGCCGGTGTTCCTCACGTTCCTGGCGCTCGTGATGATCGCCTCGCTCGGGCTCCTCGTCGGCCGCGCCCACTTGCTCGAGAGCGAAGGTCGCATCGAAGCGGTGATGAGCCGCGAGAGCGCCTTCTTGCTCAACAACCTCGTCTTCGTGGTCCTCACCTTCACGGTCTTGCTCGGTACGATCTTCCCGCTGGTCACCGAAGCCGTGCGTGGCACGCAGGTGAGCGTCGGCGAGCCGTACTTCAACCGCATGGCGGTGCCCATCGGGCTGTTGATGGTCTTCATGATGGGCGTCGGGCCGGTGCTCCCGTGGGGCAAGCCCCAGGGTATGGAAGTGTTGCGCAGCTTCGTCGTGCCCGTGTCCGCTTTGGCGGTAGTCATGGTGGCCTGCTTCGCCGCGGGCGTCCGCGAATGGCTGGCGCTGTTCACGTTCGGTCTTTGTGGTTTCGCCATGGCGGTGACCCTGCGCGAGATGGTGGCGCCGGCCCGCGAGCGGCAAAAGCGGCGCAAGGAAGGCTTCGTCTCCGCCCTCGCGGCCAGCATCGCGGCCAATCGCCGGCGGTTCGGCGGCTACGTGGTGCACATCGCGGTCATCGTCATCGTCGCCGCGGTGTCCGCTTCGGCGACCTACAAGGCGACCACCGAAGCGTCGCTGGCGCCGGGAGAGAGCTTCCGCGTCGGCAAGTACACGGTCATTTACGAGCGCGGCGGGCTGCGAAAAGAAGAACACCGCGACGTCGTGCTCGCGCACCTGACCGTGACCGAAGGCGACAAGGTCGTCGGCTACATGGCGCCGGCGCTCAACTACTACGACAATCAGCGCGAGCCCATCGGCACGCCCGACGTCTTCACCATCGGCCAGATCGATCTGTACCTGTCGCTGTTGTCGATCGAGCGCGATGGAAGCCGCATCGGTGTGCGTGCGTTCACCATCCCGCTGGTCGTTTGGCTCTGGTACGCCATCCCACTGATCGCGGCAGGCTCGCTCACGGCGCTCTGGCCGAAGCGCCGTACGCGTGAAGCGACCCTGCCCGAAGGAGCCACCGCGACATGAAGTGGCGCAACGTCATCATCGCGGCGCTCGTCGTCTTGCCGCTCATTGGCCTGTTGGCGTTCGGCTTCGGCCGCGACCCGCACGCGGTACCTTTCGCGCTGCGTGACAAGCCCGCCCCCGACTTCACGTTGCGTACCCTCTCGGGCGGCACCATGAAGCTGTCCGACCTGCGCGGGAAGCCGGTGGTGCTGAACTTCTGGGCGACATGGTGCGAGCCCTGCAAATACGAGCACGACATGCTGCAGCAAGCGTCGAGCTACTACGGCGAGACGGTGCAGTTCGTCGGCGTCGTCTATCAAGACAACGAAGATTCGGTGCGCGCGTATCTCGACAAGCACGCGAGCGTCTATCCGCACCTGCTCGACCCGTCGACCTCGGTGGCCATCGACTATGGCATCTCCGGCGTGCCCGAGACCTACCTCGTCGACAAAGACGGAATGGTCCGCGAGAAATCACCTGGAGTGATCAGTGGCCAGGAGCTACGACGCTGGCTCGATCATCGCGCGGGGGGCTCGTGAGCATTCTCGTCGCCTTGTTGGTCTTGGCCGCTGCCCCTGCGTCCGCTGAAGCGGAAGCACACGCCATCGGCCAACGCCTGCGCTGCCCGGTGTGTCAGGGCATGCCGATCAGCGAGTCGCCGTCGGAGATGGCCCAGGCCATGATGGCCAAGGTTCGCGAGATGCAAGGCGAGGGAAAATCGCGCGACCAGATCATCGACTACTTCACCGAACGCTACGGCGATTGGGTGCTGCTCGAGCCGCGTAAAGATGGGGTCCTCATCCTCCTGTGGACCTTGCCGCCGATCGCGTTACTCGTTGGCCTGCTCGTCCTCCGCCGCTACACCAAGCGCACCCCGTCCGCTAAAAAAGTCGCTACGACCGCAACACCTGCTGCCGATCCCTACCTCGATGCGGTGCGCCGTGAGGTCGAACAATGACCTTCGCGGTTTGGCTACCCGGCTTCATCGTCCTAGCGGTCGGCGCGGTGCTCGGCGCTTTGGTGTCGAAGCTCGCGGCACGCCTCGCCGGCGGCACGACGGATCGCGACATGACCTTGCGCGATCTCGAAGAACGCGTCGAGCACGCGGTGAATCAGCTGCGCGATCTACAGCTGCAGGAGTCGCGCATCGACCCCGAGTTCTACGCCGAGCAACGCGCCGAGCTCGAGGCACGCGCCGCAGCGGCCCTGCGCGAGCGTGACGCGGTCATCGCGGGCAAAGACGTGATCGTGAGCGGTCCCGACCGCCCCAAGCGCGCGGTTTCCGAAGGTCCAGTGTCACCCGCGATGGCGTGGTTCGACTCCCGCCCCTGGGCACGCACACTCGCGTGGGTGGCAGGCGTCGGCATCGTCGGTGGCATCCTCATCGCGAGCGTCGCCATCGAGCAGAAGCCACGCGAGCCCATGGGCGGTCCGATGGCTGCCCGCCCCGCACCGGCCGGCAACGACGTTCAGCAGCTACTCGCGCACGCCCGCCAGCTGCTCGCGACCCAGCAGCTCGAAGAGGCGCAGACGACGGTCGCCCGTGTCCGCCGCCTGGACCCCGACAATCAAATCGCCATGGTCTACGAGGCGGTTCTCATGGCCGCGGCCGGCGACGTCGACGGCGCCAATAGCCGACTCGACACCATCACCGGCAAAAACCCGCAGCTCCCCGACGCCTGGCTCTTCCGCGGCATGCTCGCCATGCAGGCAGGTAACAGCGAGCGCATGCGCGAAAGCTTCACCCAGTTCGTGGCAGTCGCCCCCGACACCCCGCAACGTGCGCGCATCAAAGCGATGCTCGAGAGCACCGCGACGCCTTAGGCGACCGAGATTTTGCGCAAACGAGAAGCGCCACGTAGCGTTGTGCGCCAATGCCCCCACCAGACCCCAAGCAAGCTTTCGCAACCGTCTCGCGTTGGTTCAGCGGCACGCGGGCGACGCGGCTCATCCCCATCGCCATCGCCGTGCTCGGCATCTTCATCATGTTCAACGCTTGCTACGACTACGTGCCGCCTTACGAGTCGGCCATCAAAGAGTCGCGGTACGGCAGCGGCATCCAGACGGACATCTACGAGGGTGGCCACTGGTACTTCACCGCGCCCGGCGTGACTCTGCATCGCTTCCCGCTCGCTCTGCAGGCGCTCGAAATGACCGAGAGCACGAGCAGCGAAGCTCCATGGGTCGGCGACGTCCGCCATACCGGACTCATCGAGGTCGACACCTCGGACGGCTCCAAAGTGAAGGTCGACGCCACGGTGCTCTACCGCATCATCGACCCCTACGCGGTGATGACGAAGATCGGCCCCGGCCGGACCTTCGAGGACGCGGCGGTCATTCCGAAAGCGGTCCTCTCCCTCAAGAAGAACCTCGGCCAGCTCCTCGCCGAAGATTTCTATCACGAGTCACGACGCATTCAGCGCACCACCGGTGCGCGTGACGAGCTCAACCTGCTCTTGAAAGACGTCGGCATCGAGGTCGATCACGTCCTGGTGCGCCAGTACTACTACGAGGCCGGCTACCAGGAGCAGATCGAGAATCGCAAAGTCCAAGACCAGCTCGTCTTCACCAACAAATCGAAGGGTGAAGCCGCCAAAGAAGACGCCGAGCGCCGCAAGGTCGAGTCCGAAGGCCAGGCCGCGGTCGATGTCGAAACCCAACGCGGCGAAGCCGAGGTCACGAAGATCCGCGCCGAGGCCGATCTCTACAAGCGCAAGAAAGAAGCCGAAGGTGACGCCCAAGTACGCATCGCTGAGGCCAAAGGCACGGCCCTGGTCAACGAGGCCTACTCGTCGAGTGGCACGACGAACCTCGTCGCGCTCGAGATGGTGAAGGTCCTCGAAGGGATCGATCTCGTGGTCGTCGGCGACGAAACACGCGGCGTGAACCCGCTCAACATCGGCTCGATGATGAAGATGATTGGTGCAGAATGAAGCGCGCTCTCTTCGTGTTCGCTCTCGCCGCCAGCGCCTGCGCCCAACGCTCCACCGGCTCGACCGAGGTCGGCGTGCGCGTCAACAAGCTGACCGGCCTCGACACCACCATCTACGCGCCCGGCGGCACCTACTTCTTCATGCCGTTCGTGAACGATTGGTACACGTTCAGCACCCAGACCCAGGCGCTCGCCATGACGCGCGCCAACGACAACGGCCAGCGTGACGAGCAGGACGACGTCGAGTTCAAGACGCGTGACGGCAACGACGTCGGCGTCGACGTCACCGTGCTCTATCGCATCGACCCACAACAGGCGATTCACATCCTCAAAGCGGTGGCGGTGAATGACGAGGATCTTCGGGAAAAGGTGGTTCGTCCGCTATCGCGTGCACTGGTGCGTGACGCGCTGAACGGCCTTACCTCCGAGGAGATCTACACCGACAAGAAGTTCAAGGCCGGGCAAGAAGCAGTCGAAACTCTGAACACGGCGCTCAAGGCGTATGGCGTCGCCTGCGAGAACATCACGCTCGGCGACCATCGCTTCCACCCGAAGTACCAGGAAGCCATCGTCAACAAGAAGGTCTACGACCAGTCGGTGAACACCAACCGGTCCGCTAAAGAGGCCGCGCAGGGCGCTTGGGTCGCGGCCCTCGAGAAGACCCGCGGTGACGTCGAGCAACAGATCGCACAAGAGCAAGGTGCCGCGCAGCGCGCCAAGCTCGCCGCCGATGCTTACGCCTTCTCGCGTCAGAAAGAGGCGGAAGCGATCACCGCACAGAAGCAAGCCGAGGCGAAAGGCATCATCGAGCTCAATCGCGCCATGGCGACGGCGGGTGGCCGCACCAACGTGAAGCTGGCTCTGGCGCGTGCCCTCCAGGGTAAACGCATCGTGGTGCTACCCGGCGGTGGCAACGCGGTGGGTCTGCAGAAGGTCGACGTGAACGACCTCATCAAGACGGCGATCGCTCAGGAAGCGACCGGCAAGTAAGTCGAGCCGCTCCTCGACCGGGCCGAGGACCAGCCGAGAGATTGGGTGGGCGTGTAAGTCGGGGTATGACCCACCACGCCGACGTTCCCGAGCTCACGCGTATGCAACGCGCCGATTTCGTTCACGAAATACAGCGATACTTACGCCCGGCTGCAGGCACCCTGCACACCGGCGGTATCGACATCACCCAGATGCAGTACGATGGTCGATCGCTTTTCATCGGCGTCGACGCGAATCGTACCCCCGATCGCAACCTCGAGATGCGCGAGCGCACCGTGCGCGTCATCATCGCCAGCCGCTGGCCCAAGCTCGAGGTTGGGTTCCATCCGGTCGACATGAACCCAGCGCAATAGGCGAGGCGCTGGAGCGTTTAGGCGGCCGCGGGTTTTCGCGGCCAAAGGGCGTTGATCTCGGACATCAAGATCAGCCCGACGAACGCGTTGCCGGCCACTGGAATCATCGCCATGGTCGTGAGCGCCGAGAGGCGTGCGGCGGGAACAGCGATGTCGTGGCGCTTGGCCTTGCGGGCGCCGGCGGCCACCATGGCGAAAAGCGCGCCGCCAAACAACGCGACGAAGTAACCGATACCGAAGGCGGTGGAACCGGCGGCGACGAGCGAGCCGAAGACCCCGAGAAACGTCGAGGGCACCTTCTTCAGGACCTCGACCTCGCGCACTGCGACTTGGCCGCTCTCGTCGACGTACCGGACCTGCTCGAGGCGGTAGACGCGGCTCAACGAGCGCCCCTTCATCATGAGCTCGGTGTTCTCGATGAGCGTCGCCCCGGCCTTACGGCGGAACGCCGAGGGCGATTGTTCCTGAGCGCGCGCCCAGACGAGCCCTTGCTCACGCTTCTCCGCGCCCCAAACACCAGCTTTTTCGCGCTGCACCGCGGCCCAGGCTTTGAGGCCGGGTTTGCGGACTGGGACGGAAGGCACGCTCGTCGTCATCTGGGCAAGTTTCTCGGTCGGATTTGCCGAAGCGTTGTCCCAAGCGCGCCTGACGCTGGGTCATCGCTGGCCGGGCTTCGTTCCGACGAGAATCAACCTAACATTTTTCTCTTTGCGCTGGACCAGCAAAAAGCCCTCTTGCTCCACCGCTTCCACGAACTCGTCGATGGCGTTCTTGAAGGTCGACCCTTGGAGAAAGAGGGACATCCGCGATTGCGGACGATCACAGCGCATGTCCGGCGTCATCAAGATCTGCGTGTCGGTGACCGACTGGTTCAACGCCATGGCGATCTGACAGACCGAGACGTTGGCGAAGCCGTCTTTGGGATTGCGCGCCGAAGACGGCCCGGGCAAGCCGTCGCCATCGATGTCGTAGTGCAGCTCGGCGAGCCAATTGCCGCGGAAGAAGCTCGCCTGCCACTCGACGAAGTCTTGCGGGTGCATGTTTTCGGCCATGCCACCGATGAGCAAGGCCAAGGTCGCCGCTCTCCGGCCGGTGCGGTCTTCGTTCTCCGGTGAATCGAGCAGGTCGTTCCAGCGCTTGCCGAACCACTCCATGAGCTCGGAGGCGCCCTGAGCCTTGAAGCGCTTCATCATCACCGCGATGCGGTCGATGCCCTGTTGGTTGCGGGCGCGGATCTCGGGGGTGAGCTTGCCCGCTTTGATGGGCTTCTCGGTCTCGCGATACTGCAAGGTGCGCTCGAGGTCGGTGATCCGCTTTTGCGCACCGGCGAGATCTCCTTCGAGAGCCTCGTTCCTGGCGAGGATCTCGGCCGGGGTTTGCGGCGCGAGCGCGAGGCCCAACACCAAACCGAGGCAGAAACAGCCGACCAGCGAGCCCGCGAAGATGAAGGCGCGGCGGCGCTCTGGAGTGATCTCGCCGGGGAGCGGCTTGCGCGGATCGAGCTCGACCGGCGCGCCCGAGAAATAGAGCTCGCGCTTCTTGCGCGTCACAGGCCCCACTCCGCGAGGTTTTGCTCCATCTTCCAGCGCTTGTGCAGCCACAGCCACTGCTCGGGAGTTTTGCGCACCTCGGCCTCGAGCCAGTCGTTCAAGCGCTGCATGTTGTGCCGTAGGTTCTCGGCGCGGTCTTGGTGCGGCTCTTCCATGGCGATGGGGGGATAGATGGTGCTCACGTGACGTCCGCTATGACCGACACGGCGGATGAGCGCCGGTAGGACCACCGCCCCGGTCTTCATGGCGAAGAGAGCCGGCGCGGGAGTGGTGGAAGCGTAGCGCCCAAAGAAGCGGCAAGCCACACCCCTGTGCGCGGGCATGTGCTGGTCGATGACGAAAGCGACCGCCTGGTTTGCCCGCAAAGCCCGCAGAATTTGCCGTTCCGAGCCCTTCGGCGGAATCACGGTCACACCGCACTTCTTTCGCGTTTCGAAGAAGAAGTCGTGAGCCTGCTTCCAGTGGATGGCCTTGTAGACGACGTTCGCCGGAGCCCCACGCAGGGCGGCAGCGCAGCCGAGCAGGTCGAAGTTGCCCATATGGGCCGAAACCACGACGACCCCGCGCCCAATGGCGAGCGCCGCGTCGAGATGCTCCTGACCGCGGGTTTCGACCCAGGCGTCGACCTTCTCACGGGTGAGGTCTGGCAAACGCAGCGCCTCGGCTGCGAACATCGTGAGATTGGTGAAACAGCCGCGGACGATGGCGCGCGCCGGCGCGTCGTTGCCCAGAGCCCGGCGGACGTTCTCGAGCGCCACGCCTTTGCGAACGGGCACGAGCCAGTACCAAACCCATGCCATGAGGCGAGCGAATGCCAGCGCCCAGGCCAAGGGCACGATGCGCATCAGGAAGCTTAAGGCGCGAACGACCGTGGGGTTCTCCTGGCAGTCCGCGGTGTACGGCCTAAGCCCTTAAAAACACAACTGTGCCCGGGCGGTGCCGAAACAGAGCTCTACGGGGCCGCCGCCTCCGGGGTTCAACATGGACATCGTCGCCAATGCAAAGAGTGCGCGTCTCGCAGCCGCCGAGCTGCTGAGCCAGGCCCAGGCGCGCGACCTCACAGGTTCACAAGAGCAAGCCACGACGTGGAAGCGCAGCCCCGGGCGCATCCTCATCCCGGTCGCCGCCCCAGCCTCCCAGCCGCGCGACAATACGGCGCTCGAACAAGCGGCGATGAACCTCGCCCAGGCCCACGCGAAGCTCGCGGCCTATGACGACAAGGGCGTCATGAGCTTCGAGTCCATCGCGGTGTCCGCGGAGCTTCGCGCCTGCATGGCCGGCCTCGCCGCCATCACCTCTTACCTCTCGTCATCGAATCTCGCGGCCGGCGCCTCCGCCGCCCTCGACCTCGGGCAGTTCCACAAGACCCCAGGCGGTCTCTGGGTCCCGACCAAAACCGACTGACGCCAGCAACAGGCTCTAGCCGCTGCCGATACGTCCCACCTCCCCTCAGAGGTGCTTCCCCATGGATCCAATCAAAACGGTTGGCCTGCCCGCCCACGTCTGGTCGCTTGAACCCGCGCGCTTGGTGGTTCGGCCTCCGCCACCCAGGCCCATTCGCGACGTCACCATCGGCGAGATCCAAGGAGACGGCCTCACCTCGGCGCTCATCGGCGAGCGCGTGCGGACCAAGGGCATCATCACTGCGCTGCGCAGCACCGGCTTTTACGTGCAGGCACCAAAGGAAGAAGCAGCGAAGGGCTCGCGCGGGCTTTGGGTCTACACCGGCGCCGACCGCACCGGCGTCGCCATCGGCGACAAGGTCACCATCGTCGGCGACGTGAAGGAATTCAAACCGGAGACCAAGCCGAACGAGCAACCGCGCACCGAGCTCGCCGGGCGCTTGACGCTGATGATCGAAGCGCGTGGCTTGAACCTCGACGCTGCCGTCGGTCCGCCACGGCTCATCGGCAAAGACGGGCTCGTCCCACCGAACGTCAAAGCGGTCGAGGGCATCAAGTTCTTCGAGGGCATGGAGGGCGAGCGCGTCACCATCAAAGACCTGCTGGTCGTCGGCCCCACCTCCTTCGGCAAGTTCACCGCGGTCACCGATGCAGGAAGCCTCGCCACCAAGATGACCAAGCGCGGCACCCTGATCGCTGTAGCGGACGACGACGCACAACCGGAAGCCATCGCCGTGAAGATGGTATCCGGCCGCGAAGACGACGACTTCGCGTTCACACCGCGCCTCAAGGTCGGCGACCGCATCCCTGGGTCCGTCAGTGGCATTCTCACCTACGACAACGGCGGCTACGTGCTCGAAGTCACGTCGTTGCCCGCGATCACCGAAGCCCCGACGTACGAGTTCAAGACGTCGCTCAAAGCGAGCAACTCCGAGCTGCTCATCGCCAGCGTCAATTGCGAGAACCTCGATCCGACCGACAAGCTCGAGCGCTTCGACCGCCTCGCCGGCAAGGTCGTCAAACACTACAACGCGCCCGACATCGTCGCGCTGCAAGAGATCCAGGACGACGACGGCCCCGCCGACACCGGCACCGTGAGCGGCAAGCTCACCGGCAAGATGTTGTGCGACGCCATCGAGCGCGCCGGCGGTCCCAAGTACCGCTACGTAGAGATCGCGCCCGAGAACAACAAAGACGGCGGCGAGCCCGGCGGTAACATTCGCGTCGCGTACCTCGTGCGCGAAGACCGCGTGGCGATCGACGAGTCGAAGCTAAGCCGCATCGGCGAGGGCGATGTGAGCTTCACCACCACCCGCAAGTCGCTCGAGATGCACGCCACCTTCAAGCCGACCGGCAAGAAGATCGTGATGATCAACAACCACTGGAGCTCGAAGGGTGGCTCCGACGGCTTGTTTGGCGAGCGTCAGCCGCCGCACGATCCAACCGCGCCGAAGCGTGTCGGGCAGCAGAAGGCCGTGCACAAGCGCATGGTCGAGCTGGGTAAGGAATTCCCCGCCGCTGCCATCGTCGCCATCGGTGATCAGAACGAGACGCCCGGAGAGTCGGTGCGCAACACCGAAGCCAGCGTGCGCTCGAAGATCCAGAACGTCAGCAGCGAGCTATCGGAAGAAGCGGGTCACTCGTACATTTTCTTCGGCAACGCGCAGAACATCGATCAGATGCAGGTGCACATCGGCACCAAGGCGAAGCTCGAGATCGACGACTCGAACCCTCGCCTTCCGTATGGCCATCCGGATAGAGACTCCGACCATGGACATCTCATCGCACTCGTCGACATGCGCGTCCCCGCGCCACGCGGCAAACGGAGCGCGGCTTAGTCGTCACGCACGAGCGTTTTTCGCAGCTCTAGCTATCTTGCCCTTGACCTTGGCGGCCTGCAGTGGTCGCAAAGGTGTTGAGCCACCCGTCGCCGGTGATGCGACGAGTGGTCAGGGAGACAAGGTGAGCGACAAGAGCAAGGCGGCACAGCACTACGCGAAGCGCTGCGAAGAAGATCTCACGGCGGCGCGCAACGCCTTCATCGCGCTCGAGCAGCGTGAGAAGGCCGGCAAGGCCACGGTGACGGGCGTCCTCGAGCCGCTCAACGCCTTGATGGTCATCATCGACCGCGCGAGCAACGAAGCCGGCTTGATGCGCAACGTCCACCCCGACGCCGACGTACGCGCCATCGCCGACACCTGCGAGCAAGACTTCTCGAAGCTCTCGACCGACCTGTCGCTATCGCGGCCATTGTACGACGCCTTGGCGGCCATGGATGTCGCTGGCGAAGACGCCATCACCAAGCGTTACGTCGAGCACAGCCTGCGCGACTTCCGGCGTGCTGGTGTCGACAAAGAGGAGCAGACCCGCGACAAGGTGCGCAAGCTCAACGAAGAGCTGGTGCTCATCGGTCAGAAGTTCTCGAAGAACATCAACGAGGACGTCCGCAGCATCAAGGTCGACAGCGCCGCCGAGCTCGCCGGCTTGCCCGAGGATTACATCGCCGCTCACAAGCCCGGCGACGACGGCAAGATCACCATCACCACGGACTACCCCGACTATCTGCCGTTCATGACGTACGCTAAAAACGACAAGCGTCGTAAAGAGCTCTACGTGGTGAACCGCCAGCGTGGCTATCCAGCCAACGACAAGGTGCTCTCCGATTTGCTCACCAAGCGTCACGAGCTGGCGCAGCTGCTCGGCTACAAGAACTGGGCGCACTACATCACCGAAGACAAGATGATCAAAACGCCGGAAGCGGCGCAGACGTTCATCGACAAGGTGAACAAGCTCGCCGAGCCACGCGCCAAGAAGGAGATCGACCAGCTCCTCGAGCGCCTCAAGAAAGACGACCCGAAGGCGAAGACGGTGGGCGACTGGCAGAAAACCTACGCCGAAGAGCTGGTGCGCCGTGACAGCTATCAGCTCGATTCGCAGGAAGCTCGCAAGTACTTCCCCTACGACCGCGTCCGCACCGGCGTACTCGAGACCATGAGCTCCATGTTCGGCGTGCAGTTCAAGAAGGTCACGAACGCCGAGGTCTGGCATCCGAGCGTCGAGGCTTTCGAGATGAAGAGCGGCGACAAGCTGCTCGGCCGATTCTTCCTCGACATGCATCCGCGCGAGAACAAGTTCAAACACGCGGCGGCGTTCCCGATCCGCGGCGGCGTCCACGGAAAGCAGGTTCCCGAGGCAGCGCTGGTCTGCAACTTCCCCGGCGGCGACGGCACCGCGGGTCTCATGGAGCACGACGACGTCGAGACCTTCTTCCATGAGTTCGGCCACCTCATTCATCACCTCTTCGGCGGCGATCAGCGCTGGATTGGTGTCTCGGGCATTCGCACCGAGTGGGACTTCGTCGAAGCACCGTCGCAGCTCCTCGAGGAGTGGGCGTGGAATCCTGAAGCGCTCAAGAAGTTCGCGGTAAGCGAAGACGGCACCACCATTCCCGATGAGCTCATCGGCCGCATGCGCGCTGCCCGCGACTTCGGTAAGGGTCTCGCGACGCGCCATCAGATGTTCTACGCGGCGCTCTCGCTCGCCTACTACAACCGTGACCCCAAGGGCCTCGACACCACCGCGACGGTGAAAGAGCTGCAGAAGAAGTACAGCCCGTACGCTTACGTGGACGACACCTACTTCCAGTACAGCTTCGGCCACCTCGAGGGGTACTCAGCGATTTACTACACGTACATGTGGTCGCTCGCGATCGCGAAGGACCTGTTCAGCGTCTTCGAGAAGCAAGGGATGTTCGATCCCGGCGTCGCGACGCGCTACCGCAACATCATTCTGGAGAGCGGCGGCTCACGCGACGCGGACGTGATCGTGCATGACTTCTTGCAGCGCGACTACAGCTTCGATTCGTTTGCCACGTGGTTGAACCGATGAAGACGTGGATCGTCGCGGCGGCGCTCTTTGCCCTCGCGGCCTGCGACAAACAACCAGCTGCAAAGCCGGAGCCCGTACGCATTGCCATCACCGCGAGCGACGAGGGCTACCAGCCGTCCGACATAGCGGTCAAAGCGGGCCAGCCAGTCACCTTGGTGTTCACGCGCACCACGACCTCGGAGTGCCTCGAGAAGGTCCTCATCCCCTCGCAGAAGGTGGACAAAGATCTCCCAGTCAATCAACCGGTCGAAGTGACCTTCACACCCGACAAGGCCGGGCCGATCGAGTTCACCTGCGGCATGGAGATGTTCAAGGGCACGATCGCCGTGAACTAGCTCAGTGACGCGTGCTCTGCGGCGAAGGTGTGCAAGCGAGCCTGGGTCGCATCGACGCCCGCGAGGAGCAGGTGGTAGCCGGTGCCGATGCCGGCAAGCATTGGGTCACCGATCGCAAGCGCCGCGATCCAGCCACCGACGTTGACGCCGAGGCTCGTCACCGCGCCGAGCTGGGCGCGCCAGGAATAATGGCGGTCGCCGACTGTCGCGACGACTTTGATGCCATCCCAGCCCGCCCCGACGAGCGGGATCGCGGAAATCAGGTGTTCCTTGGCCGCGTCGGTGTTCTGGCGGGTGGCCTGGTCGCCTTGGACTCTCATCCAGTTGCGGTTGTCGGGACGCGTGCCGCGGAAATCAGTGGCGTCCTGGTCGATGATGCGGAGAGTGGCCAGAGTGAAGTTGCCTACGGCTTCTTTGACTGACATGCGTGAAGGTCCCATTGCGGCAATGCTCTCCACCATTGTCGCCGCAGGCTGCGGATTGGTTCGCAGACGACCGGTGCCACGCTCGGTGCCAACCAGGCACACGGTCGCCGACGGCGCCGTTTACAGTCCCTGGCACTTCGTGAGCTGCGCCTGCTCGAGCGTGCTGGTGTCGCGTGGCAGAACGAAGTCGAAGTCGTGCGTGTCGTCCTGGGTGATCGTGCCGGTGATGTGCGAGCAGATCGGCGCGGGGTTGCCATCATCGTCGGCAAGGTCGGTCGCGATGGTGAACGCGAAGAGCGCGGTGCCTTCGATGTCGCCGTCGACATCGAGGGCGCCGTTGAGCGTGCTGCCCATACGATTGTCGGACGGTTGAAGGGTGATTTGGATCGGGAACTGCAGCTTGCTCGCGTCGGTCGTGTTGTCGGTGGCGAAGGAAATGTCTTCGACGTCGATGTACGGACCATCGAGCTGCACCCAGAGGGTGAAGTTCTGATTGCCACCGCTGCTCTGGGCGGTCTTGCCACCGATGGTCATGGTGCCCTGCACCTCACCGGTACCGGTGACGGGCGTCGTGATGTTAGCGCCCGAGGTCGAGGCATCTTTCGCTTCGTAGCCCTTGGCGACGATCTTCGCGATGGTGGGTTGGAAGGCGTCGAAGATCGCGGCGACGGTTTCTTCTTCGTCGAGGTCGTCGTCGCTGCAGGCAACCGTGCTGATGGTGAAGCAAGCAAGCGCGAGTAGGCGGATGGTGAGGTTCACGGCGGTCTCCCTTTGTCGACGTCCTACGCGTGACCGCGCGCGAATGGATCGAGGGAAACGATGACCCTGCCTGGCGGCCCCTTTGACAAATGGCTTCGGCCTTCGCGATGCTCCGGGTCGATGCGAGGTGCCCTCCTCATCGTTGCCCTGACCGCGGCGTGCGCCAACGAGACGCGCGACGCAGGCGACCGCGTCGTCGAGAAGGTGCACCCCAAGATCATCACCAGCGAGCCGCCGCCGAAGATCGAGCCCAAGCGACCGCCGCTCGAGCCCGAGCCACCGCCACGCATCGTCGAGCGCGCGCCGCCGCCAGAGGCGAAAGAGTTCTACGACTACCCCGAAGGTTACGACAAAGAGTACGACGTCGACGGCGCCCAGCGCTCGAACGACGCGCTCGACCTCATCATGGGCTCGACGATGAATCCGTTCGGCAAACACGGCGCGGGCGCGACCGAGCTCGACAATCCGCCCAACACGCCGCCGCCGCGTGAGCCGCAAGAGCCGCTCGCCAAAGCCATGGAAGCACCGGCCCCGCGGGTCGTGGGACGCATCAGTTGCGAGCCGCGACTCGCCATGCGCAAAGCGCCGAGCGAGAACGCTAACGCGGTCGCACGTTTGCCGGTCGGCACCAAGGTGAAGGTCGTCTCGCGCGGCACGAAGGGCGAGGCGCAAGACTGGATCCAGGTCGACGCTGCGGGCCACCGCGGTTGGGTGCGCGACGACGCGACGAGCGAGCTGTCATTCAACGCCGAGGGCGCGAGCTACCTCGAGTGCTGCGGCATTCCGCGCGAAGCCGCCGACAAGGCGAGCGACGTGCGCGAGCGTTTCCTCGAGCGCGTCGACAACGTCAGCTGTCTATCGCAAGCGGTCACGTCGTACGGTGGCACGCACGCGGGTGCCGAGTTGGTGCTCGCCAAGGCCATCGCGCTCGAACGCGCCGGCGAGATGGTGCAACGCAGCGACAAGATGCCCGAGCCCTACAAGGGCTTCATGGTTCGCTATGGCGGACAGCTCGATTGGGATCCGGAAGGCTATTCGGTGCGCGCCGGCGACATGTGGACCGCCGAAGAGAGATATCGCGGCGAGCCCGCCGCCGAGAACATCGCCTGGACCGCCGCCCACTTCGCCGCGAAGCCGCGCACCTGCGGCCGCGAAATCATCTGCGCCGTCACCCAGGTCCGCAGCACCTACGGCGAATACCTCGCCCGCTACCCCAACGGCCCCCACGCCCAGGAGGCCCTGGACGCCATCGCCCAGCTGCGACCACGCGGCGAAAGCGACGACCGGCTCACCGTCGACCGCAACGTCGAACGGGTCGAGCAGTGCCTGGCGACGCTCGACAAGCTGACGCAAATCGTCAACGCCAGCCAAAGCTCCGGCCGTACCCAGGCCCTGGGGGCGCTGGAAGGCCTCAGAAGGTTCGTTTTGGCTCGTTCTGGCCACGTTCAAACCAAGCGCTGAAAGCCACCCGTTTGACCGGCTAAATCCGCGCAACCATTGGCCCTTGGCCGCCGAAAACTACGGAGAACCCGATCATGGGGTACTCCATGCGCGCCGGCGCCGTTTTCGCAGCAATCATCGCTCTCATCCTGCCGACCATGGTGGCCGCGAAGGGCTCGGCGCTGTGGGTCGAGAGCGTCGGGTCGTCGAGCAGCAAGAAGGTCGCCGCTCGCCCGAAGGGGCGCCAGTTGCCGCCCAAGAACGACTTCAGTCTGCCGCAGCGCAACGAGTACTACACCGCACCGCGCGAGGCCACGCCGCCGCCCGTCCCGGCCGACCGCGAAGAGACGCTCGAGTTCCTCGGCTTCACCGCCAACGAGTCTGCTGCCGCGTACAAGGTGAAGGTCATCGAAAACGCCGGCGCCCGCTCGAACGCGTACGAGGTCATTCGCCTGTTGTCGACGCAAAACGAGCAGGTCGTCGCGACCTTCCGCCAAGGCGAGCCCTCGGCCGCCGCGGAGTGGCAAGCCGCGAAGCCCGAGAGCACCTGGACCGCTTACCAGAGCCGCGCGCGTCTCTGGATGTATCGCGTCCATCTCTCGCGCCACATCTTCCGCGTCGCGCTCGCGCCTGGCGACAAGCTCGCCGACTCACTCTCCACCAAGAAGTGCATCACCATCACCGGCGCCGAGGGCAGCGGTCTCGGCCTCACGCCGCACATCCGCCTCTACGACGGTCGCATCGAAGAGATGGCCCCGTTGCCGCGCGCCAACGGCACGCCTGGACAAACCGTCGGGATCGTCCTTACCGCCTATCACTCGAACACCGGCATGCACGTCGCCGTCGTTGCCAGCTATAGCGGACAAGCCGGCCGTACCAAAGTCGGGCAGCAACCCATGTGCGGTAGCCTCGCGGTGCACACCACGGATCTCACCCGCATCTACGCAATGCCAGGCGACCCCATCGGCACCACCACCATCGGCTCGTTCAACATGACGCTCGCCAGCGAGAAGCTCGGCGAGCAGTACTTCAAAGAGCTCCACCCGGACTTCAAGGCAGAGTTCGAACATTTCGGTCGCGACTAACGGAGTTGTTCATGCGCTCACGCTCGCTCGTCGGATACATCGCAGGCTTGATGACAGTCGCGCTGGCCGCGCAAGAAGCGTCCGCGGGCCGTCTCGCCGGTAACAACGGCATCTTGCAGACCGGTCCGATCGATCACACCGCGACGCGCATCGACACCGAAGTCTTCGGTTGGAGCACCGACTTCAGCGCCTTCGGCGCCATCGTCGCGCACTCGCGTCGTGGTCCCCTCGGCGGCATGCGCGGCGAGGTCATGATGGTCGCGTGGCCGGTCGATGACGTGCATCCCATCGAGCGCATCGACATCGACGTCATCACCGCCGCTGATCTGCCGCACGCGCCGGTCATGTTGAAAGAAGTCTTCGATGACGGAAAGTCGAACCTCGGCGACCTCGATTACAACCTCGCGCGCATGTACCCGATGCGTCCCAAGAAGCACCGCCCCGATGGTTGGATGAAAGTCGACGTGCTCTGGGACCCGGTGCAGCTCAGCAAGACGGACTGCCAGCCCGCTGTAGCGTTCATTCTCGAAGCCAATGGCGAGCGCCGTTTCCAGCCCCACCAGCCGGTGCCGGACATCCGCGGCGGCTGTCAGCACATGCGGCTGTCGCATACGCGCACGTACTGGGGTCGAGCCGACATCGCGGTCGCCATGGCGCGCTTCGATTGGTCGCCCGACGCGCACGAGATCAGCTTCCGCCAACCAGTGTCGGCGAAGTGGTCGCGCGCCCGTGAGCTCCAGATCTTGGTGCGCGCAGTCGACACACGCGACTCACGCACGCTGCAGCTCGCCAAGAGCCTTGGCCGCTGGGGCCGCGTCCGCATCGAGCACGCGAGCAGCAACGAAGCGAGTGGCTTCGCCGTCGCCAGCGATCTGAAATTGCTCGAGACGCGCTTCGCCAACGAGCTCGCCCTGCCGCGCAGCATCACGCCGGTACACGCGGGAGCGGACATCGTCGTCACCCTCGGCGGTGATGACCCCGAGCGGCCGGTCGCACGTCACGGCCGCGAACGTCTGTCGCGCCGCTAAAACGTCGTACGCACGCCCGCGCCATTCGGTCCGAGCAAGAGCTCCGTGTCGCGCTCGCGATTCCAATCGGTGAAGTAACCGAGGATCGCGGTGGTGACGCCGAGTCCAATCGTCGTGCCGATGGCGACGTTGGTGCGGTCTTTCCACCGTTCGGCGCGATCGGTGACCTCGCGAAGCTCGACACCGCCCACCGGTCCGCCTTGTAAGAGCAGCTCCTGGAAATCGTCTTCGGCCTTGCTCTTCTGGATGGCGAAGATGGCGATACAGCTCGCGCTCACGGCGGTCGCGCCTACCGCGGTCCAGAACATCCACGGCTTCACCGGCGGGGGCGTCCAGCGCAAGACGTCGTCGCGGGTCACGCCGGTCATGGCGCCGCTGATGATCGGACGATCAGGAAAGAGCTCGGCGACCATCGGACCGATGGCGATGAGCATCTCCTGACCATCACCTCCGACGAGCGAGCGCGTGGTCGTCTGCTCGATTTCACCGGTGAGGATGCGCAGCCGCTTCATGGTGACGACGCTGTCGCCAGCGAGGCGGGCCGTGCGCGCGAACACCACGATCTCGGCGCCGACACCCTTGGCGAGCGAGGCGAGACACTCGGGCTTCTCCACGCACTGCTTGTCCTCGGGACCTTGCTCTTGCGGCGTCGGCCGCACCACCTCGAGCCCCTGATGTTTCGAGAGCTCGATGCGCAGGTGCGCTTCGAAGAGCCCCGCCTGACGCGATGAGATGTCCCCGCTCGGCGTGTGGATGGCGAGGACACGTTCAGCGGGGGCCGTGGCGAGGACGGCGAACAACAGGGCGGCGGTACCCATGGTCTGTTGCGTTTACACCAGGATGCCGGTCAGCGCTCGTGACCTACATCACAGGTTCTTGCGGAAAGGGCCGGCCCGGACGAGACTTCCCGGCGATGCGGCTCAATAGACTGGCGTTCCTGGCGTGTTTTGCTGTGGCGGTCGGGTGTGGCGGTGGCGACGACGATCCACCGGCGGGGCCCGACGACGAGACCCCGAATCCCAACGGACCGAACGACGGCCCCAAGCTCGCCGGATGTCCGGTGTTGCCTGGCAACCATGTCTTCAATAGCCGCATCGACGGCCTACGCGTGCATCCGCACTCCGCCGATTTCATCGCCACCATCGGCGACCGCCGCGTGCACCTCGACCTCGGCACCGAGACCGACCAGACGAGCGAGGAGTACTACGGCATCCCCTACAACATCGTGAACGGCGACAGCTTCAACTGGTTGTCCGTCGACTACGATGAAGAGGAGACCGCCGAAGAGAGCGACTGCGGCGACACCAGCCGCAACGTGCACTCACCGTGCACCGGGTCCGCTTTCGCGAACGCCGCCTATCCGATCCCCGCGGGCGTGAAGGTCGAAGGCGGTATCTCGGGCGACCTCGATGTCTACGGTGATCATCACATGCTGCTTTTGGATCGCGACACCTGCGAGCTCTGGGAGCTCGGCAACATGTATCTGCTGCCCGCCGGCTGGCGCTCGACCTGGACAGCGTTCTTCGATCTCGAATCGACGGCGTTGCGACCGGCTGGTTGGACGTCCGCTGATGCGGCCGGCTTTCCCATCTTGCCGCTGCTCATTCGTGAAGACGAAGCGTCGACCGGCGAGATCAAACACGCGTTCCGCTTCACCATCAACAGCAACAAGATCCGCCGCGCCTATACCTGGCCGGCTCGCCATCTCACCAACAACGGTACGACCAGCGAGAACCAACCGGCGATGGGCCAGCTCTTCCGCTTGAAGGCGAGCTACCAGGTGCCGGCTGGCGCGAGCGAGCAGTCGAAGGCGATCATCGTCGCGCTGCAACGTTACGGCATGTACATCGCCGATGGCGGCAGTGACATGTACATCACCGGCGAGCCGTCCGCGGACTGGGACGAGGACATCTTCGACACGGTGCAAGACCTGCGCACCGATGACTTCGAGGCGGTCGATCTCGAGGCGGTGGCGTCGGCACGCGCCGGCTTCGACGTGAATTCTGGAGCTCTACCGTAGCGATCGATTGGAAGACGTTCGGCGGCCTTTGCGGCCTCGGGTTCGTGCAGATGGCCGGGTATGCGGTCGCGCGTCCGGCGAGCGAGTCGTATTTCCTCGAATATTGCGGGGCGGAGAAGCTGCCTATCGCGTGGATCTTGGTGGCGTTGACCGCTTTTGCGGTCACGGCGATTTACAATCGCTACTCGACGAACGTCGATCTGGGGAAGCTGTTCGCCATCTGCGCGTTCGTGTCGCTCGCGGTGCTGGTCGGGAGCATCGCTCTCGCATACGCGACACCCGTGCCCGCCGCGTTCGCGCTGTACGTGTGGAAAGACGTCTACGTCGTGGTGCTGGTCGAGGTCTTCTGGACGTTTGCCAACGCGCACTACCCGTTGAACACGGCACGTTGGATTTACGGTGTGTTCCTCGCAAGCGGCGCCTGCGGTGGGCTCGTCGGTAACTTCGGCGTCGGCACGCTCGCCAAACAGATCGGCACGCTGAACGCGTTGTGGTTGCTCGTCCCCGTCCTGCTCGTGACCGGCATCGCGGCGGCGATCGGCATGCACGGAGTCGTCCGCCCGAGCGGACAAGCGCCAGTGCATGTCGGTGAGGGCTTCAAGCGCGTGCTGCAAAGCAAGTATCTGATGCTCATCGTCGCGCTGGTCGGCGTCATTCAGCTGGTGCTGACGCTCATCGACTACAAGTTCAATGCGGCGGTCGCCGTCGCCTATCCGCTGCTCGACGAGCGCACCAACGCGGTCGGCCGCATCTACGGCATCATCTCGATCTTCGAGGTCATCCTGCAGCTCTCGAGTGGGCTGTTCCTGCGCTACCTCGGCGTGACCGCGACGCTGGTCGGCATTCCCATCGTTCTCGCGGCGGCGTTCACCGGCTCGGTGGTCATGCCACGCTTCTCGACGATGGCGATCGCCAAGGTAGCGAGCAAAGCGCTCGACTACTCGCTGACCCGCGCCACCAAAGAGCTGCTCTATATCCCGCTCCCGTACGCCGAGCGTGCCCAGGGGAAGGCCATCGTCGACGTGCTCGTCTACCGAACGGCTAAAGGTGGAGTTTCATTACTACTTTTGGCCATTGGCGCGGCCTTCGTGACGCCCCTGATCGGGGTGCTGATGGCCGCCTGGCTCAGCGTCGCCATCACTCTGTCGGCCCAGTTCAATCGGCTCACGCAACAAATGAAAGGGGGCACCGATAACTAGAATTGAACATCGTTAACCCGAGAACGGGGAGTCGTATGGGGCGCATCTGGTCACGAGCTTCGGCAGCAATGGTTGCCAGCCTGATCATGAGCCTTCCTGCGACGGCGGCGCTGGCCCGCACGGTCGACGAATCGGCTACCCGCGTCGACACCGACGTCTTCGGCTGGAACGCCGACTTCACCCAGCTCGCGGCGGTCGCCAGCAACTCGCATCGCGGCGCGAACGGCGACGCCAACGCCCAGCTCCTTCTCGTGGTTTGGGGCACCAACAGCGTCCGCCCGCTGAAGAACGTCAAAATGGATGCGATGGGCAGCGGCTCGTTGCAGAAAGAGCAGCTCAAGCTCACGCCCGGCGGCTTGGTGCTCGTCGGCACCGACGAAGACCTCGCCAAAGATTTCACGCAGCGCCCGGTCAAAGAGAAGCCGCAAGGCTGGATGAGCGTCGAGACCATCTGGGATCCGGTGAGCGCGAACGGCGACGAATGCCAGGCAGCAGTCGGCTTCATTCTCGAAGCCCGCGGCCGCATCCGCTTCCAGCCGCACGAAGTCATCCCCGGCGTGAAGGCGAAGTGCCGTGACCTGCGCATGACGCATGTTCGCACCTACTGGGGCCGTCCCGATGTCGCCGCCGCCATGGCCAAGTTCGAGTGGTCCCCCGATGAGCGCGAGATGAGCTTTCGCCAGCCGGTCTCGGCTCGCTGGAGCCGCGCCCGCGAGCTCAACATCTTGGTCCGCACCAACGACCCCAACGGCGCCCGCACCGACCGCGTCACGCGCGCGCTCGCCAAATACGGCCGCATCCGCATCGAAGGCGTAGGCCGCGGCAACAAGAGCGGCGTCACCTCGACGCAACAGCTCGCACTCCTGGCCAACCGCATGGGTAACGAGATCGACCTTCCGCGCGAGCACGGCCCCGTCGATGGCGGTACCGACATCGTCGTCACGCTGGGCGACGACGATCCGGTGCGCGCCGCCGCGCGCGGCACTTATCCGCGCATTACCTACCGCTAAGCTTGTAGCGCGGCACGGCCCGTCGTTAGTGTAGGGGGCCATGACCCCCAGCCACATCCCCGCGAGCGTCCTCGAGCAGTACGGGCTCTCGGGCGCGAGTCTCACCCCGATCACCGCTGGGCACATCAACGCGACTCTTGCCATCGAGCATCAGGGTCGCAAGCTCGTCGTTCAACGCCTGAGCAAGATCTTCGGCGAGGAGATTCACGAAGACATCGAGGCCGTGACCCGTCATCTCGCGATGAAGGGCATGGTCACGCCGCTGCTCGTACCGACACGCACCGGCGCGTCCTTTGCGCGCGACGAAGAAAACAATGTCTACCGCGTGTTCACGTGGGTGACCGGCGACACCCACTTGAAAGCGGGGTCGCCGGCGATGTGCGAGGCCGCGGCCGAGCTGCTCGGCCGTTTTCATTTCGCTTTGGCGGACTTGAAGCACACCTTCAAGAACAAGCGTGGCAACATCCACGACACGCCGAAACATGTCGCGAAGCTCGAGAAAGTGCTGGGCACGCATGCCGGCCACGCGTGTTACGGCGCGGTGGAGCCGGTGTGCCGGCGCATTCTCGAGCGCCTCGCCGGGTTGCCATCGCTCGCGAGCCTACCGGTGCGCGTCGTCCACGGCGATCCGAAGATCAGCAACGTCATGTTTGCGCCAGCGGGTGAAGCAATCTGCCTGGTCGACCTCGACACCTTGGGTCCGGCGAACATCGCGGTCGAGCTCGGTGATGGCTTGCGCTCATGGTGCAACCCCCAGGCCGAGGACAGTCTCGAAAGCAGCATCGACCTCGAGTTCTTCGCCGCCGCTGTGCGCGGCTACTTACGCGGCGCCAAAGGCCTGCCCACGTCCGCTGAAACGGAAATGATCCCCATCGGCGTCGAGACCATCGCCCTCGAGCTCGCGGCGCGCTTCGCCACCGACGCGCTCGAAGAAAACTACTTCGGCTGGGACAAAACCCGCTTCAAGCGCTCGAGCGACCACAACCTACTGCGCGCCAAAGCCCAGCTCATCGTCGCCGACGCCATGCACGCCAAGCGCGACGCCGCGATAAAGCTCCTGCGCTAACGCCGCCGCTCGAACACCACGTGCGACAGCGTCGGCTCACCCTCGAGCGCTTCACGACGCCCGGCGCGCCAGAGATTGTCGTCGATGGGCGGCATGCGCACCGCCTCGGCGGCGTTGATGATGTCGGGCACGTAAGTGACATCGAGCAAATCGCACATCGGCATCGCCTCGGCGAAAATGCGCGCCCCACCGATGAACCAGAGGTACTTGCCGAACGGCGTGGCCTCCGCGAGCTTCACCGCATCAGCGAGGCTACGCACCGCTTCGACGCCCTGCACCATCATCGGCTGCCGAGTCACGACGATGTTGCGTCTCTCGGGCAAGGCTTTGCCTATCGATTCGTACGTGAGCCGCCCCATCACGATGGTGTGACCGACGGTGAGTCGCTTGAAGCGCTTCAAATCAGCCGAGTAGTGCCACGGCAGCTTGTTGGCTACGCCGATGACGCCATTCGCCGAGACAGCGACGATGATGCCGCGGATCAAACGGCCACCTTGAAGTTAATCGCCGGGTGCGCTTCGTAACCCTCGAGCACGAAGTGCTTCATGAGCGACTCCGTGTCGAGCTCGAGCAGCGGCTTCACATCGTCGAGATCGCGCAGCTGCGGCGACAATGTGAGCGTCGGCAGCTTTTTGGGCTCACGCTCGAGCTGCTGCCGCAGCCCCGGCACATGGTCGTACTCCGCCATGCTCCCGTCCGCTTTCGCGGTGTAGATATGCGCGTCGATCAACGTATGCGCGAAGGTGCCAACCCGCATGTCGGCGAAACGCGCCATCATGTGGAGGATCAATGCATAGCCCGCAATGTTGTAAGGCAGCCCCAACGCGATGTCGCACGAGCGCTGCGTGAGATGCAGACACAGCCGCGGCTTCCCGGCGTCGTCCATCTGCACATTGAACACGAAGAACGCGTGGCACGGAGGAAGCTTGCTGGTCTGCGCATTGCCCGGCGCCCACGCCGACACCACGAGCCTTCGGCTCATGGGATTCTTGCGGAGCTCATCGAGCACGAAGCGGATTTGATCGTTGTGCGTGAGCTGACCCTGGCTGTCATGCACCGGGAAGCTCCGCCAGAAGCTGCCGTACGCGCTCGGCACGAAGCCCTTCTCGTCGGCCCACGGATCCCAGAACTTGCAGCCATGCTTCTTGAGCAGCCCGATGTGTTTCTCACCGCTCAAGAACCAGAGATTCTCCGCGACGATGTTCTTCCAGCTCACCGTCTTCGTGGTGAGCAACGGGAACCCCTCGTTCAGATCGATGGAGTAGTTCACGTTGAACGTCGACAGCGTGTCGACACCCGTGCGGTTGGGCTTGCGGGTGCCGCGCTCTAGGACCGTGCGAACGACGTCGAGGTACTGCTGCATGCTCTCAATGTAAGCACGCATCCCCGACACTTTTCTACGTCCCGAACTTCCGAGGTGCGGGTCCTGCCCGACTGTTCCGGGGGAGCCGTTCTCGCCAGCGGTTTGCCCGCTCGACACCCAGGTCGAGCTCGGCCTGGTAGTTGTTGTGAACGGCGCAGTGCAGGGTCAGGTTCGAAAGCTCAGTCTTCCCACCGAGAGCTACTGCCAAAATGTGATGCACGTGCAGAAGGCGGCGCGCCGTACAGCGTCGCCCATGGCCGACGAACGTGCACTGGTCCCCGTCCCGCTCACGAACCTCCCTCTCCATCCAGCGAGGAATGCGTCGGCGATCAGGGTCATGCTCGCGCCGCATCGATGCGGCGAGGTTCTCCGCTCGCTTCAACCCTTTCCGCTTCTTCACGCGAAGCTTCTCGTGAAGGGCGGCGAGAGCTTCCTGCAAGATGACGCTGCAGTCGTCCTCGTTGACCATGTCTTGCACGTCCGCAAGCAGACGATGCGTCGCGTCGGTCATCTCCGCCTGAAAGAGCCACGTGCCCTCGGAGATTTGCTTTGGCAGTAGCTTCCGCAAACCGGGGTTCAGTGACTCGGGTTGCTCACGCGCGACGATCGCCTTGATCTCTGTGGTCGATTTGCCGGCGGCTTCTTGGAGCAACCGCTCGCCGTTCTCGGGCGTGATGACCTTGTCGAGAAGCGCGAGGCCGGTGAGATGAACCTTTCGTTCGGCGATGAGCGGCTTCACCACGTCGGGGAATCGGTCAGCGAGAGAGGCGGCGTGGAGGCGACGCCAGGCCGAGTCGCTGCTCATGCCAATGACCTGCGTACAGAAATCGTGAAAGCTGCGCGAGCCGTACGCGAGGTAGAGCCTTCGCTTGTGAATCTGCTGCAACGTCTCGATCCATTCGAGGTCGAGTGCGGTCTCACGGCGGGTCAGAGACCGCGCGTGATCGATGAGCTCGTCATCAGTCATGATTCGGATGGTGGCACGAGATACTGACAATTTGTTCAGTGCACGTTATTGCGTACAAGAACACGCGCCGCATCGATGCGGTGAAGAGTGGTTCAGAAAAACCGCGGCAGCGAGACGCCTAGAGCTCGACCTGCATGCCGATCTCCACCACGCGATCGGGCGGGATGCGGAAGAAGTCGGTCGCCGAGCGCGAATTCTGGGACATGAACGCGAACAGCGACTTGCGCCAGCGCATCATGCCCTTCTTGGTGGTGATAACGAGCTTCTCGCGGCCCAAGTAAAAACTCGTATCGGCGGGATCGGTGTGCAGCCCGCGCCGCTCGCATTGCCGCAGAATCTCGGTCACGCGCGGCGTCTGGGTGAAGCCATAGTGCGCCACCACGCGGAAGAAACCTTCCTCGAGCCTGGTGACTTCGACGAGGTTGCTGCGCCGCACGCGCGGGATGTCTTCGGTCATGACGGAGAGCAACACCACCTGCTCGTGCAAGACGCGGTTGTGCCGATAGTGGTGCAGTAAGACAGGCGGCGCCTCCGCTGGCGACGACGTCATGAAGACCGCTGTGCCGGACACGCGATGCGGGCGCACCGCGCGGAGTTGCTCCATGAACTCGACGAACGGCTGCCCCGCTTCGGCCATGAAAGCACCGAGGCCGGCGCGACCCTTGTGCCACGTGACCATGGCCAAGAAGATGAGCGACGCGATCACCAACGGGACCCAGCCACCGCTCTCGATCTTGTTGGCGTTGGCGCTCAAGAACGGGATGTCGAACGACAAGAACAGCGCGCAGGCGAGTCCAGCGCGCAACGTGCCCCACCAGGTACGCGCGGCGTAGTAGAACAGGATGGTGGTGATGGTCATCGTGCCGATGACCGCCATGCCGTACGCGGCTGCGAGCTTGGTGGAGCTACCGAAGCCCAGCACGATGGCGACACATGCGACCATGAGCAGCCAGTTCACCGCTGGTACGTAGATCTGGCCCTTGGCTTTCTCCGACGTGTGCACCACCGCGAGACGCGGCAGATAACCCAGCTGAATCGCCTGCTGCGACAACGAGAACGCGCCCGAGATCAACGCTTGCGACGCGATCGCCGTGGCGGCTGTCGCGAGCACGACCATCGGTAAGGTCAACGACTGCGGAACCAGCGCGAAGAACGGGTTGCTCATCGCCTCGGGTTGCTCGATGAGCAGCGCCCCCTGGCCGAAGTAGTTCAGGACCAGAGCAGGGAAAACCACTGCGGCCCAGGCCATGCGAATCGGTTTGCGGCCGAAGTGTCCGAGGTCCGCGTACAGCGCTTCGGCGCCGGTTACGCAGAGCGCGACGCCGCCGAGCAGCCACAGCCCGCCGAACCCGTGGTGCATCAAGAACGACACGCCACGGAGAGGGTTGAAGGCCAGCAAGATGCTCGGGTGCTTGATGATCCACGGAACGCCGGCGGCGCCGATCGCGAGGAACCAGAGCAACATCACCGGTCCGAAGATCGACGCGACGCGCGCCGTACCACGTGACTGCAGGAAGAAGAGCGCGACTAGGATCGCGATGCTGACCGGCAGCACGAACGGCGCGAGCTCGTGGGTCACCACTTCGAGACCTTCGACCGCCGAGAGCACCGAGATGGCCGGAGTGAGCATGCCGTCGCTGTAGAGCAGCGCGGCGCCGAACAAGCCGAGCGCCACCAGCGCCTTCGACGCCTTCTTGTGCGACTGCACGAGCGACAAGAGCGCCAGGATGCCGCCCTCGCCGTGGTTGTCGGCGCGGACCACGTACAAGAGGTACTTCCAGCTGACGATGATCGTCAGCGCCCAGAAGAAGAGCGAGAGGATGCCGATGATGTTGTCCGCGGTGACCGTCGCGCCGCGGTCGAGGTGAAAACATTCACGCAGTGCGTAGAGCGGCGAGGTGCCGATGTCGCCATAGACGACGCCGAGAGCGCCGATGAACAGCGTTCGCAGACTGTGGTGGTGATGATGCGGCTGATTGTGGCCGGGCTGGGTTTCGCGGCCGCCCTTGACCGCTGGAATCGACTGCAGAGAGTCGACGCTCGAGAGCGTCGGGTGGACGTCGCTCACTAAGGCCGCGTCATCATTGGATTTTGGTTTACCCACCGTGATTGCAATCTGGGTGGTCGGGGGCGGACCCGAGCGATACCCGTGGTCTTAGTAATCCCTCGGGACCCCCTCCGCAATGGAGAGGCCGGGTCAGCAAAACCCACCATCGTATGACATTTCGGTCATAGCCCCCACACCGTCGGGCATCCGGCTTTTCCGCGTCGGCGCGCTGTGCAATAAGGCCGCCGCTTGAATCCATTCATCCGCGTCATCCCAGCGAGCCTCGTGCGCCTCTTCGCGCGCCCCTACGTCGCCGGTGACTCGCTCCAGCAAGCGGTCGACGCGGCCGTCGTGCTCATGCGGCAACGCGGCATGCTCACGACGCTCGACCTTCTCGCCGAAGATATCAGCACCCTCTCCGCTGCAGCGGACAATCGCCGGATCTACGAGGAGATGATCGACGCCGTCGCCGACGACCCGCGCTTCGCCGACCCACTTGCACGCCCCACTCTGTCGCTCAAGCAATCGAGCTACACTGTCGCGCCTCTCGAGAAGGGCGGCGACGGAGCCGGGGCACGTGAGGCGGTGTTCGCCATCGCCGAAAAAGCCCGCAAAAAGGGCGTGCGCATCACCGTCGACATGGAGTCGAGCCACTGGACCGACTTCACGCTCGAGACCATGCGCCAGCTCCACGCCGCCGGTCACACGCACGTCGGCGCCGTCTTCCAAACGCGGCTCCTCCGCACCGACCAAGACCTCGATCGCCTCCCGCCCGGCACCCGCGTGCGTCTCGTCATCGGCATCTACCGCGAGGACGAAGCCATCGCCCTCACCGAGAAGCGCGCCATGAAGGAGCGTTTGCTCGCCTTCTCGGAGCGCCTCCTCCAGCGCGGCCATTACGTCGAGTTCGGGACCCACGACGAAGAGTTCGTGCGCCGTTTCGTCGATGACGTCGTGCCCCGCGTCGGCGCGAAACCCGACCAATTCGAGATTCAGATGCTTTACGGAGTACCGCGCGACCGCATCCAGCAAGAGCTGGTGCATCGCGGGATCCGTGTGCGACTCTACGTGCCCTTCGCCATCGGTTGGTCGATGGCGATCGCCTATCTCCGGCGGCGTTTGGACGAGTACCCCCAGATGATGTTCCTCGTCGCCAAGAACATGTTCAGCCGAGGTTAGTCGGTATGAAACCTCTTCGTTATCGCACCGCGCTGGTCACCGGCGCATCGAGCGGGTTGGGTCGCGGCCTCGCTTTGTGGTTCGCCGAGCGCGGCGTCGAAGTCTACGCCGCCGCCCGCCGTCAGGCCGAGCTCGAGAACCTCCGCGATGCCGGACGCCGGCTCGCGGGCAGCATCGTCCCGATGGTGCTCGATGTCGCCGATACCGATGCCGTGCGTCACGCAGTCACCGTCCTCGACGGCAAATGTGGTGGTCTCGATCTCGTGGTCGCGAACGCCGGAGTCAGCGGTGTCACTGACGGGCGAAACATCAACTGGCAGACCACCGAGAAGATCATCGACGTCAACGTCAAGGGGGCTGCGGCCACCTTGTGCGCCGCTCTACCCGGAATGGTCGCTCGCAATCGCGGACACATCGTGGGCGTCTCGTCGCTCGCTCGTCATCGAGGCCTGCCGCAATACGCCGCCTACGCCGCTTCGAAAGCGTTCCTGTCGAGCTTCCTCGAATCGTTGCGCATCGACCTCCACGACAGCAATGTCGATGTCACCTGCCTACAGCCCGGCTTCGTGAAGACCGCGATGACGGAACGCAACAAGTTCTACATGCCGTTCCTCATGGATCTCGACGAAGGCGTCGAGCAAATGGCCGGCGCCATCGTCCGCCGCGAGCGCGAGCACAGCTTTCCCTGGCAGATGGAGAGCGCGGTTGGGATCTTGAGGAGCCTACCGAACGCGGTGTTCGACCGCATGGGCGCAAAGATGCGGTCACGTCGGGAAGACGCGAGCTGATGTACGCGCTCGTCCTGGTCGTGGCTCTCGGTGCCGCCGGCGACTATTGGGAGTCGTTCTACCAGGACCTGCATCGCCACCCCGAAGTAGCGTTCAAAGAGAAGCGCACCACCGCGAAGGTGGTCGCGGAATTCAAGCGCCTAGGCCTGAAGACGTTCGAGCTCGGAGGCGGGGTCGTCGCCATCCTCGAGAACGGCGCGGGACCGGTAACGCTCGTACGCGCGGACCTCGACGCGTTGCCGCTCACCGAGGAGACCGGGCTTCCCTACAAGAGCGAGACTCCCGGCGTCATGCACGCATGCGGGCACGATCTGCACACGACCACCCTCATCGCCAGCGCCGAGGTCATGAAGCAGGAGAAGGCAAAGTGGCGCGGCACGCTGGTGTTCGTCGCGCAACCTGCCGAAGAGATCCTCAAGGGCGCGCAGGCGATGCTCGATGCTGGGCTCGCGAGCAGAATCCCGAAGCCCGACCAATGCGTGTCGATGCACGTCAATCCGTATGTGCCCACCGGAAAGGTCGGGTTCACAGCGGCGGGGCCCATGATGACCGCCGCCGACAACTTCGACGTCGTCTTTCGCGGAGTCGGCGCGCACGGCTCGCAGCCCCACAAAGGCATCGACCCGGTGGTCATCGCATCCGAGTTCGTCATCAAGATGCAAACCCTGGTGGGTCGCGAGGTGAACCCCCTCGAAACCGCCGTCATCACCATCGGCAGCATCCAGGGCGGCACCGCGGGGAACATCATCCCCGAACACGTGAAGCTGCAGCTCACCATGCGAACCTACGACGCGGCGACCCGCGCCCGGCTACTCAAGCGCATCCCCGAGATCGCCGCCGGCCTCGCCAAGACCGCGGCCGCACCTGAGCCGATCGTCACCGCGACGTCGTCGGTCCCCCCTGTGGTCAATGACGCGGCGCTGACCGAGAGGTTCCGCGCTGGTGCGGCTGGCCGCATTGGCAAGGACAATGTCGTCGACGCGCCGCTGGTCATGGCATCGGAAGACTTCAGCCTCTTCGGCCCCGCCTTTGCCGCTCCAGTCTTGCGTTACCTGCTGGGCGCTTCGTCGGACCCTTCGTTCACGATCTCGAATCACAGCCCAAAGTTTGCGCCCCAGGTGAAGACCGTCCTCCCCGTAGGCATCCAAGCGACGGTCGGCGGCCTACTCGAGCTTCACAAGCTTTAGAGGCTTTACGCCCAACCGATACGTGCCGTTAGCCAAGTGAGCTCTTTTGCCACAAGGTCGACGTGCGCATGAAAAAGCCCAACATTCCCGCCAACGAAGCGGAACGTTTGTTGGCCCTGCGATCGTATTCGGTCCTCGATACCGAGCCCGAGCAAGCCTTCGACGACTTAGCGCAGCTCGCCGCCCACATCCTCGACATGCCCATGGCCCTGGTCTCGATCGTCGATGCCGAGCGCCAATGGTTCAAGGCGCGCTATGGCCTCGCTGCTCCCGAAACCCCGCGCGACATCTCTTTTTGCGGACATGTCGTGGCGTCCGAGCGGCCGCTGATCGTCAACGATGCCCGCGACGACAATCGTTTCGCCGACAATCCTCTCGTCACCGGTGATCCGCGCGTTCGTTTCTATGCCGGCATGCCGCTCACCATGGCGGATGGCCATGTCTTGGGCTCGTTGTGTGTCATCGATCAGGAGCCACGCCGACCCTCGCCACAGCAGCTGCGCATGCTCGAGCTCTTGGCCGCGCAAGTCGTCGATCAGCTCGAAGCGCGTCGCGGGCGTCTCGAGCTCGCCGCCGAACGCGAGCAGGCGCGTCAGTCCGCCGAACGGCTGACGACCATCTTCGCGACGATGGCCGAAGGCATCACCGTCCAGGACGCCGACGGCGTCATCACCGACTCGAATCCAGCCGCCGAGCTGATGCTCGGGCTCACTGCTTCGCAGCTCCGTGGCCGCAGCGCCAAAGATCCAACCTGGCGAGCCGTCCGCGAAAACGGCTTCCCGTTACCGAACGACGAATTTCCCTCGGCCATCGCTCGGCGCACGCGCCAGCCGGTCCACGGTCTGGTCGTCGGTGTCTACAAGCCGGATGGCGCTCTCACCTGGGTGCGCGCCAACTCGGTACCGCGTTTCGTCGGCGACGAGCTCGCCGAGGTGGTGAACACCTTCCACGACATCACCGCGATGAAAGCTGCGAACCACCGCGTCGCTCAACAAGAGCGGCTCGCGACCATCGGTACGCTCTCGGCGGGCCTCGGCCACGAGATCAACAATCCGCTCGCTTACATTCTCGGCAACCTCGACTTCGCGCTCGAAGAGCTACGCGTCATCGCCGGCCCCTCTCCGTCAGCACGCCTGGCCGAGCTCTCCCAAGTCGTCGGCGAAGCACGAGAAGGCGCCGAGCGCATCCGCAAGCTGGTGAAGGGTCTGCGCGCCCTAGCGCGCGAAGACGTCATTCTCTACGGCGTACCGGTCGAGGGAGTCATCGAGACCTCGCTCAGCATGGCGGCCCACGAAATCCGTCACAAGGCCACGGTGGTCGAAAAGCACGGCGACGTCCCGCCCGTTTTGGCGGACGAGTCGCGCCTCACCCAAGTGCTCGTCAACCTGCTGATGAACGCGGCGCAAGCCTTCGAGAAAGGGCCTGCGAGCGCAAATCACATCACCATCACGACCTCGCGACTCACTGACGGCCGCGTCAGCATCGCCGTCGAGGACAACGGACCCGGCATTCCCGCGAGTCTGATGGGCCGCATCTTCGATCCGTTCTTCACGACCAAGCCCGTCGGCGTCGGCACCGGTTTGGGTCTGCCGGTGTCGCGCAACATCATCAACTCGCTCGGTGGCGAGCTGCTCGTCCAAACAGAAGAAGGCCGCGGCACACGTTTCACGGTCGTCCTCCCGGCCGACGAGCGCGAAAGCGACGAGGGCTCACGCGCGACCAGCGCCTCCCGCGGGCGCATCATGCTCATCGACGACGATCCAGCGGTTCTGAACGCCCTCCGCCGCGTCCTGTCGCGCGAGCACGACGTCACGCCGATGAGCGATCCCCGCGAAGCTCAGCTGCTCCTCGACTCCGGTCACACCTTCGATCTGGTCATCTGCGATCTCATGATGCCCGCGCTCTCTGGCTCGCAGCTCTTCAAGGTCACACAGGCGAAGGCGCCGCAGGTGGCCGAACGGTTCGTCTTCATGTCGGGCGCGACTTCGAACCCAGACGTGCAGGCCTTCCTCGCTTCGGTGCCCAATGAGCGCCTCGACAAGCCGTTCTCGAGCGCCGCCCTCCTCGAGCTTGCCCGACGCTTCGTGCTCAAGGGTCGCGCCCAAGCGAAAGTCGCCAGCTAGACCCTATCTCGCTTCGTGTGTTTCAACCGGGCGAGATGGACACGCCGAACCCCTACGAGGCTCCGCGCGCCGCCCTGCTCGCCGAGGCGCCGCTCGAAGGTTTCGCCGATGCGTTGCGTGGCTTCGTCATCACCAAGAACACGATCCGCTCGCTGTCGGCGCTCGCTGTCCTCTGCGGCATCGGCGCCGGTTTCCTGGCGCTGGCCATCAACGCGACAGACAACCCGTACATCAAGACGTTGGCTCCGCCGCTCGCTCCAATCGCTATAGCGTACGTCATCCACGGCGTCATGCACTGGCGCCTCGCTTCGCGTATCGAGCAGGCACGACGCCAGCCCGACCTCGCGGGCGTCACGGCACTGCTCGTGGGCTTGCGCAACTCGTGGTGGGCCTCGCTCATGCTCTACCTGGTGTCGTTCGGCACCAGTGTGGCCGGGACAGGCGCCTTCACGGCGATGAGCACCCTGGTCTTCGCCGACGCCCTCGCCGACGGCGCCAAGAGCGAAGGACGCAAGCTGTTCAACGTGCTTCGCCTGGTCGTCGCCGCGAGCATCGCTTTCACCCTGCTGATGATCTTCGAGCAAGGTGTGCGGCACACTGCCCGCGCCCTCGGTGCCGCGGCCGTGCTCATTCCTCTCGGCGGAGCGTACACCTGGCTGCTCTGGAGACAAGCAGCACCACTCCCGAGCTTCATCGCCAAGCCCGCTCCAGAGACCCTGTTACCGTTAGCGCGAGCGCACCGCTTCATGTGGCTCGCGCTCGCGGTCGCTACGGTGGTGGCGGTCGGCTTCTTTCTACTACTCGTGGTGCTGGTGGTGCTCAATGCGCCGGCGCCGGAGCAGCAGTAGCCCGGCCTCAGGCCTCGCTCATGTCGACCGGTCGGATGTCCACCTCGAGGGTGCCGCCCAGGATCTCCGCGTAGCGCTTGCTCAGGTTCACTGCTTCGTCCATCCCCGACAGGTCGAGCACCGCGAAGCCACCGATGAGCTCCTTCGACTCCGCGAACGGACCGTCGACGGTGCGCAGGTTGTTGTCCTTGAAGAACAAGCGCTTGCCCTCGGCGCTCGCGTTGATGCGCAGCGCTTTGACGAACACGCCGGCCTCGGTCATCTCGGTCTTCAAGCGCGTGAGCGCCGCCTTCTTCTGCGGACTGCGGCCACCGCCCTCGGTCTCCTTGTCGGCCTTCTCGATGAGCATCATCTGCAATGGCGGATCCGGCGGCATCGGCATCACGCCCAGATCCCAGGGCTCGGTCACCTTGCCGAGCTCGATCTCGCCGTCACCCAAGATCTTGCCGTAGCGCTCGGCCCAACGGATGGCCTCGTCACGGGTCTTCACCGTCAGCACCAGCATCGCCGCCGGCAGCTCGGTCTCGCCGCGGTACGGGCCGTGTTTGATGGTCGCCTGACCGTTGCGGAAGGTGAGTCGCGTGCGCGCCTTGCTTCCCAAGAGACCGGCGCCGTCGATCAGCTTTCCCGCCTTGGCGAAGCCGCCGATGAACTCACCCATCTCCTCGATGAGCTTCGCGTCGGGCGGCAGCCCGGCTTCGCTCTTCGGGTCATTCTTGTGCATCATGATGTAACGCATGGTGTTCTCCTTCATGCGGTGACGACGTTCGGCCCGACAGGCAATCGACAACGGCCGGTGTCTTTTTTCTAGAAGCTTGAAAACACTAAAATAATTGGTTGAGCCAGCCGCTAACGACCGGGGCGCGCGCGACCAGCTTGATGCGCTGAACGCAGGTGTACGGGCAACCAGAAATGTCGAGCGGCAGGAGCTCGTCGCTGTCGGCGAAGTACTCCGGCAGATAGGCAATGGCCCGCCCGGCGAGCACCAGCTCCTCGAGGGTCTTCAAGCTCGTGGTCCGATAGTCGATGCGGCGCGGAAACTTGTCGTCGCGCCAACCGTCCACCGATTGTTTGGCGCCGACCTTCCCCAAGATGGGCCGATCGGGGCTCACGAAGGCGTGCTCCAAGACCTCGGCCACGGGAATGGCGCGTTTCGCCCGACGCGCTAGCGGATGACGCCGACCAACGTAGGTCCGGAAGTGAGTATCGCCGAGGACCTTCGTGACTGTTTTTGCAGACACGGCGTCCGAAACGATCGCGAGATGCGCTTCGTCGTTCTCGAGCTTGCGAACCGCGTCGGCCTCGGTGGCGGCGATGAGCTCGAAGGTCGCTTCAGGGAAACGCTTCTTGATGTCGTCGACGACTGGGGTGCCCATCTTCGCGAGCAGCACTTCCGCTCCGGCGATGCGCACATGGAGGGCATCGAGACGTCCGGCAACCTCGAAGCGTGCTTGCTCGGCGAGCTCGATGATCTCGATCGAACGACGCTGAAAGACGCGGCCTTGTTCGGTCAGTCGGATGTTGCGGCCGCGGCGCTCGAACAGCTTCACGCCGAGCTCGGCCTCGAGTCGGCTCACCGCCTTGCTCAGCGCCGGCGCCGAGACGTGCAGCTCGCGTGAGGCGCGGTGAACGTTCTCCAGGCGCGATACGCCGACGAAGTAGCGCAGCTCGAATAGTTCCATGGAAGAAACAATAGGCTAACTATCGTTTCGCTCGCTAGGCAGCGAGCGACGCTGCGGCGATCTCCTGGACCATCGCGCCGACAAGGGCTTCGACGTCAGGTGCGTCTTTGGTGCGCGACGCCACGATGATCTTCTGGAAGCTCGGTGGAAACTTCGTCAAGAGCACGGGAACGTCGGCGGCGATGGTCTCCGCTTCGAGCTCCGACTCGAGCGCGCGCAGAGTCTGCAGGTGGCTCGCCGACCCATAGCTCGGCGGCTGCGCCAGATCATCCAACACCACCACCGCGGTGTACGGCACAATCGACGCCGCAATACTCGGCTTCGCCTTCCCGAAGTATGCGTCGACCACGCGATAGAGCCGGTCGGCGACGATCTTGAGCGCGTCGAAAGCCTGACGCTCGACACCCGCGATATGGGCAATGAGGTCGTGGGTCCCGAGAAAAGCCAGTCGGCCATGACGGACGAGATCGGCGAACCGCAAGACGTCGTTGTTTTCGATCTCCCAGAAGTTGGTCTGGTAGTAGCCCTTCGACGGGTCGAAGCCGCCGAAGATCGAGTTCACGCCCCAGGGCTTGACCAACACGAGGTCGACGCCTTCGGCTCGCGCGATGCGTTCGACGATCTCTGGAAACACATAGAGCGCCCGCAAGGTGCCATCGCCGTTCGACGCGAGCGTCGGATGCACCACGTCGTAGAACGACTTCGCGCGTAGCTCGAGGCGCTGTGTGTCGTTCGAGGTGACGCGCAAGCCGAACAGCTCGTTCCAGACGACCAGCTCGGCGCGCAACGACTCACGGCGTACGGGCTCGCCCGTCGCAGCGTCGAAAATGAAGCGCGCGAGCTCGTCGTTGACGGTGCCGACCTCCCGCCACATCCCGTAAGCGGCGATGCGGGCGGCGAGCTCCGGCATGTCACGGAAGCTCGTGAGCTCGGGCAGCGCCTCGAACTGCGCTCGCAGGCTCGCCACGTCCTCTGGAGAGAGCTGTACGACTTGCGGTTCCATGATCTTACGCTCCGAACGAAGCGTAGATGTCGCGCACGTGCGGCTGCGGCTCCTTCGACGACACGGTCTGAGCGTCGGCGTTGAAGCCACGCGCTTTGCACTCGGTCGGCACGTCGAGCCAGCTGCCCTCGACCGCTCTGACCGAAGCAGCGTTCGAAGCCTCGATCTTGCCCTCCGGCGTCGTGGTCACCGGTGTGACGGCCGCCATGGCGGTGCCGGCAATCAACAGATTAGCCGCGGCCACCACGAAACGTACGCTGCTCTTCCACATGAAAAATCCCCTTCGGTTCTCGCGTGATTGCGATGCCGGTGATTTGGCATTCGCGGTCACCAACAAAAGAAACGAAGGGGCAACAACTGTTTCGAGTGGCGAAACGCTAATCGACGGCGAGCTGCTCGATTGCCGCCATCACTTGCGGACGGCGTTTCTCGAAGGTCGCGACCTCGCCGCTCGACTCCACCAGCACGAGGTGCTTGTCCTTCTTGAAGACCGCCATCAGGTACGTGTAGTCGCGCACGCCGTAGGGCGCGGTAACCTCGAGCACGTAGCCGGTTTGATTGGCGCTCTTGGCCTCACCTTCGCGGAGAAAGGTGTAGCCGGCGTCGAGCATCCGCTTCTTCAAGGCTTCTTGCCAGAAGCCGAGCTTTGCGTCGGTCGAGTCGTTCACGGTCCTGACGCGATAGACCACGCCATCGGAGCTCATGGCGCGGAACGGCCGGTTGCCCTCGTAAACCGCGAACCCTTCCGGCGGCTTGGCCTTGAACGCGTCGCAACCGGCGACGAGCAGCAACGCCGCGCCCATCAGAACCGCTTTAGCGGACGCCAAATTGGAAGTCTCCGATGAGGTCAGCGAGGTTCATGGTGTTGAGCCACGGGAACGACGACGAGCCGTCGCGCGCTGGCGCCTGGCGGTCACGGAACTCGAACGAAACCTCGAGCTCCGAATACTGCAACTGATGCATCGCCATGCGCAGCGAGCCCTCGAGCTCTTCGATCTGGGCGATGAGCGAGGTCATCTCGCGCTCGACCGTGGTCACGGCTTGAGGCCGGGCCGTCTGCAGCACCGCGAAGTAGCGTTGCAAGACGTCGCGCCGCGAGATCAGCAAGGTCCGCTGCTCTTCCAACGTGGTCGTCAGATCATCGGCGGCATGGGAGCGCTGGACCACGAGGCCGAGCTTGGAGACCTGAGCGAGCACCTCAGCCTGCTTCTTCGACGGGATGCGCAGCCGCATGTACGTGTCGCTGCGCATCGTGAAGTAGCCACCGGCGGCTTCCGCGGCAGCAATGACCGCTTCAGCGGCCTTGTCGCGGTCGCCGACCTTGATGGTGACGGCGTCACGCACTGCAATGCGTTGCACGGGGGCGGGCTCGACAGTCGCGAGCAACACCAGGAGAGCTGCGCCAATCACGAGGTACCTCCAGGGATGACCGCGTTCACACCCGGCGCATAACGCGTCTCGTGCTCGGGCGTCGGGTAGTAGATTTCGATGACTTCGAGGTCGTCACCAGCAGCGCGCACGCCCACCAGGTAGCGATAGTGCGTGGTGCCACCGTCGATGAACGTCACGAAGTCGAAGCCACCGATCTTGCCGCGCGAGGTCTCGGCGAAGTCGGCCTGCATGCGTTCCGCGATGGCGGATGCCCAAAAATCGCTGCTGCCTTTCGGCGCGTTCTTACGTTTGCTCGTCCAGACCACCGCACCGTCGGCGCTTTCGGCGACCCAGTGGCGGGCTTCGTCGAGGACCACCATCTCGGCCGGCGCCGCGAGCTTCAAGAGCGAGCCGCGCTGAGCGGTGTCGCGACGGAACGGGGAGAGATCGTCGATCCAGCGGAAGGCCGCGAGCGCGTCCGCCTTGGTGGTGCCCCGTGTTTCACGCGGTTGCACTTCCAAGGTGAGACGCGAGAAGGCCGCGAGCTTGGCCAGGGTCTTCACCCGCATGTCGAGGGCATCGATCTCTTCGGTGAGACGGCGAATCTGACCGAGAATCTCGAGACGCTCGTCTTCGTCTTTCACGTTCGCGAGCAACACGATCAAGCGGTCGCGGCTCGTGCGCATGGTCTTCAAGCGCAGCTCGGTGGCGGTGAAGGCGTCGGTGATGTCTGCCGCCGAGAGCGATTTCGATAAGACGTCACCCAGACCGAGCAGTTTGGTGAACGCTTCACGGATGTGATCGACCGGCACGCGCAGCATCACCATGGTCTCGTTCTGCTGCTCGACGAAACCGCCCATGCTGGTCGCCATCGCGGCAGCTTCGTCGAGAGTCTTGCGCGGGTCGGTGACGCGCAGCTGAATCGATCCGTCATAGTGGACCATGCGCTGCTGCTTGGGAGCACCGTCGGCCCGCTCGTCGAGCATCGCCAGCGGATCGTCGGCGTCGGCTTTCGCGTTCTTGGTGCTGGATGATGCACCGCGGCCGCCACCACCTTTGTCGGCGAGTCCGCCCAACGGACGCTCTTCACGCATCCGCCGGTCCTCCATCGGGGCCGCCGCCATCGAGGGCATCGGCGAGCCCGGTGGGGGCGGAGGCTCGAATGCCTCGCTGTCAGGGGAGCGTGCCCGGGAGCAGGCGAACCCCATGGCGAGGGCGATGCAGCTGCCGAGGATGAAACTGCGTAAACGCGGTAAGCGAGGCCGCCAAGCCATGCTGGTCATCTCCCTGGAACTGGGTCCCGATTGGTACGACGGTTCGTCGGCGGAGGGCCAGGAAATGGGAAGTGGCTAACCAAACCCGGTAACCCAGTGTAGGTTTTGGGTTATGGCCGTTGACCATCGCGCGACTCCGACCGACCAACCATCCAGCACCACGCGAGCCGGCAGCCCGCCACGCTCGGCCCAGGCAGAGGGGCTTGCTCGCGCTGTCGGTGAGGGTGGTCTGCGTTCGCAGACCGGTGCGGCACTCCAGCTCTACGCCAACGGCGTCGGCTACCGCGGAGCGCTCGACAACCCCGCGTTCTTGGCGTCAGTCGACCCGCAGCTCGCCCAGAACATCCTTACTCAGCGCTGGGAAGCCACCAAGCAGTTCTTCGCCAGCTGGTCCGAGAGCATCCGCGAGAACGCACAGGCAAACTTCCAGGCCTCCATGCGCAAGAATCGCGATGTGCAGCTGCAAACGACGCAAGAGCGCAATCGCCAGCAGCGCGAAGAGCAAACTTAACCGGCCGCGAAGCTCCGGGTAGTCTGTCCGCGCCCATGGACGACATACGCTACCCGAAGCACATCGAAGATCAGTACGCCCTGATCATGCCGGTTCTCGAGGCGGCGCAGGTCGAGCGCGCCCGCCGTTTTGGCAGTGAAGTCGAACGCTTCGGCCCTGGCGAAGTGATGCGCGCGCTTCTCGGTTCCGGAGCTTCGCGCCCTCATCATCGGCGAAGCGGAGATCGGTGAGGTCGTGGTCCGCGCGTTCAGCCGACGGCGGGCGACGTTGCTCGCCGTGACGGGTCGCGCGAGCACGATCATCGTCGGCCCGGCCACGAGTCACGACGTTCTGCGTCTTCAGGGCTTCTTTGCGCGGCACGGTCATCCTTGCACGTTGCTCGACCCGGGAGCGGACGACTCGGCGCGCTCGGTCTCCGAGCGCTTCGGTATCCTCGAGCACGAGCTTCCTTTCGTGGTGTGCGCCAACGGCACGTTGCTCAAGAAGCCGAGTGACGTCGAAGTCGCCGCGCACGTCGGCATCTCCGTGCCGCTCCCCGACAAGCTCTATGACGTCGCAATCATCGGCGCAGGACCCGCGGGCCTCGCGACCTCGGTGTACGCCGCGTCCGAAGGCTTGTCGGTCATCGTCTTCGAGTCCCACGTCTTCGGCGGCCAAGCAGGAGCATCGGCGCGCATCGAGAACTATCTCGGCTTCCCGACGGGCGTCGATGGTCAGGACTTGATGGCGCGCGCCTTCAATCAAGCGACCAAGTTCGGCACCGACGTCGCCATGCCCACGTCAGTCACGCGCATGTCCTGCGACCGGACCGACCCGAACGCGGGCTTCGCCGAGGTCGGAATCGCGGACGGCGCCACGGTCAAGGCCCGCACCGTCGTCATCGCGACCGGTGTACGCTATCGCAGACCCGACATCGATGGGCTCGCGGAGCTCGAAGGTCACGGAGTTTCCTATTGGGCATCTCCCGCCGAAGGCAAAGCCTGCCTCAACGAAGACGCCGTGCT
Source organism: uncultured Bdellovibrionales bacterium (assembly GCA_964484195.1). Taxonomy (GTDB): domain Bacteria; phylum Myxococcota; class XYA12-FULL-58-9; order XYA12-FULL-58-9; family JALHOP01; genus JALHOP01. Next base: position 21,622 of record CAZAER010000013.1, on the reverse strand, counting down.
GATCGGTGGCGGCAACTCGGCCGGCCAAGCCGCGGTGTTTCTCGCGACCAAAGCCAAGCGCGTGCACGTGATCGTACGGCGCAAGCTCGCGGCGACGATGTCGCGCTACCTCATCGACCGTATCGAGGCTCAGGCGAACATCGTCGTGCGTTTGCGTCATCTCTTCTCGTTCATCGGCGCCGATCCCAACACCGATTGGCTCGACGGCTGCGCGGTCACCAAAGACGCCAAGGGCTTCATCGTCACCGGGAAAGGCGAGCGCGCGAGCCTCGAAACCAACATTCCCGGGATCTTCGCGATCGGCGACGTACGCGCCGGGTCAGTGAAGCGGGTCGCCGCCGCCGTCGGTGAAGGCGCCGCCGTGGTCGCCCAGATTCATGCCGCCCTCACCAACGTCTAGCGGCTTGCGCAAGCGCGTCCGCTAGCGCAAGGGTCGCTCATGCAGATCTATGTTCCAGTTCCGCCGGGGATGGAGAGCCGGCTACCGCAGATGTTTCCGGTCCTCGAGGCCCGGCAGATCGAAGCGGCGCGACGATTCGGCGGCGAGGCCAAACAATATGCGGCCGGTGAGGAAGTCGCCGCCCTCGGCTCGCACGGCGCCGGCATGTACCTCATCCTCGAAGGAACACTGGACGTCGTCCGCCATGACGCTCTCGGCGCCGAGTCGTTGGTCATCAGCCACAGCCCCGGCCAATTCAGCGGCGAGATGAACCACCTCTCTGGTCGTGCTTCACTCGCGGCGCTGCGGGCTGGGCCCGAAGGTTGTCTCGCGGTTCCCTATACCTCTGCGCAGACACGCGCGCTCATCATCGGCAACGCGCAGCTCGGCGAGATGATCATGCGCGCCTTCATCCTCAGAAGAGTCGCGCTCATCCAAGGCGCGGCGGGTGGCACCGTCCTCATCGGCCACGGCCGCGATCCGCACCTCAATCAGCTCGAGACGTTTTTCCGGCGCAACGGCTATCCGCACACCACCATCGAGCCCGATCACCAGGACGCCGAGCTCTTCGTCCGCCAGTTCGACGTCAAAGAAGCGGACCTCCCGATCGTCATCACCCCCGAGGGCGAGCTGCTCAAAAAGCCTGCCGAGGAAGACGTCGCATGCTCGGTGGGCCTCGCCGACGACCTCGACGAGACCAAGATCTACGACGTCGCCATCGTCGGCACCGGACCCGCCGGGCTTGCGACCGCGGTCTACGCAGCCTCCGAAGGGCTCTCGGTCATCACCTTCGACGCCCGCTATTACGGCGGCCAGGCAGCGGCATCGTCGCGCATCGAGAACTATCTCGGCTTTCCGACCGGCATCACCGGCCAGGCGCTCATGGGCCGCGCCTTTGCCCAAGCCACGAAGTTCGGCGCCGAGACCGCTATCCCGTTCAGTGTCCGCCAAGTCCGCTGCGGCGGAGACGACCGGCCGCTCACCACCCCCATCGAGCTCGATGTCCGCTATGGCAACGAGTACAAGTTCAACATCAAGAGCCGAACCTTGGTGATCGCGAGCGGTGCCCGCTATCGCAAACCAGCGGTCGACCGCTTCTCCCAATTCGAGGGCCGCGGTGTCTACTACTGGGCGTCGCAAGTCGAAGCCGGGCTGTGCGCCGGCCGCGAAATCGCCATCATCGGCGGCGGCAACTCGGCGGGTCAGGGCGTGGTCTTTCTCGCCGAGCACGTCGAGCGGGTTCACCTCCTAGTGCGACGACCACTGGTCGACACCATGTCGCGCTACCTCATCGATCGCATCCAGGCGCACCCCAAGATCACCATTCACGAAGGCTGCGAGGTCAGCCGCCTGGAGGGCGACCCGAGCACCGGCCTCGAAGGTATCGCCTGGCGCTCGAAACATCGCGACGGCGAAATCGCAAAGCCCATCCAGCACCTCTTCTCGTTCATCGGTGCCGAGCCCAACACCGACTGGCTCGCGGGCTGTGACGTCGAGGTGGACGCGAGTGGCTTCGTTCGCACCGGCAACGGCAAGAACCCAGCGTGGACGCTCCAGACCAATATCCCGGGGGTGTTCGCCATCGGCGATGTCCGCGCGGGCTCGGTCAAGCGGGTCGCCGCGGCCGTCGGCGAAGGCGCGGCGGTAGTGGCGCAGATTCACCAGGTTTTGGCTGCCAAGTGAACCGCGGTCAGAGACGAATTATCGACAACACAGGGCGTACGCTGCCGATTCTGTGACCAGGCTCCGGTCCCCTTCCTGACCGGCAGTCTTACCTCACATGAACACAGTCAAGCTCCCCGCGGCGCTCCCGCGGTCCGAGGCGGATCTGCGCCTTCGGGCCACGCGAGCCAACCTCCTTGGCCAGGTCTCCGCCAACGCCCTCCTGACCAGCGGAGCCCCGGCTGCAGTGATGCAGCGCGGCAAGCCGATCTTCCCGGTCGACCAAGCCGAGATCGCGGCCAACGACGCCGCCCTGCGGCGCGCCCTCAAAGACGGCAAGTCGACCCTCGAGCTCGTCGAGGAGGCCAGGAAGGTCTTGGCCACCAACTGGGCGCTCATGTTGAGCAAGAACGATCTGGCGCTGGCCGCTATCGCGAAGCGTCCTCACGCCGAGCAGACGGTCATTCGCAGCGCCACCATCAACGTCGGTCAGCTCGATATCGCCGGCGTCATCCGCGTAAAGTTCGCTACCCAGCGCCGCGAATTCTACAACACCGTCTTGACCGAGATCCTGCATGGCCGCTCGGGGCGTGCCGATCAGCGCGGCGGGGTCATCGCGCCGCCCGGACCGCCAGACGTCATCCAGTGCCAGGAAGTCTGGATCCCCGAGGCCCAGGTCGCTCTGCGCAAGGCCGCCGAAGAGAACGGCTACATCTGCGTCTTCCCGGACAAGCAGATGCACGCATACGGCTTGCAGCTGCTCATCCGCAAGCGTCCGGACTTCAAGCGCATCGTCGAGACCGGCATCGCCGAGCTCAACGACGAGCGTGGGTGGAACCTGCGCGCCTCCTTCGACCGCATCTGGGGTAGCCGCCGTGGTCTCGCCTACGCCATCGTCGAGCTCAACAACGGCGAGAAGGTGCTGGTCAGCACCACCCACCTGAACCCCTTGCCCGACTACGAGCCGCTGCGCGCCCGTCAGTTCGACGCCATGGCGAAGATCTTCACGGACCTGTCCGCCAAAGTGAGCTACTCGCTGCACGGCTCCGATCTCAACACCATCGAGACCGTCGACACCAAGGTGCCTGACGGGATGATCCACGCGGCGACCGGTGTCATCGCCATGCACAAGCTCATGCAGCAGATCGGCCACTCGGACGCCTGGGCTGCGGTCGACTCCAAAGACCGCGGCGGCACGATGAACCATCACTTCCAGCAGGTGCTCAAAGGCGAATACGACCTGCGCAACCGGCGCATCGACTATCAGCTCGCCAGTGCGACCCAAGACGGCAAGCTGCTCGGCGCGGTGGCCTACCGCACCTTGCTCGGCGACCTGTATCCGGTCGGAGACGGCAGCACGAAGGCCTTCTCCGACCATCTCATGGTCGAGACCACGTACGTTTTAGCGTAGAAGGTCGGTCCCTGGGCTAGCGCCCCGCGCTCACCCGTAGAACGAGACCCAGCGCGGAAAGTTCACGATGTTGATGAGGCGCCAAGAGAGGTAGCTGACGCCGAACATCGGGCCCACGTCGCGAATGAACTGCGAGCGAGCCGCCCGGTACTCGGAGTTGCCATTGGCAAACCACGAGGTGAGGCCACCCATGCGGGCGTAGATCTGCGCCTGAATGAAGCTCTGGCCGGCGGTGAGCGCGTCGGTGTCCTTCAGATATTCGAAGGCGGTGACGCGTGCGCAAGCGCGCGACGCCTCGATGATCTGCTCTTTGGCCGCCTTGAACATCGCGGGGTCATTCGCGCAGACGCGCTTCGCCTGCTCGATCAGACCGTCGCGGCGCGACTTGATGTCGTTGCGGAAGTAGCCGGTGATCGGCTTCGTGGAGAACGTCTGAATCTCCGCTTGGAACTGAGTCACGAGCGTCTGCATGAACGGCTGCTTCGCGGCTTCGACCTGAGCGACCGTCATGCCGGCAAGCGCGCCGTAGGTGGTCATGTTGCCCAGCGCTCCGGACAGCTTGTAGGCAGCCTCGGGATTGGTCGTGGCCTCCTTCGCGGCGGCGAGCGCCTGCTCATAGATGCGCGGGGCCTGAACGGCTTTGAAGGTCTCGATCTTGTCTGCGATAGCGGTCACGACGCCGGCCTTCTCGGCGTGACGAGCCGCCTCGGTGAGGACGTGCTCCATCATGCCGATGTCGTATTTCTGTGCGTAACCCGCCGCCTCCGCGAGCTTCGTCTCGAAGTGCTTGCGCAGCCCGCGCTCGTACGTCGGCTGGAGCAAGGCGATGTCCGCTGAGCTGATGCCGGCGCGCGCGAGAATCTCCGCTGCCTTGGACCACGGTATGTCGATGCCGCCGCTCCCGGCGCCGCCAACGCTGAACGACGTGCCCGAGTGGGTGTTGAGAAGTGCCTTGAAGGCCTCCGGCTCACCGGTACGAGCGAACGTGTCGAGCAGGGCGCGAACGTCGGCAATCTTTGCTGGGGGCGGAGCGGCTGGTGCCGGCGCTCCCAGTCCCGGGGCTTGGGTGGTCTTCGGGGTCTGGCTTCGCGATGTTTCGTTCGATTGCATGGGTGCCTTCTCGCCAACGAGTAGTGTTGACGCGTTATCGGCGTTGGCACCCGATCGTCTTCGAAACACAGCGGCGCCTGCCCTGTTGCGGCGTCAGGGTGCCCTGTGATCAGGATCTCGTGATGGCGGCCAAGTGGTCGCGACTACTGAACTTGCGTACCGCCAGCAGCGGGATCGCTGTCCTTGTGCTCGGCCTCTTTGCTCGCACCCTTGCCCCGCGAGAAGAACTCCTCGGGGTCCGAGAGCTCGAGCGCATGACGCAGCACCTGGTCGATGTGATCGACCACGTGGATGCGCAGCGCCTTGCGCACGCTCGACGGGATCTCATCGAGATCTTTCTCGTTCTCTTTCGGAACGATGATCTCGCGGATCTCGGCACGATGCGCCGCGAGCGCCTTCTCCTTCAGGCCACCGATCGGTAGCACGCGACCACGCAGAGTGATTTCACCCGTCATGGCGATGTCGTGGCGCACCGGGATTTTCGTCAACGCGGACACCAGCGCCGTCGCCATGGTGATACCGGCCGACGGACCGTCCTTCGGCATCGCGCCTTCCGGCACGTGGATGTGAATGTCCACCGACGCATAGAAGTCGTTGGTGAGCCCCCATGAGTTGGCGCGCGCACGCACGTAGCTCATGGCCGCTTGAGCGGACTCCTGCATGACGTCGCCGAGCTTGCCGGTGATCGTCAGCTTGCCCTTGCCGGGCATGGTCGTGACCTCGATCTGCAAGATCTCGCCGCCCATCTGGGTCCATGCGAGACCGGTCGCCATGCCGACCTCCGCGGTGTCCTCGCGGCGGTTGGCGCGGAACTTCGGCACACCCAAGTACTTCTTGGTCACGCTCGGCGTGATGCGGAACTTCTGGTCCTTCCCGCTCTTCACCACCTCTTTGGCGACCTTGCGGGCGACCGCGGCGATCTCGCGCTCCAACGTACGCACACCCGCTTCACGGGTGTAGAGCTGGATGATCGTCTTGGTCGCGGTCTCGTTCCAATCGACCGAGACGTCGCCGATGCCGTTGTCTTTCAGCTGCTTCGGCACCAGGTATTTTTCCGCGATAGCGAGCTTCTCCATCTCGGTGTAGCCGGCGAGGCGGATGATCTCGAGACGGTCTTCCAAAGGTGCCGGAATGTTCTGCAACGAGTTCGCGGTGCAGATGAACATGATCCGCGACAGGTCGTAGTCCATGTCGAGGTAGTGGTCGTTGAACGTCTCGTTCTGCTCCGGGTCCAAGACCTCGAGCAGCGCCGCGGACGGATCGCCACGGAAGTCCATCGACATCTTGTCGATCTCGTCGAGCAAGAAGACAGGATTCGACGACCCAGCCTTGCGTAAGGACTGGATGATCTTGCCGGGCAGAGCGCCAATGTACGTTCGGCGGTGACCACGGATCTCGGCCTCGTCACGCACGCCGCCGAGCGACAAGCGCACGAAGTTACGACCGGTGGCGCGAGCAATCGAGCGCGCGAGCGACGTTTTACCGACGCCTGGCGGACCGACGAGACAAAGGATCGGGCCCTTCATCTTCTCGACCAGCTTGTGCACCGCGAGATACTCGAGAATGCGCTCTTTCGGCTTCTTCAGACCGTAGTGATCCTCGTCGAGGATCCCTTCGGCTTGCACGATGTCGAGCTTCTCCTCGGTGTACTCGGCCCAGGGGAGCGCGATGGACCAGTCGATGTAGTTGCGCACGACTGTCGCTTCAGCGGACATCGGCGACATCATCTTGAGCTTTTTGACTTCTTTTTCGACCTTGGCGCGCGCCTCGGCGGGCATCTTCTTGGCTTTGAGCTTTTCCTCGAGCTCTTGAATCTCGTTCTTGAACTCGTCGCGCTCGCCCAGCTCCTTCTGGATCGCCCGCATCTGCTCGTTGAGGTAGTACTCCTTCTCGGTGCGCTCCATCTGCTTCTTGACGCGCGAGCGGATCTTCCTCTCGACCTGCAGGATTTCGATCTCGCCCTGCATGAGCTCGTAGAGCTTCTCGAGCCGTTCCTTCGCGAGGTCCATCTCGAGCATCGCCTGCTTGTCTGGATGTTTGATGGGCAAGTGCGCGACGATGGTGTCGGCGAGGCGGCCGGCGTCTTCGATCGCTTTGATGGACATCAACACGTCGGGCTGCAGACGACGCGAGAGCCGCGCGTAGTTGTCGAAGGTGTCTTGAACGGTGCGCACGAGCGCGTCGAGCTCGACCGACGGGTCAGTGCGCTCGGCGACGTCTTCGACCTCGGCGAGGAAGAACGACTCGTTGGCGATGAAGCGTCGGATGCGGCAGCGGCGGCGTCCTTCGACCAGCACCTTCACCGTGCCGTCGGGACGTTTGATGTGCTGCATCACCTGACCGACGGTGCCCACCATGAAGATGTCTTCGGGCGTCGGCTCGTTGGTCTTCGCCTTCTTCTGCGCCGCCAGCAAAATCTCGCGATTGCCGCGCATGGCTTCTTCGACCGCGTTGATCGAACGCGTGCGGCCCACGTAGAGCGGCACCATCATGTGGGGGAATACGACGATGTCGCGCAGCGGAAGGAGTGGTAACAGCCGAGGCTCGGACGGCTTCATGATCATGTGGTCTAGCATAGGCGCGCAGGAAGACCACTGCCAAGCCACCGGCGGACTAGGACGTTAGGTCGCTGAATCCCGAAGAAAGTTTTTGCACCGCGCCCGGGGTCCATGCAAATTGCGCCTGCGATGCGGGTATCCCCCACATTTAGCATCGCGGAGGAAAGCCCTACGTGAAGCGTTTGCTTGCGTCTGTCCTATTTGCGTCTGCCTTTGCCATCACATCCTGCGGTACCGACGTCGACCTCGGCGATCGTCCGCAATACCGCTACGGAACGAACAACCTCACGTTGTTCGTATTCGATGCCCAGACCGGCGGCGTCCTCAGTGGCGCGACCGTGACGGTGCAGGTCGGCGAGAACACGCTGACCAGCGAGTTCGCAGGCAACGCGTACGTCGTGAACGGCATTCCCAACGGCTCGTTCCCGGTGACCATCGCGGCGGAAGGCTTCCTCCCCGTGACCGGCGTGCAGAACTTCAACGGCGGTGATGACATCACCGACCAGTACACGCAGCCCTCGTTCCAGACGTTCACCGTGGCGATGTTCCCGGTCCTGAGCGTCAGTGACGACGTCATCGTGAAGGTCTACGACGGCAACACCGGCACCCTGATTGCCAGCGGCGAAATCAGCGCCAAGATCGACATGACCGCCACCATCGGCTCGCTCGCGGGCGCCGGCACCTCGCCGTTCTCCGGCACGGTCGGCTTCACGCCGAGCACCGTCAACGCGACGATCACCGCGGGCACGGCGACCTTGCCGCGCGCGCAGCTCGTCTACGGTGCGACCTATGACATCACGGTCACCTCGGCGCGCAACGCCCAGAACCAGTACCTGAGCCCTGAGGTCATCGATAACTTCAAGGCCGGTACCGACTTCCCGCAGGTCGTGGTCTTCATGGGCCCGCCGGCAGTCGAGCCGGTCGCGCTCTCGGCGAACAACGAGAACGGCGGCTTCCAGTCGAACCTGACGGTCACCTTCCCGTACCCGGTCGTGCTCTGCCCGGTCGGTCCGATCGGCTGGACCAACTCGGCTCTCACCGCGATCAACCCGTCGCCGACCAACCCGGTCACCGCGACGCTGGGCTCGGGCGGCACGCAGCTCACGCTCGTCTACAACATCGACGGCGCGGACAACACCGCGCTCGACCTGAGCGTCACGTTCAACAACGTGGGTGTGAAGGTTTCCGGTGGCTCGACCTGCGAAGAGCTGGGCGACGTCTCGCTGCGCAACACCGCCAACGAGGTCAATACGGAGATCGACGTCCGCGACGTTCCGTAAGCGGCCCCTGATCCCGATTTGACAAAAACGTTTACCCCCAAAAGAGGAATCGATGTTCAAGAAGCTAGCATTGACCGCGGTGCTCGGGAGCGCGCTCCTGACCACAGCGGCTCGAGCGCAAGAAGAAGACCCGACGGCGCCGCCGGTAACTACCGGCAGCACCACGACGGTGACCACAACCACCACGACGACGAGCGACTACGAAGTCGACAAGCGCCGTGACCAGGGGTGGAACACGCAGTGGGGTCTCGTGTTCTCGTTCAACAACATCCTGCAGGACGGTAGCTTCCTGTCGGAGTACCAGGGCTTCGGCGTTGCCGGTGCTTGGATGTTTACGGAAGAGCTCATGATCCGCAGTGGCGTTACGCTGCAGCGGTCACATAATCCTCCGCAGACCACGGAGACGACGCTCGAGACAGCGGGCAGCGTAGTCAAGACGTACGACTACGATGCCGGCCAGACGAGCGCCTTCAACCTCCAGGCTCGCGCAGACGCGCTGTACCGTCTGACGCGTAACAAGGTGGCGCCGTACGTCGGCGCTGGTGCGTACTTCGGGTACGGACATCAGCGCGAGACCAGCGACGATGACGTGTCGGTCGAAAACGTGGTGGTGAGCGTTCGCAATCGCTCCAACCAGTTCACCTTCGGCCTGCGTGGCATCATCGGCGCGGAGTGGCGCCTGCACCCGAACTTCGCGGTTTTCGCCGAGTACAACGCGACGCTGGACGTCCTGTCGTACTTCGACTTCGACAACCGCACGACGGTGACCAGCACCGCCACGGGTGACACCACCGTCACCAGCACCCGCCAGGAGAGCAACACTCCGGCGTGGTTCAACTTCGACAACGGGCTCAATCAGGGCGCGTCGTTGGGTCTGTTGGTTCTGTTCTAGTAGTTACGCTACGGCGGTCCGCCGGCCACGGAGGTTTCGTGAGCCGGCGACCGCCAAAGCACTTTCTGACCGCGCCGCAGGGGCGGCGCTAAGGTCGAGTTCCGCAAAGGCAAGGCGGAACCCGACGCCAGGCGCCCCGCGTCTCGTCCGTTTTGGCGTTGCGGCAACGAACCGGCGACGGACGGGAAAGTTCGAGCTCTCCCGTCTCTTGCCGCAGCCTCGTCGCCCGCCCTCTGCTTGCGACCACGCCTTCGATGCTCTGCCCTTAGCTCGCCTGCTTCTCTTCCTGGTACACGACCAGCGGCTTCTCGCGGCGCTCGATGACTTCTTCGCTGACGACGACTTCGCGAATGTTCGGCTGGCTCGGGATCTCGTACATGATGTCGAGCATGGCTTGCTCGAGGATGGCGCGCAGGCCGCGGGCGCCGGTCTTGCGCTTGATGGCCTGACGGGCAATCGCGGTGAGCGCGGCGTCGGTGAACGTGAGGTCGACGCCGTCCATGCCGAAGAGCTTCTTGTACTGCTTGGTGAGCGCGTTCTTGGGCTCGATGAGCACACGCATGAGCGAGGCCTCGTCGAGCTCGGTGAGCGTCGCCACCACTGGGAGACGGCCGACGAACTCGGGGATGAGGCCGTACTTGAGCAGGTCTTCGTTGCGCACCTTGGCGAGCACGTCGCCCAGGTTCTTCTGCTCTTTGCCGACGATGGGGGCCGAGAAGCCCATGCCCTGGCGGCCCATGCGGCGCTCGATGATTTGATCGAGTCCGCTAAAAGCGCCACCGCAGATGAACAAGATGTTCGAGGTGTCGACCTGCAGGAACTCTTGCTGCGGATGCTTGCGGCCACCCTTCGGCGGCACGTTGGCGACGGTGCCCTCGATGATCTTGAGCAGCGCCTGCTGCACGCCTTCACCGGAGACGTCGCGGGTGATCGAGGGGTTCTCGCTCTTGCGCGAGATCTTGTCGATTTCGTCGATGTAGACGATGCCGCGTTGGGCGCGCTCGATGTCACCGTCGGCGGCCTGCAGCAGGTTGACGATGATGTTCTCGACGTCTTCACCGACGTAGCCCGCCTCGGTAAGGCTGGTGGCGTCGGCGATGCAGAACGGCACGTTGAGGATGCGCGCCAGAGTCTGCGCGAGCAGCGTTTTGCCCGAGCCGGTGGGCCCGAGCAGCAGGATGTTCGACTTACCGAGCTCGACGTCGTCCATGCCGACGCGCGACTCGATGCGCTTGTAGTGATTGTGGACTGCGACCGAGAGGACCTTCTTGGCGTGGTCCTGACCGATGACGTACTCGTCGAGAATGGTCTTGATCTCGGAGGGCTTGGGGATCTTGAGACCGGTCTTACCGGCAGCGTCTTCGTTCTCGAACTCTTCGGCGATGATGTCGTTGCAAAGCGAGATGCACTCGTCGCAGATGTAGACGTTCGGGCCGGCGATCAGTTTTTTGACCTCCTTCTGGCTCTTGCCGCAGAAGGAGCAAATCAGTGATCCGGTGTGTTCGCGCTTGGTTGCCACGCTCGAGAGACCCTTCGATGATCGCCTGATGCGACCATCACCCCGCGCACCTAATGAGTCAAGAACCGGCACAAAACGCGTACGGGGGTGATACCGGTACCCCACTAGGGTAAGCCGTTGAGTCCCAGCCCGCCACCACATTAACGGCGCGCCCTGCCTAGTAATTTTGGGAGCGTCCGATCGTGGGCTAGGCTGCGGCCCGTGCACCTAGCCCCCCTCGTCGTCGCTCTAACCCTCAGCGCCGAACCCGCGCCCGAACCAGTCGAAATCAGCACTCTCGACCTGGAAGCGCTCCTCACCCTCGAGACCGACGTCGCATCGTCGACCGAGCTGACGCTGCGGGAATCGCCCGCCATCATCACGGTGATCTCGCGCGACGAGATCACACGGGTTGGCGCTCGCGACCTGATGGACGTGCTCGCCCTCGTGCCCGGTGTCGGTTTCGGTGTCGACGTCCAGGGCGTCGTCGGCATCGGCTTTCGCGGACTATGGGGCCACGAAGGCAAAGTGCTCCTGCTCATCGATGGCCAGCCGATGAACGAGCTGCTCTACGGCACGCTCCAGTTCGGCAACCATTTTCCGGTCGAGCTCATCGAGCGCGTCGAGGTCATTCGCGGTCCAGGCTCGGTGGTCTACGGCGGCTTCGCGGAGCTCGCGGTCATCAGTGTCATCACCCGCACGGCCGCGGCGCTGGAGGGCGGCGCGGTCTCTGCGACCTACGGCCGCATGCGCGACACCACGGGACGCTGGCAAGCGAGCGCCGGCTTCGGCACGCGCATCGGTGACCTCGAGGTGGTCGGTCAAGCAGCTTACGGCCAGGGCATCCGCAGCGATCGCATCTTCATCGATGCCAACGGTGACCGCTTCGACATGCAAGACGCGAGCGACATGAATCCGGGCTTCGTCGACGTTGGTGTTCGCTATAAGCGACTCGAGGCGCGCTTCATCTACGACGACTACCGCATGAGCGAGCGCAGCGACTATGGCGAGATCGCTCCGGCGCCAGTGAAACAATCCTTCCGAACCGCGCGCGCCGACGTGCGCTACGACTTCGTCTTGGCGGAGAGCCTGACGCTCACGCCGCGTGTCTCGTTCACCTGGCAGAAGCCGTGGAACACGCCGGATCAAACGAACGCGACGTTCTACAACAAGACGGCAACGCGCATCACCGCGGGGGCAACCGCGCTGTGGGAGGCGCACCCGACGCTGACCATCGCAGTGGGCGGGGACGTGTGGATCGACCACGCGAGCATCAAGGCCGACGAGGCGGATGTCGGCTTCAACACGACGTTCGCTGGGGCGAACAGCGTCGACTACCAGAACTATATCGGGTTCGCCGATGCGCTATGGCGAACGTTCGTGGTCAATATCGAAGCCGGTGCCCGCGTCGAGCATCACTCGCAATTCGGTAGCTCCTTCGTGCCACGCTTGGCGTTGACCCGGGTCTTCGGCGACTTCCACGTGAAGGGTCTCGCGTCGCGAGCGTTCCGCGCCCCCGTCATCGAGAACATCGCAGCCAATCCCGACATCGAGCCGGAACGCACCACGGCATTCGAGCTCGAGGGCGGCTATCGCATCGGCTCGCGCCTCTTCCTCACCGCCAATCTGTTCGACCTCACGGTGACAAACCCGATCGTCTACGGCTTCGACGAGTCGACGGGCGAAGAGCTCTACGTCAACACCGGCAACATCGGCAGCCGAGGAGTCGAGTCGGTGCTGCGGTATGCGCACGCCGGCAGCTCCGCCACGTTGGGCTACTCGTTTTATACGACCGCGGGGAAAGACACGACGCCGACCTACGAGGTCGCTGGCCGCGATAACGTTGCGCTCGCGTGGCCGACGCACAAAGTGACGCTAGCGGGCAGCTTTGCGCTCACCCCTTGGCTATCACTCGGCGGCACGGCGGTGGGCATGAGCCGCCGCTACGCTGTCGACGAATCGATCGCGCCACGCGTGTACTTGTCAGCGACGATCTTCGTGCACGATCTCGGCTTGAAGGGCCTCGAAGGGTCGCTGACCCTCCACAACATCGGCGACGCGCGCAACCCGCTCATCCAGCCGTACGACGGCGGACACCCGCCCTACATCGGGGCGGGTCGCGAGGTCGTGCTGCGCGTCGCCTACGCTTTCTGAGCGCGGCCTACTTGCCTTCTTTTTCTTTCTCTTTGTCGGTCGGAACGACGCGCTTCTCCATGACGCCGTCGATGAGGCCGTATTCCTTGGCCTGCATCGCGTCCATGAAGTAGTCGCGGTCACCGTCGCGCTCGATCTTCTCGACCGGCTGACCGGTGTGCTTGGCGAGCATCTCGTTCAAGAGCTTCTTCATCTTGAGGATCTCGCGCGCCTGAATCTCGAGATCGCTCGCCTGACCCTGCGCGCCGCCGAGCGGCTGGTGGATCATGATGCGCGAGCGCGGCAGAGCGTAACGCTTGCCCTTGGCGCCAGCCGCGAGCAGCACGGCGCCCATCGAGGCGGCCTGGCCCATGCACAGGGTCGAGACCGGGGACTTGATGAACTGCATGCAGTCGTAGATGGCGAGACCCGCCGTGACGCTGCCGCCAGGCGAGTTGATGTACATGTGAATGTCTTTGTCGGCGTCTTCGCTCTCCAAAAAGAGCAGCTGGGCGACGATCAGGTTCGCGATGTCATCGTTGATGGGCGAGCCGATGAAGACGATGCGGTCTTTGAGCAGGCGGCTCCAGATGTCGTAGCTGCGCTCGCCACGATGCGTCTGCTCGAGAACCATTGGGATGTAGTAGGTCACGGGGGCTCCTCCAAAGGCCCATAATGTCGAGCCGTTGCGAGGGCGTGTCAACGGGTTCGACTAGGCGCAGGACGATTGTGCGGACGTGATGCGTGTTGTCCGCTATAGCGTCACAGCCACCGCGTCGATGTAGGTGTCGCAAGTTTCGAAAAAAAGTTTTTGTCTATCACCTGTCACTGACCAGTTTTGCAGAGCCGCGGATCTCTTCATGGATCATCGGACGCGATGCTCGAAGGACGCGCTGAGTCACGCGTTTGCCACCGACATGTTCCTTGCTGCACGTGAAGGTCGTTGCTAACTCATGGCCTCGCGATTTTCTGGGTAGCACTCGGGGGAGAGCCCGATGCAGCAACGACGCAGTACCCGCAGTCCTGCGAAAACCTCGGCTGACGCCCATGAGCGTACGGCTGGCGTCGACGCGTCCACTCAACGCAGCACCAACAGCACGGCGAAGGAACGCTCCATGGCTAGTCTGAACGTCGATCAAGAAATTGCACGGGTTCAAGGAATCTACCGCCAGATCACCGGCAATGATCCGCATCGTCCCGACGGCACCATGGCACCCATTCCTCCGGAAGCGAACGCCGAGCAGTTCGTGCGCGAGAACCTCGCCCGCCTGCAGTCCGCTTTGGCGGGTCAGCGTCTCGACCAGCGCCCCGCCGCGCCGACCATCGTGCCGCGCATCAATGTCCTCGAGAACGAATCGCAGTGGGCCTGCGAAGTCGAGATGCCTGGCGTCGAGCGCAACGACCTGCAAGTTCAGGTTCAGCTCAATCGCCTGCACATCGCCGGTACCCGTCGTGATGGTCGTGAGACCACCGGCGAGCTCCGTCCCGTGCACGTCGAGACCACCGGTGGCCGCTTCGACCGCGTGCTGCCCTTGCCGCAGACCGTCGACACCGAGACCGCGAGCGCCAAGCTCGACCGCGGCATGCTGCAGGTGACGTTCCAGAAGAACGTCCGCGCCGCCGCACAACGCGACATCCGCGTCGAAATCGCTTGATTTGAGTTTCATCCGCTTTAGCGGATGAGAATCGACAGAGCAGTAGCTGGGCCACGGACTCGCCCACGACGGATGGGTCCGTGAATTCAAACACGAGCTTCCTGGGGCATGGTGCTCCAAGGGCTCATTTTGCGTGAATGTATTGGGAGCTAGAGATGAATCCGGAAATCACCAAGCTGCAGATCTTGAATGACCTCATCGCTCAGACCCTGGACGTGCTCACCCAGCGCAACCTGATGGCTCAGCGCGCCGCGATGTTCGGCGGTGGCTTGTCGCACTCGCCGTACGCTGCTGACCCGCGCTTCGGCGCCAACGTCGGCTTCGGTCACACGCCGGCTTACGGCGTCGACCCGCGCATGACCATGGGCTACGGCTTGAACCACACGCCGGCCTACGGCATCGACCCGCGCATGACCCAGGGCTTCGGCCTCCAGCACACGCCGGCCTACGGCGTCGATCCGCGTCTCAACACCCCGTACGGTGTCGTGCCGCAGTACATCGATCCGCGCCTCGGCGTTCCGGCGTACGGCTGGACCCAGGGCCTGTCGCACACCAGCATCGATCCGCGCTTCGCGGCGCACGGCCTCGGTGTGGCGCACGCCATCCAGGGCATCAACTGGAACAACCAGGCGCAGAACGTCTGGCCGCAGCAGGGCTGGAACCTCGGCGGTCTCCAGCACACCCAGTGGGTCGATCCGCGCCTCGCGTATGACCCGCGCATTCAGTTCGGCGCTCCCGTGATGGGCCTCGACCCGCGCGTGGGCTACGGCATCAACGGCTTCTAAGCCGACGGCGCAATGCCGTTACGAGGCCCGTCGCTCTTTCAACGGAAGAGCGGCGGGCTTTCGTGTTTTTGGCGTCCGCTGAAGCGGTGCTACCAGTCCCAGGCCTGCTCGCCCCAGAGCTCACGCACCGCATCGTCGAGATTGCGGGCGTAGCGCACAAGCTGAGACGCAATGCTCGCGGGCACGAGCTCACCGCTCTCGATGTCGTCACGGTTGTCGGCCGGCACGATGATGCGCCGCAGCCCACGGTGATATGCACCTTTGACCTTGTAGACGGTGTCGCCAACGCGCCGCACCGCGAGCTCACGCGCCGAGTCACCGACCAGGGCGCCGGTAAGACAGGTGTGCTGCGGAACCGGGCGGTCGAGCAGCACCGAGAGCAGCGCGATGGCCATCGGGAGGCCCGCTGAGTTACCGCTCGAGGGCTCGTCGTCTTTGCTGAAGCGCATGGTGTAGCGAAAGGAGGCGACGTCGCGCACCAGATGCGGCCAGGTTTCGCGGGCGTAGTCGTAGACGACGTCGAAGGTCCACCGCGCGAGAGTGCGAAGGTCGGGCATGACGTTACCCAAGATGTCGCGCTCGGCGAGCTGACCCCTGGTTGGATCTTCGGGCGCCTTGTAGCGCGCGGCGACGAGCTCGTGGATGACGCCCTTGGGCTTACCGTTCAGCGAGTAAACCGCGGCGACGAGAACCCGCCCGAGCGGACGCGCCTCGGCATGAGCTTGGGTGAGCTGGTCGGCTTTGCGGGTGTGCTGTCCGGCGTCGTCTTTGCGACCGAGCAGGGTCTCGAGCTCGGCGAGATCACGCCAGCTCGCAGCGTTGCCATGGTCGCGGCGCGCCGCGGCAAGGAGCGCGGTGTGTGCGCGCGCGCGCTCGTGCTCGGTGAGACCCGCCATCGCATCGATGAGTGGCTTGCGATTGCGCGTGGCGAGGGCACTGCGCCAGACCATCGGCTCGTCGAGCATGCCGCCGGTGAGCGCCTTCACGTAGCAAGCGTCGGGCGATGCGGTCCCCGTGAGGTTACGCAGGTCGCCCAAATATGCGTGGTCGCGCGCGACGGCCCAGCGCGATTGGGTCAGGCGAGAGAAGAGGCGTTCGGCTTTCGACGTGTCGTCGGAGAGGAACGCGAGCAAGGCGCGGCGACGGCGACGTGCACCATCTGGTTTTGCGAGCTGGAGCTCGCGTTCGCAGTCCTGGAGATCTTCGGGGCTCAGTGGTCCGAACGACACGCGCCCGAGCGGGATGTAACGCAGCGCCAGGGCGCGCAGCAGCTCGGCGGCGCTCGGCTTCTGCATACGCTTGGTGAAACGCCGCTCGTATTCGGCGGCATAGGTGCGTGCCTTGGCTTGGTCACCGCGCTGCGCGTTGAGCGCCGCGAGCCGTGGCAAGGCCGAGAGCTTGCCGTGGCGCAGATTGAGGTGCTCGTAGATGTGCAGCGCCTGCTCGGTGGAGTCGCGCGTGCCCAGGCGCTCGCAAACGCGCGCGAGGAAGCCGAGCCGATCGAGGTCGGTCTCGAAGCCGCGCTCGCGGCCGAGCTGCTGCAGAGTCTGCTGCGCGCCCGCGAGATCGTCGGTGCGCTCTTGAATCCAAGCCTTCTGCAGGATCGCGAGCTTGTAGATTGCCGGACTGCTCTTGCTGGCGGCAGCAAACCGCTCGCACTGCGCGATCGCAGCCTCGAAGTTACGCTCGCGGAACTTGGCGAAGGCTTTTTCGATTTCGACCTGGCTCTCGTGCTTACGCGCGTAGACGCCGTCACCCACGGCAACGAGCGCGGCGCCGGCGAAGCTCTCGTCCTGGCTCATGCGGTGGAGGAAGCCGAGGTAAGCGAGGGCGTCTTCGCGGAGCGGGCTGCGGGCCTGAATGGCGCGCCACAGCTCGATCATGGCGCTGAGCTTGCCCTGGGTGTGATGGATCTTCGCCAGGAGATTTAGGGCCGCGAGGCTGTTGGGCTCGATGACGATAGCGGCACGGGCGTTGAGCTCGGCGTCGTCGATGAACCCGGCTTCGAGCAAGGCGCGAGCGACGATGAGGCGATCGCGGACGGTGCGAGGACCCTCCTCGTCGGCGCTATCGGCTTCGAGGGCGGGTGTGGGGAAGTCGTTGGCGTCGCGTCCGTGGCCGTCTTGCTCGTAGAGGCGCTTCAAGACGCGCAGCAGGTGCGGGTCGGAGGGCGATTGGTGCAGCAGCTCCAAGACCAGCTCGAGCGCGCCGGTGAGCGGGCGCTCGGGATTGCGGTCGAGATGGCGCTCGATCTCCTCGAGAAGCTCGTTCCGGGCCATCCGGCCGGTTCCGAGCTCCCCCTTGAGATGCGAAACGTTTAGTGCGCTGCCGTCAGTCACGGCCTAGCCCCCGGGAGGCCAGTCTAGTCACGGATCCCGGGGTCGCGCCATCGTTAGCTGCGACTGTTCGCTAGCTGCTCAGGCCTTCTTTTCGGCCGGCTTCTCTTTGGCTTCCTTGAGCATCATCTCGACCACCTTGTCCTCGAGGACACGGTACTTGAGCTGCTGGCGGACGTTCGGATCGTTGTAAGCGGCCTTCATGCGCTCGGCCTGGTCACCGGCGGGGGCGACCATCTTGTCGATCTCGGCGTCGACTTCTTGCTCGGAAGCCTCGAGCTTCTCCGCTTTAGCGACCTCGAGCAGGAGCAGACCACTGCGCACCATGAGCTCGGCCTCGGCGCGATTGCTCGCGTGCAGGCCCTGGATCTCTTCGGGCGACAGATTGATGCGGCGGCCCGTGTACTGCATGAGGCGCTGGGTCGCGTTCTCGATCATGCGCTCCGACTGATTGCGGATCATCGACGGCGGAAGATCGAACGGGTTGGCGTCGGAGAGGGCCTTCATCAAGCCCTGGCGCTTTTCTTCTTTGGCCTGCTCGGCGCGTTGCTCTTCGAGCTGCTTGCGGAGCTTGCCGCGCAGCGCGAGCAGGCTCTCTTCGCCCATGTCTTTGGCGAACTCGTCGTCGAGCTCGGGGATCTGCTTGGCCTTGAGCTCCTTCGTGGTGATCTCGAAGGTCACCGGCTTACCGGCGAGGTCAGCGACGCTGTAGTCCGCTGGAAAAGACAGGTTCAGCGTGGTCTTGCCAGGCACTTCCACGCCCTCGAGACCTTCGGCGAAACCGGGGATGTAATTCTCGCCACCAATCTCGACGAGCGCGTTCTCGGCCTGACCACCGGCGAGCGGCTTGCCTTCCATCGTGCCGAAGAAGTCGACGACGACGGTGTCGCCCTGCTGCGCCTTGGTACGGCCGTTCACGGGGACGAGCTGCGACTGCTGCTTGCGCATGCTCTCGAGCTGCTCGTCGACGGCGCTGTTTTCGATAGCGGTGTCGACGGCGGTGACCTCGAGGCCCTTGTACTTGGTCAGCGTGACCTCGGGCTGCACTTCGAACTCAGCGGAGTAGCTGAAGTCGTGACCGGCCTTGAGGGCACCCGGCTCGACCTTCGGCATGTCGATGGGGTTCTCGTTTTTCTCGCCGAGGGCCTTGAAGAGCGAGTCTTGAACGAGACGGCTCTGAACTTCGCTTTGGACGCGGCCACCGAAGTGCTTGTCGAGGAGGCTCTTCGGAGCCTTGCCTGGGCGGAAGCCGGGGATCGCAGCTTGCTTGCCGAGCTCGCGGTAGATGCGCTCGTAAGCTTGGTCGACGAGGGCCGACGGGAGGGTGACGTAGACCTTGCGAAGGTAGGTGGAAGGCTTCTCGAGCGTAACGTCCATGGGACCCTTGACCTCTTAATTGCTGATGCGGACTCGGCGGGCGGCTCTAGCATTGGGGGGGTCAATCGTCAAACGTGCACCGGTCGCCCCCAGCCTCCCGCTCCCCGCCCCCCGCGCCGCACCCACGACGCATTAAATTCGCCGCATTTTGCGACACACAACGGCGCCGACCACGCGATGCGCACACTTTGCGCCGTCTAGGCTGCTGCGTAGCCTGGCACGCGGCCTGCTCTGGCGGGGCGGCATGCATGAAGATGACAACAATCCGCATACGTACAACGACGGCCGGCTCTACCGCTTGGCCCGTGGTCACGGGGCGAACCGTCGCTCCTATGAAGATGCCTTCGCGGCAACGCACGTGGTGGCCAACCTTCGAAAGGAGGGCACGACCGCCGCACAGATGCTGCGGCTCATCGAGCGGGAAATGCGGATCCGGTACTACAAAGCACGATCGATCAAGGCGTACGGGTCTGCGTTGCGGCAGTTCTTGAGCTGGCTTGGCGCCGCGCCGGCCGAGGCCAATCGCGAGCTACTACGGCAGTATCTCGAGATGTTGGTGGATGGCGGCGCAAGCGCGTCGTGGGTAGCTACGAATCTCGCTGCAATCCGAACGGCCTTCGACAAGATGTGCGGCGAGAGCCTGACGACCGGCCTGGTAACGCCGCGCCGACGTCTGCGCCCACCACGCGTTCTTTCACGGGAGCAAGTCATCTCGCTGCTGAGCAGCATTGCCTCGCCACACCATCGCCTGCTGGCATCGCTCATCTACGCAACGGGGCTTCGCATCAGCGAGGCCATTCGGCTACGCGTCCGCGACGTTGAGCTTGACCGCAATCAGATCGTGGTTTGGCGCGGAAAAGGCGGAAAAGTGCGCGTCGTTCCGCTACCCGACCGCTTGCGACCATCGCTCGTTGCGTTGAGCTCAGATCCCGACGCGTTCTTGTTTCGCGCAGAACGCTCGAGTCGTCACCGCGGCCCGCGAGGCTTGCAGCGTGCACTCCGACGAGCTGCCAACGTCGCAAACCTAGGACAGGGTGTAACGTGCCACACACTGCGCCACTCCTTCGCCACGCATCTCCTCGAGGACGGGATGGACATTCGCGTGATCCAATCGCTGCTAGGTCACGAGCGCCTGGAGACGACACACATCTACACGCACATCGCGTCGGTCACGGTCAGCAAGGTACGCAGTCCGTTCGACAATCTCGCAGCTCCGAAGCGATCCGATGCGATCCCCCAGACAACCTTCCGCATTGCGCCAAGGACTGATGGGCGAACCGCGGACGTCACTGTGTTTCTGCGAGGTCCAAACCCGGTAGTGCTCAGAGGTATCGAAATCGAGGAGCAACGTCCTGGATGGCTCTGCATGCGGCTGCCTCCCGAAGGAGACTGGCGCCGTGCGCTTGCAGCGTTGCCGGCGGAGACGCGAGCGTTGGTCGAGAACGAAGATTTCTACGAACGCTTACGCAACGCGGTCGCGTCGGCCTTTGTAAAAGCCAAACAACATCGATAGGCTATAGCGACAGCGCCGCATTAAACGGAATTTGCCGGTTAACGTGGTGGGACGTAGAAAAAGACATTGGGCGCTGCACAGCCGAAATCCGGTGGGGCTCGTCAGAACGCGCGCACCGTAGTAGTCTACGCACATGCGTATCGCTGTTGGCCGCATCGTCGCTGGCAAGGTCGTTTTCGAGGGCGAACCGCTCGCAGAGGGCACGCGCGTTGCCGTTGTCGCCAACGATCCCGATGACGCTGGCTTCGACGTGACGCCTGAAGAAAAGGCAATGCTTCTCAACGCGATCGCGCAAGCAGACCGCGGAGAACTTATTGACGGACCGCAGTTGCTAGCAAAGCTCCGCCAACGTAGCTAAGCACTCGTGCGCTCGTACAAGTTTACGCCGACCGCTGAGCAACAGCTTCGCGACGCCGATGCTTGGTGGTCGGTGCATCGACCGGCCGCTCCAAACGCCGTCCTCGACGACTTCGAGAGCACGGTGGCACTGCTTCTCCGGGGGCCTGCGATCGGGCCGCTCGCGCGTGACGTTGATTTGCCCGGCGTGCGTCGCGTCGTTGTCGAACGCATCAGGTACTACATCTACTATCGATTCAATGAAACCACCGTCGAGATCCTTGCGGTCTGGCATACGAGCCGCGGAACACCACCACCGCTGCAGTGATGGCGGGCGCGCCCAATCCAAGATGGCCGCAAAGCCTCGCGTCGAAGCGACGCGAGGTCGCCGGCACCACTCACGCAGTTCTAGCGCGTTGCGGGACGGACCGCTTTAGCGCATATCATCCGCTTCAGGCCGGCGACGGCCATCTTTCACATTGGGCGCTACGCCCGAATTGAGCTGAAGCGGAACTCCGCAACACGACGGGACTGAATGCGAATCGCTACGTGCACCATTTTCGCGGGCGCCCTCGTGCTCACTGGGCTTGATCCGATTTTGTGGACACTTCCCGAGAGGGGTAGATGGTGTTCCACA
>CAZAER010000012.1:0-148708 GCA_964484195.1 uncultured Bdellovibrionales bacterium | reverse complement strand
TGGACCGGGAGGCCATGTTTGCTCGTACTTGCTCTTCAGTTTTCAAAGACCGGTCAAGCTCCAGAGGAGCTCGGCTTGCCTCCGAGGTGCCGCTTTCGCGTTCACTTCTCGTCAGCGAGGGGGCGGTTTCTACAGAGAGCTGGGGCCGCCGTCAACGGTTTTTTCGCTGTGCAGTCGTTTCTTTCGCGATCACCGTGAGGCAGGCCGCCAAAGCCATCAAATCGGCCGGTAGAGGGGCTTCCAGCTCGATCCGCTTGCCGCTGCTCGGCTGCTTGAAAGCCAGGATCCGCGCATGCAGGGCCTGGTGCGTGAGGCCCTGTGCGACCTCCCGCAAGGAGACGTCTTCGAGCCGCCCATAGGCCCGTCCCCCGTAGAGCGGGTCACCGAGGACTGGATGGCCATTTTCGCTCAGATGAACGCGAATTTGGTGGGTCCGGCCGGTACCGAGGAGCACGTCGAGCTCGGCCCCGCCTCCCGCCGCCCGCACGGTGCGGTACTCGGTCAACGCCTTCTTGCCGCTCGTGACCTTGGTCGTGAACTTCAAGCGCTGTGTCGGATGACGTCCGTACAGCGTGCTAATCCGGCCGGCTGGCTGCGTAGGCGTGCCCAAGACGAAGGCGCTGTAGCGCTTCTCGACCTCGCGTTCCGCGAACTGCCGTGCCAGCGACTCGTGGGCCTTGTCGTTTTTAGCGGCCACGATGCAGCCGCTGGTGCCGCGGTCCAGACGGTGCACGATCCCCGGCCGCATGACTCCGCCGATCCCGGAGAGATCACGACAGTGCGCGAGCAACGCGTTCACCAAGGTACCGCGCTTTTGACCGGCGCCCGGATGCACGATCATGTCCGACGACTTCGAGACCACGATGACGTCGGCGTCTTCGTAGAGGATATCGAGCGGCAAAGCCTCGGGGACCAGCTCCATCGGGTCGGGTGGCGGTAGCGTCACCTGGATGGCTTCGTTACCCGACAGCTTCAGAGAAGCTCGCGCGGGCTTGCCGTCGACGAGCACGTGGCCATCGTCGATGAGCTTCTGCAAACGCGTCCGCGTGAAGCCGTGGAGCGGCGTGTCCGCCTCAGCGGACTTGCCGGCGAGGTACTTGTCCAGGCGAGCACCGCGCGCCTCGTCGGCCGCGCCCGGGCTCACATCGACCGTCACCAAATCTTGGATTTGATGTGGCCCTTGGAGCGGAAGATGATGTCGACCACGGCGCGATCGTAGAAGTTGGTCGCCGAGTAGAGATTTGGCGCGACGCGGCTCTTGTAAAGCTCGCGCCCCTCTTCGAGCTCGGCAGCGATGGCGTCGAAGAACGTGTCGTTTTCGATGCCCGTCCGAATCTTCTCCTCGTTGTAGAGCGAGATGTCGGATGCGATGGCGCGGGCAAGGCGCATCGCTTTTTCGGGTTCTTCAATCAACGCCATGCGCCGAAGCTAGCAACGGCCTTGGAACAGGGTCAAGTTTCAGTCTCTCTTCGGTGCACCGAAATGGGGGTATGCTGTTCCGCGCCGCCTCATGGACTCCCCCTCCCCCAACGATCTTCTCGCGATCGTTCAGCGCGCCAACGCTGAATGGCTCAGCATCCTCGACGCGCTCGATCATCTGGTGATCCTCGAGAGCGCCACCGGCACTGTCGTCCGCTGCAACGACGCTGCCGCCGCCCACATGGGCCTAGACGTAAGACGAGCTGTCGGGGAGAGCCTGGCCGCGCGGCTATGGCGGGACGGAGAGCTCCCCGAGCATGGCGCCGGGAAGCGCTCGCTGCGCATTAGGAACACCGACGACTGGTTCGAGCACGTCAGCTACGCGCTACCCGACGGTCGCGCCGTGCACCTGCTCGCCAACGTCAACGATCGCCGTCAGCTCGAGGCGGTCGCCGAGGGTCTGAACGTCTCCGACAACCTGAATTTCATGGTCACCGGCATCCGTCACGAGCTGGGAAACCCTCTCAATTCGCTCAAGATGGCCCTCTCCGTGCTCAGCGAGCGGCTGCCGGCCCTGCAACCAGCCGAGGTCGTGGTTTATCTCGACCGCATGCGCGAGCAGGTGCAGCGCATGGAGTACCTACTGCAGCTCCTGCGCTCGTTCTCGGCGAGCGAAGTGGTGCAGCCGATACCCACCGACCTCACCCAGGGAGTCCGCAGCTTCATCGCCCTCTCGCAAGACGATCTCGCGCGACAAGGGGTAACCCTTACAGCGACGCTCTCGCCGGTGCCACCCGTGGTGGGGGATGCGCGCGCGCTCCAGCAAATCCTCTCGAACCTCGTTGCCAACGCGGTGGATGCCCGCAAGCCCGGCGTACCGCTCGAGATCCAATTTCGTACCGCTCACGTAGGTCAGAGGGTAGCCTTACTCGTGACCGATGACGGCAGGGGTATGGGCGAGCGCCAGCTTGCCACGCTTTTTCGCCCGTTCGTTTCCAGCAAGCCGCACGGGAGCGGTCTTGGGCTATCCATAGTTCGCCGCCTGCTCGCCACTCTCGGCGCGAGCATTGCAGTCAATTCGCGTGAAGGGGTGGGGACCATCGTGGAGCTCACGTTCGTGGAGTCACAGAGCGCCACCTGAAACGCGGGATTTGTAGTCGTGCATACGGTGTTGGTCGTCGACGATGAAGCGTCGTTCCTTGCTTCCATTGCCGAGGGACTCTCGGGCGGTGACCTTCCCTGCCGCGTCCTGACCGCTGGCGACGGCGCCGCCGCCATCGAGCTCTTGAGCAGCACCGACGTCGCGATCGTCATGACCGACCTCAAGATGCCGAATGTCGATGGCTTTCAATTGCTCGCATGGCTCGCCGAGCACCGCCCGAGCACACCGGTCGTCGTCATGACTGCGTTCGGCACTCCCACCATGCAAGACCAAGTCGTCGACGGCGGCGCCTTGCACTTCATCGAGAAGCCCTTCGACGTCGGCGCCGCGCGCCGCGCCATCCATCGCATCCTCGAGAACCGCGACGACGTCACCACGATCGCTCTCCCCGATCTTCTGCGCATGATCATGCTGGAGCGGCGCGCCGCGCTGGTGCGCGTCGGCATCGCTGGTGAAGACGCGACCATCGCAGTCGCCGATGGTCGCATCGTCGGCGCACGTCTCGGGGCGCTCGAAGACAGCGCCGCCGCGGCCGCGATGCGCGGGGTACGCATCGACTCACTGTCGGTCGACCTCATACCGTCCGCTCCTGCGGAAAAGATCCGTGCTCGATTGGGTCTCGCCGGTCCGGGCTTGGGAGCTCGCCTCAAGGACTTCCTCGACGACCCCGACGTGTCGCCTCCTCCCACCAACACGCAGTCGATGGAAAAGCTCGGGGGTCTGCTATCGCGGGCGCTGGCCCTCGACGGAGCGGTCGCCGCCTCGCTCATGGATGTGCCGCGTGCCACGGTGCTGGCGAGCCGCAGTATGGTTCAGGGCCTCGACATCGCGAGTGCCTCGACGAGCAGCGCCGCCATGATGCGCACCAAGCAGCGCGTGCTCGCTGGCCTCGGCATCGACGAGCCCATCGAGGATCTCGTGGTGACCAGCACGGGGCACTACCACATCGTGCGTATCCTGCGGACGTTGCCAGAAGTGGCGCTGTACGTGGTGCTCAAGCGCGACACCGCGAGCCTCGCGTTCGCCCGCATCCAGATGGCGGCAATCGACGGAGTCGCGGCATGAGCTTCGGCCGCCTGGGAATCGAAGGAGCGATGAGCACCGCCGCGCTGGTCGAGTTCTTCCAGCAGCTCGCCGCATGCCCACGCGAAGGAGCCGGCGCTTGGGTCTTCGAGCACGGCTCGTCGCAGCTCGGTCTCCTCCTCATCGAGGACGGCTTGGTGTGCTGGTCGACGCTTCCCGGGCGCAAGAAACGCCTGGTCGAGATTCTGCAGGCGGCGTCGGGGGCCAAGCCTAGTGCGGTAGAGGACGCGCTGCGTGCCTGCGTGGTCGCCAAGGTGCCGATTGCCGAAGGCCTCATGCAGGCCGGTGTCATCACCAAGGAGCAGCTCGTCGTCGCCTTGAAACGCGACACCCTGGAGTCGTTGCTGATCATCGCCAACACACCGGAGCGTCGCGGCATCTGGCGCCCGCATCGCGGCCAAGGCTACGGCGCGAGCATCCGTTTCTCGCTGACCGAGCTCATGGTCGAGGCCGTGGCCGAGATCTTCGACGCCCCGCGTGATGCCCTGACCGCTTCAGCGGAGAGCGTGTTCGGCGGCAAGGCGCACTTCATGTACGTCAGCCAAGACGGCTTGCCCGTGGTCGTTAGCCGCAGCGTCGCGGCGCTGAGCGTGCCCGAATGCCTCGCGCTAGCACGTCGCGCCGAGGCTCTACCCGCAGGCGGCCCCTCGAGCATCAACGCCGCGGCATCGCCCGGCGGCACGCGCATGGTTACGGTGGTCTGGAAGGATGGACCGTGGCGCGGCGTCGTCGAGACCAGCGGCGCGCCGCACGTCACTCTCCGCAAGCTGATGGCGCGCGAAGCCACCGCGACGTGAGACACGAACCCGGCGAGGCGCCGCGTGAGCGGCAGCCCCGCCGAACCGCGTCACTCAGATCTGAACACGGCTTTCGATGTCGGCGAGCTTGTGGCGCGCCAGCGCCAGGTTCGCCTTGTCGCGGAGCAGGACCAGATACAGAAACAGACCGGGCTTCGACTGCAGCATCCGGATGAGGTGATATTGCGAGCCGAGCGTGATGAGGATGTCTTCGATGCCATCCTTGAGCCCGAGCGCGCTCATGACCTTGTACTTGGCGCGAACCACTTCGGTGTTACCCGCGGCGGCGACGTCGAGATTCAAACCACCGCCCGCTGTTCCGAGCGCCATCCCGCTCTTCCAGTCCACCAAAGCTCCGCCCACCGCACCGTCAATCGCCAGAGCTTCGTCCAAACATGCCTTGACGTTATTCAAACCGAGCCTCCTGGCAGTATCCGCTTTAGCAGACACGGCCTCATCCTGATTCGGTGATGTTGTAGCGCGGGAGGCTAGAACACGCACGCCAACCCATCGAAATCATTGGCAAAATGTGACCAACGCGGGAGCCGGGTAAGTCGATCCGAACGCGACAGACGTGGACTGGCTCTCAGTCGCTAGCGGGAGAGGGATTGTCTGACGCGGGCTTGTCGGATGTCGGCTTGTCGGATGTCGGCTTGTCGGATGTCGGCTTGTCGGATGTCGGCTTGTCGGACGGCGGCTTGTCGGATGTCGGCTTGTCGGACCGCGGCTTATCGGACGGCGGCTTGTCGGATGGCGGCTTGTCGGACGACGGCTTATCGGACGGCGGCTTGTCGGATGGCGGCTTGGTGGACGACGCCTTGTCGGTCTTCGCTTTCGCGGCCGGGGCGGGCGGCGGGACCGGCGGCATGATCGGCACGACCGCGGGTCCATCGCCCGCCGGGTGCGCAGCCTCGATCGTCGGCTCGGCGCGGGTGAGCTCCTTGGGCTCCGGAAGCCACGGGACGTCGTTCGCGACGTGTTTGACCTCACCGGCTTCGGTGACGACCCAAACGTCGAGGTCGGCGTCGCCATCGAGGTTCGCGACCGCGACTGCGGTGAAGGCTTCGTTGGTGACGCGCGGCCAGAAATCGGCCGGCAAGGGGTCGGTCACCGTCTCGCCATCGCGTACGGCCGCCACGTATTCGTCGGGGCTCAAGTAGATCGTGTACGCCCCGATGCGCGGCACGAAATGGCTCTCCTTGAGGGTACCGAAGCGATCTTGGGCGGCGCGATAGAGGCGCTCCGTCCGCAATAGCGTACGCAAGTCGTCGGCACCCGAGGCTTGCATCGCGCTCAAGCGCTCGGCCCGGCGCTGCGCGAGGAACGACCACAACACGGAGCCTTCCGCGACGAACACCAAGGTGCCGACGCCGATGGCGATCATCGCGTGCTGTCGTCCGCTATAGCGACCAAGCGGACCACGCACCATGGTGAGCACGTAGATGCCGACAGTGGCGCCGGCCAGGGCCAGCGGGAAGAAGATGATGCCGAGGAGCGCAAGGCCCAAGGCAAAGCCGCCGATGTTCTTGACCAGACCGGCGGCGCGGAAGGCGCGGTAACGCAGGCGCTCGGCGGCCCGTTCGTTGGGGCGCACGCCGGTGTTGTAGACCTCGGGATACGTGATCTCCGTGCCGCACGTGCAAATGGTGCCGACGCGCGGACCGGAAGCCGCCAGCTCCATTTGGTTTCCGCACCGAAGGCACGTCAGGCGCACGACAACTTAGCCCCCCACTCCCCTGTACTTGGCATACAACGCCATGAAACTCTTGGTGACGCGCGAAACGTCGAGGCCCAGAACTCGCGCGTACTCCGCCACGAAGCCACGAGTGTACACCGCTGCGGGCAGCGCAGCGAAATCATTGGTTTCGATCGCGATGAGGTGCCGTTTACCCACCTTGGTGATCTCGGCGACCTCATCCAGGGACGCTCCCGTGCTCTCTCGCAACCGACGAAGCAGTGAGCCACCGTATTCCACATCGCCAGTCAGCTCCATGGCGATGCTCGGCGATAAGATTCGCTTTTTGGCCTTCGCGGAGGCCGAAAGCTGCGCAGGTGGCGGTAATGTCGGCCGTTTTCTCGGCTCCACCACGTCACTGACCGTCTTCACGAGCTCCGGTCGCTCGTCGGGCAGCATCGGGTCTTTACGCAGCGCAGCATCAATACGCGCCGGCTCCGGCCGCGCCTGGGCCTCGGGCCGCTTCTCCTCCCGCGCGGGCGGTGCGTAACGGGCGACCACTTCGACGTGCTCGTCTTCGCGGTGGTCGGGCTCCTCGTGCGAAAGCTGACGGGCGATCGGTGGCAGCGGCGCATCGTAGCGCTGCTCCTGCTCCTCTTCGCGCTTGCTCCAGCGCGACGGGGCGCGCTCCGGCTCGCCATGACGGCTCTTCGCGTCGACAGGTCGTTCGGGCGCGGCTCCACCGCGAGGCTGAGCCCGACCGTACAACGGCTTCTTCTTGGGCTCGGCAGCGGCAGGCTCGTTTGTTTTGCTCGAGCGGCCGACGTCGCGTCCGTAGAGCGGCGTACGCCCGGTGCGCGCGCCCGGACCGCGAATCGGCTGACGCTGCTGAGAACGGCCAGTGACCGGCAAGCGCTTGTCACGCTCCGACGGTCCGCTAGCGCGGTCACGGGTGCCGATGTCCGCATCAGCGGTCGACGTCGAGCCTCCGGAAGCAGCCGGCACCATCATCGAGGGATAGCTGGCGTCTTCCTTACGCGAGCGATCGTAGGCGGCACGGCGATCGGGATCACTCAACGTGCGATAGGCCTCATCGATCTGCGCTCGTGCACTGTGAGCGTCGTCGCTATCGAGGATCGAATACACCGCCAGCGACTCGGCCCCGAGGTACGCGGCAATACGCTGATAGGACTGCTCGATCTCCTCGAACGTCGCGCCGCTGCTCACTTCGAGCAGCTCGTAGAGTGAAGGAGAGCGCTGCGCGGGCATCAGCCACCGTTCCGTTCGAGGCGCGTCGCCCCGACACTAAGGTTGGCGGCGATTCGACGAATGCAACGGCTGGCATCCGCTTCCGGCTTGTCGATCATCACCGGGCGACGGCGACGCACCGACTGCCACACCGCGTCATCGTAGGGAATGCTACCCAAGAAACGCATGGGGATCCCGAAGTACTTGCGGCACGCATCACTGACGGCGGGTCCTAGCTGGTGCTCTTCCCGGGTGCGGCATTGGTTGACCACGAGCTCCAGGGGAAATTGCGTGAGCTCGGCGCGGAGGCGCGCCCCACCTTCGGGCTCGCGTTCCTCGACGAAACGCACCAGGTCGGCGGGTGTGCGCATACCAGCGCTACCGCGGTCGGCCATGGCTTCCTCGACCACGGGCCGGAGAGCGTAGGCGAGCTCGGCAGTCTTGAGCTTGCGGTAGTACGCCGCCTTGATGAATCGGTAGGCATTCTCGATCGAGGTAGGCTCGGGGACCACCGTGAGGATGCCGTGGTGGGCGATGAGGAAGAAATCGAGAATGTTGAAGCCGGTGCCCCCGCCCAGATCGATGATCGTGTAGTCGACATCGAGCCGGGTGATCTCGCGCAGCAGGCGTAGCTTCTGCGTGTACTTGGGATTCGCGGCGCCGAGGAAATCGAGCGCGCCGCTAATCAGACCCAATCCGGGGATGCTCGTCTTCATCACCAGGTCATCGAGATTCTCGACCTTGCGGTTGATGAAGTCGGAGAGTGTCCGCTCCGGCGCATTGATGCCGAGACAGGTGTGGAGGTTCGCGCCGCCGAGATCGGCGTCGAGGAGGACGACACGTTTGCCCTGGGCCGCGAAGTGCACGCCGAGGTTCGCCGACACCAGCGATTTGCCGATGCCGCCCTTGCCGCCGCCAACCGCGATGATCCTGCGGCCGCTCTCGGCGGAGGACGCCTCGCGCGGCGTCGGAAACACTTCGTCCTGTGCTACGTCGAGCCCGCGCACGTCCCCTCCGAAGTTACGAGTCTTCGCAACCTCGGGGTGAGCAAGT
The DNA here is from genome assembly GCA_964484195.1 of uncultured Bdellovibrionales bacterium. Lineage (GTDB taxonomy): Bacteria > Myxococcota > XYA12-FULL-58-9 > XYA12-FULL-58-9 > JALHOP01 > JALHOP01. Next base: position 140,271 of record CAZAER010000012.1, on the reverse strand, counting down.
CAACCGCCGCCGCGTACGCGCAGCTGCTCAATCGTCTGATTGTAGCTCGGTATTCCAGTACGAGGCGTCGACCGGATTCAAGAATGGCAGCCACTCGCGATAGCGCGCGCGGAAGCGCGGTGGGTGCACGATCTCGGCCCAGGTCGGCTTGCGTGGTGCGCGCACCAGCTTCATGCCCGCCTGCTCGGGCGTACGACCGCCCTTGCGTGAGTTGCAGGCGACGCAGCTGGTGACGACGTTCTCCCAGTTCGTCTTGCCGCCCTGCGATCGCGGGAGCACGTGATCGAGGTTCAGGTCGAGGCGCGCGAAGCGCCCGGCGCAGTACTGACAGGTGTGATCGTCACGCGCGAAGATGTTGTGGCGCGAGAAGCGCACCCGAGCCCGGGGCAGACGATCGTAGGCCTGGAGCACCACGATCCTCGGAATGACGATGCGGCGGTTGATGGTGCCGACGGTGTCATCATCGTTGTAGGCCGCCGACAATGCCTGCCAGTCGTCGAAGTCGAAGAGCCTGAACTCGCGGTCCAGGGCCTTGACGGCGCCGATGTAGAGCATGGTCATCGCCCGGCGCCAGTGGGTGACGTTTACAGGCTGATAATTGCGGTTGAGGATGAGGACGTGCGCTTCAGTCATCACAACACGAAAGGTAGCCGGTGTGGGTCCACTCGGCAAATCGCGTGCATACGCGGCATTTTGGGTTTTTCTAGTTTGACGATCGCGGCGCGATCGCGCATCCATCATAGACGCTCGAAAAGACGATCAGATTCTTGGGGTGAAAATTTGACGGTTTGAAGGGACGGCCGTAGGTTCGACCTGAGCCGGCCTCGATGCCGATTGCGCGAACGGCGCTAAGGCCTCCATTCAATCACGCTGGGTTCCCGGCGATGTCGGAGGATGAGTAAGGATGATGAACGGTAAGACGAAATCTGGGGTGGCGACGGTCGCAAAGACCAACACCAAGACACAGACCATGACTGCCACCGAAGAGAAGGTCGTCCGCATGCGGCATGGTTTCCGCGCGCCGGAGACCATGAAGCTCGAGCAGGTCGGCAACGACCATCCCGAGACCCGCGCTATGCTCGCCTCGATCGAGAAGCGCGCGATTGCCGCCGTCGGCACGCGCAGCAACTCGACCAAGAGCCGCATCGTCAGCGCTCTGCGCGGCAAGAACTAGCAAGTCTCTGCAAGTAGAAGAGGCGGGCCTGGTGATGCACTAGGCTCGCCTTTTTCTTTTTACTGCCGCAGCCACGCGTAGAAGGCGATTCCCACCACCGCGAGGCCGAGCAGCACCGCAACCATGATCAAGGCGCGGGACGAGCCCGGCTCCTCGATCACCTGGTGCACGCCGGTCTGCCGCATCATCCGCGGCAAGAGCTCGAGCGCCGCGTCGCGCTCGCCGGTTGCGTCTTCCTCACGCCCCTCGAACGGATTGAGGCCCGGAGGTCGCGGCACCGGGTCACCGACGAACGCTTCTGCGTCGTTCACCCCGGCGCGCGGAGGTGGCTGCTTTGTCGGACCCTTCGCCATGTCCAAAGGTGGTACCCGCTTCCTGGGGGACGTCGCAAACTGTCGGGGCCTGGGCGTACTTTCGCGCCCACATGGACGCCGAGCTCAGCCTCACCGGTCGCCGATGGCAATGGCCATCTCCTCCGAGCGCCCCGCCGGCGACCGCGCGCGTCCCCCAGTGGATGCTCCACCTCGTCACTCAGCGTGGTCTCTGCGCGGCGGACGACATCGGTAGCTATCTCACGCCGAGCCTTGCGACCCTGGCCGACCCAGCGACGCTGGCTGACATCGTCCCGGCCCTCGAGCGCATCGTCGCAGCGGTCCGCGGCAACGAGACCATCACCGTCTATGGTGACTACGACGTCGACGGCGTCTGCGCGACCACGGTGCTGGTCGACTTCCTGCAGCGCGTCGGCGCCAAGGTCGGCTACTACATCCCCGACCGTCGCAGCGAAGGCTACGGCCTCAATCGCGCCGCGGTGCTCGAGATCGCAAAAGACAGCAACCTGCTCATCACCGCCGACTGCGGCATCACCGCGCACGACGAAGTCGCTGCGGCACGCGAAGCCGGCCTCGACGTCATCATCGTCGATCATCACAAGGTCCCCGAGACCCTGCCCAACGCCAACGCCGCACTGAATCCGCAGCGTAGCGACTGCAACTTCCCCTTCAAGGGCCTGTGTGCGGCCGGCGTCGCCTTCATGCTGGTCATCGGCCTGCGCCGCGCTTTCCGCGATTGCGGTCACTTCGCAACCATCCCCGAGCCCGACGTGCGCGAGCTCCTCGATGTCGTGGCGCTCGCGACAGTCGCCGACATGGTGCCCCTGCGCGGCGTGAACCGCACCCTCGTGACTGCCGGCCTGAAGCGCATCGGCGAAACCAAGCGCCCCGGCCTGCAAGCCTTGCTCGAGGTCGCCGAGATCGATCCCACACGCGTCACCGCCACCGACATCGGCTTTCGCCTCGGGCCGCGCATCAACGCCCGTGGTCGCCTTGCGCACGCCGCCGAGGCCGTCGAGCTCATGCTCACGGCTGACATGCAGCGCGCTCGCTTGCTCGCGGCCGCTTTGGATGTCGCAAACCGCGAACGCCGCAGCGTCGAGCGCACCACCGCCGACGCCGCTTTCGCGCAGGTCGAGGCATTGGGGCTCGCGCAGCACGCCGCTCTGGTCGTTCACGACGCCGGCTGGCACCCCGGTGTCCTGGGCCTCGTCGCCTCACGCCTCGTGCAAAAGTATCGCCGGCCTGCGGTGGTCATCGGTGAAGGCGGCAAAGGCTCGGCGCGCTCTGTCGAGGGCCTGAACCTGCACGACGCCATCGCCGAGAACTCCTCGCACCTCATCCGCTTCGGCGGACATCACGCCGCCGCCGGCGTCACCATCGAGGCCGAACGTGTCGACGCCTTCCGTCTCGGCCTCGCCGACTCGGTGCAACGCACCTTGGGCGCCCCACCCTTCGTCCCCATGGTCCGCCTCGACCTCGAGGTCTCGCCCCGCGATCTGTCGCTCCGCATGGTCGACGAGCTGCAGCGCTTGGCCCCCTTCGGCCAGGACAACCCCGAGCCTTTGCTGGTCGCCAAGAACCTCGAGGTGCGCAGCAAGCGCACCGTCGGCGATAGCGGAAGCCACTTGAAGCTCGGCCTCGGCTCCGAGATCGCGACCTTCGACGCCATCGGCTTCGGCCTGGGTGCGCTCGGCAACGACTTGCCGCAGTACATCGACGTCGCCTTCAGGCTGACGCGCAACGAATACCGCGGTCGCGAAAGCGTACAAATGGAAATCGAAGACCTGCGCCCCGCAGCTTGACTGGCTGTCCGGTAAAACCTGCGCGCCCGCCTGGTACAACATGGCTTTACGGTCCTGCAGGATAGCGCGACGCCGCATCAGCTCGACCTGACCATCCGCGACACCTTCCAGTGCCAACCCGAGATCGTAGAGGTCACCGCGAACGGAGTGGTCGTCGAGGTCATCACGAAGCTCGCGTACGAGCGCAGTCCTCAGATCGTCGGCGACCTCATCGGCTCCGAACGCGTGGCGGCGGTCTTGCGGGCTCCAGCGCCGGCTGCCGAGCCAGGACCGACCGCGACGGTGACTTCGAAGCGCGTGCTCAGCAAACCGACGAGCCTGCTGCTCCTGCCGCTCAAGCCAGTCAGCGGCGTGACTCAAGGAACACTCGACCTATTGAGTGGCTACATCCTCGGTCGCCTCGACCGCGTCGAAGGCTTACGCACCGTCGGCCGCGAGGACGTCGAGGCCTCTCTAGGAGCCGACAAGCAGCGCCAAGCGATGGGCTGCGACGCCATCGCCTGCATGGCCGAGATCGGTGGCGCGTTGGGCGTCGAGCTCGTGATGTACGGTCAGGTCGGTCGCGTTGGTAGCAAGTACAACATCAACGTCAGCGTCGTGCGGGCCCGCGATTCGAACGTCATCGCGCGCACGAGCGCCATGACCGAACAAACCGAAGACGCGATCGTCGCTCAGATGGATCCGATGATCAGCGAGCTCGTCGACAAGCTCGACGCTCGCAACTAAAGCGCAGCGGGCCAGCGCCCCGGCGCGTCAACTACCGCAGCCACCACAGCTACCACCATCTCCTCCGCCGCCATCGCCGTCGCCACCACCCCCGTCGCCGCCGGCGTCACCACCAGCGCCGTCGAATCCGTCACCCTTCGCGACACACTCGGCTCCGAAGACGGAGACACACGAGGCGTTCGCTGGGTTCACAGCCAGGTCGGCAAGCACGCAAGACGAGTCGGCTACGATGGTGCACTGCACGCCGCGTTCGAGTCGCTCGTAGCCCGTCTTCGCGTAGGCGACGAGAAGTGCCGCAGCGAGCTCGGGAGCCGCGCCACGAGGTGACTGTGCCGCGAGGAGCATTGACGGCAGCACTGGGGAGCGGTGCGCTTCGCCATTGTGGAGCACGGCGTGGGCTCCGGCCACCTCGTACGCGGTGCGCCCGACGCGGCGAGCGACGCGCACCAAGATGGCGGCGGCGACGTCATGGCCCGTCTTGTTTTCCACAGCGCGGAATTCTTCCAGCACCGTCGCGAGCGAGGCTTCTTTCGCGAAGGAAGCGTCGACCAGCAAGGCGGCGGCGAGACCACGACAGCGGTCGCTTGCTCTAGCGACTTCCATGAAGCGCCGCTTCACTTCGGCGCCGTCGACGCGGTGCGAGAGCTCGGTCATGGTGAGGAGCGCAGCGGTCACCGCGTTGCAGGGGGCGTTGGCCTCGCTGGCACGCGTGAAGCTCGCCGCTACGGCGTTGGGGTCCATGCCGTGCTCGAGCACGAATGGCGCCAGCAGTGCGGCGGCGCGGGTGTCGATCTCCGCTTTGGCGAACACGGGCAGGACATTCTCGAGCTGTTCGGCCTTTACTCCGCCCGAAATGCGGCTGAAGCCGAGCAGCGTCGCAGCGACCTCGCTGGAGCTCATCTTGCGCGCCTCGCGTTGGTACACCTTGATGCCGTTTGCCGATACCTTGCCGGCGTCGCTGGCACTCGCGGCAATCGCGTAGCAGATTGCAGTGGCGCGGCCCGGATCGCGATCTCGCTTGTAGATGGCGTCGGCGCTAACCGCGACCATCGACGCGTCCGCGACGCTCTTGCGCACGGCCGCGGCGAAGCCGTTGAAAGAATCGACCTGCGCCTCGAGGCCAGCAATCGCAAAAACCGCTGTGTTCCCTTCGGGGGTCGGCCGCAACATGCCGAGCTCGGTCTTGGTGTAGTAGCGCGTGAGTAGTTTGAGCTGTCCCAGGCGTCGGTCTGGGTCCGGACCAACGGCTTTCTCGAGCTCCGCCACGCGCTCGCGCTGCTGCGCACGCGCTGCGTAGGCATCGGCGCGCGCACTCGAGAGCACCTTCAGGTAGAGCCATGGATTCAGTAGCGCACGCTGGAGCTTGCCGAGCTCGACGCGCGCGGCCTCGAGATCAGGGATCTGCTGCTTCGCCCGTTGCGCCGCCTCGTACGCTTCCGGAGTCATGTGCTCGACGAAGCCCGATGCAACGAGCTGGGTCACCGCGGCCGGCGTTGGCGAGCGTTCGATGTCGGGCTTGCCTTGCGCCAGGCGAAGCACCGTCACCGCTTGTTCGGCGGTCACGGCGTCGGCGAGCGACGCGCCCGTCCGGGTGCGGATGGAGCTCGAGCCCTCGGGCCGCTGAGATCCCCCGGATGACGAAGCTCCGTAGGAGCCGCGGGGCCCGGCGTTCGTCGCTCCGCCGCCGGGTTGGGATGTTGGCTGTTGTGCGAGCTGCGCTACACCACCGCTCACCGGCATCTGGAGACTTGTTCGATTTGGGCCGTCGGTGACGCTGTTCACGCAAAACCTCGAGAGTATCAAGTTCTGCGTCTCTTATCGGCCTCGGTCCCAAAGAAGATGCGTGCTTTTCTCCGCGTCCAGCGCCTAGCGGCGCAACATGCGCGCCAATCCAGAGCTTATGACCGCGAGCCAGCTCCGCCGCTGCGCGAGACTCGTCCGATGCAAGCCGGCGCGCTTACGATTGAGGCTCGTCAGGTTGAGCTCGAGCCCAACGCGGTCGATGTCGCGCAGCGCGCTCTTCTCCCCCGGGTCGAGCGACCAACGCGCGAGCTCCGCGTCGGGGTCGGCGAGAAATCGCGCGAGCATGCCGTCGTCGGCGTAGAGCCGAGCGAGAAAAGCTTCGACCTCGCGCGCGCTCATGGTGGTAGCCACCCGCGGTCGACCCCGGCGGCGCGACCTCTCGCTATTGCGGAGCGCACGTTCGCGAGCTCTTCGAGCAAGCTCGCGAACGGTGGATACTTGCCGTCACGCTCGATGATGACGGTGAGCGGAGCAGCGACTGAGGCGGCGACTTCTTCGAGCAGACGGTAGACCGCGGTTGGAACGTCGTGAAGATGGTCGTCGAGGATCCGTTCTTCGCCATTCGGCGCTGGGATGACGCGGCCACCGGCGACGTGGATCGCCATGATGTTCATCGTCGACAGCCGTTCCAACGAGAGCGACGGTGCGCGACCGAAGTTGCGGGCGTTGGCGTGCAGGTTGTGCAAATCCAGAAGGAGCGGCGCCCCACTGCCCTCGAGGATCCCGTGGACGAATGACGGCTCGTCCATGGTGCTTGCCGGCGGCTCGATGAGCGTTGCGATGTTCTCGAGTGCGGGCGCGGCGCCGACGACACGGGTGGCGCGGGCGACGTTGGCCAAGGTGCCTTCGAGGACGGCCTGCGTGCGCGGCGGCGCGCTCAAATGGCCAATCTCGACCCCACCCGCCCGCACGAAGGACATGTGCTCCGACCAGGATTCGGGAGCCAGGTCAGCGACCACTCTCGCCATGGCGTCGAGCCGGCGCCGGTCCGTCGGGTGACTCGAAGCCATTCCGAGCGAGACCCCGTGAGCGATGACAGGCGTCCCCTCGAGCTGGCGGCGGAGCGCCCGAACGTCGCGTCGTGCGCGAGAGAAATACGGATCGACGATCACCTCGAAAACGTCGATCGCGTCGCGATGCGCGAGCATGTCGGCGGCGAGCTCCGAACGGAACCCGATGCCCACGCGATCTCGGAAACGGATGGGCTCAGCAGTTGTCTGGGGCTTGCCTTGCATACCTGCGGCACGAGCATAGCTGGTCGACAAGCTCGATTCTCGCAATTAGAGTGCGCCACCATGGCTTCCGTCGAACAGAAATCCAGCCCCTCTGACCGTCATGTCGCGCTCGTCGACCAATACAGCGCCCATAACTACAGCCCGCTGCCCGTGGTGGTCGCGTCTGCCCAAGGCGTTTGGATCACCGACGTCGAAGGCCGGCGCTACATGGACTTCTTGTCGGCCTACTCCGCCGTGAACTTCGGGCACGTGAATCCCGAGATCACCGCCGTCGCCAAGGCCCAGCTCGACAAGGTGACGCTCACCAGCCGCGCCTTCTACAGCGACACCCTCGGGCCGTTCTGCGAAGCAGTCGCGAAGCTCACCGGAAAAGAAGCCGTGCTGCCCATGAACAGCGGCGCCGAGGCCGTCGAGACCGCGGTGAAGGTCGCGCGCAAGTGGGGCTACAAGAAGAAGGGCGTCCCGGACAACCAGGCCACCATCATCACCTGCGCCGGCAACTTCCACGGCCGCACCACCACCATCGTCAGCTTCAGCGACGATCCGCAATCGAAGGGTGACTTCGGCCCGCACACCCCGGGCTTCGTGCAGATCCCCTACGGCGACATCGCCGCTCTCGAGAAGGCGATCGACAAGAACACCGTCGCTTTCCTGGTCGAGCCCATCCAGGGCGAGGCCGGCATTGTCGTGCCGCCCGACGGGTACTTGAAGGCGGTGCGCGACGTATGCAGCAAGCACAACGTCCTCTACCTCGGTGACGAAATTCAGGCGGGCCTCGGTCGTACCGGCAAGACCTTCGCGAACGACCACGAGAGCGTGAAGCCGGACATTTACATTCTCGGCAAGGCGCTCGGCGGCGGCATCATGCCTGTATCCGCTATTGCGTGCAACCGCGACATCATGGACGTGCTCAAGCCCGGCGACCATGGCAGCACCTTCGGCGGCAACCCGCTCGCCTGCGCCATCGGCATCGCGGTCTGCGACATGCTCGCCAAGGGCGCGGTGCAAGCCAACTCGGCGAAGCTCGGCGAGTACATGCTTGGCCGCCTGCGCGCCATGAAGTCGTCGCGCATCAAGACAGTGCGCGGCCGCGGGCTCTGGGCGGGCGTCGAGCTCACCGAGAAGGCGCGTCCGTTCTGTGAGCGCCTCATGCGCGACGGCGTCCTCTGCAAAGACACCCACGGTACGACGATTCGCTTGGCGCCGCCGCTCACTATCACGCGCGAAGAGCTCGACTGGGCCCTCGAGCGTATCGAGAAGGTTCTGGCCTAACCCTCGACGCGCGTCCACGAGCACACGAACTCGTGGTAAACGTCGCCGCGCGAGCAGCACTTGGACTCGTGCGCGTCGTCGGAGACCTGGCAGCCGATGAGCAACATCGCCTGCTCCATCCAGCCAATCATCAGCTGGCAATGCGCCGGGTGCATCTTCTTGAAGTCGTAGATGCGCAGGACCGTGTTCTCAGGCCCGGTGCTGATGGCCTCCATGTGGCCGCACTCGCGGTAGTAACCCTCCCAGACACGCGAGCAGGCGGTGATCAGGTTCTCCGGGTCACGTAGGCGCAGGATGAGCTTGAAGACCGTGTTCAGGTCGCGACGCCCGGCGCCACGCCCGAGACCGCGGCAGTACGTGAGGTTGCCTTTGCCGAGGGTCGTGGCGCAGCTCTGCAGGAAGCTCGCGAACGCGGAGTAGTGGTACCAGGAGAGCGGTCGAATCTGCTCGCCGAAGACCGTGCGGACGTAGGGGTTGTCGGCCTTTTCGACGACCCGTTCCACCGCCCCGTCACCTTCACTCTCACGGATGTGACGAATCAATCCGAGGAACGCCTTCCCCGAAACGAGCATGACGACAGGATGCACCACTATTGCGGTCACAGCCAATTCCAAAAACACCAAGGCCCGGGTGGCCAGCTTCTCCGCTGAACTAACACCCGAGCCTAGGCGACCTGGAAAAGACGATAGCGGCTGGTTAGCGCGACTTGCAGTCGCTGTTGCACTTGTCCTTGGCCTCGCTGCACGCGAGGTTGCAGGCAGCGCTGTCTTTCTGCGTGCCGTCGGGATTCGTGCCCGAGCACTCGGCCGCGCACTTGTCCATGCCTTCCTTGCACGAGGCTTCGCAGGCGCCGCCCTGGGCTTGGTTGCGGAGGCTGTCACCGTGGCCGCAACGGGCAACACCGATGGCGAGGGCGATAGCGGTACAGGCAACGAAAAAGACATGCTTCATGGCGACAGAACCTTTCGATTGGTCGAGACGCTTGCGGCAAAACGCCGTAGCGGACAAGCCGACGTGTAACCTGCTCGGATCACGTGGGCAAAAAAGCGGTCGAAAAAAGTACGCTCAAACGTACTTCCGCGTACACGACACTATCGCGGCCCGTATTTAGGCCTTTGGCAGCTGCTCGCTCACATCGTAGACGCGCGCCGGCGGCTCGCGCAGATCCCAGACCAGCCCGACCGCGGCCATGCCCTTCAAGATCAGGTAGGTGATGTCGAGCTCCCACCAGTAGAAGCCCTGGCGCGCCGAGCCCTGATAGTGGTGGTGGTTGTTGTGCCAGCCCTCGCCCAGAGTCACGAGCGCGAGCCACGGGTTGTTGCGGCTGTCATCATCGGTGGCGTAGCGCCGCGAGCCATGCACGTGAGCCAGGGAGTTGATGACGAAGGTGCCGTGCCACAAGAGCACTGTGCTCAAGAAGAAGCCGATGAACAGCCCCGACCAGCCGAAGAACCACCACACCGCGAAGCCGAGCACCGTGGGCACGAGCTTCTCGACGCGATTCAGGAACACGAGCTCGGGGAACTTCGCCATGTCTTTGATGCGGTCCCACTTGGTGTCTTCGGTGTAGTCGAAGAGCCAGCCGCAGTGCGCGTACCAGAAGCCGCGCTGACGCGGTGAGTGAATGTCCTTGTCGGTGTCGGAGAACTTGTGATGGTCGCGGTGATGGGCCGCCCACCACAGAGCACCCTTCTGCGCGCTGCTCTCGGCGATGAGCGCGAGCAAGAACTGCATCGGCCTGCTGGTCTTGAAGGTGCGATGCGAGAAGTAACGGTGGTAGCCAGCGGTGACGCCGAACATGCGCACGAAGTAGAGGACGGCGCAGACGACGAGCGACTGCCAGGTGACACCGGACCAGATGGCTCCGAAGACGACCAGATGGCAGGCGAGAAACGGGATGACGTAGGCCCATTCGTAGGGCCGCTCGCGTGTGACCTTGGCTGGCTTGTCGGTCTTGTCCGCTTTAGCAATGACGGGGGTGGGTGCTTCCAGATACGCAGTCATTCGATGATGCTCCACCAACATCATCGTTCCGAAGCCTAAGCCGTTGCAGTCACGCTTTGGTCACGCTGTGTAAAGGTTCTGTAACGAAGCGATACCCACTTCCACGTACCGACAGGAAATGGACCGGATCGGCTGGGTTCGCTTCGAAAATACGACGCAGCCGGACAATGAAATTGTCGACTGTGCGGGTGTTCGGGTAGTTGCGCAGCTTCCAGACATGCTCGAGGAGCTCGTCGCGCGACAGGACGCGACCGGCGTTGCCCGCGAAATAACGCACCAAGTCGATCTCGAGCTGCGTGAGCTGAACTGCTTTTCCGCGCACCGTTGCTTCGTGGGTATCGAAGTCGACGCGGGCTTCTCCGAACGAAAGCACGTTGGGTCTGTCGGCGCTGCGTTCGCGGCCGCGATCCCACGAGCTGCGCCTCAAGACCGAGCGCACGCGCGCCAGGAGCTCCGAAAGTTGGAACGGCTTCACGAGATAGTCGTCCGCTCCAGCATCCAATCCGCGAACGCGGTCATCGGGGGAAGAGCGGGCGGTCAGCATGATGACCGGGGTGAGATTGCCTGCGCGCCGCAGATGGCGACAGAGCTCGAAGCCGTCGAGGTCGGGGAGCATGACATCGAGGATGATGGCGCTGTACCCGGTGGGGTTCACGAGGAGCTCGCGGGCTTCGCGAGCGGTTGCCGCGCGATCCACCGTGTAGCCCTCGAGCTCGAGGTTCAGGCGCAAGCCGGTCGCCAGGTGCTCTTCGTCTTCGACGATGAGCAAGCGAGAGTTTTCTGTGGGCTCAGACATCCTTACACGTCCAACGGCAAGGTAACGATCATCGTCGTCCCTTGCCCGGCGCCGGCACTTTCGGCGCTCAACTTGCCGCCGATGCTACGCACCAGGGATTGTACGACGAAAAGCCCCAGACCGGTGCCGCGACGCGCCCGCACCGCTTCGATGGGGACGCGATAGAAGCGGTCGAAGATACGCTTGAGGTCGGCTTGCGAGATGCCGATGCCGGCGTCGGTGATCGCGAGCTCGACCCGGCTGCGCGCGGCGGTGGCACGGACGCTGACGCGGACTGGCGGGTCCGAATACTTCACGGCGTTGTCCAAGAGGTTCTTGAGAACGGTCTCGAGCGCCGTGCGGTCGGTGCGCACCACGAGGTCTGCCGGGATGTCGATGGCGATCTCCGCGCCTTGGAGGCGATAGCGCTTGGCTGTGGCGTCGGCGACCTCGCGGGTGATGGCCTCGAGGCCGATGTCGGCGAGCACGTGAGGGCGCAGACCGTGACTCAAGCGACTGGCCTCGAGCACGTCATCGATGAACGTCGACAAGCGGTCGACGTCGTCGACCATCATCTGCCGGAGCGTCTTGCGCTGATCCTCGATGACCTCGGGGCGCGCCAGCGTCTCGAGGCAAAGCCGCAACGAGGCGAGCGGGCTCTTGAGCTCATGGGTCACCGAATCGACGAAGCTGGTCTGTCGGCGCACCTCGAGGATCTCGCGGGTGAGGAAGATGCTGAACATGATCAAGACGACGGTGATCAGCGTGAAGGAGATGATGCCGGCGATCAGCAGCGAGGTGTTCTGCACCAGCTCTTGAGTGACCGACATCTTCTGGACCATGAGAATGATCCAGCCGACGAGCATGGCGATGGTGAGCGCCACCGCGATGCTCGCCCAGATGATCGGCGTCGAGATCGAGCGGAAGGAACGCGGTGCCATCGGTGGGCTCTGCAATCACACTTCAATGGGAGGAGGCAACGGCGGCCGCCATGCGTGAGGCAGTGCGCTCGGCATATCCCGAGGAAGCCTGCGGGTTTCTCCTGGGACGCGACGCGATCGTCACCCGCGTGCTGCCGGTAGCAAACGTCGCCGTCGATCGGCGTCGCGACTACGTCATCGCACCGGAAGACCTGCTCGCCGCCCATCGCGAAGCCGCAGCCCTCGGGCTCGAGGTGCTCGGTGTCTTCCATAGCCACCCGGATGGCGAGGCGCGGCTGTCGGCACGCGATGTAGAGCACGGCCAAGCGGGTTGGCTCTACGCCGTCGTCGCCACCCGCGGTCGCGAGCCTTCCGACCTCGCGGTGCGCAGGCTATAGCGACGCCCATGGATCTCTTCACCCAGGCCGCCGCCAAGGACACGCGCGGCGCTCCGCTGGCCGAACGCATGCGTCCGCGGACCCTCGAGGAGATGGTCGGCCAGACCAAAATCCTAGGCAGCGGCCGGGCCCTCGAGCGGCTGGTCGCTCGCCGCGAGATCCCGTCGATGATTCTCTGGGGCCCGCCGGGCACCGGGAAGACCACCCTCGCCCGCGCCCTCGCCGCCCGTGTCGACGCCGAATTCGAAGTGCTCTCGGCCACCATGAGCGGCGTGAAGGAAGTTCGCGAGGTCGTGGCGCGTGCCGAGGAGCGCTGGAAATTCAATCGCCGCCGCACCATCCTCTTCATCGACGAGATCCACCGCTTCAACAAGGCGCAACAAGACGCTCTGTTGCCGCACGTCGAGTCGGGGCGCCTGACGCTCATCGGCGCGACCACCGAGAACCCATCGTTCGAGGTGAACTCCGCTCTCTTATCGCGGACAAGGGTATTCGTGCTCGAGTCGCTCGCGAAAGACGAGCTGGTCACCCTCCTCGCCCGCGCCTTGCACGACGAGGAGCGCGGCCTCGGCGCCACCGGCATCGAGGCCGAGCCACGCGTGCTCGAAGCGGTCGCCGAGCTGGCTCAGGGTGACGCGCGCCGCTCGCTAGGCACCCTCGAGGTCGCGACCGATCTCGCCGCGCAGGCCGGCACCAAGACGCTCACCGTCGAGCACGTGCAAGAGGCGGCGCAGCACAAGGCCCTCATCTACGACAAGGCCGGCGAAGAGCACTACAACGTCATCAGCGCCTTCATCAAAAGCATGCGCGGCTCCGACCCCGACGCCGCCGTTTACTGGATGGTGCGCATGCTCGAGTCGGGCGAGCAGCCCCGCTTCATCCTGCGGCGCATGGTGATCTTCGCGAGCGAAGACGTCGGCAATGCCGACCCGCGCGCCCTCGAGGTGGCGGTGAACGCCCTCAAGGCCTTCGAGCTGGTCGGCCTGCCGGAAGGTGTTTTGCCCATGACCCAGTGCGCGGCGTACCTCGCGACCGCACCGAAGTCGAACGCGGTCATCATGGCTTACGGCAAGGCGCGCGCCGATGTCCGCGAGAGCGGATCGCTCGCCGTCCCCCTACGCTTTCGCAGCGCCGCCACTGGCCTCATGAAGAGCATGGGCTACGGCAAGGACTACAAGTATCCCCACGAGTTCGAAGGCAACTACGTAGTGGAGCGTTACCTCCCAGACGAGCTCGCCGGCCGCCGCTATTACGAACCGTCGGGAAACGGCGAAGAGAAGGCCATCGCCGAGCGCCTCGCAGAGTGGCGCTCGAAGGCCTAGTGAATGCGCGGCTCGACCGGCAGCGAGCGCACGATATCGGCCTCGACCTCCGCCAGCTCCGCGAGGCGCGCGTCGACCACGGCCTGATCGTCGTAGAGCGCCGCGAGCTCGACGAAGAGCTTGTAGTGCCCGCGCTCGGCGGTCGCGAGCGCCTTGTAGAACGGCCCGAGCTCGGCGTCGGCCCCAAGAGCGTTGGCGATGAGCTGCAGGCGCTCGGACGAACGTGCTTCGATGAGCGAGCTCACGAGCAAGCGGTCGGTGCGGCGCTGCGCTTCGGGAGTGCGGACGTGTTTGAGCAGGAGCTGCACGTATGGGTCACCGCTATCGCGGGTCAGAGTGAGGCCACGCTGCACGATGAAGCGATGCACCTCGCGGAAATGACGCAGCTCTTCCTGGGCGAGCTTGGCGAGACGGCGGACCAGGACCTCGTGGGATGGGTACCAGTTCACCAGGGCGATGGCGCTGGTCGCGGCTTTGCGCTCGCAGTGGCAATGGTCGATGAGCACGGCCGAAAAATCGGCCATGGCCACTTCAATCCACGTTGGCGGTGTGGGTAGGCGCAGCACGTCCACGGCGCGCTTCTGCACTGCGCGGGTAGCAGGTGGCAAGTGTGGATGCTATTGTGCCCGCATGCGCCCAGGTGTCCGTCCGCAACGGCACAGCGTCAGTCTCTTCGTGAGCTCCGGCGAGGAGCCGGTTCCGTTTGGGCGGACACGTGACCTTTCGGTCACCGGCCTTTTCGTCGAGACCGGGGAGCGGCCGGCGATCGACGGCATTCTCAACATCGGCTTCGTTTGGGGTGAAGACGCCCTGGTGTGCGCGGCCCGCGTGGTTCGCCACGCGAGCGACGGCATCGGCCTCATGTTCGTCGGCCCCGACGCCTTCTTCTTGCGCGCGGTCTCGGAAATCATCGACTCCACCCCACCGGTCCGCGTCGTCTCGGGTTTCGCAAGTAGCGGCTAACTGTTACCTTCGCGACACCCATGCAGACGCACATGGTCATCGGCACCCCCGAGCGCGACACCCCGCACGTAAAGCCCGCGGACGCGCGGGAGCGTTCGCGAGCGGCGCTAGTCGCCGTCGGCGTCGCGGCCCTCATGGTGCTGCTCAAAGCCGTGACCGCGTTCTTCACCGGGTCGCTCGCGGTCGCCACCAGCCTCGTGGACTCGAGCATGGATTGCATCACCTCGGCGATGAACTTCGTCGCCCTGCGCAGCGCCGAGGCGCCCCCCGATCACGACCACCGCTGGGGCCACGGTAAGGCGGAGAGCCTCGCGAGTCTCGGTCAAGCACTGCTGCTCGGCGGCAGCGCCGGCGTCGTCGTGTGGCAAGCCATCGAGCGGCTGCTGACCCCCGCGCCCATCGTGCACACCGGCGTCGGCATCGCAGTCATGGCGGTGTCGTTGACGGCGAGTCTCGTCCTCGGCTGGTTCCTACGGCGCGCTTCGCGACTGCACGGCTCGATCGCGCTCGAAGCCGACGCCGCGCACTACGTTTCCGACGGGCTCACGAACAGCGCCGCCATCATTGCGTTGATCGCCTATCGCTTCTTCGCGTTGTCCTGGGTCGACCCGGTGATCTCCTTCGCTGCGGCAACGGTGCTCGCGCTGCAGGCGTGGAAGATCGGCAAGCGCGCACTCGACGAGCTGATGGACCGTGAGCTGCAAGACGATACGCGAAAGCGGATTCGTGCTTCGGTGCAAAAGAGCGCGCCCCAGGTGTTCGGTCTGCACGCATTGAAGACGCGACGCTCCGGCCGCACGCTGGTGATCGAATTTCATCTCGAGCTGCCGGCGCAGATGAGCTTTGCCGATGCGCACCTTGTCACTGCCCAGATCGAAGAAGCGTTACGTGGCGATTTTCCCGATTGCATGGTGACGATCCACCCAGAGCCCTACATCGCACCAGGCTCTCCGCTGCTCGCTGGCGACCCCTAACAGGCGTACTTTAATGTACGTCATTGGCGGTTTTTTGCGCGGCCGATCGAACTCCACATCGCGCGCGCGCATGAACCGGGTCACAATCATCATGACTGGGGCGAAGCAAATGCGCGCCACCGGCGTCTATTCTGTTGACCGGTCATGCCGATCGGCACACCTTGAACAGTACGAGCGCTCTTAGGGGCGGAGGCAGTAAACATGTCCCATAAAGACGCCATATCGAAGCTGGTCGCCGAAGTTCTCGATGGCACCGAGCTGCGCTTGCGAGTCGATTCCTACACGCTCGAGGAAAATCTCGAGCTCGGCGTCGCCAAGATCAGCTGCACCGTGCGCAACGACAAGAACGGCGAGCGCCAAGTCATCAGCGGCGAAGGCGTCGGCATCGTCGACGCGTTCTTCAACGGGCTCATCGTCCGCTACTCCAGCCAGTATCCGTCGCTGACGACCATTCGCTTCGCAGATTTCCAGATCAAGGCAAACGTCGATACGGGTCGGCACGCCGCGCGCTCCGACATGGCAGCCGGTGTGACGTTGCGCGTTCTGAACTCCGATGGGCGCGACTTCATCTTCACCCACGTGTCGCCGTCGCTGACTCTGGCGTCGATCATGTGCGTGCTCCAAGCGGTCGAGTTCTTCATCAACAGCGAGCGCGCCTTCGTCGATGTCTATCGCGCGCTGCAGTACGCGCGTAACGAGAATCGCGCCGACTCCATCCAGCGTTACACCGCTCAGTTGTCGACGCTCGTCGAAGCAACCTCGTACAGTGAAGTCATCGAGCAGATAAAACGCTCGGAGCTGCGTTAGCGGCGAAGGCCTTCAAGTGACCACGACGGAGCCGACATCGTCCGACATGGCCCACGTGATGGCGCAGCTCATCAAGGTGAGCGACGCGTGGTCGCTCATGGCGGACAACGGGCTCGCACCCGCGGTCATCGCACCCGATCCGCGGCTCGAGCTTCTCGGGATGCTCGTGCAGCTGGTGTCACGGCGCTCGCACGGCTTTCGCGAGATTCCCTCCCGTGACGACTTGGCAGTCGACGTTCGCGACGGTCACATCCAGCTCCGCCTGCGTTCCCGTGGCCGCGTCCCGCACGAAACCGACGTCGTCGAGCGCCAGCTGTCGCGCTTTGGCTTCGTGGTCGAGCGCGTGCCTGGGACGGAAAGCCGCGAGATCGTGCTGGCTTGGTCCCGCGAGCCGTGCGCAAGGGTCATCGAGCTGCCGCAGGCGCGGCTCGCCCTGCAGCGTAAGCGCAAGCAGCGCTGATTCATTTGTCTTGCAGACGTGATGGCGCCATGCCACGTCTTACGCGTGGCTGGTCAGGACTACGATGACTTGCGTGGCTTCGATTTGTCGCGGCTCGACCTCGACCATATCGAGCTCGACATCGAGCGACCGCCGAATCCGGCGTGGCGTTGGTTCTTTGGCCTACTCCTCGCCTCGCTAGCCGTCGTCATCGCCGCCAGTGGCTCGCGCATCTCCCTCTCGAATGGTGCTGCGTCCTTCGTGCTCTCCTTGGCGGCGGTGGTCGTCGGCATCTCGCTCGGCCGCTGGCTGTGGGCCATGGCGCTCGCACGTGCCGCTATGGCGGACCCGGCCGACATTGCACCCGAGCCCAAGGGTCCCGCCACGCTCTTCACCCGCTGGGTCACCTTCCTCTTGGGCGCGGGCGGCGCGGTGGCGGTCGTCGTGCTGTCGCGGAACGGCACCCTCGAGCAGTGGTTTGGCCCGGGTGCTCTCTTCGGGGCCGCGGCGTTCGCCATCGTCAGCGGTATCATCCTCGGCCGCTGGCTGATGATGCAGGCCGAAGCCGCCAAAGCCGAAGAGCTCATCGACTTCGACGACGACGGCAAGCCCATCGAGCTGCCGCCGTGGTTCAAGTGGGTGACGTTGACGGCGATCATCTGCATCGCGGCCGGTCTCGTCATTTACTCGGTGGTCGGTGGTGAAGCGGTCGCCGGCGGTGCCGGCATGGGCGGGTTAGGCTTCGCGTGCGGCATTGCCGCGGCCATCTGGGTCGCGCGACGCTTCGACGAGCTCGAAAACAGCAAGAAGAAGCCAGTACGGGCGATGCCCGAGCGACGGGGTGGTGCAGCCCGGCCGGCCCCCGTGACCCTCTTGCCCGAGGCCTCCGAGCGCAATGTCCGCCACCTGCCGGTAGGTCGGTCGAGCTGGGACGGGCCGCAGGACGACGACCGCGACCTGCGGTAGCGCCTGCGTACTCTCCCCTACACGAACCCACGATCGTGGCGCGTTCGTGGACAGCCAAAAACGAGTGACTTTTGCTTGCTGACTCCTCATTCAGCAATCACTCATATGAGTCATTGATTCAGGAATTCCGCACTAGTTCTGCGGTGTTGAAATGCCTGTGGAGGGCCTGTTGAAACCCCTGGGATGCTACGACGCTTCGTGTCGTAAGTTGTTGACTTTTTAGATTTTTCCGGAACATATGGCGCCCTCGACCGGGGTCAAAAACGTGCCCGGTCAAGGGAACCCGACGTTGGGTTCTAGCCACGAAGTCTGCCGGCAATTGATGGAGGAGCAGATTGATGGGTGCGGGGCGTGCAATCAAGACGCAGCAGTCGAAGAGCAAGCAAACCCGAAGCTTGGCGCGGCGCGCAGGTGCTCATGCCGCCAAGGCGAGCACGAAAACCGTGAGCAAGGTCGTGAAACCCGTGGCCAAAGAAGAGCGCAAACGCGTGGTCCTGCCCCCGGCCGCCAATAGCGCCCCTGTCGAGACCAAAGACCCCGTTCCGGCGACCCCGGGCGAGGCCAAGAGCGACGTCGTCAACGCCATCACCTGGGACGACCCGCAGCTCGACCGCCGTATCATCGAGGGCATGTTGACCGACCGTGGCACGCTCCTGACCGAGCTGGCGACCAAGGGCATCACCGGCGCCGCAGTCGTCCGTCGCGCCGCCGATTTGGGCCTCTCGGAGGCTTACCTTCGCCATGTCCAAACCGTTGCCGCCGACCTGGCCGGCGATCGCCCGGGCGCCCGTCGCGTCCCGTCGTCGCTCGCCGCCCGCGACTGCCTCTCGTGCAATCGCGTGTTCTTGTCGAGCGGACCCGGTAACCGCATCTGCCCGCGCTGCCGCGGCGCCGATGCTGGCCTGGCGCAGCTCTAGTCGTTGCCGATTGACTCCCGCGACCTACATCCTGTAGGTCGCGGCTCGGTTTCTTGGTGGTCGTAGCTCAGCTGGTAGAGCAGCGGATTGTGGATCCGCGGGTCGCGGGTTCAAACCCCGTCGATCACCCCTTCATCTCCCCGACGAACTCCGCGTAAGTTGGCTCTCGTTTGAGGGGTGTGATACCTCATCGAGGTCGAGGTCACGCCGCAACGCGATGATTCCGGGCTACAACCACAACGTCAAATACAAAGACCGCGTCTACCACGTTCAGACGGAAGACTCGGGCGTCCAGACTCCGCACGTCATCACCCACCTCTTCGTGGGCGGTAACATAGTCGAGTCGCGCAAGACGTCGTACGCGGACATCGTCAGCAGTCCGCGCATGTCGGAGATGCTCGTCGAGATCATGCAGGCCCAACACAAGGGCATGCTCAAAGATCTCATCGGCGGCAAGTTCGACACCAAGATCGCCGAACGCTCGAAGAACGCCGCGACGCTGAACGGTCCGGCGCCGCTCAACGTCGATGCCGGCGCGCAGCACCGCACCTCGTTCGGGCTGCCAGTCGATCCCGCGGTGGCCAAACAAGCCACCACGTCGCCTGCTGCTCCTCCTCCCGCGGCTCAGCCAACCGCGAAGCCCGCTCATCCGAGCGCAGCTGCGTACGCTAAAGCGGCCGCCGCCGGTACACCGGCGAAGTCCGATCCCAATCCGTTTTCGCAGGCACCGCGTCCGCCGTTCGGCCCGGCGGGGGCCAAGCCCGCGCAGCCCGCACCGGCGCCGCGCCCGGTGGCAAGCGCTCCCGTGGCTGGCCAGCCAGCGACACCGCAAGCGAGACCGGCTGCCGCGCCCGCGCAAGCCCAGGCGGCACCACCGACCTTCGGAGGCTTGCCACCGAAGTCTTCGACCACCTTGCCCAAGGCCGGCGCACCCGCGGCCATCACCCGCCCCGTGCCGCCGCCAGCGCCCATCGCCAGCGCCCCGAAGGCGCCGGAGACCGTGCTCGAGGCCGAGACATTGGCGCGCGCCTTCGAGTCGAAGAACGAGAGCGCGGTGGACTCGATCTTCGGCGAGGACTTGATCAGCGAGAAGTCACTCGACGAGGTGATCCTTTCGTACCTCGCCGACGACCTGCAGAAGGAATAGCCGGGTTACCAGAAGAGCTCGAGCGCCACACACAGCGCGCTCATGGCTTCGCCCTGCGTCACCTGGCGACCGAGCTTTGCCCCCTGCACGGCACGTGTCAGGGCCGCGAAACGCACGAATGGGATGTTGCGCTGCAAGATGAGCGTAGGGGTCCAGTCCGTTTTAGCGTCCTTGTCACCGGCGTTGACGCCGAAACGCTTGGCTTCACCGGCGACCAGCTCCTCGACGGCGATGACGACGTCGTTCCACCGCCCCTGGGCGCGGGCATCGTCGATGCGCTGACCGACGGCAGCGACGGCAGGGGGCCACAAACCCGCGGCAGCGAGCTCGGGTTTGGTAGGCGCCGGGTCACGCGCTGCGACCCCGAGGGCCGCGAACCCGTCGGGCTCTTTCGCCGCCTTGGGCTCGGTCTGTTGCAGGATCTGCCGTCCCAGGCCCTTGCGAAGCAGGTCGCTGACCACCTGCTGACTGATGTTCTTGAGCGCTTCGAACACGCCGCTGCCATTGGTGGCGATGGTCGCGAACGACGGGACATGGCGCGGGTTGTAGATCTGCTCCATTTCCTCGACGCTGTAGATCTCGGTGAGGTCACGCTTGTTGAACTGCATGACCATCGGAACCTGGCTCACTTCGAGGCCGAGCTCGGCGAGATTCTCCTGCAGGTTTTGCAGACTCTCGGCGTTCGAGTCGCGCATGAGACGCTGCGAGTCGGCGACGAAGACGATGCCGTCGACGCCGTTCAGAACCAACTTGCGGGTCGCGTTGTAGAAGACTTGTCCGGGCACGGTGTACAGCTGCAAGCGGACGTTGAAGTCCTTGATGCGGTACGCTGTGACCGGGAGAAAGTCGAAGAAGATGGTACGATCACCCTCGGTGGCGAGGGACACGAGCTGAGGTCGCTTGTGCTCAGGCAGAGAGGCGTAGATCGTATGGAGGGAAGTCGTCTTCCCGCAGAGACCCGGACCGTAGAACACGATCTTGACCGAGATCTCTTTCGTATGAAAGTTGATGGCGGACACTGTGGCGTATCGTAGCGCTAGCCAGAGTCCGACGCCACGCCCATGCCAGCGCTCGTAAACGTTGCAGCCAGCCTTGCCTTTGGCGCGAGCCTCGCCCTCGTGCTACGCCGTTCGCCGTCCCTGCGCGATGAGGCCCTCAGCTGGCCGTTTCTCGTGCTCCTGGCGTTCGAGGCCGTGGTCGCTACGCCGGTCGCAACCCTCCTCTTCCGCTTCCATCCCCAGTGGTCGATGTTCTACTGGTTCGACCCACAGGTCTTCCCCGAGATCGACACATGGACCGGCACCCTGTCTGCCGTCGCGGTGGCTGCGAACGCCGCCGCCGCGGTGGTTGGCTTCATGATTGTCCGCCATAGCGTACGCGTGGGTCCCGAGTGGCTCCGCTGGACACCGTTCGGTATCGCGGGTGCCATCGTCTTGTGGTCGCTGGTCGCGTTCCCCAGGCGTTTGCTTTTCATCGGCGACTACGACGAGTTTTGGCAGGGTCACGCGAGCCTTTTCGTGGCACGCTTCGCGGGTTGGATGGGAATCGCGGCTTATGGTGCCGCGGTCGCCCTGGTGCTGGTGATGCGGCAGCGCTACGCCGATCGCGAGCCCGAGATCGTCTGAGAGCAAGAGCTCGTCAGTATCGGAACGTCGACGAGACGTAGAGGTAGAAGAACGACTGGGTGAGCTCCTGCGTCGTGAAGGCGTTCGTCCCCTCACCCAAGCGATCGAGATCGCTCACCGGCCGCACGTCGAGCCCCGAGCCGAAGCTGTAGAGCAAGCCGAGGCGGGTGATCATGTGCTCGCTGATGTACGCCACCGATGCGGTCGTGCCGTAGAGATTCAAGCGCGGTGGTTGGTCGGCGGTCAGCGGCTCGCGAATGCGTGGCGCGCTCGAGAAGTCGGTGAAAAAACCGCCTGCGACCGACAACCAGGTGGTCGTGAGATATTCGCCGCCGACGTTGAAGTTCACCACGGCGCGGCGCTCGATCTCGGTGGTGAACGGCAGGCGCTCGCGCGTCGACCTGGGGACGTCGACGAGGGTGTAGCTGACCGGAGCATGGGCCGTGACATCGGCTGCAAGCGTGAAGTGTCTCAGCTGGACGTACGAAACACCGGCGCGCACGCTGGGCGCCTGTTTGGTCTGAGAATCGAGGGCGTCGAGGACGACGCGCTCCACGCTCGAAAGACCGGTGCTCGGCTCGGAGGTCGCACGGGTGTATTGGATGGCGCCGCTCGAGTGGATGCGCATCGACGGCGAGCGCATCGAGACGCCGACGTTCCAGTGCTCGTCGATCACCAGCTTCGCCCCGGCGTTGAGGAGCAGCGACCCGTTGGCGAGCGTGATGTCGCTGAAGACGGTTTCGAAGGGCGCCGAAGCGGACGTGTCGTCGGCGGCGTACGCCAGCTGCTCGGTGTCGGCGACCGAACGCAACACGTAGAACGCCGCGACGCCCAAGCGGAGCTTCGAGGTCACACGGGCGCCGTAACCCAAGCCGGCCCAGATCTCGCGGTCGGTCACGCGGCGCTTGTACGAGGTGGTGGCGAGGTCCTCGTCGCTGCCGGGCGAGCTCGATCGGTAAGACGGGATGATGATGGCGGCACCGATGCCCTGCGTCGCCTTGCCGTCCTCGTCGCGCTCCCCGAAGGCGATGGCGCCGCCGGCGCTTGCGGGAATGACCACCAGGTCGGTGAACGCGTCGTTCAAGTTGGGGACGCCCGGCACTGGAATACCGCCGCCCGAGCCGACCTTGCCCCGTTCGAAGCCGTACAAGCTGGTCGAGAGCTGCAGATTCGAGGAGCCAACGTCGGCGAGACCCGCGGGGTTGAACCAGACGCCCGAAGAGTCGTCAGCCAAGGCGCAGAAGGCTCCACCCAAACCGATGGCCCGCCCACCGACGAGGTAGTCCTGATAGTGCGTGTCATCCGCTCGAGCGGACGAGCACACCAGGACGGCAGCGAGAACGAGGCCGATAGCGCGCAAGAGGATTACGCGCCGCGAGGCTTACCTTCGCGATAGTTCTGGGCGCCGTAGGCGGGCGCCGTGCCAGCGCGGCCCATTAGCGATAAGAGGTCGATACGGCCGACCACGGCGTCGTCGCGGGTGTAAAACGGCGGCGTGTGAACACCGGTGTCCATACGGATGGCATCCTCCGGACAGGCCTCGACGCACAGGCCGCAGTTGATGCAGCGCAACATGTCGATCTCGAAAGCCGCGGGATACTTCTCGATGCGGTTGTCGGGCGACTCGGCGGCGACGATGTGGATGCAATAGGCCGGGCAGACCGTCGAGCACATGTAACAAGCAACGCAGCGAGGCGAGCCGTCTTCGCGCTGCAAGAGGCGGTGTTGTCCGCGAAAACGCGCGGGATAGACGCGCTGCTCTTCGGGATAGCGCACGGTCTGCAGGTTGCGCGTCTCCTTGTTGCCGAAAGCGTTGGCGAAGAAATGGCGCAGGGTGATGCCGAGACCGCGGAGGATCTCCGGGATGAAGGCCCGCTCGTACAGGGAGTATTCGACGCGATCGCGAACTCGGACGACGCCCATGGGATGCTCCTAGTGACTCGCGGCCGCGGGGCCGTGCGAATGAGACGCGTGTGAGCCGTGGCCAGCCTCGTGTGCCGAGCGACGGCGGGGGCCAGCGAATGCCACCACGAAAACCATGACGATGAATGCCAGGCCGACGACGGTCATGGCGGTGAGAGTCGGATCCCACCAGATGAGCGCCGCGCTGACGAAGACGTTCGCGAGCGCGAGCGGCAAGAGCATCTTCCAGCCGAGGTTCATGACCTGGTCGTAACGGAAACGGGGCAGCGTCCAGCGGATCTGCAGCTGCAGGGCGCAGAGCAGGAAAATCTTCGCGCCCCAGATGCCCATGCCCAGGAGCATGTGCACGAGGTGGAAGGTGCCGGCGCCGACCGACTCGGGGGTCAACGTGGTGAAGCCGAGCCAGATCGAATCGTTGCCCATGATCCACGGCAGGTCCCAGCCACCGAGGAAGAAGGTGCTGAACACCGCGGAGAGCACGACGATCTCGACGAACTCACCGAGCATGAACATGCCGAAGCCCATCGACGAGTACTCGATGAAGTAGCCGATGATCTCGGACTCACCTTCCGGGATGTCGAACGGCGTGCGTTTGGTCTCGGCGACCGAGGCAATGAAGAACAGCAAGGCGCCGAAGGGCTGCACGAAGATGCCCCACAGTGGCAGGCCCAAAGCGCCGGTCGTGTTTTGCGCGCTGACGATAGCCGACGGCTCCGTGGTCGCGTACGCGATGAGCACGCCGACGATGGTCAGACCGAGCGCCACTTCGTAGGAGATGGCTTGCGCCGTGGCGCGCAAACCGCCGAGCAGAGCGAAGCGATTGTTCGACGCCCAGCCGGCGAGCGCGGTGCCGTAGACGCCGAGCGATGCGAAAGCGAAGACCCAGAGAATGCCCGCGTCCACGCGCACGACCTGCAGCGGCAGCACTGGATACTTGGCGATGGTCTCTTCGGACACGAAAGGGATGATCGACGTTGGAATGTCCGGACCGAACGGGATGACCGCTAGAACGGTCAGGGCGAAGACGTAGCCGATGACCGGAGCGATGCCGAAGAGCCTCTTGTCCGCGGCGGCGGGCGTGAAGGGCTCCTTGAAGAGCATCTTGATGGCGTCGGCGATGGGGTGCAGCAGGCCCAAGAGGCGCACCGGCTTGCCACCGATGGAGAAAAACGAGGCGCGCCACGGGCCCAAGCGGTCTTGGGTGAGCGCGCTTTGTCGGCGCTCCATCCACGTGAGCAGCGTCGCGAGCGGCATCACGAAGAGCAGGACTAGAAAGACCCACTTGATGATGGTGGTAACCAGCAAGAAGAGCATCGTCGTCCTCGATCAGATCTTGGATGCGGCTTCGGCGGGCACTGCCCAAGGAAGCTGCGCACCAGTTGGCGGCATCTGCGTGAGCTTCACCTCGCGGAACGCGGGCAGCTGCGACTCGATCTCGGCGCGGAGAGTGGTCATCGACGGCCAAGCGTAAGCGACACCGAGGCGCGACGCGATCTCCATGAGCCAGGCGTGGCTGGGCTTGGCGTCATGCTCCGGCAGGAAGCCGGCCTTGAGCCGCTGTGCGCGCTGCTGAACGTTGACCCAGGTGCCGTCGGTCTGGACCCACGACACGCCCGGCAAGGTCACCCGAGCGACCTCGGCAATGGGGCCGCGGGCGTAAGCGATGTGAACGATGACCTCGAGGCTCTTGGCGGCAGCCGCGAGCTCGGGGCCGAAGCTGGTCTCGTGGCCGACCGCGAGCCAGGCTTTGACGCCGCCCGACTTCATGCGCGCCATGAGCTCGCGCTCATCGACGGCCTTCAAGCCCATGTCCGCCAAAACGGTCATGACGCCGGCGCGGTTGGGATTCTTGTCCGCGACGCGCAACAAGTCGTCGTGGCTGCCGGGAGTGAGCCCCAAGACGGCAATGGTGTCCGCGTGGAGGACGTCTCGGACGAAGCGGCCAAAGACGTAGGCTTCCTCGATGGTCGCGTGCAGCGACAACGAAGCGGCGACGCCCTTCCCGGTATCGGCGAGCGGCTTCAAGAGGTCGACCGCGCGACCCAAGCCGGCGACGCCGTCGGTGGTGCTCGGAGCGTCTTGTCCGTCACGCACCAGGGCTTCGGTGATCTTGCCCTCGTTCGGACGGTTGTACGTGAGGCGCCCTTCGTCGCACAGCCACGACTTGTTCACCGCGTCGTTCTCGCGCGGCAGCAGGCGATAGACGACACCGCTGCGCTGATCGACGTGGATGTTGCAGCCACGGGCGCAGCCGCCGCAAACGCTGTCGCTGCGCTTCAGGTTCCAAGCGCGTTGCTTGAAGCGGAAGATGTTCGAGGTGAGCGCACCGACCGGGCAAACGTCGACGGTGTTGAGCGAGTACGGATCGTCGAGGGTGACGCCGGGCGCGCAGCCAATCTCGCTGTGGTCTCCGCGATTGAAGACACCGAGCTGCGAGTTGTGCGCGACCTCGTCCATGAAACGCACGCAGCGGGTGCAGACGACGCAGCGCTCGGCGTTGTAGACGACGTGGGGGCCGAGCTGCTCGAGACGCGGCTTGTTGACCTTGTGCTCGACGACGCGCGACGGCTTGAGCTGGTACTCCATGTAGTAGTCTTGGAGCTTGCACTCGCCGGCCTGATCGCAAATCGGGCAGTCGATCGGGTGGTTCACCAGCAAGAACTCGTGCACCGCGCGCTGCGCGTCCTTCACCTTTTCGTTCTGCGTGTGGACGACCATGCCGTCGGTGGCGGCGGTCTGGCATGCCGGCATGAGCTTCGGCGCCTTCTCGACCTCGACCAGACACATGCGGCAGTTGGCCGCGACCGAGAGCCGCGGGTGCCAGCAGTAGTACGGGATGTCGACGTTCTCGCGCGTGGCGGCCTGGATGATGGTTTCACCCGGCTGGAAGTCGACTTTCTTTCCGTCGAGCGTTAGCTGCGGCATGGCTGAATCCTCAGAAGCTTAGTTGCAAGCGGAGGGAGGGCGACAACGCTTCGGCCTCGAACGGGAGAGATCGTGCGCACCCGACCGAGCCGCGTCGAGCCGCAACGCGGTGGAGGACGGAGAGCCGGCGGAGCCTGGCATCGGGTTCCGCGTTGCCGTTGCGGAACTCGATAGTTAGCGCCGCCGAAGGCGGAACAAGCGGTAATCACCTGTCGCACTCGCCGCCGATCATGTTGACCGAACCGAAGATGGGAACGATGTCCGAGATCATGTTGCCGGGCAGCAAGATCGGATCGAGCAGCTGCATGGCTGTGAAACACGGTGAGCGCACGCGGCACTTGTACGGCTTACCGGTGCCGTCGCTCACGATGTAGAAACCGAGCTCGCCGTTGCCGCCCTCGGTGTAGCCGTACACTTCGCCGACCGGGACGCGAGCGCCTTCGATGATCAGCTTGAAGTGATTCATCAGGCCTTCGATCGAGGTGTAGACCTCGTCCTTCGGCGGCAACACGAAGCGCGGGTCTTCGATGCAAACGGGGCCCGGAGGGATCTGGTCGAGCGCTTGGTGGATGATGCGGCGGCTCTGGCGCGCCTCCTCGAGGCGAACGAGCCAGCGGTCGTAGGTGTCGCCGTTGTCGCCGACCGGCACGTCGAACTCCATACGGTCGTAGACGTCGTAGGGCGCGGCCTTGCGAAGGTCGTAAGCGACGCCGGTGGCGCGCAGCATCGGGCCGGTGATGCCGTAGGCGATCGCCTGCTCTTTGGTGATGCGGCCAACCTTGTTCATGCGGTCGATGAAGATGCGATTGCGCGTGAGCAGAGCGTCGGCGTCGTCGAAGAGCTTGAACGCCTTGTTGAGCGCTTCTTTGCAGCGCCCCGCGAACCCCGACGGCAAATCGTGCGCGACGCCGCCGATGCGCGCGAAGTTGACCGTGATGCGCTGGCCGGTGAGCTCTTCGACGATGTCGTAGAGCAGCTCGCGCGCTTCGACCATGTAGAGGAACGGCGTGAAGCCGCCGACTTCCATGCCCATGGCGCCGTTGCAGGTCATGTGATCGCAGATGCGGGAGATCTCGGCGGCGATGACGCGGATGTATTTCGCGCGCTCGGGGATCTCGACGCCGCACAGCTTCTCGAGCGCCATGGCGTAGGCGAAGTTGTTGATGAGCGGCGAGACGTAATTGAGGCGGTCGCAGTACGGCATGACCTGCGCCCAGTGCACCGACTCCGATTCCTTCTCGAAGCCACGATGCAGGAAGCCGACTTCGGTCTCGGTCTTGACGATGGTCTCGCCGTCGAGCTCGACCATCATGCGCACCGTGCCGTGCATCGCCGGGTGAGAAGGCCCGAGCGCGATTTCCATGTTGCGGGTCGGAAGGTCGAACGCGGTGTCGGTCATGCCAGCCTTCGCGGAAAAGTGCCCTCGGAAGGGCGTGACGGGTGTAGAAGCTTAGAGCCCCCAAGTCAACGCGCTTGGAGGCGCCAAATGCGGGTAAAAGCTAACGTGGGCTACCGTTTTGCAGCTTTGGGGATCGCTCTGGCCGCCCTCGCCTGCGAGGAGGTCGAAGAGCGCCCAGTGCCGCCTCTCATCACGTCCCCGGAAAGCCCGACAAGCGCTCCGCCGAAGGCAAAAGCTCCGGCCGAACGTGCGGTCGAAGAGGTCGGTCCGCCCGCTCCCCCACCCCCCTGGCCCGAGCTCGAGAATGTTCCTGGTCGCTTCTCGCCGGAGTTTGCGCGCGAGTACATCGAGCTGGTGAAGCGTGAGCGCGAGGCGTTCGATGCCGAGATGGCGACGCCCAAAGATCCGCCCAAGAACGCCCAGGAAGCGACCCATCGGCGCATCAGCGAAAAGGGTCGGCGCCAGCGTTTGATGACCAAGCCGCCGCTCACCACGATCACCGATGAGCAGATCTCCGACGTCCTGAGCTTCAACCCCGACATGACCTCGGGCGAGGCCGAGTTCGAGCGTTTGCTCGGCGCCCACCGCGACAACCTCTCGATCTGCGTCGATCACGGGCGTTGGCTGCTCTACAAGAAGCGCCAGGCGGACGCGATCACGGAGTACCAGCGGTGCGCCCGCATCCCGGGGATCAGCGAAGACCAGCTGCGCTACGTGCAGACCGCGATCTCCGGCGCCAAGAACGCCAAGCCCTAACCGACGTCCTCCTGTCATCCCGTCAGGACGGGTTTCGCCCCCGCGCCGGGGACGCTCCGATATTTACCGGCGCCAAGAAGGTTCCTGGTCGGTTCTCGAGGCGACGCGCTGCGTTAGGTAACGCCGCAACTTTCAAGGGGTTTTGGCGATAACAACCACAATGAAGACGCTGGCCGGCGTGTACCTCGCGGCCACTTTCGTGGCTGGTCTCGTTGCCCTCCCGGGGACAGCGTCAGGTACCTGCGATCCGGGGCTCGTCTCCGAGGCGATCGTGGCGCGGGTGGCGCGTGCCGACCTCGACAAAGTGCTCGCTCCGGTCGGCGGGCTGGTGCCGCAACAGGCGTCGCTCGACGGTCAGCAATTTCTCATCGGCGAGTGCGGCCTGTGGTTCGACGACAACGTCGTCACGGTACGGCACGGCGACATTCGCCTCACCAATCCGCAGATCGACCTCGTGCTCACCGGTGGCGGCTTCTTCGTGAACATCCGTGGCGACCTCCAAGTCGACGCGAGGCTCGACATCCAGCTGTGCGCTTTACCGGACACGAGCTGTGACGCGCGCGCGGTCGCCGGCGGCGCGAAGCTGGTGGCGCAAGCTTACGTCTCGGTGAGTGAGTGCGTCCCGGCCGTGAGCCTGACCAACGTCTTAGTGCGCATCGAAGGTGCGACCGGCGTCGACGTCTCTGGCTGCGCCGTTTACGAAAGCGCCTTCGAGCAGCTCTACGATTGGTTCGAAGAAGACCTCGTCGCCTACGCTATCGAAGAGGTCCGCAATTACATTCCCGAGCTCGTCGCCGATCAGGTCGCGGCGCTGTCCGCCAATATCGTGAGCGTCGGCGAAGAGGTCGACGGCGTCTTCTTCAAGGCACAGCCCGAGTCGATCACCATCGATGGCGGCGGCATCACCGCCAAGTTCGCGGTCGGATCCGAGCACTACGGTTTAGCGGACTGCATCGAGGGCGTCGATTGGCGCCGCGAGCCCGCCCCGCCGCTGCCGACCTGGCCGACGCTCGTCGGCACCAGCGTCGGCATCTCACAACGTTTCGTGCAGAACACCTTGGAGAGCGCTTGGCGTGCCGGCTGGCTCTGTCTCGACCTCGCCGAGGTTTACCCCGAGGCGGACAGCATGATCGCCGGCTTCGGCACCAACGCGCGCATGAAGGCCAGCGTCAGCACGTTGGAGCCGCCCCGCGTCACGTTTTCGCCGAGCACCGTCGGCCTTGCGGAGCTCGACATCGGGCACCTCATCGGGCGCGTCACCATCTCCGCCGACGACAAGCGCGACTTCAACGCGTACATCCTTGGCGGGCTCACCATCGGCGCCGAGACTAACGTGCGGCGCTCGACCAACGAAATCACCGTCGCTCCCAAGTCGGTCGACATCCGGCCCTTCGACATCCGCATGGATGGCCAAGACATCCCATTCACCCAGGAAGACGCCGACCGCTACGTGCGCGAAGAAGTGGCGCCCGTGATCGCGGCTGGAGTGGCCGAGCTCCCCATCGTCAGCAGCTTGTTCACGACGTCGCTCACGCCCATCGCGATCGAAAGCCTGCAAACCATCGAGGGTGGCCTCATCGCTTCGATTCACGTCGGCGAGCTCGACCGGAACGACACGACCCCGCCCACGACCACCGTCGAAACTCCGCCGACGCCGCCAGTCGCCGATGACGACCCGATCGCCATCGATCCGTCCGCGACCGACGATACGACCCCCGACAACCGCATGCGTTATCGCCTCACCATCGATGGCCAGCGTCAGGCGCGCCTGCACTTTGGTCGGCCGATCGTCATCGAGGGTCTCGGCGCCGGCCGTCACATCATCCAGGTCGCCGCGGTGGACGCCATGGGCAACGAAGATCCGGTCGGCGTCACCTACGACGTTGGGTCAGAAGTCGGCGAGGTCGCAGAGATCCTGCCGATGATGGCGGGCGGTGGCTGCGCGTCATCGCCACCCGACGCGACGTCGATGGTCCTCGGCATCGCGCTGCTGTGCCTCAGCCGCGCGCGTGCCCGTACGTCATAGGGCAACCGCCTCGTTCAAGGACGATTGAGCATGTCCGCAGGCGGATTACGCTGCGTCGCCACGTCACGCACGATGCGCTCTTCGATGAGCGGCTGGCGCTTGGTGATCGGGTAGTCCTTGCGCAGCGGATAGCCGACGAACTCCTCGTACATGAGGACGCGCTTCAGGTTCGGGTGTCCGCTGAAGCGGATGCCGTACATGTCCCAGGTCTCGCGCTCGTGCCAGTCCATGCCCGGCCACAGGGGCGTGAGCGAGGCGCACGTCGGGTTGTCCTCGCCGATGCGCACTTTGATGCGAATGCGCATGTGCTTGAGGGTCGAGTAGAGGTGCCAGATGACCTCGAAACGAGGCTCGCTCACCTGCCACCAATCGACGGCGGTGTTGTCGATGGGCATGTCGAACTGGAGCTCGGGGTCGTCCTTCAAGAACTGGGCGACCTCGTAGATGCGCTCCGCTTTGACGAGCGCGGTGTCGTCGCCGAGCTTGCTGTGGGTCTCGAGGATGTCGTCACCGAAGCGACGCTTGAGCTTCTCCAACGCGAGAACGGACATGGGCTACACCATCACGCGGCCGTGCTGGGTCTGAATCTTGTCCATGAGCAGGCGCAAGCCGTCGATGATCTGCTCGGGACGCGGCGGACAGCCGGGGATGTAGACGTCGATGGGGATGATGCGGTCGGCGCCCTGCACGGTGCAGTAGTTGTCGTAGAAACCACCGGTCGAGGCGCAGACGCCGAAGGCGATCGCCCACTTGGGCTCGGCCATTTGCTCCCAAACGCGGCGCAAGATCGGGGCCTGCTTCTGGGTGATGGTGCCGACGATCCAAATGAGGTCGGCCTGGCGCGGCGAGAAGCGCGGGAACTCGGCGCCGTACTGCGCCATGTCGTAGCGCGGGCCGTTGACCGACATGAACTCCATGCCGCAGCAGGCAGTCACGAAGGGGTAGTTGAAGAGCGAGAACTTGCGCGACCAGTTGATGCCCGGCTGGGTCATGCGCTCGATGGTCTGGCGCAGCCAGCTCTCGGCGTCCGCTCGGCGGGTGACCAGCACCTCGTTATGGATGATGTCTTCGTCTTTCATCGTTTGCCTCAGGCCGCGTGGTGGCTGACAGTCGATTTGCGTTCTTGGCCGTGCGCCGCGTGAGCGGACGCCGGAGCGGCTTCCTGGACGTTGTCCTCGGACTCACGACCGGCCCACTCGAGCGCGCCTTTGCGCCACTCGTAGATCAGGCTGACGACCAGCAGTCCCGCGAACACCAGCATCGAGCCGGCCAACGCCGCGGGGGCGAGCGAGCCTTTGCCGCGCACCGCGTCTCCGAAGGTCACCGCCCAGGGGTAGATGAAGACGGCTTCGATATCGAAGACCAGGAAGAGGATCGCGACCAGATAGAATTTGACGTTGAAGCGTTCGCGGGCGGGGCCGGTGGGCGGGTTGCCGCACTCGAAGACCTCGAGCTTGATCTTGGTGGGGCGGCGCGGACCAAGAAAGTTCGAGATGCTCAAGAGGAGCGTCCCGAGCCCAGTCGCCAGAATCACCATCAAGAACAGCGGTAGGTGTGCTTCGAGCATGCGCCTCTTTACCTGCTAGATCCGCGCGTAATCAAGGGTCCGAGGCGATGGTGCCGCGCATCGCTACGGCCTCCTACTTCGTTGGCAGAACCTTGAATTGGTAGCTGACGTCGGTGCTGGCGCCACGGCCGTAGAAGAGGCGCTGGGCGATCGCGGCGCCATAACAGGCCGCAAGGGGCGAGCTGGTCCCCTTCCCTGTCACTTTGAGATTCTCGGCGTGCTCGGGCGCGCTCGCCTCCGGCAGGGTGAACTGGGCCTCGAAGGTCACGGGACCTTCGGTCGGGTGGGCGAGCAGACACTGGCACGTCTCGCGCGTGGGCTCGTCGAGGCGTCGCATGGTGTCGACCATCTTCCAACGCGTCTCGCCGATGTACGAGTAGTAGTAGACGATGTCGACCTGCTCTTCGTAGGGCTGGTTGTTGAAGTTGCGCGGGAATTGGTTGCGCTTGGCGCTCGCCACCAAACAGGTCTGGAGATCCTGCTCGGCGGTGGTCAGGGTCGGAATGACTTCGACCTCGCGCGCTAGTCCGTCGGCTCCAATGAGCAAGCGCATGCGCACCGAGGTCAGCACGAACATGCTGCGCGCGGCCATGCGCAGCTCGTTCTCGCAGCCGGCTTTCAGGGTCCGCACCGAGAAGGGCTCGGAGAGGCGCGGGGAGCGATCGATGGGGCGGGCGTAATGCTGAGCCATGTCGACGCAGCGCTGGAGGCTCTGGGGTGGGACCTGGAACGTGAGATCGTCTTCGGCGAGGCGGTTGATGAGGCGGTAGCCGCGGACGTCGGACTCGCCGACGAGGGCGGTGAGGCGGGGATTACGGGAGTGACCGCATCCCGACGCTATCGCGGACACGAACAAGAGAAGACCGAAAAACCGCATGCCGATAACCGATGTCCGATGTCCGATGTCCGATGTCCGATCGCCGACTAAGCCGCTTCGACCTTCTTCTCATCCAGATTCACCGAAACCAACGTGCTCATGCCCGGCTCCTGCATGGTCACGCCATACAGCTTGTCGGCCTGCGACATCGTGTTCTTGTTGTGCGTGATGACGATGAACTGGGAGATCTTCGAGATCTCGCGCAGCATCTCGTTGAAGCGACCAACGTTCGCTTCGTCGAGCGGCGCGTCGACTTCGTCGAGGACGCAGAACGGCGACGGCTTGATCAAGAAGATTGCGAACACCAGCGCGGTCGCCGTCAGTGCCTTCTCACCGCCCGAGAGCAACGAGACGTTCTGCAGCTTCTTGCCCGGCGGCTGCGCGATGATCTCGACACCGGACTCGAGCACGTCGTCCTGGCTCTGCACCAGCTCGAGCCGCGCCACACCGCCGCGGAACAAGCGCGGGTAGACCTGCTGGAACATCTCGTTGACCGCATCGAACGCTTCCTGGAAGCGCTCGCGCGACGCGCGGTTGATGCGCTGGATGGCGCGCTTCAGTGACTCCAACGCGTTGGCGAGGTCGTCACGCTGGGTCACGAGGAACCCGTACCGCGTCTCGATCTCGGCGCACTCGTCGATAGCCGTGAGGTTGATGGGTCCCAACGCCTTGATGGCGCGGTCGAGCTCGGTCGACTTCTGGCGTGCCTCGGGGCCGGGCATCGGCCGCAGATGGTAGTCGGTCATCACGTGCTCGATGCGCACGTCGTGACGCTCGAGAATGTGGTCGCCGATGCGGACGCGCTCGAGCTCGAGGCGCTGCAGCTCCATGCGCACGGCGGTGAGACGCTCGGTGGCCGCATCGCCGCTCTTGCGCTGCTCGCGCACGGCTTGCTCGACGACAGCGACGCTCTGGCGGTCGGCTTCGTAACGCTCACGCGCGGCCGCGAGCTCCTCGCGCCGGCGCAAGGCGTCCGCCGACGTGGTCAAGGCGAGCTGCTGGCCCTCCTCGATACGCTGCGTGAGCTCCTGGCCTGCCGTCTCGTTGTGACGAATCGCTCCCTGGCCACGCTCGATGCGCTGCGTGAGCTCGTGCATGGTTTGCTGCAGGCGCTGCGCCGCAGCCTTGGTCCCGGTGAGCTTCTCGGCACGCGTCGCGCCCTCGACCTTGGCGCGCGTCAGCTCCTCGGCGCGTGCGGCGAGCTCCTCGGCCATGCCGGCACGGCGCTCACCGAGCTCACGAGCGCGTTGCTCGATGTTGCGCTGTTCTTCCTCGGCGCGGCTAGCCGCTTCCTCGGCTGCCTTGGTCTCGCTCGCACTCTTGGCCAGCTCGTCGCTCGCCTGCGAGCGCTCGAACTCGACGATCTCGGCGCGGTCACCAGCGCGCTGTGCATCCGCCATCGCGGCCTCGAGATCTTTCGAAGTCTCGATGCGCTCGAGATCGGCGGCGTGCAGATCTTTCTCGAGCTGTTGGATGTCGACCTCGAGCTGGAGACGCGAGGTCTCGAGCTGCAGATGGGACGCCCGCGCCGCCTCGTGCTCGCTATCGAGGGTCGCCACCAGCTCCTCGAGCTCGCGGATCTCGCGACGCTTGGCGAGGAGACCAGTGCCCTCCTCCGAGCCACCGATGAGCGTTCCGAAGGCGTCGAGCACCTCGCCGCTCAGGGTCACGTAGCGCAGCGGCGTCTGCTCGTCGCCGAACGACACCAGCGCCGAGTCGAGTGAGTCGGCAATGCTGACGTCGGCGAGCAAATACTCCGCGACCTTCTCGAAACCGGGGCGCGCCTTGACGCGGTCGAGGGCATTGCCACGCGCCATCGACGGCACCGTACGCGGCGTCATCGGCACGAAACCGCTGCGGCCACCGGCGATCTGCTGCAAGTGCGCGATAGCGGTCACACCAACCGACTGGGCATCGACGACCACGTATTGCAGACGCTCACCGAGCGCCGCTTCCACCGCGCGCTCGAGATCGGGCGGCACGTCGAGGACATCGGTGATGAGAGCACGAATGCCGGCCACGGCAGGTTCGCCGCCGTCGGGCTGCATGAGCGAACGGACGCCGTCGGAGTAGCCCTCGAAGCGCCGGGCGATCTCCTGCAGCGATTCCAGGCGCGAGCGGCGCTCGGCCAGGGTGTCGCGGAGCGTGCGCAGGCGTGTCTCGCTCTCGCCAACCTGCCGGATGGCGGTCTCGAGGGTGGCACGATTCTCGGTGACGCGGGCGCGCCACTCGCTGATTTGGCCGGCGAGGAGGTCACGCCGTTCGCTGAGCTCGCTGGCTTTCGCCTCCGCCTCGGCTCGACGCCGCGCCACGTCCTCGAGCTCGGCGCTCGACTGGCTCAAGCGGTTCTTGAGCTCGACATCGCGTTTGGCGATGGCGGCGATGAGCGTGCGTTGGCGAGCACCTTCGTGAATGTGCTCGACGGCCGAGCGCCGGAGCGCTTCGGCATCGCGGTCGAGCCCGGAGATCTGCCCCTGCATCTCGCCGACCGCGGTCTCGAGCGTGTAGCTGCGCTCGCGGTCACTGTCCACCGAAGCGGACAGGTGCCCGAGCGCCTGGTCGTGGCTTTCGTGCTCGTTCTTGGCCTGGGCCAAACGCGCCTCGGCGTCTTCGACGTCCCGCCGCGCCGCGTGGACGCGGGCGATGGCCTCATCGCGCTGCCGTTGCCAGTGCGTCAGGTCACGCTCGAGCGCCGCGAGCTTGGAGTCGAGCTCGGCGCTCGCTGCTTGCTCGCGTTGCAGCTCGCGTTCGACCTCGAGCAAGCGCAGACGGTCGGCCTCGATGCTGCTCTCGCGAGCCGCGACTCCGGCCTGCGCATCTTCGGCATCACGGGCCAACATTTCGGCTTCGCCTTGCGCGTGCTTCTCGAGCGCCGCGACCCGCAGCATCTCGAGCGATGCCTGATGCAGCTCGAGGTCGCGTAGCTCGGCCCGCAGCTCCTTGTACTTCTCGGCGCGGCGCGCCTGACGGCGTAGCGACTGCAGCTGACGCTCGAGCTCGCTGACCACGTCACCGACGCGGTCGAGGTTCTGCTGCGTCGACTCCATGCGCCGCTCGGCGGCCTTCTTGCGCGCCTTGAACTTGGTGATGCCCGCGACCTCTTCGATGAGGGAGCGACGATCTTCCGGCTTGCTGCTGACGATGAAGCCGATGCGGCCCTGCTCGATGATCGAATAAGCGCGGGTACCGACACCGGTGCCCAGGAAGAGATCGGTGATGTCGCGAAGGCGCGCCGGCACCTTGTTGACCAGATACTCGCTGCTGCCGTCGCGATGCAGGCGGCGGGTCACCGCGATCTCGCTGAAGCTCGCGTATTGCGGCGGCACGTTGCCGTCGTTGTGGAAGCTGATCGTGACCTCGGCCATGCCGAGCGGTCCACGACTATCGGAGCCCGCGAAGATGACGTCTTGCATGGCGCGGCCACGCAAGTGCTTGGCGCTCATCTCACCCATGCACCAGCGGAGGGCATCGACGATGTTGGATTTGCCGCAGCCGTTGGGACCGACGACGCCGGTGATGCCTTCCCCGAAGTTGAGCACGGCACGCTCGGCGAACGATTTGAAGCCGTGAATTTCGAGTCTCTTGATGCGCATGGCCCTGCCAATCGACGACGAGCGTTAGGGACTCGTCGGCGCATACCCAATACGTGGGGGGTCCGATCGTTTTTGCCGAGGCCTACGATCGCGGCCGTAAAAAGGCCCTACGGACGCGCTATCGTCAAGGACAGGGGCCGATGGGCAGCTCGGGCCCGAGGGTCACGGAGGCTTCCACCGGGGGGGCGGCACGGACGGCCACGTAGTCGTAGGTGATGCCGCCGGCATTCACCAGCTGCCAGCCGGAGATGCGCAGGGTGTCGACCCTGGTCACGGCGACGTCGCCAAACCCCGGCGCGGCCACGGGTGTACCGTCCAACGTCACGCTGACCACGCGCGTGCCGAGGTCGGCGACGGCGCGCATCACGTGCGCCCCATTCCGCGCGCCGAAGTCGACGTAGCCCGCGCTCGGGCCGACCCCGAAGTAGTGATTGTTGCCGAACGACGGCCCTGCGTCGGTGTCCGGAAAGTTGCCGAACCCGAGCACCACGGCCGAGGCAGCCGTGCTGACGACGCTCGCGTTCAGGATGTTCGGCAGCATCCGGCCCAGGTGCACGAAGGATCCGTAGTCGGTCTCACCGCTCACGTTGTTGTTCATGGCCACGGTGAGCTCCACGCGGCCGCTGGTGATGGCCGGGAACGCCCGGTCGGCCACCGGGTTGGCGTTGGCGTTGTTGGTCCCTGGCAGGCGGATGAAGCCTGCGCTCATCGGCACCCCATAAGTGCTCGGGATGACCCACGGGATGCCAAGCGCCGGCTCGGGCCGGTCGAAGTCATCTCGAAGGGCATAAACCTCGGTGTTGGTCGCGGCCTGGGTCGTAACACCGGGCCCTGCCCCGTACACCAGCAACAGGTCGGTCTCCGCCGCCGTTCGCGCATGCTCGTTGCGAACCCACAAGCGTGTATCGGGGCGGTTCCAGGTGCTGGTCACGTCGAGCTCGCGCGCGACCTCGTGATACCCTCCGCGATCACGGACAAAGACACGGACGTCACCGCCCGAAAGCTCCGAGCGACCGCTGCTGACGAGCGCCGCATGGTCGAAGGTCATCGGGATACCGAGCCCGGCCGCGAGCGTCGGATTGGGAGTGACGGTGATGGTGCGGCCGTAGCGAAATAGTGCCGGCGGCACGGCGCAATTCGAGTCGTTACAGTCGCTCTGGGCGTTGCAGTCGTTATCGATACCGTCGCGGCAGTTGCCTCTGCTCACCTCCTCGAGCACGGCGGGGCTCATGCCCGGGCTCGCATCGTTGCAGTCGCCATCGCACTCTTCGACTCCGTCACCGTCGTCGTCACGATGGAGAGCGACGAAGGTTTCGCACGCGAGGCAGGCATCGGCCGCGCCCGGGTAGATAGCCGCGTCGCCGTCATTGCAGTCGTCGGAGGTAGTCGCGACGTAGCCGTCATTGCCGTTTCCGCAGGCGCAACGCGCCTGACCCGCCCCGTGCCCGTCGCCGTCGAGATCCAGGAAGCGGTCGGAGCAACCGTTGGGCGAGTCGGTTGCCTCATCGACTGCGCCATCGCAGTCATCGTCGCGGGCGTTGCACGACTCGGCGCGAATGAACGCTCCCCCGGTCACCAGACAGTCGTAAAGACATTCGCTCCAGGTACCGTCGACGCACTGCCGGCAGCCTTGCGTGCAATCAGTCGCCCCCGCGATGCAGGGCGCGACCCCGAGCGGCTCGCCACAACGAGCGCCCGCGTTGGCGCTTTCGGCCAACGGCCTGCAGAGGCCGTCGAGACACGCAAAGCCTTCGACGCACTGACCAACGTCGCAAGCACGGTCGGCGAGACCGACCGTCTGCTTGGTGCAGGCAGCGCAACTTACCACGACTGCAAGAACGCAGAGGCGGGTCACCGCCCAGAGTTTAGCTGACTCACGCCCCATGAGCTTGCGCGCTGACCAAGGGCGGCACCCGTGCCA
This sequence comes from uncultured Bdellovibrionales bacterium, assembly GCA_964484195.1. Classification (GTDB taxonomy): domain Bacteria; phylum Myxococcota; class XYA12-FULL-58-9; order XYA12-FULL-58-9; family JALHOP01; genus JALHOP01. The sequence continues at coordinate 101,680 of CAZAER010000012.1, read as the reverse complement.
CTTTTCGTCAGGGATCCAATGGATGTCGATGTGTGTCTATTAGGCGCGATAGACGTGACGGTCGGACTCTTCGTAAGCGAACGTGCATTGCAGCAGGAGCTCGGGGGTCGGGCGCAGCACGTTGGCGCGCGCGTCCGGCGGCTCGCGCAGCATCAAGTTGAAGGCGCCGACCGGCATCGAGAACAGCGCAATCAGGGCATCTTCGCCCATGCGCGTCCCCCACTCGACCCGCGACAGATGGCCACCGCGGACCAGCAGCATCGCGTGCTCGCGCCCGGTGCCGACGCGCAGCACCGCCGAGCGCTCCGACTGGTAAAGCCACAGCAGGATCTCTTCGAGCGGCCAAGCTTCGAGCTGGCCAACCAAGCATGAACGATCGTCGCTAGCTGTACTGTGGGTGGACGTGGTGACCATCGGTAGCCCTCCGCGCGATGCGCCTCGCCACCAAGATGAGCAACCCACGTGCCATGCCTTGACCGCCATTGCGGGCAGGTTTGACGCACACCCACACGCAAAAGATGTCACTTGGTGCGCAAACGTGACAGCCAAGGCGGGTAGGTGAGACAGAGCACGCAAGCGCGACTACACCAGCTCCTGCGCCACGGTGATGAAGCGGCGGGCTCCAGCGGCGAAGCTCTGGGGCTTGGGCAAGAGGCTCGCGACCAAGAATCCCGGCCGGTCGAAGTCGTAGAGATAGCCCGGCGCGAGCCGAACACCTGCGCGGGCACACGCGAGGACCCAGCCATCGTCGTCGAGCACGCGGGGCACGCGAATCACCACGCTCCAACCGGCGGCGACCGGCAGCACCCCGACCGCTTTGACGGACAGAACCCCGGCGCGCAACGTCGCGAGATTGGTCCGCAGGCGCGCGCCGATCTGCGCAGCCATGGTCTCTCCGTGCGGCCACAGCGCCGGCAGCGCACGCTGGATTGGCGTCGCCGCGGAGAGATAGGCGTCGTTCACCCAGGCAAGCGCCGGCGCCAGCGCGTCAGCGGCGTCGCCATGCAATGCCATCCACGCGAGCTTGAGCTGGGGCATCGCGGCACGTTTCGAGAGACCATCGAGCGCAATGACGAGGCCTGGAAGATTCTCGGGCAGGTCCGGCACCACGCCTTCGAGCGCATAGGCGGCGAAGACGCGATCGATGAGCAAGACCGCGCCACGCTCGACGCACAGGAACGCCGCCTCGGCGATCTCGTCGCGGCTCGCCACCGAGCCCGTCGGATTGTTGGGGCTGACGATCACCACCAGCTTGGCACCGGCGACCAGAGCGCGCTCGAGGCTCGCGATATCGATGCGGAAGCGCTCCTCGGCGACGAGGTCGTACCAGACGGTGTCGGCGCCTTCGAGCTGCGCGAGGTGCGGGATCAGCGGATAGCTCGGGCGCGGCACGGCGACGAGCCCACCGGGATCCACGAATGTCTTGATCGCTATAGCGTACGCCTCGCTCGTGCTCGCGGTCACCAGCAGGTGGTCGACCGGCACACCCGCCACGCCACTCAGGAAGTCGCGCGCCGAGCGCATACCCATGGCGTCGGGCTCGTACGATGCGAGCGCGGTGGCACCACCCAACGCCCAAGCCAGGGCCCCTTCCGGATAGACCAAATCGACGCGGGTCGGGTTGGTCTCGGTGAGGTCGTAAGGGGGCGCGAGCTCCTCGAGGGCACGCGTCAGCTCCGATGGCGTCATGTCCGGAGGTAGGCGTCGGGAAAGTTTGATCGGAGCCCCGTCTTTGGCGACACTCGCGATGGAAGGCGTAACGGTCATAGGAGATGCTCACGCACTCTCGGGCTGCTCTGTACTCGTTCTTTTTCGCCGCTTCATCATTTGCCTGTGCGCCGTCGCTGCACAAGCCGGCGGTCGGCGACCACTATCGCGGCACCGCGGCAACGGCAACGCAGACGACGCGCGGCATCGACGACGATCGTCTCGTGTTCGACCTCGAGGTGCGTCACGTCAATGCCGACGGCAGCTTCGATGCCCTCCTGACCTTCACGGACGCGCGCTTCCTCGACGACGGAGCCAGTCGCAACGCGGAGTCGTTGGTAGGAAAGTCGGTGACCGCGAGCTTCGAAGCCACCGGCCGTCTGCAACGGTTCGCGGTGGACGGTCTGGACGATCGCATGACGGGTCTCGTGACGCGCACCCTTTCGGCGTTGCAAGCAACGGGTCCCGTGAGCCCTCTCGATTTGCGCACCATCCGCGCCGACCGCCCGCGCCAAGCGAGCCTCGCGACCAACGAAGGCACGCTGGTGGTCACGACGTTCCGTAGCGAGGGTACCCAGCGCACCCCAGCAGGGCCGTTCAACGTCGTTGCCGTCAGCGGCGAGCAGCACGCCGATCTCAAGGTCGACGACAGCCGGCAGGTCAAAGCGCAAGTCCGCGTTAGCGGCAAGGCGCAGGCGTCGATGCACGATCTGCTCGTCGGTGAGACCCGCGTCGGCTCGTCGATCGAGTACCTCGATGACAGCGCCAATGCCCGCTCGGCCGCGGCCGAGGCCAAGCCGCTGGTGTCGCGCCGCAACGAAGCGCTGATTCGCATCGCCAAAGCGAACGAGGGCGAGAGCGCTCCCGATCTCGGTAGCGTTGGCGGCGGCGAGGGTCTGTTCGGGTGCAGCGAGCACGTGTCCGCTTTGACGAACCGCATCCAGACCATGGCGCCGCTCTACAGCGCCGCCGACACCAGCGTCCCGCAAGTCGCCGGCGAGCTCGTCCAATATGGCCAAGACAGTGGGCCCCGCGTCGTGGTCGGCCCCGAAGGCACCTACGTCGTCGACAGCAACGGCACCCGCGGCGCCGCCCTGGACCGCGATCAGCTGGGACAGGCCTTGGCGCAGGCCATGCCGCAGACCGAGCAGGTCATCGTGTACATCGATGCCGACCAATCGGTGCAGGCCCGGCAGCTCCTCGACATCGCCGCGACCCTGCGCGAGATGACGCAAATGCTCGAAGTGCGGCTCGAGGGCCGCCTGCTCGTCGGCGCACGCACCATCAAGCTGCCGGCCACCGTGAGTCATCCGCGCCTGCGCGAAGAAGCCGCGGATCTGGAGGGCGCAGCTCCCAGCCTCCGCGTTGGCCTGGTGCCGCAGATCTTCCGCGAAGAGCTCGGTCGCACCTGCTACGCCGGCTACCGCGCCTCCGCCGAGTCGTTCGCCGCGGGGGTCTCCTTGAGCACCGCGCGCCGGGCGATCCCGAGCTTGATCGCAACCTGCGGCTGCCAGGGCGTCGACATGCAGTTTCTCGACGGCTACCTCGGCCTTTTCGACGCCCGGGTCCTGGGATCCGGCTGGATTCCCCTCCCCCAGACCACCGGCTCCGGGAAGCAGTTGCGGCTGTCACGGCGGGCGACCGTGGGCGAGCTCGTCGGCCAAATCGAGCAAATGGGTGTTTCCCCTAACGATATCGGGCAGTTGAAGATCGTCGTACGTTGACCGGAAGGGAGCCATACCTCCGTAAGTCCGGGTATGTACGAGGGTGTGGTGGGCGGCACCGGTTCTCGAGGCCGCAACGAGCTCCCCCGGCAGGTAGGATTCCCAGCGCAGTATGTCGACCAGGCGTCCAACCAGCGGCAATGACTGGAATCCCTTCGCGGACTTCTTCCGGTCGTTCGCTGATCAGGCGCCGGCAGCCCGCCCGCCGCGCCGCTCGAACGCCGAGCGCAGCCGGGAGCGCGCCCTGCAGGCCGAGCGGGAGCGCAATCGCGATCTGCGCGACGAGGGGCGGCCGCAGCAGCCCACACGGCGGCAGAAACCACCTCGCGCCAAAGCACCCGCCCGCCCACCTGTCCGCCAAAGTGGACCGACACAGCAGCCCAGAGCCCCGGTACGTGGCGAGCAGCCGACGGCACCGCGCCCACAGCCGGCTCGCTTCGACGCGCGTTTGCCCATCGCCGGCGCCAACCTCATGCCGCACATCCGCGGCACCGCCGACGTATCGGGCGTGCTGCGGTCGTCGCCCGACGCTCGTATAAGCCTCACGGGTGGCCAACCGGCACGCCTCGGGGGCAACGTCGGTATCGATTCGCGCACCGGCGTGACCGGTACTGTCCGCATCAGCGGTCTGTCGGCCGCTGGTGGCATGGTCCCCATCGAAGGCGTGCGGCTCGTGAACAACCGCCCGGTCTCCGCGAACCTCGGTTGGGTCTCGTCGCTCATCGGCGACTACGACATCCGCGGCGCCCAGACCGGCAACGGCCGCATCGACGCCACGGTCAACATCAGTAACTTCCTCGGGCCCGGCATCCAGCTACAGCCAGCCCAAGGTGCGCGGCCGCCGAGCCTCACGGTGACGCCGGGTGATCGCGGATCGGCGCGCTTCACCCTTTCGGCCGACGTCGCGTCCGCCGTTCTCGGAGCGCCGCAAGACGGCGTGCGCATGGGTCGTGGCCGCATCCAGATCGAAGGCACTCGCGGCGCCAACGGCCAAGTCACCATGACGGTCCGCGAGATGGACGTGCAGAACGCCCGCATCGCCGTGCCGGTCGGCAAAGGCCAAGTCGACACCGTCGGCGCCGGACGCTTGGTGCTCCCACGCGGCTCGAACATCGAGATCAGCAATGGCCGCCTAGTACGCGCCAACTTGCAGAACGCCGCGGTGACCGGGCTGTCGACCGACCTGAGCGTGGTGAATGCCTCGGGCGAGCGCGCCCGCCTCCGTGTCGCCGACTCCGACCCGCGGTCCGGGGTCCGCAACATCAATCTCGACGTGCGTCCATTCCGCGATGGCGAGCCGCGCGAGGCTTCTGACCGTACGCGCGTGCGCTTCGACGCCGACACCAACGGGCTCGACGTGCGCCTAGCAACTGGTGACGGCTTCACCATGCAAGTCCGCGACGGTTTGCACGCCACGTTACGCGACGGCACCCGTCTCTCGGGGAGCGGCCGTCTCGCCTACGAAGGCGCCATCCGCAATGACGGAACACCGCGCCTCGGTCGCTGGTCACTCGCGTCGACCGATAACGATCCACTGACCCTGACGACCAACGCGCAAGTGCACGGTGTGAACCAGCTCGTCGGCAGCACCGTGGCCAACATGCATGTCAACGCCGGCGGCACGCTGCAGGTGCGGAGCTTCGCGTCCGACGGCGACTACAGCTACACATTGCGCGCCCAAGCGACCGGCGTCCCGCGCCCTGGCCGGCCCGAGGATGCCGACCTTTCGATGCGCCAGATCACCCCAATCGATCCGCGGACTGGTCAACCGCGCCAAGGCTACTCGTTCGAAGCGCGCCGTCCGAATCTCGACGTGAACCTCACGTTCAGCCGCACCGGCGCCGACACCACGGTCGACGGGCACGTCCGCGGCAGCGTTGCCGAAGGCACCGTCGGCATGCCGCTCACGGCCGACGAGAACAACCCGGGCTCGTTGCGTGTCGCGATTCGCCGCGACCCGCGGCTGCCAGCGACCGACACGCCGCAGACCGCCGTCTCGATTCCGATCAACGGGCGGCTCAACCAAGACGGCACGCTGAGCACGCGCGAAGCGCCGCCGCTCTACGAGAACGTCCAGGACTACACGGCGATGCTCGCCGGCTGTCGCGCCGCGCTCACTCCTGGCGGTAATCTCGATGCGATCACCCAGGGCCGCTGGGCCGCGATGTGCTCGCGCGGCGTCGTGTTCTCGGCCTCTCACGAGGACTCCGGTGATCTCACGCCTTTGAACGGCGTCGATCGCGGCCTTGCCAACCAGCCGCGAATCCTGCGCGAGGCAGCGGAACGCGCCGCCGAGAATCCCGATCAGGCGCGCGACCTCGCGGAGCGCAACGCCAGGCTCGACGGCGCTCTACGCGCCGCTGGTGTAGACCTTCAGGCCAACCCGCGCTCGCTCGACGAGACGCTACGGCAGATCAATCTGGGTGAGGTCATCGGCAGCGCCGACGACGCGCGCTTCGACGTACGCGTGCCACTCGGCCCCGACGCTCAAGACCTCGACATCACGCCAGCCGGCCAGCGCGTTGGCGGCGCGCGTCTGGTCATTCCCGCCAACACGACGATGAACGTCACGACCCTGCGCCAAGGCGACCAGCCGGCCCACGGCGTCGAGGTGAGCTTCTCGAACCCCATCACCGTCAACAGCAGCGCTCTGCTCGGCGCGATGCGCGGCACGACCAGCTTCCACGGCATTCGCTTCGTGCCCGGCGCCGATGGTCGCCTGCGCGCCGAGCCCTATGAGCGCTTCACCGACGCGAGCGGTCAGGCCCGCGCACGACCGGTCGTCGACAACAGCTGGTCGCCGCGCAACATCGACATCTGGCCGTCGGTTCAGGAGGGTCTTGCGCCACTCTTGGGACCCGCCGCGCAGCCGGGGGCCACGCGCACCAATGTAGTGCCGCAAGTTCTCCGCAATATCGTCACCGCGTCCGGCATGCAGCTCGACGCCAACACGAATCCGGCAAGTCGCGTCGACATGGCACTCGGAAACACACCGGTCGCGGCACTCATCCGCCGCGCGATGCACGCGGCAGAGATTCGCGGCGCGCAAGTCACCATGCCCACCGGCACGCGCTTTCCTTTCGGAAGCAACCTCGTGACTCTCGAGAGCGGCATGCGTTTGACGATCGACAAGCCGGCGAACAGCAGCCGCATCAGCCTTGCCGGCGAGAACCCCGCGGGCGGCGACCTCACGCTCGGCCCCACGAGCATCACCACCGACGACCGACGCTTCCAGCTGAGCAGCGGCGTCGCGCGGCGTTTCACGGTCAACACGACGGTCGGTGACGACCGCGTCGTCACCCAAGACTTCGACTTCGAAGGGTTCCGTGCCCGTGATCTGCGCATTAGCGACGAAGGCCCGTGGGATCCCCGCAAGCGAGCGACGAGCTTCGTTCTCGGGCCGTCGGAAGTATCCGGTGACGTGCGCTTCACGACGGTCCAACAACCGAACCACCGCCTCGCCATGTTCTCGGACATGGCTCGCCGCGCCACGGGCAGCGATCGGTCCGAGGTGCTGCTGCCCGGTGTCACCTCGACGACCTTCGGCGGGAACCTCCGCGTCAGCGGCCCCCTCACCGTCCGCAACCTCGACCTCGTGCCAGAGCCGGGCGCTCGGCGCGACCGTGGCGAAGCTCACATCCAAGACCTCACGTTCTTGGCGCGCGGCACCGACATCACCTTCGGCGACGACCAGGTGAGCGTGGTGGCAAACGGCGATCAGCCGAACCTCGCACGCATCCGCTATAGCGCACGCATTGCGTCACCCAAGCCGACCGACGTCGAGATGCAGATCCCCGAAGGCTCACTTGCCACCGCCGACATCCGGCGCTTGTCGTTTTACGTCGGCAGCAACGAGGCGCGCGAGCACATGGAGCTTTCGATCCGTAACCTGCGCTCCATCACCGAGCCCGGGCCGACGGCGCGCGAGCGGATGATCCGCGGCTCCGTGACCCTGGGCCCGAGCCGTCTCGAGTTCGAAAGCCCCGGTGGCACGTTCGTCGCGCCGGTAATCGACGTGGTCAACAGCCGCCGCGATCCCGCCAGCAACCGCACGCAGGTCGTCTTCGCCGCAATCGACCTACCGAACACGGTCATGGCCGCCCGCGTCGCCGACGAGGGGGGCCACGGCAACATCGCGGTTCGTGGCCGCATGCGTTATTCGTTCGGCATCCTGGCGGATGGCACCCGCTCGATCGCTGCCGGCGACCTGCAGGTCGAAGACGCCGAGATCGCCGCCTTGGCCGGTGGCACGTTCCGCATGCGCCAGCAGGACCTCGAGCGTCGCCTGCAGCAGTTCCGCGATTTCATTCGCGAAAGTGGTACGCCCCGGTAGCGTCTTAGCCGCAACCGAATCGCCCGAGTGGCCGATACTTCAATAATCCCGAAGTGTTCTCTTTTTTCGGGAATTGAGGCGGGCCGAGGGCAGATGTCCGACGACATGACAGCGGCGCCAATCCTTCGGGGTCTGTATGTAGCCCCCAAGGAAGCGTCGCGCCCTACCCCCCAGCCACGAGGGCCGCGTCCCGCGTCACAGGACGACCAGCCGCCCTCCGACGCCGACGTCGTCGTGCCTCGCCCAATAACCGACGCCGCTTCGGCCCGACGCCGCACCGCCGCAGAGCCGCCGCGCCCACGCACTCGAACCGCCGTCGCGCCGACCCCCGCCGTCCGCGATGGCGGAGTCCGCTATGCGCCAGCCATCCCAGAGCCTGCCCCCCGGGACCGGCCATCGAACATTCCACTCAACGCGGCCATCGAGCCGACCGTGGACCTATCGCCGCTCACGCGCGACCCCGTCGTGCGCGCGAACCCGGGCGCCATCCTAGCCGCGGTGCGCAGCGCCGATGCCCAAGCCACGCTGGTCTCGACCGAAGGCGGCCGCGTCAGCAAGGTGACCGTGGCGCCGGGCACCCAGCTCCCCATCACGGTCTCTGTCCGCGATGGAGTACTTACGCAGGCCCGCGTCGACGTCCTCGACGCTCATGGCCGCCCGAGCTATCTCGATGGACCGGCGGACATCAGCGGCGTCGACCTCACCAACGACCGCCGCGTCGTCCCACGCATCCGCAACGCCTTCACCCGCTTCTTCGCCGACGTCTTCGGCATGAGCAACCAGACCAGCGCCATCTTCTCGGGGCAACGGCGCGTCCCCGTCGACCCGCACCAGTTCTTCCGATCGCTAGGGGTAAACGAAGAGATCCCGCTCATCGGCCAGCGCCGATCACCGCGGCCGCCGAGCCGCGAGCTCACAGAGCTTCGCAGCGTCATCGACGAGCAGCGCTCTCCCGTGCGTGCGACCATCGAGCTGTCGCCCTCGGCGGGTGGCCGCCCCACGAGCTTCGGCGAAGGCTTGCAGCTCGCCTTCGCGCCAGGCTCTCGGGCGACCTACGTCCGTGAAAACGGACTCGACCGCTACGAGATCGACGCCAACGTCAGCTCCGCCCAGTTCGGAGTCGGCAACGGACCGAACCTCTCGATAGGCCGCGCCAGTCTCCGTGTCGTCATGCAGGAGCGTGAGGAGAACGGCCGGCGCAGCTGGGTGGTGACCGTCGCCAACGCGCAGAGCCAGAACGGCACGGGCGTCATCGAGAATGTGCGCCTGCGCACGCCGGTTGCGGGCGCGCGCCAAGGTGAAGAGCTGACCAACGAGCTCAACCTCGGCAACGTGAGCCTCGCCAACGGCAGCGACCCCATCATCGCCATCGCGGGCGGCAAGCTCACCGTCGGCTTCGATACCCAGCTCGACGCCGTCCGCGGCTCTCTGCATCTACGCGATGCCCAACAGCGCCACGGCGTGCTCACGCTCGGCAATCCGCAAGACGTCCGTGACGGCCTGCGGGTGGCCGCCCGTATCGACCTCACCACCGATGCCGCGCACCCGATGAGGGTCGAGCGCTTGAAAGTCGAAGCCGACACCAATGGCTTGAATCTCGGCCTGACCGCGCCGCGCGGTGTGCAGCTCGCAAGCGGCGATGGGTTCGGCTTCGGGGTTCAGAGCGGCACGTCGCTCGTCGGCAGCGGCCGCCTCACGTACACGATGGGCGGAGACGAGGGCACGAACTTCACCCTCGAGTCGCGCCACGGTGTGCGCGCCGATGTCCGACTCTTCGGCACCCATGTGAATCGCAGTCTCGGCGAGATCGGTATGCGCACCGATGTCGCCAACGGCTCCCTGCTCCGCGCCCAGGTTCGCAGCTTGAACTGGGCCACCAGCGCCGTCGACATGCGGGCCGAGTTCGACGCGACCTTGGCGCGCGCCACGGTGCGCTTGCCGACGACCGAGCAAGCGACCCTCACCAACGCCAGCGGCCGCGGCCAAGCGACGATCACCTACCGTGCGGGCGACGCGTCGCCCGAGATCAACGGCACCGTGAACCTCCGCGTCTCGGCTCCGAAGCCCGGCTCTGGTCAACAACCAGCGGGATTCTCGTTCCTCCCCTCGGGCGTCCCTGGTTTCGATGGTCACCGTGCCGAGGCCGGCATCCACATCCAAGGCATCGGCGACATCGACGTCGCCGTGCCGTTCACCGTCAGCCGGAACGGCGCTTTCTCGACCCGCGACGGCAATGCAAGCGAAGGCCGCGTCAACTTCGACCGCCTCACCATCGACACGCTCTACAACACCGACGGTGCACGCAATAGTGGACTACCGATGTACACCGACGTGGCGAACGCCAGGGCCCGTCATGAATCGGTCCGCCGCTCACTCGAGATCCTGCCCATACCGGAGCTCACCCCCGGCGTGGCCACGACCCCACGCGACTCGGTCGACAGCGTCACCCGCAGTCTCGAGGTCGGAACCGTCGTCGCCCAGAGTCTGCGCGAAGCCGACGTCGACCTCACGGTCACGGTTCCTCGCTCGCACACGATGCGCCTGACCAATGGGCTCATCGCCGACAACGGAGCCAAAGAGATCACCTTCCAGCCAGGCACGATTCGACTGGTGCTCGAAAGCGACGGCGGCCGCGTCACCCGGCAGCTCGCCACGCGTCCGGATGGCAGTCCCAATCCAACCGCCGGTCAGCCATCGGGGATCAATTTCGATCCACCGCTGCGCATCACCTTCAATCCGAGCAGCAACGGCCGTTGGTACAACACGCCGTTCGAGAGCCACATGGAAGTCGCGGGCCTCGATGTCGTGCCCTCGGCGTCGAACCCCGATCAAATAACCTTCCGCCCGCGGGTGACGCGCGCGACCTTCGGTGACGCCTCGTTCTTGAACGGCATCCATGTGGCCAGCGGTTGGCTCGGCCAGGAGAGCGCCCTCAACGGCCTTCTCACCGGCAAAGTCATGGAGATGGCAACCGGCTCGAGCGAGCTCCCGACGACCGTGCAAGAGCTCGCGGCGCGCTCAGCCCGCCATCTGAACGTTCGCATCGACACACGCGCCGACATCATCGAGCGCGCGCTCGAGCGCGTCCCCGAGCAGGACCGCCGCTTCGTCCGCGAGATCATCGCCAGCGCCGAGGTGCGGGCGCGGGCGCAGCTCAATCCCGGCCAGACGATTCAAATGGGGAACAACCGGCTGACCATCGCGGCTGCCGAAGACGTCCGCGTCGTCCGTGCCGACGGCCGCACCGAGCTCACGGCCCAGGTGACCTTCGGCGATTCGAGTGTGCGTAGCGCCGACGGCGCCAGCATGAGTCTCGCAGGCGTGAGCGCGCGCATCCGCCTGGTGCAGACCGGCGATCCGCGCGAGCCGACCTCGACGGTCCTCGACCTCACCGAGGTACGTGCGCCGGCGCTCACCTTCCAGCAGGCGGACCGCCAGACCTTCACCATCCGCGATGGCGGAGCGTCGCGCATCAGCATCTCGCAAGATGGTTCCGTGGTTACCGAAGGCGTGCACGGGAATTTCAGCGGCAACCTGCTCTACAACGGGTCGCAGCTGTGGGTCCGGAGCTCCCGCCTCAGCAATGGCGCGCCGCGGCTCGAGGCGAACGGTCAGGTGCGCACCGGCGACCTGCCGCTGACCGACATCGTCGCCACCGCGACCAACTTCGAGATACCACCGGAGACCAGCGATCCGACGGCATCCGGCGTCTCCGCGACCCTACGACGCCTCGACCTGCGTGCCCCAGCTGCGACCTTGAGCGTGAGCCAAGAGAACGGCATCGGCCTCGTCATGCCACCCGACCGTCGAGCCACGGTCGGCGTCGAGGTCGAGAACGCGACATTCGTGTTCCCGTCGCCGCGCATGAGCGTGCAGATCCGCAACGCGCTCTCGACCGGGATGCTCGAGGCGCTGCACATCGGCCCCGACCGCAAGCAGGTCGTGCTCCACGACTGGTACCTCGAGACCGACGCCAATGCCGGTGAGGTGCTCGGCACCGTCGTCGCGGGTCCGGCGGGCTCGCAAGCGGGCAACCTTCGCATCGAGCCCACATGGGTCGACCGCACCAACGCGCAACAGCCGGTCACCCGCCGCTCGCGTTTGCAGATCTTCCTCGGCTCCATGGGCTTCACCCAACAGGGCCGCGATCAGCGCTTGGACGCGCGCCTCGCCGGTCGCCTCGAGGGCGCCTTCAGCTTGCCGGAGCTCGCCCCCCCTGCGGCAAGCGATCAGCAGCGCACGAGCTACCTGCGTGGCGCGGGGCGTTTCAATGGCAGCATCGACTTCAGCATGCGCAGTGACGGCCGGCCGATCAGCGTGGACCTCCGCAGCACCGATGCGCCCCCGAACATCTCGGCGCGAGCTCACGCAGTGCTCACGGGTGGTGCGCTAACTTTCGAGGGAGGCATGACGCCCGACGATGCGCTACGCAACGCCCGCGACACGGGTGAAGCGATCCGCAGACGCTGGAGCGCGCCGCAACCGCGACCGGCTGGCGAGCGACCGCGGTCAGCGCCGCGCGACGTCGTGCCCACCCTCCCCGTGCCGACGCCGGGCGACGGGGATCGCGCTCGCGCCGATCGCAGCGCGGCGCAGGCCGAAGAGCGGCGTCGCCGTCGTCGCGTCGAGCAGGACTGGAACCCGTTCACGCGCGATCACAACTGATCGCTTTTGATCGAGTTTGATCGCGTGTCCGCCGAAACGTTCTTCCTGCACGACTGCTCGCGCACATGCGTGTCGGACCTTCGTGCTAAACGGATGACCATGAAGGTGCGCGTAGAGCTCGGCCTCGATTTCGAAGGCCAGCACACGTTGGGGTGGCAGCCGAGTGATGCAAGCGGCGCCCTCGATATTCCACGTGCCACGCTCGAGCGTTGGGTCGCCGAGCACGAAGCCTTCAAGGTCGCGTCGCTTCGCTGGAAGCGGGTGATCGAAGAGGTCGAAGACCAGCTCTACCGCGCCGAGCGTGAGAGGCTGCTCCCGCAAGTGACCGGCGAGGCCAGGCAGGAGCCGGCGAAGGCGCGAAAGTCTACAGCCCTCGCCGCCCAGCTCGCCACCGTCGGCGCTGCGCCACGACGGCGCTCGCGCGAATAACGCACTACGTCAATTTCAATTGACGAATCGCTACGCGAAATCAGAGCATCGCGGAGTGAGCCTAACCGTACGCCAAGCCATCCACGCTGATCTGCCGGTCTTGCTGCAGTTCGAGCAAGGCGTGATCACCGCGGAGCGGCCTTTCGATGTCACGCTGAGCGCAGGGGCTGTCCGCTATTACGACATCCCAGCGCTCATCGATTCACCCACTGCCGAGTTGCTCGTCGCCGAGCTGAACGGTGAAGTCATCGCCTGCGGCTTCGCCCGCGTCGAGTCCTCGGCTGGCTTCCTGCGGCACACACGGCATGCGTACTTGGGTTTCATCTACGTGAAGCCCGAGCACCGTGGGAAACGCTATAGCGCCGAGATTTTGTCGGCCCTGAAGCTGTGGATCCGCCAGCAAGGGATCACGGAGGTGAGGCTCGAGGCGTATGTCGCCAATACGTCGGCCATCACCAGCTACGAGCGCGGCGGCTTCGAGAAACACATGGTCGTCATGCGCGCGTCGCTCGACAGCGAAGACGAAGACTAAACAAAAAGGCCCGGGTCGCGTCGCCGCAGCCCGGGCCTCATCGTTTTGCTACGCGCTGACCCTTAGAGGGTCTTCAGGCCCTTCTGCTCGACCTGCTGCGAGTAGTAGTCCTTCTTCGAGATGCCGCTGTCCTTGGCCTTCTTGAGCTCTTCGTCGACGATGGCCTCGAACGCCTGGATCGGCTGAGCGCCGCTCAGGAAGCGACCGTTGATGAAGAACGCCGGCGTACCACGGGCACCCAGGGTGACCATCTGGCGCTGCTCTTCCTCGATGCGGCTCTTGTACTTGTTGCTGCTGTAGCAAGCCTTCCAGCGGCCCATGTCGACGCCCGACTCCTTCGCGTACTTCTCGAGGTCGGCGTCTTCCAGAGCCTTCTGGTTGGTGAACTGACGCTCGTAGACGTCCCAGAACTTGCCCTGCTCACGAGCGCACTCGGCCGACATCGAAGCCGGCATGGCGCGCGGGTGGAAGCTCAGCGGGTTGTTCTTGAAGACGACGCGGATGTCGTTGCCGTACTTCTTCTGGAGGTCGTTGATGGTCGGGACGACCTTGCCGCAGAACGGGCACTGGAAGTCCGAGACCTCGACGATGGTCACCCAGGCGTCGGCCGGGCCGTGAGCGGCCGAGTCACCGACCTGCACGGCGTAGACCTTCTCTGGATCTGGACCACGGGGCGCCTGCTGCTGCGGGCCCGCGCGACCAGCGCCAGCCGCGATCTTGTCGAGCTTGGAGAGGATCTCCTTGTCGTTCTTCTTGAGCTCTTCGATTTCACCGCGGGTGACGCAGGCGGTGAGCGCGAGCGCTGCGAGGCCGGTAACTACGCTCTTTGCAAGAAACTTCATCCGAACCATCCTTAGAAAACGAATTGAAACGCCGCATCTGGCGCAACGTTCCGATGTGAACGATCGACACGCCGGATTTATGCCCGCGCGTTGTATGGATGAACCAGCGGCAAAGGCAAGGGGGGTGGGCACGAAGCCGCCACCCGTCATAGACTATTGCAGACCAATGCGGGTGATTGCCGGCACCGCGGGCGGACGCAAGCTCGAGGCCCCGAAAGGGATGTTGACGCGGCCCACACCGGACCGTGTCCGGGAAGCGCTGTTCTCGATCCTCTACGATCGCGCCGTCGATGCACGCGTGCTGGATATTTTCGCGGGCACCGGCGCCTTGGGCATCGAGGCGCTATCCCGCGGCGCGGCACACGCGGTCTTCATCGAGCACGATGTCGCGACCGCGAACCTCGTCCGCAAAAACATACAAGCCCTGGGTTTCGACGATCGCGCGAAGGTGCTCGCGCAGCCCGCCGGCCGCGCCATCCAGGAGCTCACGCGCGCGGGTGACGTCTTCGATCTCGCTTTTCTCGATCCGCCGTACGACGACGGCCTGCTCGGCCCGACACTCACGATGCTCGACCAGAGCCCGATCATTTCGGTCGGGGCCGTGGTCGTCTGCGAGCATCGCAGCTCGGACAGTCCGCCCGAGCCCCCCCCTTCGTTCGTTTTGGAAGACACTCGCCGCTACGGGGAAGTCGCCTTGAGCTTCTTCCTGCGCGCGAAAGGACACGGCCCATGAAGACGGTGCTCTACCCCGGCTCCTTCGATCCAGTGACCAACGGCCACATCAACCTCATTCATCGTGGCCTCGCGATGTTCGAGCACTTGATTGTCGCGGTCGCCCACAACGCGCGCAAAACCCCGCTGTTCACGCCCGAAGAGCGCATGGCCATGTTGCGCGAGGCGATTGGCGACGAGCCACGGGTCGAGGTGACCACCTTCGAAGGCCTGCTGGTCGACTACGCCCAGAAGCGGCAGGTCACGGCGGTCATGCGCGGGCTGCGCGCTCTCTCGGACTTCGAATTCGAGTTCCAACTTGCCCACATGAACCGACGTTTGGCCCCTCAGATCGAGACCATCTACATGATGACCGGCGAGGAGCATTTCTACGTCTCCAGCAGCTTGATCCGCGAAATTGCTCAGTTCGGCGGCAACCTCGCAGGGCTCGTGCCGGCAAGCGTCGAGAAGGGTCTGAAGGAGCGCTTTCGACGCTAAGCGGCGTGCGGCAAGCCCGCCGCTGAGCTACGCTTTTTAGGAATGTGCCCACGAGGCGCCGGCGCCGCCTTTGCGCTTGCTCTGATGCTCCTGACCGGTCCCTCCGGATGCAGTAAGACCGAGGTCATTCAGAGCTACCCCGATCAATATGTCGGGGTCGGCATCGAGCTGACCATCGAGGAGCACGTCCCCGTGGTGGTCCGGACCCTCGCCGGCGGTAGCGCCGCATCGGTCGGCGTCGAGCCAGGCGACAGGCTGCTCGCCATCGACGACAAGTCGACCGTCGACGTGACCCTCGGCAATGCCGTGATGATGATGCGCGGCGAGCCGGGCAGCCAGGTCCGCCTGACCATCGCGCGGCGGGAGCAGCAGCTCGTGGTCATCGTGCCGCGCAAGGCCATGATGAAGAGCGAAACCAGCGACTACCGCGCGGCGAACTAGCGCAGGTCAGCCACGGCCTCGACCACGAACGGGCGATGCGTGCCGGTCAAGAACGGCTCGGCCGTTGCACCCTCGGTACGCAGCGTCCGCATCATCGCAACCAGCTCGTCTTCTGTCCGCAAGCGCGGACCATTCGACATCGCCCATACGACGCGCTCGCCCCGGAGCTTGCCGAGACATAGTGCGTTCCAGCTGCTCGAGATCGACTCGGCGGCATCCGGGTTCACGTACGCAATCCACGCGCCTACCTCGAAGTGGACGTCGCCTGCCGCAGGCTCGGGGTCGTAGTGCCGCGTCATGGTGCGCCAGTAGGATTGCGGCATGAATTCCTGCCTGCCCAGTGCAACGCTCGGGAACGCCCGGTCGAACGCTTCGGGACCAACGGCGCGCAGCAGCGCGAGCATGCGCACGGCGTGGAGGCCGGCATTGCACTCGTAGCAATGCGCATCGGGTGTCTGGAGGATGTTCTCCATGGCGCGACTCGAGCCCACCTCGGGTCGAACGCGGAAAAACGGGACCTCGCCACTCACGTCGAGGAACCAAAGCCGGTTGTCGAGGACCACCAAGTTGGACGCGTTGAAGAAGATGGCGGCGGCGTGGAGCTCGAGCGCCGCAATGTAGGCTGCGGCGGTGAGCTTCTCTTGCAGAGTGAGCGGTTGCTCGTGCAGGGGCCGCCCCTCGAGGGCCAGGGCGGCAATGACGCCGAGCGCGAAGCTATCTTCGCCGCCAGCCGCGGCATCCGCGAGCAGGGCCGAGACATCGAGCTTACCGGCGCGAACGTAAGGTCCGACGAGCTCGTGCATTCGGTCCGCTACAGCGAACAAGACGGTGCCGCCCGCACCCTTCCCTGCGACCGGGAAATGAAAGCCGTGGTGATTGCCGTCGCGGGTGATGCTGCTTGCCTCGGCGCGCTCGCGCAATCGCGTTGCCCAGGCGGAGGCGATGGCATCGGGTGTCGACGCGAAGCGGGTTGCGAGCAGGGAGCCCGGTGCGAATAGACGGGTGAGCCCAGGGGCCCGTTCGAGAAAGGCACCGACGACGGCCGAGCCGCCATGGGCGACCGCGAGCTCGAAGCCTCCTCGGACAGCGCTTTCTTGCGCCCCGGCTGCTGCCAGATCCGGGACTGGCGGCAGCGCGCTATGCGAACGAAGGACTTCCATTGTCGAAGGTCTCGTTCACAGTATCGGCAAGACACGGCCGGAGGTGCGTGAAGGCCGCCTCTAGTGGACCGCGCCGCTGTGCATGAGCAGCGCCGGGTCGATGCCCATATGGCGCAGGGCAGTCTCCCAGATGCGCTCGGTTGGCGTATCGAACACCAAGTTCTCCGTCGCCTGCCCCAAGAGCCAGGCGCCGGCGGTGATCTCCTTGGCCAGCTGACCGGGTCCCCAACCAGCGTAGCCCAGGAAAATGCGCAGCTTCGGCGGCGGTTGCTCGACGATGAGCTTCAAGGACTCGAGCGAATACGACAGGCGCGTCTCGCCCATGATGTCTTCGGTTTCGGGGCCGCGGTGATCGGACGAGTGCAGGATGAAGGCGCGGTCGGTCTGCACCGGTCCGCCTTGGAGGACGAGCGAGCTGCCATCGCCGCGGAACTGCATGTTCTGGGTCGAGGCGAACGACTTCAGATCGAGGTTGCCAGGCCGGTTGATGACCAGGCCCATCGAGCCTTGATCGCTGTGCTCGATGACGAAGACGACCCCTCGTGAAAAATTGGGATCGCCTAGTTGAGGCACGGCGATGAGAAACGCCGGCGCCGCGAGCTCAACCTCGATGGACATGCCCGGAAACCATAGCCGTTATTCGCTCGGGAGCAAAACCGAGTTGGCGCCCGGCTTCCCGGACCCGCCCTTGACTTGCCGGGTCACAATCGTGTTCTTGCCCTGACCAACGGGGGAATAGCATTACCATGCAGTCCACAGCCTACTTCAGCGCCGAGATTGGCTTTTCGACCGACGTCCCGACATACAGCGGCGGTCTCGGCGTTCTCGCTGGCGACCATCTCAAGGCCGCCGCGGATGCCGGGCTCCCCATCGTGGGCGTCACCCTCATGTACCGCGAGGGCTACTTCCGGCAGCACCTCGGCCACGACGGCTGGCAGACCGAGTCGTACCCTGCGTTCATGCCGTCGCCGCTCCTGAAGCGGTTGCCGCAGCGCGTCGACATTCGCCTCTACAACCGCCGCGTCAACGTCGACATCTGGACGACCGACATCACCGGCTTCACCGGCAAAAAGGTGCCGGTCCTGCTGCTCGACACCGATTGCCCGGACAACGCGCCCGAGGATCGCAGCATCACGCATCGCCTCTACGGCGGCGACCAGGAGCTACGTCTCCTGCAAGAGGCCGTGCTCGGCTTCGGTGGCTACAAAGCGGTGAAGCTCGTGCATCCGCAGATCGAGCGCTTGCACCTCAACGAGGGGCACACCGCTTTCGCGCCGCTCGCGATGCACATGGCTGGCGTCGATCTCGATCATGTCCGCCATGTCAGTCACTTCACGACGCACACGCCGGTGCCCGCCGGCCACGACGTCTTCATGTACGAGATGGCGGAGCGCGTGCTCGGCGACGGCATGCCGAAGAACATTCGCGACTTCGCGGGTCACGATGCCCTGCGCATGTCGGAGCTCGCGCTCAGCATGTGCGGCACCGCGAACGGCGTCTCGAAGCTCCACGGTGAAGTAACCCGCGAGATGTTCCCGAACCGCCAGGTCGGCCACGTCACCAACGGCGTGCATCACCTCACCTGGATCGCGGAACCGATGGCCGAGCTCTTCGACAAGGAGCTGCCCGGTTGGCGCGGTGACCCGCGGGTCTTGAAGCAAGCCGGCGAGCTGTCGACCGAGGGGCTTTTGCACGCGCACAGAAAGCGCAAACGCCAGTTGCTCACCTATGCGAACTCGCACAACAACCTCGGCCTCGCCGACTCGATCCTGACGATTGGGTTCGCGCGTCGCGCCGCCGCGTACAAGCGCGCCACGTTGTTGTTCCGCGACATCGACCGCCTCACTCGACTCGCCGGCGGCCGGGTCCAGTTCTTGTTCGCTGGCAAGGCGCACCCGCGTGACGAGGCCGGTCACCGCATCATCCAGGCGGTCGTGCAGGCTGGTCACAACCTCGGCGGCAAAGTGCGCGTCGGGTATCTGGTCAACTACACCATGTGGACCGGAGCGCTCATCACCAGCGGCGTCGACGTTTGGCTCAATACGCCATTGCGGCCATACGAAGCGTCGGGCACCAGCGGCATGAAGTCCGCGCTCAACGGCATTCCCTCGGCTTCTATCGCGGACGGCTGGTGGGCCGAGGCCGCGCGTGACGGTGAGAACGGCTGGTTGATTGGCGACGCCAACAACCCCGACGACGCTGCCGACGCCGAGTCGCTGTACACGACACTCGAAGAGAAAATCATCCCGATGTACTACGAGCGCCGCGAGCAGTGGGCGCAGGTCATGAAGCAGGCCATCGTCACCGGGGCCGACTTCACGGCAGCCCGCATGATCGGCGACTACCGCCAGCAGTACTACGACAAGGGCTGAAAGCGCCGGTTTGAATAAGCGTCGGGCTGGGGGCGTCTCAACGATCGCCCTCCAAAGTCGGAAGCCCCATGCGCTTTTGGCTACTGCTCGTCGCTGCGTTGATCTCTGCCACGCCCGCCCGGGCGGGGAAGTTACGCAATGCCGCCCATGCGGCACGCGGCGGTGGGAGCGGCACGAACCCTCGCGCGAACCCGCCCCCGAGCGGCCGGCCGAGCGATACCAGCGACGCGAGCAGCAGTAGCGGAGCGGACGCCTTCTACGGCCTGTTGGTGTGGAACGCGTTGCGCGTTCCGATCATCATTCCGCAACTCGTCCTAGAGTCACGCGGCCCCCTCCCCTTCGTGTATGAGCCGAAACCTTACGCGCGTCGCGCCAAGGGCATCGTGCGCAGCCAGAAGCTGCTCGTCGACGGAGAGCAGCTCACGCTCGTGGCCGGTGAAACCTACGACATCAGCGCTGGTCCAGCGGACGAGCGCGCATGGATGCCCGGCGAGATGGTCTATGACGACGAGACCGCGGAGGCTACGTCTTCTATCGCGGACGACGAGGAGCCAGCCGTCGTGGAAGAGCTGGCGCCGCCACCCGCTCCGATCGAGGATTGGACGGCAGGCAGCCAGGCTTGGGCGGCGCAGCTCTCGCTCGACGGCGCGCTCATCGACGCCGACACCATGCGCTTGCGCCCGCGTTTTCGCCTGTTCACGCCGTCGCGATTCGAGCTCGACGCCGAGGCTTCGATCTACCGCGAGACGCTCGGCGCGGCCGATCGCATCGACCTCGGCCGCAATGTCGACTGGATGACCGTGAGCACGATGCACGTCGCCATGCGCTTCGCGCAAAGCCAGGCCGTGCAGTTCCGCCTCGGCATCGGCCCGCGCCTCATGACCACACCCGACGCCGCATTCATGGGCTGGGACCTGAGCTACGGGTTCGAGGCCTTCCCCATCCGGCCGTTCATCCTGGCGGGTAGCGCCGGCATGGGCACCGTGGGCCAGGCGTTCGTCACCGAGCTGCGCGGCTCGGTTGGCATCGTGGTCAGCGCCGTCGAGGTCATGGTCGGCGGCGAGCGCCTGCAGATCGGCGACACCGTGCTCGCCGGCCCGACCGCGGGTGTGCGCATCTGGTTCTAGCTGCCGCTTGACGAGGCCGCGCGCGCGCGTCACTCCTCGACGGTCGTGAAACGTAGCGCCCTCATCTTAGGCGGCGGCCCCGAACGGGAACGCCTGCGCGAGCTCGTGCATCTGCTCGAGGCGCGCCGCGACGCCATTGGTGAGCTCGACCTCGCTATCGAGATGCTGCGCGAGCAGCTCGGCAGCTTCGAGGTCGCCTATCGCAACCGGCTCGCGTCCGAGCACGCCCTGCTCAAGCGCATCGCAAGCTACGTCCGCGTCCTCGATGGCTGGGCAAACCTCCTGGCCCGGCGTCCGGGCAAAGACGTCGCCAACGAGGGTGCGCGCGTCGATGACCGGCGCGCCCGCGACGTGAAGCAAACCGCAGGCGCCAAGCGGCAAAAAGAGAAAGCTCCCTTACGGGCCGAGGTCGTCGACAGCACCGAGAAGCTCGCCGAAACCACCGCCACCTCACGCGAAGCCGAGCTCAAGGCGATCTATCGCCGCCTTGCCCGGCGCTATCACCCGGACCTCGCGCGCACCGAAGACGAGCGGCTGCAAGCCGGGCACATGATGGCGCGCATCAACAACCTCTACCGCGCGCGTGATCTCGAACGCCTGGCGGCCCTCGAAGAACAGACCAAAGGCGGCGAGCTCGATGACGACGACTTGCCAATCGACGAGCAAATAGCCCTGCTCGAAAGTCGACTCGAATGGTTCACGACCGTGCTCGCGAACCTCGAGGACGAACGCATGGCCCTCGAGAACAGCGCCACCTGCCAGCTCTTCCGCAACGTCGAGCAAGCGGCCGCGGTCGGGCGTGATCTGGTCGAAGAGCTCCGGATCGAGCTAGAAACGCGGGTTCAACGGGCGTACGGCGACATCAGCGACGCCGCCCTGCGCTTGGAGCGTCACGTGTCGTCTTACAACCGCGATGGAGCTGGCCAGGAAGTCGCGCACCGCGACGCCGCGGTCGTGCGGTTGTTCGATCCCTACGCCGACAAGAGCCTGGTGCGCCTCGGGCTCGATGAGCTTGCCACCGCGCGGGTCTCCAAGAGCGCTCGCGAGAAAGCCGACCGTATCGAGGCGATGGCCGACGTCGAGCCGACGCTCCTGCGGATCGTGCTCATGACCTTTGCCGCCGATCAGTCACCCTTCCCGCTTGCCGGGCTCGCATCGTACGACCACATCGCGCAGCGCATCGCCTATCTCGAGCAAGAAGTCGTGGCCGAAGGCGCCATCCTGCGTGACTTCGAGGAAGCGCTCGTCGAGCTCGATGCGCTTCTGCAGTTCGGAGTAAAGAGCGCCACCGACAAAGTCGCCTACGCCGGGTTGCGCTTCGTCGATCCCGACGGTCGAACCGCTGTAGCGGTCGCTCTGCAGCGCGCCAAGGTCCGGCGCGAGATGGCGAACGTGCTCACCGTGCTCGGGGATTTCACCGGCTGCTCGGACTGCAAGCGCGAGGTCTACGCCGTCCCCCTCTACAAGACGCGCGGCCTCGACGACTTGCGCTCATCGGTTTGTCCGCGTTGCGGCACCACGTTGTCGAGCTACTGGATGCCCAAGGGTAAAGACGTCCAGGCGGTGCTGAACCCCACCTATCTCGACTACGAGCTCGTCAGTGAGTGGTCGTTCAGCCTGGCGCACTTGTCGGTCGCCATGCAGCTCCTTCCCATCCAGGTCGAAAAGCTGACCGTCGGCGAGCTCAGAAAGCGCTTCTTCGAGGACACCTTCGAGCGCCACCAGATCGAGGTGACGCGCGGCCAGGTGGCGTTGTATCAGGGCGACCGCAAGGTCCCGGACCGGACCCGTCTAGCCGAGCTCGACGAGCGCGGCTTCACGGTTCGATTCGAAGACACCAAGTTGCGCGAGCGAGACGCACTCGAGCTCATCCGCCACCGCATCCGCAATCGATTCAAGTGAGGCCATGATGTCAGAAGAGAGCAACGTCACTCCCGCCGGCCAGGATGCCGACCCGATGCCGCCGCGCATGGCTGAGGCCTTGGCGACGTGGGACCGAATCGCCCAAGCACAGGCGAGCGGCGCCGAGGTCGAAGGTGAAGTGGTGGCCATCGTCAAAGGCGGGCTCTCCGTCGACGTCGGCATGCGCGCCTTCTTACCGGCATCGCAGGTGGCACTGCGGCCCGTGACCGACCTCGCGCCACTCGTCGGCCAGAAGCTCAAGCTGCGCGTGATGGAGCTCGACAACCGCCGTGGCGCTCTCGTGGTTTCGCGACGGGCACTGCTCGAAGCCGAGCGTCAGGTGCAACGCGACGCTCAGCTCAAGGCGCTACACGTCGGCGATGTCGTCGAAGGCGTCGTCGCGAGCTTCGTCGGCTACGGCGCGTTCGTGGACATCGGCGGTCTCGATGCCCTCCTGCGCAACGAAGACATGAGTTGGGGCCATGTCCGCCATGGCACACAGGTGCTCAAAGAAGGCGACACGGTCAAAGCCAAGGTCATGGAGGTCGACCAGGGCAAGGGCCGCGTAGCCTTGAGCGTGAAGGCACTATCGGCTGACCCCTGGGCCGGCGTCTCCGAGAAATATCCCGTGGGCAAACGCGTTCAGGCGAAGGTCCTGCGGCTCACCGAGTTCGGCGCGTTCGTCGAGGTGGAGCCGAACGTCGAAGCGCTCGTGCACGTCTCGGAGATGCGCTGGGGCAAGAGTGTACGCAAGCCCAGCGAGGTCGTTCAGAAGGGACAGACTATCGAGGCGCAAGTGATCGAGGTCGATACGAGCGAGCGCCGCATGGCCCTCGGTATGCGCCAGCTCACGACCAACCCGTGGAAGGCACTACGCGAGAAATACCGCCCGAACGACCGCGTGCGCGGGACGGTGCGCAGCCTCACCGAGTTCGGCGCCTTCGTGACCATCGACGACGTGGGAATCGACGGCCTCCTGCACGCCTCCGACATGGCGTGGAACGACCGCGTGAAGCCGGCCGAGCGCTACAAGGTCGGCGACGTCATCGAGGTGGCGCTCCTCGACGTCAGCGTCGACAACGAGCGCATCTCGCTCGGCGTGAAGCAGCTCACCGAAGATCCGTGGGTGGTCGCGACACGCACGATCAAGCCCGGCGACAAGATGCGCGGCAAGGTGACGTCGGTGACCGATTTCGGCGCTTTCGTCGAGCTCGCGCCGGAGGTCCAAGGTTTGTGCCACGTCACCGAGCTCACCGAAGAGCGCGGCAAGCGCCCCGCCGACGTCGTGAAGGTCGGCGACGAGCTCGAGGTGCGGGTGCTCGATGTCGACGCCGCGACTCGGCGCATTGCCTTGTCCGCTTTCACGGTCGACAAGCCCGTCGAGCCGCAAAAGCCGCAGGCCGCGTTCAAAAACTCTTTGGCCGACAAGCTCGGATCGTTGAAGGTCAAGGAATAGCGTAGGCGCGGAAGACACCGAGCGCATCGCTGGCGACGCGTACCTCGCGAGCAGCCGCATCGACCACGAACCTCGGACCGCTGCCGGTCGCGAGGTCACTGACGCGCGCCAGCGCCACCCAGGTCTCGACCGGCACGTAGGTCGTCCGCCCATCCACCGTAGCTGGCAACTCCCCGTCGCTGTTCTCGTAGTCGGTCAGCAGGCGCGCGTACACCAAGAGCTTCGTCGGGTCCGTTGTGGCGCCATCGTAGAGCGGCAGGCGCAGCACCGCTTCGCGACCGCCGAGAGTTTGCCGGAGATGACCTGTCGACGCTCCACCCGAGCTCCGCGAGCTCGCGGCGAAATCACCCGTGAACCGCCAGGCGAGTGACGCCGGCCGCGCCGTCGGGGGCACCACCAGGCCACTGCCACGGAGACGGCCGGCGAAGTCCACGCGTCGGTCGCGGGCGGCGCGGACCGCGGTCGGGCGATCGATGGTGCGGCGGGCAGTGATGGTCGTCGACCAAGCTCCGCCGAAACGGTCGAGACCGAGCGGCGGCCCCAGCAATGTCCCCGAGTCGAGCGTCGTGCTCCAAGCACGCGTCGGGTGGAAACGGCGATTGTAGAAGACGTAGGCGACGCCGCTCCCGCGGTCGGCGGTGACCAAATCCGGGAGTGTGTCGCGATTGACGTCGCCCCAAGCCACGGTCGCACCGAGGGCCATGGTGACCGGCCCACGCACGCGCGCGACGGCACCGAAGCGCCCGGAGCCCCGCCCACCGGCCTCGAGGCCCGCTTGCACGTAGAAGACCCGCTGGTCGAAGGTCGGATCGACGTAGCCCGTGATGTCGAGAATGCCGTCACCATCGACGTCGAGCAGCTCGAGGCTCCTGTAAGCAACGCCGACGTTCGATGTCGGCGCCGCGACGATGTCAGAACGCGTGACATCGTACACCCGCGTGATCGTGCCACTCGCTGCCACGACCTCGTTGGTACCGTCGCCATCGACGTCACCCACCGCCATCGCGGTCACGGCCGACGCCCCGCCCGGCAGTGCCACAGTGACCGGGCCGGACAGCCCGGCCGGCGAATTGCCGAAGTAGACGCGTACCTGCAGCGGCGAGAAGCTCGTGCCGACGATCAGGTCGTCGATACCGTCACCGTCGACGTCGCCAGCGGCGAAAACCGCCGTCTCACCGAAGCCGAGCGCGGCGGTCTGCCATTCGGGAACGGCGGGGAAGCGCGCGTATTGGGCCGCCCGTGTGACGTCGGTCGAGATGATGTCATCACGACCGTCGCCATCGAAATCACCGGCGAGGAGGTCGTAGGAGCCGCCACCAGTCGTGAACAGCACACCCGGCGCGAAGCCGAATGGCGTCCCAGTTCCGAGAGCGACGAAGTGCGACGTGTTGGTCGAAGCGATCAGAGCGTCGAGGTGTCCGTCGTCGTCGAAATCGCCGACCGCGGCGGCATCCGTGGGGTTGCCGAGGAACGTGCCGCCGGGAACAATGGGAACCGGTGGCGCGATAGCGGACATCGCATGTGTGGGGACGCCGCGCACCGAAGCACCGTGAAACGCGCTCGCCGCGTGACTGGTCTCGTTGCGGCCGTCGATGGCTAACAGATCGCCTATGCCGTCTTCGTCGTTGTCGGCGGCGAGGAGCAAGATATTGCCGTCGGGAACCAGGAGCTCGACGGCTGGACCGTCATCGAAAGCGCCCGGAGCCATGCCCTTGGCGTCGACCGCGGGCCGCCATTGCAGTGCCGAAGGAGTCGCGACCATGAGATCGCGGCGACCGTCGCCGGTGAGGTCCCCGAAGAACAGATCGTCGCCAATGCCCTGGAGATCGGGAGTCGCGAGGGCAAGCCGGCGTTGGTCCGCGTCCCAAGCATAGCCACGGGCGATATCGAGCGAGGCGACGGTGACGATGTCGGTCGCGCCCTTGTTGATGCGCAGGCGACGCATGGGTGGCATGTCGGCGGTGGTGGCTTCGAGCGTCCAGCCGTTGTCGTACGAAAACACCCGCAGGCGCCCGACGTTCGATTGCTGCAGATCGAGGAAAACGAGCTCGTCACGCCCGTCGTCGAAGAGATTTCCCGCGGTGAGCGCCGCGTTGATCAAAGGTCCGTCGGCGTCGTTGGCGACTCCCTGCGCCAAGACGTCGAAGCTCGGGCCGAGCGGCGGGCTCCCGCTGGCCGCGCCGAAGCGAACCCGAAGCTCGATGGGCACGATGAGGAATTGCTGGCCGAACGGTGCGCCTTGCTGCACCGCGACCGCCACGTCATCGCGGCCGTCACCGTCGAAGTCACCGGCCGTGAGCGCGTAGACGTCCTCGTTCGACCCGAGCACCAGCGATTCCGCCGCGCCGAAGCCACCGGCACCGTTGCCACGGAAGATGTTGATGGTCTCGAACGGCCCCCCGACTGGGTTCAAGAAACCGTTGGTCACGAGGTCAATGGTGCCGTTGCCGTCGAAATCACCAGCCGCCAGCTGTACGTTATAACCTACTCCCCCGGGATCGAGGCTCGCCGAGCTTACGGCGCTCACGCCGCTCGCCGAGCCGAGCTTCACCTCGATGTTGTCCTGCTCCATGCGCGCGGCGATGTCGTCACGACCGTCGGCGTTGAAGTCGGCGACCACTAGGGCGCGTGAGCGGTAGGTACTGGGGCCAGTGGAGGCATGCGTGCCAATGCCGCCGCCCGCAATGCCGCGGTAGGTCTCGACGCTGTTTCCCGCCCAGACCGCCATGTCGAGCAAGGCGTCGCCATTGAAGTCGCCAGCCGCGAGGATGGTTCCGCTGATGCTGTTGTCGGTGTTGTTGTGGTCGCCGGTGGTCGAAATCGGATGGGTCAGCGTCGCCACCGGATCGACACCGACGGCGAACGACACCGCGACCTCGGCCGCTTGGCTGAGCCCGCCCGGGTCCGCCGCGGTCAAGCGCAGGAGGAGCTGCGGGACGCGATTGCGGACATCAGCAGCCGTGTTCCAGAGGTAAACGTGGCGAGGCGGAGCCGTCGGGCTGGTTGCGAGGTCGTGATCGCCCGAGTGCGGCAGCGTCGGGTATGCAGTGGCGCGCGACCAGAGGTTGCTTCCGGGCAGCCGGTACTCGACGCGCAAGTCGACATCGTCGCCCTCGCCGTCGATCACTTCGTAGCCAATCATCACGATGGAGGTGGCCTCGCCCTTCTCCACTGGCGCGACGTCGATGGCCCCGATGACCGGCGGTGTCTGGTTGAAGACCGAAGCCGCGCGCGTTGCCCAGGCGCCGTAGGTGGTAACACCGTCCAGCACGTCCTCGACGCCACGCATGCGCAGGGTCACCGTGGCGTTACGGCGGCCAATGCCTCCAGCGGCGCCCGTGTCTGCGGGAATGGGCGTGTCGGCGTTCCAGACCAGCAGCCTCGATTGCGCGTCACCGATTGCGTCCGCCAGAACACCGGTGGTCGCGCCACGGATCTGCGCCGCGTACCACGGCGAGGGCGTCGGACTCTCGATGCGGAACTGCACCTCGAGACGCGATTCATCGAGGGAGGAGTCGGTGAGCGTGTACTCGAAGGGCGAGGCCTGGCGAAGCAGCGCACCGTCGTCGAAGAGCGCCGCAAGGGGTGCATCGTTGCCGACGGCGAACGGCTGCGAGACGATCTCACTGCGCGACACGGGCGCGCCCGAATCTTCCGCAATCAGACGGAGCCGAATACCGTCGGCGAACGCGACGACGGTGATGAGGCCGGCGTCGTCAGTGCCGCCGTCCGGAATACTGGTCGTCGAAAGGCCACACGCCGTACCTCGCTGAGCGTCCGCGAGCGCATCCCAAGCGAGCGCCACCCGAGTCACCTCGGCACGTACCTCGGGGAGCTCACCGTCGACGAGCGTCGCATCACACCACGTCATGCCGTCCCGCGAGAAGGCGAGCGTGAAGCGAACGGTCTCGTCGCCAACCGGCGGCGCGTTGCTGTCGAGCGCATCGAGCTCGACGCGAACGACGTCGCCGGCGCGCCCGACCACGGGACCAACTTGCGCGAAGGCGGTCGAAGGCGCCGCGACCCCGACATTGAACTCGCAAAGCGCGGTGAGCGGATTGCACCGCGCGTCGCTGGGACAATCCGCATCCGCGGCGCAGGTCACCTCGAGCCCGGGTGGCACCGCGAGGTCGACCGAGCAAGACACCACGAAGAGCAGCGCGAGGGAGGCGCGAGAAACGGCGACGGGGGGATGTTGCCGTTCTTCTTGTACGGGAGCTATTCGCGTTTGCCGATGATACCACGCAACCCGCGGTACGGCATGAGGCGCTTCAAGGGTCGCGAAGGAAGTTGACCGCGTAGTCGCGCATCGATGCCTCGACGACGGTGTGCGCCATCGCGGCCCCGTAGATCGGATCGACGGTGATCTTCGGGCCCGGCTCGCCTGGGATCTGCTTGTAGGTGAGGAAGTAGTGGCGCAAGCGATCGATGACCGAGCGCGGCAGCTCGGTGACGTCTTTCAAGTTGCCGTACGCCGGATCGCCGACGAGCACCGCGATGATCTTGTCATCCGCTTCTTCGGACTCGACCATGCGCAAGCCGCCGATCGGTCGGGCCGACAAGAGGATGTCACCACGCGGCACCGGGCGGTCGGTGAGCACGCAGATATCGAGTGGATCGCGGTCACCGCGTGTCACCTTCGGCGCACCGGCGAGATCGACCTTCGCGACCTCCTCACCGCAGTAGGTCTTGGGAAGAAAACCGTAGAGCGTCGGGCAGAAGCTCGAGAAGCGCTGCGGACGATCGATGTGCAGGTAACCCGAGACCTTGTCGATTTCGTACTTCACGCCGTCGGTCGGGACGATCTCGATGTACGCAGTAACGAGCTCGGGACACTGCGGGTGCTGCTCGATGCCGTGCCAGGGATGCGGGCGGAATGGATGCGCTCGGTTCATGAGCCCACCATAGTCCGCGGCCGGCTCGAGGTCACTGCATCGACGTGAACGGGTATGTCGCGAGGAAGGCCGTTCGGGCGGCGGCTTCGGCCACCTCAAGGAACGTTGCATCGTGCGCGTCGAAGGCTGCGACAACCTCGGCGCGCTGCTCGGGGCTCAGTCGCTCGCCGGCCGAGGTGATGAGCTGCCGGTCCGCGGGCTCGAAGTTGATGACCAGGCCGTCGAAGTCCTCGAATTTCCCTTCGCGCAGGGCTTGATGCGCGAGCCTCGCAACCTCGGCGTCAATCGGGGGCATGGACCTGGCGATGGCGCGCACGAGCAACGCATCGCGCTCCTGGCGCTGCTCTGGGCTCAAACATCGGGTCACGACTTGAACGCGCAGGTACTCGAGGCCTTTGGGTTTCCCCTCGGGGTCGGCGAGCACCGCGGCGGCGTTCGCGAGGTCACGGTCGGCAGAGCCCGAGATGGCGCTTTCGAGCCGCTTGGCCGCGAGCTCGAGCTTGGCATTGCGAGTCTTGGCGCTGCCCACCAGGAAGCCGTCGCCCGCGAGCTGGCTGAGGGTCGCGCCTGCTTTGTCGAGCAGCAAGCGCGCACTTCCCAGAGCGGTAGTTGGCAGCGTGGTTTCGGTGTTGGCGTAGTGGTCCGCGATAGCGATCGCGGTGTAGGCAGCGTTCATGCGCACGCGCGCCTGCTGCACCGGCGGTAGCGCGCCCACGACCTTGGAGATTTCGTTCACGTCGGTCAGGATGTTCGCGATGGCACTGCGAACGCGGTAGGTGAACCGGCCTTGCGGCGTCGAGAGATCGTTGAGATCGGCGCCGGGCGCTTGGAGCCCCACCAGCTTGGCATAGTCGAGGGGTGCTTCGGCGAGGCGCGTGACCATGACCGACCAGTAGCTCGCTGGTCCGGTGAGGCTATCGACGAAGGCGACGTCGGCCTTCTTCGCCGCTTCTGCCTTCTGTTGTTTGGCGACCTGGGCCTTGCTGGGCTCGCTGAGAATCGTCTGGCGCGAGACGCCCGCTTCGATGGCGCGTTGCATGACCGGCACTGCGGCTTTGGGCAGAGGGCGGACCGGCTCGCGCGCGGTCGCTACGCGCCGAAGGTCAACATGCGTAACATTGTTGGCTATCGAGCCCATGACGACCACGCCTCTCACAGCGATCAAGCAATCTGCCCGTATCGATGACAGGATTGCTTATCGGCAGACGGAGCGCGGGGTTGCGTGAGCTCCGAGTACAGACGGAGTCAGGCGAAAAGCCGAGTGATTCCTGGCGCGTGAACCCTACTGAATTACGTAGGGATATTGCCGTTCTTCTTGTACGGCAGCTCTTCGCGTTTGCCGATCATCGCGCGTAACCCGCGGTACAGCATGATGCGGGTATCTGCGGGGTCGACGACAGCGTCGAGGAAGCCACGCGCCGCGGCGATGCTCGGATTGGCGAAGTTCGTGTTGTACTCGGCCGACAGCTCCGCACCGCGCTGCTTGGGATCAGCCGCGCCCTTGAGCTCCTTGCCGTAGAGGATCTCGACGGCCCCCGCCGCACCCATGACCGCAATCTCGGCCTTGGGCCAAGCGAGGTTGTAGTCGCCGCCGACGTGTTTACTGCTCATGACGATGTAGGCGCCGCCGTACGACTTGCGCAGGATCACCGCGAGCTTCGGCACGGTCGCTTCGCAGTACGCGAAAGCGAGCTTGGCGCCGTGGTCGATGATGCCGTTGTGCTCTTGCTCCTTGCCGGGCAGGAACCCAGGCACGTCGACGAAAGACACGATTGGCAGACCAAAGGCGTTGCAGAAGCGAATGAAGCGAGCGGCCTTGCGCGAGGCGTCGATGTCCAAAACACCGGCCAACATCCCGGGGTTGTTGGCGATGATGCCCACCGGGTGTCCGCCCAAGCGAGCAAGCCCGACGCGAACGTTCTGCGCCCAACGCGCATGGACCTCGAGGAACGAGCCTTGGTCCATGACGTTCTTGACGACATCGGCGACGTCGTAGGGACGGTTCGACTGCTCGGGGACGATGCGCGTCAGCTCTTCGCAACGGCGCGTGACCGGATCTTCGCCTCCGATGATGGGGGCGGTGTCGCAATTGTTCTGCGGCAGGTACGAGAGGATCTGGCGTGCCAGCTCGAGGCCTTCGACCTCGCTCTTCACCAGGAAGTGCGCGACGCCGCTGTTCTCGGCGTGGACGCGGCCACCACCGAGCGTCTCGGTATCGACGTCTTCGCTGGTGACGGCGCGGACGACTTTCGGACCGGTGACGAACATGTACGACTTCTTGTCGACCATGACGACGAAGTCGGTGAGCGCGGGTGAATAGACCGCACCGCCGGCGCAGGGCCCCATGAGCAATGAGATCTGCGGGATCACGCCGCTGAAGCGGACATTGCGGCGGAAGATCTCGCCGTAGCCCGCGAGCGCCTCGACGCCCTCTTGGATGCGCGCGCCGCCGGAGTCGTTGATGCCGACGACCGGGCAGCCCGCTTTGCCAGCGAGCTCGGTGATCTTGGCGATCTTGGCGCCGTGGGCTTCGCCGAGCGAGCCGCCGAGCACCGTGCGGTCCTGCGAATAGGCGTAAACCGTGCGGCCTTCGATCTCGCCGAAGCCGCAAACGACGCCGTCGCCGGGAATGGTCTTGTCGGCCATGCCGAAGTTCTTGGCGCGGTGATGAACCACGGCGTCGATCTCGGTGAAGGTACCGGTATCGAACAGCTGCTCGAGGCGGGCGCGAGCGGTGAGCTCGGCGCCGCGCATATCGGGAGCACCGACCTGGACTTTGGGCGGGGCCGCGAACGACGCGTCCGCTTTAGCAGCCTTCGGGGATTCCTTCGCGCGAGCCATGCCACTCTCCATTACGCCGAGACCTCCGGCTTGCCGCGGCTTGGCGTCGCGCGCTGCTCGTTCACCGGCATGAGAACGCGTGCCACCACGCGTGTTGCCATCGTTTCCAGCTCGACGCGAGGCGTCCCCGCCCCGAGTAGCTCGGCCCGCTGCAGGGCCTCGCCGCTCAACGTCACGTGCCATGTCTCACTCCCAGCGCTCATGCGCGGTACTGCTTCGATCTCGCGCAGGTCGACGCGGGCGCCGATGCCGAGGGCTTTGACCACCGCCTCTTTCACAGCCCAGATGCTGGTGAAGAGGTGTGCCGGATCGCGACCCTTGGTGGCTGCGCGCTCGGCGTCGGTGAAGTAATCACGAATGAAAGATGGATCGCGCTCTTCGACGCTCTCGACATCGATACCCGGGCGCACACCCGGCTCGACGCTGAGCATCGCGGCAGCACAACCCGCACTGTGCGAGATCGAGATGCGCTGCGAGCCCGCCTTCTCACCGGCGATGCTCACCTGCGGCGCGCCGAGCTCGTCGGGCACGATATTGATGGCGCTGTACGGCACGATGGCGCCGTCGTGCGCGAAGTGCGACTCACGAATGAGGCGCTTGGCGACGATGCGGCCGGCCAGCCAGTCGATCTTACGCTTGTCGGTCTTGAGCTCTTTGAAGCGCGCCTGCTCTTGGGGAGCGAGGTAGCGTTTCAGGGTCGCCTTCTCGTCCGCGGCAAGCGACTCACGAATCTCCTCGATCTCGACCGACAGCCAGTTCGGCGTGAGCTCGCGGCGATACGTGGGCTCGAAGCGATCCTCGGGCGCGAGGGGCTTGAGCGTCACCGTACGATAGCCGCGCATGACGTCGTGGATGCGACCATCGGCGTCGCGGGTCCAAACGTCGAAGATGGAGCCGTTGGCGTTCGAGGAGAGCATGCGCGCCTCGACCGTCACCTCGGTACCAGCCGGCAGTGGTGCACCCAGCTCGACGCAGTCGATCCCGGCGGGCAGAGCCATGCGGCCGAGCTCCGCCATCTCCCAAAGGCCGGCGGCCTGGAACGCGGCTTCGCGCGCAAACGGCATGGTGCGCAGCAGCTGGTGACCGATCCCGTTCATCCAGGTCGGCCACGGCGCAATCGACTTGGCCTCGGCGCCGTCTTCACCGAAGACGCTGATGCGACCGAGCACTTGGAAGACCGGACCGTGGAAGTAGCGTTTGTAAATGGCGCTGCGCTCGATGCCCGGATCGCGCGGCATCTCGAGACGGCGGATTGCAGGTCCCGTGAGCGTCTCGCGGTTACCGAAGTGCACCGTGGCAACGAAGTGCTCACGCCGGATGCTCTTGCCCGTCGGGCTCACGAGCTCGGTGCACAGCTGCACGTCGGCGTAGCCGTCTTTGAGCGTCACTTCGACGCGTGCGTCGACCGGGTCGTCGCGGTGCACCTTCAGGGGGCTCGCGAACTTCACGTTCTCGACGCGGCTCGCGTCGCGGCCGGACGCCTGCATCGCCGCCTGCGTCATGAGCTCGAGGCCGATGACTCCGGGCAGCAGCGCGACGCCGTCGAGACGGTGGTGATCGAGACCGATGTCGCGTTTGGGGTCCAAGCGACGCACGTAAACGTTGCCGTCCACGCGGTCGAAAATTGCCGGGTGCTTGGCAGACGTGTCTTGCGCGCCGTTGCTCTTCGGTTGTGTTTGGGCCGGTGCGTCCGCTGGAGCAAACAAGCCGAGCTCGCCGGCAACGACGACGTCGCCTTTGAAGGTCGACAGCGCCAAGGCTGCTCCGAGACGCGCTCCGATGGCGGCCGGCAAGAACTCGACACCCGAGCTCTCGAGGACGTGTTTCACCGCGTCCTTGGTGGCCATGCCGACGTCGCCCCAGGCGGTCCAGTCGACGTTCACGATGTCACGGCCTTCGGCGCGAGACAGCGCGGCGAGCAGCTCGTTGCTGGCCGAGTAGTCGGCCTGGCCGGCATTGCCGAAGCGACCGGCAACCGAGCCCATGGTCAACATGCGCTTCGGCTTGAGCGAAACGTAGAGCGACAGACCCGCGCGAGCCTTGGGCGCGAAGACACGCTCGAAGGCCTCGGGATCTTTGTCGGCGAGGAGCTTCGACTCCTCGCGGCCGGCGCCGTGCACGAGCAAGTCGACGCCGCCGTGACGCGCCTTGATGCCGTCGACGACGCGGCCGAGCGCCGAGAGGTCGGCGACGTCACAAGCGATGAGCTCGACTTCGCTGCCCAGGTCGCGCAGGCTCTGCAGGTTCTTGGTGATGTCGAGTCGGGTGTGCTCGTTCTCGATCCAGCGCTTCACCTCGGCGGGCGTGCCGCGCTTGCCCGATGCAGTCAGAGCGGCCTTGGCCTTCTCTTTCTGCTGAACGTCGTTCAAGCCCTTGATGGGGCTCGCGCTCTCCTCGACGCCGCCAGTGCGGGCGAGGATGACGATGCGCAGGGCCTGCGTACGAGCAAGCTCGCGGACGAGCTCGAAGGTGACACCACGGGCACCACCGGTCGCTACCACGACGGCATGCGGTGCTAGCGGGGCGTCGTTCGCTTCGGCGGTCTTGTCGTGACGCAGGGTCCACAGCTGACCCTTGTGAACGGCGATCTCGCTCGGCGCCTTGCCCATCCAACACTCGAGGGCTCGGCGGCACGAGAGCGGCAGGCCCTCGGTGCGGTCGAGATCGATCGCCAAGCACCGGGCTTCCGGCCACTCTTTGGCGAGCGACTTCGCGATACCGGAGAGCGCCCCCATGACCAGGCCGGCGGCGTCGGTCGTATGCATGCCGAAGATGCCGTTGCTACGGCCCGCGAAGAGCAGACCTAGGCCACGAGCGTTCGCACGCGCCTTGGCGAAGGCCCGCGCGAGCCGCATGGCGCGCGCCACCTCGGCCTCGATAGCGGACACGCTGATCGTGCTCTGCTCGGTGGTGAGCAACACCAGATCGTCGGCTGGCTGACCACCGAGGTCGGCGAAACGCGCCTCGAGCTCGGCGTCCGAGAGAGTCTCGGGTTGGACGACGTGGATGTTCGCGCCTTGAGCGAGCAGTGCTTCCCGCATGGCTTGGCGGAACACCGCGTCCGAGCCCACGAGCACCACATGACGGCCGGCGACACTGCGCACCGGCTCGACCTGCGGGATCTGAACGGCGGCTACGGTACGAGCGGCAAACCCTTTGGCTTGCGCGATGGTGTCACGGAGCGAAAGTGCTTTCGCGGACGACTGGCTTTGGGGCTTTGTCGGCGCTGCAGCGCTCGCCTTCGGCGCTGCAGCCTGGGATTTTGGGCTTTGGGGGCCCTCCACCGGCGGCGGCGGTTGCGGAGCGTCGAGACCGGCGAGAACGTAGTCGACGACCGCGTCGAGCGTCTGCACCTGCGTGAGCTTGAAGCTCTCGTCCTTCGGGAGGCCGTAGCGCTCGCGCACGAGCGACATGATTTCGGCTTGCTTGACCGTGTCGATGCCGAGGTCGGCTTCGAGTTGGTAGGTGGGCTCCAAGTCGCTGGCTTCGTAGCCGGTCTTCTCGATGAAGACGTTCATGATCTCTTGGAAGAGCTCCTGGCGAGCCTTCTTGGGCTTCGCCGGGGCGGGAGCGACGGCAACCGCGGCCGGGGTCGCGTGGGCAACCGGAGCCGGCTGGGTGCTGACCGCCGGAGCGGACGTGCCTTCGGCCGACAAGCGGCTGTGGACGTAGTCGACGACGGCGTTGAGAGTCTGCACGTCGGCGAGCTTGAAGCTTTCGTCCTTCGCGAAGCCGTAACGCTCGCGGATGATCGACATGATCTCCGCTTGCTTCACGGTGTCGACACCGAGGTCGGCTTCGAGCTGATACGCCGGCTCGAGATCGCTACGCTCGTAACCCGTCTTCTCGGCGAAGAGAGCCTGGATCTCGTCCAGCAGGGTCTCGCGGCTGGGGATGACTTTGGCCGGCATCGCAGGCGCGGGTGCCGGCGCCGCTTCGACGACCGCGGCCGCTTCAGCGGACTCGTCACCCGCGGAGGCGAGCTGATTCACCACGTAGTCGACGACGGCGTCGAGGGTTTGGACCTGGGCGAGCTTGAAAGTCTCGTCTTTGGCGAACCCGAAGCGCTCGCGGATCATCGACATGATCTCGGCTTGCTTCACGGTGTCGATGCCGAGGTCGGCTTCGAGCTGATACGCGGGCTCGAGGTCGGCGACTTCGTAGCCGGTCTTCTCGGCGAAGAGCTGCCGAATCTCGGCGAACACCTCGGTGCGATCGACCTTGCGTGCCGGCTTGACCGCGGCGGCCGCGGCGGCGACTGCCTTGGCGACGATGATCGGCTTCGGCTCATGCTTGAGCGACGGGATGCCGAGCTCGTGCGCCTTCACGCCACCCTTCTCGGCGACGCGCAGCGTACGTGCGACCACCTCGAGACCGGCATCGTTGCGGCCGGTCTGCTTGGCGAGCCAGGCCTCGTAGATAGCAGCGTCGGCGAGACGCTCTTCGTGCTCGGCGCGGCGCTTGAAGACCGCCATCGTGACCTGCGAGCCGAAACCCGCGGCGAAGTGGATGGCGTAGTCGACCGGCGCCTTCTCACCGCGCGAGAAGCGCAGGCCGGCGAATGCCGGATCGATATCCGTGAGGTTCGCGATCGCCGGGATGTCGCGGCGCTGCAGCGCCTTGATGGCGACGACGTCCTCGAGGCTCGCGCCCATCGGATGGCCGGTGTAGCCCTTGGTGTTGGCGATCAAGACCTTGTCCGCGTCGTCCGCGAAAGCGTGCTTGATGGCGTCGATTTCCGCCGCCGAGCTACCACCACGAGCCGGCGTGTAGGTCTCGTGCGACATGAAGAAGGCGCGCTCCGCGAGCTCGGTCTTCGAGATCTGCTCGGTCGTCACGACCTCTTCGATGATCTCCGCGAAGGCTTCGCGGATGTACGTCGAGTCGAGGCGCGTGCCGTGGAAGGCGCTGTTACCGATGTGCGTCGCGATGAGATCGCAGAGCGGCGTCATCCCGCGCTCGATCACCGTCGAGTCACGCTCGATGATGAAGGCAGCGGCGCCGGCGCCGAGAATCATGCCGTTGCGGCCAGCCCCGAACGGCACGGCGGCCTTGGTGACGTCCCCTTCGACAGTCGCGGCGCCCGCAGCGAGGAAGCCCGCCGCAAACCACGGCAGCATCTGCTCTTGGGTGACGTCGTCGGCAGTGACGACCACGACGCGGTCACAACGGCCACTGACGATCCAGTCGGCGGCAATGCCGATGCCCTGGGTGCCCGACGCACAGGCGGCGTTCACCTGGGTGTTCGGCCCCTGCGCCAGAATGGTCTGTGCGAGCTGCGCATGACCCATCGCGAGGACGCGGAACAAGAACTTACGATTGAATTGATAGAGCGCGGCTTCGCTGTCCAAGGACGCGGCCTTCTCGAGCAGCTTCTTGGAAGCTTGGCTCGATTCACCGAGCTCTTTGGCGAGGTCACGCAGATACTTGGCGCTGTTGCCGGCTTGGCGTGAGGCCACCTGGCGCGACACGTCGTCGATCAAGCGATCGACGCCCGGGAAGGCCGAGGCGAAGATGACGCCGGTGCTGCGGGCGATCTCCGGCGACAAGGCCCAGCGATCGGGCAGCTGCTTGCCTGTCGAGGTAGTGCGGTAGCGACGGACCAGCGGCAGACCGGCATCGCGCAGAGCGTCGATACCAGCGGCGATGGCGAGGCGGCTCGTGCGATCGAGCGCGTCATCGAAGTTCGGATCGAGACCGTACTCTTTGACGAGGTCGACACCACCAACCCGCGCCGCGAGCTGCACGACCTCGGAGAGCTGTCGCAGTGGCTCGAAGGTGCCACCCGACTTGTCGAGACGCGCGACGTTGCAATCGAGGATCGCCTGGCGACCGGCGTCGGAGACCGGCGTGATGAACTGCTCGCCCGAGAGCATGCGATCGACGTTGTCGCTGCTGATGTCGGCGAGAGGCGCGGCGTTCGGGACCACGATCGAGCAACCGCTGACCACGATGCCTTGATGAGCGCTGGTGCCGAGCTGCGCGTTGCTGGCGCGGGTGCCCGCTTTGGCGCCCTTCTTGTCGTCGATGTCGGCGGCGACGCTGGCAGAGGCTTCACGCACCTCGACGGACGCAATCGCGGACTCACCGGAGAAGCCGACCGCGACGCCTTCGCACATGAGCGCGGCGAGCGATTCCATCACCGTGTCGACGGCGGGCTTCTTGTGATGGTTGGTGGCGACGGCCTGGTATTCCTTGTCGTCCAAGATGTTGCGAACGAAGCCGGTCACGGCTCTACGTGGACCAACCTCGACGAAGAGACGGGCACCGTCGGCGTACATGCGCTCGATCTGGCCGATGAACTCGACCGGCGACTCGAGCTGCTTCGCCATGACGTCCACGATGGCGTCTTTGCCCTTCGGATAATACGTCGCGTCGACGTTGCAGAGAATCGGGATGCGCGGCGCGTTGATGTTGAGGGCGCCGAGCACCTTGCGCAGGGGCTTGGCCGCCGGCGCGACGATGGCGCTGTGGAACGCGTGCGAGACCGGGATCTCGCGAGCCTCGATGCCCATGCCGGTGAAACGGGCGATGGCCTCGACGACCGCGGCGCTGCCGCCCGCGATAACGGTCTGGGCGTGGCAGTTCTTGTTGGCCGCGATCACGTAGCCGGGCACGTCTTTGATGATCGGCTCGACCTTGTGCGCGCCTGCGGCGACCGTGGCCATCTTGCCGTTGTCGTCGACTTTGACGTGGGCCATTTCGCGGCCACGCGCGCTCACCGCATAGAGAGCGTCGGGGAACGACAAGACACCAGCGGCGACGCACGCGGCGTACTCACCGAGCGAGTGGCCAGCGACGACATCGGGCTTCACGCCGTACTGGGCGAGCAAGCGGTACATGGCGACGTCGGCAGTGAGCATCGCGGGCTGGCAGACTTCCGTCTGGCGCAGCGCCAGCTCGGCGGCGGCGATCTCGTCTTCGCTGTCGGCCTTGGCCCAGCAGATGTCCGTGAGCGGCTTACCGAGCAGCGGCGTCAGCACCTTGTCGGCTTCGACGAAGGTCTGCGCGACGACCGGATAAAGGCCGGCGAGATCCTTGAACATGCCGAGGAACTGCGAGCCCTGGCCCGGAAACAAGAAGGCCATCTTGCCCTTCTCGGCGATCGGCGGGGTCTCGGAGACGAAGATGCCCTGGGCAGCGAGGACGCGAGCTTTGCGCTTGCCGACGTCGGCGGCCTTCTTGCGGGCGTCTTCGAGGCTCTCGGCGGCAAAAGCGACGCGGACCTTGGAGCGCAGGTACTTCTTGCTGTCGGCGACGCACTTGGGCGGCCAAACGGTTTCGGCGGCGAGGGTGTTCTGGGCGCAAGCGGCGGCCTCGGCGACGTCGTTGCCACCGAAGAGAACCACGGACCAAGCGGTGGCCGGCATTGCGTCCGCCTTGGCGGACATCGGTTTTTCGGCTTTCGGTTGTTCGGCCATCGGCGATCGGCTTTCGGCGATCGGCAATCGGCTATCGGTCATCGGCTTGTCGGTCTTCGGCTGCTCGGCCTTCGGCGCCTGCGTCGTCATGCGCGACGCCAGGTACTCGGCGACCTTCTGCAAGGTGGGCGTATCGGAGAGCTTGAAGCTGTCCTCACGCGCAATGCCGAAACGCTCGCGAATGATGCCCAGCACTTCGGCCTGCTTCACCGTATCGATGCCGAGATCCGCCTCGAGTTGATAGGTCGGATCGAGATCGGCGAGATCGTAGCCCGTCTTCTCGGCGAACAGTTTCTGCAATTCACCGAGCAGCTCGGCGGCACTCATACCTGCGTTACCCACGACACTCTCCGAAACACTATCCGCTTTAGCGGCGTAGCCAGCCGACGCGGTTTTCACCGTGCCGGTATTCTTCGAACCGTCACCCACGCGCGAGCTCATGCCCGGCACGTACTCTTCGAGCACGGCGTGGAAGTTGATGCCGCCGAAGCCGAACGAGCTGACACCGGCGCGGCGCACCTCTTTCGACTCCCAGGGGCGCGTTTTGGTGTTCACCGCGAGGAAGCCCTCGTTGAGGGCCGAGCTGGACGGCGCCTGGGTGTAGCCCGCCGACGGGGGCAGCACCTTCTCGTGCAGGGCGTTGGCGGTCTTGATCAGCGAAGCCACGCCCGCCGCCGCCTTCAAGTGGCCGATCATCGACTTGACCGAGCCCACCGGGACACCGCGCTTGTCTCCGCCATTGCGGAGCATCTCGGTGATGACGCCGATCTCGGTCTGATCACCGACGACCGTCGAGGTGCCGTGCGCTTCGAACAAGCTGACGGTTTGGATGTCGAGGCCGGCATCGGCATAGGCGCGCTCGAGCGCCAGACGCTGACCCTTGGGGTTCGGCGCCATGATGCCCTTGCCCTTGCCGTCGCTCGAGCCACCGACGCCGCAGATCACGGCGTAAATCTTGTCGCCGTCACGCTCGGCGTCTTCGAGACGCTTCAAGATGACGCAGCCGACGCCCTCGCCCATGACGAAGCCGTTGGCCGAGGCGTCGAACGGAGCCGACTTCTCGGCCGAGAGCGCGCCGATCTTCGAGAACTTCACGTAGGCCGGCGGGTCCATCATCTGATCGGCACCGCCGACCACCGCCATGTCGACGTCACCCATGCGCAATTGGTCGATCGCTGCTTTGAGCGCCGCCATCGACGAGGCGCAAGCCGCGTCGGTCGTGAAGTTCGGACCGTTCAAGTCGAGCGAGTTGGCGATGCGACCAGTGATGCAGTTCGACAGCTCGCCGGCCATCGAGTCTTCGGTGACCGTGGGGAGCGTCGCCTTGTAAGCGGCCTCGAGCTGCTGCAGCAGCTCCTTGCGTTGGTCGTTCGCGAGCTTCTGCATGGCCGACGTGCCGAGCAACGCTTTAGCGGCCAACGGGAACCAGCAGCGCATGCTGGTGCGGTCTTCCTGCTCACCGCCCATGGCGTTGCCCATGATCGTGGCGACGCGGCTGCGATCGAACGCGCGGCCCTGCCCCGAGCCGGGGATGGCTTCGAGACCGGCGTCTTCGAGCGCCTCGGCGACGACGGTGAGGGCGATGCGCTGGATGGTGTCGATCGCGTTCAAGGTCGCGGGCGGAATGCGGAAGCGCTTCGCG
This sequence comes from uncultured Bdellovibrionales bacterium, assembly GCA_964484195.1. Lineage (GTDB taxonomy): Bacteria > Myxococcota > XYA12-FULL-58-9 > XYA12-FULL-58-9 > JALHOP01 > JALHOP01. The sequence goes on along the minus strand of CAZAER010000012.1, from coordinate 60,982 downwards.
TCGAACGTGAAGTCGCGGATCCAACCGCCGATGCGGCTGTACGTCTTGTCCGGCAGGCTGCGGTCAGCGGACCAAAAGAGCTCCGGGTCCCAGCGTTCCTTCGGCACATCGCTGATGGCCACGTGGCCAGAGAGGATGTTCTTCCAGAAGGTCTTGGCGTTGCTCGCGTCGGGGAAAATGCCACCCATGCCGATGATGGCGATCTTGGCGCGCGCTTGGCTCACGAAACCTTCTCCTTGCGAATGCTACCGGTACGCTCCCGGAGTAACCCGAGCGCGGCGGCGTCCTAACAAATCCAATTCGATTTGCCCACTACGGGCGAACACGCTCCGAGACCCATTGATGACGGCCGACCAACCATCATCGGAGGCTCGAACGACGGCGCGCAGAATAATGCGAGCCGCCACTTACGAAAGTTTTTGGCGGGGGTCCAAAAACCTTAATTCTTCCGGGACACTCCCCAGCCGCTCTTCGCGACTGCGGCGGGCTCGCTGCGCCATGCGGTGCGGGCCCAGGGGCTCTTCTCGAGGGTGAGACGACGGGCTTTCGGGGCGGCGTTCACGACGAAAGCCGACGTTTGCTCGGCGCTTTTTTCATTCTTGAGGTGAGTACGTTGCATGGCGGTTCAACAGTCCTCGCATCTGCAGCCACGGGGGACACCGATGTGGCAGCACAGACGTCGCTTCGTTTAAGTTCGCCCGCCCTATAAGCAACCTTCGGGCCGAAACTCGCCCCAACCCCCAAAAATCGTCAAAACCAAACCAAATCAACAACTTAAGAATCGACCAGGAACCTTCTTGAGGCGATCGGCATACCCTCAGGTGAGTAGTCTCCTTCGCACCCCCCTTGATTTTTCAACTCGCGGTGCGTAGGCGCGTTCGCACCACCCCTCAAGACATACCCCCACACCTCCCAAGAAGGTTCCTGCTGCGTTCGAAACGGCGCGCAAGAACGTTCCTGGTCGCTTCTCGGAGTCTGTTTTTGACTCGCCCTCGAAACCTCGAGTACCGTGCGCAACCGCACAGTTACCGACGTTCTCAAAGGAGCGCATGCATCATGGCTGACGCGCCGTGCATCATCGGCAAAGGCATTCAGATTCGCGGCAATCTCTCCGGCTCGGGTGACCTCGTCATCGAGGGTCGGGTCGAGGGCCATATCGCCCTTCAAGACCACGTCACGGTCGAGGAAAGCGGCACCGTCGTCGCGGACATCGAGTCTCAGGACCTCACCGTGAACGGGAAGATGAGCGGCAACATCGAAGCCTCGGACCGCGTCTCGATCTCGAGCAGCGCCACGGTCCGCGGCGATGTCCGCGCCCCGCGCGTTGTCATCGAGGACGGTGCCCGCTTTCGCGGAAACATCGAGATGGACGTGCCGTTGCCTCCCGGTCTCCTCAAATAACCAATCGCGTTAGAGCCTCACCAACCCCAAAGGAAGATTCGATCCATCATGGCGAACACCATCATCGGTAGCTCGATTGTCATCGACGGCGAGATCACTGGCGACGAAGACCTGGTCATCCAGGGCACCGTCAAAGGCAAGATCCAGCTCAAGGAGAGCCTGTACGTCGAGTCCTCGGGCGTCGTCGAAGCCGACATCGAGACCCAGAACGTCGAAGTCAGCGGCCAGGTCACCGGCAACGTCGCCGCGAGCGACAAGGTCGAGCTCAAGAGCCAGTGCCGCATGATCGGCGACATCAAGGCTCCGCGTATCCTCATCGCCGACGGCGCCTCGTTCAAGGGCAACGTCGATATGGACGTGTGAGCTAAACGATGGCTGACAACGCCTCGACCATCGTTGGTCCATCGATCCTCATCAACGGCAACCTCCAGGGTGACGAGGATCTCACCGTGCTCGGCCGCGTCGAAGGCAACATCAGCCTCACGCGCACCCTGCACGTCGAAGAATCGGGCATCGTCAAGGCCGACATCGCGGTGCGCAACGCCGTGGTGAGCGGCGTGGTGGTCGGCAACATCACCGCGACAGACAGCGTCGAGATTACCGACGCCGGCCGCATGGTGGGCGACATCAAGGCCCCGCGTGTCATCATCGTCGACGGCGCCCGCTTTCGCGGAGCAGTCGATATGGGTGACCTCGATTCACCGCGCGCCACCGGTGAGATCCCCGTCCGCAAGGTCGGCGCCCTTACCAAGACGAGCAACCAGAGCTCATTGCCGGCCCGAAGGCCGATGCCTGCTCCGGTTCGCGCGTCGACTCCGCTGCGCGCCAGCGTGCCGATCACGCCGTCGGCAGCCCGCCGCGACGCGCCTATCGGCGCCAAGTCGTCCGAGGACGCCACCAAGGCGCTCGGTGACCGTGCGGCCCCGGTTCTCGCTGGCAAGAAGCTGAAGAAGAAGGTCGTCGTCAAAAAGAAAGTCTAACGTCGCTGTTGTGCTTCCGGTTTCCCCGGAACTAGAACTGACGGCATGGACGACTTGCGAGCGGCGCGAACGCGTCTGCTCACCCTCTTGAAAGAACGCTCGTGGCGGCGCGGCCCTGTCGTGCTCGCCTCGGGCCGGACCAGCGACTTCTATCTCGACTGCAAGCAGACGGCTTTGTCCGCCGAGGGGGCGTACCTCATCGGCAAGCTGATCTTCGAGCACGTCCGCGAGCTGCGTAAAAAAGGTGTCACCATCGACGGCGTCGGCGGCCTCACGCTCGGCGCCGATCCGATCGCGGTGGCAACCGCCCTCACCAGCCAAGCTGCTGGCGAGCCGGTTCAAGCCTTCATCATCCGCAAAGAGCCCAAGGGGCACGGCACCGGCGCGTGGATGGAAGGCTCCGCCATGCTGCCCGAAGGCTCGAAGGTGCTCATCGTCGAAGACGTCGTGACGACCGGGGGCTCTTCGCGCAAAGCGATCGAGCGCGCCGTCTTCTCGGGTCTCGCGCCAATGGCGCTGATTTGCCTCGTCGACCGCGAGGAAGGCGGTCGTGCCGCTTTAGCGGACACGGGCCTACCAATGTCGTCGATTTTCACCAAAAGCGATTTCTTCGCGGAGCCTTGATGTCACGTAGCGCCGCGTTGGCCTTGGCCCTCTTCACCGTCGCCTGTACCAAACCGGATCCTCCGGTCGCGGGGAGATACGACGCCGCTGGAACCGACGTGCAGGCCGAGGACTACCCACACGTGCTCGCGAGCTGGACACGTGACAACCGCCTCTACAACGGGCTCGAGAATAAAGTCTTCGTCACCTCCGTCTTCATGACTCCAGAGCTGCGCGCCGCCGTGCGTACCACCTATCCGGACGTCGTCGGCCATGGCGGACCAGTGACGCGCGACGAGCTCGCCACCGGTCCCGGAAACGACTTGGTGTTTTTCGTCACCATGTACACGGCGGATCGCAAGTGGAACGACCTGCAGACGCCGACTTCGATCTGGAAGGTGACCATGAAGGGAGCGTCCGAGGTCTCGCCGAGCTCCATCGTTCGCATGCGGCCGGACGAGAACCTACGCACCGTGTTTCCGTTCATCGGCCGCTACGACGAGACCTACGTCGTGCGCTTCCCGGCGGGCGACGGCGCAGTCATCGGCTCGGCGACCAACGAAGTGAACCTGCGGTTCGCGAGCGGGCTCGGCGAAACCAACCTGACCTGGCAGCTCGCGCGCGGCACCCAACCGGTACCGAAGACGGGCGAGCCCCCCATGGCTCCCGCGGTGCGCTGATGAAGCGTCGCGGGGCGGTGCTCGTCGCGCTCGTCTCCGCGTGTGGCGTCGACCTCCCTCTGCGCGACGACGTCACTTACACGTGCGACAGCAGCGCCGACTGTCCGCTCGAGCTGACGTGCGCGACTCTCGCGCACAAATGCGTCGCCGAGCTCGACGCCGTGTCGCCACGTCTTACGAGCATCACCGCCACCGATCGCGAGACCGTCGTCTTGGTCTTCGACGAGGCGGTCGATGCCAGCCTCGCATCGCAGCCGGCGAGCTTCACGATCACCCGCGACGATGGGGTCGTGCTCGCCATCCAGGCGGCTGGCGCCCTGGGCGATGGCAAGAGCATCGTCCTGCGCACCGGCCGTCAACGCGGGGCGGCGATCTACACGGTGACGACGACCATCCCCGATCAGCAGGGCAACCCAGCGCAGCTCGACGTCGACACCTTCGCGGGCTTCGGTCCCGCTCCCGACACCGAGGCGCCGGTGGTGACCGCGCCCACGAACGCGAGCGTCATCGTCGTCCCCGAGAGTGAGCGTACCGCGCCGACGGTGACCCTTGCTTGGACTCCACGCTCCGGCGCGATCGCGTACACCATCGAGATCTCGGGCACCGAGAGTTTCGCCACCGTCGACACCACCCTCGTCGTCTCCGGAGACGAAGTCACGCACGTCCTCGCGGTCGAGGAGGGCCGTAGCTATTTCTGGCGCGTCCGCTCCGACGCGACGGAACCAAACGCCTACGGACGGGGTCTGTTCACCGTCCTATTCGATACCGTCTACGTCTCCTGCCCGGCTGCCCAAGCGGCGTGTCGATCCGGCGACGGCATCGGCAGCAAGAACGTCCCACTCGCGGCGGTGAGCCGCGCCATCACGCTCGCGGCAGACCGCGAAGTCACGAACATCGCAGTCGCCTCGCGCGGAGGCAGCGCCGGATATCACGAGCCCTTGGGCATCACCGGCGGCGGTTTGACACTACGCGGCGGCTACAACGCCGACTTCACCGGCGCGGTGACGGACCCCACCCTGATCTTCTACGAAGGCTCGGTCCTCACCGTCATCCAGACCAGCGCTCCGCTGCGCATCGAAAGCCTCGTCTTGCGCGCCGTGCAAGATCCGCAAGCGCCCACACAGGCTCTCAACGCGGCCGCGGTGCAGAACGCCGATGCCGACGTCACGTTCGCCAATTGCGTCCTCGAGACGACGGACATCGACGGCTCCGCAAGCCCATCGACGCTCTTGCCGATCGACACCGTCGGGCTCAGCGCAAGCAATGGGACGGCGTCGGTGATTCTCGAGCCGGGCACGCGAGTGCACGCTGGTGAAGCGTTTCGCCAGGCGCTAGCCGTCGTCGGCCTCGACGCCCAACTCGTCGTCGATGGCGCGACGCTCGAAGCCGAGCGCACCTGGGCGAGCACCACCGACAGCATGTCGGTCGCATTGCTCGCTCTCTTGGGGTCGCTCGATATCGACGGCATGACGGCGACGGCCTTCACCCGTGGTGCTCAGCTGTCCGGCGCACAGGGGACGATCCGAGGATCGTCGGTGGTCGTCCGAGGCACGGGCCGGGTTGCTGGTGTGACTATTTCGCAAGGCAGCGCCACGCTCGACGGCAACCGCATCATCGCGAGCAGCAGCGGTAGCGCCGCGACCGGCGTCGAGTACTCCTCGATCCTTCCGTCCGTCATAGCGAACAACACGGTGGTGGCGAAGAACGGGACCGAGGCAGCCGGCGTGATTGTCTTCATCGGCCGCCCGTTGCTGGTCAACGACACGTTCGTGCTGCCGGGTGACACCGCTTCCGCGACGGGCGTGATGATCACGAAGGAGACCTACCCAGATCTCGCGAATCTGCTCATCGCTTGTTTACCTGGTGGAGGCACGAGCGTCGGCATTCGCGAGATGGACGTGGAGGGCGACCCGTTGTCGGTCATCTCCAACGTGGTGATCGGGTGCGACACGCCATACCGCGACGAGCAAATCGACGACCTCACCGACCTCGACACCTTGGCCGGACAAGCCCTGCCCTGTCCGAGCTGCGGCAATGGTCGGGCGTCCGGCAACGAAACCCTCGCGAGCGTCGATCCATTCGTGTCGCTATTGGGGGCCGACGGCTTGCTCGACACCATCGACAACGATCTGCGGCTCGCCACCAGCGATCCCATCATTGTCGCGGGCGGCGTCGACACCGCGAGTAGCGCATGCGGGTCGAGCACGACGCCTCACGACTGCGGCGCTCTCACCAGCGATCTACTTGGCAACCCGCGAGCTCTGCCGACCTCCGTCGGTGCGTACGAGAAGGACTAACGCGATGAAGCGGGCAATCCTCCTAGTCGCCCTGGCGGGCTGCGGCGTCGATCTCGAACTCCCCGCCGAGACCGAAGTCGCGTGCCGTACCGATGCCGATTGCCCCGACGATCGCCGTTGCGCCAGTCGCATCGGCCGCTGCGTCTCGAGCATCGACGAAGAAGCGCCGCGACTGCTCGGCGTCGACGTCATGGCGCGGGACCAAATCCGCGTCGTGTTCAGCGAGCCCGTTTCCTGCGTCGCGGTCGCATCGCCCGACGCCTACGCCATCACACCCGCCCTCGGGGTGACTCTTGCTGGCGGGGGCAGCTGTACGGGTCCTGACGATTTCACCACCAGCGCCGTCCTCTATACGGAGGCCCAAAGCCCCGGCGCCGCTTACATCCTCACAGCGACCGCTATCACGGACAGCGGTGGCAACCAGCTCGCCGAAGATGGGACCACCGTGCCGTTCAACGGGTTCGGTCAGGCTCCGGATCCATCGCCACCCGACGTGCTCGCACCGGCTGACGGAGCGCGGGTGCTCGGTGCCACGCAGTCGTTGGTGTGGACGACACGTCCCGGCGCCGATAGCTACACCGTCGACGTGGCAACCGACGCCGGCTTCGCAAGCCCCATCAGCGGTAGCCCTTTCACGGTCGCCGCGCCCGCGACGACCCTCGTCCTCCAAGGCTTGAGCGACGTCACCCACTATTGGCGCGTGCGCTCGAGCCTGACGGCCAGCGGCCAGAGCCTCGCGGTCCACGATTTCGACGTCTTGGTGGACACGGTGTACGTCTATTGCGCCGGAACCGGCCCCTGTGACGAGACCATCGTCCGCAATGGCAGCCGAACTCGACCCTATGCCTCCGTTCAGCGAGCGCTTGCGGCCGCCGCCGAGCTCTCGACCTCACTCGATGTCGCGAATCCGACGATCAAGGTCGCCGCCCGTACCGGTGCCGCGAGCTATGCCGGCGCGGTCGTGGTGCAATGGCAATCGGTGCGGCTGCTGGGCGGTTTCGATGCCTCATTCACGACGCGCAGCATGAACCGGGACGACACGGTGTTGGAAGCACCATCGACGATTCTCGTGGTCAGCAACCTGCCAATCACGGTCTCGACGTTGATCGAAGGCCTCACGCTCCGATCCACTGCGAGTGGCTCGACTGCCGTCGTGGTGAGCGCCGCGAGCGGCAATTTCACCATGCGCAACGTCGCCGTGCGCGGGGAAGGTAGTCCCACCGGCTTGGTCCGCGTTAGCGGAGGACCGAGCGTAGGAGCGCAGTTCGACACCTGCCGATTCTCGACGGGTGTGTCATCGCTCGGCTCGACCGTGCTGCTCGAGCTCGACAACGCGGCCCCGACCTTCCGCGATAGCGAGCTGCAGATGGACGCCGGCGCGCACGATCAGGTCACCGGTGTGTCCGTGCGGGGCCCCCTGCCCGGCGAAGCCACGTTCGATGGTTTCACCTTGCTGGTCCCAGCGGCGGCCGCAAGCTCGCGAGGGTTCCTCATCGAAGACGCGGCGGCGAACGGCCCTGCGGTCGTCATCCGCAATGCCGTGGTGAGCACGGGCGCTGCCGACGACACGACCGCGGTTCAGCTCGAGAACAACGCGGGGGTCCGAATCGAGCATGCACACATCGCCGCGGGTCCAATCACCGGCAGTGTTCCGGCGAATGCCATCAGCAACTCCTTCGGCAGCACGGGAAACATCAAGCTGACCGTCCGCGATAGCATCGTCGAAGGACCGGTATGCGCCTCTCTCCCGTGCAACGCCCTGCGCATCTACCGAGCCGCGTCGCTGGTCGTCACGTCGAGCCTCGTCCTCTCGCGCGGCACCGGAGATGGTCCGCCTCCGATCCTGAGCGCGGCGGCACTAGCGCTCTCGGATACGAATCCAGTGCTCGCGAGCACCGTGCTCGCGACGACCGACGACGGAGCGCGGTGCATCGACGTCATCGCCGGCGGCGACTACGTGACCCCCATCGCGATGGTGCACGACGTCCTGCTCAACTGCACCGGCTATCGCGGCAAGGACTCCGACGGCCTCGACATCCTGGCAAACAACGACACGGAGCTGAACGCGCTCGACGGCCTACCGATCCTCACGCCTGACTGTCCGAGCGGCGGCCCAACCTGCGGCCAGTCACGCGTCCAGCAAACACGTCGCCTCGCCGACGATCCGAGCGCCACGTACGCCGACCTCGACGGCGGCGACGGCAACCCGAGCACCATCGGCGACAACGACTATCACCTGCTCGGGACAGCCAACACGTTCATCCGCAGTGGCGGGTTGGATAGCAGTGCCACCATCTGCGCACCTCTCACCCAGGCCGCGTCCTGCGGGATCTCCGACACCGATTTCTACGGCGCCGCGCGAACGTCGGCGTACGCCGTCGGGCACGACGACCTACCGTGAGCGCTCGCGCTAGAGGTGCTTGAGCAAGAAGTCCGCGAGCATGTCTTCGGGCTCACCGAACGAGCTGCCGGTCTTCACGGGGTCCGCTGGAGCGGTCGGTTGAGGTACGGCGGCCGGAGCGGCTGGGGTGGCGGCAACCACACTCTTGGCGGCACCGAGGAAACCCTCTTCGCACTGATAAGCGGTGTCGCCGACGATGAGGCTCCCCTGGAAGTGCTCGGCCCCGGCGGCTTCGGCCTCTTCGACCGAGAGTACGCCCCCCATCCAACCATGCACATCGTCGCCGGAGAGCAGCTGGGTGACCCGCACGGCCGGCGCTAGCTTGTACGAGGTGTTCTGCTCGAAGATCGTGAGCATATCGTCCTCGAAGAGGACTTCGCCGTCGTCGATCCACTGTTCGATCATTTCCTGCGTAAAGAACAGCGGACCAGCCACGTTGCTTTCCCTCGTACCCGCCCGCATAGTAGTGGAACGACATAAACCGCGCCAGCATTCAGGCTGGCGGTACCCACACAGCGTCGGCACCCGCGCCGGCGTCAGGCGGGAAGAGCAAAACAATGGCAGAAGGCATCCTGACCCTCACAGATAGCGACTTCGACACCAAGGTCATCAAGGCCGAACGCCCCGTTCTGGTCGACTTCTGGGCCGAATGGTGCGCCCCGTGCCGTGCCCTGACCCCCATCGTCGAAGACGTGGCCAAGCAGTTCTCCGGCAAGATCGACGTCGCCAAGATGAACATCGACGAGCACCCCGAGGCCCCCGGCCGCTATGCGGTGCGCGCCATCCCGACGCTCTTGGTCTTCAAGGGCGGCAACGTCGTCGACCAGATCGTCGGCTTGGTCTCGAAGGCCAAGCTCGAGCAGGTCTTGGCCAAACACGTCGCCTAAGCCGTTCCCGGTCGGGCGACGTTCGAAGATCTCGGCACACCGGACTGCGCCTCGGGGAAGGCGGAAGCGCGCGTTGCGCTAACCAACCCGACGGCGCAAGTGGACGTTCAGGACGATGCCGATCGCCGCGAGCTTCGCGATCAAGCTCGAGCCACCGTACGAGAAAAACGGCAGGGTGAGACCCACGACCGGCAGGACACCGATGACCATGCCGACGTTGACGATCGCCTCCCAGAACAGGCCCGCCCCCATGCCGGCAGCGAGTAGCGCTCCGTAAGGCTCGCGTGCGTCCGCCGCGACGCTGAAGATGATGACCAGGAGCGCGGCGTACATCGCGAGCAAGAGCGCGCAGCCGACGAAGCCCTGCTCCTCTGCCCAGACGCTGAAGGCAAAGTCGGTGTGCTGCTCGGGAAGGAACGAGAGCTGGGTCTGGGTGCCTTCCATGTGGCCCTTCCCGAGCCAGCGTCCGGAGCCGACCGCGATCATGGACTGCACGGCGTTCCAGCCGGCGCCCTGGATGTCGTTCTGGGGGTCGATGAACGTCATGATGCGCCGCTTCTGGTAGTCCTTGAGCACACCGAACCAGCTGACACCGGCCACGGCGGTACCCAAAAGGCCGAGCAGGACCATCGTCCGCAAGCGCACACCAACGACGAGCACCATGGTGAGGCCGGTGCAGAAGATCACGATCGCGTTATCGAGGTCGGGCTGCATGGCCACGAGCGCCGCCGGCACCGCCATGATGTCGATGGGCGCGACCAGGATGTCGGTGAGCGATCCGCTCTGCCGCCGCCGGGTCGCGAGCATCGAGCCGATGAGATAGGTCACCCCGAGACCGAGCAGGCCGATGCGCAACCACCAGCTCGCCGCAAGCTCGGCGTGGCTTCCACCCGGCGTACCTGCTTCGTTCAGGGCGTTGATGAGGAAGGCGATCGGATCACGCACGAGCGGTGCGTTCCACGAGAGGCCGAGCCACACCGCGAGCGCAATGGTCATGAGCCCGATGAGCACCATGATCCGCCGGCGGCGAGTGCGCGGCCACGGGTTCAGCAGCGCCTGGCTGCGCTCGATGCGGAAGACCACGGCGACCGCGATGGCGGCAATGATCACGACGCCGAGCGCGAGCACGACGCGAAACCACATGAGGTCAGCCGGCTCGACGCGCGCGGTGGCCATGCGCCGATGAACCAGGCGGGCGAGCTCGCCGATAGGGTCCGCCAAAACGGGCTTGGTCCAGAATGCGGCGATGCCGGCGAGCACCGCCAGCGGGCGCGATGGGTTCAACGGCCGCAGGAGCGACAGCAACGTGTAACCGTCGGGAACGACGCGCGTGCTCAAGTAGCGCGACATGCCGAAGACGATCGCGAGCTTCGCGAACTCGCTGGGCTGGAATTGGAAAGGCCCGAGCATGAGCCAGCGCTGCGCGCCCTTGGCGTGGTGGCCGTGCATGATGACGCCGACGAGGAGCAGACAGAACACGCAGTAGACCGCGTAGGAGATGCTCTCGCTGACGCGGTAGTCGGGGATGAGCAGCAGCGCGGCGAACGCGATGCCGAGGGCCATGAACTTGAGCTGTTGCAAGTACAGGCCAGGCGACTCTGCGGCGGCGGCGGAGTGCAGGTTGTAGACGCCCAATAGGGACACGAGCAGAACGGCGGCGGCGAGCGGCCAGTTGAAGGCTGAAAAACTGACTCCGCCGCGGCGGACACTAGGACTCAATCGTGCGTCTCCGTGGTTGCGGCCGCGGTGGCTTTCTTGGGCGCCGGTGGCGGGGTCCAGGGGACGACGACACCCGAGGTGAGGCTCATGTCGCGCAACGCGCGCTTCTCGGCCAGTCGGTAGAAGGTGTCGATGACCTCGGTGACCACCGGCTCCGCGGTCACACCGCCGTGGCCCGAGTGCTCGTTCAGCACCGCCACGACGACTTCCGGCTTCTCCGCGGGCGCCCAACCGACGAACCAACCGTGGTCACGATGGAAGTAGTCCATCTGCTCCATCCGCAAGCGCACGGCACCGATACGCACGACCTGCGCCGTGCCGCTCTTTCCGGCCATCGTTACTTTCTGGGAACGATTGCGATAGCCGGTGCCGCCGGGCTCGGCGACGGCGATCAATCCTTCTCGGATTGGCGAGAGATAGTCTTTGGGCATCTCCATCTTCGAGCGGATGACGCCGGTGAGCTCGCGCATGAGAGCGGGCGCGTCCCCCTGGACGTCTTCGCGGATGGCGCCATAGGGCTGGAGGGTGCGGCGCTTCACCCGCAGGTCTGCCGACTCGATGCGCTCGACCATGCGCGGCGCATAGACGGTGCCGTCGTTCGCTATAGCGGCATAGGCGTACGCTAGCTGCAGCGGGGTCACGAGCACGGAGCCCTGACCAATCGCGGCGTTGATCGCCATGCCTTTCTGGTAGCCACCGGAGGCCTTGTCGGCGCGGTTATGGTAGGCCTCGTCGGGGATGAGCCCGGAGCGCTCGCCACGCAGCGCGATACCGCTGACGCTGCCGAGCCCGAGCATGCGCGACGCCTTGGCGATCGGCTCGAGCCCCATGCGACCCGCCATGGTGTAGAAATACGTATCGCACGACACCTGTAAGGCGCGCTTCAAGTCCACGGAGCCGTGCGTACCGTGGCAACGCCAGGTGTAATGGCCCATGCGGTATTGGCCCGGACAATGAATGTGCTCGGTGGGCGTCGTCGTGTTGGTCATGAGGGCAGCGAGCCCGGTCGCGACCTTGAACGTCGAGCCCGGCACGAACTGGCCCTGAATGGGGCGGTTCAACCACGGACGCAGCGGGTCTTTGTCGAGCGCTGCCTTCTCGCTGGCGCCGAGCGCACCGCTGGCGGCGTTGGGATCGAACTCGGGGGCGGACACCATCGCGAGAACGCTGCCGCTGTTCGGATCGATGGCGACGACACTGCCGGCGACACCTTGTTTCTTGAACGCGGCCTCGGCGGCGAGCTGGAGATCGAGGTCGACGGAGAGATAGACGTTCTTGCCCGGCTTGGGCTCGAAACGGCGCTGCTCACCGAGCAACGAGGTCACGAATGCATCGTGCTGACGGCGTCCCTTGGCGTCGACCACGACTTGTTCGTAGCCATCCGCGCCTCGCAGGTCTTCCTCGAAGGCGCGCTCGATGCCCTCGCGCCCGACCAAGTCGCCGAGCTCGTATCCCATGGGATTGTTCTTGGCGCGTTCGGCTTCGAGCGACAGGGGGTCGATTTCGTTGACGTACCCCAACATGTGCGCCGCCAGTGCGCCATAGCGGTATGCGCGGCGGCGGCCCTCCACGATGTCGACGCCGTCGAGGAGGAACACGGCGCGATCGGCCTCGACCACCTCGATCTCGCTGGGGCTCAGGTCGCGCTTCACCAGGACGGCCTGGAACTTGTTGAGTCCGCTCTTGCGGAGCACCTGCGCGGCGACCTTGTCGATGTCTTCCTGCGTGAGACCGAGGAGCTCTTGGAGGCGCGTCAATGTCGCCTTGGCGTTTGGCCCACGGCCCAAGAATGCCGGGGTGATCTGCAGGTCGAGCGACGGTCGGTTGTCGACGAGGATGCGGCCGTGGCGGTCGAAGATGATGCCGCGGTCGTGCGGGATGCGCACGTGCTGCACGAAGTTGCGCTGGCCCTGCGACGAGAGCTCGTCACCGCGTACGATCTGCAGGGTGTAGAGACGGACGAGCATCGCCACGAACGCGATGATGACGATGGCCATGGCGAGGCCCAAGCGCGCCCCGAAGGCGCGGACCGGATTGCGACCAGTCGTTTCAGCAGTGAGCGCCATGTGTCCCTACCATGCGCGAGTAACCGCCTATCGCCAAGAGAGTGAGGCCCGAGTATCGGGCGCGAGCCGCCGTTCGATCGCGTCGAGCAACGGGGTAAGCAAGATGCCGACGAACGCCGTCAGCAGGGCCGCGGGCACGAGAATAGCGGTCGAGAAGCTGGCGAACCCGACGCTACCGCGCAGACCGTAGAGCAGCGCGAACAGAAGCGCGTGATAGGCCGCAGTCGCGGCGGCGGTCACCAGCGCCGCGAACACGGGCCCACTCGCGGCGATCGAGCCCGCGAGGAGCTGCGTGCCCAAGGCGATGACCCCGAGCGCCAGCGGATGCAGGCCGGTGGGTCCGAGATCCTGACGGCCCACGAGGTAACCGAGGGCAAGCGCGATCAACACGACCTGCAACGCCTCGCGCCGCAAGGCCAAGTACACGACGACGATGATGACGGGGTCGGGCATCACGTAGCCGAAGCCGCCGTGCGCTTCGAGCGCGGTGATGAAACACGTGCCGATCCAGGCGACCACAATCCAGGCGAGCGAGCTCACGGAGTCACCGGCCGCACGGGCTCGATCAGCTCGACCGCATTCGGCGGGAAGAGGCCCTCGCCGCGCAGGAGCACATCTGGCGAGATGGGGCCGAGGTCGGCCTCGGGCGTCTCGAAGGTGGTGCCCGGCGCCCAGCGGCCAATCACGACGAGCACGTCTTCGAGCTTGCCGACGTCCACCGCGGGCTCGATGGTAGCGTTCTGATAGAGGCCGAAGGCTCGGGTTTCGGTGGCCATGACCTTCCCGACACGCAAGCCCTTCGGAAAAACCTCACCGACTCCGCTCGTCACCAGCACATCGCCAGGTTGCACGTCGGCGGTGCGCGACAAGTATTCGACTTGGATACCGAGCTGACGATCACCGCCAAAGCCGCGAACGCGAGCGCGGGCCCGCGTGCGCTGCACGAGAACGTCGGTCGAGCTGTTCGCGTCGACCAGCAACATGACGTCGGACCATTGCATGGTCACCGCGGCGACACGACCGACGACACCATCGGCGTTCACCACCGCCGAGCCGACGATCACCCCATCGTTGCTGCCGCGATCGATGCGCACCGACCGAAAGAGCGGAGTCGACGCCATGGCGATGATCTGCGCGTGCAACATGGGAACGCCGCTGGCGCGATGGCGAACCGACAGGAGCGACTTCAAGCGCTCGTTCTCGAGCCGCATCTCCTCGTCACGTGCCAGTTGTCCGCGCAAGCGGCCAAGCTCCTCGGCCATGCCGAGATTCTGCTCCGCCGTGTCGATGAGATAGAAGTAGCGGTCCCAGACGTTGATGACGCCTTCGACGGTGCCGCGAACCACCCACTGGAACGGCGCCGACATCGTGACCACCACCTTGTCGAAGATGTTGTGGTCGCGCGCCTCTTTGGCGTTCGAGACATAGAACACGAACGGCAGCGACAGCAGCGTCAGAACGATCAGCGGGTCGCGATAGCGACGTAGAAATTCCGACGAGGCCATGAGCGCTTACGAAATGAAATCGCCCGGACACACTGCCGCGTCAACTCGATCTGGGTCGAATTGAGCGGAGTTTGTCGCGGGCACGTACGTCGGTGCCCGGACGACGAGCTAGTGGATCGCCACCATCTTGAGGAGCTCGAGCTGGTCGAGAACACGGCCGGTGCCGAGCACGACGCACGAGAGAGGGTCTTCGGCGATCATCACGGGGAGACGGGTCTCCTCGCGGAGGATGACATCGAGGTTGTGCAGCAAGGCGCCGCCACCGGCGAGCACGATGCCCTTGTCGACGATGTCGGCGGCGAGCTCGGGCGGCGTCCGCTCGAGCGCAACACGAACCGCCTCGATGATGGCGCTCACCGGCTCGGAGAGCGCTTCACGCACCTCGTCGCTGGTGATCTCGACGGTACGTGGAACGCCGGCGATCATGTCGCGGCCCTTCACCTGCATCGAGCGCGGCTCGTCGAAGGGATAGGCGTTGCCGACTTCCATCTTGATCTGCTCGGCGGTGCGCTCACCGATGAGCAGGTTGTAGCGGCGCTTGATGTGCTGGACGATGGCCTCGTCCATCTTGTCGCCACCGACGCGAATGCTGCGCGAGTAGACGATACCGGCGAGCGAGATGACCGCGACCTCGGTGGTGCCGCCGCCAATGTCGACGATCATGTTGCCCGACGGATCGGCCACCGGGAGATCGGCGCCAATAGCGGCCGCCATGGGCTCCTCGATGAGATAGACCTCGCGAGCGCCGGCGCTCTCTGCGCTTTCGCGGACAGCGCGCTTCTCGACCTCGGTGATGGCGTTCGGAACGCAGATGACGATGCGCGGCTTCACCATGGTGCGGCGGTTGTGCGCCTTGGTGATGAAGTAGCGGAGCATCGCTTCGGTGACGTCGAAGTCGGCAATGACGCCGTCTTTGATCGGACGAATCGCGGTGACCGCTCCGGGGGTGCGGCCGATCATGTCTTTGGCTTCGCGGCCGACTGCGACGATTTTGCGCGCTCCACGCGCATCGGACTGGACCGCTACAACGGACGGTTCGTTGCAGACGATGCCTTTACCTTTGACGTAGATGAGCGTGTTCGACGTGCCGAGGTCGATGGCCAGGTCATTCGAGAAAATTCCGGAAACCCAGTCGAAGATCATCCGCTCTCCCACATACGCACTTCAGCGTATCACAGCACTTACGAGAAGCTACAATTCCATAACGATTCCCGAGCCATATTGGCCTCGGGCGCGACTTCGATGTGGGTCATGCCTCACATCGGCCCACATGATCAACCTGGCGCGCAACGCCCCGAGCGATCGCGTGTCGCGACATAAATGTCAGAAGATCCGCGGTCAAAGACACCTTGCGGGTGGCGCTCACGACTTGATAGTCGCGGGCCGTGCTTCGGCGTTTTCGGTCGCATCGCTCCTCTTTACGGACGGATTCGATTCAACGGATCGATCGAGGGATTTGGCGATCCTTTTTTGCGGGCAGTCTGCTCGCTTTGGCGGGCTGCGGGTACGGCTTTTCCGAGTCACGAGCCCCTTTTGGGGGTAGCCGGGTCGCGGTGCTGACCTTCGCCGAATACGAGCCGCTGGGGATTGCGCCGGACATCGCCCGGTATCTCGCCGAAACCGCCGGCCACGAGGGCGCGCAGATCGTCTTCGACTCCGCCCAAGCAGACAGCACGATCAAAGGCGTCATCCGCCAAGGGAGAACGGCGGCGCTCCCGGTAGTCGATCCACAGGCCGCGATCGCGGGTTATCAGATCGTCGTCGATATCGATGCGCAGATGGTCGACAACGCCGGCACGGTCGTCTGGGCCTCGACGATGAGCTTCAGCGAAGACTTCCTGCCGGGCGCGGGCAATCCGGCACAGCTGGCGTTGGGAACCGAAGCATCGCGGCGGCGGGCCTTGGATCGCGTCGCCCAGCGCGCTGCTCGCGAAATTTACGATCGCATCGCCATGTCGAGCGCCATGGACGTGCACGCCGTCCCCCTCCAGCCGGGCAAAAACGTCCCACGCATGTCGCCATGGGCGCCGCTGCCGCCGCTCAACCCCGCCGGTGCGCCAGTCTACGGCCCGCAGTCCGTTCCCGTGGACACCGCCACGTATGCGCCGCCACGTTCACCGACCAATACTCCGGCGACACGCACGCCCGAGCCCGCCGAAACCACGGAGACGCCCTGATGCCGGCACGCACCGATTTCGAGCGCTACATCAAAGATGCGAACGAGCCGGTCGTCGCCCTGATCGGCACCGACACCCTGTTGCTGCGCGACGCCATCGATGCGCTGCGCGCCAGGACGCTCACGCGAGCACCCGACTTCAACCGCGACGAGATGCGCGCCGGCGAGGCGACCATCGAGCGCGTGCTCGACGCGGCGCGTACCCTGCCCATGATGGCGGAGAAGCGCTGGGTGCATCTTTCGGCCATCGACAAGCTCAAGGCCGAGGGTCAGACCGCCCTGCTCGCCTATCTCGAGGCGCCCTCCCCATCCACGGTGCTGTGCCTTTCCGGCGAGAAGATCGATCAGCGCACCAAGCTCGGTTCACGGCTGGCGAAAGACGGCCGCCTATTCGCCTTCGAGCCGCCGCGGCAGAACGAGCTCGCGCAATGGGTGTCGCGGCGCGCGGGACGGCATCAGGCAAAGATCGACCCCGACGCGGCGCAGCTCCTCGCCGACCTCATCGGCATCGAGCTGGGATCTCTCGACATGGCATTGTCGAAGCTCGCAGTGTACGCCGGAGCGGACGCCGTGATTACCGCCGACCACGTCGAGCAACTGGTTGCTCCGACACGCGTTCACAGCATCTTCGAGCTGACCGACGCCATCGGCGCCCGCGACGCAGCGAAGGCTTCAGCTCTCCTGCGTAACGCGATCGACGGCGGTGAGAACGGCTTGATGGTGCTGGGCATGATCGCTCGCCAGTTCCGCCAGCTCATCGGCGTAAAAGAGATGGCGGCCGAGGGAGCGCGCAACAACGATCTCGCGAGCGAGCTCGGCATCCGCCCGTTCTTGGTCGACGCGCTGAAAGCCCAAGCACGCCGCTATAGCACACACGAGCTGCGAGAAGCGCTGCTTGCAGTGCAGCGCACCGACGTGAAGCTGAAATCGTCGCGGCTGGCGCACGGAGTGACGCTCGATCGTTTGCTCGTCGACGTCATGGGTGGCGCCTAGCGCCAGACGTTCGCATTCGCGTCCGTGAGCTCGCCACGCTGGGGCCGCACCACGCAGAAGTGCGCCCCGGTCGGCGCTTCCATCACCCACCAGGTGCGAATCTGAGCAACACGCTTGGCTCCCAGACCTTCGAGCCGCTTCACCTCGGCCTCGATGTCGTCGGACTCGATGTCGATGTGCGCGCGGCTCTCGTGCGTCACCTGCTGGACCGCCATCGTCGGCTGGCCTGGCGCGGTCTCGAGCGCGACGTATTTGCCGTCATTCTCACCGAGCGGAAGGCCTAACGCCTTGCTCCAAAAATTGGCGGCTTTGACGAGGTCGTTGGTCTGCGAATCGAGGATGACGGTCGCGAAGCGGCTACGGTGCATGTTCGGGACGATGGCAATCGCCACCGTCCCGAGCAAGCGACGATTCTAAAACTGATGCGCCTCGGTCGAGTCCTTGAGCGCCAAGGTCGACGAGGTACCACCGGTAATCACTTGCGAGACTTCGTCGAAGTAGCCGGTGCCGACTTCACGCTGGTGGCGCGTCGCGGTGTAGCCCTTCTTCTCGCTGGCAAACTCGGCCTGCTGGAGCACCGAATACGCCGCCATGCCGTTCTGGCGATAGGCGTCCGCCAGCTCGAACATCGAGTGGTTGAGCGCGTGGAAACCGGCGAGCGTGACGAACTGGAACTTATAGCCCATGGCGCCGATCTCCTTCTGGAACTTCGCCATGGCGGACTCGTCCATCTTCTTCTTCCAGTTGAATGACGGTGAGCAATTGTAGGCGAGGAGCTTGCCGGGGAACTTGGCGTGGACCCCCTCGGCGAACTTCTTGGCCTCGGCGATGTCCGGCGTCGAGGTCTCGCACCAGATCAGATCGGCGTACGGCGCATAAGCGATGCCGCGTGAGATGGCCTGATCGATGCCTTCGCGGACGCGATAGAAGCCTTCGGGCGTGCGCTCGCCGGTGCAGAACGGCTTGTCGCGGTCATCGACATCGCTGGTGAGGAGGTTTGCACCGTTCGCGTCGGTGCGCGCGACCACTAGCGTCGACACACCCATGACGTCGGCCGCGAGACGCGCCGCTACGAGGGTGCGGATGTGTTGGCTCGTCGGCACCAACACCTTGCCGCCCATGTGGCCGCACTTCTTCTCACTGGCGAGCTGATCTTCCCAGTGCACCCCGGCCGCGCCCGCTTCGATCATCGCCTTCATGAGCTCGAACGCGTTCAGTGGTCCGCCGAAGCCGGCTTCGGCGTCCGCCATGATGGGCGCGAACCAGTTGCGGGTCACCTTGCCCTCGGCGTGCTCGATCTGGTCGGCGCGTTGCAAAGCTTGGTTGATGCGCTTGACCACGTGGGGAACCGAGTTCGCGGGATAGAGCGACTGGTCGGGATACATGTGGCCCGCGAGGTTCGCATCGGCGGCGACTTGCCAACCGCTGAGGTAGATGGCCTTCAAGCCCGCCTTCACCTGCTGCACCGCCTGGTTGCCGGTCAGCGCTCCGAGCGCCGGCACGTACTCTTCGGTGTGGAGCAGCTCCCACAAACGGCGAGCGCCCATGTCGGCGAGAGTGTGCTCGATCTTCACCGTGCCGCGTAGACGCTCGACGTCCGCCTTCGAGTACGGGCGGGTGATTCCTTCCCAGCGTTTGGCGGCAATGGCGTCAGCAGAGTTCGACATTTTTCATACCTCTTCAATTGTGACGTGAAACCTCGACGAGCCGGTCGTACGCCGGCAGCGTCAGAAAATCTTCCAGGCGCTCGCCGAGCGAGAGCCGTGCGAACAGTTCCTTGGCTGCCTCGAACTTGGAGGCGCCGTAGCTTTCACCTAGCTCGACTTTGATCTTGGTCATCTCTTCGTCGAGCACCGTGTCGAAGAGCTCGCGCGTTACCGTGCGACCGTCGTCGAGCTGTGCGCCATAGTGGATCCACTGCCAAACTTGGGTGCGCGAGATCTCCGCGGTAGCCGCGTCCTCCATGAGGTTGTAGAGGGGCACGCAGCCGACGCCCCGCATCCAGGCTTCGAGATAGCGAACGCCGACGTCGATGTTCTGGCGCAAGCCTTTCTCGGTACGCGCGCCGGCAGGCACTTTGACGAGATCGCCGGGACCGACCTTCACGTCTTCACGCTTGTTGGCGATCTGATTCGGCGTCTTCATGTGCGCGTCGAAAATCTCGAGCGCCACCGGCACCAGCCCCGGATGCGCCACCCAGGTGCCGTCGTGGCCAGCCTTCACTTCACGCAGCTTGTCGGCGCGCACCTTCGCGAGCGCGGCCTCGTTGGCCTTGTCGTCGCCCTTGATGGGGATCTGCGCTGCCATACCACCCATGGCATGGACGTTACGGCGGTGGCAGGTCTTCACCAGGAGCTCGGTGTAGGCCCGCATGAAGGGCTGCTCCATGGTGACGAGCGCGCGGTCGGGCATCACGTACTCGGAGCGTGCGCGGAACGTCTTGATGAAGCTGAACATGTAATCCCAGCGGCCACAGTTGAGGCCTGCCGAGTGATCGCGCAGCTCGTAGAGGATCTCGTCCATCTCGAACGCCGCGGGCAGTGTCTCGATGAGCACGGTCGCGCGGATCGAGCCGTTAGGCACGCCGAGCTTCGCTTGCGCGCGCACGAAGACGTCGTTCCACAGACGCCCCTCGAGATGGCTCTGCATCTTCGGGAGGTAGAAATACGGACCCGAGCCTTTGGCAAAAAGCGGCTTTGCGTTGTGGAAAAAGAAAAGGCCGAAGTCGAAGATGCCACCAGGCACAGGCCGTCCGCGTAAACGGACATGTTTCTCCCACAAGTGCCAGCCGCGCGGACGCACCATCAGGGTCGCAAGCTTGGACCCGAGCTTGTAGCTCTTGCCGCTCTTGGGATCGTCGTAAGTGATGGTGCCGCGGATCGCGTCGCGCAGGTTGATCTGACCGTCGATCTGATTGTCCCAGAGCGGCGTGTTCGAATCTTCGAAGTCGGCCATGAAGACGCGGGCGCCCGAGTTGAGGGCGTTGATGATCATCTTGCGATCGACGGGGCCGGTGATCTCGACGCGCCGATCGTCGAGGTCTTTGGGGATAGACGGGCCGGTCCAGGCGCCCTCGCGCACCGCTTTGGTCTCGGCGAGGAACTCGGGAAAGCCACCGGCGTCGAGCTTGGCGATGAACGCCTTGCGACGCTCCAGGAGCTCGTCGACGCGCGCGGTAAAGGTGAGCGCGAGATCTTCAACGAAATCGAGCGCTTCCGGCGTCAAAATTTCGCGGTATGCGGGGGTGAGACGGCCAAGTACTTCGAGCTCGCCCATGACCTTATTTCATCTCCTGGCGCAGCAAACTACGACCTTTGACGCGGGTTGTCACGACGTGTCGAGAGGATGGTGATCGCGCGCGTCGACTTCAATGCCGGCCCGCAAGCTGGTAGCCAGCGGCGGCCATGGCAAAGGAAACGCTCTACCTGGTCGACGGCAGCGGCTACATCTACCGCGCCTTTTACGCCATCCGCTCGCTGTCGAACCGCCAAGGCGTGCCGACCAACGCCGTCTTCGGCTTCGCGCGCATGCTCATCAAGCTGCTGCGTGAGAAACGGCCGCACTTGCTCGGCATCGCGTTCGACACCGACACCGAGAACTTCCGGCACGAAATTTATAGCGAATATAAAGCGACGCGCGACGAGAAGCCCGAAGACCTAGCGCCGCAGTTTCCGCTGATCCACGAGCTCGTCGAGGCCATGGAGATCCCCCTCCTCGCGCACAAACGCTACGAGGCCGACGACATCATCGCGACGCTCGCGCACCAGGGTGTCTCCGCCGGCTACGACGTGGTCGTCGTGAGCGCCGACAAGGATCTGATGCAGCTCGTGGGGGACCACGTCTGCATGTACGATCCCATGAAAGACGCCACCTATGACCGCGCCGGCGTCATCGAGAAGTTCGGCGTACCTCCCGAGCTCGTCGCCGACGTGCTCGCTTTAGCGGGCGACACGTCCGACAACGTCCCAGGCGTACCCAAGGTCGGCATGAAGAGCGCCGCCAAGCTCGTCGACACCTTTGGCGACGTCGAAAAGGTCATCGCCGGTCTCGAGGCGCAGCAGAAGCTCAAGGCAGTCGAGCTCTCCGTCATCGAGAACATGCATCTTGCGCGCTTGTCGAAGCAGCTCACGGTGCTCGCCAAAGACGCGCCGTTCACCCTCGACACCGCCAAGCTCCGCTACAACAAACCACGCGCCGAGCTGCTAGCGCCGTTCTTGCGCAAGATCGACGCTCTGCAGCTCTTGCGCGAGCTCGGCATCTCGGAAACGCCGGCCGCTGCAGCGCCGGGCACGACGACCGATCCCGAGGTGCCGGACGCGCCTGCGGAAGACGCCGGCGACGACCAAGCCGATCCTTTCGGCACGCCCACCGAGGCCGAGGTGCAGGAGACGCGCGCGGTCGCCTCGCCCCTGCGCATGGTGGACGATCCGCCGGTCATCGATCGCAGCGTGTACCGCATGGTCGCGACGCTCGAGGATCTGGAGGGCTTCCTCGCGACCGTCCGCAAGAATGGCCAACTGGCGATCGACACCGAGACGACGTCGCAAGACCCGATGCGCGCCGTGCTCGTCGGCTTCGCCATGACCACGGCGGGTACGCCGGCGATCTACGTGCCGGTGAGCCACCGCTACCTGGGCGCGCCGCAACAGCTGTCGACGGTCGACGTGCTCGACCGCCTGCGCCCAGTCCTTGAGGATCAGTCGATCCGCAAGATCGCGCACAACGCCAAGTACGACATCATCGTCCTCGCGCGACACGGCGTCGACATTCGCGAGGCCGTCGACGACACCATGGTCACGGCGTATGTCCTCGACCCGTCGCGGTTGTCGTATTCGATGGACACGCTGGCGCGTGAGGTGCTCGGCCACGACACCATCCGCTATGACGACGTTACCGGTACTGGAAAGACGCGTCTCAATTTCGAGGAGGTTCCCCTCGACCGCGCGACCGAATACGCCGCCGAAGACGCCGACGTAACCCAACGCCTGGCCGCGACGCTGAAGCCGCGTCTCGACCTCGCGGGCATGAATGCCTTGTACGAAGAAATCGAAATGCCGCTCACGTATGTTTTGGCGGACATGGAGCGAACCGGCATCCGCGTCGACAACGAAACTCTCGCGGCGCTCGGCAACGAGCTCGGTGAGCGCATCCGCGCCATCGAGATCCGCGCGCACAATGTCATCGGTGAGCCGGTGAACCTCGGCTCGCCCAAACAGCTGGCAGAGCTCTTTTTCGTGAAGCTCGGTTACCCCGCCGGCAAGAAAACACGGACGGGTTACTCGACGGACTCGGAAGTGCTCGAAACCTTGGCCAAGGACTACGAGCTGCCGCGCATCGTCCTCGAGCACCGCTTGGTGACGAAGCTCAAGTCGACCTACGTCGACGCCCTACCGCGTATCGTCCACCCCGAGACCGGCCGCGTGCACACGACGTTCAACCAGACCGGCGCCGCTACCGGACGTCTGTCGAGCACCGATCCGAATCTGCAGAACATCCCCATCCGCACCGAGGATGGCCGGCGCATTCGCGCGGCTTTCGTGCCCGAGCCAGGCTGGACGATGATCTCGGCGGACTATTCGCAGATCGAGCTGCGCATCATGGCGCATCTCTCCGAAGATCCCGACTTCATCGATGCGTTCGAACGCGGCGAAGACATCCACGCTCGCACCGCACGCGAGATCTTGAAGGGGTTCGACGAGCGCGAGGCACGTCGTCGCGCCAAAGCGATCAACTTCGGCATCCTCTACGGCATCTCGGACTTTGGTCTCTCGCGGAACCTATCGATTCCCCGCACCGAGGCCGGGGCGTACATCCGGGCGTACTTCGCGCGCTACCCGCGCATCCGGCATTTCCTCGACGCGACGATCAACGAGGCGCGCGAGCGTGGTCATGTGAGCACGATCTTCGGCAGGCGACGCTTCTTGCCCGACCTCGGCAGCAAAAACCGAACGGTGAAGCAGGGCGCCGAGCGCATTGCCATGAACACGCCGATGCAGGGCAGCGCCGCGGACATCATCAAGGTGGCGATGTTGCGCATCCACAAACGCCTGCGCGACGAGAAGCTCGCGGGTCGCCTGCTCTTGCAAGTGCACGACGAGCTCGTGCTCGAAGCTCCGCCCGATGAAGCTTCTCGCGTCGGCGAGCTCGTGAAGCACGAGATGCAGAACGTGGTGAAGCTACGCGTGCCGCTCGATGTCGAAGTGGGTAGCGGACCCAACTGGGCCCGCGCGCACTAAGCCACCCGAGACGCCGCGACCGCCGCCTGGAAGCGCTGAATCGTCTCGTTGAACGCCCGCATGGTTTCGGGCGCCGCCTCGAGGAAGCCTTGGGCTCGCATGGTGTCGCGGAACTGCACGACGGTGCCGAGCATGCTGCGTGGGTCGGCGCTGGTGTTCGCGAAGGTTTCGCGCACGCGCGCCGCCAAGGCGGTGTCGAGCGCGCGTCGTGATTCGGCGACGCCATGCGATGCGGTGTTGAACAGCTCGCGCGTCATACCCTGTGAGCGCATGGCACCGAGCGATGTCTGCATCTCGTGCAGCCTACCGAGCCGCGTGTAGTACGAGCCGATGTCACCCGCCGCGATGGGCGTGCGGGCCAGCTGCGCTGCTTCGGTGCGCAACGACTGGGCGATTTGCTGGTCGACCCGGCCGATGGCCGCGAGGTTGTTGCGAAGGAGCGCGTCGAGATCACGCGCCGCGATCGGACCGAGCTCGCGCTGCATGGCCGCAAGCGACGCCCTGCCCTGCTGCGTTTCGAGCATGTTGCGCACCGCGATGAGCTCTTGGCGTGTGTGCAACGCGGCCTCGATAGGCATCGGTCGCGCGGCCGCGTTGCGCGCATGCAGATTCACCTGCGCCCAGCTGCGCAGCTCGACCGGCGGCCGGTTGGTCGCATGCAGCAAGCGGACACCGCGCTGACCCGTCGGGGCCCCGCTCCCCGGAGTGGTTCCCGGAACGGGTCGTGCGGCCGGTGCGCCGCGGAGGATCTGTTCGCCATTGCGGAGACGCTCGGCGGTCTGCTGCAGGAGCGTACGAGCCTGCGCTTCCGTGAGACGCGCGCCCGCCTCGGCGACGCCCATGCGTTGCAAGAGCGTCATGGCCTGTTGCAGTGCCTCGCCTTGGAGCTGGACACCGCTGGCATTGGCGTAGAGCGTGAGCGTCGTCAGCCACCGCGCCTGCTCCGTCATCGCGGCCACGGTCGTCGCGGGAGATTGGGCAAGCATCGCGATGTGTCGATTGATGCCTTGCGACAGGAGCGCACGTGCTTCGTCGGTGAGCTCGATGACCACACCCGGCGGAGGCAGCTGACCACCCGAGAGCGTGCCGAACGCGCGTTCCATGCCGCGAAGGTCGCGGGCGCCGATGTAGCCGCGCAGATTCTCGTTGAGCTGCTCCCAGTGGTTCGCGGGGACGCCGGGGACGGCTCCGCTCGCGCGGAGCATCCACTGCGCGAGCCCCATGACGCCGGCGAAGCCGAGACCGAAGAGCGCGCCGCGCAGCGCATCACCACCGACCTTGCGAAGTGCTTCTTCGGCGCTCTCGAACTCGACGCCGACGTTGCTGGACGCCGACAAGCCACCCATGACCGTCGCCATGACGATGCCGTTGCGCGCGGTACCGGCGAGGATGCCCGTGCCGGGGATGACGCGCGCAAGCATGGCGTTGGCCTGCGGCGAAGCGGCGCCGATGCCCGAGAAGAAGCCGTAGGCAAAACCGCGCCCGATGCTCGTCGGATAGGGGTTCGGTCCCGGCTGCAACGGCGCGGTCACGGCACCAGCGACGCTGCCGACGATGGCAACCGTGGCGATGCGGGCCGCGGCTACTTTCCAGAGCGCCGCGCTCGCACCGGCGCCGGCGGGACCAGCACCGACGGTGAGCGCAATCGAAGCAATCGTGGTCGACACGAGAATCGTCGTGTCTTGGATGCTGCGCGCCAGAGCGTCGCGCTCGACCTCGAAGTTGCGACGCTGGCCGACGAGCCGGCGTACTGCTTCACCCAAGCGAAGCTGCTCTTCCTCGGTGAGCTCCGCCGTCTGGCCGGATGCTTCGCGCCGCTGCTTTACCGCGGTGAGCACCTGTGCGAGCGTCACCTCGAATTGCATGAGACGCTCTTCGAGGGGCTCGCGCTCGTGATCGAACTGCCGCAGGAGCCAGGCGCAGCGCGACTGCAAGTCCGCGGAGACGGCAGCGGCGAGCTGTGCGCCCGATTGGTCGGCAGCATCGACGCTGGTCGCGTCGAACCCGGTGAGGAACTGCAAGGCGCGCTGCCGTTCCTCGCCGCGCAAAACCCCGCGAACCGCTGCTCGAATGTCGGGGGTGCCTCCCGGGGGTTGCACACCCGCCTGCGACATATGCGCGACCACCTGCTCGTAGGCGCGCTGCACACCGCTCAAAGCAACGAACGGCGTCCGCGATAACAGCGTGCTCACCGCGGCGGCGTCGCCGCGCTGTAGCGCGAAGAACAGCTGCGCCGCCGGTGCCAGACGGCCATGTTCGTCGTAGAGGGGTGCTTCGACGCGTGGTCCTCCGACCCGCTGGACGATGAGCGCGGCTTCGCTATTCGGCCCACAAAGCTGCGCGACGTGTTGATACAGGGCGCTGGGGCTCGCGGCCGGGTCACCGCCGGCGATCTGCGCCGCGGTCTGGTTCATGATGGCGAGCTCTTGGTCGTTGAAGAGGTCGCCATCGGTCCGCTTCAGCAGACGCTCGATTTCGCGCGGATCCCGGCTGCCGAGAATGCGGCGCGCGATACCAGCGGGCTCGTCGGGGCTCGCGTTGTCGCGTCGCACGACGTGGAGGATCGCATCGTTGCCGAGACGTTGCAGGATGCCGTCGAGAGGTGTGCTGGTCGCACGTCCGGGGTTCAGCCGGAAGTCGGCATCGACGACTTGCTGCCACGTGGGCGTACCAGTCTCGGTGCTGCCAACGAGGCGCAAGGCGGCGCGCAAGCCGTCATTGTCGCGGGCGCGAGCACGTAGAGTGAGCGCGATGTAGCGAGCGGTTGCGGCTGGATCGCTGCGCGTGCCGAGAAGGAGCGCTTGGTAGCGCAGCAACTGGTCGCCCTCGAGCGTCGCGAGAGCGCGCGCGTCGAGGCTTCCCCCATGGTCACGCCCGAAACCGGCGTCGAACGCCGCGGTGATGGCGGCCATCTGCTCGCGGCTACGTCCCTCGAAGAGCTTGAGGAAGTCCTCGCCGCTTGCGGTCGTCGCTTGCAACGCAATCTCGAACGCGCGGCGCTCGGTGCCCGGCGGCATGCGCAAGATGGCCAGCATGCGGTCACGCTGGGCTCCGCTAAAGCCGCCAGCAACGTTCTTCCAGCGGGCGTATTCGCTGTTGACCAAGTCGACGAGCGGATTGCTGCCGGCGGGCGCCGCTTGGATCGCGCCGTCGAGAGGCGCGGGCCGTCGGTCGGGATGGACCATGTCGGCGATGCGGCCGAGGATCCCCGGGTTTGCCGGGTCATGGCTGAAGCGCGCATTCGAGATCATGCCGGCGGGGCTGTTGCCGGCGCGGCTCGCGATGACGGCATTGGCGGTATCGACACCGATGGTCTCGACGATCTCCCAGAGCGCGTCCTCGAAGCTCGCATCAGCGGTGCCGACCGCGGCGTCGAGCTGCATGAAGCCGCGTTCGCGATAGCCGATTGCGGCGAGCACCGCGCGAATTGGCGGACTCACCTGCGCGTCGAAAGGTGTCGACTCGTCGTTCCAGACGTATTCGCTGGCGCGCAGAATGTCTCGGCTCGAGAGGCCCGAGGCGCGGAGGTCGGCAATCAGCTGCCACTCGCTCTGCGAGCCAACGGCCGCGGCGTAGGCGAGACGGGCGTCCTTGTTGGACCACTCGCTGCTCGCCATGAGCTCGTAAACGCGGCGCAGCACTTGGTCGCGGTTGCCTGCCCGCAGCTGGCTTGCGAGATCGGCGGCGAGCGTCTGGAGCTGGGTCGGCTCTGCCACTGGGGCGGCCGGGGCAACCGTTCGAGCGTCCGGGGCCGTCACCACGGCATTCGGATCGGCCACGACAGCGCTCGGAGCCGCGACCACGGCATTCGGGTCGGCGACGATGGCGTTCGGATCCGCGACCACGGCGTTCGGATCGGTCACGACGGCGTTCGGATCCGCGCCCCCCCCCTGCGGCCGATCCGTGGCGGGAACATCGAGCGGGTCGACCGTCAGGTCCTGCGTCGGTACCGACTGCGGCCGGGGGCCGCGCGCCTGCGGTGCTGCAAGTCGCGGGCTCTCGTTGGGGCGCGCGCGCACAGAGCCCCGCGCGCGGTCGTTATCGACGGTGGCGAAGCTGTCGGGGTTGAGACCCTGGTAGGCTTCGCGCCAAACCTGGGCGCGGGAGCCCGCGATCGATTCCCGGCGAGGCAGCCAAAGGGTCGTGCCGGCGGCGATACGGCGGAAGTCACCAATGCCGTTGACCTGCGCGATCGCGGCCAAGATCTCGCGGCTCACGGGCACACCACGGGCGCGCAGAGCCTCGATGACCGAGCTGCCGCTGGCCAGAGGCACGGCTTCCCAGTCCGCCTGTCCGGTACTGCCTAACGTCGGAGGCGTTCCCGCGGTAACGGCCCGCTGACTCATCCGTTCTCACAGTCGACCCGCCGGTCGGCTTGGTGTGTTAAACAATTCCCGGGACACGTAGGGCAGTTAGCCGTAGTGACCCCGTCGGCATTATCGGCTCCCGAGGACTGATGTCGCCTAAGACCAAGAAATCGGGTGTGACACGAAAACAGCCCAAAAAAGCGCGACTTAGCTCGCGCGAGAGCCTCGCCGAGCAGCTGGCCGCGGTCCGGGCGATCGGCGAATCGCTCGCGCACACCGTCGGCGTCGACCAGTTGCTGGCTCAGGTGGTGGTCCAGGTGACGCGCCTGATGCGGGCGTCACGAACGACCCTCTTCATCCACGATCCGGAAGCCAATGAGATCTGGAGCAAGATCGCCGAAGGCATCGAGGTACGCGAGATCCGCTTGCGCCTCGGTCAGGGGATTGCCGGCTGGGTCGCCGTCCATCGCGAGCCTGCCCTGGTCGTCGACGCCTACGCCGACGAGCGCTTCAACCCGGCAGTCGACAAGGTAACCGGTTTTCGCACGCGCTCTGTCGCGGCGGCGCCGTTGCTGGACCCGGAAGGCCAGCTGCTGGGCGTCGTCCAGGTGCTCAACCGGCGAGGCGGCCCGTTCACCGAGCAAGACATGGGCTTGCTGACCGCAATCGCGGCTCAGGTCTCCTTCGTGCTCGAAAACGCACGCCTCTCCGAGGAGCTCCTCAAGCGCAACCGTGAGCTCGATCTCCTCTATGCGCTCGAGCAAGAGGCGTCGGCGAGCAACGATGTACGCGGCCTCCTGACCACCGCCCTCGGCCGCGTATGCGGGCAACTGCGCGCGCACGCCGCGGCAGTCCTGCTCCGCCCGGCGCGCGGAGCGCCGATGATCTTTCGCCGTCTAGGCAAAGGCGACCTGTCCGTCGAAGCGGTCAGCCCAGACGAACCGCTCGCTCTGGTCGCGGACTACGGCGCCTCGATGCCGGAGCACAGCATCTTGCGCGTGCCCTTGGTATGGGACCGACGCATCATTGGCGCCTTCGAGGTTTCCCAGCCGGAAACCCGGAACGACGGCCGCGGCGGCTTCGAGGACGACGACATCAAGACGATGACCGTCGTCGCGGCGCAGCTCTCGCGCGTCATCACCAACGCCGATGAGCGCCTGCAGCGCAGCACCAACGAGCGCTTGGCCGCGGTCGGGCAAATGCTCGCGAGCGTCGCCCATGACCTGCGGGCACCGATGACCGTGGTGTCCGGCTACGCGCAGCTCATGGGCGAAGAAGAGGACGATCCGTCGCAGCGGACATACCGGTGCAACCGCATCCTCACGCAGATCGACGAGATGATGGCCATGATCGGCGACCTGTTGGCATTCGCACGTGGCGACAGCAAGCTGCGGGCGAGCGACGTGAAGCTCGAGAGCTTGGCCGCGGACCTCCAGGAAACCCTACGTCACACCTGCGCGCCGCGCGGTATCAAGCTGGAGGTCGAGCGCCAACCCGGCGTCGCGGTCGTCGACCAAGGCCGGGTGAAGCGCATCCTCCACAACCTCGCCAAGAACGCCATCGACGTCATGCGCCGCGGCGATGGCCTGTTCATCGACATGCAAAGCTCGGACGAGGGGTTGAAGCTCACGGTTCGCGATCAAGGACCGGGCATGAACGAAGCCACACGTGCCCGTATTTTCGAGCCCTTCTTCAGCGACAAGGCGGGCGGTACCGGGCTCGGGCTCACCATCGTCAAGCGCTTCGTCGAGGATCATTCCGGGACGATTGCGGTAAAAAGTGCGCCCGGTGAGGGAACGACGGTCGAGGTGCTCTTGCCGCACGCCGCCCGTTCTGAGAACGATAGGCCGATGGGTGCGACTTGACCACTGCCGAGGCCCCCGCCGAGCTCCGCGAGCGCTTTGGTCCGTACACGCTTGTCCGCAAAATCGGACAGGGCGGCATGGCCGAGGTGTTCCTCGCCTACCGTGACGGCCAGCAGCCCGGTACACCGCCCGTGGTCGTCAAGCGCCTCCACCGCGAGCTCGAGAGCAATCGCGACGCCGTCGACTTGTTCCTGACCGAAGCCGACGTCACCCTTCTGCTCGAGCATCCCAACGTCATCCGTGTCCACGACTCCGGCGAGGCCAACGGTCGCTATTACATGGCGATGGAGTACGTTCACGGCAAAGACCTCGGGCAAATCACCGACCGTATGGTGCAGCTAGGCCGTCGCTTCGACGTCGACATCGCGGTGCACATCGCCATCGAGATGCTCAAGGGCCTCGACTACGTGCATCAGGCGAAGACCGTATCGGGTCGCGCGCTCGGGATCGTGCACCGCGACGTGACACCATCGAACATCTACATTTCAGTCACCGGCCAAGTGAAGCTCGGTGACTTCGGTGTCGCAAAGCTCGTAGGCGTCGAAGGCTGGACGATGGCCGGCTCCTTGAAGGGCAAGCTCGGTTATTTGTCGCCGGAGCAGATCGCCGGCGAGTCGCCCACTCAAGCCATCGACCTGTGGAGTGCCTCGATCGTGTTGTTCGAGATGCTCGCGGGAGAACGCGCTTTCGTCGGCGAGAATGAGCTCGAAGTCATGCTCCGCATCAAAGCGGCGAAGGTGCCGAACCTGCGCAAGCTGAACCCGGACGTGCCGAAGCCACTCGCCAAGATCCTCGAGAAGGCGCTGCATCGAAAAGAACGCAAGCGTTTCCAGGGCGCGCGCGAGCTGATGGACGAGCTGGTCGTGTACCGCACCAAGAACGGTCAAACGTTCGGTGAGGCGCAGCTCGTGCAATTGCTTACTCAGCGATTGTCCTGAGCCCATGGCGAAGAAGGACAAGGCTGGGTTCAATTCGCCTTTCGCGAAGTTGAAGACGCTCGGCGCGGAGAAGCCGAAGGTCGAAAGCCGATCGCCGAAGGCCGATGGCCGATTGCCGAAAGCCGATGGCCGATTGCCGAAAGCCGACAACCGACCGCCGATTTCCGATAGCCGATTGCCGAAAGCCGACAATCGATCGCCGAACGCCGTGGCGGACACCGGGATCAGCGCCGCCGAGTCCGACGAATTCCTCCGCGCGATGGGTGGGGCCTCGCCGATCAGCCCGTCGACCAAACGTGTCGAGCCCGAGAAGCGCCTCGCGTCCGCTTTGCCGGACGACGACACGTTGGCGTTGGCCGAGCTGCAAGCTCTGGTCGAAGGCGACACGCCTTTTCACGTCGTCGAATCGGAGGAGTTCTACTCGGGGTCGGCGCCGGGGGTCAGTCACGAGCTGGTAGAGAAGCTGCGCGAAGGCGCGTTTTCCTTTCGCCGCCACGTCGACCTGCATGGTTACACGCGCGACGATGCCAAGACCGCTTTGACGGACTTCATTGCCGGTGCACGTCGCGATGGCGAGCGCTGTGTTCTGGTGGTCACCGGCCGGGGCAAGAGCTCGCCGGGCGGCATCTCGGTGATTCGCGAAGCCCTGCCGCGTTGGCTCGGACGCTTCCCGCTGCGTTCCCACGTGCTCGCCTTCTGTACCGCGCGCTCGGTCGATGGTGGTCCAGGAGCGTTCTACGTGCTGCTGCGCCGCTTGGGCTCGCGTCCCTACGGCGGCGCATGATCGGCGTGCTCTTGCCATGGCTGCTGCTCGCGGCCGCCATCGCGGAGCTGTTATCGCGCGGCTTCGTCACCCGGCGCGTGGTGGCGCTCGTTGGTGTCGGCCTCATCAGACTCGATCTCGCCGCTCAAGCTTTGGTGCGCATCGTCAGTCCACCGAGCCACGTGCTTCTCGGGAGCTGTCAGAAATGCGGCGCCTGCTGCCGAAGCCTCGTGGGAGATCCTCCCGGCGTCGTGAAGCGATCGCCGCTGCTGTTGCGCGGCTTCATCGCGTATCACCGCGCCACCCATCGCTTCGAAGCCTACGCGCGCGGCCCGAACGGCGAAGTGCTCTTCCGCTGCGGACATCTGCAACACGACAACACCTGCGGCATCTACTGGCGTCGCCCGCTGGTTTGCCGCACCTACCCGGTGGTGCCGTTTCGCGGCGCGCCCAGCTTGCTGCCCGACTGCAGCTATCGCATCGCGGCACGACCGGTCGCGGCCATGAAGATGCGCCCTGGGCTCCCCATCCTGAACGCGACGGTAGCGGTCCATCACCCGACGCCGGATCATCCGGGCGAGTCACTCCCCGAGGACTACGAACTCGTAGCGCTCGACGAGGCGTCTTACTTGAAGCGCGACGGGAACTGATCGTTGAACGACTTGTCGGGATGCAACGTCTTGGCGCGGGCGATCAGAGCGTCTTCGGCTTCGTTGTTGTTCGGATCGGTGACGCAGCAATCGACCGGGCAAACCGCGGCGCATTGCTCTTCGTCGAAGTGGCCGACGCACTCGGTGCAGCGTAGCGGGTCGATCACGTAGATATCTGGACCTTCGCTGATCGCCTCGTTGGGGCACTCGGGCTCACAAGCCCCACAGCTAATGCACTCTTCGGTGATCATCGTCGCCATGATGGTGGCAACTACAGAACGGCCTTGGGCGTGTCAACGTGGCGGAACGTCGCGGGCCTAGCTCTCGCGAACGTCTGCCCAGCGGGTGACCGTATTGCGGCTGCGTTCCTTGGATTTGTAGAGGGCGCGGTCGGCGTAATCGATGAGCTTCCGGCCATCACGGGAATCGTGGGGGTAGAACGCGACCCCGACGCTGATGGTGAGCTTGCCGTGGGGCTGGGTTTCCTCGTGCGGAAACGGCTGGGCCTCGACGACCTGCTGTAGCTTGTGGGCGGTCGCGTAACCTTCGTCGGCGCCCGTATCGAGGAGGAGCACCACGAACTCCTCGCCGCCGTAACGCGCGATGACGTCGGTGCCGCGCAGATTCAACGATAGGAGCGCCGCCATGCGCTGGAGGAGCTCGTCGCCGGCGCTGTGGCCGTGCGTGTCGTTGTAATTCTTGAAGTGGTCGACATCGAGGAGGATGAGCGCGAACTGATGCGGGTTACGCGCGCCACGGCGGATCTCGAAGTCGAGCTGCTCCATGAATTGCCGGCGGTTGTACAAGCCAGTCAGAGGGTCCGTTTTAGCGAGTCGCTCGAGCTGCTGATTGGCCTCGACGAGCTGCGAATTCGCGGCGGCGAGCTCGTGCGTGCGCTCATCGACGCGCTTCTCCAGCGAGGCGGTGTAGTCCTCGATGCGCTGCGCCATGGCGTTTAGCTGCTCGGCGAGCTGCCCGACCTCGTCGCGGCTGCGGATGGCGACCCGTGCGGTGAGCTCACCGCGGCTGACGCGCGCCGCCATACCCTGCATTTTTTCGATGGGGCGGACGACCAAGCGGTGGAGGGTGAGAAACGCGATGAGGCCGGGAATCGACATCATCACCAGCGCGAAAACGAAAACGCGCGTTCGACGGGCCGCGATCGCGCGCTCGACGTTCGAGAGACTGAAAGATGCGCTGATGGTGCCCCATCGCAGGCCGCTCACCACGGGCACCGCAACCTCGAGCACCGGCTCACCGTGTTCGACGAGACCGCGTGTCTGCGGCGCTTCGGCCTCGAGGGCTGTCCGCGTAAACGGATCGTCGTACACCTTTCCGAACTCTCCCTGGCGCGTGTGCGAGACCACACGCCCCTGGAAGTCGAGAACCGCCATGTGGCGCAGATCGAGGCTGCTCGCGGCTTCGGAGAGCTTCACGACGTAGTTGTCGAGGGTCGGCGTGTCGTTGTTCGCCATGGCGACGCCACAGGGGATGGCGAAGGCGCGAAGCAGTGCCACGGCGCGGCTCTCGGTCTCGCGCTGGAGCACGCGCTCTTCGTGGCGGATGGCCGTAAAGCCATAGGCAGCCACCGCCACCATGACGACGGAGAGAACCGCGAATGCCAGTTTTGCCCGGAGTCCCATGGTCGAAAAAAACCTGGGCCCCCATTAGCTCGATCCGCCTTTGATTGACAGGCCAGAAGTCACTTGCTATTTGCGCGCGTCACCAAGCGGTAGTGGCGGAATTGGTAGACGCACCAGCTTGAGGGGCTGGCGGTAGAAATACCGTGTGAGTTCGAGTCTCTCCTACCGCATTCAGTTTCAGATAAGGCCTCCCGATGCACACGCTGATCACCATCATCCACGTCGTCACCTGCGTGCTCCTCATCCTGGTGGTGCTCTTGCAGTCCGGTAAGGGCGGCGGCTTGAGCTCGACCTTCGGCGGCGCGAGCGCCCAAATCTTTGGCGGTCGTGGCGCTGGCGACTTCATGACCCGCGTCACCTCGGGCGCGGCGATGGTCTTTTTCGTGACCTCGTTCACCCTCGCGACCATCAGCTCGCGTCAACGTTCGGCGGTCGAGCGGGCTCTCGACAGCAACAAGCCGGCGGCTACCGATACGACGACTGACAAGCCGACCCCCGACGCGGGCAAAGACGACGCGGTGAAGGCCAACGAAGGCGAGGCTCCGAAGGCCGAGCCGACGAGCGCCACCGGAACGGCGACCCCGACGACCGACAGCAAGACGGAAGCACCGGCGGACAAGGGTCCCGCAGCACCGGCCCCCACTCCCGAAGCCCCACGCTGATCGGGACGTCGTACCGATGACCGACATCCTCAGTCTCGCTCCCGACCGCGTCGCGGCGATGCTGCGGAAAGAGAACATCGCTCTTGCTTGGGCGGTGCTCGACGGCGAGCGCGTTCGCGTCTCGCACGACTTTCTGGCGCCGCTGGCCGGATTTTTCGCGGATCCGCGATCGGGCTTCTCGCGGCACGAAGCCGTGTTTCTGCGATCACACCCAGAGCTCGACCTCCTCTTGGGCGCGTTCGTGCACGACACCACGCGTGGTGCGGGCGCCGGCGGCACACGGTTGTGGGCTTACGACGACCTGCGCAGCTACCTGCGAGACGGGCTACGCCTCTCGCAAGGCATGACCCGCAAGAACGCCTTGGCCGGCCTGTTTTGGGGCGGCGGCAAGGGCGTCATCGGGATGGGTCCCGGCGGAAAGATCGACGATCGCGCGCAGCGTGACTCCGCGTTCAATGCCTACGGCGACATGATGACGACCCTGCGAGGTTGTTACGTGACTGCCGAGGATGTCGGTGTGTTCACGCGTGACATCGCGGCGATCTACGCACGATCGCGCTTCGTCACCTGCATTCCGCCCGAGATTGGCGGCAGTGGTGACCCGTCGCCGCACACGGCGCGCGGCGTGATCGCGGGCATGGAAGGCGCGCTCGCCTATCGCAAGATGGGGACGATCGCGGGCAAGACGGTCGTCGTCCAAGGCGTCGGCAATGTCGGCGGCCCGCTGCTGTCACT
Source organism: uncultured Bdellovibrionales bacterium (assembly GCA_964484195.1). GTDB lineage: Bacteria > Myxococcota > XYA12-FULL-58-9 > XYA12-FULL-58-9 > JALHOP01 > JALHOP01. Next base: position 25,475 of record CAZAER010000012.1, on the reverse strand, counting down.
CCTGTTCGAGCACGGAGTCGCCAAAGTCATCGCGAGCGACGTGTCGGACACGCTGATCGACAAGCGTCGTCGCGAGCTCGCGGGCAAGCCGCTGGAGCTGCGGTTGCTCGCACGTGGTGATCAGTCGATCCTTGCGACCGAGTGCGACGTGTTGGCGCCGTGCGCTCTTGGGGCGATCATCGACGCCAAGACGATTCCGCTCTTGCAGACGAAGATCATCTGCGGCGCCGCCAACAATCAGCTCGACGACCCGGCGCGCGACGGACGCGCACTACGAGAGCGCGGCATCACCTATGTGCCGGACTTCCTCACCAATCGCATGGGCATCGTGAACTGCGCCAACGAGCAATACGGCTACGTGACGCCCGACCCAGCCATAGAGCGCCACTTCGGCGTCGATTTCCGCTATTCGATCCCGAACATCACCCGCGAGGTGCTGATGCGCGCCGAGCGTGACGGGATTCCCGAAGGCGACGCGGCCTGCGCCTTGGCCGACGAGCTGGCGCGCGAGCCCCACCCCATCTTCCCGGGGCGGTCGCGGGCGATCATTCAGGCTTTGACCCGCCCTTGATCGTTTGATCCGGGTGTGGCTTGACCGCGTCATGCTGCGAATCTCGCTGGTCGTATCGTTGTTGGCTGTAGCGTGCGCTTCCTCGAAAACCACGGAGACACCGGTCGCGAGTGAATCGGCCGCAGCCGTGTCCTCGCCGGAAGCCAAAGAGGACGCCTCGAAAGGCTATAGCGGACACGGGCTCGAGAGCGTATCGCCAGCGATCCTCGAAAAGTTCGCTCCCAAAGCGCCGCCGGCGGAGATCGCCAAGCATGCTCAACAAATGGTCGAGCTCTACGGACCGGGTGCTGGGCTTCTGACACCGGATGCCAAACGGTTGGTGTTCACCTGGCGCGTCAGTGGTCAGCAACAGGTGTGGCGCATTGATGGCGCCAAACATTTCCCGGTGCAGCTTACGAGCGGTGAGGACCGCACCTTCGTCGAGGGCGTGACGCCCGACGGCAAGACCTTGGTTCTCAGCCGTGACGTGAATGGCGAGGAGAATCCGGGAATCTACTTGATGCCGGTGAACGGCGGCGCCTTGAAGGCGGTCCAACACGTGAAGGGCGTGCAGACGCGCTACCACGCCATGAGCCGCGATGGCGGATCGCTGTACTTTACGAGCAACGACCAGACCAAGGACAGCTACGCGGTCTATCGCTACGTGATCGCCACCGGCGCCCGCGAGATCCTCTATAGTGGACCGGGGCTGTGGTCGGTGAGCGATGTCCGCGATGACGGCGCGCTGCTATTGCGTAAGGCCGTCGGCTCATTGCCTTCCGAGTACTGGGAGCTGGCGCCGGGGGCGGCCGAGCCCAAGCACCTCTTCGGACAAGGCGACAACGTCGAGTACGAGGCGGTCTATGGGCGCGCGGGCGAGATTCTCGTCCAGACACCCAAGCTCGGCGAGTTCCGCCGGCTGTATGCGTGGAAGGACGGCACGCTGACGCCGCTGTCCGCTGAAACACCCCATGACGTCTCTGGGTTCGTCGTCGACGAGGACAAGAAGCGTTTGGTTTATCACGTGAACGACGACGGGTTCACACGCCTGTTCACGATGGTCGCGCGCGGTAAGGGATGGCAGGCGGAGGCTACGCCGTTCCTCCCGAAGGCGGATCACCTGCAGGCGGTCTCGCTGACGCGCGGTGGTCGCTACGCCACGACGACGGTCGACTACGGCGATCGCCCGCCGTCGACACTGGTGATCGACTTCACCGCGCGCAAAGCGGAGACCTGGCACGAGCAGAGCATTCCCGAGCTCGACACCGCGAGCTTCGTCGCGTCGAAGCTCGAAAGCTATCCGACGCGCGACGGCAAGTCGGTCCCCGCGTTCGTCCGTCGGCCGAAGCAATGTGCCGACACGCTGTGCCCGGTGATCGTGGAATTTCACGGCGGCCCCGAAGGCCAGTACATGGGCGGCTTCAACGGCACCGCACAGCTGTTCGTCGACGCGGGCTTCGTGCACGTGGCCCCCAACGTCCGCGGCAGCGACGGCTACGGCAAAACCTACCTAGCCGCCGACGACGGCGCCAAACGCCTGAACATCATCACCGACATCGAAGACGCAGCCATCTGGGCCCGCAAAACCTTCGCCATCGGCGGCACCGAACCCAAGGTCGGCATCTACGGCGGCAGCTATGGCGGCTACTCGACCTTGGTCGGCATGACGATGTTTGCAGGAACTTTCGACGCCGGCGTCTCTGTCGTCGGCATCTCGAACCTCATCACTTTCCTCAACAACACCGCGCCCTACCGCCGCGTGCTCCGCATCTCCGAATACGGCGACCCCGAAAAAGACCACGACGCCCTCGCCCAACTCTCCCCCTCGACCTACATCGACCGCATCCGCGCCCCCCTCCTCATCCTCCAAGGCGCCAACGACCCCCGCGTCCCAGTCGGCGAGGCGGTCAGCATGTACGACTCCATGCACCTCAAGAAAGTTCCTGCTGAGCTCATGATCTACGCCGACGAAGGCCACGGCGCCTCCAAGCGCAGCAACCGCGTCTCCATGATCGGCAATAGCATCCGCTTCTTCACCCAGCACCTGAAGTAGCCACCAGGAACCTTCTCGGCGGAACTCGCGTCGCAAATTGCGACAGGCAATACAAAGCCGACCTGAGAAGGCCGTCAGTAGGTCGTTCTGTGGAATTCGCTGACGGCACGTAACCTGCTCCGCAAGAGACAATCGCAGCACTGTGGAGCGGTACGCGTCACGCGCGTTTCATCGCGGAGGACGTGCCACTGCATGTCATCAGCCGCGTGTTTCAAGGACGCCATCTTCTCCGCCCCAGCAACGATCTAAACTCCATCATTGCGGGCGTCATTGGGCGGGCTCAGGGATTGTTCACGGGCGTGCAACTTTTCGCGGTCGCCTTCCTTTCGAACCACGCGCACTTCATGCTTCAAGGTCCACCAGACCAGGTGCCGGCGTTCGTCGGGTTCATCAAGCGCGAGATCTCGCGCCGCTGGGGAAGACACCCAAGCGTCGATTGGTCGGGGACGATGTGGCACAGGTCACTGATCACCGCGCTTCCCACAGAAGCCAGTCAAGTGAACTGCCTCAAGTACATATTGAGCCAAGGCACAAAAGAGGGACTCGTGGCCAGGCCACAGGACTGGCCTGGAGTTCATTGCGCGCGCGCACTACTTACCGGGCACGCGATTCGCGGACGGTGGTTCAACGCGACAGGCTACTCTCGCCAAGTCGACAGCGAGAGCAGACGCCTTCGTCCGAGCCCGGTGAAGAGGCGCGACTACTATGTCGACCACACGGTGCGCCTCGCTCCAATTCCTCCCTGGCGATTGCTAAGCGAAGCGACTCGCCGCGAAAAAACTCATGAGCTCGTCCGCGAGATCGAGCTCGAGAGCGCGGTGGCCCGCGGCGACCAAGCAGTGCTTGGCGCGAAGCAGGTCAAACGCATCTCGATGGCGCGGCGCACGCCGATGCCGTCACAACCGTGGCTTCAGAGGAGGCGGCGACTCGTCTGTTGGTCCTCTCCTCATGCGCCGGAAACGGTCGAGTATCTCGCCCGCTATTGGGCATTCCAAGACGCTTTCCGCGCAGCGAGCCAGCAGGCACGACACGCAACTCAGCTTCCGTCGCTGCCGTTTCCAATAGGCTCGTACGTCCCCGGCAGAATCAATCTCCCTCCACCGCCATCGCGGACGCTCAACAGCTAGAACCATTTCGATGCTCGGCGTTCCCGACCCACCCAGCGCACGTCTAGCTGGTGCAACCTCCAGCGCTTCCCTGCCACGTCCTGCAGACGCGCTAGTGAATTGCTGAGCGCAATCTGCCCCTCAGCACCGATCGCGACGTGCCTTCGAAGCCGTTCACCCAACGGACCACGAGAGGCCGCGAGAAAGTTCCTGCTGCTTTAGTGGGTGCCGCGGGTGGCGCGAACGATGGCGATGAAGTCCGCGGCCTTGAGCGAGGCGCCGCCGACGAGGGAGCCATCGATGTCGGGCTCTTCGTTGAGGTCGTGGGCGTTGTCTGGTTTGACGCTGCCGCCGTAGAGGATGCGCATCTTCTCCGCCATGGCGGCGTCCTTGCTGCGTAGGCGGTCGCGGATCATGCCGTGGACTTCTTGGGCTTGCTTGGGCGTCGCGACGTGTCCCGTACCGATTGCCCAGACGGGCTCGTAAGCGATGATGATGCGGTTGAGCTCGTCGATCGACAAACCGGCGATGCCGCCGTCGAGTTGCTCGGCCACCACTTTCGTCGTGTTGTTCTTTTGACGGTCGTCGAGAGTCTCGCCGACGCACAAGATTGGGGCGAGCCCGGCCTTGAGCGCCGCCTTCACGCGCTTGTTCGAGGTCTCGATGGTCTCGTGGAAGTGCTGACGCCGTTCGCTGTGACCAACAATCGCGTAAGCGCAGCCCGCGTCTTTCACCATTGGCGCCGAGACTTTGCCAGTGAACGCGCCCGAGTCTTCGAAATAGATTTCCTGGGCCGACAAACCGATGTTCGTCCCCGCGAGGCGCTCGTGCACCGACCACAGCGCAGTGAACGGCGGCGCCACGACGACGTCGACGTCACGCACGGATGCGAGCGCGTTCTTGAGCTCGGTCACCAAGGCCAAGGCCTCGGGGATCGTTTTATTGAGCTTCCAATTGCCCGCGACCATCGGCCGGCGTGCCATGCGTTAGGCCTTCCCTAGGAGTGCGTCGATGCCAGGGAGCGTGCCGAGCTCCAGGAGCTCGAGGGACGCACCACCACCAGTCGAGATGTGCTTGATACGCGATTCGACGCCGGCCTTTTCGATGGCCGCGACGGAATCACCGCCGCCGACGACTGTGTAGGCGTTCGACGCCGCCACGGCCTCCGCGACAGCGTTCGTCCCCTTCGCGAACTTGTCCCATTCGAAGACGCCCATGGGTCCGTTCCAGAAGACGGTCTTCGCGTCGTCGATGACCTCGGCGTATTGCTTGCGAGACTCGGGGCCAATGTCGAGGCCCATGCTCCCGTCGGGAATGTCCTCGTCGGCAATCACCGTCGCCTTGGCGTTTTCGTCGAACACCTCGGCAACGACGTGATCCACGGGCAGCAAAACCCTCACTCCGCGGTCCTTTGCCCGCTTCATGACCTCGGTCGCGTCGCGCAGCTTGTCGCCTTCCCATTTAGAAGCGCCGACCTCGACGCCGCGCGCCTTGAGGAAGGTGTAAGCCATCGCACCGCCTATACAGAGCACGTCGACACGCTGGATGAGCGACTTCAACACGCCGAGCTTGTCGGCAACCTTGGCGCCGCCAACCACCGCGACGAATGGCTTCTCGGCACCCTCGAGCATCTTGCCGAGCGCCTTCACCTCGGCCTCGAGCAAGAAGCCTGCGCACTTTTGCTTCACGAAGTGCGTCATACCGACAATCGACGCATGCGCGCGGTGCGACGCACCGAACGCATCATTCACGTAAACCTCGAATGGCGCCGCGAGCTTCTTCGAGAACTCGCTGTCGTTCTCTTCTTCCTGCGCATGAAAGCGCAAATTCTCGAGGAGAATGACCGTTCCCGGCCGCGCGTCGCGCACCAGGCCCATGACACCGTCGCCAACGCAGTCCTCCGCGAAGACGACGTCTTTGCCGAGCAGCTCGCTCAGCCGATCACCCACCGGCTCGAGCGAAAACTCCTTGTTGCGCTTCCCCTTCGGACGGCCGAAATGCGACGCCAAAGCGAGCTTCGCGCCGGCACCGAGCGCGTGTTTGATCGACGGCAGCGCCGCGCGGATACGGGCGTCGCTGGTGATCTTTCCGTCTTCGACCGGCACGTTGAAGTCGACGCGCATGAAGACCGTACGGCCTTCGAGCTGCACGTCGCGAATCGACGGCAAGGTTTTCATAGGAACTGAATTCCTTGGGCCAGCGGCAGCGCCGTCGACCAGTTAACGGTTTGCGTCTGACGGCGCATGTACGCCTTCCACGAATCCGAGCCAGCCTCACGACCGCCACCGGTGTGCTTCTCACCACCGAAGGCGCCGCCAATCTCGGCGCCGCTCGTACCAACGTTCACGTTGGCAATACCGCAGTCACTACCCATCGCCGAAACCCAGCGCTCGGCATTGCGCATCGACTCCGTGAAGATGGAGCTCGACAGACCCTGCGGCACGTCGTTGTTGATGCGAATCGCGTCTTCGAGCGAGTCGACGGTGATGATGTAGAGGATCGGCGCGAACGTCTCTTCGCGAACGATCTGCATGTCCGCTTTGGCGCGTACGATTGCCGGTTCGACGTAGCAACCGCCTGGGTACTTCTCGCCCGACAGCCGCTTGCCACCGCGCAAGAGCTCGCCGCCCTGCGCCTTCACCTGCTCGAGCGCACGCGTGTAGCTCCCAACCGCGTCGGTATCGATCAGCGGGCCCATCAGCGTACCCTCGGTGAGCGGGTTGCCGATCTTAACCTGGTCATATGCCTTCACCAGCTTATCCACGAAGCCGCTGGCGATGTTCTTGTGGACCAGCAGGCGGCGAGTCGAGGTGCAGCGCTGGCCAGCAGTGCCAACGGCGCCGAAGAGCACCGCCCGCAGCGCCAAGTCTTGATTCGCGTCGTCCATGACGACCAAGGCGTTGTTGCCGCCGAGCTCCAGCAGCGAACGGCCGAAACGCTTGGCGACGACCTGACCAACGTGTTGGCCCATGCGAGTCGAGCCAGTGGCCGAAATGAGCGGCACGCGCTCGTCGTTGATCAGCTTCTCGCCGATGGTCTCGTTCGGACCGATGACCAGCGACATGACGCCCTGCATGCCGTGTTTGGCGAGGACCTCGTCGACGATCTTCTGCACCGCAATGGCACACAGCGGTGTTTTGAACGAGGGCTTCCACACCATCACGTCGCCGCACACCGCAGCGAGAAACGCGTTCCATGACCAAACCGCGACTGGGAAGTTGAAGGCGCTGATGATGCCGACGCATCCGAGCGGATGCCATTGCTCGGTGAGGCGGTGCAGCGGACGCTCGCTCGCGATGACCTGACCGTAGATCTGACGCGACAAACCAACCGCGAAGTCGGCGATGTCGATCATCTCCTGCACTTCGCCTTCGCCTTCGGCGCGAATCTTACCCATTTCGAGCGCGACCAGAGCGCCCAAGGCTTTCTTCTTGGCGCGGAGGGCGTTGCCCATCTCACGAACGATCTCGCCGCGCTGGGGAGCCGGCATGGCACGCCACTTGTCGAAGACGCCGAGAGTCTTCTTCATGACGACCTCGTAGTCGTCGAGCGTCGCCATCTTCACGCGGCCAATCTTCGAGCCATCGCCAGGCGCGAAGCTATCTAGCCAATCGCCGTGGGTTTCGATGGGGGCGCCCGCGGAGGCACCGAAGCTGTCGGCTTCAAGGCCGAGCTCGCTCAAGATTTCGCGCATGTTTTCAATCCTCGAATGCTTAGGTCGAATACCGGGAGGCGGACAGTGCAACCGCGTGTCCACAAGGTCAAGGCTGGGCGCAGGCGTTGCGCTTCACTGCGACAAATCGCGCAAACGTTTCGTTTGCGACCTAGGCATTCCCTCGCCTAGGTTTTGCGCATGGCTCCCCGGATTTCGCTCGCCGTCTTACTCCTGGCCACCGCGTGCTCCCGCCCCCCCGAGCTCATCGACATTGGCCCCCGTCTCGTCAGCAACCAGACCAGCCAACCGCTCGCATTGGTTGGGAAAAACTTCAAAGACGGGATGGAGCTGGAGCTAGGCCCCCCGTTCTCGAGAAAGTTCCTGGTCACTTCTGTGGATGCGAGCCATGCGTATGTCCGGCTCCCGGCGGATCTTGCGATCAGCGCGGGGAGCGACGCGCAGGCGGTCAACGTCAGTTTGGTTGGGGGCAAGGCGTCGACTCAGCCGATTCGGTTGCGCGTGGTGAACGACGCGGCGTTTCCGGATCTGACGGCGCTGGTCGTGGGTGAGGGCAGCGTGTTTGCGGCGTCAGGCACCACGGATACGATCTACCGCTACGACATTGCTCAAGGGAGCGTGGAAGCGCTGCCAGCAGGTGACGGGCCGAGCGCGCTCGCAGTCTATTCCGAGAGTGATGGAGCGAAGCGCCTGCTCATCGCCCATCAGTTCGAGCCGAGCGTTTGGGTCTGCGACGGAACGACCGGCAAGAAATTGCGCGACCTCCCCGCGCCCGCCTACGCGAGCGGCATAGCGGTCGATGGAGACAGCCTCGTCATCGCCGAGCAGGCACTCGACACGGTGCGCAAGCTGGCTCTCACGGATGGGGCCACGCGCTGGACGACGCCCGTCGATCCCAATCCCAAGAGCCTCGCCGTGACTACGAGCTCCATCGTCGTGGGCAGCGTGCTCACCGGCCGCATCGAGCGTCTCGACCGCGATAGCGGAAAGCAGACTTCGGCAATCAGTCCGGATCCGGAGACTCGCATCGTCGGCGGTCACACCGCGACTTTCGGCAAGTACATCATGGGAGGCAAAGCGCAGCGCGATATCGTCTGGCTCGCCAAAGCGGACAAGTTGCTGTCCGCAAACATCGGTCCGAACATCGGTCCCAACCCGGAGAAGATGGAAGTCAGCATGAACGGCGGCATCAGCGTCGTCGATCTCGCCGGCAATCGCGTCACGTCTCACCTGGGCTTCGGCTTCGGGGTCCCGCAAGCTCTGGCCGTCGATGAAGAAGCAGGTCGCGTCTACGCCGCCGACGTCGCTACGGGCCTCGTCCGAGTGCTCGAGGTCACGAAGCTGCTCGCCGGCGAGGCCGCAGCAGTGACTTCACTCCCGATGCCTCCGCGCAAGGACTTCCCGCTCACGCGCGTCGCCTCGGATTTCAACGTCAATCAACGTTCCGGCGTCGAGCTGCACTCTGGGCCCCAGGCTCTAGCGCTCTCACCCGACCGCAAGACGCTCTACGTGTTGAACCGCTTCAGCGGCACGCTCGCCATCGTCGACGTCGATAAGGCGCCGCAGACGCTCATCACCAAACAGGTGTCGCTCGTGAACACGCTCGGGCAGCGCGAGAAACGGCTCGGACAAATTCTCTACTACACGGACCTCGGCCGTACCGGCATGTCGTGCGACGCCTGCCATCTCGATGGTCACGGCGACAGCGTGCTCTTCGAGAAGACGACACCGCTCCGCATCTATCGCGTGCCCACGATCCGCGGCACAGCGGAGACACCGCCCTACTTCGTACCCGCGAGCACCTTCAGCATCGCGGAAACCAACCGCAAGGTCGGCGACCGCAACCGCTTTCAGAACCCTTTGCAGACCAATGACGAAGTCACTTGGCTCACGATCTTCGCGAGCGAGCTGGGTACACTGCCGAATCCCTTCGTCGGTCCCAACGGCGCGCCGCCGGACGAGCTCACGCTGCCCGATGGTGCAAAGGGCTCGCCGCGCGCCGGCATGCGGTTGTTCGAAGGCAAGGCGGACTGCGCGTCGTGCCACCCCGCCCCCTACTTTACGACTGACCAGGTCACGGCGACACGTAACCGCTTCATCGAAGTTGGGACGCCGCACCGCATGCCTCTGCGTGAAGAGATGCAGAGCGAGTACTTTACGGGTTTCTCCATCCCCGCCCTCATCGGCGCTTGGGATGTGTGGCCCATGCTGAACACTGGCCTCGGTGGATTCGACGTCAGCGCCGACAAGATGGTGCTCGAGGTCCGTGACCGCTTTGCCCTACGAGCCGTCGTCGAGCGTTACGCGAGTCCTCCCCATGGGAAGGCGAACGCGCTCACGACCGGCGAGGTCAACGATCTCTTGGCCTATTTGCTGACTCTCTAGGCGGTTGGCCAACGCCGCTCGACGTGCCATGACATCCAAGAATGTTCCTGCTGCTTCCCAAGGGGCAGTCTTTACGGGCAGTTGCTGAGCGGCTCGGCGTCGCGGTCGAGGAGCTGCAGAAGCATACGCAGGTCAAAGACGTCGACGCGCCGTCGGTTGTCGAGCAGCGGCTCGAGGTGCCGGACGGGTTCCTGCGCAGTAAGCGTGAGAAGGCTGAGCTCACGGACGCGATGTCTTCGCCGTCGGGCAAGCGCGGCGGCATGAACATGTGGCTGGCGCTCGATATCGAGCAAAAGCGCACGCGCGCTGCCGGCGGGCTGAAGGCTGGAAAGCAGCGCGAGAGTGAGGCCGAAGCACTCGCAGAAGCTCGCGCGGCGTATCTGCGCTTCGAAGCCGCGAGCAACGACCTCGCGGCGGATCTGTACCAGCAGATCACCTCCACCATCTCGACCGAAGTTCGCGGCCAGGCCTTTGCCGGCCTGTCCTGTTCTCAGGCGCAGCGCACCCTCATGTTTGCCGATCCGGCAGAGCGCAATCGCGTCGTATCCTTGAGCAGCGCCAAGGCAGCCCAGCTCGCTGACCCCAAACTCGCGGAGGCGCACCTTTGCATGGCCCTCGCGCTGCAGATTCACGCTAGCTCGGCCGATCTCGAGGAGGCGCGAGCCGAGCTCACGCGTGCGGTCGAGCTCGAGCCCCAGAATCACCTCTTATTCGCAGAGCGGGCGCGGCTCGAGCTTCGTGCAGGACAGCATGCCGCGGCTCAGGAGGCCGTGGACGCCGCCTTGGCCATCGAGACCATGTCGACCCTAGCGCTAGAGGTCAGCGCCCACCTTCGCTTACACCGAGGAGACAAAGACGGCGCTTGGGTTCATCTGCGGAAGGCAACCGAGGCGACGCCCACATACGCTGACACCTGGGCCTTGCTCGCGACACTCGAGGATGGTGACGAACGGGTGAAGTTGATCGACACCGCGCGTTCGCAGGCGACATCGGAACCGCATCTCCAGCGCATCAACACCGTGATCGCACGAGTGGAGTAAAAACCCCACCCGGCGTGCGTGGTGTTGCCCCCACAAACACAATATGTTGACTTTTGTCTACGCATTTCACGGACTCAATTGTTTTCATTTCAATTTCAGCGACAATCTCAAAATGATGCCGAAAGTCCACACTTCTTCTTGCACCCGTGCAACATTCTGTAATAACTAGAGAATTATTTGGCGTGGGGTATTGTCCCCGCCGTGCCGCCGCGGGGGCGGCACACAGGAAACGCAATAGAATCAGGTACTTGAGCTCGCTCGACGGGTGCTTTGGCAGGCGGTTCACCTACATTGGCGCACGATCCCCTGCGGTCTGCGCCCCCCACGCCGAAGTGAGCAGGAACCTTCTTGGCGAGCCACACCACACGTAACTCTGCGGATCTACAACTGACATGCTGACCCCAGGGGTCTTGGCACAACACTAGCAACGAAGGTTCACGCGCTGCGCAAGCAGGCAGCATTTGATGTCGAACCTGATTGAAGGAGATTTACAGATGAGAGCACTAGGAATTATCGGACTGTGTAGCTTGGCGATGGGCCTTACGGCCTTCGTTCCGAGCCAGGCGGTGGCGGGCGAGTGCGTGTCCGGTAACTGCGGTACCCCGACTCAATCGGGTGGTGGCTGCGGTTGCGGTTGCGGCTGCAGTATCCTCGTCGCCATGACGGACCGCGGCGTTACTTATCAGTTCGCCGACGATCAAGATGGCGACGGTGTCGAAGACGACTTCGACAATTGCGCTTTCGTCTCGAACTACGATCAGAGCGATGCGGACGGCGACCAAGTTGGCGACTCGTGCGACAACTGCGCCGCGGCCGCGAACCAGCTTCAGGGTGACGTGAACCTCAACGGTATTGGCGACGCTTGCGACGCTGACGCCGACGGTGACCTCATCCCGAACGTTTCGGATAACTGCCAGTACGTGCCGAACCCGTCGCAAGGTAACAACGACGGCGACACCGAAGGCGACATCTGCGACACCGACGACGACAACGACGGCCTCCTGGACACCCAGGATCCCTGCCGCCTCGTTGCTGGTGGCTCGGCCGGTAGCGCCGCGTGCGACGACGACCCAGACGGTGACGGCCTCATCAATGACGCCGACAACTGCCCGGACGCCGCTGACGCGACTGCGGCCGACATGGACAACGACGGTGTTGGTAACGCTTGCGACCAGGACGCTGACGGCGACGGCCGCGAGAACTTCCGCGACAACTGCGTGTTCGTTGCTAACCCGGGCCAGGTCGACGCCGACAACGACGGTGTTGGTGACGCGGGTAACTTCAACACGAACGGCCAATACGAGTCGTGCGACAACAAGGAGTGCTTCGTGGTCGACCGCGCTGCGTACGCCACCATGTCGGACAGCGATAAGTCGTCGTCCTGCTTGGATCCGTCGCACGCCTTCGACACGCGCCTCGCGCTCGCTGGTAGCAACGAGTTGACCCGTCTCCAGGTTGGTGACGTCATCGAGGTTCGTTTGTTCTCGAACCGCCTCAATGAGGTCCACAGCTGGACGGCGACCTTCACTGCTCAGCCCGATGGCTCGAACAGCACGCTGGACAACGCGATTGGCTCGTCGGCGACCTATCCTGGCACGTTCCAGGTCGGCACCGACCCGCGCTTCAGCACCATCCGGTACAAGGCGGACAAGGAAGGTACTTATACTATCAAAGTCACAACTGAGCTCGTCAATGGCGACCCCCTTGGTCTGCCGCTGAGCTCGTCTACCCAGGAGATCAAGGCTGAGGTTGGTGAGGGTTCTGGGGATTCGTCGGGCGGCTGCTCGTCGACTCAGGCGGAAGGAAGCCTTGCGGCACTTGCAATCGGGCTGTCGGTTGCTGCCGTGTTGCGCCGACGCAAGGCCTAACAGCTTCAAAGCGTAGGAGTTCTGTTAGGACCTGTGTTCAGGTGAGACATCTCGAGGCCCCTCCTGCTCCGTGCAAATCGGAGAGGAGGGGCCTTCGAGTTGGTGGTAAAACTTGGGGAACGGAGGAAATGTAATGACCCCCCTCTGGCGCTGCCGCCCCGCGCTTCTCGCTGCCGCTCTGCTGTTGCAGACAGCATGCTCCAAAGTGCGCCTCGAGTTCCCCGAACGTGAGCAAGAGCTGGTCGGTGTCGACGACAAGCTCCGTATCCAAGGCGAGTTCTGCACCTCCCCCGCGGCCAACGTCGTCTACCCCGTCAAGATCATGTTCATCGTCGACGGGTCCGGCTCGCAGCAGTTCTCGGATCAGAACCGCCAGCGCGTCGTCGCGGTCTCCGAGACCATCCAAGCGCTCATCGGATCGGGCGCGACCTTCTTCAAGATCATCGTCTTCAACGCGAGCGTGACACCCACGCCGCCCATCGCCGACGACGAGCCGGTCTTCACCAATGACCTCGCGCGCATCGCCCCCGGCCTCGACAACGTCGCTCAAGCGGACACCGTTACCGACTATCAAGGCGCGCTTTCGGTCGCCTATAGCGAGCTCGTCCGCGACATGGAGAGCGTCCGCAACGATCCCTTGCGTGGCTTCGCCGAGCTCGGCCGCACCAAATACGTCATGGTGTTCATGTCCGACGGCTTCCCCGACCCGCAGTGCAAGGTCGGTCTCGGCAACGACTTCGATCCCAACTTCCCCGACGGCGTCAATCGCCTCTGCGAAGATCCCGACTACATCGCCTGCCTCATGCAAGCCGGCACCTGCACCGACGGTACTCTTTGCCGCGACGACGCCGACTGCGTCACCGGTGGCGGCTGCTCGGGCACCCCGACCTGCGGCCCCGATGCCGGGAACGGCGGCGCCTACGTGTGCACTTCAGCGGACGGCAACACGTCGTGCTTCGCGCCCGAAGACTCGAGCACCCTCTTCGGCGGCCTAGGCAACATCACCCTGCTCGGCGGCAACGACTACAACCAGCCGTATCAGATCCTCAAGCTCGTCCAGGACATCATGGACCTCGAGGATCGCTACCAGGTCGGCGAGATGCGATTCAATTCGGCGCTCGTGCTCGACCCACTCGCCGACCCCGCGATCATCGCGATCTTCGGCGACACGACCCAGGCCATTCCGCTCATGGAGCAAATCGCCGAGGTCGGTGACGGCGACTACCTCGAGTTCTACGGCGGAGACAGCATCGACTTCGGCTCCCTCAACTTCGACTCCCTGAAGCAAACGCGCGTGGTGCGTGGGTTCTTCGTGCAGGCCGTTTCGAACCGCCTGACCGAAGGCGGCAACCTCGCCGACACCGACTTCGACGGTATGGTCGACGAGGACGAATACGACGCCGGCACCAATCCGCTGAGGGCCGACAGCGACGGCGACGGCTACGGCGACTACATCGAGCACAGCAAGCGCGGCTTCGGCTTCGATCCCAACGATCCTTGCTTGCCCGCTATCGTGGACATGTCGCGCGGCGGTGACGCGACGCTGTGCTCCGAAGACGACCCACGAACCTGGGTCAATTGCGATCACGATGGCTTCGGCGTCGGCGCCAACTACTTCGACGACGATTTCGATGGTCTCAAGAACTGCGAGGAACGTGCAGTCGGCACCGATCCCCGCATCCCCGACACCGACGCCGACGGCCTCATCGACACCGTCGACACCTACGCCGGGCTATCCCCTGTCGAGTGGGACTACGACCGCGACCTCGACCAAGACGGCGTTCCGAACGGCCGAGAGGTCGAATGGCACTTGAATCCGCTCGTCTTTCAGAGCGATGTCGAGAGCCGTGACCACTACCGCTATGTGCGCAATGAAATCGGCAAAACGCTCGACAGCCGCACCTGTTACTCGTACGACGTGCGTCACCTGCGACTCGCAGCGACCGGCATGAGCGAAGACATCACGCCGCCGACGACGGGCATCAACGAGATCCGCCTCTACATCCTCGAGAACATGTCGGACAATTTGTCGGGCGTACCTTTGGTGCGCGTCGCCTGCCTGCGCCCACGTTACGTTCCGCCGACCTTGAAGATCCCTGCCAGCGGCGACGTCAACGGCCTCAACGGAGATCTCGTGGACCGCGACGGCAACCCAACCGACGCCCTAACGCGCCAGCGTGAGCAGCGCTTCTTCCGCTATTTGGCGACCCAAGATCCCATCGCCAACGACTTGCAGGACGTCGACTACTTCAACCCAGCGGTCGATTGTCAGGTGCTTCAGTGACGGCATTCCGCGGCTTCGCCGCTAACTGGGCGCGTCCGTCGCGCCTCTGTGTCCGCCATCGCGTTCTAGTGGCCGTAGCCCTATTGACGAGCGTGGCATGCACGAAAGACGAGCTCTTCGTGCCGCCGGGCTCGACCGATATCGTGCTCGACAATCGCGTCGAGCTCACCGGCAGCTTCTGCGCCGAGAACGCCGACGACCTGCGCTCGTTCTTGAAGATCGTCATCATCATGGACCGCTCGAACTCCATGAGCGTGAGCGATCCGAACAATCGCCGTATCGCCGCCGCCACCGAGCTGCTGCGCAACTACCTGGCGAACGAGACGACCCTCGAGCTACGCGCCGGTATCGAGTTCGCCATCGTCGGCTTCTATGGCGACGTCGACGTGCTCACCCGCGACGAGCGTGGCTTGCCGGGCTTCACGAGCGACGGCCGCCAAGCCATCTTCTCGCTGCCGCAGCTAGCCCGCCCGGGCTCGAACACGAATTTCCAAGGCGCTCTGAGTCGCGCCTTCACCTTGCTCGATCGCGACATGGCGCAGCTCGACGAAGTGGCCCGCGACCGCACGCGCTACGAGCTCATCTTTCTCTCGGACGGTCAGCCGTTCCCGAACAACTGCCGCGGCGAGCCCAACTCCGCGACCAACGCGGTGCGCGCCGTCGACCGCGTCGTTTCGCTCGGTACCCTCTACGGCATCGACGTGCACCTCTCGACCGTCTTCGCGGCCACGCCCGACATGTTCGCGGTCGGCGCGGTCAACAACAGCGGCTGCACCGAAGACGATCCCTACGTCGACGACTACGACACCATCGGTGAAACGACGCGCGCGCTCATGCAAGACATGGCGGCGATCGGCGGCGGCACCTTCCGCCAGTTCTTGAACGGCGACGCCATCAGCTTTGCCGGCTTCGAGTTCGCCGAGTCGCGGCGCATCTATGCCCTCTCGAACTTCCTGGCCTCGAACCTCTCGGCGCGCCCCGTCGAAGACACCTTGATGGCGGACAGCGACCGCGACGGCCTCACCGATCAAGAGGAATACAACATCGGTTCGTCGCAGGTGCGCACCGACAGCGACAACGACGGTTTCAACGACATGGTCGAATGGCGATTCCGCTTGAGCGGATTCGACCCGATGGACCCCACCGACGCCGCGTGCACGCCGCTCACCAAGGTCGACGCCGATGTCGACGGTTTGCTCGACTGCGAAGAGATCTTCCTCGGCACGCAGCGTAAGACCTTCGACTCCGACAACGATTCGAGCCCGGACTTCGTGGAGATCTCCTTCGAGGGCAATCCGCGTTCCGCGAACAGCACGCAGGATCGCTACGCCGACGATGACGCCGACGGTGGTGGAAACGCCGACGAGCTGCGTTGGCACACCGATCCCAAGGTGAACGACGTCGCCTACCGTGCGAAGTTCGCCTACCAATACGATCAACGTCAGCTGCCGCTCACCGCCGGCTCGGCTTGCTACGAGTTCGACGTGAAGAACGTGCGCATGGCGTCGACGCAAGCACTTCCGCTCGGCGGCGCGAGCTCCCGCCAAGAGCCCGCGGGCGTGAACCGCATCATGCTCTACTTCGCGCAGACACCGTACGACGAGCCGGAGGGCGACCCCGTCTATCGTCTTGCCTGTGTCGAAGGCCGCTACGTTCAGGACCGCGATCTGAAGATGCCGGCCAGTGGTCAGTTCCGCTTGCCGGAGCGCCGTCCCTCGGACACCTACGAAGCGTCCGGCGTGTTGCGTCCGAACAACGACATCTGTCAGGCATCGGTCAACCAAGACTGCGGTCTCGGAACCCTGTGGTGCCGCTTCGAGATCACCGGCGACTGCACGTGCTGCCAGGCTCGTAATGCGAGCACGGATCCCAACGACGGAACCAACTGCGGTCCCTGCCCCGCTTGCTCCGACGGCCAGGACAATGACGGCGACGGCCGCACCGACTTTCCCTACGACCCCGACTGCTTCGATTCGGTCGACGGCGACGAAGGCAGCGGTGTCGCCTGCAGCGACGGTCTCGACAACGACGGTGACGGGTGGGTGGACTGGCCGAACGAGCCTGGTTGCTCATCCGGTTACGACTCCGATGAAGCGGACAGCCTCAGCGCGCCGCGTGCTTGCTCGAACTTCGGCCTCATCGGCGGCCAGACGCGTCCTGTCGACGATGACGGCGATGGCGCCGCCAACTATCCCGCCGATCCGGATTGCGACTCCGCGTACGACGACGACGAGGGCACATCCGACGGCTCGCTCGGCCCGCCAGCCTGCGACGACGGCGAAGACAACGACGGCGACGGTCTCACCGACTTCCCCGCCGATCCCGGTTGCGGCAGCCGCGACGATCCCGACGAAGATGGCCCGCAGACTTGCTTCTTCTGCGAGCGTTTCACCGACGCACAGCCTGGTCAGTGCGACATTGGTGCCGGCTTCTGCAAGCCGCGCTCGGGACAAGTCCCCGATCCGCAAAACTGCAGCAGCAATCTCGACTGCGGCAGCATGGCCATCGGCTATGCGCCCTGCGTGAATGGTCAATGCGTACCGACGGCCGTGAACGGTGTCGGTCCGGTCACCAACTGCACCTCGCGCGCTGATTGCCGCGGAGCTCCTTGCGTGGCCTCGAACGGCTCGCAGTGCTTGGGCACCGGGCCGTGTGTCGGCGGCATCTGCTCACCGTGCTTGCAGGATGCCGATTGCGACACTTCCCCCGGCGCGCGCGACGGCCTGTGCGATGGCTCGATCGGTTGGTGCTTGACGGACGGCTTCACGCCCACCGAATGCGTCGGCGATGGTGACTGCACCGCGGGTGTTTGCGAGACGGACATCGGCGTGTGCTCCGTCGACCCGTACTACGCGTGCGACAACAACAATGACTGCCGCGACGACGAGATCTGCGCGCTCGAGCGCGGCTTCTGCTTACGACGTTCGTTCCTGACCGAACAGTGCGACACGTCGGAGCCGTGTACCCGAGACATCGACGAAGACGGACAGGTTGACGGCAGCTGCAACGCCGACATCGGCTGGTGTTTGCCATCAGAAGAGAGATTCCAATGCAGGCAGGACGACGAGTGTCCCTTCGGGAACTGTGTGAAAGACGGCGCCGCGGTGTTCGGATACTGCGATCAGCAGACGTTCGTATTCCCGGCCGACTTCAAGCCCGAGGTGGACTGCATTCGTGGACGCTAGTCGTTGCGGCGGCGCTCTTTGGTGCAGCCTGCAGCGGCGGCGTTTCCAAACCGCCGGTCGATTTCGACAACGATCCGCCGATCCAATGCGATCCGGACGACTTCAATAGCCTCGCGGAAACGCGTCCAGCGACCCTCGGCATCATTGCGAGAGACTTCATGTGCCCGCGCGCCGACCGGGACTATTGGAAGTACACCGGCATCGGTGGCGACAAGCAGCTGCTCTCGGTCGACCTGCTCTACGAGAAGCTCTCACCAACCGTCGAGCTCCAGGCGGACGTGTGGGGACCTCGCGGCCGTTGCATGCCGAATGCGCTGACCGCCTGCACCACCAACGAGTCGTGCGCACCGAGCTTCGACTTCTGCGACAGCGACCGCGGCGGTTGCCGCGCCGCCAACGCCCCGGTCTGCTTCAAGGACAGCGACTGCACCGCTGGCGAGAGCTGCTATGGCGCACAGTCCGCGGTCGAGCAGATCGCCCAGGTACGCATCCCACCGACGTCGGTTCTCCAGCATAGGCTCACCGCCAACTACGCTGCGTTCGCGCAGGGTGACTACACCGTCATCGTCTACGATCACGCCGAGCGCGAGGAAGAGCCCGAGGTCGAGTACCAGCTGACGGTCACGACGCAGACCGACCCCGACGTCAACGAGCCCAACGACTTGCGCAATCTCGCGACGCCGCTCGTCTCGGGGACGGGTGTCGAAGGCGCCATGTCGTACGTCGACGACGTGGACTGGTTCGTGATCACGCCGGCGTTCTCGACCCCGGCAGTCGTCCGCATCAACCTCACCTATTCGTCGAGCTCGGTCATCGCGCCGACGTGGACCATCGTCCAGGGCAACTTCCAGTACGTTGGCCCGAACACCGTGACCGAAGGCTCGGGCGGTACCGCCATTCGGCGTCAGAGCGCCGGCGTCGTCACGCCGACGAACGGGCCCGTGCTCATCCGCGTCGAGAACGCGGCGAACGCGACCAACACCACTGACCGCTATAACCTAGTGGTCGACCTTACCGACGATCCGCAAGAAGGCGCTGTCCGCAATGACGAGATCGCGAACGCGACCAACTTGAACGCCGGCACCGCGACAGCGCCGCCTGGCGCCAACATGTTCTACAACCAGACCGATCGTATCCTGGTCGCGCTCAACGACACCGACTGGTATCGCATCGCCCGCAGCGCGGCCATCGACGACAACACGCTGCTGCATTTCATCAATTCGGCAGCGGCGAGCGCTCCGTACTCGCTCGTCTTCCAGATGTACCGCCCGACGGCGCAGGCGTGCAGCGCGCTCAACCAGTGCACGCAAGGCCGCCCTTGTTCGCCCGAAGGCGTCTGTTTGGACCTCATGGTGCAGCGACCGGCGCCCGATGGTCCCGGTGACCCGCAGCTCGGCGGCCTGTCGCCAAACTACATCGAGACGCAGCTCCCCATGCTCGCCGACGTGGTTTACGTGCGTGTCGTGAACAGCGCGTCGACGCTCCTCGACGTACCCGGCTACGACTTCACCAAAGCGAATCCTTATCGCCTCACCATCGAGCACATCGCCGAGCCCGATCCGGGTGACGCTGCGAATCCGCCCGACAACCGCTTTTTGTCGCGTCCGTTCGACGCCGACGCCGGCGACTTCAGTCCGCGATGGCGAGACGTGACGGGTGGCGACGTCATCGTCCAGCCCTCGAACCCAGGCAGCCCGATGGCCGTGGCCCGCGCCGCATCGGTCGTGAATGGCACGGCAGCCTCGTGCACCACCGTGACGCTCGACGTCTACGATGGTCTGGGCCGCGCCAACGCCACCTCGCGCACCATCGACCTCTCAGGCAGCGGCGGCGCGACGTTCGAAGCGACGTGCGGCAACGGCACGCCGACCACCCAGGTCGTCGCGACGGGCGCGAGCACGACAGTTGGCTTGGTGAACACGGGAGGCGGCGCGGTGACGCTGACGGCGAGCATCGGCGGCGTCGGTGTGAGCTCGTACTTGCCGACCACCAACGCGACCAACTTCCAATCGCAAGCCAACACTGCCGCGCAACGCGGCGCGGCGGCAGACAGCGCGTCGGCAGCAGTTCGTGTCCGCCTACCGGCGGTCGTCGGCAGCGCAACCACGATCAACTTGGTCGCGAGCGGCGGTGGTCAGATCACCTGCGTCGCCGCCGGTACCAACCCGAACTGCCCCAACGACGACACCACAGCGGACTACTGCGATCCGACAGCGGGCCAGCCGGATTGTCACGTCATCATCCCGACGGGCGGCCAGACGGTCGACGTGCGCGTCAACTTCCCCAATCCCGGCGCGCCACAAACGTTGACCGCGACCTGGGGCGGCTCGAACACCGGCATCTTCCAGTGGGTGGTCTACACACCTGGCGAAGCGGTCAGCTCGGGCGGTGGCCCGCCGTACAGCATCCAGGGATTCATCTCGTACGACGGTGACCAGGACTTCTTCGAGGTCGTACCGCCGAATCCCCCCGGCCTGGGAGCGGGCGGCATCACGATCTTCGTCGACTTCCCGGCGAGCGAGGTCGACCTCCGTGCGCAGGCGACGCGTGGTGGCGGCGGCGCTGGCGTTGGCAACAACAACGACGTCTGCGAGGAAGGTTGCGGAGGAGGCGGCACCTGCAACACCCAGCGGCAAACCTGCCGACACGCGGCGTTCAATGAGTCGGCCGGGCCGACGGCGTCCGACCCGGAGTGCGTCTACACCGGTGCGAGCGGTGGCGAGCCCATCCGCATCTGGGTGAACGACGTCAACTCGAACGACTGGGAAGAGGTCCAGCCGTACACGATTCGCGTGGAGTACTTCGAAGGCTGTCCGGGTGTTTGTCCGGCTGCCGCGTGTCAGTGAATCCGGCAGGGGGCCCGCGACGTATAGTCTCGCGAGGCCCCCGTGACTCACTCGAATCCGCAACTGCCCCCAGGCCATGACGGCTTGCCCGTCGTGGGCGAGACTCTCCGCTTTCTCGGAAACATCTTCGCCTTCGTCGGTGACGGCGCACGGCGGCACGGCCCGGTGTTTCGAACCCGCGTCCTCGGACGGCGCACGGCGGTGTTGTCCGGGCCCGAGGCGACAGACGCCTTCGTCGACCCAGAACGCGTCCAGCGCTCGGGCGCGATGCCGCCGAACATCCAGACTCTCTTTGGCGGCGAGTCTCTGCCCGTGCTCGACGGCGCCAAGCACCGTGAGCGCAAGTCGTTCGTCATGGCCGCGTTCACCCGCGAAGCGCTCGCTGGCTACGTGCCCATCCTGCAGCGCAGCATTCGCGCTGCTTTAGCGGACGCCGCGAAAAAGCCGAGTGTCTCGTGTCTCGATGCCTTCCAGCACCTCGCCATCGAGGCGATCTGCGAGATGTTCATCGGATTGAAACCAGGCCCGGAGCTGGAGAAGGTCCGCGAGGACTACGAGCGCGTCGTACGCGCGGTCGCTTCGCTCCCCTTGCCGCTGCCGTGGAGCAACTTTGCCCGCGGAAAACGCGCGGTCCAGCGCATTCTGGCGGTGTACGCCAAAGCGATCAGCGAGCACGAGCACGGCAGCTCACGCAGTGATGGTCTTGCGCGGATCCTCGGAGCGACGGTCGAGGGCAAACATATCGACCACGCCGCTTTGCAGCGCGAGCTGCATCACATCGTGATTGCCGGCTACATCGTCTGGGGCTGGTTTTGCACCACGGTGATCGAGCTCGCCGGGGACCAAGAGTTGTGCGCCCGCCTCACCGACGAGGTCACGAAGCTCCCCGCCGATTACGACCTCGATGCCGTCGACGCTCAGCCGCTATTACGGTCAGTCAGCATGGAGGTCCGTCGCGTAAGCCCAGTCGTCCCCGTGAGCTTCGGCGTCGCCCACCGCGACTTCATGCTGGGTGGCTATCGCGTGCCCGCAGGATGGATGGTGTTGTGGAGCCCGAGCGCCTCGAACCGCGCGCCGATTTTCACCGACCCCGACCGCTTCGATCCGACTCGCTTCGACGAAACGCGGCGCGAGGACAGGCGCCATCCTCATGCCTACGCGCCGAATGGCGGCGGCGATGCACACGCTGGTCACAAGTGTGCCGGCCACGAGCTCGCGAGCCTGATGCTCCGTGTGTTCACCATCGAGCTCCTGCGAAACTATCGCTTCGAGCTCCTGAACGGACGCCCAACCTACGACACGTCCAAGATCCCAGCCGAGCCGGTCGACCGCCTCCCCGTGCGCATCATCCCGAAATAGCTAGAAAATTTGCGTCAGGACCCGCCCCTCTGGCGCGCCGCGTCATTCTCGCTATGATAGGCGGATGTCCGAACGGTCGGAGTTTCTCGCGCGACTCGCTGCCGCGCGTCGTGAGCATTGCTTCCCCGCCGATCTGCGATCGCGGACACAGGCGTTTCTCCAGCGAACCCTGGCGCTCCTGTTTCCACATTTCGCGGATGCTCATGGGTGTGCTCCCGAGCAGGTCGCGTCGGAGCTCGACGCGATAGCGGCCACTCTAGCCACTTTGGTGGGCGAGCTGACGGGCAAAGACGCGTCATCCGTCGCAGCGGACTTCTCGGCGGCGCTACCGGTAGTCTGGCAAGCGACCCGCGAAGATGCTGATGCCTTGTTTCACAATGATCCGGCCGCGCAGTCAGTCGACGAAGTGATCCTCACCTACCCCGGATTTTACGCGACCGTCTGTCATCGCATTGCGCATGTGCTACACGACGCGTCGGTTCCAGTGTTGCCGCGACTCGTCGCGGAGCTCGCGCGCGAGCGGACGGGCGTCGACATTCATCCCGGCGCAACTCTCGGTAAGCGCATCATGATCGATCACGGAAGCGGCGTGGTGATTGGAGAGACCGCGGTGATTGGCAACGGCGTGAAGCTCTATCAGGGCGTGACGCTCGGCGCGGTCACCGTCGAAAAGGGCACCGCCGGCCACAAGCGGCATCCGACATTGGGCGATCACGTGGTGGTCTATGCGAACGCCACCATCCTCGGCGGCGACACGGTCATCGGTCACGACAGCGTCATCGCCGGCAACGCCTTCGTCACCAAGACCGTTCCTCCTTTCTCACTCGTCGATCGGCGCGGCGACACGCGTCCCCGCGGCGACACCGGCGACTTCTCGGTCGACTTCACCATCTAACCATAGGAGAGACCAGTGAAAGCCAATGACATCCTCGGCACCATCGGCAAGACCCCGCATGTGCGCATCAACCGGTTGTTCGCGCACCGCCCCGATGTCGAAGTCTGGTGCAAGCTCGAGCGCGCGAATCCCGGTGGCAGCATCAAAGATCGCATCGCCCTGTCCATGATCGAAGATGCCGAGAAGCGCGGCGTCTTGAAGAAGGGCAGCGTCATCATCGAGCCGACGTCGGGCAATACCGGCATCGGTCTCGCGATGGTGGCCGCGGTGAAGGGTTACCGCCTCATCTTGGTCATGCCCGATTCGATGAGCATCGAACGCCGGCGACTCATGGCAGCATACGGCGCGGAGTTCGATCTCACGCCGCGTGCGGTCGGCATGAAGGGTGCGGTTGCTCGGGCGCAGGAGCTCGTGCAGCAGACGCCGGGCGCGTGGATGCCGCAGCAGTTCGACAATCCCTCGAACGTGGAGATCCACCGCCGCACGACGGCGGCCGAGATCGTTCAAGACTTCCCCGAAGGGCTCGACTTCCTGATTACCGGTGTCGGCACTGGCGGACACATCAGCGCTTGCGGCGAGGTGCTCAAGGAGAAGTGGCCGAAGCTCAAAGTCTTCGCGGTCGAGCCCGCGAAGTCACCGCTGATCAGCGGCGGCCAACCGGCCCCACACACCATTCAAGGCATCGGCGCGAACTTCATACCGAACAATCTGAACCGCGCGATTCTCGACGGCACCATTCAGATCACCGACGAGGACGCATTCGCGTTCGCCAAACGCGCCGCCAAGGAAGAGGCGATCTTCCTCGGCGTGTCGTCGGGAGCGGCGCTCGCAGGCGTGCATCAGAAGCTTGCGGAGTTTCCCAAGGGATCCCGCGTGCTGACCTTCTGCTACGACACCGGCGAGCGCTACCTGTCGCTCGAGAATCTGTTTTAGCGGCTAGCGCTGGCCGTTGACGGTCACCTGGACCGGGCTGCCACCATCTGGAGTGATCCGGAAGTTGGCGGTCTGGCTCCCGGTGCCGGCGTAGTAGATGTCGAGGACGACGGGGTCGGCCACCGGCACGCTCAGTGCGCAGGTACCGTCGGTCGCGTCTGGTGCGTCGAGCTTGCAGAACAAGCCCACATCGCAGTCGTCGACGTCGTTGAGCTTGCAAGCACCGCCCGGCGATGGCGTGCCGTTCGCGAGGCTGAAGCTCGCGGCCCCGCTACCGGTGAAGGCGTAGCCGGTGATGATCAACGACTCGCGGCCGACGTTGTAGTAGCGCAGAACGCCACGGCCTTCGGACGCGCTTGCCGGCACCGTGATCGACACAGTCTTGTCGGCGACCTGCAGGTTCGGATCGTTGCCGTTGCCCGAAGGTGCAACGACGTCGACGACGAACTCGGGGAAGTTCGCGGCGTTGCTGTTGATGGTGACGTTCGCGACATAGCCGCCGACGGCGTTCGGACGGAACGTGATCGGGATCGACGTCGCGCGGCGCGGGTTGATGGTGCTCTCGATCGGCTGTCCGAGGGTGAAGCGCGCCGCGTCTTGGCCGGCGATGCTGACACTCGAGATCGTGAGTGGATCACGTCCGAGATTCACAATCGGGATCTGGGAGACTTTCTGCGCATTCGGCGCCGTCAGGCCAAACGCGAGAAACCCGGGGTTGATGAGCTGAGGACCGTCCGGCAGGTCTTCCGCCGTACTGACCTCGTCATCTGCACACGCAACCCCCATCACCACACAACAAACCGCCACTCCAAGCTGCGTCCACGTCTTCATGCTTCTCATCTCCACGTAGCAAATACCTATTGCCGTAGCCCTTGTAGCGCAAAGCCGAGGAGGATTCGAATCTCAGGCAACGGCTAGCGCGTCAGCCCGATCGCGGATTAACCTCGATTCCCTGATGCTCGGAACCCCCACGCGCTCGAGCGCCCTGCTTGTCGGACCCCTTCTGACGTTGGTGGGGTGCTTTGACTTCACCGCGACGCCCTTCGGGGAGAAGGGGTTGCGCTGCGACGTCGGGGGGCGGTGCGATCCGGGGTTGGTTTGTGATGCGGCGGATTATTGCGTGGATCCGTGCGAGGGTGTCCGCTGTAGCGGCCATGGTGTGTGTAGACAGGCAGAGGGGGCCACTCTCTGCGACTGCGATTCGGGTTTCGTCGTATCGGGGCTGAACTGTCTGGAGGTTGGCAGCCTGGGGGCAGCATGCGGCCCGAGTGCCACCTGCGCGGTCGGGCTCACGTGTG
>CAZAER010000011.1:164873-165340 GCA_964484195.1 uncultured Bdellovibrionales bacterium | reverse complement strand
ACGAGGTGATCTCCGACATCGGCGCCACGGTGGTGGAGCTCGGGTGTGATTGCCCCGAGGCGCTCAGCGACATCGAAGATTGCGAGGCATTCTTGGGCCGAGGCTCTCGCGATAGTGAAGAAGCGCCGCTGGTCCGCGAGCGAAAGCTTTGCGTAGCCCTCGGCAAAGTTCAGCGCGACCGACGCGCTCGCGCGCCGCAGTTGGTCCGCGAGAAAGCCGCAGCCTGGTGGAAGCTGTTGGATGACTTGGTGCCCGACCCCGACTAGCTCGAGCGCTTTCTGGTAGATGACGGTCTCCGCAAACCTCACTTCGCCCTCCTCCGTTGTGGCCTCGGCGGGAGGCCCACACCCCCGGTGGCCGAAGGCGAATGGGCCTCCCGCCGAGGCCGCAACGGAGGAGGGAACGAGCTGCGGACCCGACGACGTCAGTGAGGATCCGAGCCGGACGCCCGATGTCCGATGTCCGAT
>CAZAER010000011.1:0-164773 GCA_964484195.1 uncultured Bdellovibrionales bacterium | reverse complement strand
GTCCGATGTCCGATGCCCGACGTCCGATGTCCGATGCCCGACGTCCGATGTCCGATGTCCGATGCCCGACGTCCGATGTCCGATGCCCGACGTCCGATGTCCGACGTCCGACGTCCGACGTCCGATGTCCGACGTCCGACCTCCCTCTACTTCCTCTCAATCAACTCCCTCGCCCTCCCCAACTGCCCCTCCACCGCCGTCTTCGCCGTCCCCCCCACCGCCGTCCTCCGCTCAATCGCCGCCAGCATATCCAAGCTCGCAAAATCCGCCTGAATGAGCGGCTCCGGCAAATCGTTCGCCTTCGCGAGGCTCTTGAAATCGTCTTTGCCCTCGCGAACCCGGCCCATGATCGCCGCGACCCCGTGGTGCGCTTTGCGAAAGGGAATTCCCCTCGCCACCATGCGATCGGCAACCTCGGTCGCGAGCACGTCGTCCGATAAAGCGGATGCCATCCGCTGGCGGTCGAAGTCGACGAGCAAACAAGCGGCTTCCATTGCCCGCAGGCTGGTCGCCAAGCGGCTGGTTGCTCGCCACAGCGGTGGTTTGTCTTCCTGCAAATCGCGCTGGTAGCTGATCGGCAATCCCTTCACGAGCACGAGAATGCTGGTCAGGTCGCCGAGCATGGGGCCCGCCTGGCCGCGCACCAGCTCGGCGAGGTCGGGATTTTTCTTGTTGGGCATGAGCGATGAGCCGGTGGCCAGTGCGTCGGGCCAGCGCAAGAACGCGAACTCGGCACTGCTCCACACCACCATCTCTTCGGCGAATCGCGAGAGATGCAGCGCCGCCATGCTGCAGGCGTAGATGATATCGCAAACGTAGTCGCGGTCGCCGACCGCATCGAGGCTGTTGTCGGTCGGCCGTTCGAAGCCGAGCTCCTTGGCGAGCCAAGCACGATCGATGGCGAACGGATGCCCACTCACCGCGCCCGAGCCCAGCGGTAAAACATTCGCCATCGCGCGCGCGCTCCGCATGCGCTCGACATCGCGCTCGAGCATGAAGAAGTGCGCGAGCAGCCAGTGCGCGAGGCGGATGGGCTGCGCTCGCTGCATGTGCGTGTACGAAGGCATCAAGGTGTCGATCTCGTCTTCGGCTCGCTGAACCAAAGCGCTTTGCACCGCCTTGATGCCGGCGATGAGGCCATCGACGCGCTCACGGGCCGCCAAACGAAAAGCCGTCGCGACTTGATCGTTGCGGCTGCGGCCGGTGTGGAGCTTCGCGCCGACGTCACCGTGGCGCTTGGTGAGTTCGCTCTCGATGGCGGCGTGAATGTCTTCCACGTCGGCCGGCAGCCACGTTCCGTCGGTGAGCTCTTCGCGCAGCGCCATCAGCCCGTTGGCCAGGGTCTCGCCTTCGTCTTTGGTGAGTACGCCGCAGCGGGCAAGGCCACGAGCGTAGACCGCCGAGGCGCGCAAGTCGGCGTCGGCGAGCGGCAGGTCTTGCGCCAGCGACTCCGACAGCGCGGCAAGCGCCGGATGCATCACGGAAGCGCCACTCCACAACGTCGTCTTCTTGTCGCTCATCGCTTGGGCTGTATGACGTGTGGGCCGGCCTCGGCAAGGGTAAGAAGGGCCATGAGCATCAGCACATCTGCCACCGGAGTCGAGATGGTCATCCTGCCGCCCACGCGTGACCTGGGTGACGGCTTCAAGGTGCGGCGCGCCCTGCCCTCCGCCCAGCGGCGCATGGTCGGGCCATTCGTGTTCTTCGATCAGATGGGCGAGGTGGTCTTCGACGCCGGGAAAGGACTCGACGTCCGGCCGCATCCCCACATCGGTCTCGCGACTCTCACCTATCTCCTGCAGGGCGAGATCATGCACCGCGATAGCGTCGGCTCGACGCAGGCCATCCGCCCCGGGGCCGTGAACTGGATGATCGCGGGCTCGGGGATCGTGCACTCCGAGCGCACCGCGCCCGACACCCGCGCCGCCGGCCATACCTTGTTCGGCGTGCAGACCTGGCTTGCGCTCCCGAAGGTCTCCGAGGAAGTCGCGCCGAGCTTCGTCCACTACACCGAGGGCACCATCCCGTCCGCCGAAGCGGAAGGTGCCAAGGTCCGCGTCGTCGCTGGCACCGCCGAGGGTATGCGCTCCCCGGTGACCGTGTTCAGCGACACCCTCTATGTCGACGTCGCGCTGCGAGCCGGCGCTCGCTACCGCGTGCCGTCCGAGCACATCGAGCGCGCCGTCTACGTCATCGAGGGCTCGGTGCGCGTCGAAGGTCAGGATGGCGACTTCGCAACCAATCAACTGATCGTCTTGCGCCCTGGCGCCGAGGTCGTCGTGCAAGCCCCTGCTGGGGCGCGCCTCATCTGCGTCGGCGGCGAGCCGCTCGCCGAGAAGCGTCACATCTACTGGAACTTCGTCTCGTCGAGCCCAGAGCGCATCAATCAAGCCGCGGAGGACTGGCAGGCCGAGCGCTTCGCCAAGGTGCCCGGCGAAAGCGAGCGCATCCCGTTACCAGCGGATCCCTTTCGTCCGCATTAGACTAGCGCAGGAACATGCGGCACGCCGGGTCGTCCGTGACCTCGACCGAGGCGTAGCCGAGTCGCGTCAGGAACGCGCCGAGCTCACCGGCGTCGCTCGGCGGCACCTGGATCCCCGCGAGCACCCGCCCGACGTCGGAGCCGTGGTTGCGATAATGGAACAAGCTGATGTTCCACGGGTGATGCATGGCCTCGAGGAAGTCGACCAGAGCGCCACTACGCTCGGGAAATTCGAAGGCGACCAGGCGCTCGTCGGCGGCATCGGCGCGGCCGCCGACCATGTGGCGCACGTGAAGCTTCGCCATCTCGTTGTCGGTGAGGTCGACGACCTCGTAGCCCGCTCCGCGAAGCGCTGTCTGCACTGGACCGCTGTCGTCGACCTTCACGCCAACGAAGACGCGCGCGTCACTCCCTCCGCCATAGCGGTAGTTGAACTCGGTCACCGGCCGCGCTCCGAGCACGCCGCAGAAACGCCGGAACGAGCCGGGCTGTTCGGGGATGGTGACCGCCAGGATGACTTCGCGCCGCTCGCCAATCTCGGCGCGTTCGCTGACGTGACGAAGCGAGTCGAAGTTGAGGTTCGCGCCGCAAGCGATGGCGGCGTAGACGCCCGGGCCCCGGGTCTCGGCGTAGCTCTTCAGGCCGGCGAGAGCCAGGGCGCCCGCCGGCTCGAGCACCGCGCGCCGGTCTTCGAAGGCGTCCTTGATAGCGGCGCAGATCGCATCGTTCGAGACGACGACACAATCGTCGACCACCTGGCGCGCGATGCGGAAGGTCTCCTCTCCCGGGCAACGCACCGCCACGCCGTCCGCGAAGCGTCCGACGCGCTCGAGCGTCACGCGCTCGCCACGACGCAGCGACTCCGTCATGGCGGCCGAATCCTCGGGCTCGACCGCGATGACCTTGACCTCGGGTCGCAAGCTCTTCACCACCGCGCCGACACCGGCGATGAGCCCGCCACCACCGACCGCGACGAAGATGGCATCGAGCTTACCGGTGTGCTGTCGCAACATTTCGACTCCGACGGTGGCCTGACCGGCGATGACGTCGGGATCGTCGTAAGGATGGACGTAGGTGAGCCCCTCGGACTCGGCGCGTTGGAAAGCGTGGCGTGAAGCGGCGTCGTAGTCGTCGCCGTGCAAGTCGACCTCGCCGCCCAGGCCGCGAACGGCGTCGACCTTGATGGAGGGCGTGGTGCGCGGCATCACGATGACGGCGCGGCAGCCGAGGTGACGCGCCGAGAGCGCGACTCCTTGCGCGTGGTTGCCGGCGGATGCGGCGATGACTCCACGATCCCGCGCTTCGGGCGAAAGGCGCGCCATCTTGTTG
The DNA here is from genome assembly GCA_964484195.1 of uncultured Bdellovibrionales bacterium. Lineage (GTDB taxonomy): Bacteria > Myxococcota > XYA12-FULL-58-9 > XYA12-FULL-58-9 > JALHOP01 > JALHOP01. The sequence continues at coordinate 160,962 of CAZAER010000011.1, read as the reverse complement.
TATGCGCCGCGGATCTTGAACGAGAAGACCGGTTGCTCGTCCTCGCGCTTCAACCAAACCTGTCCGCCCAAGCGAGCAGACAAGCGAGGCGCGAGCTCTAGCGACGTTTCGCGCGCGACATCGTAGACGCGAGAGAGCAGCGCGCGCTTGAGGTAGCCTTCGAGGGTTTCGCCAGCCATGGGCGAACGATACGTCAAAGACCCAGGAGCTGTCGCGCTTCGGCTGGCGACGCCACCTCACGCCCGACCTCACGGGCGATGCGCGCCAATGCCTCGACGGTCTCGGCGTTGTCGGTCGCCCGCGCGCCTCCGGGGAGATAGAAGGTGTCCTCGAGACCGCTGCGCAGATGCCCACCGAGCTCGGCGGCGCGCCGGTGCACCGGCCAGATCTCGCCGCGTCCGATGCAGGTGGCCTGCCAAGGTGAGCCCGGCACCATGTAGCGCAAGAGCAACGGCAAGAGCTCGACGTCGGCCGGCATGCCCGACGCGACACCCATGACGAAGTTGTACTGTGGTGTCCGCTTCAGCATACCAACGTCGCGGAAGAGACCGACCGAGCGCACGATGCCGACGTCGAAACACTCGAGCTCGGGCACTGCCCCGATGGCGTGGATCACCTCGAGATACTGCATCACCTTTTCGACCGGGTTGTCGAAGACCATCGGTCGCCAGGCCCAGCTGCCGTCCTTCTTGGTCTTGAGGTAGTTGAGCGTGCCGGCGTTGGCGGCGGCGATCTCGGGACGCACGGCCTTCAAGCACGCTAGCGGCCCGCTGACATCGGGCCCGATGACGCCCGAGGTCGAATTGATGATGATGCCGGGGCACGCGTCGCGGATGGCCTGCGCGATGGCGGTCGCGACCGCCGGATCCCACGAGGGCGCCTTGCCCGCGGTCTGCTCGCGGTAGTGGATGTGCACGATGGCAGCACCAGCGTCGTAGGCGCGCTTGGCGGCCGCGGCCATCTCGGCCGGAGTCACCGGCACCGGGTGCTCCTTGGGGTCGGTGAGCACACCGTTGAGCGCGCAGGTGATGACCGCCTTGGTCACTTCAGGACCTCGGGAGCGACGGCGCGGTGGAAGCCGTCGAATGCCGGCGCCGGTGCCTTACGCTCCATGCGCGGCCAGTGATTCTTGAAGTTGGGCGCGGCACCGTCGACGCGCAGAGTGGTTCCCGAGATGAACGCCGCGGCGGGCGATAGCAGGAAGACGATGGCGGCCGAGATCTCGGCCTCGGTCGCGAGCCGCCCGAGCGGCACGTTGTCCTTCAGACCCCGGACGATGCCGCGCATCTCCGGCGGATAGCGATCGAGCCCCGATGAGGCGACCCAACCCGGCGCCACCGCGTTCACGCGCACGTTGAAGGCGCCCCACTCCGAGGCGGTGGTCTCCGTGAGGTTCACCATGCCGGCGCGCGCCGCGCCCGAGTGCGCCATGCCGGGCATGCCGTTCCACATGTCGGCGACGATGTTGACGATGGCGCCGCCGTGCCCGCCCATCCACTGGGTGAAGCACTCGCGTGCCATGAGGAAGCCGCCGGTCAGATTGGTGCGCACCACGGCGTCGAAGCCCTTGGCGCCAATCGCCGCCGCGGGAGAAGCAAACTGACCGCCGGCGTTGTTCACGAGACCGTCGATGCGCCCGCAACGCTTCACGATATTCGCTATAGCGGTCTGAACGCTCGGCTCTTCGCGGATGTCGAAAGCCTCGGTGTCACAGACACCGCCGTCGCCCTCGATCTCCCGGCGGACCGTGGCGAGCTTCTTCTCGTCACGCCCGACCAACACGACCTTGCAGCCGAGAGAGGCGAGCTCGTGCGCCGTGCAGCGCCCGATGCCGCTGCCGCCGCCGGTGACGATGACGACCTGGCCAGCGAAAAGATTCGGAGCGAAGACCGAGCGGTAGCTCACGTAGCCTCCTCGGGCTCGAGCAGAGCGAGCACACTGCGTGCCGCCACTTGGCCGCCCTGTGAAGCGCGGACCGCCTGGACCGTCGATGCCTGCGGCGCGCGCACCTCGTGTTGCATTTTCATGGCTTCGAGAACGAAGAGCAGCGCGCCGGCGGCCACGCGATCACCAGATTTCGCGGCGACGCTGATCACCTTGCCGCTCATCGGCGCAACCACTTCACGGCGCGCGGTGTTGGTCGCGCGCTTCGATTCGATGAGCGGCAACTTCACCACGGTGTGCGTCTCGTAACCGACGGTAAGGTCGAAACGATCGGCCGTGCGGGAGACGACCAGGCGATGCTCGACCCCACCGACGACGGCTTTGCCATCGCGAAAACCGACGATGGTCTCCTCGCCGTCGAGAAAGACGGTCCCACTGCTCACCTTGGCCTCGACGACCTCGTCGGCGACCAGGAAACGAACCCGGTCGGTCGCCCAACCGAGCACGCGGAAACCGACCGCCGGTAGGCCGGCAAGCAGCGCCGCTGCCACCGCCTTGAGCTCGTTGGTCGCACCGAAAGGTCCGATGGTCATACCGTCGAGAGTCCGCGTCGTGACCTGACGATTCTCCACGGCCTCGGTGCCGAGGAGCGCGAAGAGCACATCGCGATTGGTGGTGACCCCGTGCACCACGAAACGAGCCAAAGCATTGCGCAGTTGCACCAAGGCTTGCGGACGAGTCGGTGCGTGCACGATGACCTTCGCGAGCATGGCGTCGTAGTCGGTGGTGATCACTTGACCGACGGCGATGCCGTGGTCGACCCGCACGTCAGCCGGTGGAATCCACTCGCTGATGCGGCCACTCTGCGGCACGAATCGCGCGTCTTCGGCGTACAGGCGCGCCTCGATGGCATGCCCGCTAAAGCTGACATCGCCTTGTTCGAATGGAAGAGGCTGTCCGGCGGCGACCGCGAGCTGCAAGGCCACGAGGTCGAGCCCGGTCATCTCTTCGGTGACCGGATGCTCGACCTGCAAGCGCGTGTTCATCTCGAGGAAAAAGAAATCGCGGCCGGCGAGCAAGAACTCGACGGTGCCCGCGCCGACGTAGCCGATCCCCTTGGCCGCCGCGACGGCAGCCGCCCCCATCGCCGCGCGCAGCTCGTCGTCGACCGCTGGGGCTTCCTCGATGACCTTTTGATTGCGGCGTTGCAGCGAACAATCGCGTTCACCGAGGTGCACGACGTTGCCGTGCTGGTCGGCGAACACCTGAATCTCGACGTGGCGCGCACCATCCAAGGCGCGCTCGAGCATCAACGCTCCGTCCGCGAAAGCGCGCTCGGCTTCACTTCTCACCCGAGGAAGCTCGCGTCGAAGCGCGTCGAGATCATCGACACGTCGCATGCCGCGACCGCCGCCCCCGGCCGATGCCTTGATCATCATCGGAAACCCGACGCGCTCGGCCAAGGCGACCAAGTCTTCGAGCGAGTCGGCCGTCGTCCATGGCAATACCGGCACGCCGAGCTTCGCGACGGCGGTCTTGGCGGCGAGCTTTCCCCCCATGGCCTCGATTGCGGAAGCGGGCGGACCGACGAAGACGATCCCCGACTCCTCGCAAGCGCGGGCGAATGCGGGATTCTCCGAGAGAAAGCCGTAGCCCGGGTGAATGGCATCGGCGTGCGTCGCCTCGGCGGCTTCGATGATCTCCTCGATCGCGAGATAGGCGCGCGAGCCGTGTCGCGCACCGAGCGCGATGCTCTCGTCGGCAAGCCGCGTGTGCAGAGCCCCGTCATCGACCACGCTGTAGACCGCGATGGTGTGCAACCCCATCTGCTTCGCGGTGCGAATGATGCGGCAAGCGATCTCGCCGCGGTTGGCGATGAGCAGACGGTGCATTACATCCTCGCCACGCCGAAGCTCGACGGTTGCAAGACGCGTTGCTCGGCCTCGCGGCACGTCGAGAGCGCGAAAGCCAAGATGAAACGCGTGTCGCGCGGATCGATGATGCCGTCATCCCACAAACGAGCGGACGCGAAGAGCGCCCGAGTCTGCGGCTCCATGGCGCCGATGATGTTCGCCTTGATGGCTTCGACGTCGACCTTCTCGCCGGTACGACGCGCCCGTTCCTCGGCGAGGATGGCCATCACGGTCGCGGCTTGCTCCGGCCCCATGACGGCGGTGCGGGCGTTCGGCCATGCGAAGATGAAGCGCGGATCGTAGGCGCGGCCGCACATCCCGTAGTTACCGGCGCCGAACGCTCCACCGACCAAGAAGGTCACGTGTGGAACGCGCGAGCAGGCAACCGCCTGAATCATCTTCGACCCATGTTTGACGATACCGGCGCGCTCCGCCTCGGTGCCCACCATGTAACCCGTGGTGTTCTGCAAGAAGCAGATGGGCGTGCGCGTCTGATTGCACTGCTGGATGAAGTGCGCCGCCTTGGTGGCGCCGGCTGGAGTGATCGGTCCGTTATTGCCGATGAAAGCGCAGGCCATGCCGTAGACGTGGGCGCGACCACACACGGTATCGCTGCCGTAGTCGGCCTTCACCTCGAGAAAGTCCGAGTCGTCGACGAGCCGGGCGATGAGCTCGCGGACGTCATAGGGCTTCTTGTAGTCCACCGGGGTAAGGCCGGCGAGCTCGTCGGGCGCATGACGCGGTGGCTTGGTGTCGACCAAGGGCGTCGCCTCGTCCCAGCCGAGCTTGCCGACGACCTCACGAGCTACGAGCAATGCTTGGTAGTCGTCATCGGCGATGTGCTCGGCGAGGCCCGTGACTTCGGCATGCAATGCCGCTCCGCCGAGCTCCTCGTCGGTCGCGATCTCGCCCGTGGCTGCCCGCAATAGCGGAGGGCCTGCGAGGAAAATCTTGGCGCGCTCGCGCACGACGATGACGACGTCGGAGAGGCCCGGCATGTACGCACCGCCAGCTGTCGACGAGCCGTGCACCACGGTGATTTGCGGAATGCCCGCGGCCGACAGCCGCGCCTGGTTCGCGAACGTGCGCCCGCCTTCGACGAACATCTCGGCTTGGTGCAGGAGGTTTGCACCAGCGCTCTCGACGAGCGACACGAGGGGCAGCTTGTTGTCGGCGGCTACCTCTTGAATGCGCAGCAGCTTACGCATGCCTTGCGGCGAAATTGCTCCGCCTTTGATGCCGCTGTCCGATACCGAGATGGCGCAGCGCACACCCTCGATGAAGCCGATGCCGGTGACCGAGCTGCCGCCCTCGAGTCGTTCCTTGCCGTCGTCGTCGTGCATGCCGTAGCCGGCGAACGGGCAGAGCTCGACGAAGTCGCTGCCTGGGTCGAGCAGCACCTGCAAACGCTCGCGCGGTAAGAGCTGCCCGCGCTCCTTGAACTTGGCGGCGCTGCGCTCGGAAGCGAGCCCGATGTGGCGGTGAACCTCACGCACCTCACCCAAGAGCGCGAGCATCGCCTTGCGATTGGCTTCGAAGTCCTGGCTGCTCTTGTCGAGCGCGCTTTCGATGCGTGTCATGCGGCGGCCCGAGGCTAATCACGACTCCAAGGTGAAGTCGAACCGCTCGCCTACTGCGCCGCTTCGCACGCCGTGATGAGCTCGCGCACGCGCTCTTGGTGGGCCGCGTCGTCGGGATACTTGCGCGCGTGATTCTTCCAGTGATTGCACGCCTGGACCTTCTCGCCGGCGTCTTGCAGGAAGAGGCCGATCTCCCACGAGAGGCGGGCCATCTGAGCGGGAGTAATGTCACCGCGCTGGCTTTGCGACACCAAGAGCTCGACCGCTTCGCGCTGGCGCTTCTGACGACGGAGCATCGAGATGCGCTTGAGGATGTCTTCCATCGACATGACGCCGGTAGGTTGCGGCTCTTCCTCTTCGACCTCTTCTTCGTCTGTCTCTTCCTCGTCGTCGGCGGGAGCCGCCTCGTTGGCTCTGGCCGCCGCTGCCCTCGCTCCACCACCGCGCTGCGCCTTCGGAGCCGCGAGCGGAATCGCGTTCAGAGTCACGACGCCTGGCCCTTCCGGGCGGGGCCACGCGAGCTCGCCACCGGCGGTGAGTGTCACGTCGGTACCATCATCGTCGTGGAACACGATCGTCCCCTGGTCGACTTTGACCTGCCCTTTGCCCTCTTCTTGGGTGACGGTGAAACGCGTGCCGGCGATGCTGATGACGCCGTGAGAGACCAACACGCGCAGAGCATTCCCGTCGTCGCGGGCGTGGGCGACGAAGCTCGCTTTGCCATGGCGGACACGCAGCCCGTTGCCGCGCTCTTCGAGGGAGACACCGGGGTGTGCGAGGATCACATCGCCGTCACGCTCGATGCTCACCGGCTCGGCACACGTCGGCTTGATGTCGATGAAGCCGGCGTGCTCGCGCATGCAGGCGTTGGGGTCATTGGTCTTGGGGGCGCGGAACACGACGACCAGAGCCACCGCACCGGCCAAGAAGACACCCGCGGCGATTAGGCCAATGGTGAAGCCGCGCCGCGCACCATGCAGCGCCGCCTTCTCGTGACGCAGTCCCTCGAGGAGAGCGTCATCGGCGGATCGCGCATGCATCGTCGCGATGTCGGCTTGGTGTCGAAAGTCGGCCATGAGCCTTCTTTCTACAAACTAGGACAACAACCGCCAAGAGGAGGAAGGGGGGATCGTGGTGCCAGGCCGCGCACGTCCCTCAGCGCAGGCGCTTCAGGTAGACACGACCACCGTCGACCCACGTCACGAATACCGAACCGCTCGCAGCCACGGCGATTCTCATGATGTCGATGGCGCCGACCACCGAAATGTCGTTGCCGGGGCCGGTCAAATCGACCCAGCTTTCGCCATTCCAAAAGCGCATGGCGACCGTACGGCCGACACCGGTTTCCTGCAGCCATGCCTCGACCGGCCGATCGCTCGAGGTCATGGCCATTCTGGCTTGATCGGAGGGAGCGATGTCGCCGCTGACCCGCGTAGAGCCACCGAGCTCTCGCCAGGCACCGCTCTCGAAATAGCGCAGGTACGCCTCCCAGCGGCCTTCGTCGTTGCCGCGCCAAGACACCCAAACGCGGCCCAAGCTGTCGACCGCGATCGACGAGTTGTACGCATACGCGCTCGTCGGTGAGATCCCACCAGCGTCCGCCGACGGCCCGAGCGCGAGCCACGCCGAGCCGTTCCAGCAACGCACGCGGATGTCGGCGCTGACCTCGCTGTCGCTCCAGGCGACGCACGGATTTCCGTTATCGCGGAGGGCAAGCGAGGGATTCCAAGCAGTCGTCGACGACTCGCTGAGCCCCTGGTCTTGGCCGGACTGGTCGTATTGGCTCCAGTCGACGCCGTCGAAGTATCGCGCGTAGATCTCCCAGCCGGTGGGGCCGGTATCCTCGAGCCAGGCGACGACCGGCTCGTCAGTCGCCGTGACCGCGAGCTGCGGCTCCATCGACTGGCCGCCGATGCCGCTCACTCCCGCGCCACTCGCCGAGCCATCGAGCTCGAGCCAGCCGCTGCCGTCCCAGCGGCGCAGGTAGATCTCCTTCGCCGCATCGCTGCCCTCACTCCACGCGACGAGCACGCGCCCCAGACTGTCGACGGCAATGGCTGGGCCCTCGGAGTCCCCGGCGGTGAGACTGACACCGGCTCCGAGCTGCTCCCACGCCGAGCCGCTCCACCGCGTCGCGAAGATCTCCCCAGCCGCCGTCCAAGCGACCACGGGATTGCCATCGGCGGTGACCGCGATAGCGACATCCGTCGCACCGCTGCCGCTCACTCCGCCTCCACTTGCCGAGCCCGCGAGCTCCGCCCAGGTGAGCGTCGCGGTACCGCAAACGTGCCGCGTCTCGTCGCAAACTTCGGGAAGCGCACAGGGAGGGCAGCCAGCCAGCTCGTCCTGGTCATCCGGACCGTGCTGGAAGCGATGGGTGCCGCACGCCGCGCCGAGCACGGCAATCAACGCGAGCCGCTTCACGGCGCGTCCTCGCAGGCCTTGATGTACTCCTGCACCCGATCGGCGTGGCTCGCGTCATCGGGGTAACGCCGAGCGTGTTGTTTCCATTGCGCGCAGGCTCCGACCTTGTCGTCCATGCGGTCTTGCAAGAGCAGACCGATCTCGAAGGAGAGACGCGCCTGCTGCAGACCGCTGAAGTCGCTTCGGTCACTTTGCGCGCGCAGGAGCTCGACTGCCTCGCGATAGCGATGCTGACTACGCAAGGTCGACATCTTCTTGAGCACGTCCTCCATGAGCATCGGGCCGGCCGGGTCTTCGAGCTCTGGTTGCTGCTCTTCGCTGGGCTCTTCCTTGGGTACTTCGGGAGCTTTCGCTGGCGAGGGCCTGGGCGCCTTGGGGGGTGTGGGCTTCGGAGGAGCCACGAGCTCTTCTTGCGGTGGCTCGAGCGGGATGGCGTCGAGGGTCACGGGCGCGGGCTTCGGCCGCGGCGGCCACTCGAGCTCGTCACCAGGCGCGAGAGTGCTCTCCTCGCCACCCGTCCAGTGGAACTTGATGCTGCCCTCGTCCAGGCGCACCTGGCCACGCTCGCCTTCCTGCGTGACCGTGAAACGCGTGCCGACCACCTCGATGGCGCCGTGCGACACCAAGACGCGCAGGCTAGCACCGCCTTCGCGCTTCTGGACCACGAAGCTCACTCTGCCGTAGCGGACACGCATGCCTTGCGCGCCCTCCTCGAGATGCGCGCCGGCATGGGCAAGTATGATGTCGTCACCGCGCTGGATACTGACCGGCTCTTTGCAGGCCGGATCGATGTCGATGAATCCGGCGTGCTCGCGCACGCAGATCCGGTCGCTCCGCTCTTGCGGACGCAGCGCCAAGACCAACCAAATGGCGATGACACAGAGCGCCCCACTGGCCGCCAACGCGACCCGCCAGCCCTGGCGTTCGCCCTTCAAGCTCGCTTCGATACGGTGGGATAGCTCCACGGACTCACGTCCGCTCAAGCGTTCGCCATCGATCCGCGTTTTGACCGCGGCCGCTTCGCGCTCGAGGCTCAGGCGATCAGCCATGGTCGATCTCCCATTCGGCGCCCTGCAGAGTCGCGAGCGCCTTCTTGTAGAGCTTCGACACCTGGCCCTCGGACAGAGACAAGAGACGCGCGGCCTCCGACTGCGATTTGCCGTCGAGATGCACCAGCGTCATCAGCGCACGTTGTTTCACCGGCAAGTCGCGCACCGCGAGCTCGAGCTTCGAGACATCGCGCTTGGCTTGCGCGGTGCGCTCGGGAGTCGACGTCTGCGGGCTCACCCAGGCGAGGAGCTGGTCTTTCACCTTGCGCCAGCCGCGAGCCCGACGAAGGTCCATGAGGCAGGTGTTCACCGCCACGCGATAGAGCCAGCCGCCGAGGTCGTCGGTGTCGGTGAGCTTCCCCATGCGGCGAGCCAGGGTGACGAAAACATCGTGCGTGCGGTCCATCGCCCAATCCCGATCCCCGGCAGCAAAACGCAGACATGCCCGAAACACCGCGTCGTGGTGTTTGCGGTACAGCGATTCAAATTGCTGGCCACCCACGCTCTCTGAATTCATGCGCGAAGTCGGCGAAAGTTTCTCGCCGTGGAAAACGCCGCCCGCCGGCCTTAGAGGCCTACACCCACGCGCACCAGTATACCCCACCGTTCCGAGGTGTAAGCGCGGGACTCACCGAAGAAATGCTCGAGGCGCAGGAAGCGTAGATACGGCATTGCGGTGATGCTGGCGCGACCCCGCCCGACGGTCACTGCGAGCGGCAAGCCGATGCGTCCATCGACGTGACCACCCGTCTCCGACACGTCCGCGAAGCGACTCGAGTAGAGGTGAACAATGCCCGCGGCCTCGAGGCCAATGTCGAAGGCGAAGGGCCGCAAGCCGCCGAGTGTCTTGCCGATGCCGGCAGCGAGCGCCGGCTCGAAAAGCGTGAGATCGGTCTGTTTGCGGACAGTGCACTCGGGCGCAATCGTCAGGAAAGCGGCGCCGAGATCGATGTGGAGCTGCAGCGATCCCCCGAGGAGCGGTGTGAGATGCCCTGGGAAGGCCAGCTGGAAATCGATCTCCAACGGTGACCGTGAAACGGCCGGGCCACGCTGCTCGTCGATCGTCCGCTTGCTTGCCGGAGGCGGCGCGGTCTCGACGGTGCTCGCGGCGGCCGCTCCTCCTGTCTTCGCGTCGACGGCGCGAGTCATCGCGGTGACACGCTGAACGATGTCGAGTGAGATGGAGCTGTCACAAGGTCGGGGAATGTCGATCCAGTCGTGCTGGACGACGCCCTGACTCGAGACGCGCAGCTCGAAGCTCGCCGGGCCAGCCGTCACCGCGACGCTGATGCCGTTCTCGTCGACCCTGTCGACGACCGCGTATTGCTCTTCGATGAGCGCTTGGACGAGCAGGCCTTCGAGCCCGCGCAGGCGGCATTGCTCGATCGTCTGATCGGAAACGCCCGACCAGTCGACGGCGACCGGACGGACCGCTTTCGCGGACACCACGGGCAGCGCGATGATCCCAAGAACGAGAAATATGGAGCGCACGTGTCTCAGTGGACGGTCGCCGCCGCCGAATCCGCGGCATCTTTGCTGAACGTCAGACCTTGGGCGTCAGCGCCGACACGCACCGCATCACCGGCCTTGAACTCGCCGCGCAGAATCGCGGTCGCGAGCGGATTTTGAATCTCCCGCTGGATCGTCCGCTTCAACGGACGAGCGCCATAGACCGCGTCGTAACCCTCGCGCGCCAAATAGTGTTTGGCCTCGTCGGTCACCAAGAGTCTGATGTTGCGGTCTTCGAGGAGCTTTTCGAGCCCACGCAACTGGATTTCGAGGATGCCGACGATCTGCTCTTCGCCGAGCGCCTTGAAGAAGACGATCTCGTCGATACGGTTCAAGAACTCGGGCCGGAAGCTCTTGCGTAGCGCCTCCATCGCGAGGTCGCGCATGCGCTGATCGTCGCGCCCGGCGTACTGCTGGATGGCGTCGCTACCGACGTTGCTCGTCATGATGACGATGCTGTTGCGGAAGTCGACGGTGCGCCCTTGTCCGTCCGTCAAGCGCCCGTCCTCGAGCACCTGCAAGAGGATGTTGAACACGTCGCCATGCGCCTTTTCGATCTCATCGAAGAGAATGACGCTGTACGGCCGCCGTCGCACCGCCCCGGTGAGCTGACCACCCTCGTCGTAGCCGACGTATCCGGGAGGCGCGCCGACGAGACGCGAGACTGCGTGCTTCTCCATGTACTCGCTCATGTCGATGCGAACCATTGCTTGCTCGTCGTCGAACATGAACTCGGCGAGCGCCCGCGCCGTCTCGGTCTTGCCAACACCGGTAGGGCCCATGAACAAGAAGCTGCCGACGGGTCGTTTGGGGTCGGCGAGCCCGGCGCGCGAGCGCCGCACTGCGTCCGCAACAGCGGCCAGGGCCTCGTCTTGGCCGACGACGCGATGGCGGAGGTTGTCCTCCATGCGCACCAGCTTCTCGATCTCGCTCTCGAGCATCTTGCTGACCGGGATACCGGTCCAGCGGGCGACGATCTGCGCAATCTCCTCGGTGGTGACTTCTTCGTTGAGCATGCGGCGGCCACTGTTGGCGTCGACCGCGCCCTCGGCCTCCTTCATCTTGCGCTCCGCCTCGGGGATCTTGCCGTACTTGAGCTCGGCGGCCTTGTTGAGGTCACCGCGTCGCTCGGCGTCGGCTTGCTCGGTGCGCAGGGCCTCGAGCTCTTCCTTGCCGGTGCGAGCAGCTTTGATCTGCTGCACTTCTTTCTGCCACTGCGCGCGCAAGCCTGCGTCTTGCTCCTTCCAGTCCGAGAGCTCGACCTCGAGCCGGGCGAGGCGCGCTTTCGAGCCTTCGTCCTTCTCCTTGAGCAACGCTTGGCGCTCGATCTCGAGCTGCGTGATCTTGCGCTGCAGCTGATCGATCTCGGTAGGCAGCGAGTCGATCTGCAAGCGCAGATGCGACGCGGCCTCGTCGATCAAGTCGATCGCCTTGTCGGGCAAGAAGCGGTCGGTGATGTAGCGATTCGACAGCGTCGCTGCTGCCACGATGGCGCCATCCTGGATGCGCACGCCGTGATGGATTTCGTAGCGCTCTTTCAAGCCGCGCAAGATCGAGATGGTGTCTTCGACGCTCGGCGGGTTGACCATGACCGGCTGGAAGCGACGCTCGAGCGCCGCGTCTTTCTCGATGTGCTTGCGGTACTCGTCGAGCGTGGTGGCGCCGATGCAGTGAAGCTCACCACGCGCGAGAGCGGGCTTGAGCAAGTTGGCCGCGTCCATGGCGCCTTCGGCAGCGCCGGCACCAACCAGCGTATGCAGCTCGTCGATGAAGAGAATGATCTCGCCCTGCGAGTCCATGACCTCTTTCAACACGGCCTTCAAACGATCCTCGAACTCACCACGGTACTTGGCGCCGGCAACCAGCGCCCCCAAGTCGAGCGCGACGATGCGCTTGTTTTTCATTCCCATGGGCACGTCGCCATCGATGATGCGGCGGGCGAGCCCCTCCACGATAGCGGTCTTGCCGACACCGGGCTCACCGATGAGCACCGGGTTGTTCTTGGTGCGGCGCGCAAGGACTTGGAGCACGCGGCGAATCTCGTCGTCGCGACCTATGACGGGATCGGTCTTACCTTTCTTGGCCGATTCCGTGAGATCGCGCGCGTAGCGTCCAAGCGCTTGGTAGCGATTTTCGGGGTTGTCGTCGGTGACCCGGTGCGAGCCGCGGATCTGCTTGAGCGAGCCGAGGATGGCATCGACGGTGACGCCGGCTTCCTTCAAGAGCTTACCCAGCTCGCCTTTGGCCTCCGCGGCGGCGAGCAGCAGGTGCTCGGTGGAGACGTAGTCGTCGTTGAGCTGCTTTGCGTACTTCTGCGCCGCTTGCACCGCGGTGTTCAACGAGCTGCCGAGGTACGGCTCGCCGCCGGAGACGCGCGGGATCTTTTCGCTGCGGGTGACCAGGCTGTGCTCGAGCTCGCTCGGACTGGTGCCAATCTTCTCGAGCAGCGGGACGATGATGCCGCCCTCCTGGCGAATGAGGCTCAAGAGGAGATGCTCGAGCTCGACGGACTGCTGGCCGTTCTCTTGGGCGATGGTCTGTGCTCCAAGGATGCCTTCGCGCGCTTTTTGGGTGAACTTGTCCATTCGCATGCGCCCTAATTTAGGCCGTTCGCTCGATTAGTCAATAAGTAAACAAGACAATAATCAGCTTAAGCAGGCAAACCGCACCGTGACTTATCTATTCGTAGTTGCTGCTCTTTTTTCTTCTCCGACGGATGTCGTCGACGGCGATGCCGCCAAGGATCGACTCTGGTTGCGCACCGAGCAGGGTGTCGTCACCGTCTACGACCGCAAGAGCGGCGCCGCGAGCTTGGCCGCCCAGCATGTGCTCTCGACCGACCGCGCCGCCGATGGCGGAGTCATGGCGCTGATCTTCGTGGCGGTGCACGCGAGCCTCACGAGCGGCACCTACGAGTTCCGTGACATCTCCCCCCTCGCCGCGGTGGCGTCGCGCTTCGATCTCCAGGACGACAAGGGACACGCCATCGTCGCCGGCAAGGGGCCGCTCAGCGTCGTGACCGCTAAAACGATCATGTCACTCGAGAAGGGCAGCTGGCAGGCGGCGCGTTTGACCACGCCAGTGAGCTTCGTGGGCTTGGTGCACGCCACGCAAACGCCGGACGGCGTCTTGGTGGGCTCCGAAGGTGGACCGCTCTACGCCATCAACCGCATGACCGGGCTGACGCGTGAGGTGAAGGTCGGCGACGTGGTCGTCAGCAATGTGAGCGCCGTGTCCACCGACCTCATCAAGCCCGAGTGCACCCTGGTGTCGGTGGCGCAAGCAAAGGCCGGCTTCGTGGCGCGCGTCTGCGGGACCCAAGCAGAGTCCGTCTTCGCCAAGACGCAGAAAGACGGCACCAGCTCACCGGTGCTCGGAGTGGTTGCGACGACCAAAGGTTGGATCGCGGTAGCCGGCGGCAAGGTCATCCGCGAAAGCGGAGGAAAAACCAAAGAATCTTCGCTCGCGAAGCCCAAGGCATGGAAGAGCCTCAATCTCGTCACCAGCAATCCCGAGTTCGTGCTCGTACAAGTCGCCGGCCGCGAGAATCCGTTGTTCATTCCGGTGCGCTGATGGGCGACCTGAAGTCGTTCTTCTCGACTGCCCTAGTGCGCCGCCTCGCCGCCGACCTCGCGGGCGCCATGCCGGAGCTCGCAACGCGCGCCTTCATCGCGCAGGCAAGCAAAGGCCTCGAGGCGCTCGAGCTCCTCGATCGTGGCAAACACATCGCGCGCGCCATGGCGGCGCATCTCCCTACCGACTACCCGCGCGCCGTCGAGGTGCTGTTGAAATCGCTGGGCCCGGTGCACGCGAGCGACGAGCTGCTCGGCTTGGGCATGGCGCCGTTCTACTACTACCCACATACCGTCTTCGTCGCCGAGCGCGGCCTCGAGCACTTCGACGTCTCGATGCGCGCGCAATACGAGCTCACCCAGCGCTTCACCTGCGAAGGCAGCATTCGCCCCTTCATTGCCAAGGACCCCGAACGCGTCTTCGCGTTGCTCGGCGAGTGGACGCGTGACCCGAGCCCACACGTTCGTCGCTTGGTCTCGGAAGGAACACGTCTGCGTTTGCCATGGAATCAACGGGTCGCTTGGCTCGACGAGAACCCGCAACGGGTCATCGCGCTCCTCGAGCTGCTGAAAGACGATCCGGCGACCGTGGTACGACGCAGCGTCGCCAACAACTTGAACGACCTCTCGAAGACTCACCCGGCTCTGTTGCTCGCAACCTGCGAGGCCTGGCTACCATCGTCCGCTTCAGCGGAGAGGCGATCCCTCATCGAGCACGCGCTGCGCACTGCGGTGAAGCGCGGCGACCGTACTGCCTTGAAGCTGTTGGGCTTCGGTAAGAAAGCCGAGGTGCGCGTCGGCAAGGCGCATTTTAGCCCCGAGCGCGTCGTCATTGGCTCCAAGACGGAAGTGAGCTTCGAGCTACGCAGCACGAGCAAGCGGTCGCAGGACCTGCTGGTCGACATGGTGGTGCACTTCGTGAAAGCGAATGGCGCCGCCAGCCCCAAGGTCTTCAAGATCAAGCGCGTCACTTTGGCCGCGGGCAAGAGCGTCGCCATGAAGGCGAGCGTATCGCTGAAAGTGCACACCACGCGAAAGCCAAACCCGGGAGAGCATCGGGTAGACATCCTGGTGAACGGCGCCACGACACGCCTGGGAGCCTTCACGGTCGTGAAACCGAAGCGGTGACAACCGCGGCGCGTCTGTGTACGGTGCGCTTGCTCATTCTGAGCCCTGACGAGGGCGACCCGTACCAGGAAGGAACGACGGGCCGTGGAGGTTGCTTCCATGGTTTGGTGCGTTCTCATCGTCGCGGGGTTGCTCGAGGTCGTCTGGTCGCTCGGGCTCAAGTACACGCAGGGCTTCACGCGCTTGTGGCCCAGCATCGGCACGGGCGTCGCCATCGTCGTGAGCATCATCTTGCTCGCGCACGCCGCGCGTAGCGTGCCGATCGGCACCGCCTATGCGGTCTGGGTCGGGATCGGAGTCATCGGCGCGACCATTGGCGGCGTCGTGCTCTTCGGTGAGCCCATGACGGCCGTGCGCATGGCGCTGCTCGCGACGCTGGTCGGCTGCATCGCCGGCTTGAAGCTGACCACCTAGGGTCCATAGAGCCAGGTCTCGGTAACCTGCCTACCACCGCTCTCGAGGTATGCGCGAAACTCGGGAGTGGCATCGCCGGCTGGCCGGTGCTCGAACCAGACACGCCAACCGCCGGTCTGGGGCACGTACTGCACGACCGGGTCCACCACGACACCGCTCGAGGCGGTCACGACCGCTGAAACGGACGCATGGGGATCACGAGGTAGCGAGTCGCCCAGCCAGTCGACGACATAGATACGCCAGGTTGGCTGAGGCTCGTCCGGCTGGCGTAAGCGGTCGACCGGACCAATGTGCGTGCCGACCACGCGGGCGACTTGCGGACTCTCGTCATCGCCGATGGTGCGGATGCGATAGGCGAGGTCGATGCGATCGCCTTGGCGCGGCAGGGGATCGGGCTGCAGATAGGCGACGATGTTGTCGACGTACTCGTTGCGCGTGGGGATCTCGTAGAGATGGACCGCGCCGGTCCAAGGCTTCTCGAGCTCGACCAAGAGCCCAGGTCGCGTCTCCTGGCGCCCTTCGACGTCCTGATAGGCGGCGAAGCTGCGCTCGCGCTGCATCAGACCGAAAGCGTGCAAGTCTTTGACGCGAAATGAAGAGGTTCGCGGCGCATCACGGCCATTCACCAGTGGGCGGAAGGCGCCGGGCTCGGTCTGCGTCCGCAATAAGAGACCATCGGCGTCGTGTGTCTGCGGCCGGAAATCGTCGCTGTGATCGGCGGGTCCATTGCTGCCATGCCAGAACATGCTGGTGAGGGGGGCGAGACCCAAACGTTCGACGGGCTTGCGCACGAAGAGCGTGGCTTCGACTTGGACGACCGTCGTCTTCCCAGGCTCGAGGACGAAGCGGAGGGCACCGGTCACGCTGGGACTATCGAGCAGTGCGACGATCGGCAATTCCTTGCTGCCGGGCTCGGGCTCGATGAGCCAGAAGGCAAAGAGCTCGGGAAACTCCTCGGGGTGCGGCAGGCCGGTATCGACCGCGAGCCCGCGCGCCGACGAACCGTAGTTCTGACCTTCGCCGACCAAGCGAAAATACGACGCCCCCTGCATGACCAGGAACTCTGGCGAGGCCTGCGGCGTACCGAAGTACACGCGCAGGCCGGCAAATCCGAGGTCCGCTGGAAAAGACTGCCCAGCGAGCGCGGGACCGAGGTCGAACAGGGTCGCATCGTAAGCGATTTGTCGGGCTTCACCGGAGCGCGGCTGCACGAAGATGTCGACGCGCCGGTCGTAGATGCCACCGCGGTGGAAGAGCTGGACCGCGAAGCCGTCGCCAAGACGGATGTTGGCCCGCGGCCGAAACTGGATGCCGCGATACCCTTGGTAGTCGAGGTTGGCGAGCACCTCCGGCATCGGGTCGCTGTCGCCACGAGCAAACTCGCGACCGGCGAGCTCCCGAGCTTCCTCCACGACCTGCGCGAAGACCTTGTCCGCTATGGCGTCGCGGTGCGGCCGCCTGCTCGGGGTCGCGCATGCGATTGTGAGCAACAGCAGCGCGACACGCTTCATGCCTTCGTTTCTTCGCGCACGACACGACCCTTGTCCATGACGATCACACGGTCGAAGCGCGAGAGCAGGCTCGAGCGGTGAACCGAGGCGACGATGGTGCTGTTCGGAAAGGCCGCGAACATGCTCTCGTAGATGGCGGCCTCGTTGGCCTCATCGACGCTGCTGGTCGGCTCGTCCATCAAGATGAGCGAGCTGTTGGCGGCGGCAAGAATGCCTCGCGCCAACGCCAGCCTCTGGCGTTCACCACCCGACAGCGTGACGCCCTTCTCGCGCACGTCGGTCTCGAGTCCCTTGGGAAGCTTCTCGACCACACGGTCGAAGCGCGACAAACGCAGTGCCTCTTGGACCGCGTTCTCGGGATAGTCGAGGCCGACCGTGATGTTGTAGCGGATGGTGTTCTCGAAGATCTCGGGCTCCTGCGGAATGAGCGTGGTGATACCGCCCAGCGGCGCGAGGGTGGTCGACGTCTTGCCGTCGATGTCCAAGCGGACGCTGCGCGTCTCGTACAGCCCGCGCAACAATGCCATCAGCGTCGACTTGCCCGAGCCGCTTTCGCCGACCAGGGCAACGCGCTCACCCGCCGCGAGACGCAACGCCACGTCATGCAGGGTCGTGCCTCCCGCATAGCCGAAGCCTAGACCTTCGATCGCGATCCGTCGCCACGTGAACACCTCGTGGGCGAGGGTCGCATCCGCTGGAACGGATGCGTCGAGGTCGGAGACCGCGTTGTAGTTTTGCCGCCAGTGGATGATCTGCTGGTATTCGCCGGCGATGCCACCGAAGGTGCCGCTGAGCTGCTCGAGGTACTGCAGCACCGCGGCCACGTTCCCGATGAGCAAGCCGCTGCCGTCCCGCAATCGCAGCCAGATGTAATAGAAGATGGTTCCGACCTGCAGCGCCATCATGCAAACGGTCACCGTCGCCCACTTCATGGCGTTCAAATACGTCTCGGCGCGCATGAATGGCGCGTAGCCCTCGGCGATGCGCGCGTCGAGCTCCTTGGCGGTGCGTTCACCCAAGCGCAGAGTGATGATGGTCTTGATGTTGCTCACGTAGTCGAAGAACGTCGCCTGGGTGCGGTGATTGATGGTGTTGAGACGCGCGAAGGCGACGACCAGCTGCTTGTCGAAGGCCTGCACGATGAGGATGGTCACGACCGCTACGACGGTCGCCACCACCGCGACCCGCCACGACATCACCGCTAGGACGATGAGTGTTCCGCCAAAGCGCATCAGCTGGTCGATGTAGACGAACTGACGCAAGCTGAACTCGTGCAGCGCCCCGGCTGCCAGATTGATGCGGTCGATGGTCTCGCCGGAGTGATGGTCGGTATGCCACGCGAGCGGCAGGTCGGTGACGATGCGATAGTAGCGATTCAGGTAGGTGCGCTTGAGCCGATAGCCGACGTCGAACTCGAACCACCGCCCCAGCCGGTGAAAGAGGTTGAACCAGACGAACAAGCCGGCCCAGGCGAGGGTCCACTGCACCACCGTGGTGAAGAGCCGGTCACGGCGCTCGGTCTGCAAGCTGTTGAGGATCTGCGCGAAGACCAGAGGCGTCGCGAGCGGCCCGACCGCTGCGAGAAGATGCAGCAAGACGTAGACGACGATCTTCCACCGGTCTCGGCCCGCGTAGCGCCAGACCTCGCGAAACAGCATGAGAAACGCCACGACTTAGATATAGTCGGCGCCGATGGCCTACGCCCCTCGCCTTTTCACCGACGACGAAGCGGTGCGCCGCGTAGGGCGCGGCCTGCTCGACCGCACCTTGCCGAAGCCCGAGTGGACGCACGAGGCGCACCTCGCTGCCATCATGTGGATCCTTCTCGAGCGCCCCGACATCGATCTCGACGCCCGCGTGCGCGAGATCATCTCGAGTTACAACGAGGCCGCTGGCGGCGTGAACAGCGACAGCATGGGCTACCATGACACCATCACGCGCTGCTTCATCGTCGGTATCCGCGGGCACGTAAGCCGGGGCTCGACGTCGCCTATCGTGAGTCAGGTGAACGCCCTCCTGCTCTCGGCCGAGGGTAGCCGCGAATGGCCGCTGCGCTTCTACTCGCGGGAGCTGCTGTTCTCGGTGGCGGCGCGCCGCGGCTACGTACCGCCCGACCTCGCGCCGGTGGAGCCGACTCTCAGCCGCGAGCATTGGACCCGGGTTGCGAGCGCCATGGCCGAGAATCCCTACGCCATCATCACCTGCCCGGAATGCAAAGAAGGCATTCTGCGCTCGCGCGACCACGCCATCGCGGACAAGCCAGGCTTCGTCCGACGTACCATGACGTGCGACGCGTGCGCCGCCGAGAGCAGCATGAAGCTCAAGGCGCAAACGGCTTGATGGGTTGGCGCCAAAGCAGTTACAGGGCGCCATGCTTCGGCGTCTCGGACTCATCGCGTTGATGGCGGTTGCCTCCTGCACGGAGGGCGGCTCCAAGATCACCGACACCAGCAACTGCGACGCTTGTGGCGGCGACTGCTTGATCGAGACCTTCGAGATCGCGGACCGCCAGCACACCATGGCCGACGTCACGTACGACACCTTGCCCCCACCCGGTGGACCTCACGATCCCTGCTGGGCGCCGTGGGCCATCTATGACCATCCGATTCGCACCGAGCGCTGGGTGCACAATCTCGAGCACGGCGGCTTGGTGTTTCTCTACGATTGCCCCGAAGGATGCGACGACGACCTCGCGGCCCTGACCGCTTTCGTGCAGTCCCTACCCGCCGGCCGCGCGGTGATGGCGCCGTACGCTGAAATGGACAGGCGCATCGCCGTGCTCTCGTGGGGCGTACGTTTGACCACCGCGTGCGTCGACACGGAAGCGTTGCAAGCGTTCTACGACGCGAACGTCGGCCACGCGCCCGAAAACATCGCGCAGGATCCGGCGGGCTGCCCCGCCCCTTAACGCTTCGGCTGTGGCTGCGACGACTTGGCGATACGCTGGGTGACTTCGACGTAGACCATACGCAGCTCGGTCATCACGCGCTGCACCGCCGCGTCTTCTTCACGGCTCAGATTGCCGCGCGTTTTGTCCTGCAGCATGGCGATGATCTCGATGTACTCCCGCGCCATCTCGATGCTCACCGGCATGCCCTGAGCGCGCGCTTCCGGCAGTGCGCCGAGCGCCGCCAGCGCCTGGGTGGCGAGAGAGGCGACGAAGGAGATGAAGTCGATGCCGCCGCCACGTTGTTGCTGCTGCTGGCGCGGCTGGGGCTCGTCTTGTGGCCCGCCCGCGGGAGCACGAGCATCGGCACGTTGCGCTGGCGGTGCTTGGCGCGGCGGCGGAGCCGGCTGTGGTGGCGGTTCCGGACGCTCGGGCGCGTCGGCGCGGGTCTCGCCTTCCGAGTTGAAACGTCGCTTGTCGACGACGCGGAAGCCCTTTTTTTCCTGCTCTTCTTCGCTCATTGCGGATGACCTGCCACGATGGACCGCATTGGATCAAGGAGGCGGCTACAGCTTGAATGCCAGCTGCTGCCAGGCACGGCCGCGCGAGATCATCAGGATGACCTCGCCGCGCCAATAGCTGCGCGCCAGCGCCTTACCGAAGGCGTCGAGGCTGGCAACCCGTTGCGAATCGACTGCGCGCACCACGTCGCCGCGCTGCAGACCGATTCGCGCCGCGGGAGACCCGTTCTGGACACGCTTGACCGCTATGACGGAACCGCCTTGTGCCGCCGCCTGCTCGAGCTCGAGCCCGGTGCGCTCACGCAGCCGCTGCATGGCTTGCGACGCTGAGAGCTCTTGGGCCTGCAGCACGACGTCGAGCGGCTTGGTCTCGCGCACGACCTTCAGGCTGACGTTGCTGCCGACCGTGTAATCACCGAGCAGGGCGCGCAAGCCTTCATCGTCGGCGACCCGCGTGCCGTCGATGCTGACGATGACGTCGCCATCGCGGAGCTTGCCGTTCGCTGGTCCTTCCTTGGCGACTTGCGACACCACCGCACCACCGTCACCGACCCCGAAGCTCGCGGCCAGCTCGGGCGTGAGCGCCTGCGTGTCGAAGCCGAAGAACGGCCGCCGCACCTCGCCGTGGGCGATGAGGTCGTCGACGATGCGCTTCGCCTTGTCGATTGGGATAGCGAAGCCGATGCCTTGGGCATGGCCGTAGATGGCGGTGTTCACGCCGATGAGCTCGCCATTCACGTTGAGCAGTGGCCCGCCAGAGTTACCTGGGTTGATCGAGGCGTCGGTCTGGATGAAGTCGATGTAGTCGCGCTCCTCGGTGTGAATGGTGCGGTGGAGCGCGCTCACGACGCCGGTGGTGACGGTGTGCGAGAGACCGAACGGATTGCCGATGGCGATGACCGACTCGCCAATCATGAGGTCGCGGCTGGTGCCGATGGGCACGTGCGAGAGCGCCGTCTTGCTACGGCAACGCAGCACCGCGAGGTCGTGATCCGGCGCGGTGCCGACGACGTCCGCCTCGTAGCTCTTGCCGTCGACACCATCGAGCAGGATGCGATCGGCGCCCTGCACCACGTGGTAGTTCGTGAGGACGTAGCCGCGGTCATCGATGACGACCCCCGAGCCCTGAGCCTGCGCTTCTTCACGCTTGCGCTGAGGGCCGCGGAAATCGCGGAAGAACCAGCCGAAGGGCGAGGCTTGGCGGGTCACCACCATGGTCACGCGGACGCTCACGACCGCGGGTGAAACGCGCTCGACGGCACGCACGATAGCGGACCGACGCTCCACCGGCTCGGGAGCCGCAGCGCGAGCCGAGCCAGCGCCGATGCAGAGCACCAGGCCGAGACAGGTCAGGCTGCGCATGAACGAGCTACGACGGTTGGTTGGCGTCGTCGTGCGCGCGGCCGTTGGTGAGCACGTCCATGTCGATGACGTCACGGTGCTCTTCCGAGTCGGGCAGCTTCTTCAACCAGGCGTCGTATTCGGCGCGGGTCGTCAGGCCCTGACGGATGTGGCGCTCAACCAAGCGCGAATCGAACAGGATCTCTTCGGGAAGCTTCGCCATTTTCTAACCTTACCAGCGGAGTTTGAGGCGCCGACGAATAGACGGGTGGCACGGTTTGGTCAAGTCGACAGGGCCCGACGATCTTGCGTATGCTAGCCGCCATGAAAGACGTGAAGCTCGTCTGGCGGACTTTCGAGGAGCTGGACCCGACCACCCTCTACGCCCTGCTCCAGCTGCGCCAGGCCATTCTCGTCGTCGAGCAAAAGTCACCCTACGCAGACCTCGATGGCCGCGACGTCGAAGCGCGCCACCTCTTGGCGGTCGATCCGACCGGCATGGTCCTGGGCTACGCTCGGCTCTTCGGCCCCCGCTATCGCGACGACCTCGACGAAGAGATCACCACGTTCGGGCGCCTGGTCGTCATCCCAGAGCGCCGCAAGGCGGGGCTAGGCCGCGCCATCATGGCGGAATGTCTCAAGGTTCTCGACGCCGAGTTTCCGAATCACGACATCCGCATCAGCGCACAGCACTACCTGGAGCGCTTCTACCAAGCCTTGGGCTTCAAGCGTGACTCGGAGCCGTACGACGACTTCGGCGTCCAGCACATCGACATGCGGCGTAAGCGCAAATAGCGAGTAGGGTCGCCCACTCGGGGCTCGCGGCCGCGCATCCACCATCGTCTTTGCTCGACCCACTGCTCTCGGCAAGCGCGATGGCGGTCATGGTGACGGCCCGGTCCGCGGCGTCGGGGTCGTTGGTGGTCAAGACCAGGCGGCCCGTCTTGTCACCGGCCGCACCCGGGGCAAAGCGGACCTTGCGCTCGGCGCTCTCACCCGGCGCCACGGTGAACGCAGCCGGATCCACGACCGTGAAGTCGTCGGCGCCCTCGGCGACCACCATGCTCTGGATGTCGAGCGGTCCACGACCGACGTTGCGGATGAGCAGCGTGGCCTCCGCGGAGTCGCGGACGCGGACGTCCGGGAAAGCGAGCGCTGCGTCGACGCGCATGTCAGCCGGCGGCGTGCCGACGCCGACCAGCTGCACGAAAAGGCGTGGCGTCGCCGGGTCGTTGGAAGTGACATCGAACGCCTGCGCCGCGCCGTCCTGACCGAAGGGCTGGAAGCGCACCGTGACCGGGCAGGTCGCACCGGCGGCGATGATCTGGCCGTTGCACTGGTTGTCCGTGATGGCGAACGGTGCGGCTGGCACCGCGAGCTGGCCCACCGTAGCAATGGTGAGAGGAGCGTCACCGGCATTGCGCATGAGGACCGTGCGGCTCACCGGGGCTCCGACCGCTGCGCTACCGAAGTCGACCGTGGTGACCGGCGTGGTTCCGTCGAGAGTCGCGGTGATGGTCGCGTCGCTACCGACGAGCGCCTGCACGGTGACGGTGTGCTGAACCGCGGTGCTGCTCGGCATGGTGAGCGTGCCCGTGTACACCCCGCGGGTCGCGGTGTTGATGGACACCGAGATCTCGCACTCCTCCGACTCCTCGATGGCGCCATCGCAATCGTGGGTCGCGGTGAACGGCGGCGTGACCACCGGCGTGCCGGTGTAGAGCAAGCCTTTGCCGATGTTGCGCATCGCCATGACGCCCTGACCGGTAGCGCCGGGAGCGGTCCGCGGCAGCGTCAGCGTTGCGCCGTCGAACGAGATCTCGGGAATGCCGACGCGCAAGACGACACCACCGTCGGCGGCGAGGATCGCCACCTTGCCGGTGACCGCAAGATCGCTGATGCGAGCACCAGTACCGGACCCGTAGTTGGTCCAGCTCGTCGTATTCGTCGGCGTACCGGAGAACAGTCCGTTATAACCAACAACGTACAAGGTATCGCCGAAGACACGTAGGCGCACTGGCGTCTTCGTGCCGGGGGTCGTGATCGCCGTCCAGCTGGCGGCGCCGATGGCGCGCTCGTAGGCCAGGTTGATGCCGACGGTGACGAGCTTGGGTGTCGGCGCCGCGACATAGGCAATGGCGAAGAGGTCGTTGGGCGCCACCGCGACATTCTCGGAGATCGTCGGCGCCGCTCCGCTGTGGGTGATCTTGAACACCGCGCCCGTCGAGGTCGTGGCATAGGCCCCGGCTCCGGGCACCGCGGCACACGACAGCACGTCGCCGACAGCCGCGACCGTGGTGTTGAAGAAGGCAGTGCCGTTGACCGTGGTCGCGACGTAGCCGCTATTGCCGACGACGTACATCGTCGTCCCGTCGTGACAGACCTCGTTGAGCTGCACGCCGGTGCCGCTCGCGAACGGCGACCAGGTGGTGAGCGGCGTGCTCGAGGCGCGAATGGTGCCGTTGCTACCGACCGCGATCCAGTAGTTGCCGATACGCTGGAGCGCGTAGAGGTTCTGACCGCTCACGATGGTGTTGTCGGCCCAGGTGATACCGCCGTCGAGCGTGATGTGACCGCCGCCGTTGACGTCGATGGCGACGAGCTCGAGGTCCGAGAAGGTGTTGACGGACGTCCAGCTCTCTTGCTCGGTCGGCAGCGTCGTCGAGCGTGCGTCGAAGCGCCAATCGGGAATGCCGTCGATGACGATACGCCGCGTGGCACGGTCACCAATGTCGGCAGTGCCGTCGCCCAACGTGGTCACGAACAAGATGTCGTAGGTACCCGGTGTCTGCACCGTGACCGTCCAACGCCCGGTGCCGAAGTCACCGTTCGCGTAGTTCGTCGACGGCCCTTGGCGACACACCCAGGTGTGACCGGCAAGCGGCTCCTCGGCCATGAGAGTGCTCGCCTCGCCCGCCAGTGCGCCCACGAGGGTGCCACTGCTCGCGACACCGCCGACCGTGCGCGTGTACGTCGAAGCGGTCACCGTCCAGCTCGACGGAAAGCGCGCGCAGTGCGTTCCCGGACGTGGGCTGCCATCGGCCAAAGACTGGCGATTCGCCAGCTCGACGACGATGCTCGACCCCGCGGTGGCACGCGACGGCATGCGCACCGCGAAGATCTGGCAACCCGCAAACACCGCGAGCCCCGCAACCGCCAGGAAAGTCGGTACGACTCCCCGGCGCTTCAGCATAGCTCGTCGACCGTGATGGTGATGACGTAGTCGGTGCACGCCGGGGTCGGCGAAGCTTCGGTGCCGTCATCGCAGCCGCTCACGAGGATCTCCCAGGTCGAGCCGCAGTTGCCGGTGAAACCGAAGTTGACCGAGGCGCCGGTGGCAGGAGTCGTGCCTTGATACGGCGTCCAGTTGCCGGCGCCGAGTGAGCGGCGCGCGTACCAGGTGAAGGTGACGGGGTCGCCCTCGAAGTCGCTGCCGGTGGCGCTCAAGACCAAGTCGGCGTCACCGTCGCCATCGACGGTGAAGTTGGCGTTCTCCTCGGGGAACGTGATCACCACGTCGGGCGGGAAGTTATCGGGCTCGGGGCTCGGGTCGATGGTGACACAATCGCTCGAGGTGAGACCCGCCGAGCTCTCCGCTACAGCGCACACCTGGAAATTCGCGGTCTGACCGTTGGGCACCGTATAGGTCGCGGTGTGGCCGCTACCGAGGAGCGAGCCCGCGGGCGAGCCCAGATGCCAGGTCAAGTCGCCGTCCGGAACCGGCGCCAGCTCGTTCAAGTCGGTCGAGCGCGCCGTGAAGCGCACCAGCTGCTGCTCGAACGCGCCGTAGGTCTCGGTGCGCGGATTGACGACCTCGACGAAGGGGTCGTCGTTGGTGATGGTGATGCTCGTGGTACGCGTCTGGGTGACCCCACCATCGACGATGGTCGCCGTGATGGTGTGCGTTCCCGCGGACAGCGAGGTCGTGCCGGTCGAGGTGCCGTTGCCAATGACGCCGTCGAGGCTGCTCGTCCAGGTCACGGTGACGCCCGATGGGTTGTCGTCTTCCATGGTCAACGTCAGGGGCACCGAGACGCGGCGACGCGGGAACGAGCTACCCGACGTCGGGGTCAGGAGCTGCACGAACGGCGCGGTGTTGCCGCCGAGCGCCTGGCGTACGGCTGCGTAAGCATTGACGCGGCGCTTGATGGGACCGACGTCGGAGTGCGCCGAAGCGTACAGAATCTCCTCGACCTGACCTGCCGAGGCCTCCGGCTTCGATGCCCAGATGAGCGCCGCGACACCAGCGACGAACGGCGACGCGCCACTGGTGCCGGCGATGAGCTGCGCCGAGTTGGGGCCGCTGGCCGCGTCGTCGGGATTGGGGCCAATCCAATTCCAGTAGGGGCCGTGGATGTCGACGGTGGCCGTGCCCTCGTCGGCGCCGTGGCGATTCGAGCCCGAGTCGTGCTCGGCGCTGCCGTATTGCATGCCGCCGACGCAGACGACGCCAGGCAGCTCGCAGGGGATCCACACGGTGCCTTCCCAGCACGAGATGGTCTCACCGAAGATCTCGAGGCAGTCGATGTCGTCGACGTCCTGGCTGTCGTTACCTGCAGCGGCGACGATGAGAGTGTCGCTCAAGCGGACGCCAGCGGCGATGGCATCGAGGGCACCGAAGGTGAGGAGATACCAACCGGCGCCGATGCCGGTGCCGCCGCTGATGTTGACGATGCGGTGACCGCCGAGGAGCGCCGGCACGCCGCGGACGATGAAAGCGAAGATCTGCATGAAGTCGAGCGCCGGCGAAGGCACGAGGATGGGATCAGCGACCGGAGCCGCAACGCCAGCCGCGCCGAAGCCGTTGTCCACGGCGCCGAAGGCGATCTGCGCGACACCAGTGCCGTGCCAATTGCAGGGCGTGCCGCCGGTGCAAGTGGACGGGTTCGGACGATTCCAACCATTCGGCGGTTCGATGCGGGTGCTCTCGGGCACGTCGGCATTCGGTTGGAAGCCGCCGTCCATGATGACGAGCTTGACCTTGTTGCTGAAGCGGCCGGCCGCGTTCATGGCCCGCCACGCTTCACCGACACCGATGTCTTGAGCATCACCGCGGCGGAAACCGGGCTGGTCGTAGATGTTCGGCGTCCACGAACCAGCGCTTGCGCCGTAACCAGTCGGCGAATCGGCGGTCGAGCGCGTCTCGAAAGTAGCGCTCGTGGCGATCCAGTTGGCGGCGACCTCGACGTCACCTCGGGCGCGTTCCTCGTTGACCGCCGCGAGTAGCTGCAACGCGCTTTGGCTGGAGACACGGTGCTCACCGTGAGCGTTCGCATCGAGCGCCAGCATGTCGTCGGAGAGGCGCGAGGTGTCGGCCCCCGAGGGATCGATCTTCAGCAGATAGTAGCTCTTGAGGCCGCTGAAGCCGGCTGCTCCGAAGTCGAGAGTCGTGAGCACGGTTCCGTTCCAGCGGACACGCACCGCTTCGAGCATCGCCGGGTCGTTGGTACCGACGATCATCTCGTCGGCGACGAAGTCGGCCGCCGGGCCACTCGAGCCGGCAGCGGAAGCCACGGGACGGGCGGCGCCGCCGTCGATGCCGGGGATGGTCGCGGTGCGCGGCTGCATCGTCGAGTCGACGGCGACGCTCGGAGGTGGCGCTTCGTTCTTCTTCTTGTCGTCGCTGCACGCGATAGCAGAAACAACGACTGCGGCGACACCTAGGCTATTGAACCAACTGCCGAACGTCCCCCGGGCATTGGACACGTTGGACTCCTTTATTGTGGCTGCTCCGTGAGAGCGGAGCGGCGGAATGATCGCTGACGACTTTGGAGCGCCAAAAAATCATCGTCGCGCTATCACGTCCGTGCGCTGCGTCACAAATGCGATGAAAAGAGCCAGCCTGGCACGCATCGTCGGGCAGCCAGATTCGTCCTCTTGCCTGTATGACGTAACGAGGACTCGGAGCATCCCCCCATGAGTACCGCAGCCATCCGTGGCGTAGAGAGTTTCCCCCTAGTTCCTGCGGCACTAGAGCGTTCTGGCCAGCGCGAAGTGTCGCGCCTCCTGGCCGTCGGCATCGCCCAAGACGAGGTCGCCCGAGCCCTGCAGGGCGTCGAAACCTGGCGACAGCGCTACAACACCGGCCTTGGCCGCGTGCCGGCAGGCGACGCGCACGCTTGGAAGCAGGCGAGCTACTTCCACCAGGCGGTCCAGAACAACTTCATCCTCCAGCAGCTCCGAGCCGGCCTCGCGACGCGAGATACCGCGGTCCTGCGGCGAGTCTTCGAACAAGGCAAGGCCGATGGGGGCCTGCGCGAAAGCGTTGGCGCCATGTCGAGCCAGGAGCTGCACGCGCTCGCCACCCATCTCGACTCGGACGGCCCGGCTCTGGGCTCGCGCCAAAGCCTTGCCGAGCACCTCATCACCTATCCCGGTGTCCGTCTCGAGAAACCGACCGTCGCCCTGCTGCGCGCGAGCCTCGCGCCCGAGCATTGGCCGCGGTTCGACGCTCTCTACCGCTAACCGCGATAGCGAACGGCCTCAGCGGCCAATCGTCTCGGTGCGCCGCCCGAGGTCCCAGACCGCGGCGATGTAACCGTTCTGCTGGCTCGTGCGGGTGTACGCGTGGCCCTGACGGTTGCCACCGTTGAACTGAGACACGGCGCGGTGCAGCGAGCCGTCGAACTCCATGGTGCGGTAGAAGTGGTGGGCGAGCGCGACGCGGGCGGCACCGGCGATGGTCTTACGGTCGACCGCACCGATATCGGAGTTGATGCCCATCGCTTCGAACCGTCGCGCCACCTCGCGCTGCGCTACGCCCGTAGCCTGAGCGGGACCATCGCGGCCCATGTTCAAGGGGCCGGTGCCCCAGGCACTCTCGACGCCGAGCGTACCAATCGTGACGCGGCCGATGTCGGCGGCGGCCTGCCGATAACGCGCGGCCGCCTCTTTGTCGGTACCTTCGACCTGGGCTGCGCGCTCGAGGAGCCGCGCCCGATAAACCGGGAGATCGCCTTCGATGGCTCGCCGAGCGGTGGCGATGTTCCTGACGGCTTGTTCGCCTCTCGGCCCGGTGACCGCCTTCATGCGGTCATCGCCACGGACATGCGGCAGCGCCGAATCGACGCTCGCCGGTGGGGCGCGGTACTCCTCGCCATAGCTGTTTCTGCCGGTGGTCGGGCCACCTGGGCCGTCGGTTCTTGCACGCGTCGCGCTCGGACCGCTCGGTGCGCGCAGCGCTCGCAAAGTCGCTTCGTTGACCTCGCCGTTGCCCTCGATACCGTTGTTGCGCTGGAACTGCTGCAGACGCAGCAGAGTGTCCGCACCGAAGGCGCCGTCCGCGCGCGTGCCGAGGCGACGTTGGATGTCGCGCACCTGGCTGCGATCGGCCGGAGAGAAATCGCTGCGCGAGGCGGCGGGCTCGATGGGTCGCGCGCCGGGCGGCATGTTGACGACGCCGCTGACGTTGGTGACGTCTCGGTCGCGCAGCCGAGGATTCAGGCTGCGCAACACGCCTTCGCTCACCCCGTACTGCTTGGCGAGGTCTGCGACCTTGGTCTCGCGTGGCAATGCGACGGCCGTCGGTGAAACGACGTTCGCGACATCCTGCGTGGTCGGACGCGTCGTCCCACGCACTATCGCTGGTACTTCACCGGCCATGGCCCACTACATACCCGCACCCATCCCGGTGCGGTTGATCCCCGGCCTAGCAAAAACAGAGACTTAGCCAAAACCGCCTTTACAGCAGGTTTGTGGCCAATTCGGCCAGATCGCTGCGCTCGCCCTTGGTGAGGGTGATGTGCGCCGCGATGCGCTCCGCCTTGAAGCGGTTCACGATGTAAACGAGACCGTTGTTGGTCGCATCCACGTAGGGATTGTCGATTTGGTAGGGGTCACCCGTGAGGATGATCTTCGTACCGTCACCGACACGCGTGATGATGGTCTTCACTTCGTGAGGCGTCAGGTTTTGCGCCTCGTCGACCACCATGAACTGGTTCGGGATGCTGCGACCGCGGATGTACGTCAGCGGCTCGATCTCGAGCACGCCCAAGTCGAGCAGCTCGTGGTACGACCGTCCGCGTTTGCGGTCAGTCTTAGACAAGCCCATCAAGAACTCGACGTTGTCGTAGATGGGTTGCATCCACGGCGTGAGCTTCTCCTCGACGTCGCCCGGCAGGTAACCGATGTCGCGGCCGAGTGGGAAAATGGGACGCGAGATGAGCAGGCGTTGATAGACGCCTTCTTCGGTGACCTTCTGCAGACCGGCTGCGATCGCCATGAGCGTCTTGCCGGTGCCGGCTTTGCCGACGAGCGTGATCAGCTTGATCTGATCGTTCATCAAGACGTCGGCAGCGAACACCTGCTCCTTGTTGCGCGGGCGGATGCCCCACATACCGTCTTTGACCTGATTCACGGCCTCGACCAGCTGCGCGTCGCGGTTGATCTTGCCGAGCGCGGTGTGCTGCGGGTTCGAGGCGTCCTTCAGGAACGCGAACTGGTTGGGATAGTAGTAGGGGTCGGAGAGCTCGAGCTTACCGCTCTCGTAGAAGGTGTCGATGTCCTTCGCCGGCACTTCGATCTCGGCGACGCCGGAGTAGAGCTCGTCGATGTTCGAGCGCTCGGTGTCGAAGTCCTCGACGCGCAAACCCAACGCATCGCCACGGATGCGCATGTTGACGTCTTTGGTGACCAAGATCGTGAGGCGGTCCTTGCGGGACTCGTGCAGGTCGAGCGCGGTCGCGAGGATCTTGTTGTCCGCCGGATGCTGATTCTGGAACTCCGACGGCAAGACGCGATTGGTGATGCTGACCGACAACGTGCCGGAGCCGTTGTTGATGGCCACACCTTCGGTGATGCGACCTTCGGTGCGCAGCTCGTCGAGCGAGCGAGCGATGTGACGCGCGTTACGGCCGAGCTCGGAGAGATCTTTCTTGAAGGTGTCGAGCTCTTCGACGACGACGATCGGAATGACCACGTCGTGATCTTCGAATTGATAAATCGCGCGCGGATCGTGCAGCAGAACGTTGGTATCGAGGACGAAGATCTTTTTCATTCACCCTGCTCGTGCTGTTTTGAAGACCACAGCTCGGTTACGACCACTTCTCTTCGCTTGATAAAGTGCCTGGTCAGCGCATTCGGCAAGCCTCGCTTTCACGTTGGCATCGTTCGGGAAAGTCGCAATGCCCAACGAGATGGTGCATTTGAACGTGCCGTTCTCGGAGCGCATGGTCTCGGCTTCGATCGCTTTGCGTATACGCTCCGCGGTCTGCAACGCACCCTCCGGCCCGGTCTCTTCCATGAGCACGGCGAATTCCTCGCCGCCGTAGCGCGCCACGACGTCGGTACGCCGTGCTGCTCCACTCAATAGCTTTGCCACCTTCTTCAAAACCATGTCCCCGACTGGATGGCCATAGGTGTCGTTGATGGATTTGAAATGATCGATGTCGGTGAGGATGAGCGACATCGGGCGGCTGTAGCGCTCGCAACGCGCGATCATCGCGTCGAAGAGCTCTTGGAAGTAGCGATGGTTGATGAGGCCGGTGAGCCCGTCGGTCGTCGCCATGCGCTCCATGCGCTCGTACATCTGGGCGTTGGCGATGGCGATGGTGGCATGATCGGAGATGACCCGCATCATCTCGAAGGCATCGTTCGAGAGGAAACCTTCGCGCGACGAGCCGAGGACGACTGCGCCGATACCGCGGTCCTGCCAGAGGAGAGGCAGCACCTTCACGCCCGCGAGGTCGGCGTTGATGTTCTTGGCGAAGACCGCTTGTGACGGGCTACGCGCGGTACCGTGGGGCAACGGATGACGCGCCTTGATCGACGCTCCGACCAGTCCTTCTTCGGCCTGGAAGACCTGACCGACGAGATCCTGCGCCTTCTCGTTGCCGTGCCAGTCGAGAGCAGCGATGCGCATCTTGCCGCCCTCTTCGGTCGAGACCGCAACGGCGGCGAGCTCGGCATGGGCCACGGCGCGTGACGCACGGATGGCGACCTTCGCGACCTCGTCGACCGTACGCGCCTCGTTGAAGTCGCGGCTCGCTTGGTAGAAGCGCTCTTTTTCGTACTTCTCGCGATCCATGTCGCTGAAGATGCGCTCGACCTGAACGGCGCGAACGATCTCCTCGGCGATGGTGTTCATGACGGCGATGTCGGAGGCGCCGAACGCGCGTCCGTCATCGCGGTCGGCGATGAGCACGCCGCGCAGGTGACCGTCTTCGAGGACCGGCACGCCGGCGAAGTCGGTGATCGAGTGCGGCTGGGTGTAATACACGAGACCGCTGTGACCAGCCTTGAGCTGCGTGAGCACCAAGGGCTCCTTGCGCTTGGTGATGGCGCCGATGAAGCCTTCGGCCGTGACCAAGGCCTTCGTGGTCACGTGATCGGACTGCGAGCGCAGCTCTTTGATGATGATCTTGCGCTCGTCGCTGTCGAGCCAGAGCAACGCCACGGTATGCGGGGTCAACGCCCGCTCCGCTACAGCGAGCACGTTGTAGAACGACTCGTGAATGGCCTGCACCGAGCCGACCCGGCGGCGCGACGCCATTTCTTCCGGCGACAGCTCGCGGCTATCGAGCGACAAGCCGCTGGTGAGGCGGAACTGCTTGGCCTCGTCTTGGACCTTGCGCATGTGGGCGTCGATCTCGCGCGCCATCCGCGTCTTGCGCTGCGCGACCTCGGTGCGCAGGAAGACGGCGTACAAGAAGCCGAAGAGCAGGATGAACGAAGCGTGCGAGGCGAGGAGCTTGTAGTCGCGGGTCGCCGGCTGCAGCACGTTGACCAGGGCCTCGGTGCCGAGGATGAGCACCAGGAAGTAAACGGCGGTGCGCGGCCCGTGGAAGGCGACGAGGAACGCCACCAGGGCGTAGACCATCGGATACAAGAGGCCCGACGGACCGCCGGTGAGCTCGATGAGCACGAAAGCCGCGGCGACGCAGAGACTTCCGAGCTCGAGGTCGGCGACCAGCGCCGACTCCTTGGCCGGGCGCGCCAGGCGCTCGAAGAGCTTGGCGACGAGGAGAGCCGACAAGCCAGCGAGGGCTAGGAGCTGCGGCGTGCTGCTTTCGTTGGCGTTACGGAAGACTCCGAGCGCCGCGAGCAACAACCCGGCGTAAGCGATGACGAAGCCCGCGAGAGTACGGCCGAAGCGCACCGGCATCCCGAGCAGCCAGGCCCAGAACATCCGCGTCTGCGCTTGCTCCAAGATACGGGTTCGCCGCCGACCAGAGGCAAGCACCCCTGACCGTGGCCCGGTCCGACCGGGAGCCGCCGGAAGCGGCTTACGAAACGGAGCCCGCACTGGTGTGAATTAGTGCACCAGCGATCGATCGTCGGCAAGCCGAAGTGACCGGCGAACGTACGTCAGCGACGAACCCGCGTACGCGCCATCGGAAGTCGGCCAGCGTCGTAGCGTTCGAAGACGTAGGTCGCGCTCCGTCCTTCGGCGGCGAGGCCGATGATGAGCTCGCGAAAACGCGTCCATTCCCCCGTGGCGATGAGGTGACAGCCAGAGCTGCCGAGCTCGGAGCGGTGGACACGAATGAGGTCGGCGGTCGTAGGTTGGCGGCGCTCGGCGTCGTCGATTTTGCCGTTCATGTTGTAGTCGCGATACGCCGGAAGCGGCTCGTCCGGGGTCCGACCGACGATGAAGCCCGCGGTGTTGCCGTAAATCGCGGTGCCCATGGGGTATGCGCCATCGCGGACATAGGGAAAGCGATAGCCCGGGCTGCCCTCGCCCCATTGCGACTTGCGCGGGTCGGCATGCGATGGCTGCGTCGACGAGCGGAACGCATCGCGGAAGCGCACTGCCCCGGACGCGTCGGTGGTGAAAACGTACGTCGAGCCCTTGAGGCGCTGCGTGCTCTCGAGGCTGTGGTTGTTGACGTCGAGAGACACCACGTAGAGGTGATTCGGCTGCAGGCGCTGACGGCCGAGGAGAGCTCGCGCCATCGCCTGCGAAAACGGCGACGGCGAAACCCCAGGCTCTGCCGAGTCCCGCGGCTCGACGAGCTCGAGTGGCTGGCGTGGGCGCGGAGCCGTCGTTCCTGGTCGTCGCGGCGCCGTGCGGTCCTCTAAAGCGGACGCAACACGCGGTGCCGGCCCCGGTAATACGGGCGGCACCGGGGCCGGGCGCGTGGATTCTCGGGCACGAATCAGACTCATGAGCCGCGGGGATTATCGACCCCGAGCGGGTTCACGTGCCTACGCGGCCCTCGGCGGCCGTGCCGCGATGTCACCGCCCCAAGTAGGTTGCGAGCAAACCATCGGCAATCGAGCTCGGGTAACAGCCAACCACCGCGCGCATGCGTGCGTGGTCGCCCTCGGTGAGCGGCCGGTGCTCGCGGACGGCGCGAGCGGCGATGTCGTAGATGGCGGCAGACCGGGCTTCGTACATCGCGACCAAGGCGGGTTGGTCGGCGCACGCGCCCGCCTGCAGCACGCGCACGTCTTCATAGAGCGCGTGCTCGACCTCGGCTGCCGTGAGCATTTGATCGAGGTGGAGCTGGAGCTCGCCGATGTGCCCGTTCGAAACGCGTGGCGCCATGCTGAAGTCGACGTAGCCATTCGGCTTGGGGTCGACGAGGCGATTGTGAATCTGCACGAACATGCCGGGATAGCGCTCGATGGCCGCCGCGGCGCCGGCATACAAGGCGGCCTCGGAGGGAAAAACGATGCGATTGCGCAGCAGGTCGCAGATCCGGGCGGTGTCGCCGCGGTACTTCCCGGCAATCTTCCGCTTGGCGCTAGCCTGCTCCTTGATGGCGTTTTCATCGATGACGCGGCCGCCGCCCGCTTGGGCAATGACCTCGGAAATCGCGCGCAGCTCGGCCTTGGCGGAGACCGCCTGCGCGAAAAGCGTAGTCAGATCGCTGGAATCCTGCCGGAGCGGCGGGCCATCGAGCGGGTGACAGGCAGCCGCAACCTTCGCGGGTACACGCATCCCAGGATCCTTCCAGGGAGGTTATCGGCCGTTTCCCGACGTAGGTTGCTTCGCGACCTGGGTCTAAAGGCGCGGAAGATTGGCGCTCGGAAGCTCTGGATCGCCTAGGAAGAGCAGCAAGGTCTCCAGGGTCGCCCGGGCTCCCGGATAGTCGCTTGCCGCCATCTGGCGAGACGCCTCGTTGACCAGGGCATCGAAGCGCGGCTTCTCGTCGGCACCGACCCCGCGCTTGTCACGCAGTACGTTGACCCGCTGGAAGCGCGCCATGACCCGATCGAGCCCATCGGTGACTTGGCTGGCGCGATAGGTGAGCACGCAGGTGGTCTTCACCGTCTTGGGATTGTCGCGAAGGCGGACTGCCTGGTCGAGCTGCTCGAGGAGCTCCGGGCCGCGCCGGACCTCGATGACGCGAACCTTGGTTTCGTCGAGCGTCGCTGCGAGAGCCGCAATGACGGCGCCTGGAGCTCGGCCTTTCTGGATGCCGGGACACCCCGCGGTGACTTCTTTCTCGGGTAGCTCTTCGCCCGCCGCGAAGGCTGTCGCCGGGGGCGTCTTGTCATCGCTCGGCGCCTTGCGATGAGGCGCGCCGCCGAGGGACGCCCGAACGATGCGGAGCTGCTCGTCGGCGCCACACCAGGCGTGCATGCGCATCTGCGCCTCGAGCATGCGATGCGCCGCGAGGCCCTCGCTCGGAAGGTCCGCGACGCGCATGCCGCGCTTGCGCAGGTCACGATGCAGCGCAATCGCCTCCTTCTTCACGTCACCCGGAACGACCCGCCGCGTGTCGTCGCACCGCACCGAAGCGGGCGTCGCGGTCATCATCAACAGGAGCGCGAGCGGCAACATGCGTCGCCAGGAGTATCCGCGACTTGCCTCGTGCTTGCGAGCCGAGTTACGGCGATGCCTTGGCCCGCTTTCGCGAAATCCCTCCGTCGTTGAAGCACGAAATCAAGGTCGCCGGCCTCGAGTCGGCGAGAGCTCTGTTCGCGAGCCGACCGCGCGACATCACCCGCGTCTACGTCATCGAGCGCATGCAGCGTGAGGTCAGCGACATCCTCGCGTGGTGCGACGCGCAGGACGTCCCCTGGTACGACGTCACCATCGAAGAGCTCGCCGAGTTCACCGAGACCATGCGGCACGACGGCGTCTGTCTGGTGGCGCGCAAGAAGCAGCCGCTGATGGCCGCGAACCTAGCGAGTCAGCTGGTGCGCCATAAAGGACCGCTCGCCATGGTGCTCCTCGACGGCGTCAAGAACCCGAACAACGTCGGGGCCGTCGCCCGCACCTGCGCCTACTTCGGCGTCCGCCACTTGCTCACCACGGGCGAGTCTCCGGGCTTCTCGCAGGCGGCGGTGCGCGTGGCGCAGGGTGCGACCGAAGCCGTCGAGCACGTCCCGTTGCGCGACATCGGCCGCGACCTGTCCGCTTTGGAAGACATTGCGCTCGTCACCACCAGCTCACACGGCAAGTCGTTGCTCGGCGAAGTCACCCTGCCCGCGCGCGCCATCTTCTGCGTCGGCGGCGAAAATGCCGGCGTCTCCGAGCAGCTCGCCAAGCGCGCTGCCCTGACCGTGACCATCCCCGGCGCCGGTGGCAGCGAGAGTCTGAACCTCGCGCAAGCCACCGCCATCCTCTTGTGGGAGCACTTCCGCGCCCACGGCCAAGAGCGCGCCGCGCCGCAGCCGACCTCGAGCAAGCGCCGCCGCTAGTTTTCCTCCAGCGTCAGGTTCCACGTCCATTTCTCGAGATGCTGCGTGCCGGAGTTCTGGATGTGCTCACCTTGCATCAGCTTGCCCTCGTTCTTCAGCTGCGCCGGTTCGTTGAAGTACACGAGCCAGAGCGAGGCGCTCTGCGGGCCTTCGATGTCGAAGTTGCTCTCCGGGTCAGGACAGGTGACGTGCTGGACCACGTTGAAGACGTCCGTGGTGATCTGTCCGTAATACGTTGGTGGGGACGTCGTGCCGACGAGGTGCAGTCCGCCCCAGGCCGGGCCCTCGCCGAAGGTGCCGTGATAGTCGTCGCTGAAGAGGGTGCAGCCAGCGAGGGTGCCGCTGCGATTCCAGCGGAACGTACCGGTGGGCACGAAGTCGTAGGTCCTCGCTGGGTCTTCCGGATCGGTCTGTACCAGCCGCACGTCGGCGGTCTCGATGAGGGTGATGTCGGCGCCGTCGGCGTCCTGAATCAGCTCGTGGCGCAGGGTGCCACTCCAGGCGGCTTCACACGGCACTTCCATGGTCTCGAAGCGCAGAGCGCCGAGCACGAACTCGTCGAGCGGCACGTTGTGATTCGAG
This sequence comes from uncultured Bdellovibrionales bacterium, assembly GCA_964484195.1. Lineage (GTDB taxonomy): Bacteria > Myxococcota > XYA12-FULL-58-9 > XYA12-FULL-58-9 > JALHOP01 > JALHOP01. The sequence continues at coordinate 124,055 of CAZAER010000011.1, read as the reverse complement.
AGCACCAAGATGATGTCACGCACGTCGGAACAGAAAACCGCCTTGTCGTCGTCGGTGTGGTCCTCGAGCTTCCAGTCGTCGTCCTTCTTGACGAGCACGTCGATGTCGAGACCGTCGCGCTGGGTGATCTGGTTGAAGTGGACGACGACCTTCTTCACCGGGTCGCGCGGGGTGATGCGGTAGTACGACGCTTTGAGCGCCGGGATGTCGACTCCCCTGTTGAACTCGGAGGCGACGTCGATGATCTCGTCCATGACGTAGCGCGGCTTGTCGCGAGGGAATTCGGAGTCGAGGCCTTGGTGCCGCTTGTCTTCGCTCAATGCCGACGGCAAGTTCTCGTTGACGTTCGCGATAGCGAACTTGCGGAAGTTGGTCTCGAAGTCGAAGACGCCGTCGAGCGCTTGATTGCCGGCGTCGTGGCCGACGATGCCGTGCAGCGCATCCCACGAGCTGCGGATGATTTGCGGGCCGCCTTTGTCGTGCTCCGCCCAAAAGCCCCAAACGAACGCGGCGTACATGCGCAAGTCGGAGTCGCCGTACGAGCGATGCAGTGACGACGGGGAATATTGGAAGTGGCCGTAACGACAGTAGACGTTGGCTTTCGCGCTCTCTCGGGCGAAGTGCGACGACGCCCAGGTTGCCGACGCTTCCGCCCACCAGAACTCGTGGACGAACTTCCTGTTCACGCCCTGCCAGAAGATCTGCGCGTTGTGAGCGTACTGCAGGATGTGGAAGAATTCGTGCGCCATCGTCGACTTGAAGCCGCCAGCTTCGCTTGCACGCTCTCGGCTGATCACGACGTAACCGCTCGACGTCGAGCCACTGTACGGTAGCGCGCCGTACGCCACGCCATTGGCGCCGCCGTAGGCGATGCCGCCGCGCGACGTCGCCTGGCCCGTCGGTACGATGAAAAAGTCGATGGCGCTGTCGAGATTGCCGACGATGGGCACGCCCGGATCATCGAGCACCGGTTGGCCCATCAGAGTGGTCATCGGCCCGTAGAGCTCACTCGCGAACGTGAGGCCGCTGGCGAGGATGGCGTCGTCTGCCGCTTGATCGCCGGTGCACTTCACCCAAACGCGCAGGGGTGCGGCGATGCGGGCCGTCTTGAAAGGACCTTGAATGTCTTGCGAAGGGTCCGTGGCGACACACGGGGTGGTCTGCGCCGTCAGGCCCTGCGGGTTGGTCGCGCCGAAGGTCTGATAGATGCTGGTCGGGTCGGTGGGTCGCACCAGGAACGGCGCGAGCGCGTCTTGGGTCGCCTGCGGCAAGTCGGGGTTGGTTGCATCGAAGGCGAAGCCCAGGTCTTCGTCGTTGCCGACGCCGCGGTAGGCTTCTGGAAGACGCTCATCGGCGACCAACGCGTAAGCGCGATAGACGAGCGCCGTCTCGTAATCGATGACGCCGTTGTCGAGAGCCAAGCTGATGAGCTGCAGGCTCGATGGGGCTGCCTCGAGAATCTCCAGAGGATGTTCGACACGTCCGTCGCCACCGTCCGCCACAGCAGACACAACGAGGGACGTTGGGCCGAGCTCCGCGCTGACGGACACCGCGACGTGGAGCAACGCCTCGCTTTCGCCGGCCCGCACCACGACGGGGTCGGCGAGCACACCTTCCGGGGTTGGCACGGCGAGGGTCACGTCACCAATGGTGTCGGGGCGCTCGATCGAGACCGGCAACAAGGCATCGATGCCGCGCTCGATCGCGATGTTGTCCGCCAAAACGGCGATCTTGATGTTGTTGCGCGACCCGTCTTTGTCGCCGCCGCCACATGCCGGCACCAGCAACAGCAATGCGACCATTCGAGCTCTCGCCACGTGTCACTCCTCTCGTGTCAGGCGCCACTGGAAGAACTCGGGGCCTTGGGTGCGTGTGCCTTCGATGGTGCGGCCGTCTTCGGAGAGCGTATTGCCCTCGGAGAACGGGACAATCATGAGCGGTGCGAGCTGCATATTGTTGACGTCGAAGTCGTCTTGCGGCGGCTCGCAGTCGGCGTGCTGAAACAACATGAACGGCTCGGACTGCAGTGTCGCCTGGTAGCGCACGGGGTCCGCCGTCGGGTCGAGGGTGAGCTCGCCGCTTATGGGAACGGGGGCGATGGCGCCGTCGACGTCGGGCACTTGCAGCACACAGTCGGCGGTCATGCCGGTCTTGCTGTAGTGGTAGCTGCCGCTTGGCAAAAAGTGCAGCAGCGAATCACCTGGCTCCGATTCTTTCTGCTCGAGGACGACATCGGCGGTGACGATGATGTGCGACGTCGCAATCGGCGGGTTGTTCGCAGTAAGCTCGTAGCGCAGCTTCCCCGACCACGTCGCCTTGCACGGGACCTCGGTCACCTCGACGCGGAGGCCACCGAGCACGAACTGGGTGAGCGGCAGGTTGTGGTTCGAGAGCACGAGGATGATGTCATCGATGTCGTCGCTCTCGACGCAAAACGTCTTCTTGGCCAGTCCGCTATAGCTCTCGACCTTCCAGTCGCCGTTGGACTTGATGACGCCGTCGATGTCGAGTCCCTCGCGCACGGTGATGTCGTCGAAATGGACGACGATCTTTTTCACGTCGCCGCGCGGCGTGTAGCGATAATAAGCGGCCTTCAAGGGAGGAATGTCGACACCGGGCTTGAATTCCCCGGTCTGATTGACGGTCTGGTCGTCGGCGTACGTCGGGCGCGGACGCGGCTCGGGAAACTTCGAATCGAGCCCGCGGTGGCGCTTGCCCGTGCTCAGGGCCTGCGGATAGTCCTCGTTGATGTTCGCTATCGCGAACTTGTGGAAGTTGGCCTCGAAGTCGAAAACGCCGTCGAGCGCTTCGTTCGCCGCGTTGAAGCCGCTGACGCCTTCGAGATCGACCCAAGAGGTCGCGATACTCTCGGGGGAGCCACTCTTGTGCTCCTCCCAGAAGCCCCAGATGAAAGCGGCGTACATCTTCGCATTGCCGGCCGCGTACGACCGATGCAGTGACGACGGCGACGCTTGGAAATCCGCGAACCGATAGTAGACGTTTGCCGGCGCGAGGCTGCGCGCGAAGTGTGACGACGCCCAGGTGGCCGACGCTTCGACCCACCAGAGCTCGGTGCTCGGACCCGCCGCCGACGGCTCCCACATCACCGTGCGGTTGTGAGCTTTCTGCAGCACGTGGAAGAACTCGTGCACCATGGTCGAGCGAAAGCCGGCGCTCTCGGCGCGTGAGCGACCAATGAGGATGTAACCGCTCGAGGTGTTTCCCGCGAACGGTGCCGCCGCTACGGCGACGCCGTTACCAACCTGCGTGGCGGCGCCGCGCGACGATGCGCCACCGTCTTGAACGACGAAGATGTCGATGGCGGTATCGAGATTGCCGGTGGCGTTCTCGGCGACATCGTCGAGCACCGGCGGGCCCATGTGCGTGGTCATGGGCTCGTACATGGCGCGGGCGTAAGAAAGGCCCGACTCGAGGACGATGTCGTCCTCCGCCTCGTTGCCGGTGCACTGCACCCAGACGCGAATCGGGGCTTGAATGCGCGCGGTCTTGAAGCCGAGCTCGACATCCTGGCTCGGGTCGGTGGCGTTGCAAGCGACGGCGGCGGTGAGGCCACCCGGGTTCGTCGGCACGAGTGTCTGCCAGATGCTCGTCGCATCCGTAGGCCGCACGAGGAACGGCGCGAGCGCGGTACGGGTGTCGGCCGGGAGGCTCGGGTCCGAGGTATCGACGAAAAATCCGAGGTCTTCTTCGCCCGCGACGCCACGATACGCCTCCGGCAAACGCGGATCATCGACGAACGCGTAAGCGCGGTAGAGCAGCGACGTGGGGTAATCGATGGCAGCGCTCTCGAGCGCCTGGCCAATCAGGTCGAGGCTCGAGGGCGACGACGCCACGACGTCCGCCGGCACGCGCGTGCTGCCGTCGCCACCGTCCGCTGTAGCGACGATGAGCAAGCTCCCCGCGCCGAGGTCCGATGCGACGCTCGTGGCCAGCTCGAGGACGACCTCGGTCTCTCCAGGCGCGACGACGACGTCGCTCGCCAAGATGCCTTCGGGCTCGGAGAGCACGATGGTGATTTCGCCCATGTCGTCGGGCCGCTCGACCGCGAGCGCGAGGTAGGACAGCGAGCCCTGGCGCAACGTCAGGCTGTCCATCGCAGCGGTGAGCTTGATGTTGTTCTTGGCTCCGTCCTTACCACCACCACCACCGCAGGCGGACAGGACGAGCAACACGATGAGAAAATGGGCTTTCACGGGGCCTCACTATCAGACGACCCCGAGTTAGCAACCATTCACTCGCAGTTCGGCGCTGGACACGCCGCGATATTGCCTTCCTGGACGTTGTAAATGGGGAGGTCCGGGATGTTGAAGCTCGCGTAAGTGCGGGCAATGTTCGCGTCCCAGCACTCCACCGCGGTCGCGGGGCTGTAGCCCAAAAGATCGCCGCCGCTGATGATGACGTTGGCCCGGCCAGGACGGCCTTCGCGCCAACACGCGTCGATCTGCAGGTTCTCGGGGATCGGTGTCGCGTCGATGAAATCACCAGGAGTGTCGAGCGAAAATTGGACGCGGCCGTCGACGTCGCGGTCGTACGCGTAGGCGACATGAACCGCCGGCTGCAGTCCGATCTGCGGCGCGTCGGCGGTGACCGACAGAGTCTTCGCGTCGCCGTCCTCGGCGTATTCGTGGGTGATCACCAGCTTACCGCGCGAGAAACCGAGGCCGCTCTGGAAGGCGCTCTCCATGTCCAGCGTGGCGATACCGTCACTCTCGCGCGCACCGCCCTCGACCGTGCGCGGGCGATACTCGCCGTGGAGAATCGCCGTCATCCCGAAAGCCCCCGGGATGTCGTCACAGCTGGGCTCGCCGGTGACTTCGCTATCGCGACCGGCGTGTAGGCAATAGCGGAAGGTCTCCGCTTCGCGACGCACCTCGAAGCGGATGGTGGTACCGCTGCCGTCGATGTTGCGGACCGGTCCCCAGACGCGAAGGTTGTGCTCACGCGTCGTCGGCGGGTAGCCCTTGCCGATGCTGTCCACGAAATCGAGGAGGTTTGCGACATCGGCGTTGGTCTCTTCGGAGACCTGGATGAGGAACACGTAGAACTCGGACGGGTCCCCGACCAGCGCGTTCGCCGGCGTCTCCTCGACATCGAGGCTGAGCTCGGCCTTCTGCGGTACCCCGCGCAAGAAGATCAGGTCGTCGTTCGAGAGCTCGCCGCACGCGCCGACCGCCGCCATGAGCACCGTGAGCAAAATGCGCTTCATCGCAGCACCGCCGTGAGAATGAGACCGCCGTCGACGTACGCCAGCGACTGTGACTCGTCGCCGTTGAAGAACATGTAGTGCACACCGGCGCCGAGCCCTGCCTCGAGCCATTGGGTGCAGCGGGCGATCAAGCGGGCTTCGAGACCGGGCGTGATCGTCGAAAAGGCCTGCGTCGGGATGGCCTCGGCGCCCGTGAACTCGCGCGCGACGCGGATGAAACCGATGCGGCCGACGCCGCTCAGGCGCAGCCACGACGTGAACGGTACGTCTCCAGTGAGCCCGACGCCGGCGGTGAAGAGGGATACACGCGCGCGGTAGCCGAGGTCGCCGAGCAACGGATCGGTCACGGCCAAGCCCTGCTCACCGCTCGAGCCGACACCGAGATCGAAGCGCACGCCGAGGTTGCGACGAATGGCGTTGCGCAAGTCGAGCGACAGCTTGAAGAGACCGAGCGTCGGCACGTAGGCGTCGCGGATGGGCGCCGAGAGAAAGCCTTGCGCGCCGAGCTGCGCCGACAAGAGAACCCCGAGCTTGCCGTTGATGACTTCTTGCGCGGTGATCGTCTGCCCCTTGGCGTAGTCGTCCGCGAAAGCGACCTTCTCCATGGCGTTGACGTCGACGGTGACGAAGTTGTCGTCGCGCACCCTGAGGCGTCCCAAGCGCACGTGATCGCTCTCGCGCTTCTTGACCACGTAGTCACCGGGCGCCACCGCGACGCGCAGCGATTCGCTGGTGTCCTTGTCGAACTCGGCGACGACGACGCGGCGTTTGGCATCGAAGACCACGAACTCACCGGCGAGCGCCTTGGGAAAGCTGATGCCCGAGGTCGGAGCATCGGCCCGCGCCAGGGTCACGTCACCGGCGCCCCGCATGTCGAAGCGGAAGGTCGGGTGCTGGGTGCCGCCGCGCGTCGCCACGGTGCGCGACACGGTGTTCTCGTAGGCGAACCCGTATGCCTCCGAAAGCGTCACGCGGCCGTCGCGGTCGAGGTCGGCGGCTCCACGCAGTCCGCTGGTCAGATAGTGCGTGAAAAACGAGCCTTGGATCTCGTCGCTCTCCTGGGCGTCCTCGTCGTCGGACGAAGCGGTAATCAACACCTGCCCGCTCTGCATGGTCGTGTCGTCGATGTCGATGCTCACGGGCTCGCTCTTGGTGGCCCCCTTGAGGCGCGTGATGCTGCCGACGCGACAAGCGTCCAGGAGGGCGATGCGAAACGATGCCTGTGTCTGCTCGAGCAGACGCTTGACCTCGGCGAGCGCCAGCGTCGATTTGCCGAGCCTGAGCTCACCGTCTTTGGCGTGTCCCGAATAGTAGAAGAGCAACAGCGATGGCCGCTTGTCGGCCTGCAGGCGCTCACGCAGGGCGTTGAAGGCGCCGCGCACCTTGTTCGCGTCTTCGGCGGAGACCACGACAATGTCGCGCTCGGCGAAACCGCCGGTCATGCGCAAGACGTCGCGCATGCGCGCCACGTCGTTGTCGGTATAGCGGAGCGGCGTGAGGTCTTCGCCACCGAACGGATGCGACACGAGCAGAGCGACCCTGCGTTCGGCGGGCTCGTTGACGTTCAGAGCGCTCGTCACGAGCGCGATGCTGAGCAGCCAACCACTCATGATCGGGTTCTTCTACTCCTTGTCGAGCACGACTCGAACCGTGCTTACTCCGGGCAAGGTCTCGTTCTTGCGCACTGCTTCTTCGATCCGCTTGAGCGGTAACGGTTGTTCCGCGAAAACGGCCACCATCGTCTCGTCGCCAGGGGTCGCGTCCAACGTCAGGCTGAACGGAAAGGCCCCGCGCGCTTCACCCGACCGCCGCGCCATCACTCCACCACCCTCGGGATAGTAGACGTTCATGACGCCGCTGCCATCGATTCCAATCAACGCGAGATACCCATAGTGACCGGCGTCGTAGGCGAGCTGCAGCCGATCACCGGGGTGCACGAGGGCACCGCTCGCCAGCGGCTTCGGCGCTCCGCTTCCGACCAGCGCCACGGTCAGACCCACGCCCGCGCCCTTGATGCGCTCGTTATCGACCTCGGGAATGACGACGAGGAGAAGGAGAGCCGCCGCGGCCGCCGCCGCAAAGCCGGTGGGCAACCAGAAGGAGAAGCGCTTCTTCACGGCAGCCCGACGGCGCTCGTGCTCGATGCGGAACTGGGCGTAGGGCTCGTCGGCGAGGAACTGCTGGCGCGCGCTGCGCATGGCTTGGACCCGCTCGGTGAGCGCGGGCTCCTTGGCGAGCGCCGCTTCGACCGCTTCGAGCTCGGCGCCCACGAGCTCGCCGACGACGTAGCGCTCGAGCATGAAAGAAGAGATGGCGTCGTGCGTGCTCATCGAATCAACAGACCCCGCGGCCGTTAAGAACAGAAAAGAAAAACGTGCTCTCCATCACACCACAGACGACGCGATCAGACAGGCGCTTCTCCGAATACCAGGGTCGCGTCCTCACGCTTGAGCTCCTTGCGAGCCACCTCGATGAAACGACGTAAGCGTTTCCGCAGGGTTGGCAGCGAGCAATCACAGGCGCGCGCGGCCTCGTCTTGGCTCATTTCATCCACGAAGTAGTACACCGCCGCCTCTTGCTCGGAGCGCCCCAACCGCGCGAGCAGACGGTGCACCAGCTCGGCCCGCTCCACCCGCTCCTGCCCAGGCTCATTCCACTGGGCACCAACCTGGACCACCTGCGCGTACCGTTCGTGCCAACCAGCTTTGCGGCCGCGGATGACGTTCAGACAATGGTGGGTCGCGATACGCGTGAGCCAGGTGAGGGGCGATGCTTGGCCGCGGAAGTCGCCGTACGAGGCGATCACCTTGAGAAAGACCTCGTGCATGGCATCGCGCGCGTCGTCATCGCTGCGCAAGAAGTAGCGACAACGCCGGAAGACGGAATGACCGTAACGCTCGTAGAGAGCGCGGAGGTCTGGGCGTTCGTCGCTGGTGTCCATGAAAGCGGTCAGACGCGAGAAGCCCCCGCAGGCACTCGGGGTGACCTGCGGGGGCTCGCACGCGTCGTGCCTATTTAGAGGATCGAGGCATCCACTGAATAGCTGGCCTCTTGCATCCCTGCCGGGCAGTCGCTCTCGGCGCCGGCCGTGTGGTCCAGGTCGATCACCTGGGGCGTGGTCACCGCGAAGGTGACGCCGAAATTCGCATCCCAGCACTCGCTCGTCGTCACCTCGGTGACACCTTCGAGGCTCAAGTCGCCGCCCGAGATCTTGGCGTCGGCGCGGCCGGCACCAGTGGCGTTCCAGCGCGAGCGGATGACCAGGTTCTCGAGAACGTCGACCGCGCGGGCACCCTCTTGAACGTCGCCGTTGGCGGTGAACTGGAAGTTGCCGCTGCCGTCGGCGAAGCGGTCGTAGTAGTAGCTTGCCGAGTAGGTGCCGTCTTCCTCCTCGTCGCAGCTGCGGAAGTCCGAGAAGTCGATGCCGAGCTTCTGCGGCTGGGTGGTGGTGTCGTAGTTGATCACCGCAGTGCCACGGTCGCACGGGTTCAGGCTGGCTTCGCCCCACGCGGTCACGAAGATGGTGAGGTCACCGACGCCGTCGGCCTTGCCGCTCGACTTGTCGGAGTGGCCCGAGGCCAACACGATGAACTCGCCGTCCGAGTTCTTACGGCGGTATTCCAAGCTGTAGGTGAACTTGCTGTCCTTGCCGCTGACGACGAGGCGATAGACGTTCGGGTCGAGCGCATCACCGGCGCCGGGACCCCAGATGGCGGTTTCACCCTCGATCGTCGTCGGCGGCATGCGGACGATGTCTTCGAGCACGTTGAAGATGCCTCCGACCGTGACATTCACACCGACGGTCGCAAGACGGGTGATGACGTAAAAGCCCGAGAGCTGACCCACGGCGAGAGCATTGCCGCTATCCGGGGCGTTGACCGTCAGCGCGTCCTTGCTCGGCAGGGCGTCCTGGAACTCGGTTTCGCTGGTGCCGCAAGCGACCGCGAAGAGGAAGCCGGCGGGAATGAAGAACTTAGACCAACGCATAGTGTCTCCTTCGCGAAACACGTCCCAAAGGTCGTGCGCGATGTTTGCCGATTAGACACGGCTGACGCTGCCGATAGAAAAAATCTTTTCGGGTCGCCGCAACGAACGCCCAGATTGCGCCGATTTACCCGATATGACACGCATTTCCCTTCCTCCTAGGCCTCCCGCCGCGGCAGTCCCGCCCGCAGAAGCCTCTTCGGCCAACGTGCCCGTGCCCCAGGCCCGGGACGTCTACGGCCTGGCTGGGCAGGCGCTCGCCAGTGTCGCGATGCCGACCACCGTGGCAGGGCTCTTCGTCCTCGCGATCTCGGCGCTCGCGCGCAATGATGCGGGCGTTCTCGCTCTGTACGGCGCGGCGACGACCACCATGGGTGTCGTCGGCCTGGGTGGCGCGGCGCTCTTGTTGAAGCGCTAGACCTCTTTGAATTGACAGCGGGAGAGCGCGTTTGCTACACGCGCCGCGGATTCGGAGACCTTTCCCATGGCTAAGCGGGCGGCTTTGAAAGCACAGGTTGGCGCGTTGTTTCGGCAGGCAGTCGACCAGCTCGGCGACGTTCGTCAGGTCGTGCGCCGTCGCGGTGGCCGCTTCGAAGCCGACATGAAGCGCTTGATGTCGGAGCGCGATCGCCTGCTGACTCTCTTGGGTGAGCAGACCTACAAGCTGGCCAATCAGGGCAAGGTGCCGCTCCCCTCGTTCGTGCAGCGCACGGTCGAGCGTCTCAACGAAGTGGTCATGACGCTTGCACCGCAGGCCGAAACCAAGCAAACCGACGTTCGCGTCAACGCTCACGAAGGTGAGCTGAACGGACACACCGCCCCCGCCAAGAAGCGGACGGCGGCCAAGAAAGCGCGCACTAGCAAAAAGGCGCGTACGAGCGTAAGCAAGTCGACGAATTGAGCAGTTCGCGGCGTCCTTCCAGAGACGCCGTGGGTGGAAATGGGGCCGTAGCTCAGCTGGGAGAGCGCCTGAATGGCATTCAGGAGGTCGACGGTTCGATCCCGTTCGGCTCCACCATCCAACCCCGCTAGCTCTTCGTCAGAATATTTCCCGCTTCGATGGCGTCCTCGTAAGATGTCCACGATGACGAACCGCTCGACTCTCCGCCGCAAGCTCTTGGTTGGCCGCATCTGCGTAGTGTTCGCGTTCCTCGCGTGCAGCAATCTCGACAACATCATCATCACCAAGAGCGCCAACACCACGATTCAAGGCGGCTCGCCGCTCAACATCTTGGACGATCTCGGCTTCGTCGAGTTCGGCAGCATCGACGTCAGCAACGAGCAAGAGTTCAAGAACAAGGGTTTCGACATCGACGACGTCGACTCCGTCAAAGTGGACTCGCTCACTCTCGAGATCGTCTCGCCCGCCTCGGGACAAGACTTCACCTTCATCGACAACATTGCGTTTTACGCTGTCGGCGAAAACGGACGCCGCGAGCTCATCGCCGAAGGCGGGCCGTTCCAGGCTGGTCTGCGCACCGTCGGCCTCGACGTGACCGACGTGAACCTCAAGGACTACGTCAAAGCTGGCGCGTTCTCGCTGGGCACCGAGGTCGACGGCAACGATCCGCAGAACACCACCACCATCAAGGCCACGGTGGCCATGAACGTCGACGTCGCAGTGGGGCATCTCATCTGCGGAAATTAGTCGCCCCGCCGACGCCTACGAGATGTCGTATTCCTTCAGCTTGTAGAGCAACGCCCGATGCGACAGCTCCAAGAGCTCGGCGGCGCGCGTCCGGTTGCCGCCCGTCTGCTCTAGCGCTCGCCTGATGAGCTCACGCTCGATGGTACGCACGGCGCGCTTGATCGATAGGTCGTCGCCGAACGCGAGGGCCTCGGGGGTCGGGTCGGGCTCCTTGCGCAGGCGCTCCGGTAGCCCTTCGATTTCGATGCGGTCGCCCTCGTTCAGCACCATGGCGCGCTCGATGGTGTTCTCGAGCTCGCGGACGTTGCCCGGCCAGTTGTAGTCCATGAGCACGCGTAGCGCCTCGCGCGACACGCTCATGCCCGGGCGGCCGAGGCGCTCGCCATAGCGGACGATGAAGTGCTCGACCAGCAAGGGGATGTCGTCTTTGCGCTCGCGCAATGGCGGGATGGTCAGCAAGAGGACGTTCAAGCGGTAGAACAAGTCCTCGCGAAACTCGCCTTCGGCCACCATCTGCTGCAGGTCGCGAGCAGTGGCGGCGACGACGCGGACGTCGACGGTGACGCCCTTGTTCTCACCAACGCGGCGGATTTCGTCTTCTTGCAGGAAGCGCAAGAGCTTCACCTGCAGCTGCAACGGCAGCTCGCCAATCTCGTCGAGGAAGAGAGTGCCGCCGTTTGCTTCCTCGATGATGCCGCGCTTGTTGCGTGTGGCGTCGGTGAACGCGCCTTTGGCGTGGCCGAAGAGCTCGCTCTCGAGGAGGGTCTCGGGGATGGCGCCGCAGTTCACCGCGACGAACGGCCCTTTCGAACGGACCGACTGGTCGTGGATGGCGCGCGCTACGAGCTCCTTGCCGGTTCCCGACTCGCCCAAGAGCAGCACCGTCGATTTGTAGTCGGCGACCTTGCGCACCGTCTGGAAGATGGCCTGGAGGCGTTTGCTCTTCCCGACGATGCCGGGCCCCAGCGACGACTCCAGCGGCTCGCCGCGCAGACGTGCATTCTCGGCCTCGAGGCGCTCACGCTCCTCGCTCAAGCGCTGGCGCTCGTCGGCCATGCGGATCTTGAGCAGGACCTCGTCGGCCTTGAATGGCTTCGAGACGTAATCGGCCGCGCCGCGCTTCAAGGCTTCGATGGCGGTATCGAGATCGACGAACGCGCTCATCATGATGACGATCACTGGGCTCTTCGCCGCGCGTAGCTTGTCGAGCAACGTCAGACCGTCCATGCCCGGCATGCGCACGTCGGAGAGCACGATGTCGATGTCGCCCTGTCCCAGGCGCTCGAGAGCCGCGGCGCCGTCGGCGGCGGTACTCACGGTGAAACCCTGCCGCTCGAGAGTGAGCGACAACATGTGACGCATGCCTTCTTCGTCATCGACGATGAGAAGGCGGCGGGCCCGAGGTTCTTGACTCACGCCATCGGGTGGAGACGCGGCCGGCGCTCTACGCCCTCGTCCTCGGCCTCGACCAAGACGATACCGAGCGCCCGGGCTTGCTCGTGCGCCTCCGCTTTAGCGTCCGGGCACGGGCCCTTGCAGTCCGTCGACGTCTCGATGTCGCGAACCTTCTGAACGAGCTCAGCGAGCTTCACGGCATCGACGTGGGTCTGAAGCGCCATGTCGTGAAGGTAACGCAGGCGCGATCGCGGTTTCAACCAAGAAGATCAAGGTCGCGCGTACTTTTTTGTTCGCGTCGCCGACCGCTCAGTCATCGTCTTCGTAGTTGAAGGTGTACGAGTAGGTGATCTGCGTGGCGACTGTTTGCTTGCCGTCACTGCCTGGAGTGAACCGACATTTCTTCATTGCACGCACCGCGCTCTCGACCGTGCCATAGCCCAAATCGTTGAGAGGTCGCGCTTCTGCGACGGTTCCGTCGGCGAGAATCACCACCTCGAGCTTCACCGTGCCTTTGATGCCCGCGGCTTTGGCGGACGCGGGATAAGGCTCGCGGCACTCACCGATCCGCTTGGGCGGCTGCGCCAGTGCGTAAACCGGCACGATGTTTGGCGCGCCTCCGGCGTAGGGCTTCACGTCGCGGGGATCGGTGCGCTCTTTCTCCGGCTCTTTCATCGTGGTGTTGCCGACGCGCACGGAAAATCCGCTGTTTCCGCTCACCGTCGAGCTCATGCTGATCCCGAACACCGGCTGCGGTGGCTCCTCGGCGGGCTTCCGTTCGTTGGGCGGCGGCGGCTCCTCGGGCTTGGCTTGAACCAGCGCCTCTTTCGGCGGCGGCGGCCGTTTCGCCTTTTCTTCCACCGGCTTCGGCGGCTCCGGGACGGGCTCGGGCGGCGGTGGCGTCACCACGGCCATCTCGATGACCCGCGCGGGCTTGGGTGCTTCGCGAGCAGCCTTCGACAGACCGCCAACGAGCGCCCAGTGCGCGAGCACCGAGACCACAATCGTAGCCACATAAATTTTCATGGCACGGTGACGGAGGCGGCGACGCTGGGATCGATGTTCAAGGCGAACTTGTAGAGCCCGAGTTGCCGGATCAGATCGATGATACGGATGACCGCGCCATGCGGCACCTCTTTGTCGGCCGCGATGATGGCTTGGGCCTGTGGGTCCTCCTTCACCACGCCGGGGATGTAGGCGCGCAGCCCCGCTTCGTCGGTAGGCGCGCCGTTCAAGTAGAGCGCGCCCTCCTTGGTGAGCGTGAGCGCGACCGTGGTCGGCTCGGCGGCCTCGCCGGTCGAAGCCTCTGGGAGCTTCACCTTGATGGAGGGCCGCGCGATGAGGTTCGCGGTCAGCATGAAAATGATCAGCACGACCAAGACGATGTCGACGAGCGGAACGACGTTCAGCTCGGTGATCATCTCGTCGTCACCGCCGGAAAAGCTCTTGGCCACGGCGCCTAAACCCGCTTCGAGCGCGACAGGAGCATGCGGCTCAAGGCTTCGGAGCCGGCGAGCTGCGTGCGGATCTTGCGCTGGAATGCATTGAAGACGGCGACGGCGGGCAACGCGACCAACAAGCCGACCGCGGTGGCAACCAGCGACTCGGCGATACCGGCCATGACAGCCTGCGATCCCTCGATGGTGTTGGTCGCGAGATCACGGAACGAGCGGATGATACCGAGGACCGTGCCGAACAGCCCGATGTACGGCGCGTTGTTACCGAGCGTGCCCAAAAACGCGAGGCCACGCTCCATCTTCACGCGTTGCGTGAGCGTCGCGCTCGCGAACACCTGTTCTGCTGCTTCGGGTCCGCGCTCGAGCGCGTCGAGGCCGGCGTTGAGCACAGCCGCGACGTGCGAGCGTTTACCACCCAAGAGCGCACGCACGTCGGCGATGCCACCGGTCGCGAGCTTGTCGCCGAGCTGCGCCCGCAGACGATCGACGTCTTCGGTCGAGCGTAAGAAGTGCGCGAGCCTCTCGATGGCGATGGCAATCGACACCACCGAGAGGGCCATCAGCAGCCAGAGGATCCACTCCGACCCCAAGTAGAGAAACACGTCGAGTAAGCGCTCCTGGAGCGCCGAGTTGCTGAGCTTGTTCATCGCGTGCCTTTCTTCTTCGGGCGAGATTTCGCGGCGGCTGGGCAGCCGTCGTTCGCGGGCGGACCAGCGTCCATCGGGCACTTGTCCGCTATATCGAGCACTGTGTCGCCGTCATTGTCGGGATCGGGACAGCCATCTGCGTCTTGAAAACCGTCGCGATCCTCGGCTTCGGCCGGACAGCGGTCGAGCGTATCGGCGATGCCGTCGCCATCGCGGTCACCGCGATCTTGCTCGGGACAGCCGTCGTGATCGGAGACGTAGTCCTTGTCTTCCGGAATGTCCGGGCACTGATCGACCGCGTCACTGATACCGTCGTTATCGCGATCGTTCGCCGGGCAGCCCTCGTGTTTGGCTTCCCCTGCTTCCATCGGACACTTGTCCTTGGCGTCTTCGATGGCGTCGCCGTCGTTGTCGCGCTCGGGACACCCGTCGTCGTCCTGGAAGCCGTCGCGGTCCTCGGCCTCGTCGGGGCAGTTGTCCTTGCCGTCGGCCAAGCGATCGCCGTCGCGGTCGTCGGGAATGATGACGCGATTGCACTGCTCGCTGTCGGAGAGCTGGGCCGCGCGCTCCGCTTCTTGGCGGGCCACGGCGAGATGTCGCTGGGCGCGCAGCAAATCGCCGTGCTCGAGCTCGTAACGCGCGAACTCGACGTTGGCTTCACCACGGGCAAGCTCTTGGGGAGCGCAGTCATAGGCGCCGTGAGCGCGTGCGTCTTTGAGCGTGCCATCGACGGCGACGGTGTCACGGGCCAGGGTGTCGGCGTTACCGCAACCGGCGAGCGCCACGAGCAACAGCAGCAAGCGCTTCACTTGATCCTCCCGCGCGCCTTCTTCTGCTGATCCGATGGGTCGTCCACTGAAGCGGACGTCGAGCTCTCGGGGGTCGTTTGGCCATCGGGTGGAGGTGGCGCGGGGTCGAGCTCGTGCGCGTTCTCCGACGGGACGGAGCCGCGCTCGCGGTCGGCACGGGCACGCGCTTCTTCGGCCAGCTCGCGCGCATGCGCCGCGTAAATTCGCGCCGCGTCGTAGTCGGAGTAGTTGGCCTCTTCGCGCGCCTTGTGCAGGTACTCGGTCGCCGAGGTGAACTCGTAGATCGCCAGGCGGTTGGCGCCGGCGCTCCTCGCCGCGGTCAAGGCGCTCTGCGCATCGCTGATCTCACGGTTGGCGTTGAAGGGGCTGCACGCAGCGCTGAGCAAGAGCAACAGGAGCGACGTCGGGAAACGCACGTGCATGCCGCGCGGTAGCACGGGCCAAGCCCACTTATCAACGCTTGCCGCTGCTCTTACGTGCCGCCTGGATGGGCTTGGTTCGGCCGTCGCGAGCGGGCGCCGGGAGCTGCGTCACGCTGGCCGCTGGACGCTCGCTCGAGGCCAGCAAGAGAACCCGCCAGATCATCAAGACGTAGCCGGCGACGCAGATCGCAAGGCCGCCAATGGCGAGGTGACCCAGTGACCGTCCGGATTCACGCGGAACGGGTCCCGAGCGCTCGACGAAGAAAAAGAGCGCGACCGTGGTCGCCATGACCACGGTGCTGCCGAGGATGACCCACCAGGCAGGCTTTGCCTTCCCCGCGAGCAGCGCGCGCCGCGCCGAGAGGTACCCAGCGAACAGGGCGATGGGGCCAACGACACCCAGCATCATGGCGGTGCGGGGCTGCGCCTCGAAAAGGTTCCAGACCCGCCACATGGGAAAGCGGTACGAGAGCAGGGTCGCTACCGGCACCGAGACGAAGATGGCGTAAATGACCAGGGCCCAAAACGACGAGGCCCGGACCAGAGTGCTCTGGGGCAAATTACGGCGTGCGAGCCAGGCAATGCTGCTCCCAATGAACGCCGAAAGACCTATGTCGACGAGTAACGTGGATCGCCCCTCGAGAAGCGGGAAGACTAACATACTACTAGAGCGCGCGGCAGCGACCGGTGATAACGTGTGCTCGTGAGCACCGGAACACCGCCCCGGGCCGCGCGTCAGCAGTTCAGCTCGCACGTGCGCATCGCCGTCCAGGGCAAAAACGAAATCATCGAGCGTTATGCCCTGAACTTGAGTCAGGGCGGCATGTTCGTCCGCGAGGACGCCCCACCCGCGATGGGCCAGGTGGTCCTGGTCGAGTTCGTGTTGCCCGACGGCACACCGCTCGCGCGCATCAGCGCCCGCGTCGTCCATTCGCGTCCCGCGACGATTCCCGGCGAACGCAACGCCGGCATGGGCTTGCAATTCATCGAGCTCGACGCCGCCGCGACCCAGCTCACCCAGCTGCTCAAACAGAAACAACCTCCGGCTGGGCCACCCAAGACCCCCGGAGCCCCCACATTCCGCGTCGACAGCCTCGCGCCCGACAAGACGCCGGCACGCATGGACGGCATCGTCGTCGGCATCGACCTCGGCACGGTGAACAGCTGCGTCGCCATCGTCGAAGAGGGGCGGCCGCGCGTCATCAAGAGCAAGCGGGGCTACGAGACCATCCCGTCGGTGGTCTACGTCGGTGCCGATCGCAGCATCCTGGTGGGCCACCCCGCTGTCGAGCGCATGATCCTCGAGCCGCACCGCGCGGTGTACGGATCGAAGCGCTTTCTCGGGCGTCCCTTCCGCTCCAAAGAAGTGCAGTCGCTCGGCCACTTCTTCAACTACGAGATCGCCGAAGGTCCCGACGGCCGGGCCGCGGCACGCATGGGCGACGTGCTCCTGCGCCTCGAGATCGTCGCCGCGCACGTCCTCAAGACGCTGCGTGACATGGCCGAACAAGAGCTGGGCACGCCGGTCCGACGCGCCATCATCACCTGCCCCGCCTACTTCGACGAAACCCAACGTGGAGCGGTCCGCGAAGCCGGGCGGCTCGCGGGTCTGCACGTCGAGCGCATCTTGAACGAGCCGACGGCGGCGGCGGTCGCCTTCGGTCACGGGCGTGGCATGAAGCGCACCGTGCTGGTCTACGATCTCGGTGGCGGCACCTTCGACGCGACCTTGCTCAAGATCGACGGTGATACCCTCGAGGTCCTCTCGACCCACGGTGACCCGTTCCTCGGTGGCTCGGACTTCGATGACCGCCTCACCGAATACGTCCTCATGTCGCACGAGCGCGAAAAGGGCGTCGTCTTGCGCGACAGCCCGGTGGCGGTGCAACGCATCCGTTTCGCGGTCGAGCTCGCCAAGCGCCAGCTCTCCGAAGTCGAGACCGCGAGCATCGACCTGCCGTTCTTGAAGAAGACCGACAAGGGTCAGCACGATCTCAAGATGACGCTATCGCGGAGCATCCTCGAGACGCTCACGGAAGATCTGGTCGACCGCACCATGGCCATCGTCCAGACGGTGCTCGATCAAGCCAAGCTCCCCGCGAGCCAGCTCGACGACGTCATCCTGGTCGGCGGTCAGTCGCGTAGCCCACACGTCCGCCGTCGCATCCAGGAACGCTTCGGCAAGCCGCCGGCGAAGAACGTCCACCCAGACGAAGCCGTCGCCCTCGGCGCCTCGTTGGTCGCGAACGCCATGTACGCCAAATCGCCCCTCGACCTGCGGGACATCCTCGCGGCGGCCATCCGTCTGGGCGACGGCGCCGACGGCACGAAGGTCTTGCTATCGCGCGGCACCAAGCTACCCGCCGAGGCGAAGTTCGACATCTTGCCCGAACAGTCCGCCAAAGCAGACTACAAGGCGCTCCTCTACCGCGGCGACAGCGACAAAGCCGCCGGCAACACCTTCCTCGGTACTTTGCGCATGACCGCCGACCAGAGCCTCGTCATCACCAAGACGAAGGTGACGGTGACCTTGAAAGTGAGCGCCGACGGCATCATGTCGGTGACCATGCAGCATCCGCGCACGCAGCAGATCCATTCGGTCGAAGTCTCGCTAGTCGACAAACCGCAGTGACCGGCGACTGGAAAGAAGCGCTCGACCACGCCGACGTGCAGATGCTCGTCGACCTGGCGCTGCGTGAAGACGTCGGCGCCGGGGATGTGACCACGCAAGCGATCTTCAGGGCGCCCCAGCGGGTGCAGGCGAAGGTCGTGGCACGTACACCCACGGTGGTGTGTGGCGGGCCGCTCGCGCTCTCGATCTTACGGCGCTTCGACCCTCACGCCGAGGTCACGGCGCTTGCCGGCGAGGGCACCGCGGTGACTGCCGGTACGACGATCCTCACCATCGACGCCGACGTCCGCGCCCTGCTCACTGCCGAGCGCACCCTCCTCAATTTCCTGATGCGCCTGTGCGGAGTCGCCGCCAACGCGCACCGTGCCGCGAGCCTCGTGCCGCCCGGCAGCGCCACGCGTATTTACGACACCCGCAAGACCCTCCCCGCTTGGCGTCACCTCGACAAGCTCGCAGTGCGCATCGGCGGCTGCAGCAATCATCGCATCGGCCTTTTCGACGCCATCCTCATCAAGGACAACCACATCGCGGCGGCTGGCTCGATCACCAAGGCCATCCAGGCGGCACGCGCCTGGCGCAAGCTCGCGATCGAGGTCGAAGTCGACGACTTGACCCAACTCGACGAAGCACTGACCGCCCAAGCGGACATCATCCTGCTCGACAACTTTTCGCTCGCCGACATTCGCGAAGCCGTCGCCAGAGTCGCCGGCCGAGCGGTCCTGGAGGTCTCGGGCGGCGTCACCTACGAGCGCATCCCGGAGCTCGCGGCGACCAACGTCCAACGCATCTCGATGGGCGCGCTCACGCATAGTGTCATCCCCGCGGACCTCGGGCTGGACATGCCATGAAGCCGAATCTCATCGTTCACGCGACCCTGCCCACCACCATGCTCGAGGCCAAGATGAAGGCCCAGGCGGGTGCTCCGGAGGGCACGACGATCCTCGCCCGGACCCAGACCAGCGGCCGCGGACGTCATGGCCGCGCCTGGGTCTCCGCCGCCGATACCGGCGTTTGGATGACCATGATCCTGCGCCCACCGCCCGAGCGCATCGCGACGTTTGCCGAGCTCTCGTTGGTCGCGGGTATCGCTGTCTGCAAAAGCGTACACAGCATGGGCGCGACCGGGGCGCGGCTCAAGTGGCCGAACGACGTGCTCGTGGGCGACAAGAAGCTCGCCGGCATCCTGCTCGAAAGCGACGGTGAACGCGTTTTCGTGGGCATCGGTCTGAACCTCACGAAGGCCAAAGATCGCCCCCTGCCGCCCGAAATCGCCGAGGTCTACACCGGCCTTTTGGACCACGCCGAAGCCCCCCAAGAGCCCGCCGAGGGCCTCGTGGTGTACACTTCCAAGGTGCTGATGAACGCCCTGGCCACATGGTACGATCAGTGGAAAGCTCACGGTTTCTCGAAGCTTACCGATATCTATGCAGACCTCGACGCTTTGAAGGACAGTGACGTTCGAGTGGCGGCGACGGATGGAACGCAGCTCACGGGCAAGGCCCGGGGTGTGAATGCCCGAGGCGAGCTGTGCGTTGAAACTAACAGTGGCATCACGGAAGTGCGTGCCGGCGAGGTCGAGCGAGTACGGCGATGATTGCAGCAGCCCTCCTGACCATTTTCCTTTCGACTCCGGGCGAGCTCGACGGCATTGGCGCACCATCGACCACGCCTTTCGTTGCTCCCGGTCAGCTCTTCCAGATCAACATCCCCTACGGCTGGACGCCTTACACCGTCGACAAAGACCCCAACGCCATCCAGTTCAAGAACAACCTCCGTGGCGGCGACGCCACCCTCATCGTGCGCAAGTTCGTCGTCCCGGCGGAGGCGCGCCCACGGCAGCTGGTGCTGAATGCCATCGATCAGCGCCTTTCGCGCCTCCCGCGCTTTCAGGTCATGCAGAAGCGCGACGTCGCCCTCGCCGGCCAACCGGCGGCGTCGGTGATCGCCACCTATGCCTTCCAGGGGAACCTGCAGTACCCGCGCCTCATCGAGCAAATCTTCGTGATCATCGGAACCGAGGCGTACTCCCTCTATTTCGAGTGCTTCGAGCCCCAGGCGCAGCAATACGCCGGTGAGCTCAATGGCATGTACACGAGCTTCCAGCCGCGCGTTGCCGCCCCCTCGGTCCAAGGTCCGTTTGCGGTGCCCGACGACCCAGGCACGCCGGGCGAGCCGTTCAAGCTGCCGGATCCGCGCGATATTCCCTTCTAGTCGCGCGCGGCTGCGTTTCTTGCTCACACGATATGGCAGGGCTACTATCGTGCCATCGTCATGCCGGACCGTCCCCGGATAGGTGACCTCATGGTCACCCACGGCCTCATCGATGCGGCGACGGCCGACGTCATAGAGTCCTCACGCGCAGGCAGCGGTCTGAGATTCTTGTCCGCCGCGGTGCGCGGCGCGCTCGTCGACGAACAAACCGCCTTGTCCGCTTTGGCAACTCACGTCGGAGTGCCCGGCATCGACCTGACCCGGATCACCGTCCAACCGGCGGTCCTGCAACGCATTCCCCTGTCGGTGGCACAGCGCGAGGGCATCATGCCCATCCGCATCGAAGGGCCGAGTCTCGTCGTCGCCATGACCGCACCCAACGACCAGCGGGTGCGTGACGAAGTGAGCTTCGTTACCGGTCTGTCCGTTATCGCGTACGTAGCGCTGCAGATGCGCATCCAGGAAGCAGTCGTCGCCGCGTATCGCAACCCACAAGCTCCTTACAAAGGCTCGCTCGCGCGCAATCCCAACGAGCCGCTCCCCATCGTCACGCCGCTCGCCGCCGAGCCCGTCGCCATCATCGAGGTCGACGACGTGCTCGAGGCGGAAGCCAGCGACATCATCGAAACCACCCGTCCACGGGCAGAAATGCTCGCCGGCGCCCCCGGCAAGCCCGCCTCGGGGAAGCGCATCCTCGTCGTCGAAGACGATCCCGACATCCAGCGGCTGCTCGTCGATACCCTACGGAGCCTCGGCGGTGACGTGACGGCCTCGGCGCGCGGCGTCGAAGCTCTCCAGCTCATCAAGACCGTGCGGCCCGACCTCGTCGTGCTCGATGCCATGTTGCCCGAGGTCCACGGGTTCGAGATCTGCCGCAAGATCAAGGAGAGCAAACGCTTCGGCGCGACGCCGGTGCTGATGATCTCGGCCATCTATCGCGGTTGGCGCATCGCCGAAGACATCAAGGCCACCTACAAGGCGGATGCGTTCCTCGAGAAGCCCTTCCGCATCAGCGAGCTGCGCCGTGTCGCCGGGGAGCTCCTGGCCACCGGCAAGTCGACCATGGCGGCCGGCGACGATCTCGGCGCCGAAGCTCTCGCTCACTACGCCGCTGGCGTGGAAGCCTACCAAAGCAAAGACTACCGCACCGCGCTCGACGAGCTACGCGCCGCCGAGACCGCCGAGCCCTTCTCCGCGAAGATCCAGTTCATGCTGGGGCGAACCCTCGAGCAGGACCAGAAGGTCTTTCAGGCGATATATCACTACGAACGGGCGGTCGAGCTCGACCCCAAGCTCTTCGCAGCAACCAAGAATCTGGCGCTCCTCTATCAAGCACGTGGCTTTCGCAATAAGGCTGTAGAAATGTGGGAGCGCTCGCTTGCGGCGGCACCGACCCCCGAAGTGCGTGAGCAGATCAAACAGTACCTGGTGAGCATCCTGTGAAATTCGCCTGTCCCAAGTGCAACACGCGCTATTCCATCTCCGACGACAAGGTGCCGCCGGGAAAGGTCTTGAAGTTTCCCTGCAAGACCTGCGGCAACGTGGTGCGCCTGCGCCGCAAGGACGGCGGCGACCAAGCTCAGATCCTCGAAGGTGCTGCTGCGCCGCTGCCGGCGACCCGAAGCCTCGAGCCGGTCGAGACCACGCGCATCGCCTCCGTCGCCGAGATCAACAAGCTCCGCGATCAATCGACACAGCCGACGAAGGTCGGCATGCAAGCAGCGAATCGCCCCGACGTGAGCTACGGGGACGATGGCGGCGAGGCGACCCGCATCGTCTCGGTCGAGCAGATCAATCTGCTACGCGCGGCAGCCGCCGAAGGCGATGTCGTTCAAGCCGAGCCTGAAGACGCTCGGCCGATCCAGGCCGATTCCTCGGGCGAGGCCGCCGAGTGGTTCGTGCTCATCGCCGGCAAGCAGCGCGGTCCGATGACCGCATCGAACGTGGACGCGATGTTGTCGCGCAACGAGATCGATCGCCGCACCTTCTTGTGGAAGAGCGGCATGGGCAACTGGGAGCGCTTGGGAAGCGTCGGTCGCTTCGCGGCGGCTACCGCGCCTGCTGGCAGCCAGACGCCCGCCGGTGGCTCGGCGAGGATCGAGCCCTCGGTGACCGAATACGCCATGGAGCGTGCCGCGGCGCAGGGCAGCGCGAAGGACGCCGCCCGCCGTCCCACGGACGACATCACCCTCACCGAGCTCGAAGAGATCTCGAGCGGTATTTTCGAAGAGCCCACCTCGATCATGAACGGCGAGCCCGGTGCCTCCGAGCCCCTGCTTGCCAACGAAGAGATCACCGTCGCCGAAGACGAGCCGCAGGGCTTCTACAAGGCGGAGACGATGGTCGTCAGCGATCCGGCGGTCGCCGCTCTCGCCGCGTCGGTGATGGGCACACCTCCCGGCGGTGGCTCGCGTCGTGCCGAGACGGTGCAGCTGCAAGAAGGCATCGAGATCATCGACGAAGCGCCGAAGCGTCCCACCGACGACCTCGGCGGCGTCACCCCGCTTGGCCACCAAGACGCGACCGGCGACCACGGCTTGGGCCTCTTCGATGACGTCAGCAGCCAGCGGCCGCTCCCCGTCGACGATGACTCGGGCATGGAGCATCTCACTGACGATCCGAACTATCTCGACAAGCCGCCGGGCGATTCGACCCGCGTCTACATGGCGACCGCCGGCATCTACAAGAAGCGCCGCAACAACCGTATCGCGGCGGTCATCACCACGGTGGTGCTGCTGCTCGTTTGCGGTTTCATCGTCATGGACATGCGTGGCCTCATCGTCTTGCCCGGTATGGGTGCGGTTTACGACGTCGCCGGCGTCGAAGACCCCAACGTCGACCGTGCGCTAGAGCGGACAGAGAACAAGCTCGCTGCCGAAGACCTCGATCCGAAGAAGCGCGCCCAGCTCGAAAGTCTGCGCCGCAAGCTCCTCGACCGCAGCAACCAGGGCGAGAACGCTCCCAAACACGAGAAGGTCGAGAAACACGAGACCAAAACGACGGACGAGCCCAAAGAGCCGGGCGAGGCCAAGCCGCCGGAGGGCACGACCGGAGCGCCCGACGAGCACGCCATGGCGGAGCAGCTCTTCAACGACAAGGACAAGCAAGAGGCGAACGTGAAGCTCGCCGCGCCCGACTCGATCCAGACGCCGAACCTACCGGAAGGCCTCACCCAAGACGCCATCTACAAGGTGGTCAACGACAACAACACGTCGATGAAGCTTTGCTACGCCGAGGCCGCGCGTAAGGGCGAGAAGCTCGCCGGCAAGATGGAGGTGCAGCTCACCATCGATCCATCGGGAGACGTCACCGGCGCCGACATCAACACCGCCCAATTCAAGACGTCCACCATGGGCCAATGCACCGTGCGTCGCGTGAAGACCTGGAAGTTCCCGAAGTTCACTGGCCAGCCGGTGACCGTGGTCTTCCCATACGTCCTGCAGTCGGCGTTCTAGCAAGGCGAGGGTTCAACACCGCTCATGTCGCAACAGCTCGTTCAAGCCCTGCTCGGCGAGCACTTGGTGTCGGCTGCCGACATCGACGAGGCGGCGCGACGTCAAGTCGTTCACGGCGGCAGCCTCGACACCAATCTGCTCGAGCTCGGAGTCCCCGAGGTCACGGTGTTGCGCGCGCTCGGTGAGGCGTACCGCATGCCCACCGGCGACAAGAGCGACATCGACGCCATCGAGCCGCACATCCCGCGCATCTTCCCGCTGGTGTTCGCGGAGACCTATCGACTCGTGCCGTATCGTCTGGTCGGCGGCAATCTCGGCGTGCTGGTGAACACCGCATCCGATGAAGATCTGTTCGCGCGCATCCGCGAGCGCCTGCGCTTGCACCCCTCGAGCACCATCACCAGCGAAGCGCGCATGCACTACGCCATGCACCGGGTCTACGGCGTCGGCTTGTTGCCGCGCTTCGCCGCGCTCTTGACCCGCCTCGACGGCGCTCCTCCGACACCTCTCTACGAGCCCGCTCCCATCGATCACATGTTGTCGTGGGGCTTGCCGGCATCGCGTATCCGCCCAGGCAGAGCCCGTGGCGAAACCAGACGAGGCGGCCCCGACGTCGCGGGGCTCTTGGCGCGTCTCGATTCGGCAAATGACCGCGATAGCGTAGTCGAGATTCTCCTCGAGATCGCTCTCGGGACCTTCGAGTTCGTGTCCCTCTTCTTGGTGCACGGCGACCGCATCGACGGCTGGCGAAGCACCGATCCCAACGCGACCCAACGCGTGGCGCGCCTATCGCTGCCCCTCTCCATCCCCTCGGTGCTAGCCACGGTCCAACAGACGCGCGGGCACTACTTGGGACCGATTCCCCAGACCCCTGCGAACCTCAAGCTCTTGCAGGACCTCGGCCGTACGCCGCCGCGGACTGCCTTCGTCGCCCCGCTCAGCGTTGGCGGACGCCTGGTCGGAATCCTCTACGCCGACAACGGCACGCGAGGCGTCCTTGCTCGCCGCGTCTCGGGGGTGCTGCTGCTGACCCATCGGGTCGGTTTGTGCTTCGAAAATCTCATCCGGCGCCGCAAGGCGATGCTGGTTCCACCTGCACCGAAGACCGAGATGGCCGAGGAAGAGATCCAGGTGCACGTCGAGCCGCCCGGCGCCAGCGACGAGCAGAGCTTCGCCGATGTCAGCTACGCCACCGGCATCAGCGAGCCCCCGGTTGCCGCGGAAGCAGACCCGTCCGTTGGCGCGGACGATGGCTACGAAGCCGTAAGCTACGACGCGCCCGACGCCTACGACGCGACCAGCGATCAGCAACAGGCGATGTACACGCCGCCGCTCGCGCCCGATCAAGAGATCCCCGAGATCGTCGGCGACGATGCCATCGAAGCCATGACGCAAGCGCCGGATCACCACGAAGGTGGTCTCTACGTCGCTTTCGCGGACATCGATCGCGAGAGCCCGGAAGACGCGGTGTCCGGCTGGGAAGACGTGTTGGTCGAGACCGTCCAGACCGAGGCGGCACCTCTTCCCGAGCCAGCATCGCTCGATGCGGTCGCGCCGCCCGCGGTGACCTGGGACGACGTCATCGCCGAGGCCCGCAAGGCTCCGTCGCTGTCGGCGCCGCTCGGCACTGCCGCCGCCGCCCAGGCCAACATCGAAGTTGCCGGCCAGAGCCTCGATCCCCGCGAGATGTTGCTCGACGGGCTCGACGCCCTCGACCCCGAGGCGCGTCTCGCAGCCATCGGCGGTCTCTTGCCGTACGGCACCGTCCTCGACGACAGCCTACGCGCCCGATTCCCCGGCAAGCTGCTGATCGATCCATTCGCTCCCGATCAAACCCTGCCGCCGCTCGCCGAATGCTCGGGCTTGCTCGCCTTGTTGGTCGCGCGCGGCGGCGACGCAGTGCCGGTCGTGCTCGGCCATCTGGACAGCGCCGACCGCACGCAGCGGCTCTTCGCCATCTACATGCTGCTGGTCACGCCCTATCCGCCGGCCCTCGAAGCTCTGGCCCGACGCCTCTACGACACCGAGCCGCGCAACCGGTTCCTCGCGGCTGACGCGCTACGCTCCTACACCCGCGAGCCCGGCTACGCGCGTATCCTCCAGAGCCTGCGCGAGCAGCTCAAGGTCCCGGTCTACGAGGTCCAGGTGACCACGGTGCAGGTGCTCGGGCAGCTTCGCGATCCCCGCGCCGTACCCTCACTCATTCCGCTGGTGGTATCACCGCAGCCCGAGCTCGCGTCCGCGGCTGCGTCTGCTTTAGCGGTCATCTGCGCCCAGGCGCACGGCCGTGACGTCGCCCGCTGGGCCGAGTGGTGGCAGGCGAGCTACAACCGTCCCCGCGAGAGCTGGCTGGTCGCGAGCCTGCGCCATCAGAGCCCACACGTGCAGCGCATCGCATTCAGCGAGCTGCAGCTCCTCACCGGCTACAGCGGCGGCTTCGACCCCAACGCTCCGGCGGAAGCGCGCGAGCCCGTGATCCGCGTCTGGGAAAAGTGGCTCCACGACCTGGTCTCCGCCCGAAGCGAGATGAGCTCGATCAGCGCGGGCGCCAGCGTCAGCGCTTGATCAGCCTAGCGTTGCTCATCGGCGGCCATGGCAGCCGCATGGGCGGCATCGACAAGGCAGGTCTGGTTTTGCCCTCGGGGCTCACCACCAGCGAGACCCTGCTCGCGACCTTTCGGCCGTTCGTCGATGACGTCTTCGCGGTCGGTCGAGCCGACCAGCGGCATCATCCGCTATCACGGTCGGTGAAGATCGTCGTCGACACCCATCCCGAGGAAGGCCCTCTGCGCGGCATCGCCACGGCCCTGAGCTTTGCGCCGTCAGCTTGGGTCTTCGTCGTTGCCTGTGACCTCGTCGGCCTTACGAGCCACGACCTCACCTCCCTCGCGAGGGAGAGAACGCGCGCACGCCTCGCCATCGCCTGGCTCTCACCCAGCGGCCCGGAGCCTCTCTGTGCGCTCTACCACCGCGCCCTGGCCGGCACCGCCAACCGTCTGCTCGCGCGCGAAGAACGGCGCGCTCGCGCGTTGCTCGACGACGCGTGCTTGCTCCGCCGCCCGGCAGCGCTCGCGAACCTCAACACACCGGACGACGCCGCGAAGGTTACAGCGCTTCCAACCAGGTCATGAGATCTTTGACCATGCGGTCGAAGCTCGGGGCCACGAACAGCACCTTCTGATACTGCGTCGGATCGTAGGTGGTCGCACCGATGTCATCGATGATGAACGGTTTGATCTCCGCGTTCTTCTCGAAGGCGTCGAGCTCGCCGAACGACGAGACCAGACCGGCACCGTAGGCCTTGGGCCGTCCGTCTTCCATCGCCAGACCGAATTCGACGGTGAACCAATAGACGTTCACCACGGCCTTCAACGTCTCGTCATCGACCCGCATGGCGGCGCGCCCGAAGGCGCGATTGAGCTCGACGTATGCCGGTACCGTGAGGCTCGCGGCATGCCCCACGAGCTCGTGCACGATGTCGGGCTCGGGCGTGTAGAGCGGGACGCTGTGATGGCGAATGTACTGCGTCGACAGGAAGATGTTGCGCGACAGATTGCCGATGAAATCGCGCGCCTCGACGAGGCCACCCACGGGCAACATCTGGAAGCCCGAGAGCTTCCGGATGCGCTCACTCACTTCGCCGAGCTGCGGGATGCGCTCGCGCGACAAGCTCAGATTGGCGCTGGCAGCGAGGTACTCCTTGCAAGCGTTCTTCTGGTGAACCGGGGCCAACTGGCGCCAAACGGTCCGCCAGACCTCATGCTCTTCGGGGGTGTATTCGACGGCCGGGATGGGGTCGCCTTCTTTGTACTCCGCGGCGACGCGGGCGATGTCGTTGCGGCGCTTGCGATAGGCCGCATCGCGAAACCCAGGATGGTCCGGGTCGAGCTGGACCAGGTCCTTTGCGTCCTGGCGTCGTGCCTGGCCTACCGGCTCGGCGTCATGCATCGGAGACCTCGCAAACTTGCGGTGGGCCCGGAGGTGTTTAACATCCCAGAACCAACAACCTTATGGCGTCTTCTAACATACTCACAGCGGGAAGGAACTGCTGGCGCAAGGCCCGCGCTTCGCGCCTCTCCGTCCTCGTCGACGCGGATGCCTATTACCGGGCCTTCGCCGACGCCGCCCGGCAAGCGCAGCGCCAGATCCTCATTCTCGGCTGGGACATCGACAGCCGCCTCGAGCTCACGCGCCCGGCCGATCCTCACGACGCCCTTCCCAACCGCTTGGGCCCATTCCTCGACAAGCTGGTGCGCCTCACCCCGGACCTGAACGTCTACGTCCTCGAGTGGGATTTTTCGCTCATCTACACGCTCGAGCGCGAAGTGCTGCCGCGCATCTCGTTCGGCGCCCGCACCCACCGGCGCGTTCACTTCAAGCTCGACGATCATCACCCGGTCGGCGCCTCCCAACACCAGAAGATCGTGGTCATCGACGACTCCGTTGCCTTCTGTGGTGGCCTCGACTTCGCGGAGAGCCGTTGGGACACGCCAGACCACAAGGCGAACAATCCGCTTCGGCAGACACACGACGGCAAGCCCTACGCGCCGTTTCACGACGTCCAGGTCATGGTGGCGGGAGAAGCAGCGCAAGCTTTGGGAGACCTGGCACGCGAGCGCTGGCGTGCGGTTACCGGCAAGCGCCTCGCGCCGGTCTCGAATCGGGAAGCCAATGTCGTCGATGGCTCCGAGATCCCCTGGCCGCGCGACTTCGACATCGAGCTACGCAACGTCGACGTCGGCATCAGCCGCACCTTCGGCGCCCACGCCAAGCAGCCGGAAGTGCGCGAGGTCGAGCGACTCTATATCGACGCCATCGCCGCCGCCGAAACCCGCATCTACATCGAGAGCCAGTACCTCACATCGCGCAGCATCACGAAGGCGCTCACGACCTCGCTCGCGTCTCCCAAGGGGCCAGAGATCGTCATGGTGCTGCCGCGCATCGCCTCGGGCTGGCTCGAAGAAAACACCATGAGCGTCCTGCGCAGCCGGCTGCTCGAGCTCCTCACTCAAGCCGACCGCCACAAACGCTTGCGCGTCCTCTGCCCGACCATGCCCGGCATCGACGGCGGCTGCATCAACGTGCACTCGAAGGTCATGGTGGTCGACGACCGCATGGCGCGCATCGGCTCGTCGAACTTGTCGAACCGCTCGATGGGGCTCGACAGCGAGTGCGATCTTGCCTGGGAAGGCACGACGTTCGCACTGCGTGAGCACATCGACGGTCTGCGCCACCGGCTCATCGCCGAGCACATGGGCCTCACTCCCGACGTGTACGCTCAAGCGGAAGAACGGCTCGGCATGATCGGCGCCGTCGATAGCTTGCGCCAGAAAAACGCCCGTAGCCTTTCGCCGCTCGAGCCGCGAGAGCCCAGCCCGTTGCGCAACGACATCTTGCCCAACGAGCGCCTGGTGGATCCCGAAAGCGCCCTCGACGTCGACAAGGTGCTCGACACCCTGCTCCCCGAGGAGCAAGCACGTTCCGCATCCGGTCCTCTTTGGCGGACAATCGCCATCGTCTTGACCATGCTGGTGCTCGCCGCGGTCTATCGCTTCACACCGCTGCACGAGATCCTCGACCCAAAACGCCTCGCCGCGCTGGCCACGCCCCTGCGCAACGAGCCGTGGATGTGGGGCGCCGCGGTGATCGCCTTCATCGGCGCAGGCCTGCTTTCTTTCCCGCTCACGCTCTTGGTCTTGCAGACCGGTCTCGTGTTCGGCGCGCTGCGGGGAATTCCCATCGCGCTCACAGGAGCGCTCTTGTCGGGCACGCTCACCTTCGGCATCGGTAGGTTGCTCGGCAGAGACACCATCCAACGGCGCGGCGGCCGGCGCATGCGTTACTTGGTGAGTCGCTTCAAGAAGAGCGGTGTCATCGCGGTGATCAGCATCCGCCTCATGCCCATCGCGCCCTTCAGCATCGTCAACGTCATCGCCGGCGCCACGGGCGTACGTTTCTCGCGCTTCATCCTCGGCACCGCGATCGGGCTCTTGCCCGGCATCATCAGCATCAACGTCTTCGGTGCGAGCGTCTTCGAGGCGGTGGCGACGCGCGACCCCAAGGGTCTCATCACCGCGGCCATCGTCGGCATCGCCCTCTTGTGCATCGGCGTCTGGCTGCGTCGTCGGCTCGGGCGGCGCGTGCCCAAGCGGGACGTCTATCCCGAACGGCGCGGCGCCGCGGCTCAGGGCGTGCGTGCCTGATGGCGGCCGAGCTCGCCGTCGCGACATACAACATCCATCGCGCGGTGGGCGGTGACGGCGTTTGTGACCTCGCACGCATCGCCACGGTTCTCCGTGAGGTCGACGCTGCCATCGTCGGCGTGCAGGAGATCGATTGCCACGCCACCGACAATCCCAGCGGCAACCAGCTCGACCGCCTGGCCGAGCTCACGCGAATGTTTGGGGTGGCCGGCCCTCTGGTGCGCCGCCTCGACGTCAGCACCGGCAACGGCATCCTGAGTCGTTTTCCGATTCTCGAGCGCCGTTGGATCGACCTCTCCGTGAAAAGCCGGGAACCGCGCGGCGCCCTGGACGTCGACCTGGACACGCCATTTGGCCCGCTGCGCGTCATCAACACCCACCTCGGCCTGCGCTACGGCGAGCGCAGCCGGCAAATCGAGCTCCTGTTCGCCGCTGTGGACGCCAAGACCCCGACCATCGTCCTCGGGGACTTCAACGAGTGGCGCTGGCGAGCCAAAACCCTGCTACGCCTGCAGGGGACGTACGCCGGCACGCCGCCGCTACGGTCTTTCCCGGCCCGGCGCCCATTTCTCGCGCTGGACCGCGTATTCGTGCATCCTCGGGATGCCCTCGTGGGGGCTCAGGTGGTCGCCACCGAGACGGCACGCCGCGCCAGCGATCACCTGCCGCTGCGGGCCATCCTCAAACTGGCCCTACCCCCCTCCGGTGTTCTACAAACAGACTCGCGAACATGAGTGAACGCACCAAGCAACGCTTCGACATTTCGGTTGGCGTCATCGTCCGCTGGGACGGAAAAAGCGAACCCTGCCTCTCTCACACGCTCTCGCCGGGCGGCATGTCGATTGGCACCTCGAAGCGTTGGCCAATCGGCACTGCGGTCGATGTCGAGATCGTTCACGAAGGCATGCGTATCCGCACCAAGGCGCGCATCGCCGGCGACACCAAGAGCACCGTCGGCCTCGAGTTCGTCGAGCCGAGCGTCGACTTCGAGCTCAAGCTCAAAGAGCTGCTCTCACGCTACGTTCCGCAACAGCAGAACGCGCGCGTCAGCATCGACACCGCGGTCGAATGGGAATCGCCCGACGACGACGCGCCCAAGCGCTGGTGGAAGAGCAAGCGTAACAAGACGAAGCTCATCGATCTCTCGCTCGACGGCGCCGCGCTGATCGGCAAAAAGCCACCCGAGGTCGGCAAAACCATCGTGCTCTATCTGCTCGCGCCCAAAGGCGCCGATCAGGGCGCGTCCGCCGGCGAAGTCCAGGCGAACGCCAAGGTCGTCCGTCATACCGACCGTGGCTTTGCGGTCCAGTTCGTGAACCCGAGCCAAGCCTTCCGCCGCGTCGTCTCCGACATTCGCAAGGCCGCCCGCAGCACCGAGTAGGCCGACGACGTGATTCGGCGGCCCGCCGTCCTGGCATTCCTCGTCGCGTCCGCGATGGCGCGCACGGTGGTGGCGTCGGATCACGGGCTCGTCGTCATCGACGGTAACGTCGTCATGGTCGACGAGGTCTATCTCGAGGTGCTCAAGGTACCGCCCGGCAGCACCGCCGACGAGGAGACGGCACGCGACATCGAAACCGTGCTGCTCGATTTCCTCCGCGGCGCCGGCTACGTGCTCGCCACCGTTCAGGCCGAGGTCATCGAGAACGGGAAGATCTTCGTTCACATCGACGAGGGTCGGCTGGCCAAGATCGTCCTGCGTGGCAAGTCGCCAGCGGCGCTGCTCGCCTATCGCGCCCGTATCAACTTGCCGGGCGACGTCTTCAATCGCCCGCAGCTCGAGCGCATCTTGCAGAGCTTCTACCCCTCGAACACCGAAGGTCAGTTCGACTACGAGCTCGTGCCCTCCCAAGAGGTCGAGCACAAAGGTCCTCAGGTCGACATCACCCAGATCGTTCCGGGTCAGCCGCCGCTGGTTCAAGGTGACCGCTACGAGTTGCACATCGATCTCTCCACCGATCCCGAAAAAGCAGAAGGCGCGCGCGTCAGCGTCGCAATCGACAACAACGGTTACCGCTTGGGCGCCGGCTACACGTTCGCGTCGCTCCTCGGCGAACGCGACCGTTGGGACCTCGACGCCCAGTTCGGGCTCAAGCGCTTCGACGACTTGCGCGAGAACGGCAGCGACTTGCGTCCGAACCGAGTCATCGGCCGTGTCCGCTATTACACACCTCCGGTCGTCGGGCAGAGCCTGCGTCCGCTCTTCGAGATCCGCGAAGATTTACTCCGTCGCCAGCGCCAAGACCTCGGCGTGCAGAGCTACTTCTTCAACCGCCTCGACGGCAGCGTGAGCATCAGCATCGAGCCCGAGAACGCCGAGATCAACGCCGGCTTCGGTTTCCAGTTCCGCAATCTCTCGAACGTCCAGAACATCCCGCTCGAGGACATTACCGAAGGCCAGCTCTACATTCCGGACCGCGTCACCACGGTGGAAGGCTTCACCAACGTGTTGCCGTTCATCAATGTCGCCGCGCAAGTGAGCTTCGACCGGATCGTGGCGCGCCGCGACCGCGTGCATCGCTTGACCGCCGAGGGCCGCTATTTCTTGGGCACCGACGGCGGCTTCGGCACCCTCTACATCGACTACCAGAAGGTCTTCGAGTTCGGTTGGAACGAGCTGTGGCTGTCGAGCAACATCGGTCTCGTCGAAGGCTCGTTCAGTATCGCCGATGCCATTCCCATGAGCGGCACCTACGTGCGCGGTGTCTACAGCGATCAGTTCTACTTCGACCGCGTAGTCTCGGCGGGTATCGAGTACCGCTTCTCGCTGACGCGCGATCTTTTCAAGATCAGCATCTTCGATGAAGCCGCGCTCTTTCGCGAGCACGTCATCGCCGGCCGCGGCCCTCGCCCCGAGGTCGTGAACGCCGTCGGACCCGGCTTTCACTTCCTGGTAATGGACACCCTGCAGGTCGACTTCTACGCGTCGATCGCGGTGTCGACGGCGCGCGACTACAACACCGGCGCCACGGTGCGCATCCGCCGCGCCTTCTAGGCCGCGGTGTCGTGGAGCATGCGGCTGCGGTAACCGTCGAGGCAACGCACGCCGGCGCGCATCCACATGAGCGCGCCACAGGCGATGTGCTCGGCGCAGGTGCGATCTTGCACGAGCTGCTGATGCAGCAAACGCGCGACCGCTTCACGATCGATGGGCGGGCTCGGCGGATAGACCTGGTAGCCCAAGCGCGTGAGCGCGCAGTCGATGAGCGCGAGACGGGCGGGTTGCACCATCATCATCGCGGCGAGAGCACCCACGGCGTTCGCCTGCGAGCGGCGGTTGGCCGCCAAAGCGGTCACCAAGTTGGCGCGGGCCATCGCCTCCCAGCTCACCTCGTCGGACTCCGACGCGTCCTGTGGAATGCTGACCCCGAGCAGCATGGCCATGTGGCGCAAGCGCTCGAGCGCAGGCAACGTCGCCTTGTTGCCAAGAACGAGCTGCACGAGCTCGGCGGTCGCAACCTCGGCGCAGAGCTCCTGGAGGACGAACCAGTGGAGCTCATGCTCGCTCGCTTCCGTCGCGATCCAGCTCCAAATCGGATCGAGCTGGCCGGGCCCCGAGACGCGCAGGCCATCGAGCCACGTGAGCAGCCCGGCCGCGTCTTTGGGCGCCTCGCTCGCGTGCTGGAACGTCGCGTGGCGGGCCCCCTCGAGGATACGGCTCTCGAAGTACTGGATGGTCGCGAGCTCGCGCAGAGCCTCACGAAACTCGAGGGTCGATTCACTGACCACGCCGGGCTTGAGGCGACGGCGATTGAGCTGGAAGAGGCCGCGATGCAGCATCTCGTCACCACGGCGGTCGTCGAGCGCGCCCGAAAAGGGCAACGGCGAGACGACGTCGTCGGTGTTGACGCGCCCACGGAGAGCGCGGCGGGCACGGATGCGAGCTTTGGGATGGAGAGTATCGAGCTTCATATCTGACTGCTTTCTCGGACGGAGCGGCTGTGGTGCTGCTGTCGTCGATCAAGCCCTTAGCAATACGTGGGCCAACGCTGAGGAACGCATCCGGAAGCCTCTACGGGCAGATCTCGCGCTTTTTGCTGCGCCGGTGTTTGGGCCGTTCGGACCCCTGTGGCAACAGCGTGTGGTTGTTTGACCCAACGACCGCTGAATCACCATCACGGTGGCGGCGTCATGCCCCAGTCGGCTACCGTCTTCTGGCCCAGGTGTTACCCTAACGCGGCGGTCGGCAACCGGAGGCATCGCCATGGGTCGTCCACGTGTCATCGTCGTCGGTGGCGGCTTCGGCGGCCTCAACCTCGCGCGCGGCCTCAAGCGCGCGCCGGTCGACGTCACGCTCATCGATCAGACGAACCACCACCTGTTCCAGCCGCTGCTCTACCAGGTGGCGACGGCCGGCTTGTCCCTGCCCGAGATCGCCGTTCCCATTCGCGCGGTGTTCGACAGCCAGCCGAACGTGCGCACCCTCTATGGCGAGGTCACCGGTGTCGACCTCGAGGCGCATCAGGTGAAGGTCGCGAACGGCGCGGCGCTGCCGTACGACTATCTGGTGCTCGCCGCCGGTGCGCGGACCAACTACTACGGCCACGACACCTGGAGCGCACACTCGTTCGGCCTCAAGACCGCGGATGACGCCATCGCCTTGCGCGAGCACATCCTGCGCAACTTCGAGCTCGCGGAAGCCACGAACGATGCAGACAAACGTCGCGTCTTGCTCACTTCGGTGGTCATCGGCGGCGGCCCGACCGGCGTCGAGCTCGCGGGCGCCATCAGCGAGCTGTCGCGCCGCGTCTTGCTTCGGGACTTCCGCTCACTCAAGCCCGACATGGTGCGGGTGGTGCTGGTCGAGCGCTCGGCACACGTGCTCACCGCCTTCGACGAGCGCCTGTCACGCGCCGCGGAACGCCAGCTCCGCGAAATCGGGGTCGAGCTTCAGCTCGGACGCTCGGTCAGCGCCATCGATGCAGGTGGCGTCACCATCGACGGCAAGGCTCTGCCTGCAGGGACCGTCGCGTGGACGAGCGGTGTCGCGCCCGTCGCCCTCGCCTCCCGCATCGCCGCGAAGCGCGACAACACGCAACGGCTGATCGTCGGAGCCGACTGCTCGTTGCCGGAGCATCCAGAGGTCTTCGTGATCGGCGACATGGCCGCGTTCGTACCCGAAGGCGCGGACCAGGCACTACCGGGACTCGCGCCGGTCGCCATCCAACAGGGTCGCCACGTCGCCAAGCTCATCGACCGCGAGGCCCGCGCCCGCCGCAGCGACGACATCGAAGACAAGAGCACGGCATGGCAACGTCCGCCGCGAAAGCCTTTCCACTACGTCGACAAGGGCATCATGGCGACTGTGGGCCGCTCGCGCGCCGTCATGCAATTCAAGGGTCTCCGCTGGAGCGGACTGATTGCTTGGCTCGCTTGGCTCGTCGTCCACATCTTCTTTTTGGTCGGCTTCCGCACCCGGTTGCTCGTCATCATGGAGTGGGCGTGGGTGTATCTGCGCAATGCTCGCGGATCGCGCATCATCAGCGAAGCGTGGTCAGGCGAAGCCGAGCGCCGGCCGTCGCAGAGCCGCGCCAAAGAGCCAGCGGCCACCACCTGGACGCATACCAACAATGGTCGGCCCTCTTAAGGCTTCGACAAGAGCATCGCGCCGTTCGAGCACCACGCCATGCGTCCGCTGTAGCGTTCGCCGCCGATCGCATCCATCCAAGTGCCCGGCGGTAACCTCAGCTCGACGTCGAGCGCTGTCATGCGAAGGCGCTGCGCGATGACCAAGACGCGCTCGCCGCGGCGATAGGCAATGATGCGAGGCTGGTCGGTGAACATCGGCTCGTAACCGCCGCGCTCGTCGAAGCACTCGGGCAAGTCACGGCGCACGGCGAGAGCTTTGCGCACCAAGGTGGTTTTTGCGTCGTCGGGCCGGCTGTAGTCCACGGGCCGGCGGTTGTCGGGATCGGTGAGCGCGAAGTACCAGCGCTCGCTGCCTTGGTAGAGATCGGGGATCCCCGGTGCGGTCAGGGTCATGAGCTTCTGCGCCAACGCGTTCTGCTCGCCGGCCGCGCCGATGCGCTCGCGCATGCCATCGAGCTCACGCTTCACGTCGGCGTCGGCGAGCAGGCTCTTTGCGAAGGTCTGCACGGCGTTCTCGTACGCCTCGTCGACGTCGAGCCACGACGTCTTCTCCTTCGCTTCGCGCATCGCCTTTTGCAGATAGGCGGCGACACGCTCCGACTCGATCGGCCAGGCACCCACGAGGGTCTGATACAGATGATATTCGGTGCCGGGGTCGACGTCGGCGACACGATAGCGATCGGCGAGCTCACGCATGCGCATCACCCAGGCACGCCACGCCTGCGGAATCTCGCTCAGCACCGCGAGACGCGCGCGGACATCCTCCGAGCGCTTGCTGTCGTGCGTCGAGGTCGCGAGCATCGCCAGGGGCGCGTCGCGGACCTTCGCGAGGTTGTAGGCGTGGAAGTCGGTGGCGCTCGTACCAAAGACGTCTGGATCGTTCCCGACGTCATTGAGCGCGATGAAGCGGTGATGATCGAAGAAGGCAGTGTCTTCGACGCCTTTGGCGGTCACGGGGCCGGAAGCTTGCTGGAAGCGCAACGTCGCCTCGACCGGAGTGAGCAGCAGACTCTCGAGAAAGTCGAACAAGCGCCCATCGCAATCGGCGCACTGTGCTTTCGCCTTGGCGACCATGCCCGCTATCACGGTGCGCTCGCTGCCCTCCACCGCTGCGCCCTGCCGCACGTACGTGCGATAGACCGGGAGCGCCACCATGAGGTTTTCGACGGCGCGCCGCAGCTCCTCGCGGGAGGTGTCGCGGTAGGCGAGGTTCTTCTCGCACTCTTGCGCGAATAGCTCGACGACACGGCGAACGTCAGCGCCGAGCACGTCGCGCATGATGCGCCGTTTTCGCGCGGCCGCTACCGGCGCGAAGCTCGTGTCCGCGGCCCCAGTGAATTCACCATACAGAGCGCTGAACGCTTCAGCGGACGTCGAGTCGATCCATAGCCCGCAAACGCGGTTCGCGAAGTCGTAGCCGGTGGTGCCCTGGACCGGCCAGCTGCTCGGCAAGACCTCGTCGTACGCGAGTATTTTCTCGACGACGATCCAGGCTTGCGGCGCCTTGGCGCGCAAACGCTCGAGATATGCCACCGGGTCGATGAGCCCGTCGGGATGGTCGATTCTCAGGCCGCTGACCAAACCCTCGTTCACCCAGCGCAAGACGAGCGCATGTGTCGCCTCGAAGACCTCGGGCCGATCCATGCGCAGGCCAACGAGCTCGTTGACGTCGAAGAAGCGGCGATAGTCGAGGTCGTAGCGGGCGGCGCGCCAGTAAGCGAGCCGGTAGCTTTGCTGCTCGAGCACCGCGTGCAGACGCTCCTTACTGTCGTTGATGGCCGCGACGTCCTGCGGCAGCTCGACAGCCGAGCGCGGGCTCAGAGGAAACACGTGGTCATAGACCTGCACGACGACGCGTCCGTCGCGACGGACGAGGCGGATGTCGCCGGCCTCGAGCACGCGACCGTAGTGGTCGCCCAGAACCGGCAAGAGGATGCGATTGCGCAGCCGTTCGTCGGGATGATCCCAATCGACGTCGAAAAAATCGGCCCAGCGACTCTGACGGCCGTTCTCGAGCACATCCCACCACCAGGCGTTGGCCGAGGCGCGAGCGATGGACATGTGATTCGGCACCACGTCGATGACCACCGAGAGACCGTGCTTCGCGAACGCAGTGAGCATGCGGCCGTGCTCGGCCTCGCCCCCCAGCTCGGCGCTTACGCGGCCGTGGTCGACGACGTCATAACCGTGGGTGCTGCCGGCAGCGGCTTGGAGATGCGGCGAAAGATAGACGTGGCTGACGCCGAGACCTGCCAAATACGGCGCTAGCCCGGCCGCCTGAGCGAAACCGAGGTCGGGACCGAGCTGAAGACGGTAGGTGGCGCGCGGCGGCATCCAGGCAGGTTAAGTCCGCGCCGAGCCTTGTCCATGGCCGAGATCTGAGCCTGCCGCCGAAACGTAAGCTTTTGGTCAAAACGTGATTTGCTCATGCGTGGGCGCCGTTTTTGGTAGACACTAACCTCTCCCGAACGCTTTAAAGCGCGCGAAAGGTGCATTCTCGCGATGTCCGGATCCCCCCACGGCGCAGCACCAGACGCGCGACAGAGCCACGGTTACAGCCGCTTGCAGCGCGGCTTCGAGATGGCTGGCATCGCCGCCTTCATGGTCCTCGCGGTCTGGACCTCGTATCGCATCTACGCGAATGCGAGCACGAGTCAGCCGTCGTATTGGGGCTGGTTGCTCGCAGGCGCCATTCTCGCCGCGTTGCTGGCCGCAGACTTCTTCTCGGGGCTCGTGCACTGGGCCGCGGACAACTGGGGTGACCCGAGCTGGCCGATCCTGGGGCCCGGCTTCATCCAGCCCTTCCGCAATCATCACGTCGATCCCAAAGACATCACCCGCCACGATTTCGTGGAGCTCAACGGCAACAACTGCATCGTGAGCCTCCCGGTTTTCTTCGCGGCAGGTTACGCGAGCGACGTCATGGAGCCGGAGGCGGGTCTGTTCACGAGCGTCTTCGCGCTCGGCGTCGCCCTCTGGGTGTTTGGCACCAATCAGTTCCATGCCTGGGCTCACAGCGATGCGCCGCCGCGTCTCGTGCGACTGCTGCAGCGGACGGGCTTCCTCTTGTCACCGAAGCATCACGAGGTGCACCACGTCGCTCCGCACGCGCGTCACTACTGCATCACGAACGGTTGGATGGATCGCCCGCTGCAGTGGCTCAAGCTCTTCCCGATGATCGAATGGACGGTTTCGCGCTTGTCGGGCGTGCGGCCGCAGCACGAGCACATCGAGGCGGCTCTGGCGCGCAAAGCGGCAAAGAGCGCATGAGCGACGACTGCTCGCATTTGGCGCAAATGACGGTCGATGCGCCGCGTGGCCCCAAGGGCTGCGAAGAGTGCCTAGCGTCGGGCGGCGAATGGGTGCACCTGCGCCTCTGCCGCTCGTGCGGTCACGTCGGCTGCTGTGACGATTCGCCGAGCAAACACGCGACGAAGCACTTCAAAGAGACCAAGCACCCGATCATCAGCTCGCTCGAGCCCGGTGAGACCTGGAGCTGGTGCTTCGTCGACAACGTCGCGTTCGTCATCGAGTAGGCGGCGTCGCCCGGGCTTCTTGCACCGCGAAATCGACGCGCGCGAACCCTGCCTTCTGCGCCGTGAAGATCACCTTTTTCACCAGCATATAAGGCACGCCCAAGTCGGCTTGCACCACCAAGGTCTCGTCGTCCGCGGCCACGGGACTCACGTCACGTACCGCCTTAGCGGACGCGCGAAGGTCGAGTAGCGCGCGCTCGAGCTTGGGCGCTTCCCAGACGCCACTCTTGGCGAGAATCGCAGCGTCCTCGACGGCTTTGCCCTGCACCGTGATGGACGCGTGGCCAATGGTGACCACGGGCGGCGCACCAACGAGCGCGCTCGCGGTATGCGCCTTGGGCAGCATGATGTCCGGATCGATGAACAGAATCTGTCCGGTCGCGTTGAACTGCTGGATCAAATACAGGACCAAGATGACGAACATGTCGACCAGCGACGTCAGCAGCAGCGTCGCGTAAACGCTACGCCGGCGCTTGGCGAGTCGCCTGGCGATGGCGGTGTGCGAGGCGAAGGCGGTGCCGATACGGCGGCCTGGGACGACGATTGGCATTACTGGGCACTGCCTCCGAGCGCGATGCTGGTGAGGCCGGCGGCCATGCACGTGTCCATGGTGCGAATCATGTCGTCGTAGGGCACCGCGTCGGCGACGTCGATGTAGACCTCGCGCTCGCTCGGGAACAGCGCGCGCTTCTCGGTGATGAGCGCCGCGAGCTTCGCGAAGTCGTAGTGCGACACCTGAGTGACGCTGGCCTTGGGCGCATCGCTCCCGGCAATCCGCAAGTCGGTGGCGACCGCTGGAGCGGAGCGCTCCACGCACGGATCCTTGAGACACGGAAGGTCGACTTCTGTGTCTTTGCCGACCACCTTGAAGCCCTTCTCCATGA
Organism: uncultured Bdellovibrionales bacterium; assembly: GCA_964484195.1. GTDB lineage: Bacteria > Myxococcota > XYA12-FULL-58-9 > XYA12-FULL-58-9 > JALHOP01 > JALHOP01. The sequence goes on along the minus strand of CAZAER010000011.1, from coordinate 83,956 downwards.
CGAAGACGCGCAACCCGAGAGACTCGCGCTCCTCGACCACGGTGTCCGAGCTCGCGGCCTGACGCAGCTCGAGCGACGCCACCTGCGACCAAATCGCGGTCATCAAGAGGAAGGCGATGAGCGAGCAGAGCAGATCGATGAACGGCACGAGGTTGATCTCGGCATCCAACGGGCGGCGGCCGCCCGACTGCTCTGGTGCCATTCCCGCCAAGCGCTAGTTACGAAGCTTGTCGCGGTTGTTGACCACGAGGTTCATGACGGAGACCGCGGTCTCGTGCAGCTCGTCGACGATCTGCTGGGTGCGGCCGTTGAGGATGGCGAAGGCGACGAGCGATGGGATCGCCACGATCAAGCCGAACGCCGTGCAGTTCATGGCTTCGGCGATGCCGTTGGCGAGGACCGCCGACTTGAGCGTCGGATCGGCGCCGGGCTTCGAGACCGCCGCAAAGCAAGTGATGAGACCGCCGATGGTGCCGAGGAGGCCGAGCAACGTCGCGATGTTGCCGATGACCGAGAGGTAGCCGGTGCGTCGCTCGAGCTTCGGCAGCTCGCGCAGCGTCGCCTCGTCGAGCGCCGACTGGACGATGGCGTCGGAGCTCTTCACCTTCACGAGACCCGCCTTGATCACGTTGGCCAGCGGCGTCGCCTTCTGACCAGCGATGAACGACGTCGCCGCGCGCAGGTCGCCGGCAAGCACATACTTCTGCAGCTCGCCGACCAGCTTGTCCTTGTCGGTGCGCGCTTGCATGAACAGGTAGACGAAACGCTCGAGCGCGATAGCGATCGCGAAGATGCTGGCAACCGCGATGGGGTACATCCACGGGCCGCCGCCGCTCCAGTGATGGCTCAGGGTCTCGAGAAAGCTCGGGTCGACGACGGGATTGGGCTGCATCGGGCTTTGGCGTAGCACGAACGCCACTTCGTGTGGAACCCCGACCCTCGCAGGGCGCTCGGGTGGGGCACTTTGGGGACAGATGGGGCAGGCGCCTGGGTCGCCACGACCGAGATCTCGCCGATCCTGGCTGGTTCTCCGGGTTTGGCACACGTGCTGCAGAGGTACTGAATCAAGGAATCGGCGCCAGCTCGGGCCGGTGCCACATACTTCAACGGGGGTAATAGCGATGTTGGGTTATGCAATCGCTTTTTTCATCGTCGCGCTCGTCGCGGCGTTCTTCGGCTTCGGTAGCATCGCGGCAGGCGCCGCGGGGATCGCCAAGATCCTCTTCTTCGTGTTCCTTGCTCTGGCCATCGTTTCGCTGGTCTCGGGCATGATGCGAGGCGGTAGACGATCCGTATTGTGACGCCGGCAGTATTACCGCCGGCGAAGCTACTCGCGGACGTCCCTTGAGGCGTCCCGAGTAGCTCGTCAGCGGGCGTACGTGGCCATGTAGTCGCGCATGCGGAGCTTTCGCAGCGTGCTCTGGCTGGTCATGTAACGCACGGTCCCGAATATCTTGCGTTCCGGTCCCCACGGTCTGTCATAGCGGCCAAACACCCAGAAGATGCCGCTGGTCGAGTTGGGGTTGCGTCCGTCGAGCGCGTATTTGTTGTTCAGATGCAGGAGCGTCTCGAGCGCCTGCTGGGGCGTCTCCGACCACTCGAGGACCTTCTTGCCCCAGAGCATGCGCAGATAATTGTGCATGCGGCCTTCGCGCAGCAGCTCGTTTTGCGCCGCGTTCCATACCTCGTCGTACGTTCCAGCGGACTCGAGGGTGGCGAGGTCGTAAACGTGCTCGCGCTTGTCGGCGGCGTGTTTGGCGAGAGTCGTCCGTGCCCAAGGCGGTAGCGAGTCGTAGCTCTCGTAGTCGGGTCGCAGTGCCGCCGAGTTGTAGCCGACCTCGCGCCAGGTGATGAGCTCGTCGAGGAACGACTCGGCGTTCTCGCTCATCTTCCAGAAGCCGGCGCGCTTGCCGTTGGGCTTGCCGAGCTTCTCTGGAGTCCATTCCTCGCGGTCTTCGAGCAACGCGAAGACCTGATGCACGCCGACGAAGCCCCAGTGCAGGTAGGGCGACAAGCCGCTCGCGGCGCCCTCGTCCGGATGGTTGCGCCCCTCGCCGTAGTTACCGAGCTTCTTCTTGACGAATAGCTTGGCGACCGCGAGGCCTTCGACCGCACCGCCTTGGAGCCGGGCCACCGGGACCTCGTGATCGATGGCGATGCGCTCGAGCGGCAGGTCGCTGCCATGCGGCCAGCGCGCGATCACTGCCTTCGGCAGCTTGCCGAAGGGCGGCAGGTTCGTCGCTTTCAGCGGATTGTCTTTCGGGCGATGGTCGAGCTCCGCCGCGATGCTCTTCTGCATGTAGCGGCGAAAATCCATGGCGCGCTCGAACACCTTGGTGGTGGCGCGCACCGGCAGGAGACCGTTGCCGTCGATGGCCTCGAGCTGGACATCGAGCTTCTTGCCCGCCGCCTCGATCATCGCCGGCAAGAAGAAGGTCGGCACGTCATCGGTCGTGACCACACACGCGTGTTTCGTGAGCTCCTCGAGGAGGCCACGCGCTTCACCGTGTTTGGGCTCGAGATAGCAGTAGTAGCCGACGCCGGTGCCCTCGAGGCGCGCCGCGTTGTCACGCATGCCGGCGATGGCAAAAGCGTGCAGCCGGTCACTCGCCCAGGTGTAGCCCGCCCGCAGGGCCTCGAAGACGAGCAGCGGCTTGCCCAGCTCCTTGGCGTGCTCGACGGCGCGATCCATCGCGAAGTTGCCGTCGACGCGGCGGACACCGGTCATCCAGTGCAGGACGTAATCACGCTCCGGACGAATGGGAGCGTCGTTGATGACACGAATGCGAGAAGCAGGGACCGGCATGCCCTACGAGGTATGCCTACTCCACCGTGTTCTTCACAATCTCCAGATAGTAGTCGGTGCCGTTTCGCTGGCCTTCGCAGTAGATGGTGACCTTCTGCAGCTCGTTGCCCGCGCGGCCGGCCATGGTGTGCTTGTCGGTCTGGCGGCGCTTGGCGCTGGCGCACGGGGGCGCGATCTCCGCGAAGTAATCGGCTTCGGTCTGGTCGAACACCGGGACCGCCTCGCCGGCGCTGCGGCCGTAACCGGGAACGCGCTTCGCCCAAGTGGCCGAGAGGATGGCGCGCGCCCGCGACAAGCGAGCGTCGAGGCTGAAGCGCTCGATGAAGTCACCCGACGAGCCGCGGCTCTCCATGAGCTCCTGAGCTACCGTGGTGAAGCTCGCCAGAGCCTCGGTGCTCTTGTCTTCGTGGTTCATGCGCTTCTCGGCCAGGTAGATGTGCCAGTAAGCGAGAGCGCGGCCGGCCTCGTTCAGGTTGTTGGTGCCAATCGACCGCCAGAACGTTTTAGCGGACGCTGCGTATTGGTCACGATTGAACTGAGCGAAGGCTCGCTCGAGGAGCCCGCCCGCCGAGTCGTCGGCACCGCCCTCGGCGACTGGGGCATCGGATACTTCGGCGGAGACCGGCTGCATCGAAGCGACCAACGGACCATCGGCACGTTGCTTCGACACGGTGATATCGGGGGCCAGGGAGTTGTTCGAAGCGCAAGCGGTGGCCACGAACCCGAGCGCGAAAACAGACAGCACGCGCATACCCTTGATGAACCAACCTTCCGTCGAGGGAGGTGAACGCTTCGAGGGTACGAAGGTCGCCTCCAGGGGCCCGACATTGAGAATGGTACAAGGCGAAAACTCGGCCCGCATGCGAAAATCAGGCCTCGGAAGGGTCTTCGGGGGTGCAAAAGCCTTCATGGGTACCGCTCTGCCTACATACACGCGCACCCGCGACATTGGCCGCCGGGCGGGGATGAAAGGGGTTCAGAGGGTAAACGGACGTTAGCGTGGGCTGCTTGAGCCTTTTTTGAGCGGCGCCGTGGCCGCATGTGGGCGTTCGCCCTCGACCTTCAGTGGAGCCTTGGTCAGTCGCTCGATGGCCCGCAGATAGTCGCGCTCTTCGGGATCGCAGAACGCTATAGCGGACCCAATAGCGCCGGCGCGGCCGGTGCGCCCAATGCGATGAACGTAGCTCTCCGGCTCGTTGGGGAGGTCGAAGTTGACGACGTGCGAGATGCCGTCGACGTCGATGCCACGCGCCGCCACGTCGGTGGCGATGAGCATCGGGACTCGGCCCTGCCGAAACGCGTCGAGCGCTTGCACCCGGGCGTTCTGCGACTTGTTGCCGTGGATGACGCCGTTCATGATGCCCGCCTGCTCGAGGCGACGGCCCAAACGATTGGCTCCGTGTTTGGTACGCGTGAAGACGATGGCGCGCGTCATCTTCTCGGAGCGGAACAAGCTCTTCAAGAGCTGCGACTTGTCGTGCTGCGGCACGTGGTAGACCCGCTGGTCGACGGTCTTCGCCGGCTCGGCGACGCGATTCACGGCGACGCTTGCGGGATCGCGCAGAAGACCCGCCGCGAGCTTGCGGATGTCCTCCGGCATGGTGGCCGAGAACAACAGGTTCTGTCGCTCCCTCGGCAGCTCGGCGATGATCCGCTTTAGCGGCTGAATGAAGCCCATGTCGAGCATGCGGTCGGCCTCGTCGAGCACCAGAGTCTTGATGGCACGTAGCTCGACGACCCCCTGCCCCATGAGATCGAGCATGCGGCCGGGCGCCGCGACGATGACTTCGGAGCCGTTGCGCAGGGCTGCCACCTGGTGGTTCGCGCCCACGCCGCCGATGAGCACCGCGCAGCGCACGTTGCCGTTGGAGTAGGCCTCGAAGCTCTCGGCGATCTGCAGCGCGAGCTCACGCGTCGGCACCAGCACCACGACGCGCGGCATGCGGCGGCGCTTCGGGTCTTGGACCAAGCGATTGATGATGGGCAGCGCGAAGGCGGCCGTCTTGCCGGTGCCGGTGGCGGCACAGCCTAGGAGGTCGCGGCCCGAGGAGATGAGCGGAATGGCGGCCGTCTGGATGGGTGTGGGGACCGTATAACCCTGACGCGCAACCGCGGCGACGATTCCAGGATGAAGCCCAAGCTCGGAAAACGACACGCTACGAACCATTCCTCCAGCGACTCAATGGCGTTATCGCGGTGAAAACTTAAGTGTTGCTGGCCCTCGGCGGCTAGAAGGTCACGGCGTCGTTCTCGTACGCGCCGGCATCGCACGTCGCGGGCGTATTGAAAGGGCTCTGGGGCCGCGGCTCGCCTCGTTGGTCGACAGCAGGACAAGCGAGGTCACCAATGTCGGCCACATCGCTAGCGGGGTCGATGGCCACCGAGAGGGTCAAGCCGCCGTTGTCGACGGCGCTGCCGTCGAAGGCGCCGAGGGCGGCCGAAACCCTGTCCGTTGCGGCGGACAGGTCGGGGCAAGTCGCGAGCGGACCATCGAGCACATTGTAGCCGTCGGAGGTAAAGCCGAAGCCGACGTCGTCACACGGCTGCGGCTGACTGAAGAGAAAGCAGCCCCGGAGCGTCGCGGACCCGCTGCTCGTGGGGACGGCGATGACCGAGCCAGCGACCGCCGCGGTGTTCCCACCGAACGTGGAATACCTGACGGTGAGCAGACCTTCCGTGAGGAGGGCGCCGGCGCTCGCGCTGATCGCATGGTTGCCCTCGAAGGTCGAGCTGGCGACGCTCGCGTCACCGGTCGCCTCGACGTGCAGCACACCACCACCGCTCTGCGCCGAATTGTCACCGAAGTAGCAGCGCTCGATGACGGCGCTGCCCGCCACCGTGAACACGCCCCCGCTCTCGGCATTGTTGTCCGTGAACGCGGACGTGCGGACGACGAGGCTGGCGTTCTCGAGGACCTCGAAGGCGGCCCCGGTGGTCGCAGCGTTGTCGGTCATCAGGCTCGCCTCGACCTCGAGATTGCCGCCACCCGCGACCAAGAAGGCCCCGCCGAAATTGGCGTTGCAATCATGGACGTTCAGGTGACTCGCTAGCAGCGTACCGTTGACCTCCGCACAGCCGCCGCCAGTGGTCGCGTCGGAGCCGCTCGAAAGCTCGAAGCTCGCGACATACGCGGTCGTCCCCGCAGGAACCACCAAGGCGCTGGCAATGAGCGGCGTCGCATCGATGATGGTGCCGCCGCTTTGCGAGCCCAGGAGCGCGTCGTTGCCCAACGTGATGGGGGTGCTCAACGAGTAGATCCCCGGTCCCACCGAGACCATTTGCACGCCGGCGAAAGCGTTCGCTTCGGCGAGCGCGGCGCGAATGCTGCATTGACCAGCCGGCGCGCAGACGCCGTCACCGAGTGTGCCGGAAGGAGCGACGTCACTCGTCGTGTCGACGATGAGAGCGTCGACGACCGCAAGATCGAGCGTCGTCGTCGACACGAAATCGCCGCTCACCGCGGTGATCGTGAAGGTAACGAAAGGCTGCAAAAGGACGGTGGGGGTGCCAGAGAGCGAGCCGTCGTTCGCATCGAGGCGGAGGCCGTTGGGGAGCTGCGGTGTCACCGAGAAGGTCGCGGGGGCGGCCGAGTCGACGATGAGCGGCGTCATGGCGAGATTGCGCGCGACGATCAGCCAGGCTCGGTCATACTGCAGGCGAAACTCCTTCGCAGCCGGCGGGCCACCGTCCCCATCGCCCAGGTCGTCGCCGTCCCCTGCCGCGTCGCCCGGATCACCATCGCTCGGGATACCGTCTCCGAGCTCCGGCGTGAGCTGCAGCCCGCCGAAGCCCGTGCGTGAGGGGCAGCCGCCGAGGATAGCGGCGGCGAACAGCAGCATGGAGAAGCGAACGCGGCGCAAGGTGCTCCCAGTCTATCCGACTACGGTGGTCAACCGGCTGGTCACACTTCTTAAAGATCAGGACATGGCGACGTAATGGCGACTGCCGATTGTGTCAGGACGCGAACGTGGTGATCCACAGCCACGGGCGCGCGTTGGAGCCATCCCCCATGAAGCCTGTCATTCGCTACGCCCTCTACGTTTTGGTCCCCTGCGCTCTGGTCATCGGCCTCGGCAGTGCGTTTGCGCACGGTCCGCGGCACGGCAAACACCCGGAGAGAATGAAGAAATTCGTCGACTTTAGAGTCAACGAGACCCTCGACGAGATCGACGCCACCGACACCCAGCGGACACAGATCTTAGCCATCGTCGACGGCATCGTCGCCAAGGTGCAGGCCGAGCACGCCAAGGGGGAACGCAAGCAGCTCGCTGACGCGGTGGCCGCGGCTATCGAGAGCAACAATCCGGACACCAGCGAGATCGATCGTTTGATCGACGAGCGCGCCCAGCGCATGACCGCTTTGGCGCACGAAGCCGTGACCGCTGCCCGCGGCATCCATGCCCAGCTCACGCCCGAGCAACGCAAGGAGCTCGCGGCGCGGGTGCGTGAGCATCACGGTCACCTCGGCCGCTTCTAATGACCGCAGGACGTACGATAGGCTCTCCGGCGGTGGCGTCATGACGTCGCCGTTCGGGGAGTCCATGACCGCGCAGACGACCACCGCCCTGCTCATCGAAGACGATGTGCGTTTGGCGCGTCTCACCGCCGATTACTTGCAGCAACACGACGTCAGCGTGACGCACATGGCGGACGGACAGACCGGCCTCGATGAAGCACGCAAGCTGCGCTACGACGTCATCTTGCTCGACCTCATGTTGCCGAAGCTCTCTGGGGTCGAGGTATGCCGGGCTCTGCGAGCCGAGAGCGACGTGCCGATCATCATGCTCACGGCGCGCGGCGAAGAGGCCGATCGCGTGCTCGGCCTGGAGCTCGGCGCCGACGACTACTTGGCCAAGCCCTTCTCTCCCCGCGAGCTCCTGGCCCGCATCCATGCCATCTTGCGCCGCACCCGCGGCCGCGCCGGCCCCCCGACCCGCACCGTCCGCGCCGGCGGACTGTTGGTCGACCCCACCCGCCGAGTCGCCACCTACCGCGACAAAGAGCTGCCGCTCACCGCTTACGAGTTCACGCTGTTGCGAGTGCTCGCCGAGCGCGCTGGACGCGTCTTGTCGCGGGAGCAAATGATGGAGCTCGCCAAAGGCACCGCCGAGGAAGCGTTCGATCGGTCGATCGACGTTCACATCTCGCGGCTGCGTCAAAAGCTCGCCGCCGTCGACGACGGCGACAAGCTCATCAAGACGGTGCGTGGCGCGGGCTACGTCTTGGCGGCGGGCGACGAGTGAGAACCCGCGTCCGGCGCGCCGGAAGCCGCCTCTTCTGGCGCATCTACATGCACGGCATCGGCCTCTTGGTGCTGACGTCGATCGCGGTGCTAGCGGTCGGACAGTTCATTCGCCCCGGCGACGCGCACCCCCGCTACCGCCGCAGCATCACACTCCTCGCCGAGCGTCTCGATCATCTCGCGGCCGAGATGCCGCGAGACGGCTCGCGCGTGAAGGTCCTGCTCGACTCGCTGCCGGTCGATGCCACCGTCTACGACGCCGACGACAAGCTCGTCGCCAGCAACTGCGACCCACCTCTTCCGTGGAGCGCCGACCGCCACGCCGACCTCGACAAGAACGCCGGCTTCCAACTGCCGACGAAGCCCGACGCCGTCGGCGCCATGACGCTATCGCGGAGCTACGCCATCTTGGTGTGGAAGCCACCATGGTCACAAGACGAAGACCGCTGGCGGCGCGTCGTCACCATCATCCTGGTCATGCTCTCCATCCTGACCATCGTGTCGCTGCCGCTAGCGCGCCGCATCGCAAACCCCATCGACAGCCTCATCGCCGCGGCCCAACGCCTCGGCAGCGGCGACCTGCGCTCACGCACCGGCATCACCCGCCGCGACGACATCGGCGACCTAGCCCGCGCCTTCGACGAAATGGCCGACCGCATCGAGAAGCTCCTCCGCAACGAAAAGGAGCTGCTAGCGAACGTCTCCCACGAGCTGCGGACTCCGCTGGCGCGTATGAAGGTGGCGCTCGAGCTGGCGGCGGAGGGGGATTCGGCGGCGGCGAAGAGGTACATGAACGAGGTCGCGACGGACATCACCGAGCTCGAGCGCTTGGTCGAAGACGTGCTCACGACTGCACGGTTCGAGCTCGCAGATGGCCGTGATGGCGGCCTACCACCGCTGCGGATCGAGGCGGTCGCAAGCATCGATCTCGTACGCGATGCAGCGGCGCGCTTCGCGACAGCTCACCCGCATAGGAAGCTCGACCTCGAGAGCGCTGAGGATGCACCGAGTCTGCAGGCAGACCGTGTGTTGCTACGCCGCGCGGTCGACAATCTCCTCGACAACGCCGCGAAGTATTCGGAGCCAGATACACCGATCAAGCTGACTCTCTCGCAGGCGAACGGTGCCGCGCTGATCGTGGTGCAAGACCAAGGCGTGGGTATCCGTCCCGAGGACATGGGTCACTTGTTCACGCCTTTCTTCCGCGGTGACCGCAGTCGATCCCGCTCGACCGGCGGATTCGGCCTTGGCCTCGCCCTGGCCCGTCGCGTCGTCGAGGCGCACGGCGGCACGATCACGGCGAGCAGCGTGGTCGGCACCGGCAGTACCTTCGCGATCAGCGTACCTGCCAGCGCCCCGTCGATGGTTACGGCGTAGGTGGCAGCGTCACGACGTTGCCGTTCGGGAAGACCGCGATAGCGGCAAAGGCGGGCTCCCCCGTGCCGGGCGTGTTGAAGCCGGTCTCGAGAACCACCATCGCCTGGCCGGCGAGCGCCGACATATCCACGTCGACCGCGTAGTATTGGATCAACGGCAGGTCGGGGATTGGATCGGCTACCTGAAAGACGTAGCTGGCTGGCGCGAGCTGGATGAAGCCATTGCGCCCGTATGTCGCGTAGTCGCAGTCGTCGAAGAGAAGCGCGCCGCTCGCAGCGCTGATGACGTCGAAGGGCTCGAGATCGGACAGGCCATTGAAGTTGTTCACCGAGACTTCGGCGGGATTTGGCGAGCGTTCGCGCCCCGGGGTCGGATAGACGTACAGGTCGTTGGTGATGCCGTTGGCACGGGCGCCAAGCAGGGTCACGACGTAGACCAAGTCGCCGTCGACGGCCGAAAAGTCGACGTTGCGAGTGACGCGCAGCGCCGCAGCGCCGGCCGGCTGCAGCCCGACCGGCAGCGTGTCGTTCAAGGTCGGATAGGTGTGATACGCGAGCGCGCTCCGGAATGGCCAAGCAGTCTGCAGAGGCGAACCGTTCACGAACAGGTCGACTGTCGACGCCTCGCGCGCCTGTACTGCGTTGATGAACTGGACGCGCACGGAGCGATCGAGCTCGACGAATTGGCCCTGAGGCGTCAACCCAAAGAGGTGGAGGTCAGCCGCGACTCCGGTTGCGACGATCAACACGGTTCGTCCAGCAGCCAAACCCGTGGGCGCCGAAAACTCGCCGGCCGCTGACGACTGCGCGGAGAGAAGACGTGTCTCTGGCCCCACCGCGGAGAAGAAGTCGAAGGCCACCGTGCCCGCGGGAGCCTCGGTGTAACCGGTCGCTTGCGCGAACGCGATCGCGGAGCTGGAGCCGACCGGGTTGCCGTCGGCGTCGCGCAAGATGACTGCTCCCGCGTCCGCTACTGCGTGCACCACGGCCGCACTGAACGTCGTCGCGGAGGCGGTAGACGTGAGCGCTGGCACGACGATGAGGCGCTCGGCCGCCTCCGGTCCCGCGCCAACCGTGGCGCTTGCCGCGATCGCCGCGATGACCTCGCCGGCGGCGAGCTCGCTGTCGCGGACGATCACCGCGTCGGCCTCGGCGCCGTTGGCCGGCGCGATAGCCAGCGAAAACGGCATGCCCGAAGGCACCGCGAAGAATGGAGTCGCCGAGTGGAACGGCCAATCCGCCACCTGCTCGACGTGATTGACGAAGACCGCGACGTTTCCGGCGTCGACGGCGGCATGAGCCAACTGGAAGCGCGCCGCGGTATCGAGAATCGGCGTCACGCCACCTTCGGGCAGCGCAGCTACCATCGCGAACGTGCGGTCGGGTGCCGTCGCCTGCGGAGTCGCGAAGCCGGACGCGAGCGCAATCGCTGCCGAGCCCGCGGCAAAACCGCCGGGTGCGGCAAGGGGATCGCCTCCCGAGCTGGTTTGGAATGCCATCAGCGACACGTCACCACGCTGCGCGTCGAAGGCGCGAACGCCGGCGGGCAGGACGAAGTAGCCACCCAGCTCGCCATAGAGAAGGGAAGCGCTAACGGTGTCGAGAACGGAGACGAAAGCGAGCGCGGTGGTGTCCGGCGCTCCGTGGAAGATCCCGAGCCGGAACGTGCCGGCCGGATCGGCGAGGTCCGAAGACCCGAGAGCCGACGCGATCGTGGTCAGCGCAAGCGGCTGAACGACACCAGAGAAGTCACCCGGATTGATGACACCGCCAACGACAACGGCGGCACGCGAGCCCGAGGTCACCGAGACGGTCGCGTCGATCAGCGGTGCGCTGTCGTCGGTCGCGCCTGGGTCGGTGACGACGACGTGGATGTCTCCAGCAGGAAAAGGCAGGAAGCGCGTGGAGGTGCGGTAGGCAACGCGGTCGTTACTGATCGCGCCTGCGGTGTGCACGAACCGCACACCATCGATGTAGATCCCGACCTCGGCCGCCGCCGGATCCGGCGAGTTGTGGATGAGCTGGACGAAACCGCCGGGCACGCAACCATCACCGAGGTCGACTTCGCCCGAGGGGCACAACACACTCGGCTCGACAACGCAGGTGGTGCCGACTTGAATGGTTCCCGCGCCGCAGCGGACTTCGCTGTTCGGCACACAGTTGCCGGTGCTTTCGTCGAGTTGCGTTCCGCTGCCGCAGAGCGCGTCGCTAGGGACGCATCGACCTGTCGCAGAGTCGAAGCGCGTCAACGGACCGCAGCCCGTAATACCGGCGACACACTGGCCGTCGACGAGCGTGGTCCCAGGAGCACAGGTCACCGCGTTGACGACGCATTCGCCGCCGTTCTTGGTGGTCCCCTTGCCGCAATCGTTGCCGCAGCCCGTAAGAGTCACGGCCACGACGAAGCCCACTAGCGCTACGCCAACGATTCTCATCGGCACTCTCCCTCGATCCAGGCGGCTCATTAGACCGCGGTTACGCCAATTAGCAAAGGTTCTGCAGGGAGGTATGGACGCGCAACTAGCTCGCCGAATGCACTAGGCGCAGGCGATCCGCAGGGTCGTTGCGGCGCTCGTGTTGGAATTCGGGGACACATTGCGCGAGCTGCTGTCGGATCACTCCGACAGGCTCGTCACGCTCGACGACGTTTCGCATGTCCTCGAGCTTGGCGATGACCTCCGATGGATCGCGCAACGGCATGTTGCCCACGAAGATCTTCGGATGCCGTGTCTTGTCTGCTTTCTCTTCGTCGAACGAGAGGTCTTCGAACAGCTTCTCACCTGGACGCATGCCAGTGAACTTGATGGCGATGTCTTCATCGGGGACGAGCCCCGAAAGCCGGATGAGGTCGCGCGCCAGATCGACGATGCGCATGGGCTCACCCATGTCGAGGATGAAGACCTCGTGGCCTGTGCCCATGGACGCCGCTTGCAAAACGAGCTGGCAGGCCTCGGGGATGGTCATGAAGTAGCGCTTCATCTCGGGATGCGTCACCGTCACCGGCCCGCCGCGGGCGATCTGCTCTTTGAAGATGGGGATGACGCTGCCAGCCGAGCCCAGGACGTTGCCAAAGCGGACAGTCGTGAACTTGGTGCCGCTGCCCTGCGACTTGCATTGGATGTACATCTCGGCGAGCCGCTTCGAGGCACCCATCACCGACGTCGGGTTCACCGCTTTGTCGGTCGAGATGAGCACGAACTGCGAGACGCCGTGCGCATCCGAAAGGTCGGCAACTGTCTTCGTTCCGAAGACGTTGTTCTTGATCGCCTCGCCCGCGTTCCACTCCATCATCGGCACGTGTTTGTGGGCTGCGGCGTGGAACACGACGGATGGCGTGTGCTCCGTGAAGAGCGACCGCATGCGACGCAGGTCGCAGACGTCGGCCATACACGGGACGACGGCGAGACCAGGCATCGCCTCGACGAGCTCGCGATGAACGTTGAACAGAGCGATTTCGCTGCGCTCGACCAACACCAAGCGGCTGGGACCGAACCGCGCGATTTGCCGGCAAAGCTCGGCGCCGATGCTGCCGCCGGCACCCGTGACCATGACGACCCGGCTACCGACGACGCGCGCAATCTCCTCGGTGTCGAGCACGACCGGCTCACGCCCCAGCAAGTCGTCGATGGCGACGTCACGAATGGTCGTGAGGCTGACGCTGCCACCCACGATCTCATAGACACCGGGGATGATCTTGGTCGGCACGCCGAGGTCGCGGCAACGCATCGCGATGTCACGGATGACGCGGCCGGGAGCATTGGCGATGGTGATCAACACCTGCTCGATGTCGAGCTCTTCGACGACCTGGCGTAGGCGGGCGGTGGTGCCGACGACGGGAACGCCGCTCACTTCGAGGCTGGTCTTCGCCGGGTTGTCGTCCAAGAAAGCGGACGGCTCCATCCCCAGGTCGGGACGGCGAGCGAGCTCGCGCGCGACGATGACACCTGCCTCACCCGCGCCCACCAGTAGCGTCCGCAAGCGACGCGGTTGAGCGACGCGGCGGCGTGAGGTCTCGACATGCTCGGCCACGATGCGACGCAGGACTCGAACACCCGCGATGCCGAGGAAAGCAAGCATCGCGTCAATTGCGATGACGCCCGTCGGGACGAGGAGATACTTCGAGTAACCGAAGCTCGGCAGCAGGTCTTCAGCAATCAAGCGCAGACACAACAACGCGCCCGTCGCGGTCGTGAGCGCCAACAAGATACGCGTCGCTTCGCGGATACCAACATAGCGCCAGGCGAACTTCGGAACGCCGAAGGCAGCTAGCAGCGTCGCTTGGAACGCAACGACGTACGGCCAAGCGAAAATGTGCCGCTTGGTCATCTCGAATGGCGGCTCCCAATCGAAGCGCAGCAAGAAGGCAAGCCACACCGCAATCGAGAGCACGATCACGTCGATGATGTTCTGAGTCGTTCGGTTGACGAATCTGCTCAAGCCGACATCCTACTACCGACCGCTATTGGCGACACTTTCGACGACGTCACAAAAGGCCCCACAAAGACGTGCTTTGCTGAAATTCTCGGTAAGCACGTTTCGCGCTCGGTGGCCGAGAGCTTGGAGCTGCGCCTGGGGCAGCGCCGCGATGGTGCGAAGGACCTGCTCGGCTTCAGCGACGTCGTCGTGGGTAATTCTCCAGCCAATGGCGTTGCCGCATACCACCCGGTCGATATGCGACCCCTGGGGACCCAAGTACAGCACGGGCCGGGCGACAGCCATGGCTCCATACAGCTTACTCGGATGGACGATACCGCGCATCTCGTTGCCGAGGGAAACAATGTGCACGTCCGCCGCAGAAAGCGAGTACTTCAGGCGCTCGAGTGGCTCATAAGGCAGGCTGAGCACGTTCGGCAGGGGCCGCTCTCGGAGGTCCGCATCCAGGCGTTTCTTGCCCTCTCCGCCCCCGACGATGACGAAGTGCAGCTCGGGACAATCGGCGAGACGACGTGCAGCCTCCATGACGGTCGTGATCGGCGAGCCATTGCTCAGGTTGCCGCTGAACATGATGACCCGCTTGTCCGCTAGAGCGTGCTCTCGGCGAAACGGGTTCACTTCGTGGTCGATGGGTTCGACGTAGTCGTCGAGCGGCCACGGCGGCAGGATCGTCATACGCTCCGAAGGGGCACCCTTGGCGCGCATGCGCGCCGCCATGTCGTCATCGAGCACGACCAGATGCTTGGCAGTCCGAGCGACACGCGCGTTCCAGGCAGCGAGCGCTCGTACGGCCGGATGTGTCCGCGATAGCCGTCCCAAGGCGATGACCTGATCGGGGTTCACGTCCATCACCCAGTAAAGCAAGGGTGCACCGTGCCACCGCGCGAGGGCGTCGCCGACTACCGAAGACAAGGGTGGTGACGTCCCGACCATGACGAGGTCCGGCGCGAATCCGCGCAAGCTGCGCAGCGTGCTCTGCAGCACGAACCCGACGGAGCCGGCCAGTCGGCGCGGGATCGAGCTCTTTCCGAAAGACGACCATGGGACGCGCAACACGTCGACACCGCGCCACTGCTCGCGCGCCGGGAACACCAGCTTGGGATCGTCGAAGCCACGCCGAGAAGTGACGACGCGAACGTCATGGCCACGCGCCGCCAGCTCGAAGGCGGCTTCAGCCATGTGCTCACCAACGCTACCGGGCTCGGGGGCAAAGACTTGCGAGACGATGAGAACGCGCATTAGGCGCCGTGCCAACCAGGCTCGCGCGTCTTGATCACACGCGCCGGCGACCCCACGGCCGTGACGTTTTCCGGAAGGTCACGCACGACGACAGCGCCCGCGCCGACGATGGACCAGGCGCCAACCACCACGTTTTGGATGATCGCTGCTCCCGTACCGAGATCACAACCAGCGCCGACATGAACACCGCCCGATACGTTCACACTCGGAGCGACGGTGACGTAGTCAGCGAGACGCGCGTCGTGCCCGACGGTGACGGAGAGATTCAGGATGACGTGGCGCCCGAGCACGATGTCGCAGGTCGCGGTTACGTTGGCGCAGACGACGGACCCAGCTCCTACCTCGATGCGTTCCCCCAACCAGGCGCGGGGATGAACGAGGGTGGCGAACTGCGCTCCAGCGAGACGCTCGGCAACCCTGCGTTTTGCTGCGGTGTTGCCAATCGCGATGACGATGGCGACTTCGCGATGCTGCTCCCACCACGTCGAGCCGCCGAGAACCTTCAAGCCACCGATCGTCTTGCCGTGTTTGGCGACGTCGTCATCGAGCAGGCCCAAGAGCGACCACATGGGTCCGACCGCGTTGATGTCGCGAACCACCTGAGCGACTTCGCGGGCGAACCCGCCGCTACCGAAGATGACGAGGTCACGCATGATCGCTTCCCATGAACTCGGGCATGGTGGCGTACCCGGGCGCGTTGATGCCTCGCCGCGCCAGGACGTTCCATGCCGTCTCGAGAACGATGCGAGCGTCGAGCATCAGATTCCAATGGTCGACGTACCAGACGTCGAGCGCAAACTTCTCGTCCCAAGACAGCGCGTTCCGGCCGCGGACCTGCGCAAGGCCGGTCATCCCAGGCGGCACCTCGTGGCGCCGCGCCTGTTCCGGACTGTACCGGGGCAAGTAACGAACCAGCAGCGGGCGTGGACCGACGATGCTCATGTCACCGCGCAAGACGTTCCACAACGTGGGCAGCTCGTCGATGCTCAAAGTTCGCAATAGCGAACCCAAGGGAGTTAGCCGAACCGCATCGGGCTCGTCGGCTGTCCCCGTGCGCATGGTTCGGAATTTCTTCAGCTTGAAGGTCGCGCCATGCAGGCCCGGGCGGTCCTGGGAGAAGAGGACGGGCGAGCCCATGTTCGCGCGGATGAGCACGGCGGTCGCGGCAATCAATGGAGTCGTGGCGACCAAGCCCGCGGCCGCGATGGCGATGTCGGCAACCCTCTTGATGCGGCGAGAGCGCGCGACGCGTTCGATGATCATCGCTTTTCACCGGCGAGCATCGCGAACATGTCGCGCACGCGCTTGCGCCAATCGTGATCCCGAATCGCGCGCTCATGTCCGCTACGACGGATGCGTTCCGCTTGGCTCTGGTCGCGGAGGATCCAGCTCAAGGTCTCCGCGCAGTCTTCGAAGGACGAGTAGCAGAGGATCTCGCGGCCAATGACGTAGAAGTCGGCGAGCTCGGGATTGAACGACGTCAGATAGAGCGCCCCGGTCATGGGCACCTCGAAGTCACGGCCCTTCAGGTGAGCGATGGTCCGCATGTGGCCAACGCCGCCGATGCCGAGCACCACCTTCGCGCGATTGTAGAGGGTGATGGTCTCGTCGAACGACACGTGGCCGGCGGGCCAGCCGCGACCTCGCGCTTCGACGCGAAACCCGCGAGCCCGCAGATAGTCGACCAAGGCGCGGCGATAGCCGTAGGCCTGGCCGATGAACACCACGTCGAGATCGCGCTCGGCGTCGCGCGCTGTGTGGAAAGCCGGATGTGCTCCCTCGGGTTGGTACCAGGGACGCCCCCCCGCAGCGCCAATGAGGGGCGCGCCCGCCCTGAAGGTCGTCCAGTAGAGATCCATTTGACGCGCAACGCGCAGCTGATGCGGCTCTTCGCTGATTGGGTCCTGGGGGCGAACCAGCTGCTGCTTGTCGTCGAGGCCCATCATGACCGACCAGATGCCTCGACCCGCGAGCTCGGCAAGGAGCCCGTCGCTCACGTGTTGCCCCGACGCGTAGAAGAACGCGCAGGTCACCGGGGCTTCCCGCTCCGCGTCGTCGATCGCCGCGAGATACCCACGGGCACGCCGCTCCCGCATCGCGTGCTCCGATTCGCTCTCCGGCGCCTCGGCGTGGTCATCGCCGTACCGCGAAAGCTTGAAGCGCGTGAGCTCCTCGAAGGCGGGCCAGAGCCCATACTGCTCCCATTGCTCCGAGCCGAATGCGACAACGTGCGGTCGACCGTCCGCGTTGTTGACCGGCCGGCGGCGCTCACGAAGCTCCGATAGCGACAGCGCGCGAACGTTGACCCGCTGGCCTTGATCCAGCAAGAGCTGGTCGAGCAGACGCACGTATGCACGCCGTTGCTGCTCGCCGCGTAGCGCCGACCAAACGTCGTAAGCGCGCGTTCCTTTGAGAGCGGTCCGGAGACGCTCTAGCATGTATCGCTTTTTTCACGACATGCAGCGCGTTGGCAACGAATCGGCGGACCAGCAATGAAGCGTATTCTCTACGTACAACACGCCGGCGCGCTCGGCGGCTCATGCGTCAGCATGATGTACATGCTGCGAACCCTCGACCGTTCCCGCTTCGAGCCGGTCGTGGCGCTCGCGAGGCCTACACGCGAGGTGGCCCAGTTTTACGAGCAAGCAGGTTTCGAGACCCTTGCCTGGCCGCTCCCGCTCTTCGATCACAGCACGACCGCGCCGCGGCCTCTCTATTCGCCCGCAACCTGGCGAATGCTGGCGGACGTGATGCGGCACGGACCAGGCGGTGGCGGCGCCACGCTGCGACTCGTCGACGCGACGCGAGCCGACCTCGTGCATTTGAACGGCTCCCCACTAGCCATCTCGGCGTTGGCGCTCTCGCGCGCGCACGTCCCGTTGGTCTGGCATGTCCGTGACTATCCGTGGCCCGACCGCGGCGCCCGCTACATGGTCTTGCGGGCGTTGATGCGCCGCGTGCCCTCGATGGTCTTCATCAGCGACGCCGACCGGGACGCATGGGTGGGGCCCGATCACGGCACGGTGGTCGCGAACTTCGTCGACATCGAGAAGTTTTCGCGCCCCAGTCAGGACGGGCCGAGCGCCGCCGAGCTCGGGCTCACGCCCGGCGACGACGTCGTCCTTTACGTTGGCGGTATCGCGACAGTGAAGGGAGTATTCCCGCTCCTCAAGGCGCTCGCCCTCGCTCGCTCACGACGGCCGCGCTTGAAGTGTTTGATGCCGGGTGCCCTCGTCCGCCCCAGCGGACGTTGGCAGTCGAACCTCGCGCGCGCCGTTCTACCGCTAGTGGGGAGCGGTACGGAGCTCCAGCGCGTGGAGAAGACCATCGATCGCCTGGGTCTAGAGGACGTATGTTTGCGCCTCCCCTTCTCCGGGAACATGCAGCGCTTGCTCGAGCTGTCGGACGTGTTGGTGTTCCCTGCCGTGGAACCGCACTTCGCCCGTCCGGCAATCGAGGCTGCGGCCGCTGGACGACCCTCGATCGTCTCCCAGCTACCGGGGCTAGCCGAGCTCGTCATTGACGGCGAGACCGGGCTCCACGTCCCGGCGCGGGACCCGGCCGCGCTTGCAGCGGCGCTCGTCGACCTCCTGGGCGACCCGACTAGGCGAGGCCGCATGGGTGAGAATGCCCGGGCAATGGCATCGCGCCGATTCGACGCGCGGGTGCAAATGGCCACCATCATGGGTTTGTATGACCGCGAGCTTTCCGGCCGATAGACGTGGTAGTTTTCCTTGGTGACCTCGGCCCGTCTCTTCGGTACCGCTCTCCTCGCGTGTCTCCTCGCCTGTGCCCGCGGCGACCAGACCGCGAAAATGGATGGCGTCTCGACCACGCGTCAGGTCCTCGCTGCGGCCTCACTCGGACCAGGTGATTCGTTCGAGATTCGCGTCTATGGCGAGCCCGATCTATCCGGTGATTTTCGCGTAGCCAGCGACGGCACCATCGACTTCCCTCTCGTCGGCAAAGTGACCGTGGAAGGTCAGAACGCAAGCCAGTTGAGCGCAACGCTCTCGCAGCAGCTGAGTCGCTACATCAAGCAGCCGGATGTTTCGGTCTTCGTCAAAGAGTTCAATTCGAAGAAGGTGTTCGTCTTCGGTGAGGTGAAGAACCCGGGTACGTTTCCGTACGAGCAGGGCATGAACATCATTCAGGCCATCACCTTGGCAGGCGGCTTCGAACGGCTCGCCGACCAGAACGGCACGTTCGTTACCCGTGTCATCGATGGCAAGGAAGAACGTCTGCAGGTTCCGGTGAAGTCGATCGGCAAGGGCGATGCAGCGAACTTCGCGCTGCAACCCGGCGACATCGTCTTCGTGCCGGAGACCCTGTTCTGAGCGCGGCGGTGCGAGGGTTTCGGGCTCGGACGATTGCTCGCATTGGGACCTACCTCATCATCGTCGCGGCGCCTTGGCTCTATCTCGGGCCAGCCGCTATCGCGGTGACGACGATCAGCATTGGATGCACCCTGTGCTTCGCAGTCGCGGCGTTCGACCGCGACGTGCGAAACGCGTGGCGTTGGACGCTCCCCAGCACCCTTACGGCCGCCGCGTTGCTGCTCACTTTGCTGCAGCTCCTGCCGATACCGCTTTCGCTACAGCAGACACTCTCTCCCGGCGCCACCAAGATCCTCGGAGTCAGCGGCGTGGCGCCCGTATCGCTCGATCCACCGGCGACACAGCTGGGAGCGATCCAGCTCGCTGGAGTGCTCTTCGCGACGTTGCTCGCGGCAACCGTATTCCGCGATCGCGACCGCCGTCGAGAGTTGCTCGCGGTGCTGGCACTTTACGGCGCGTGTCTGACGTTGATCGGCGTCGCCGAGCTGGTGCTCGTGCACGAAGACGTTCCGCGCTACGTCACGGTCGCTTTCGAGAATCCGAACCACTTCGGCGCATTCGTCGGGCTGGCCTCGTTCGCCTCCATGTCAGTCGCGCTCGGACTGCGTGACAACAAGCGCTGGCTGTTCGTCGCGGCCGCCGCGCTCTGCCTCATCGGCGTGCTGCTCTCGTCTTCGCGTGGTGCCATCGGCGCTTTCCTCGTCACGGCCTTGGCGTTCGGCGCCCTCACTCTCTGGCGCTGGTCGAGCTGGGTCGCTGCTCGCTGGGTCACTCCCGTCGTGGCTGCGAGCGCGGCGCTTGGTGGTTGGCTATTGTGGACGACGATCTCGCAGGAGCTGGCGCCCGACGCCGCCGCGCTCACCAAGCTGGACGTCTGGCGCTACAGCATTCCGATGCTCGGAGACTTTGCCCTTCTCGGTATTGGTCGCGGCGCATTTCCGCAGGCATTCACGCGCTACGACCTGACGGGCACGCAGCTGCGTTTTACGCATGTCGAGAACGCGGTGCTGCAAACCCTCGTCGACTATGGCCCTCTGTTCGGCGGCTTGCTCGTGATCGGTCTGCTCGCCTGCCTCGGACGAACCCTGTGGACCGCACGCCGGCACGCCGACCGTTCGGCCGCCGCTTTCGGACTCGTGTTTCTCGCTCTGCACAACCTCGTAGACTTCAACACGGCACTACTCGGCGTTGGCTTACCCGCGGTTCTGCTGATCGCGAGCCACTATCGCGGACGACGTTCATCGCGCCGCGAAGCCTTCGCACGATTGCCTGCGGTCGCTCTCGTCTCCGCCTGCCTACTCGGGCTCGCCTCGGAACCGGCCATTCGTACGCGCATCGCCATCGACACCGCGATCGTACGTGAGCTCGCCACGGGCCCAGAGACGGAGCAGGTCGACGCCTGCATCGCCCGCCACCCAGCCGACTGGGTGCTCCCCGCGATCGCCTCCGAGGGGGAGATCAAGCGACGCGATCTGAAACGTGCATTGCACCACATCAACCGAGCGATGTTGCTCGCTCCCTACAGCGACGTGCCGCATCGCCTCGCGGGTCGAGCGCTGCTGCTCGCAGGACGCCGCGATCAAGCGCGGCTCGAATACCGGATCGCGGCGCGTAAGGTGCCGCAGGAGGTCCAGGACATCATCGCGGAGATGCTCACCAACGGCGAACCGCTCGCGGAAGTGCCACGCCTCGCGGAGGGGGCACCCGAGATTGCCTTCGCGGTCGCGAGCGTCCTCATGGACCGCGGGGCGCCCGCGGCGGCGCTGCAGGCGCTCGCCGAAACGATCGAGGCCCCAAATGTCGACACCGCGTCGTTGGACTTGGCGGCACGCGCGAGCCTCGAGGGTGGTGACGAGGCTCTTACGCTGCGGCTCGCGGCGCTTCTCGAAACACGTGACCCCAAACAGGCCACCGCCTATCTCGTGCGGTCCGCCCGTGCAGAGTCGCGCGGCGAGCTCGCAGCAGCGCTCGCCGAGCTCGATCGGGGAATCGAACGCGGTCGCGCGAGCCACGAGCTCACGCGTCGGCGCATTGGTCTGCTCACGAAGCTCGGACGCTACGAGGATGCGCACAGCGCCATCACCTGGCTGCTCGAGCACACCCGAAGCGCAGCCGATTCGTCGAGCGCGCACTACTATCGCGGAAACCTGCTCATGGTCGAAGGTCGCACGTCCGAAGCGCTGACCTCGTACCGCAAGGCATGCGAGCTAGCGCCTCGAGAGCTGACCTATCGCTTGGCGCTCGCCGCCGCCTACGAGCGCGTCGGCGACCGCTCGGGTGCCATCCGTGACCTGGAGCAAGCGCGTATGGAGCTCGGTGACGACCCGGCGCTCACCGCGGAGCTCAAGCGCTTGCGAGCCCAGACGCCTTAAGCGCCGGCCGACGCCTTTTCGCCCTCGTTGGGATAGTAATAGGAGTATTCGTAGTAGTGCGTGGCGCGACGGTCGCTCAGATCGACGTTGTTGAGCACGACACCGAAAATCTTGGCGCCGACATCGGTGAGGCGTCGCTTGGCGAGTCGAGCTGCCTGCCACGTGGTATGCCCGGCGCGCGTCACGAGCACGACACCGTCGACCACCGACGCGAGCACCTGCGCATCGGTGACGGCGACGACCGGCGGCGAGTCGAAAAGGATGCGGTCGTACCGCTTGCGGAGCTCGGCGACGAGACTCTTGAAGGCATCGGTGTGGAGGAGCTCTGCGGGGTTGGGTGGGATCGGGCCACACGTCAACACGTCGAGGCGGTCGACCTCGGTCCGCTGCACAGCGGCTTCGATGGTGCCCTCGTTCACGATCAAGCTCGAGACGCCCATCTCGTTGCCGAGCCGCCAGCTCTTGTGAATTCTCGGGCGGCGAAGATCGGTATCGACCACGAGAGTCCGCGCGCCGAGCTGCGCCATGGTCACCGCGAGATTCATGACGGTCGTGCTCTTGCCCTCTCGGGGACCGCTGCTGGTCACGAGCACACACTGCGCCGGCGATTCGGTGGCCATGAACATGAGGTTCGTTCGCAGCGTCTTGCAGCATTCAGCGACGCTCGAGCGAGGATGCGTGAGGATGTAGCGATCGCGGAAGCTGTCGTCGCCGGAGGCGTCGCCGCGCTCGGCTTTGATGGCCGGCACGATTCCGAGGAACGGCAGGCCCAAGACGCGCTCGGTCTGCTCCTGGGACTTGAGAGTGTTGTCGAGGAAGTCGGCGACCAGCGCCGCGAGAAACGCGAGCAGCATTCCGAGGGCGGCCGCGGCCGCGATATTGAGCCGCACGCGCGGGCTCACGGGCCGCAGCGACGGCATGGCCGGTTCGAGCAGGCGCACGTTGTTGACGTGCAACATCTGCGTAAGGTCGGCCTCCTTCTGTCGGTTGAGCACGAGACTGTAGAGCGCCTTGTTGTTGTCGCGCTCGCGGAGCAGACGGCTGTATTCGATCTCCTTGCGATTCACCTCGAGCGCTTGGCTCGTCACGCCGTCCATCGCGCTGCGCAGTCGCTTCTCGGTTTCCGAGGACGTTCGGTATTGATCCTCGAGCGTACGCACGATCTTGTTGATCTCGTCGCGTAGCGCCTGATCGACGACCCTCATCTGCGCTTGCGTGGCAACGACGCGAGGGTGCTCGGGCGTGTAGCGCACCAAGAGCTCGCTCTCTTCCTGGTGAAGCTTTGCGTAGCTCTCTTTCAGATTCTGGATGATTGGGCTGACCAGGACCTCTTCGACCGCATCCGCGGGAACGTCGCTTTTCAGAACACGCTCGAGCTGATCACGGCGACTCTCGAGCGCGATGCGCTTGGCCGTTGCAGCGGACAGCTCTTGATTGAGCTGCGTCAAGGTCTGCACGACGATCGTCTGCTTGTCCTCCATCGAAGCGGACACGATGCTGTTGGCCTTCTTGAACTCGTGCAGCGCGAGCTCGCTCGCCTCGAGCGTGGTCTTGAGCTCGGTGACCTGACCACGGAGCCAGTCGACCGCGCTACGGGTGAGCTCGACCTTCTGCGAGAGGTTCACGTCGCTGTAAGCGGAGGCGACGGCGTTGGCGATGCGAGCCGCGAGCTCGGGGTCGCGGTCGGTGATGACGATGCGCACGAGCTGCGAGTCTTTCACCGGGACCACGCTGATGCGCTTGGCCATGATGTCGGGTGCGTCGAGATGCTCGAGGATGCGTATCAACGCAGCACGTGACTGGACTTTGCCGAGCCCTAGGACTTTCAGGCGATAAGAAATGCTGTCAGCGAGCTCGGGCGGCATGTCGTCGGCCGCGCGACTCGCGCCGAAGGCGTTGATCTCGTCGATCATCGCGAGCGTCGAAACGCCGAGCGTCTGCAACACCCGCTGGGCGACCGGTCGACTGCGGATCAAGTTGTACTGGGTCTCGTAGTAGTCTTTCACCGCCCAGTAGTTGCCTGTACCGAGGTCGTAGACGTCGCGCACTCCGGAGAGCACTTCAGGCGCGCTGCGCTCGATCACCAGGGTCGTGGTCGCGGAATAGATGCGCGGCGAGCGGGCAGTGTAGATCACTCCGAGCGCGACACAGAGCGCAAACGTCGCGAGCGCAATCCACCGCCGCCGCTGGAGCGCGGCCAGCAGCATACGTACGTCGATCACCGCGGCTTCCGCGCCTTTGTCGACCGGCCCGAACGGCGCGGCAGGCTCTAAGGGCACGACTTCACCTCGAACAGTCCTTTAGCAAGATACCACGGGCGTCTTGCCCACACGCGAAACCGGCCAAACAACCCATTCAAGGTTCGGCCTCAGGTCTCGGATCGTCAAGCGCGCAGGGCCAAAATCGTCGAAATGACGCGGTCCTGCTCGAGCTCGCTCAGATTCGAGCCGCTCGGCAAACAGAGGCCACGCTCGAAGATCCGGGCCGATACGTCGCCACCCCGCACCTTGCAGGTCGCGAAAACGGGCTGCAGGTGCATGGGTTTCCAGGCGGGCCGCGCTTCGATGTCCTGACGCTCGAGAGCCTGACGCATGGTCTCGCGATCGACGCCGAACAGTGCCGGGTCCACGGTCATGACGCTGAGCCAGAACGCGCATCGACCGTACGGCGCTTCCGGCATGAAGCTGATCCCGGGGACGTGTGCGAGGCGTTCGCGATAGCGTTCATTGACCTTGCGTCGCGCATTGACGCGGGCATCGAGCGTCGTGAGCTGGCCGCGCCCGACGGCAGCGAGAAGGTTGCTCAAGCGGTAGTTGTAACCAACGTCTTTGTGCTCGTAGTGCGGCACTGGCTCGCGTGCCTGCGTCGCGAGGTGGCGTACGCGCGCCACGAGCGCGGCGTCCGACGACACCAGCATGCCGCCGCCGCTCGTCGTCAGCACCTTGTTGCCGTTGAACGAGAAGATGCCGACGCGACCGAACGCTCCAGCGGACCGCTTGCCACACGTCGCTCCCAGCGCCTCGGCCGCATCCTCGATGAGGTGCACGCCGTGTTTGGCGCAAATGGCTTCGATGCGCGCGTAGTCACAGCACTGGCCGTAGAGATCGACGGCGATGACTGCCTTGGCACCCCGACCGCGGCTCGCAAGCGTGTCGAGCTCGGCGTCGAGCAGGTCTGGATCGAGGGTCCAGGTCTCGGGATGCGAATCGACGAACACCGGCTCGGCGCCAACGTAGCGCACCGCATTCGCCGTCGCCGCGAAGGTAAACGACGAGGTCACGACGATATCCCCCGGCTGGACGCCACAGACGACCAAAGCGAGGTGCAACCCCGCGGTGCCGCTGGAGAGTGCGGCGGCATGAGGCACGCCCACATAGTCCGCGAGCTCGCGCTCGAAGGCGTCGACATGCGGCCCGAGCGGCGCGAGCCAGTTGGAGTCGAAGGCGTCCAAGAGCAGCTTGCGCTCGACGTCCGTGGCGTGAGGCGGGGAGAGATAGATGCGCGCCATGCTAGAGGTACTCTACTCCCCGAAGGCCGGCGGCGTGCACAAACGTGCGTAGCATTTTCTCGTATGCTCTCTCGCCGTCGAGACGAGCGACCCGTTCGCGACCCGCATCGGCAAGTTTCGCGCGCAACCCAGAGTCGGCAAGCAAGGTGCGCAGGGCGGAAGCCATCTCCGCAGGGTCGTCAGCAACGTAGAGGGCGGCCTGCCCGCAAACCTCTCGCGCATATGGCTTGTCGAGGGTCACGATGGGGACTCCAAGGCGCATGCCCTCGAGCAGAGGCAGTCCGAGACTTTCGCAGCGTGACGGCATCACCAGCACGTCGCAGCCCTCGTACACCGCGCGCAGCTCCGCGCGTCCAAGCCCCCGCAGCGAAACGACACTGGGTGGAGTCGCCAGAACGTCCGCTGTAACGAACAGGGTTGCGTCGGCAAGACGGGCCGCAGCGCGTGCGAGATCGAGATTCTTGTATGTGAGGTCCGTGCCTACGTAGAGAACACGCCGGCCGCGCGGGACCGCATCCAGAGCTGGGACGAGCGCCGCGTCCGGAAATGTCGGTGCTGTTGGCATAAAGACGTGCACACGCGATGGCGACAGTCTCAGCCGATTCACGACCGCGTCGCGCATGGCCTCGGTTTGCACGCCGACCGCGACTGCCCGCCGCGCGGACGCGCGCATCACCTCGCGGATCATGACCATGCGTGCTCGCGCTCGCATGGGCTCACCGGCCAACACCTCCGGCGCGAATGGCAGCGCTTGTTGGAGGAAGACCGCGGTCGGGACCTTTCCGCCTACCCCGCCGTTCGCAAGGCCGATGAGCAAATCGCTGCTCCGTCTACGCGCCGCGACGCCAACGGCAGATAGTTGCCAGGCGATGCGAGCCGCACCGCTGGAAGCGAGCCGGCCCAGCTCCACGACCTCGACTCGCGGATCATTCGGGAATTCGAATTGACGCGCGGGCCGCGCCGTCGCAAACACGAGAACGTGATCGACATCAGGACAGCGCAAGCTCGCGGCAACGACGTCGCGGGCGACGATCGCGGTGCCGCCGAACCGAGCGCCAACCGTGTCGAATGCGAGCCGCATCCTGGCTGTGTCGGCCACCTCGAAGATCCGCGCAAGGACTTCACGCGTGCCTGAAACTCCACGCGCTATCCCGGCCCGCTTCCGCGTGTTGCCCCACGAAACGGCCCTGACCATTCCTGGGTTCGTCACACGCGTCGACCCAACCGCGCGTGTCTTCACGCCCGAGCCGCTGCGGACGGAGAGCTGGTTCGAGACGTTCGTCGCCCGTGTCGCCGACGCCGCCGGCAAACGCTACCTGCCGGTGATGCGCATGAGCGATGGCGAGTTCGCGTTCTGTGTCGGCTCCCAACCGCCCGCGCCGTGGACACCACTCGTTCCCCGACTACGCGGCCTCGCGCGGCACTGGCGCGAGATGTTGAGTCGAGCAGACTTCGTCGCTGGCGCTCCAAGCGTCTACTCGTCGGCGAGGTATACGCGCGAAGAGCTCAACGCCCAGCGCCAACGTTATGCCGAGCTGACGGCTCGCGTCGCCCGTGACGGCGTTCTCGCACCACATTTCTCGTTCGGTCGCGTGCCCTTCCAGGAGAAGTTCTTCCCGGCCATGAAGGAATGGCTTGCGCGGCAAGGAATCGTGCTGACCCGCGACAACTACGTACCCTTCTACTTCGTCTATGCGGCGCTCGCCGGAGACGGTCGGAAGCGTCTCATCGACGGAAAGCGTGTCCTGGTCGTGACCAACGCCGACGCGGACAAGCGAAGTCGAGTCGAGCGCAGCCTCACGGCTCAAGGCGCGCGAAGCATTCGCTGGTGCGCAATCTCGGCGAGTCGCTCGTTGTTCGATGACGTCGACGTCGCTCCCCTATCCGGAACAGCGGACATTGCCTTCGTCGCGGCCGGCGTCGGCAAGCCGAACATTCTGACGCAGCTCGCTCCCCTCGAAATCCCGTGCGTCGACGTCGGTTACATGCTGGAAGTGTGGGCAAACCCCGCGGTCGCCGAAGCGCGGCCCTACTGCACGCCGGACGCTGCTTGAAGCCGCTGCTGACCATCGCGCTGCCAACCTACAACCGCGAGCCGTCCATCAAAGCGGCCGTGCGCTCGCTGCTGGCCACCGCGCGGCACGTGGCCAAAGAGCGCATCGAGCTGTTGGTGCTAGACAACGCTTCGACCGATGCCACGCTCGAGCGCGTCGCCGAGCTCGAAAGCGAGCATCCCGAAGTCACCTGGCGGATCGTACGTCAGGAAACGAACGTCGGTTACGACCGCAATCACTACGACGGCTACGTCAAAGCGCGCGGCGCGTACGTGTGGTTCTGCTCCGATCGCTACATTTACGACGTCCGCTTGCCGGCTGTGATCGATGCCCTCGAGAGCATCGAGCCCGCGGCTCTTACTTTTTCGTTTCTCTTCCGATCTCTCGATTCAGACCGAAACGCCGGGACGCTCGACGGCATCGCCGACGACTGGCTGGGAGCGACACTCGGCGCGGAGGAGCAACGCTTCGATGGCGTTCCCGCGTTCATCGCCAAGGTCGCGGCCTTTCAGGATAGCGACGCTCTGAAGCGTGGCATTCCCGTCGCCAATGTTTCCGATTGCATCTTGCGGCGTGACGTCGAAGAAGGCTGGCTCGCGCGTCTAGCGAGCTACGACGGCACCTTCATGCTCGTGGTCGCGGCGCTCTTACGGGCCTTCGTCCAGCGTGACGAGCGCGTGGTCGTGCTGCGGAACCCGTGGTTCAACGCGGCGTTCGATCGACTCGCTTTCGGCGGCGGACGACACGACAACCTCGCGGTCGCATATGCGAACCTGCGCCTCGCCGACGAGTTCCCTTTTCTCGGAAGCAAGCGCGATGTCGGTCGGTCACAGGTGAACGTGCTCATCGAGGTGCTGCGGCACTACCATGGAACCGACACCCCCAATGGCCGCAACGTGACCATCGACGCGGTAAAACGTTTTGCCCAGGACGCCGAGGTCGGTCTGAGCCCTCTGGCAACGCTACGACTGCGCACCGCCACGGCGCCGGGCTCCGGGTTGATCTCGCTGGCGGAGCGCGGTGCAGCGTCAGTCCGTGATAGCGTTCGACGGCGATTTCAGACGCGCACATCGAGGCGGTGACGTTCCAAGTAGTCGAGTAGCGCAAACCAGGACCATACGCGCGGCGCCAGAGGCTCGTCCCCC
The DNA here is from genome assembly GCA_964484195.1 of uncultured Bdellovibrionales bacterium. GTDB lineage: Bacteria > Myxococcota > XYA12-FULL-58-9 > XYA12-FULL-58-9 > JALHOP01 > JALHOP01. Next base: position 55,443 of record CAZAER010000011.1, on the reverse strand, counting down.
GCCACCGCGCGCGACAGCATGGCGCGTCCCTCGCCTGCAATGAGTGAGCGAGCGGACGCAGACTCGAATGCCGCGGCGGCTTCCTTGCGGAACCGGGTACGCAACCAGCGCCCGAGGGGTAGCTCGAAGCCGGTCTTGGCGCGGTTGGTCACCCTGTCCGGCAACAGGTCACGGGTTGCATCGACGAGCATACGCTTCGCCGTCTTGCTGCTCAGCTTGAACCCATCGGGTTGGGCGAGGCTCCATTCGACGAGCGGATGATCGAGCAACACGGGCCGCAGCTCGAGACCCGACGCCATACTCATCACGTCGGAGTCGCGCAGCAGGGTGTCGACCATGTATGTCCCCAGCTCGTAGTGGCTGAGACGTGAGACGAAGCCGTCGAGCGACGGCGTCTCCACGCGAGCATCGTTGCCGCCGGGATCGAGCCGGAGCCAGGCACGTGCCTCGGCGTCGTCCGCGAGTCTGCGTACGGTGTCGAAGCGTTCCGCCGGCGACGAGGACACCTCATCGAGGATGCGCGCCAAGCGGCGCGGCAGTCGCATCTTCAGCACCCCGAGGCGGCATGTCGCCGAGCGCGGAACGAGCCGGGGCACGTGTCGCATACGACGCAGATGACGAAAGTGCGGATACCCAGCGAACAGCTCGTCTCCACCCAAGCCGGACACCGCGACTTTCACGACGTGCGCGGCGAGCCTCGCAATGAGGAAGGTGTTGGCACCGTCTGCCGAAGGCACGTCGGTGGCCTCGAGAAACTGCTCGAAGATCTCGCGAACGTCTCGCTCGGCGACCACGAGCTCGTGATGCTGGGTGTCGAACATTCGCGACGTGGCGCGCGCAATTTCGCGCTCGTCCGCAATCTCACCCGCCTCTTCGAAGCCGAGGGTGAAGGTCTCGAGCCGGCGCGTGCTCATGCGCGATAGCAGTCCAACCACCATCGTCGAATCGATACCTGCCGAAAGAAACGCGCCGACCGTGACATCGGCGATCAAATGATAGCGAGCCGCCTCCTCGAGCTTCGAGCGTAGGGTTGCGCATGCCTCGGCATAGTCGTGCGCGACGGGCGTCGCCCGCACTTCGCGCGCGAGATCGTACCAGGACTCCCTGTGCTCTCCCGAGGCACCGACACGAAGGAGAGTGCCTGGCGGTAGGGCGTGCACTCCTTCGACGATGGTACGCGAACCAAGCACGGCACCGTAGCGCCAGTAGTCGAACAATGCCTTTCGGTCGGCGACGCGCGGGACGACGTCGAGCAACGAGCGGACCTCGGATGAAAATACGAAGCCGTCGGCGACGCGTGCATAATACAGCGGTTTGATACCGAGTCGGTCTCTCACCAAGGTGAGCTCGCGGCGATCGGCGTTCCAGACGGCGAATGCAAACATGCCGCGGAGGCGCTCGAGCCACTCCGGCCCAAAGCGCTGGAAGCCCACCAGCAACACCTCGGTGTCCGACGACGTCGTGAAGGTCTCGCCTTGCGCCTCGAGCTCGGTGCGTAGCTCGGTGTAGTTGTAGATCTCGCCGTTGAAGACGATGGTCGACGAACCACGCGTCATCGGCTGCGCCGCGCGCTCGTCCAGGTCGATGATAGCCAGACGACGGTGACCGAGCGCCGCCTGATCACCGCGGAATCGGCCGACGCCGTCCGGGCCACGATGAGCGAGCACCGCCAGCATGGTGTCGACCAGGCGAATGCTATCCTTGCCCAAGGCGCCGGTAATGCCGCACATCGATTAGACCTTACGACGCGAGCGAGCGTCGTCGAAAGTCGCAAGCATGGCGCGAGCGTAGTCTTGCCAGCTCATGGTGCGCGCAAGGTCTTGGGCCGCCTCGCCGATACGATGGCGCAGCGCCGGATCGGCGAGAGCGACGACTTTCTCGGTGGCCTGGTCGATATCACCGACTCTAAAGACGAAGCCGTTCTTCCCGTCATCGATGACCTCGTGGGCGCCGGCGCCGTCGGACACGACGACGGGAAGCTTTGCAGCGCAGGCCTCGATCACCGAGAGCCCCCAAGTCTGCCGCTCGTTGGGAAAGTAGAACACGTCCGCTGCGGCATACAGGTCATGGAGCTCGCTTTCGCCGCGCAGTGGCTCCCGACGCCAGAGGACGCGGTCTTTCGCGCTGCTACGCGCGAGACGCTCTTCGATGAAGTGGGTGTATGCGCTCCCCGGGTCGACGACCGTCGCTGCGAGGAGCACGCGGGTGCTGGCCGGAAGGCGCTCGGCGAGAGCAATCGCGTCCTCGGCGCGCCGATGTTTGCTGTGTAACAGCGAGAGAACCAAGACGACGAACGCGTCATCGTCGAGCTCCAAGCGCTCCCGGGCTTCACGGCGCGGAGGCAACGCGGCAAATCCGCGGACGTCCACCCCCGAGCGCACGACTTTAGGAGTCATACCGAAGCGTCGCTCGACCACCCGAGCGACGGCGTGGTCGAGCACGGTGATCGCATCGAACCCGTGGCTGCGTCGCCTATCGTACGCGATAGCCGCCGCGCGCGTCGCGCCCCCGAACAACCCAGGCGCCTTACTCCATCGAAAGACCGGGTCGTTGCACTGCCAAACCTTGACCGGCCCACGGCATCTCGCAACCGCCCACGCCGCGGGACCGTAGTCGTGTGCATTGAGCACGTCGAAGGGTTGCTCGCTCGCGGCCGCTTCGAGCAAGGCGACCAGCTCACGCGCGGATGCGCGCATCGTCCGCATCGCGACGACGTCGTGGATGCCGATCTTCTCCGCGAACCGCCGCGCGAGCACGCGCGAAGAGCTGCTTGCCGCCTCTACTGCTTTCGCGGTGACGTCGTGCACGGAGCGCACCTCGAGCGTAGCGAGCAACTCGGGAAAGCACCTCTTGCGATCGAGGACGCGCGTCAACACCACGACATCGTGACCAAGGTCTCCGAGCATCCGGGCGAGCTCGAGCGCCTGCCGTTGGGTGCCGCCGCGACCGTGCAAGTACTCGACGACGATGCCAATGCGCATGGCGTCAGGCCTCTGCCTGGTCGTGAACGACTGCCGCCGCGAAACAGAGACCTCCCAGAGACCAGATGAGCACGCCCGTCGTGTCTTGCAGGGGAAAGTTGCCGGTAGCGAATCCGACGCCGATGGTCGCGGCGACAGCGCAGCAGACGACGCGCACCATCGGGCTACGAGCTAGGGTCATCGCGAGGAGAACTGCGCCATAGCAGACAGCGCTCGCGAACAATAGCAGGCCGCCGCCCGCAATGCCGAGGTTTCGCAGCGCCTCGAGCGCGACGTGGTGAGCGCCACCGGTCCAGGTGCTGGCGTAGCCGACGGTCCGAATGCTCAGCGTGCGCGACGCAGGTACGAAGACGTAAGGTGGCTCCGAGATCTGAGTCCAAGCGGCGCGCCAGAGTGGAGCGCGGTCGAGCAGGATCTTGTCGCGCGCTCGAACCGTCAGCTCACCACCCTGACCTTGCCCGACTTCGAAGGCGGCGATCTCGTCGCGCGCGTCGGCGGTATTGAGCACGATCACGAGATTCAACACCGTGATCATGGCGACCGCGGCACCCAGCGTCCGTACTCCGAAGCGTGTGAACCAAGTGACCCGGCGCAAAGACAAGATGGAGAATGCGAGGGACGCCAGCATGATTGCGCGAATGGTGAGCGTCCCCTGGAGGTAGCTCACCGCGCAGCCGCCGAGCGCGAGCGCAATCCATGGGTACATGCGCGTCTGCACGAAACGCGGAAGCGATGCCGCGACGATGCCGCAGCTCAAGAACACGAGATGGCCACGCAAGAGACCGACCGCGAGCAGCAGGGTGCAAGCGCGCGCTAGCGTCGACAGCGCGTCCTCGAGATCGGCCGCGTTGGCGGCGTTGCGACGCACGACCGCCGTCCCCCAGAAGAACGCGCCAACCGTGAGCACGTAGCGCACGCTCTGCGACCAGCCGTTGTTGCCGTCTTCGCGACCGAGAAAAGCGCTGACCAGGCCGAAGAAGAGCGCAGCGCAGAGGACGACGAAAGCCTGCTGAATGCGCGGCCAGGGTCGTGTGTAGAGGAGAGCGCGCGCGAAGCCGAAGACACAGGCGAAGAGCGCCACGTTGAGCTGAATGCCGCCGAGCACCAGGTCTTTCGGGACCCGCTCGAAGACGTCGATATGCAACAGGCGGTCGATGGACCAGAGCGGGTCACCAAGCTCGTTGTCCGTGAGAACGCCGAACGCCGCGGTGGGAAGATGGAGAATATAAAAGAGCGGTAGCCACTCTGGACGCGGCTGCAGAACGATCCAGATCGTCGGCACGAGGAGCAACAGCAATGCGACCTGACCGATTGCTCCGCCGACGAGAGTGGCGCCGACTAGGCCCACGCAGGCGATGAAGCGCAGGTCGTAAAGAACGCGGGCAGTGGTCACGCGGCTTCCAGCTGACGTAGCCAAGCGTCGAGTCGCGCCGCTTGGGCCGACCATGTGCGGCTGGCGTTCACGAATGCCTCGGCGCGGGCGTATGAGCGCACCGGGTCGTCTTCGAGCGCCCGGATGACCGCTTTGGCGAACACATCGGGGTCGTCATCGCTGACTCTCAAGACCTCGAGGTATTCGGGAGCAAGCCCCGGCGTCCAGGTCGAGACGATGGGTCGACCGTAGGAGAGGTATTCCAAGAGCTTCGACGGGAAGTTGTTGATGTTCTCGGGAGCGCTCGGCAGGCGAGGGTTCACGAACACCGACGCACTCGCGCAGACCTCGCGTAGCTCGGCTTCGGAGACCAGGCCGCGAATCGTCACTCTGGCATCGCGGCGCGCCAGATCCTGGAGCGCTTCACTTCGACCGGGTCCGCAGACGATCAGGCGCGCGTCGGCCCGCTCGATGCGCGCGAACGCTTGCGCGAGCAGATCGGCGCCTGCGTTCGTGCTCACCGAGCCGGTGTAGACCACGGTCGACGTGGTAGGAGGGGTCGCGTACGGTCGCATGGCCTCCGCGGCGCCGTCCAAGTGGAGCTTGGTCGACGAGCGGTCGCGCTCGTAGTCCGCCCACGACAAATACACGCGTCCCGGCTTCACGAAGCGGCGCACCAGGCGCGCGAAAGGTCGCAGCGAGGGCGCAGTCGCATCCGCAATTACGTGCGCCCACGGGATACGCCAGCGCAACGTGCTCGCAAGCGCCGCGAGGTACGGTCCGGGAAGCTCGTTGTAGCTCACGACGATCGAGGGTCTGCCGATCTCGTCGATGATGCGACGAATCGAGCGCGCATGCCGGCGCGCAAGCGATGGTACACGTAGCCCCGGCGCGTTGATGTACCCGACGTTGGTTCCGTCGACGTCCGCTGGAGCGGTGCCGGCATCGTCCTTCAAGGCAAGAGGACCACGTGGCCAGATCGAAGCGAGCATGTACGAGACGACGCGAACTCGGCGCCCGCGTTCGGTGAGTGCCCTGATGAGCCCGTGTTGCCAGCGATTGGCGGCGGGGCTGACCGCGAGCCCAGACAACATCGAGCGCTCGTCGTAGACCGGCCCCAGCCAGAGAATCGAGCCACTCATGCGAGCCTCGCTCGCAGCACGGGACTGGTCGCGTACGTCGTCAGGAGCGTCGCTACACCAACCACAGCGGCAAAGGCGACGACGCGCGGCCAGCTCGAGAGGTCGAACGGCAGGCGCGACGACACGATACGAACCAAGATGGTCACGACGATGCTCGCGGCGAGGGTTCCGGCGCCTGTGAGCATCAGGCCGCGCCAAGCGAGCTTCTCTCGGCCGGGGAGCGCGACGAACATGAGCGCAGTCAGCGAGCTTGCGGCCGTCGCGATGGGCACCGCGGTGACGCCGACCAACGTGGCGAGCCCGAACACCAGCGACAGGCGGACGGCGAGCTCGATGACGCTGCACAGGAGCGACAAGGAGTAGTTTCCGACCGCGACGAGCGTCACTTGAACCAGCCCGTTGCGAACCGTGAGGAGCATCGCGAGCAAGACCATCGCGTCGGTGACAGTGCCGGCGTATTTCTCGGCCCCAACCCAGACAGCCATCACTGTCTCGTTGATCGCGAAGACCGGGACGAAAAATAGCGCCGCGAGCGCCGATGACGTGAGCAAGAGCTCGCGCACCACGTCACGCAAGCGCTGGGTGTCGCCGCTGCCAAAAAGGTGCGCAAGCCCACTCGAAGCAGCGCCCGCGATGGGCTGCACTAGCATGGCGCCCAATTGGTACAGCCGACTCGTCAGCGCAAGAACACCCGCCGCACCGGCGCCGAGCAACAGAGCGACGAGCGCGGACTCGGAGTGGTTGAGCAAGACCGAGACGAAGCGCGCGCCGGTCATGGGCAACGATGTCCGCAACAGCGAACGTAAGTCACCGCGCGCGAAGGTCGGGCGCGGCAGCTCGAGCGCACGCCAGTCACGCAAAAGACCTACTGCGGTGACGAGCAAAGCGACGAGACCGCGAACCATCGCGCCGGCGCCGAGCGCGGCGACGCCCATACCGTTCCACAAGCCTGCGGCGATGACCACGAGCCCCAAGAGCTGGCCACTCACGACCGCGAGGCTCGGTAGCATTGGTCGCTGCCAAGCGAGAGGCAGCGTCGCAAGATTCACCTGCAGAAAGCTCAACGCCCCGCCGAGACCGGCAAGGAAGGTCGCAAGCATGAGGCCGCGCGTGTCCACGCCCTCGAAGCTCAACTGCCCGACGATGAGTGTGGCTCCGCCTGCGAGACCGACCGTCAACACCCCGAGCGTCAGCACGCCTAGGAGCAGGACGGCACCAGCGAGGCGCGCGAACGCAACGCGGTCACCTCCACCGTAGGTCTCGGCGAGCTTTTGTCCGGCGACTTGATTGACCGCCCCATCGAGCAACCCCAGCAGCGCGAGCACGTTGCCACTGGCGAGCCAGGCTCCATAGGTCGGCAGACCGAACGCGTGCAGGTACCAGGGCACGAACAAAAATCCGGACACCGCGTTGATACCGGCGCTGACGTAGCTCGAAATGACGATGAGGGTTGCGGCGCGCCGTCTCATGCGATCGTGCTCACGAAGCTCGTGAGCCGCTCCGGCCAGCGCTCCTGGCTCGCGACGATCGCTCGAATGTTTTCGCGGACCGCTGGGCTCCCTTCGCGAAAACGCTCACTGCTCGCTGTGAGCACTTCGCGAAACATGGAGACGTCGTCGAGCGGCGCGAGCGTGCCCTGCTCCGGAGAGCGCAACCATTGCCGGTGGACCTCGATGTCGCTCGCGATGATCGGGCGACCGAAGCTCATCGATTCGAAGAGAGTCTGTTCTCCGACGCTGTCCCACGCGGAAGGAATCAGGACGCCACGTGAGGCACGCACGCGCTCGCGCAGGCCACTCGTCCAGCGCAAGGTGGAATCGACGCGGAGAGAGTTGTGGCGCGCCGCGGTCTCGAAGGCGTTTCGCAAGGCACCCGGCAGCTCATCGGAGAGGTAGAGGTCGAGCGGGAAACCGCGCACACCGCCGAGCGCCTCGAACAACGCGAGGAGGCCTTTCGCTGGATGCGAGGCACCATAATAGATGAATCGCTCACCGAGTCGCGGTGCATCTGGGTCGGGATCGTCGAGCGGGAACGGCAGCCGCAACATGCGCGCCTCACCAACCCCATACGCGCGAAGGGCGTCGGCATAGATTTCGGTGGGCACGATCCATCCATGGACGGCGCTCGCAAGCAGGCGACGCACCGCGAGTGCCTTGCGTACGCCATAGTGCACCCATGACGTGGGACGCGAGCCTCCGCAGCGTAGACGCACGATCTCTGGCGAGGGTCGCTCGACGCAGGCGCGGCAAGGGCGCGGCATGGTCTCCACGTGATTGTACTTACGAACGCACCACAACCAGTTGTCGAAGGGAAAAAAGACGATGGGCACGCGATGCGCCGCGAGCACTCCGAGCACGGCGGGAGAAAGCGCATTGTGCACGTTGCAGACGAGAGCCCAAGCAGGCTTCGTCTTGCGAACCACGCCCTCGAAGTTGCGCACGAGATTCGGGCTCACGACGGAACGCGACAGGGCTGCGAAGCGGGTCTTGCCGGCCTGTCCCAGCGGCGCGATGCGGGCACCGGTCTCGCGCGTGAGCTCCGCCGCGAGCGCCTCATCCGCCACCTCCATCGTCCCGGTCCAGACGACGTTTTCCCCAGCCTGAGTGAGCTTACGACTGATGCGTTGGCATGCTTGATTGCTGCCGGCGACGCGACCAATCGTGTCGTTCACCAGTAGAACCGTCATGCGCGCCGGTTCGCCTCCGCGACCCAGGCGAGCATGCGATCGACCCCGGATTCGCGGCTCACGGTGGGGCGCCAACCAAAGGTCGATTCCGCGAGCCGAACGTCCGCGATGAAGACACGCTGATCACTCGCTCGAGCTGGGAGGCGGTCATAAGCAAGCTGCACGCCCAGCCGCTCGCCGAGCATGTCGAAGAGCTCGAGGAGGCTCGCGCTATTGGCCGGGCCGCCCCCGATGTTGAAGGCCTTACCGGCGCATGCGTCCGCTTTGGCGAAGGCGTGGCGGTAACACGTGACGATGTCGTCCGCGAACAGCAGGTCGCGCACCTGCTTGCCGTCACCGGCGATGGTGAATGGCGTCGCCTTGCCAGCCCGTGCCTCGTCGCGCTGCCGCAACGCTTGCGCGCAGAACCAACCGACCCAGCCTTGATCGACGGTGGCGTACTGCCGCCCGCCATAGATGCTGCTGTGCCGGAAGACGATGGTCTTGAGACCATACATGCGGTGGAAATCGAGGAAGTACTGGTCAGCCGCGCCCTTCGAGCACCCGTAAGGCGATTGAAACGACAGTGGCGTGTTTTCGTCGAACCCATGTGGGAAGTCTGGACAGGTCCAACGTTTGGCCGTCTCGACGTGTCGGACCTTGTCGAGGTCCCCGTAGACTTTGTTGGTGCTGCTGAACAGAATCACTGCGTGGGCCGCGTGTTTGCGAGCCGCCTCGAGCACGTTCATGGCGCCGAGGACGTTGACTTCGAAATCATAGCGCGGTTGCGCGACCGATGTCGTCATCGCGACCTGGCCCGCTAGATGCGCAATAGCGGTCAACGACCCGCCGCGATCGGCGAAGATGGCCTCGATATCGCTCTGGTTGCGTGTGTCGACCTGGTGATGAACGAATGCGCCCGAGCCGGATGCGGCGGCACAACGTTTCAACCACGCGAGGTTATCGGCCGAACCGGTCCGCGCCAGCGAATCGATGACGATGACGTCATGTCCGTCGGCCAAGAGAGCGGCCGTAAGGTTTGCGCCGAGGAAGCCGCAGCCTCCGGTGATGAGCCAGGTTTGCGACACGCCCTACCCTTTCACGGAGCTGGAGAGCTCGGCAACGATGTCGTCCAACGTGCGGACGCTTTGCCACCCTAGCAGCTTCCTCGCGGTAGACACGTCCATGACTAGTCGAGGCGGCTCACCCGCGCGCGCTTGCTTGGCTCCGAAGCGCAGCAGACTCGCGTCCGCACCCAAGGCCGTGCAGAGGCGCTCGAGGAAGCTCCGTACGCTGTAGCCGACACCAGTACCGACATTGAGGACGGCGGCGGCGCGGAGGTCGAGACTCTTGACGATCGCGTCCGCCCCGTCGTCGACGTGCAGCCACTCGCGCTCCTGAGCACCTGGCGTGAGGTCGATGGGTTTCCCCGTCGCAAGGGCATGGACGACCTGTGGAACCAGCTTGTCCGGATCGTCGCCAGGTCCGAGCATCGAAGCCAACCGCAAATAGACGAGACGGTGCCCAACTCTGCTCGCCAGGGCTCGTGCAAGGAGACCAGCGGCGCTCTTGGTGGCGCCATATGCGTCGACGGGCTCGGCTGGCGCCGACTCGGGGAGCGCGTCATCGCCGCCCTGATACTCGAGCACGGTCCCGGTGATGGTCGTGCCGGCGACGCCGGCTTCGAGCGCAGCTTCCAGCACGTTGACGGTGCCGTCCACGTTGACCGCGAGCATGTCGCCCATCACCCGATGCCGAGCCTGGACGCCGACGGATGCCATGTGAACGAGGTGGTCCGCTCCAGCACACAGACGACGTAGGGAGTCGCGATCGCGCAAGCCGCCGTCTTCTCGCCTGAGGAGCCTGACCTCATGGCCGCGCCCTTCGAGCAGAGCCACGACGCGGCGGCCGAGAAACCCTGTTCCTCCGGTGACCGCGACAATCATGCGCGCTTGTGCAAGGTCGGCGACTTACGAGCGAAGACGCGCACTTCGTCGACGACGTGCTTGCGCATTGGCTCCGTCAGCCCGGGATAAACGCCGAACCAGAAGCCCGTGTTCATGATCGCATCAGTGTTGGTGAGCTCGCCGACCACACGATAGGGCGCCTGGCCGCCGGTCCGCTTACGGTCGGCGACCAGCTCGGTGAGAGCCGGCTGACGCGCGAGGTTTCCCGCGAACAACATGCGCGTCTGGATCTTGCGCGATTCGAGATGCGCTACCACCTGGTCGCGCGTGAACGGCGCTCCTGGGCGCACCATCATCATGAAGCCGAACCAACTCGGGTCGGACGTGGGTGTCGGCTCAGGCAAAACGAAGAGGTCCTCGAGGTCGGCGAGCGCATTCCGGAAGTACTTCCAGTTGGCGCGCCGCGCAGCCCCGAACCCCTCTAACTTTTCGAGCTGCGCGCATCCCACGGCCGCCTGCATGTCCGTGACCTTCAGGTTGTAGCCGAGGTGACTGTAAATGTACTTGTGGTCGTAGCCGAGCGGCAGCTCACCGAGCTGCCACTCGAAGCGCTTGCCGCAGGTGTTGTCGACTCCGGGGTCGCAATAGCAGTCTCGGCCCCAGTCGCGGATGCTCTCCACGGCGCGTTCCATGGTGTCGTCGTTGCAGAGCACGGCGCCGCCCTCTCCCATGGTCATGTGGTGCGGTGGATAGAAGCTGAGAGTCGCGAGGTCGCCGAACGTACCCGTCTTCTTTCCCCCGTAGAGCGAGCCCGACGCGTCGCAGTTGTCCTCGACGAGCCAGAGGTCGTGCTTCTTGCAGAACGCTTGCACGGCTCCGAGATCGAACGGATTGCCCAGCGTATGGGCGATCATGACGACGCGGGTCTTCGAGCTGCGCGCCGCCTCGAGCCGCGTGACGTCGATGTTGTAGGTGGGCACGTCGACGTCGACGAAGACCGGCACGACACCGAGCTGAATCCACGGCGCTACTGTGGTGGGGAAACCCGCGGCCACGGTAATGACCTCATCGCCGGGCCTCACCCGATCGTCTCCGTGCAGTGGGCTCATCAGCGCAGCGGCCGCAACGAGATTGGCGCTACTGCCGCTGTTGACGATGCGTGCGTGCGCGAGCCCGTACCAGCGCGCCAAGTTCTTCTCGAGCTTCGCGTGCCAGCGTCCCGCCGTAAGCCAGAACTCGAGCGACGACGAGATCAAGCTCGTCATCTCGTGCTCGTCATAGACACGTCCAGCATAGCGGACAGGAGACTTGCCGGGCGTGAATGTCTGCGGTCGCTGGCGAATCGCAGCGATGGTGCGGACACGCTCGAGAATCTCCGCTTGCAAGCGCTCTTCGAGCTCTTGCGCTGCGATGTCGGACAGGTGGTCGAAATCAGCCACGATGTTTACCTGTGTAGCTCGCGATCTGATCGAGCGTCATTGCTCGAAGGGTCGAGACGTCGGCCTCGGCCCGCTTGTACCAAGTCACCGTCGCGGACAACGCTTGCTCGAGGCTCCATCGTGGAGCCCATCCCAACTGCGTGACCGCCTTGTCGATGGACAAGCGCAACAGACCAGCCTCGTGTGGCGCGTTCTTCTCGCTGGCGTCGACCCAGCGCGCACCATCACCCCAGAGCTTGGTGAAGAGATCCATCATCGGCCCCACCGCCAAGCTCTCCTCGACGCGTGGGCCGAAGTTCCACGCCGACCGCGCAGCGAGGTCACGTTGAGCGAGGCGTTCCCCAAGCATGAGATAGCCCGAAAGCGGCTCGAGGACGTGTTGCCAAGGGCGCACCGCCCGCGGATTGCGTACCGCCACGGCGTCTCCTTTTTGCAAAGCTCGCACCGCGTCGGGAACGAGGCGATCACGTGCCCAGTCTCCACCGCCGATGACGTTGCCCGCCCGCGCGCTCGCCAGAGCAATCGATGACGCGCCGAAGAAGCTACGCCGGTAGCTGTCGACCACGAGCTCACAAGCGCCTTTGGACATCGAATAGACGTCATGACCGCCCATGGGGTCGGTCTCGCGGTAGCCGTAGACCCACTCGCGGTTGTCATAACACTTGTCGCTGGTGACGATGACGACGGCGCAAGGTCGACCGCTTTGGCGGACGGCTTCGAGGACGTTTGCCGTGCCCATGACGTTGGTCGCGATCGTCGCGATCGGCTCGCTGTAGCTGAGCCGCACCAGGGGCTGCGCCGCCAGATGAAACAGGTAGCTGGGTTGAACGCGGTCGTAGACGGCCGCGAACGCGGCGAGGTCGCGAACGTCGCCGACGACGTGGTCACACGACGCCGCCACATCGATCGCCGCGAACATCGAGGGACCGGGCTCGGCCGCGAGCGCGAAGCCAGTGACCTCCGCACCCAGGTGCCGGAGCCACGCGACGAGCCAACCACCCTTGAAACCGGTGTGTCCGGTGACCAAGACGCGCTTGCCACGATAGGCGTCGGCGAGACTACTCACCACGACTTCCATGGCGCGGCGGAGCGCGACCAGAGGTCGTTCAAGAGAGAGTATTCGCGATACGTGTCCATTGGCTGCCAGAACCCACGGTGCTCGAAAGCCGCGAGCTCACCCTCACGGGCCAAGCGCTTCAGCGGCTCTTGCTCGAACACGATCTGAGGGCCAGCGATGTAAGGCCAGATGCGCTTCGCATCGACCACGAAGAAACCACCATTGATGAAGCCCGATGTCGCTTGTGGCTTCTCGTTGAACTCCGTGACCTGCGGTCCAGCCATCTGCATCTCGCCAAAACGTCCGGGCGGCCGCACAGCGGTCACCGTGGCGATCTTGCCATGCGACCGATGGAAGGCGAGCAGCTCCTTGACGTTCACGTCGGAGACACCATCGCCGTACGTCATCATGAAGACGTCGTCGTTCTCGACGTAGCGGCGGATGGCGGCGACGCGACCACCCGTCATCGTGTCTTCACCGGTGTCGGCGAGCGTAACCGTCCAGTCGCTCTCACCATGCGCGTTGTGCGTGGTGACGTCGTCGGGACTGCCGAGTCGAACGGTGCAGTCGGTCATCATCGTGCGGTAGTTGAGGAAGAACTCTTTGATGAGCCAGCCCTTGTAGCCGAGGCAGAGCACGAATTCGTTGAAGCCATGCGAGGCGTAGCTCTTCATGATGTGCCAGACGATCGGCCGGCCACCGATGGGCAACATGGGCTTCGGAATGTTCTCGCTGACATCGCGGATCCGCGTGCCCTGGCCGCCGCAGAGAATGACCACTCGCATGCGCCAAGTCTGTAGCAGCCCCGAAACCCTGTCAAAGCTATCGCCGGCTTGCGACCCGCGGCACTGGCCGGCATAGACGTGGCCATGGATCCCTCGGCCCGCATCTACGTCGCCGGCCACCGCGGCCTAGTCGGCAGCGCCGTCCTCCGCGCCCTCGAAGCGAAGGGCTACAAGAACCTCCTCCTGCGCACCCGGGCGGAGCTCGATCTCTTGGACCAAGCCGCCGTACGGAAGTTTTTCGCAGCCGAGAAACCCGACATCGTCGTCCTCGCCGCCGCGAAAGTCGGCGGCATCCACGCCAACGCTTCGGCTCCCGCGACCTTCATTTACGACAATCTCACCATCGCGACGCACGTCATCCACTCGGCATACGTCGCGGGCGTGAAGAAGCTGCTCAACCTCGGCAGCAGCTGCATTTACCCCAAGCTCGCGCCACAGCCTTTGCGCGAAGAGTACCTACTCACCGGTCCGCTCGAAGAGACCAACCGTGCTTACGCCGTCGCCAAGATTGCCGCGATCGAGATGTGCGACCACTACCGCGCCCAGTACGGCTGCGACTTCATCAGCGCCATGCCCACGAACCTCTATGGGCCCCACGACAACTTCGATCTCATGAGCTCGCACGTCGTACCGGCGATGATCCGCAAGCTCGTCGACGCGAAGGAGAGCGGCGCGCCGGTGACTCTCTGGGGTAGCGGGCGGCCACGACGTGAATTCCTCTATGTCGAAGACATGGCGGAGGCGGCGCTCCACTTGCTCGAGCATTTCTCTGGCCCGGGCCCGTTGAACGTCGGCACCGGCGTCGATGTCACCATCAAGGAGCTCGCGGAGCTCATCGCGAAGGTCGTCGGCTATAGCGGTGAAGTCCACTGGGACGCGAGCAAGCCCGACGGCACGCCTCGCAAGCTCATGGACGTGTCGCGACTCACGGCGCTGGGGTTTCGCGCGAAGGTCGGCCTCGAAGAAGGTTTGCAGCGCACGGTGCGCTGGTACCTCGAGCAACGCTCAGTCGAAAAGCGGTAGCTCTACGCCGACGTCGTCGTTGCGCATGAACATCCAGACGCGGCCGAGCTCGTAGTCGTCTTCGGGCTCGCCGATGACCAACGTGAATGCCTGGCCGCCGAGGTCTTCCCACGAGGCGCGATAGCGGTCGACGTCGGAGCCGCCACTGCCGGCAAAGCCGAGCACGAAGCGTGACGCCGGCATGGTCACGAGCGTCGATGCGGCGGCGAAGGCAAGGTCGTCGACTAGCGTGGTGTCGTCACCTTCACTGGCGTGGTCGGGGCCTTCGTGCTCGACGTCGACCAACGCCGGGGCGTCGGGATTGGCTTGGGCCACCGTGAAGGCAATGCTGTCCGCTTCGACGGACCGCGGGAGCTGACGAACGGCGGCGGCAAACGTCGCGGTGTTCTCGCCCACGAGCACCGCCACGGTGTCGGTCACCGGGCTGACGGCGACGCTCGTGGTAATGGCGCCGTCAGGCTCCGGGTCACCGATGGCGCCGCCACTCTCGGGCAAGGCAACCGCTACGTCGTGGGTTCCCGCGGGCACGTCGATGAAACGGGTCGCGCCGAGATACGTCAGATCGTTCACGACGAGCAGGCCGTCGACGTAGACGTCGATCACCCCGGCGTTGGGAGCCGAGACGGCGTGAATCAGTCGCAAGTGCGCGGCGACCACACAGGTGTCGTCGACGAGGATGGTGTTCGGGCCGCACGAGCCGGCGACGGTTGCGACGCAGCGCTGCAAGGTCACGTCGTACTGAGTCCCCGCGTCGCAGATCACCGAGCCGTCATCGAGCACACAGGTCGTCTCGTCGACCACGGTGCCATCGCCGCAAGCCTCGACTTGGGCAACGCACACGCCATCCGAGAGCACCGTACCGGCGCCACAGGTGAAGCCCTCCGGCACGCACTGGTCACCCCGGCGCTGGGTGCCCTCGCCGCAGTCCTGGCCGCAAGCGGCGAGCAGTTGAAGGGAGCAAACGACCGCTGCGGCGGTCAAGACGCGCGACGAAATGGCCATCGTCCGGAAGGGTACCGGGAAAAAAGGCTGGGTCAAAAGAACCCGCTAGTCGCTGCGCGTCTCATGGGCGCGCTCGCGGTGGCCCTCGACCTTGCGTCGCACCAGCTCGAGGTCGTGTTTCACCATGCGCGACACGAGCTCCTGAAAGCCGACTTGGGGTTTCCAGCCGAGCTTGGCCCGCGCCTTGGCGGAGTCGCCGAGGAGCTGCTCGACTTCCGTGGGCCGGAAGTACTTGGGATCGATGGCGACGTGTTTTTGCCAGTCGAGCTGCGCGAGGCCGAAGGCGAGCTCGACCATCTCGCGCACCGTGTGCATCTCGCCGGTCGCGATGACGTAGTCGTCGGGCTGGTCGGCCTGGAGCATGAGCCACATGGCATGCACGTAGTCGGGCGCGTAGCCCCAGTCGCGTTTGGCGTCGAGGTTGCCGAGGTAGAGCTTGTCCTGGAGGCCGAACTTGATGTGCGCGACGGCGCGCGTGATCTTGCGCGATACGAAGGTCTCGCCACGACGCTCGCTCTCGTGGTTGAACAAGATGCCGTTCGAGGCGTGCATGCCGTAGGCGTCGCGGTAGTTCGCCACCAGATAGAACGCGTACGCTTTGGCGGCGGCATAGGGGCTGCGCGGATTGAACGGCGTGGTCTCCCGCTGCGGCACCTCACGCACGGCGCCGTAGAGCTCGCTCGACGAGGCCTGGTAGAAACGCGCCTTGCTACCGGTCTCGCGAATGGCTTCGAGCATGCGCAAGGTACCGAGCCCGGTCACGTCGCCGGTGTATTCCGGGATGTCGAACGAGACGCGCACGTGCGACTGCGCTCCCAGATTGTAGATCTCGTCGGGCTGCGACTCGCGCAACGCCTGATTCAGGCTCGAAGCATCGCTCAAGTCGCCGTAGATGAG
Organism: uncultured Bdellovibrionales bacterium; assembly: GCA_964484195.1. Taxonomy (GTDB): domain Bacteria; phylum Myxococcota; class XYA12-FULL-58-9; order XYA12-FULL-58-9; family JALHOP01; genus JALHOP01. The sequence goes on along the minus strand of CAZAER010000011.1, from coordinate 39,173 downwards.
GCGCAGCGGCGGCTTCTCGTGCGGGTCGGCGTAGATGTGATCGATGCGTGTGGTGTTGAAGGTCGAGGCGCGCCGGATGAGCCCGTAGACGTCGTAGCCCTTCGAGAGCAAGAGCTCCGCTAGGTAACTGCCGTCTTGACCCGTGATGCCGGTGATCAGCGCACGCTTCTTCACCGCGCTCATTTCAAGACTCCACGGAAATGAGCGATCGTCTTCTCGAGGCCTTGCTCGAGCGGGACCGTCGGTTGCCAGCCGAGAATCTTCTTGGCGCGCGCGATGTCGGGCTGACGTCGCCGTGGGTCATCGGCGGGCAGCGCACGTTTCTCGATTTGCGACTTGCTGCCGGTCATGGTCACGACTTTCTGCGCCAGGTCCGCTATCGTGAACTCGCCGGGGTTTCCGAGGTTCACCGGCTCGTGACAGTCGCTGTTCATCAAGCGCACCAAGCCTTCCACGAGATCGTCGACGAAGCAGAACGAGCGCGTCTGTGAGCCGTCACCATAAATGGTAATGGGCTCGCCGCGCAGCGCCTGCACCACGAAGTTGCTGACCACGCGGCCGTCATTCTCCAGCATGCGTGGTCCGTAGGTGTTGAAGATGCGCGCCACGCGGATCTCCAGGTTGTGCTGGCGGCGATAGTCGAAGAACAGGGTCTCGGCGACGCGTTTGCCCTCGTCGTAGCAGGCGCGCGTACCGATGGGGTTCACGTGTCCCCAATAGTCCTCCGGCTGCGGATGAACTTGCGGATCGCCGTAGACTTCGCTGGTCGAGGCTTGCAGGACGCGGGCCTTCAAACGCTTGGCAGCGCCGAGCACGTGCAGGGCACCGAGCACGTTCGTCTTGACCGTTTTGACGGAGTTCGCTTGGTAGTGCCGCGGCGATGCCGGGCACGCGAGGTTGTAGATCTCGTCGACCTCGACGAGCACGGGCTCGACGATGTCGTGGCGCACGAGCTCGAACCGCGGATGCCGCGCCAGCGCATCGAGGTTCGCCTTGCGGCCGGTGAGGAAGTTGTCGAGGCAAATGACCTCGTGGCCGTCGGCGATGAGACGCTCGCAGAGATGGGAGCCGATGAACCCCGCGCCACCAGTGACCAGGACACGACTCATTGCGCCGCCCTTCCCACGCCGACGTAGGTGAACCCGAGCCGCACCATTTCCTGCGGCTCGTACTGATTGCGTCCATCGACGATGAAGGGCTCACGCATCGCGGCGCGGATGCGCTCGAAGTCGGGAGTGCGGAACGCGCCCCATTCGGTCACCAGGCAAAGCGCATCGGCGCCCTCGAGCGCGGCGTAGGCGTCGGCGGCGAAGCTCACGCGTTCGTTCGTGGCGAGTAGCTTCTTGGCGTTGGGCATGGCTTCCGGATCATAGGCGTGAACGGTCGCTCCGGCACGGGTCAGCTCGTCGATGATCACGAGCGACGGCGCCTCGCGCATGTCGTCGGTCTTCGGTTTGAAGGCGAGGCCCCACAAAGCGACCCGCTTACCCGCGAGCTGTCCGCCGAAATGGGCAATGACGCGCTCGGCGACCAAGAGCTTTTGGCGTGCGTTGACCCTCTCGACGGCATCGAGGACGTCGGGTGTCACGCCGACGTCGCGGGCGATGCGTGACAGCGCCTGCACGTCCTTGGGAAAACATGATCCGCCATAGCCGACACCAGCGTAGAGAAACGCCATCCCCAGCCGTTTGTCACTGCCGACGCCGTCGCGGACGCTCATGATGTCGGCGCCTACCCGCTCGCAGATGGCCGCGAGCTCGTTCATCATCGAGATGCGCGCCGCCAACATCACGTTCGAGGCGTATTTCGTCATCTCGCTGGAGCGGACGTCCATCACCACCAGCGGGTGTTTGTTGCGCACGAATGGCGCATAGAGCTTGCGCATCGGAGCCGCAGCTTCTTCGCTGGCAGCGCCGACGACGATGCGGTCGGGCCGCATGAAGTCTTCTATTGCGGACCCTTCTTTGAGGAACTCCGGGTTCGAGACGACCTCGCAAGTGAAGCCCGCGGCGCGCTCGTCCAGCACCCGATTGACGGCGTCGCGCACCAGATCACAAGTGCCGATGGGCACCGTGCTCTTCACCACCACGAGCGCGGCGCTCCGCAAGGCTTTGGCTACGTCGCGTGCACAACCGAGGACATGTTTGAGGTCGGCGCTGCCGTCTTCGGCGGGCGGCGTTCCCACAGCGATGAAGACGATCTCGGCGGAGTCGAGCGCGGTCGGCAGATCGGTGGTGAACGCGAGGCGCTTGGCGCGGACGTTCTGGGTCACCAGCTCGGCAAGTCCCGGCTCGTAAATGGGGATTTCGCCACGCTCGAGCTTTGCGATCTTCGCGGGATCGATGTCCTGGCAGACGACATCGTTCCCCATGTCGGCAAGGCACGTCCCCGTGACGAGCCCAACGTACCCCGTGCCGATGACCGTAACGCGCATGCCGTCCTTGGCCGGTAGTGGCCCAGTTCCTCAATGTCTTTGCTTACTTTTGAGGGCTCCGAGTGTCCACTATCGGGCCGGCCCTCGTTTTTTGCACGTTTCCGGGCCCTGCTGTGTAGGTCTGATACGGTTACTTGCACCGTTAGAGGCCGTTTCGACGCCATGATGCCAGCCATCGACATCGTCGCCAGCCGCATTCGCCGTCGCGCCAACGGCTCGGTGTTCCTCACCGAGATGGACATCGCGGAGATCACCCGCGACTTCCTCGCGGTGAACGACGCCATGCAGCTCTACGACCTGGTCGGCGAGATCACTTGCATCGCCGCCTTTTTCAACGCCGGTGACGGTGCCGAGGTCGCACGCATTCTCATGCAACGCGTGATGCCGGCGGTGAGCAGCCGGGCCGCGAGCCTCGCCGCCATGATGCAGGGCTCGACACGGCGTGGTGCGCCCCAGCCCCTCCCCGAGGAACCGAGCAGTAGCGTCAAAGGGGCCTTCAAGGCGCCGGTGGCGACACGCATCGGCATCAACCGACGACACAGCACCTAAGGAGCGCTCGCATCATGGTGGACTTCAATCCAGGAGCGTTCCGCGACATTGCCCGCACCGCCGTGAGCCAGGCGACGACGACCAACCAGCCGGCCGCGCACAATGCCCAAGGGCGCATCAGTGAGCAGGAGTACCGCGCCATCGCCGCGCAATACAACTCTGCTGTCCGCCAAATCGGACCGCAACAGCTGGAAGCCGCGAAAGCTCTGCTACACCCGTGGCTCCACAAGAACCTCGCGAAAAACGACGAAGAAGGCGCAGCGGCTCAGCTGGTCGACGCGGTTTTTCGCGAGCAATCCTTCGAGGAATATCAGAACGGCCTGTCGCGCCCGAGCAAGCGCGTCGACCGCGTCCGCGACGAGAAGAAGGACAAGCAGAAGTAGAGCGCAAGCAGCGCCAGAGGCGAGCCAGGCAGCGAGGCGCAGCCGTCGTCTTCCTCGGCGTTGCCACCGAGATCGTCATTCGAGCCCGAGTAGGTGAGCGCGACGACGTGTGACGCATCGAATGCGGCGCTCGTGGTTACCGTCACTTCGCCGTTGCCTGCAGCAGCGAGCGTCACGGTCACGGCACAGCTCGCACCGGCCGCCACCGGCTCTTCGCAGCCGCTTGCGGTGACGTCACTGCTGGTCGCGAGACCGACATACATCGCACCGCGACCGTCATTGCGGACGTTGAACGTGCGCTCTTCGCCCAGCGCCCCGAAATCGAGACTCGTGGCGTCGACGCCTGCACGCGCGAGGTCGATACGAAGCACCTGGCCTTCGTTGGCGTTGCCGGTGGAGCCGATCATGAGGATGCGTTGGCCGTCATCGGCACCGCTCCTCGGCTCGACACTCCCGTGTTTGCCGATCTCGAAGGCGTCGGTCGCGGTGACGCGATAGATGCTCGAGGGCGACGTCACGTAGACGTTCCCAGCAGCGACGAACGCCGCGCTGTTGTTGTCGCTCGGCATCAGCGGGCTCGCCGCACCGTTCACGAGATCGGTCGAACGAACGACGGCGCCGGCAAGCAAGGGGAACACCCAGCCGGTGCTCGCGGTGTAGGCGACGGCGGTGGGCTGAAAGACGTTGGTGATGGTGCGACCTGTGAAGGCGCCGCCACTGTCCGCTACAGCAATCACAGTGGCGTCGGCTGTCGTTCCGATGAGCACCTCGCTGCTACCGCCGGCGGCGCCCGAGCGCCACGTCGTCGTAGCGTCCAAACCAATCTGCGCGGCATCGGTCCAAACCGTACCGTCGGTGCTTTGCATGATGGTGCCGTCCATGCCCGCGGCGATGAAGCGATTGGCCCCGCGGAAAACCACGTAGAGCGGCACATTGTCGACGAGCGGTACGAGCGTCGCCGACCAAGTCACGCCGTCGGGGGAGGCGATGATGGCGCGGTCCTCGCCGACCGCTACGAACTGACCGGCGCCGAACGCGACCGCGTGCAAGGCATCGGCGACGGTCGTCGTGTGCGTCGTTTGCGCATCGCCGTCGCGCACGACCACGCTGTTGTTCCAGCCCGCCATGACGAACTTGCCGTTGCCGTAAGCAATCGAGTCGTAGGGGAGCTGGGTCGGAAGGCCGACGGCATTGGCATCGTAGCGCGGCACGCCGTCGATGGTGATGGCGTGCGTCGAGACGCGCACGATGGTGATGCCGTCGTGGATGACGAGTGCGAAACGCAGCAGGTACGAGCCCGCCGCGCCAGTCGTCAGCTGGATGTCCGCGTAACCGCGGTCACCCGCGATGCTCGTGCCGCCGTCGAAGCACGTCCATGTGTGGCCGGCGCGCGCCTCCTCGGCCACGACGTAGTCGGTGTCGGGAGTGTTCACGGTGGCTAGTGGACCGCTCACTTGCGGCTCGCGCTCGATGGTGAAGTTGCGCGTGCCCACCGTCCAGTCATCGGGCCGCTCGACGCACAGCGAAAATGGATTGGGATCGGTGGCAACACCGACGTTGACGCGCACATCGATGGTCTCACCTGCTCGCGCCCGCGCCGGCGCGATGATGTCGAGGATGTTGCAAGACGCGAGACCGACCAAACCAACGAGCACGAGCGCGAAGCGAGCCATCGTTACCTCCCCGGATAACGCGGGCTCCAATAGCTTCAGCGGAAGGCTGTCGTCTAGTTGGTCAGCTTGACCCAGCGGTCATGCTCGGCGACGCGGCTCAGCTCTTCGTGCAAGCGCGTGAAGAGCTGCTCCTGGCCGGCAACGCGAAACGCCGGCGCCGCCTTGACGTCACCCGCGAGGATATTGGCGAGCGCTTGGCGGTCGATTTCGATCAGCGCGTCGGGACCCTTCAGCATGCCGACGCCGGCGCGCGAACGCACGCCATCGACGACCAGGTAGAAGAAGTCACCACCGGCGATGGTCTCGGTGACGAACTGGAGCCGACCGACGAGATCGGGCGGCAGATGATGGCGGATGGCGTCGAGACGTTCACAGACGTCGCTCCACCACACGTGGTGTGCTCGTTCGCTGAGGACTTGGCGGCGCATGCAGGCTCCGGGCGCGCGCTTTGTAAGGGATCAGCGCCCGTTTGCCCAGCCATGATCGACAATAGCGGACAGCTCTAGCCGGAGGTCTCGCACGACTTGATCGTCTTGTCCGTGCCGTCGACGGCGTGGTCGCCGAGGTCGACGCGGAGCACGCGTCGCTCGCGGTCGATGACGAACGCCGCGCGCTTTGCCTGCGTCTGCTCGCGCAGATCGAACAGGCGGACGATCTTGCCTTGGGGATCGGCGATGAAGATGAAGCCGGCTCCGAGCGACTCCTTGAACTTCTTCTGGGTGGTCGGGTCGTCCATCGACACCGCAACGACCTGGGCGTTCTTTTCGCGGAGCTCGGCGTACTCGCTGGCGTAGGCGGACAGCTGTTTGGTGCAGCCTGGCGTAAAAGCCTTGGGGAAAAACGCGAGGAGCACTGGGCCCTGCGAGGCGAGCTGCGAAAGACTGACCTCTTTGCCTTCGACGTCCTTCGCGCGAAAATCCGGTGCGATATCGCCAACTTTCGGCGTTCCCGCCGAGACCAACAACGCCACCAACCAGCCAACCGTGTTCATGGGCGAACACCCCCGGGGTCTAATCTACTCATTCTTCGGCGATTTAGGCGCTCGATCATAGGCCCCAAAGCGATAGCGTACCCCGCCAATGCCGAGGACGCCGGCCCCATTCTCCAGCTCCGCGTGTAGCGCCAGCTGGTGATAGAGCCCCGGCGGGAAGCGGCAGGGAACCATCAGCTCACCGCGCAGTGCCCCGTCGACGCGAGCCCGGCAGGGGACCCGGCAATACAGAACATGGGCGTCGCTCTGCATCAGCGTCGAGCCGTCGAGACGGTGGGTGCTGCCGTCCGACAGCGTCAGGTCGACCTCGATCAACGTGTCGCCGTCTTTGCGGATGTCGAGGCTGCGTACGAACCAAGCCGTATCGGCGACCTCGACGGGGGCGCTCTGACGATCGATGACGATGAAGTATCGGCCCTCCGGGGTCACTGCGAGGTGGCGGGCGAAGAGCTCGGCGACGCGCGGAATGATCCTGTCGTCGCCGTGCATCCACATACCTTGCTCGGTGAGACGGATCGGGTCCGTCGAATATTCGACGAACACCGTCACCAGTCGACCCCATCGTCGCCGTCGACGCCGCGCTCGGCGCGGATGAACCCCAAGAACGGATTGGTCGCGAGCTCTTCGCCGAGCGTGGTCATCGGACCGTGACCGCTATGCACGCGCAAGTGCCCGGGCAACGCCATGAGCTTCTTCAAGCTCGCCTTCATGAGCTCAGGGTTGCCGGTCGGGAGATCGGTACGACCGATGCTGCCGGCGAAGAGCGTGTCGCCGACGAAGATGTCGTGAGCGTCGTAGAAGCAGCCCATGCCCGGCGTGTGACCGGGCGTCGAGATGAACTTCAAGGTCGTGGCGCCCACTTCGACGACATCACCATCGTCGACCAAGCGGTCAATCCGCCCGAGCGGACGGTTGAGATGCGGAGCACCGAACCACGAGCCTTGTTGTTTCAGCGTCATGAAGAACTCTTGCTCGAGCCGCGGCAGCACCGTCGTCGCCTTCGGGAAACGCTCTTGTAAGAAAGGCAGGGCACCGGCGTGGTCAACGTGCGCGTGGGTGAGCAAGATCAGCGATGGCGTCGCTTGGCCGACGAGCTCGAGAATCTCGTCGGTCTCGCTGGTGTCGACGATCGCTTGCGTGCCGGTGGCTTCATCGGTGACGAGGTAAACGTTCACGCCGAAGACGCCCAAGGTGTGTGTTTCGATGCGCAGACTCATGACGAAGGGGCCATAACATGCGGCAGCTTTGGATCACACGTGTCGGGCCGCCCGAAGTCTTACAGCTTCGCGAGGACCGCGACCCCGAGCCCGGCCCCGGACAAGTGCGCATCCAGGTGCAAGCCAGCGGCATCAACTTCGCCGACATCATGGCGCGCATCGGTGTCTATCCCGATGCCCCGCCGATGCCCTGTGTGGTTGGCTACGAGGTCGCCGGCATCATCGACAAGGTCGACGACGTAGCAGCCGGCTTCGAAGTCGGCGACAGGGTGGTCGCCCTGACACGCTTCGGTGGCTACTCCGATGTGGTCTGCGTATCGCCGCGCCAGGTGTTCGCTATTCCGGACAACATGACCTTCCCGGAAGCAGTGGCGCTGCCGGTAAACGGTGCGACCGCGTACCAGACCATGGTGGTGATGGGCGCTCTGAAGCCGCGCGAGCGCATCCTCATCCATGGCGCGGCGGGCGGGGTCGGCCTCGCGGCGATCGACATAGCCCGCATCGTCGGCGCCGAGATCTACGGCACCGCGAGCGCCACCAAACATCCGTTCCTCCGCGATCGCGGAGTGCATCACTGCATCGATTACCGCACCAAGGACTTCGAGACCGAGGTCATGCGCCTGACCAACGGCGAAGGCGTGCACCTGGTGATCGATCCGATCGGCGGCGAGTCCTGGAGCAAGAGCATGGCGGTGCTCGCTCCCACGGGCCGTCTCGCCTGCATCGGCTTTTCGGGGGCAGCCCAGGGCAAAGGCCGCAACGTCATGGCGGCCCTCACTAACTTCGTGAAGGTCCCCTGGCTCTCGTTCAGCCCCATCGCACTTATGAATGCCAACAAGGCGGTCATTGGTGTGAACTTGGGCCACCTGTGGAAGCAGCAAGACCTGGTCGCGGGCTGGATGCGCCAGATCATGGCCTGGGCGCGCGAAGGCAAGATCCGGCCCCACGTCGGCCAGACCTTTCCCTTCGCCGAGGCCGCCGCCGCGCACCATTACATCCAGGACCGCAAGAACATGGGGAAAGTAGTCCTGGTCCCTTAGAGCTTGACGAAAAGCGCTCAGAAACCGCATTAGGCGCCATGGAAAATGCCGCTCCCTCCATCCGTGGCAAGAAGTTCACCCACGTCGAATACCCCGAGCCGCACCGTGATCGGGCGCGCAAAATCCTCGAAGATCACCCCGACGTCCGCAAGCTCTTCGGCCGCCAGCCGCTCTCGGCGCTGATCGTCACCGGCGTCGTCGCCTTGCAGGTCGGCCTCGCCATCGGTTTGCGCAACCAACCATGGTGGCTCGTGCTCGCCGTGGCCTGGGTCGTCGGCGCTTGGGCGACCCACTGCTTGTGGGTCCTCATCCATGAAGCGACGCACAACCTCATCAACAAAGAGAAGTGGACGAACCGCGCTTTCGGCATTCTCGCGAACCTGCCGATGCTCGTGCCCTCCGCCGAGTCGTTCCGCATCTACCACCTGAAGCACCACAAGTGGCAGGGCGACTACTTGCTCGACGCCGACCTCCCCTCGCACTGGGAGGCGAAGCTCATCGGCTCGTCGTTCTTCGGCAAGCTGATCTGGCAGCTCTTCTTCCCGATCTTCCAGTCGCTGCGCGTCATCCGCTTCTCGAAGGCCGGCAACATCTCGTTCGTCACGCCGGGCGTCATCACCAACATCGTGCTGTCGTTCGCGTTCGACGCGGCCATGCTCTACTTCTTTGGCCCGATGGCGCTGCTCTACATGGGCGCGTCGCTGATCTTCAGCATCGGCCCGCACCCCGCCGGCGCACGCTGGATCCAAGAGCACTACCTCACTTGGGAGCACAACCAGGAGACCGGCAGCTATTACGGACCGGCGAACATCCTGGCGCTCAACGTCGGCTACCACAACGAGCACCACGACTTCCCGTTCATCCCCTGGCATCGCTTGCCGGCTTTGAAAAAGCTCGCGCCCGAGATGTACGACACCCTGCAGTCCTACAACTCGTACACCAAGCTCTGGCTGCTCTTCTTGTTCCAGCCGCAGGTCACCCTGTTCAGCCGCGTGACCCGCGACGGCGAGGTGAACCTCAAGCGTGTCGAGCTGCGTGAGCGCGTGCGCGAAGCGCAAGCCGCGGTCATTGCCAACGGCGACAAGCGCGACGAAAACGGCGCGCAGGTGCCGGTCGGCGCGGAACCGGCATAACCAGAGCCCGCAGTTTCGGGCCCAAGGCCTGACGATGAGATATTGCTCGCCGCGCTTTGCGCCGGCGTGATGATGGGTTGTTCCGGCGGCAGCTCCGACGAAGTCCTGTCGGACCATGACGACCTCGGTGATCACGACGTCACCGACGACCTCACCGATGATGCGCCCACGGACGTCGACACCTGTCCGTTCACCGACTGCCCGGGAGGCTGCACCGACACCAACCTCGATCCCGCGAGCTGCGGCGCCTGCGGCTATGCCTGCGACCAAGGGCTTGCCTGCGTCGCCGGCACCTGCACGCTCGTGTGTCCGCTAGGAAAGACACCCTGCGACGGTACTTGCGTCGACACGACGAGCGACGACGCTCATTGTGGTGCTTGCGGAGTCTCCTGCGGCGCCGGCCGTTGCAGCGCGAGCGCTTGCTCGGCGGAATGCCCGCCGAGCTCGATCGATTGTGGCGGCACCTGTGTCGAGCCGGCCCTCGACCCAGAACACTGCGGTGCCTGCAGCATCGCCTGCAGCGGCGGGCAGGATTGCCAGCAAGGACGTTGCTGCACGCCCTCTGTCGACTGCGACATGCTTCCGCTGGTCGTCTTGCCAGTCATCACCATCGCGGATTGGCGCGGCGAGATCGCGCTCGACGACGACAACGAAGAGACTGACAAACCGACCGCGGTGCTCGCCGCGTACATCGACGACAAGCGCGCGGAGACGCCTGGCACACTCGTGCTGGCAACCGGTCTCTTCGGTATGCCGTCGCGCGTGTCCCTGGTGCGACCGTCGAGCGCCATCGAGGTCATGAACGAGCTCGCGCTGGACGCGGCGGGACTGACGGGTCGCGACCTGGCGCGAGGTACCGACTTCATCGCCGCGCTCTCCGGTGAGACTGACTTTCCGTTGGTCGCTCCAGCGGACACCGCCATACTCGAGGACGTTCCGGAGGCCCGAGCGCCATTCGTCATCCTGCCGGCTATGGGGCATCAAGTCGCCGTCATCGATGTCACGCAGGCAAGCGGCGATGCCTTGGAGCTCGCGACCATGGCGTTGTTTTCGCGCTCCGAAGCGGAAGCAAACGGCGCCGATTTCTTCGTGCTGCTCACCGACTTGGAGACGGTCAAAGTGCCGGGCCCCGGCCGCGCGAGTGGACCGTTGTATGTGCTCGCCAAAGCGGTCCGCGGCTTCGAGCTCATCGTCGGGCAAGCGACTCGAGCCGATATGTATGGGGTGAGCATCAACGGTCAGTTGGTCGTGCAGAATCACAATCGCGGCCGAGCTCGAAGGCGTCTCTCCCGACCCAGACATGGAAGCGCTGCTCACGAGCATCGCCAGCGCCGTCGGCCCGCTAACGACCGAGACCGTCGGCACGGCCGCGGCAGCGTTTCCATTCGCGCAGGCGACACATCGCACCCAGGAGACCGCCATGGGCGACCTCGCCGCCGACGCGGTTCGTGAAGCCTGCGGCTCGCAGCTCGCGCTCGTGAACGCCGGTGTCATTCGCGGTGGTTTCGATCAGGGGGGCGTGACGCTCGGCTCGATCTTGGCGGCCTCGCCTTTCGACGATGCCGTCGTCGTGCAAACGGTGACCGGTGCGCAACTCTGGGCCGCCGTCGAGAATGGCTTGGGCCGGCTTCCCGAAGCCTCGGGTCGCTTCCCGCAGATCTCCGGTTTCTCGTCCACCTACGACGCCGCAGCGCCCGAGGGAGACCGCGTACGCTCGCTGACCCTCGAAGACGGCCGTGAGGTACGCGCGGATGCCAACCGCTACGAGCTCGCGGTCACGGAGTTCAACGCCGATGGCGGCGACGGTTACACCGTGCTGGTGACACCGGACCGGCGGCCTTGCGACGCCTTCACCCGCATCCTGGTCGAGCACGTGCGCACCCATTCGCCACTCGTGCCCGCCGCGGCGGATCGCATCAGGCCACTGTAGACAGCGCGACCGTCGCGAACGCCTCGATGCGGTCGGGCTCGACGACGCCCCGCGTATTGGGATCGAGCACGGCGCGCAGAGCAGCGCGTGCCATCACCTCGACATGCACGGGAGTGTTGGCTTCGAGCCGTGGCCCTGGCGCACGTAAGACACGCGCCGCGCGCAGGAAGCTCGCAGCGAAGCTCGCGAGCCGGCGTTCCGCGCCGTAGACCAAGCCTGGCCGCAACACCACGAGGCGCTCGCAGATCTTGGCCAGGGCCACCTCGGCACGCCGCTTCGAGCTCAGATGCTCCTCGTGGGCCCACGGCGGCTTTTCGCCGGCGGACACGAATACGAAGGTTGGCACGCCGGCTTTCTTGGCGGCTTCGGCGACCACGATGGCGGAGTCCCCGTTCATCCGCTTGAAGGTCTCGTCTTTGCCCGCACGCTCGCGCCCGATACCCACGCAATGCACGACGGCGCCGACGCCCTCGAGCGCCGCGTCGAGTCCCGGACCGTCGAAGACGCTGCCTTTGAGCCAGGTCACCTTCTCGAGCGTCTGCGTGTGAGTCGGCAACGAGGCCCCGTGCCGCGACAAGCTGGTCACCACGAGGCCGCGTTCGACCGCTAGAGCGCACACCGCTCTGCCGATGAAGCCGCTGCCGCCGGTGACCAGGATCTTCATGTGGGAATGACGAAGTCCTTGGTGAAGATGGCGCTCTGCTCACTCGCGTAGATCAGCTTGTCGCCTTGGGTGAACTCGAAGTCGAAACGCACGATGAGACGGTCGGACAGGCGCTTCTTCTGCATCTCCACCGAGCGGCAAAGGAGCGGCGGGCCGAGTCGCGCGAGGTTCTTGAAGTCGGCTCGGTAGATCTTGGCGCCGAACCCCACCCAGCCTTCGTCCCAACGGCAGCCGTGGAAGAAGTAGGCGTGCAGGCAACCGAGATTGCCGGTGATGGCCAAGAGGTCGGCGCCATTGACGTGGCGCGGATGCAGCTTCTCGTCACCGCGCTGCGCCGAGGTGTAGTGCATGGCCCGGGTGGTATCGACGCGCGCCTGGATGACGCCGTCACTCGGGTCAGCGAAGGTGACCTCGTCGACCATGAAGGCGGCCGGCCCGTAGAAGAACGTGTCGATGAAGTGCTTGCACTCGGCAGCCGGCCACGGAGCCTTCAGCATGTGCGCTGCACTATCAGCAGGTCGCGGTCTCGGTATATAGAGCGACCCAATGAGCGAAGAGGAAGAAGACCTCGAGATCGGTAGGACGCTGACCTCGGCGCAACGGCAGTACTTGAAGAGCCTTGCCCACCCGCTGCGGCCGGTCGTTCAAGTCGGTCAATCGGGCATCACCGACGCGCTGATCGGCGCGGTGAACCAGGCGCTCCTCGACCACGAGCTCATCAAGGTCCGCTTGCAGCGGCCGGAGAACAAAAAGGCCGCCGCGGAAGAGCTCACCCAGAAGACGGGCGCGCACCTCGCAGGCCTCATCGGCCACACCGTCATCTTGTACCGCCAGCACCCGGAGAAGCCGAAGGTTCGGCTTCCCTAGGACGCTTCAGCGGACTAGCGACCTTTAGCGCAGGGCCTGGATCGCCGAGTACAGCGTCTCGCCCTTTTGCTTGCCGTTCGCCACCTTGGCCGACAGGCGCATGGCGAAGACGTTGGGCTGCGACTTGCTGAGCGGCACCACGTCGACCTCGAGCTCGATGTCGGCCCCCTGCCTGTTCTGCTTCACTGCGTCCACGTCCCAGTGACCGTCAGCGAAGGCCTCGAAGCGGCGGTTGAGCACCTGCTCGTTGATGCCGCTGATCTCCTTGGGGATCTTCACCGACGTGAGGCGCACCGTCACCGGTTTGCCCTTGAGCTTGGCGGCCTGGAGGATCGCCGGCTGCTCACCGAAATCGTCGAAGAGTGAGTCGGCCGCGTGCCGCGTCACCATGGCGAGGTTGGTGAGATCTTGCGCCGCCCAGGTGCGCTCGTCGTCGGTCGCGTTGCTCGTGAGCTCCGCTGCTGCCTCGGTGTGCAGGTCGCGAACCACGTTGACGCGGACACCACGCTGGCGGCCGTAGCTCGCCGACAGGGTCATCTTCACACCGCTAGTGACCCAGCATGTCTGATGGCTCTGCAGCGCCAATGATTCGACACCTTTGTCGACCTTGGCGTCGCCATCGCGGACACGGTCGAACCAGGGCAGGCCGTTGCGCTCGGCGAGCGCGCGGCGCAGCGCCAGGAACAGATCGCGGGTGGCGCCGTCGTCGGCTGGTTGGGCGAAGTCGAGGTCGACCTGATCGAGCCCCATGCCCTCGAAAGCGAAGGTCGCTCTCTCGACGCCCTTCCATCCCAGTGGTCCGCCATCGAAGACGAGATGGGCGCCCTCACCGTTCACCATGTGCAGGCCCACGCGGCGCATCTCGGAGAGGACGACGCGGCGATCGGTCCCGAGCTTCGGAAGCTCGAGATCGGCCGGGTAATAAACCGGTGCCGTGGCGGGAGCGGAGTGCAACGGCACGTTGCCGTCGCTCCTGACCGCCTTGGCCGCTTTAGTGGACTTCTGGGGATCTGCTTTCGACGCGCTGGAGGTGGCCGCAAGCAGGGAAATGGCGAGGAGGTGTGACAGCATCGGCGCGTGTATGTGCAAGTATTGCGCCTACTTGCAAGTGTCCGACATTGCGATCCTGACACCTCCAAAAGCGTAGACGGCCTCCCTCAGATCGGGGGCGGAAACCCGCGAGAATCGTGGTCCGGAGACACATGTGGGAGCATGTGATCCAACCTCTTACGCAGCAGCAGCTTCCGTTATAGCGACAGGCTCGAGCAGCCTCACTGCTTCCGGCAGTGCCGTGGCATCCGAAGCAACGTCGAGCCACATCGGCGCAAGGCACAGGCCGCCGTCACGATGGGCGAACAGACGCACCCTGCCGAGCTGTGTGGAGCTCCCGGCGTTGCAAACGAGCAATGGCCGGCCATGCGCGCCTTTGCCCACCTGAGTCGCCGATGGCACGTGCCGATGACCGTGCAACACCAGATCGCAGCGCCCTTGAATGCGCTCGAGCAAGCCGGCCCCCGAATCGAGCTCCAGCGTGAACGGCCACCCCATCCAGTTGGAGAGACGCTCGCCCAGCGACTCTTCGCGCAGTGGCAGCGGGTGGTGATGCAGAATCACGAGGCGCAAGGCGTCGCGCGGCGCTTCGTCGAGGGCGTCATCGATCGCCTGCACGTCCTGCTTGGTCAGGCGCCCGTGCCCATGGAGCCAGCTGCGGTTGTGGGGCCCGGTGGAGTCGACACGCACGATGTGCAGCCCATCGCGGGTGTCTACCTGGACGCGCGCTCCGCTCATGATGCGCTCGCGAACGTCGTCACCCAGGCGGTCGTGATTGCCCGGCACACAGGTGACGCGGCCGCGCGCAATCAGCGCCGCGAAAGCGTCCTCGTAGCCATCGAGCTCGGCCCCTCTGCCTCGGTGTGTGAGGTCGCCGGTGACCACGACGTGGTCGACCTTGGTGGCAAGCAGCGTGTCGGCGATGGCTCGGGCCATCGCGGCGCTGCGCGCGCCACCGCCCAGGTGCAAGTCGGAAACGTGGGCGAGGGTCTGGATGCGCATGGTGCCTGGATACCGACGTCACGAGGCAACACCCCCACAAACACGTGACGGCGACGTAACACTTCCGGGACGACGTACGCGATAGCGGTTACCACAGCAACGAGCGGGGCATGGCGCTGCCGTCGAGGCCCAACACGGCAGCACGCAAGCGCGAGGGGATGAGGCCAGCGATCAGGGGTCCGCCGCTGCTCACGCGGAACGCTTTGGCGATGAGCTCTTCACCGGCCGCGGAGAGAGGGCGCAAGCCCGGTCGCGTTTCGGCCACGGCCTCGCAGACAGCGACATTGATCATCGAGCTGGTCACGAGCGCCATCTGACCGACGGTGTCGAGGAGGTTGGGCGGATAGGCGCGCCAGAACCGCTGGTCGTCGTAGCGGCAGTTCACCAGGGTGACGCGCTGGCCAGTGTTGCTTTCGGAAAGGGAAAGGTCCTCGAAGATGTTCTGGTCGGTGAGCATCATGCCGTGCGCGAGAAATCGCGGGTTGCGGCGATCTTCGCATGGCAAGCGCGCTTGCAAGCTCGGGATATCGATACCGCCGCCTGCCGTCGTCGTGGCAAGGGCAACGGTGTGCTTGGGCAAGCCATCGACGTCAGCACCGGTGAGGCCCGTGCCATTGGTCGCGACGAGGAGCACGCCGTGCCGCTCGCTCGACAACCACATGGGGGTCTTCGCGTAGGTGTGCTTGATGCCCATCGTCATGGCCTCGTGGCGCGCACCGTGATCGGTATCGATGACGACGATGCGATCGCTCGGGTAACCGAACGCAATCAGGCCACGAACGGCGTTGCTACCGATCAAGCCCGCACCCTTGACGATGCAGAAGCTCTCTTTGAGCGGCACACCGAGGTGGTCGAGCGCGGCTTGACCGCAGTGCACGGCCCACTGCTCACCGATGACCTGGGCTTCGAGCTTCTTCGCCTCACTGTCGGCGATGTCGATGATGATCGCTTCTTGGCAGAGCTTGGCGAGCGCCTTCTTGTCCGCCGCGTTGTGCATCACGAAGCGAATCTCGCCCTTGATGATGCGCTGCAAGACGCTGTCTGGCACGGAGACCTTGCCGTCGAAGAACTTGCCGGCGTTCACCAAGATGATCGGATTGTTCGTGTTCTTCTTGAGCGCGTGCATGAACCGCAGCTGGATGTCGCTGCCATCGCTGATCGCCAGACGCTCGTTCAACAAGGTGTTGAACAGGCTCTGTACCCCTTTGTCGCCGCTGTAGTTCGAGACGTTGAAGCCGATCTCGCGGAGGCCGAGCGCGCCGAGCATCGGAAACAGCGACAAGGTGGCGTTCGTCGCGTGTCCGTTATAGAAGACAAACGAGCCAGCGA
Source organism: uncultured Bdellovibrionales bacterium (assembly GCA_964484195.1). GTDB lineage: Bacteria > Myxococcota > XYA12-FULL-58-9 > XYA12-FULL-58-9 > JALHOP01 > JALHOP01. The sequence continues at coordinate 22,911 of CAZAER010000011.1, read as the reverse complement.
GGTGTTGCGGGCCGTAAGTGGCCTGCAGCCCTTCGTGCACGGTGGTATCGGCGACGTTGCGGATGCCCAGCAACATCCGGATCGATTCGGCATCTTTGCCCGCCCGAGTCGTGACGTCGATCGGAGAGGTGAGGATGTCGAAGAGCGTCGCTCGCGCCGTGCCATCGAGGACATCGTCGCGCGACGAGGAAAGGACACCGCCTCGCTGCTGGTGAAAACCAATGAGCAGCGACCGTTCCGACTGAGTGAGCTGCACCTTCGCAAACGCGGCCAGGGTCAACTTGGTGGGCGAGGCCGGTCCCAGGGCCTCGGAGACGCGCTGTAAGAGCCCGTCACCCGCGGAGGTAGTGTTCAGAAACTGCACTGCGGCGAATCATGCACTTTCACGGGCGACGATGTCGATACGGTAGACGACGGCGCCGGGTGACAGCACTAACCGCAACGTTTCTCCCGGGTTAGCTTCAATGAGATCGTCGACCTCGAGCCGCTTCCCCGCGAGATGCACCTCGCCCTGACCGACGTACGCAAACGACCTGCCGCCCGCGGCGGCACGCAGATCGAAGTCGCTGCTGTGGCGCGCCATCGAGGCCCGCACGCGATCACGGCGCGTCATGACGTTGAGGTCACGCGCCGTGCCGCCGGTGACGTGGCAGTAGACCGGCGCTTCACCCGCAAAAGGACAGGGGTCACCCAGAGCGGCCGTCTTCACCGTGGTATCGGCGATGGTCAGCAATAGCGGACCACCTTCGAGCTGCGTCAAGATGCGATCGACGCCGTTGAACTGAGAGAAGTGCGCGCTCTCGGAGACTTCGGCGACCGAGATGCGCCAGACGAAGCTTTCGCTGTCGCCGTCACGCATGACCTCGTTGGTCATGCCTTTGCCGTTGCGCCACGGCTGGCGAGTCCAGCCGCTGCGCTTCACGATGCGAAGGTCACCCGTCGCGTTGCCGTAAGAGCTCATATGCTTCTTCCAAACCAATATTGCCGGTAGTGACCTCCTCCTCGATCCGTTCCGCCCAGCGGTCGATCTCGGCATCGATCTCATCCAGCAGCCATGCGCCCCCGCCCACCACCGCGTCGGCGCCCATTTCCCCCGGGGAGTAGCTGTTCATCATGGGCTTCGGAAAAGCAACGCATGTGCCACGTGTCGACATCCCCGGGATCAGGAGCAACTACACCAACTCCTGAGGAGAACTGTCCGCGCTCTCGGCGATAGGCCTACAAGCCATTCTGGGGAGCTTTGTCCGCGCTGTGGTCTGGAGTCGCGACCACACATCCCTCCATGCTAAGACGATCAAGACGTGGATCTCGTCGAGCTCACCCGTGCGCTGCTGCGTTGCCCGAGCGTCACTCCGCGTGACGCCGGAGCGCTCGGGACCATCGAGCGCGCGCTGACCCCACTCGGCTTCAGCTGCGAGCGGCTCACTTATGGCGACGGTGAAGAGCGCGTCGACAACCTTTATGCGCGGCGCGGCACGACTGGGCCCAACTTTTGCTTTGCCGGCCACACCGACGTCGTACCTCCCGGAGACGAGCGCGCTTGGTCGCACGGACCATTCGCCGGCGAGCTGGTCGACGGTCACCTCATCGGGCGGGGCGCCGTCGACATGAAGGGTGCCATCGCCGCCTTCATTGCCGCCGTGGCGTCGACCCCGGTGCCCTCGCAAGGGTCGGTGAGCTTACTCATCACCGGCGACGAAGAAGGTCGCGCCATCCATGGCACGCGCCCGGTGTTGCAGACCCTGGAAGCGCGAGGCGAGCGCATCGACGCGTGTCTCGTTGGCGAGCCGACGAGTCGTGGCTGGGTCGGCAGCGCCATCAAGGTCGGGCGCCGCGGCAGCTTCAATGCGGTGCTGACCGTCGACGGCATTCAAGGCCATGTCGCGTATCCCGAGCTCGCCGACAATCCCGTGCATCGCTTGGCGCGCCTCACCCATGCCCTGGTCACCACGGCGCTCGATCACGGGACCAAGCACTTCGCGCCATCGAGCCTCCAGCTCACCAGCGTCGACGTCGGAAACCCCGCGACCAATGTCATCCCCGCGCGCGCCACCGCGCGCTTCAATGTCCGCTTCAACGACACTTTCACTCCCGAATCACTCGAGGCGCGCATCCGCGAGACGCTCGACGCCGTCGATGCCCGATACGTCTTGGCAACGAGCGTGAGTGGCGGGGGCGCCTTCGTCACCACCGGTGGACAGCTTCTCGATGTCGTCCAGCGCGCCGTCCGCGACGTGACCGGGCGCAGCGCCGAGCTCAGCACCAGCGGCGGCACCTCCGACGCGCGCTTCATTCGCACCTACGCGACCGTCGTCGAGCTCGGTCTCGCCGGTGAGTCGATGCACAAGGTGAACGAGCAGGTGAGCGTCGTCGACCTCGAGCAGCTCACCCGCATCTACGCGCGTACCCTCGAGCACTTCTTCAGCGGACCCTGACGTGTCACCCGAATTGCTCGGTGCTACCTTTGCGCTCGCCACCGCTCTCACCTGGTCGGTCGCCTCGCTCTTCTTCAAGCGCGCCGGCGAGACCATGCATCCGTTGCCGCTCAGCATCATCAACTGCGCGGTCGGCCTGCTGTGCATGGTGGGGCTGGCGCTAATCACCGGCGTCGACCTTGCACCCGACGTGTCGTGGCAGACGACGCTGTTGTTCGCGGTGAGCGGCGCCATGGGGATAGGGATCGCCGACAGCCTCTACTTTCTTTGCCTCAACGATGTCGGCGCCGGCCGCGCCGCCATCATCGAGACGGCATACGGCCCACTAACGGTGCTCGGTGCCTATTTGTATCTGGGCGAGCGCTTGACCATGCGCGACGTCATCGGCGCCGTGCTCGTGGTCTCGGGGATCTTCCTCGTGGGGTTGGAAGCTCGTGAGCACGAAGCGGCTCCGGTCTCGAAGCTCCAGGCGGTGCGTGGCGTCTTCGCCGGCCTCACCGCTTGTCTGTTCTTCGCCATCGCCATCGTCGCGATCAAAGCACGGCTCACCGAGCACGACGTCAGCTGGATCGCCACCGTACGCATGGGCGGCGGTCTCGTCGCCACCGTGCTCATCGCGCTCTTTCGCCCTTCGTGGATGCGCGCCACCATCGCCGCGCTCAAGCCTCAGCCAGCTTGGCGTTTCGCGCTCCCGGCGGCATTCTTCGGCATGTTCTTGTCGATGCAGCTATGGGTCGCCGGGTTCAAGTACGCTAAAGCGAGCATCGCAGCGATCTTGAATCAAACGAGCACCCTGTTCATCGTCATCCTCGCGGCGCTCTTCCTCGGAGAGAAGCTGACACCGATGAAGATCCTCGCGGTGCTGCTGGGCTTCGTCGGCAGCGTTTTGGTGGTCATGTGATCTTGCTCTTCGACATGATGGATACCGTGGTGGTCGATCCCGTGCACAAGGAGCTCCCCGGCTTCTTCGGCATCACAACGCAGGAGCTCTTCACCAAGCGCGACCCAACGGCGTGGCGCTCCTTCGAGATCGACGCCATCAGCGAGACCGAGTGTCTCAATCGACTGTTCGCGACGCAGAGGCCGTTCGATCACGACGCCTTCCGCGCTTGCGTGCGCGACGCTTACCGCTACGTCGACGGCATGCGTGAGCTGCTCGAGGAGCTGTCCGCTAAGAAGGTCGAGATGCACGCGCTCTCGAACTACTCGAGCTGGTACCGGCTCATCGACGACCGTCTCGCGGTGTCGCGGTACATGCCCTGGACCTTCGTTTCGTTCGTGACCGGCGTCCGCAAGCCCGATCCGCGGGCGTACACCAACGTCATCGACACCCTGGGTGGTCCGGCCGAGCAGTACCTGTTCATCGACGACCGTGAGGTGAACTGTCAGGCGGCGCGCGCCGTCGGCATGTTTGCTCACCGCTTCACCAGCGCCCCCGAATTGCGTCGTGAGCTGGCGGTCCACGGCGTGCTCTAGAGCTACGAAAAACCGGGGAAACTTGTCCCTTGCCGAGCCGGGGTCGCGGCCTTTTCCTAGCAGTTGGGGGTAGGCCATGGCGTTCAACTGGCGTCGGCGCATGAGCGTCGAAGGCAAGGTCGTGTTGGTCACCGGCGGCTCGCGCGGCCTCGGGCTGTGCCTTGCACGCGAGCTCTCGCGGCGAGGCGCGAAGGTCGCCATCACCGCCCGCGACACCGAGGAGCTTGGGCGCGTCGCCGCCGAGCTGGGTGACGTCTTCCCGGTTCCGTGCGACCTCGCCGATCCCAGTCAGATCGTCGACATGGTCCACGAGGTCGTGAGCGAGCTCGGCCCCATCGACGTGCTCATCAACAACGCCGGCGTCATCCAAGTCGGGCCGATGGAGAGCATGACGCTCGACAACTACGAGTACGCCATGAAGGTGCATCTCTGGGCGCCGCTCCAGTTGATCGACACCATCTTGCCGGCGATGCGCGAGCGCGGCTCGGGCCACATCGTCAACGTTTCCTCGGTCGGCGGCCGTATCGCCGTCCCACACCTCTTGCCTTACTCGGTCAGCAAGTTCGCGCTCGTGGGTCTGTCGCGCGGCCTGCGCGTCGAGCTCCGCAAACACGGCATCCACGTGACCACGGTGTGCCCAGGCCTCATGCGCACCGGCAGTCCGCGGCACGCCACCTTCAAGGGCAAGAACGATCTCGAATACGCCTGGTTCGCCACCGCGTCGACGTTGCCCATCCTCTCCATCGAGGTGAATCGCGCGGCGCGGCGCATCGTCGCAGCCCTCGAGCGTGGCAAGGCCGAGGTCGTGCTCGGCGCCCCAGCGAAGCTCGGTGTGCTGGCGCAAGCGGTCGCCCCGCGTCTCACGGCCGGTCTCCTGTCCCTCGTCGATCGGGCCCTCCCCAAGCCGGGCGGTATCGGCACGGCCGAAGCGAAGGGCAGCGAGAGCGAAACAAAAGATCTACCCCGCTGGGTACGCGAGCCTTTACGCGCGGCTGAGCGGGCCAACAACGAGCTGGTCGACGGCTCAGGCGCCTGAGGCGCCGTCGAGGGAACTATGAAGACCATGGGGAAATTGGCCTGGCGCCTGGCGCTGGGGGCGGCGGGGTCCGCGATTGCGGCCTACGGAGCGCGTCGCGCGATGGTGCGGCGCTCGGGTGAGATCATCGAGGCGGAGCACTTCGTAACCATCCGCAGAACGGCGTACGAGCTGCGCTCGCTGTGGAACGACTTCGAGCGACTGCCCGCGTGGATGGATGACGTGCAGGTGTCGTTCGACGAAGGGACTCGCGGCACTGTCGTGCGCGGCCTCATCCGCTATAGCGCCCCCATGGGCAGCCTGTCGGCGGTGGCCTCGGGACTCTCCGGCCTCGATCCGGGTGCGCAGCTCAAGGAGCACCTGCGGCGCTTCAAGCAGCTCGCCGAGACTGGCGAGATCGCCACCAACGAGAGCCCGTCGGCGCGCGCCAAGCCTGCGGCCGAGCCCGGCAGCCAGCTCAAGCCAGTGATCGATGCGGTTGCGGCGGTGAAGAACGTCAAGAAGACCAAGAAGCGAGCCGCCAAGAAGCCGGCCGAGAGGAGTGTGCCATGAAGGCCGTGTGTTGGATGGGTCCGAAAGACGTCCGCGTCGAAGACGTCCCCGAGCCCCGCATCGTCAATCCGCGCGACGCCATCGTGCGCGTCACCGCCACCGCCATCTGCGGCTCCGACCTGCATCTGGTGAACGGCTACATCCCGAGCATGCAAGCCGGCGACATCATGGGCCACGAGTTCATGGGCGAGATCGTCGAGGTCGGGCCAGCGGTCACGCGCGTGAAGGTCGGCGACCGGGTCGTCGTGCCGTTCACCATCGCCTGCGGCAAGTGCGAGCACTGCGCCGAGGGCCGCACCTCTCTCTGCGAGAACACCAACCCGAACGCGTGGATGGCCGAGAAGCTCTTCGGCCACGCAGGCTCGGGCCTCTTCGGTTACTCGCACATGACGGGTGGCTACGCTGGTGGTCAGGCAGAATACGTGCGCGTGCCGCACGCCGACATGGGCTGCTGCAAGGTGCCCGACACCTTGAGCGACGAGCAGGTGCTCTTCCTCTCCGACATCTTCCCGACGGGCTACATGGCCGCCGAGAATTGCGACATCAAGCCGGGTCACACGGTCGCGGTCTGGGGTTGTGGACCTGTTGGTCAGTTCGCCATCCGCTCGGCGTTCATGCTCGGCGCCGAGAAAGTCATCGCCATCGATCGTCTGCCGGAGCGGCTCGCTATGGCGGAGCAGCAGCCCGGCGTCGAGACGGTCAACTACGAAGAAGCCGACGTGTTGGATGCGTTGCTGTCACGCACCGGTGGCCGCGGCCCCGACGCGTGCATCGACGCAGTGGGTCTCGAAGCGCACGGTCACGGGCCGGTGTTCGCGTACGACAAGCTAAAGCACCAGCTGCGTATGCAGACCGATCGGCCGTACGCGTTGCGCCAGGCGCTCATCTACTGCAAGGGCGGCGGCACGGTGTCGGTCCCGGGAGTGTACGGTGGCTTCCTCGACAAGGTTCCGTTCGGCGCCTTGATGAACAAGGGCCTGACCATCCGCAGCGGGCAGACCGATATGCACAGGTACATGGAGCCGCTGCTCGAACGGATCAGCACTGGCGACATCGATCCGTCGTTCATCATCACGCATCGCGGGACGCTAGAAGACGCACCGCGGTTCTACGAAACCTTCATGGGCAAACACGAAGGTTGCGTGAAGTGCGTGATGAAACCTACGGCGACGGATTCGTCGAGCTCGTAGATTACGAGGCTTTGGAGTTGGCGATCGTGTTTTTCATGGTGTCATGCGACGAGCGCATGATTTCGCTCATCGTCTGCATGGCCTGCCCTTGCGCCTGATACTTCTGCTGCAGGTCTAGCTGTTGCATCTGCGTGATGTCGGAGAGCGTGTCGAGCTGTGACTGCATGCGCTCTTGCAGCGCGACCGCCTGTTCCTTCGTAAGCTCCTCGGTGCGCACGTTCTCGGTGACCTTACCGGTGCTCGTATCGACGTCGTACGACGTATAGGTGAAGGTTTGGGTCTCGGCGCCTTCCGGCCAGTTGGCGACCATGTCGCGAACTTCGGCGAGCTGGGTGCGCAGCTCGGTCTTCATGTTGAGCTTGCCTTGGAGATCGATCGCGAACTGAGCGGTCTGGTCTTCGACGCGGCCCATAACGCGAACCATGATGTCGGTGACCTCGCTCTGGCCGCCGCCACCACGCGAGACGCGGTTGCCGGCTGGCAAGCCACGCACGCCGTAAAGCGCGCTCGAGTACGTCTGAAGGCCTTCCATGAACGACGCGCCAACTTCGGCGGTGCTCGTGGTGCCGGCGCGCACGCCGTTCAAGCCGAGAACGACTTTGGTGACCGAGGCGTCGACGGCTTGCTGATCTTCGACCGGCAAGCTGCTCCAGCGCTCCCCAGCTTGGCGGCGCTGGTCATCGGTAAAATTCGACTGGAAGTTTGCAGGGTCGAAATCGGAGTCGCTGCCGCGCTCGAAGCTGGACTGGGTGTTGAGCTCGAGACGTGTCTGACGTCCAATTTGGGAATCGTCAGTGGTCGTAACGCCGGTGGTGCGCTCGAGTGAGTTAACGCGATTGATGGCCATGGCGATGTGCGACCTTTCGTGCGAACCGGACCCCAGGATGACCCGGGAGCCCGTGCTGTAACCCGTACACGTGTTCACGCCAACTGGGCTGAATTGATGGAGGACACATCATCATGTGTCCCTTCCTGCGCCCCCTTAGGGCTGTTTCAAGGCCACATAGACCTTAGCGTCTCCGCGCTGGACTTGCAGGCGCATGACGCCGCCGCTCTTGATGGCCTTCACGGCGGTCAAAAATCCCTTGGCATTTCGCACTTCTTGGCCATTGACGCTGAGCACGACGTCGCCTGGGCGCAGACCCGCCCGCGCCGCGAGACCCGAAGTCTGCACGTCCCGGATGACCACGCCCTTGTCGCTATCGAGCTCGAGCTCTTTTTGGACCTGCGGCGTGATGTCACCCACGGTCATCCCAAGCTGGGCCGGGGTGGCCTCGCCACCTGCCGAGCCATCGTCGACCTTTGCCATACCGTCTGGGAACTCGCTGAGCTTCACCTTCACGGTGTGTTCCTTGCGGTCGCGGAAGATCTTGAGCGGAACCTCTTTGCCGATGCCGGCCATGCTGGCGAAGAGCGGCAGGTCGGTCGAGCGGCGCAGCTCCTTACCGTCGAACGAGAGGATGATGTCGCCTTCTTTGATCCCGGCATTGGCGGCGGGACCTTGGGGCACGACCTCGGAGACGAGGGCGCCAGAGGTGCCGGTGAGCCCGTAGCTCTGCGCAAGCTCCGGCGAGAGACCCTGGATGCGGATGCCAATCCAGCTGCGCGTGTACTTACCCTTGTTCTTCAGGTCGGGGAGCATCGACTTCACCATGTTGATGGGGATGGCGAAGCCGATGCCCGAGCCTTGCGCGTTGATCGCCGAGTTGATGCCGATGACCTCGCCCTTCATGTTGATGAGTGGACCACCCGAGTTGCCGGGGTTGATCGACGCGTCGGTTTGCAAGAAGTCGTAGAGCCCGGAGCGGCCGGAGGGCGCGATGTCGCGGCGCTCCTTCGCCGAGATGATGCCGGTCGACACCGAGTGCGACAGTCCGAACGGATTGCCCACCGCCATGACCCAGTCGCCAATCTCGACGCCATCGGAGTCGCCCAGATACGCGACCGGCGCCTTGGCGTCCTCCTCGGTCTGGATGAGCGCGACATCGTACTCGGGCGCGGTGCCCAACACTTTAGCGGACAGCTTGCGCTCGCTACCGTTGGGATACTCGATGGTCACCTCGATGCGCTCGGCCTCCTCGACGACGTGGTTGTTGGTGAGGATGAGCCCTTCGGGGCGAATGACGAAGCCGCTGCCCAGGCCCTTGGCGAAATCGCGATCGGGACCGCGCTGCCCCTGGCCGTCCGGTCCAAAGAACCAGTGGAAGTCCTGGCCGCCGCGGCCGCGGCTCATCTTGGTACGCGCCTCGACCGAGATGCTGACGACCGCCGGAGTCACTTGTTTGGCGAGCGCCGCGAAGTTGGGAATCTGCGTCAGCGGAGCCGCGCCGCTGGGACGCTCCATGAAGAGCTTGGAGGATTGAGCGAACGCCGGAGAAGCAATCAAAGCCACCGCGATAGGCAGCACGAGCTTGCGCATGATCGGTCCTTGGAAGCCTTTCGGGGATGAAGTTACGCCGTTCGGGCGGCCATGCAACCGCCCCCAGGCACTCTTCTATTCCCGCGGGTCCGGGCCTTCATCGAGGAGCTCGCGCGCGTGCGGATTGGCGGCGTGGACCCGCCCCGTGGGGATGTCGACATCGAAGCGGTATTCGGTGGTGGCGCTGTCACGCACCGCCTTCACGGCGACACGAACCATGGTGCCGTCGCCCGGGATGGACTGCCAATCGAGCGTCGCCCCCGGGTTGTCACGCTGCACCATCTCTTCGAGCCGGTAGCCGCGGACGTTGAAGTGCCGCGCTACCGCGATAGCGGTCACACCATCGTCTTCTTGGTTGCGGGTGTAGGCGTAGATGCCGAAGACGATGCCGCCAATCAGCACCGCGACCACGAGGAGGACCTCGCGCCAAGGCTCGCGCTTGCGGCTCACTTCTTGGCTTGAGTTTTCTTCTCGATGAGCTGCGAGAGGGATTCGCGGTCGGCTTCGTTGATGATGTCGTAGCCGTCGTGTTTCTTTGTGTCCGCTTTACCGGACTTTTCGGCGCGCTCCGCCTTCGCCTTGGCGAGCCGTACTTCGAGGTCCTCGCGCATGTCGTCTTTGATACCGGCGATCTTGCGCTGGACCATGTCGGAGTCGAGCACTTCGGTGACGTGGCCGGCGAGCGTCTTGCCGCCGATGTCCTTCCAGAAGCAGAAGTAGGCGCCGAACCCGAGCACCAACATGTAGAACGCGAAGCGCAGCATCGGCCGAACCTACCGAAGCGGCGCAACAGCGGCAAAAAAGCCGCGCCAATGCCTGCCCCTATCAGGTCACGGGATCTTCGGAATCACCGCCGAGAACACCGAGCGAAATCACCATCTTCAGGGCCTCATCGACGCTCATGCTCAAGGGCATGACGTTCTCTTCCGCGATGAAGATGAGGTAGCCGCCGGTCGGGTTGGGCGTCGTCGGTACGTAGACCGACAGCAGCTTCTTCTGGCCGAGCTTCTGGCGGATCTCGCCGCCGGTGTCTTGTGTGACGAGGCCGATGGTCCACGACCCCTTCTGCGGCCACTCCACGAGAACGACGCGGTTGAACGAGCGCCCATCGCTCGAGGAGAAGGTGTCGACGAACTGACGGGTCGCGGAATAGATGCTCCGCACCACCGGGATCTGCTGCACCAGGCGCTCGAGCCAGGCGACGATTTGGCGACCCACGACGTTGCCGCCGACCAAGCCGAGCAGCCAGGTGAACAGCACCGCGACCGTGAGGCTCGCGATCGGCAGGAAGATCTTCACCCACGCGACGGTGCTCCACTCGCCGAAGCCGACCAGATGGAAGGTGCGCAAGATGACCGGCGTCATCGCCCGGTCGACGGCTCCGAAGACGAGCTGCAGGAACCACAACGTCACTGCGAGAGGCAGGATGATGAAAAAACCGGTGAGCAGTGTCCGCCGGAAGTTACGTCTCTCAGCCACCGATGGCGCTCATCGATCGGTCGAGGCCGTAGCGCTCGTCTTTGTATTCGGCAGGCTTGATGCCGATAGCATACCGCAAAAGCGTAGCGAGTCCCTGGTCGTCGACACCGGCGCGTAAGGCGGCACGCAAGTCGAGGGTCCCCTCGGAAAGCAAGCAGCCTTTGAGCTCGCCACTCGGGGTGAGGCGCAAACGATTGCAGGAGGCGCAGAACTTCTTCGAGCGCGGCGCGATGACGCCGATGCGGCCTCGGAGCATGGGCGAGCCGAACATGAGCTGCGCGGCTTGGCGCCCGTCGTCGGGCTCCGAACGCGATAACGGATAGACGGCGCCGATACGCGCGAGCATGTCGTCCGCGCCCATGAAGCCACCGTCGACCTCGCCGTCGAGCGGCATTTGCTCGATGAAGCGGACGTCGATGGGAAGGCGCTGGGCGAGCCCGGCGAGCGCCACCAGATCGTCGTCGTTGACGCCGGGAACGATGACCGCGTTGACTTTCACGCGTGCGAAACCGGCGCAGGCCGCGCGTTCGATGGCGGCGAGCACCGTGTCGAGACCGTCGCGGCGCGTGAGTCTTCGGAAGCGGACAGGATCGAGCGTGTCGAGCGAGATGTTGATGCGCGAGACACCGATGTCGCGCAGGTCGTCGATGTAGTGGCCGAGCAAGGTGCCGTTGGTCGTCAGGCACAAGGTGGCGTCGCCGGTGGCGCGCCGCAGGCCTTGTAGGAAGACGAGGACGTTCTTGACGACCAGCGGCTCACCCCCGGTCACCCGGAACTTCGTGAACCCGAGCTCGTGTGCGCTGCCTGCGACCCGCCAGATCTCTTCGAAGGAGAGCAGCTCGTCTTTGGGCGAGAGCCGTACGCCCTCTTCCGGCATACAGTAGACGCAGCGGAGGTTACAGCGATCGGTGATCGAGATGCGCATGTAGTCGACACGGCGCCCGAGCCGATCGACGTTGCCGTCAGCGAGCAACGCACGGTCGAGGTCGGCCGGCATCACCACGTCGGGGGCCAAGCGCAGTCTCGGGTGAATCATGCGGAGCGCAGAGTACTACTTCGGCGCGGGCAAACGATAGCCCTTGGCCTCGAGACGTTGCATCAACCGTTGGCCCATGGCGCGGCCCCAAGTCTGCCCGACCTCGAGGCTCTCCTGGGTGATCGCCGGGAGCTCCTTCAGGAGCTTCTTACCGAGGGGTGTCTCGTAGAAGGCGATGAGAGCCTTGATGTCGTCATGACTGAAGTGCCGGTCGTAGACACCGGCGATCTGGGCCAGCAGGTCCTCCGGCGTCAGCTCCTTCTTGAGCTCGGTCCAGGTGGCGTCGGGCACCTTGGTGAAGGCGGCTTTGAAGGAGTCCATCATTTGCTGGGTTATTTGCCCGGCCAGCTGCGACGTCGTGGTCAGCTCCATCAAACGGCGAATGTCCGCGTCCTTCGGGGAAAGAGCTGGTGCGGCAATGACGGCGAGCAAAACGAGGCAAACCATGACCCGACCATACGCGTGTAGAGGTAAGGTCAAAAGCGTGTAGTCTTCGTAGCAGCCCCCAACGATGCTCAAACCCTTAGCCGTCGTCGTATGTTGCATCTCCGCGCTGGCTTGCACGCGCCCAGCCAAGCTCCGACCGGACGTGCTCGCTGCAACCGAAAAGCTCAAGGCGGCCCTCCCAGCCCCGGCCTGGTCGTTACCGCTCGAGACCCCGGCCGCCGACCTCTTGGAGCCCATCGGCGACGACGCCGTCCTCGTCGGTACCTCGACCTGGGTCGACAAGTTCGCGGCCTACCGGCGCGGGCCGGTTCTCTTGGTCGACCTCGCGACCGGTAAGCCTCGCTGGAGAATAGAAGCCGAGGCGCTGCCGAGCGGGCAGACCGTGCTGGTCACGACCGACCCCTGCATCATCATCGCAACCATCACCGGCGATTCCATGATGATCACGGGGCTCGACCGCCAAAGCGGAGCGGTGCTTTGGAACCGGCGCTTCGGGCGGCGCTCGGCGTACGTGCTCTCACCGGTGCTGGCGCGGCCGGCAATCCTCGTCGTCGACGATCAAGCAGTGCACGCGGTGGAGCTCGCGACCGGCGTCAACCGCTGGAGCTCGCCAATCCCGCCGAGCGCGACGCCACTGGGCTTCAGTGCTTGGCTCGCCGAGCCCGCGGTGTACATGATCACGGACCGGCTGCAGCGCCTGTCGATCGATGGCGGTCGCCTCGATTGGACGAGCAACGAGAACGTCGACGGTCCGGTCACTCAGGCGATCCGGATCTCCGATCAGCTGATCACCGTCGGCTCCGCCGCGATCACCGCATTCTCGACGGTCGATGGTCGCGTCAGCTGGCGTCATGCGCGCGAGGGCTTGAAGCCGGTCTCGGTCGGCCTGGCCGGGGTCAATCTTCTGGTGGCGTGGACGCACACGACGAGCGCCATCGCCAGCGAGCTCACCCTGCACGACACCGTCGGTACGCTGATCTGGCACAGCGAGCCGCTCGCCGAGGTGCGCGGCGGGCCGATCATGGACGACGACGGATTCATCATCGTCACCACCGCGGCGCAGGCGCTCCGTGTCGACTCGCGCTCGGGTGCTATCGTCGCCAAGGCAAAGCTCCCTCTCGAGCTGGTGAGCAAGCGCGGCCTGCCGGACTACCTGAGCTTCCAAAATCGCAACCTCATTCTGCGTCGAGAGCGCGGCGTCGCCGTCGTCGATCTCGCGAGCATGAAGGTCGAGTGGGCGATGCCGGTGTTCGCGAACCGCGCCATCGAATGGTCGGTGTCGGAGCGGCTCCACGCATCGTGGCTCCTCAACAACTCGGCGATTCCGCCGACGACCGCGGCGGTGCTGACCACTGCCCGCCGTGCCGGCGCCGACGCCTTGCACGAGATCACCTTGACCAACCCCGGAGGCTCACGACTCGCCGCCGCCGAGACCAACGCCGCGAGCGACGCCCTGCACCTGTATCTTGCGGCCCAGAGCCAGGCCTACCTCGACGCGGGTCGGGCATCGGCGCTGTTCGCTGGAGCGAACATGCGTGGCGCCGTGCACGATTACTTCGTGACCGGACCAGCCGTGCTCGCGGCGCCGGTCGTGTTCCGCGAAGAGCGCATGGGCCTCATGGTGATCGACGGCATCAAGAGGGCGATGGGCGTGGTGTGGGCAGGTCCGCGCATCGACGACGACGTCACCCTCGTGCACTTCGATCCCAAGAACGGCCGCGTCATCACCGTCGCTCCGAGCCTCGATGGCAAGGAGCATCGCGGGTACTGGCTGCGCGAGAAGGCACGGCACACGACGTCACTGGCCGCGTATCCCTTGGCCTTCACCGAGCTGCGCGACTCCAATCTCGCGGTCCGCGCCTCGGCGGAGCTCACCGGCGTCGATCCCGCGAAGGTCGAGGTGCCGCGCTTCATCGTGCAGCGCGAGGGCCAGAAGCTTGCCGAGCGATTTCCCAAACACGGTTGCACCAAAGACTACGCCACCCAAGACTTCGCCGCGGGCACGCTGGCGCATTATGCCGCCCACGCCGAGGACGCCGACCTCCTGGTGAGCCTCGTGCGCAACGGCGTCACCTTCGACAGCGCCGGCAAGTTGGACATCACGCCGCTCGAGCTCGCGCAGGCGGTCGCTCGCGCCGACACCGTCGAGCTCATGAAGTCACCGCGACCGACTCTCAACGACGCGCTGCGCTCGGCGGCGGCGCAGGGTGAGACCAACGACGTGCTGCGGCTGCTCGCGAACGACGCCGATCCGAACACCGGCCTGTTCATCCCCGGGTGCGACTTCGGGCCTCTCCACTTCGCCATCGTCAAGAGCAACCCGCGCATGGTCGAAGCTCTGCTCAAGGCCGGCGCCTGGGTGAACTACGCGACGCCCGAGGGCACGGCGCTGGACCTCGCCGAGGCTTACAAGGCGCCGAAGGCGATCATCAGCGCCCTGCGTGCCAAGGGTGCCAAGGGTCAGGCCGAGCTGCGCAAGTAGCCGTGTCCGCTCTTGCGGATGCGTCCCTCGGCAGAGAGCTTGTCGAGGACGGCCTGCACGTTGATCTCGGCGAGTGGCCAGCTGGCTTCCGGGATGTCGGTGTAAACCAGCGGCACGATGTCGTGCGCGGTGCTCGCCAGCGCCAAGGCCTCGAGGATGGCATTTTCGCGCGCGGTACGGTGGGCGATGTACTCGTCGATCTTGGCGATGGCGCCGACCGGTGGACCGTGCGCGGGAAACAGCAAGCGCGGGTTCAAGGCGCGCACCTTGGCGAGTGACGCCATGTAGTCGCGCATGTCACCGTCAGGATGCGCAACGATGATGGTACCGACGCTCGCTAGCAGATCACCCGCGAGCAACGTGCGCATGCGGGTGTCGAAGAAACACAAATGACCTCGCGCGTGGCCGGGAGTGAACACCGCGGTCCACTCGGCGAAGTGGTCGCCGATGAGCGGCATGCGGGTGACGTCCCCGTCGGCGATGAAACGGTCCACCTTCACGGTGCCTTGCAAGTCGTGAGCGGTGAGCTCGTGGGCCGCGATCGGGATGCCGAAGCGGTCACGCAGGAGCATGGCGCTGCCGACGTGGTCGGGATGGTGATGCGTGAGCCAAATCTCCCGCAACCGCACGCCGCTCGCCCGCAGACGCTCGAGATAGGTGACGAGGTCGTGTTGCGGTTTGGCGTCGGTCGGAGCCGGGTCGACGATGACGACGTCGTGATGACCGAGCGTGTAAACGTTGGTGTGAGTCGCGGGCGGCAAGGTCGGGCTCTCGAGCGGCAAGACATGCACGCCGGTGAGCATCTCGCCGCCGGTCAACGCGTCGCCGGCGCGGGCTTCCATGGCGCGCGACGCGGTGGGCAAGTCGTTGTGGGCGGCACGGATGGTCCGGATGGTCTCGAGCACCGGATACGAGATGAAAATGTTGCCCGCGTCGTGGGACGCCAAAGCGGACTGCGGCGTGAGCCACATGCCCTCGTCGAGCTCGCCCGGCCAAATCGACGGTGTGTGCTTCGTGGCGTCGAGCCGCAGGTACTGGGCGTCGAAGCGCATATGTCCGAAGGGCGGAGTGACCCAGCGCCCGAAGGTGTCGAAGGCGCGGGCGTCGAGCGTGACGTCACCGCGCCGCACCATCTCGGGCCAGACCGCCTCGCTCGCGAGGAGCTCGCGACGTGCCCCTTCGATCGCCGTAGCGTTGCCGGCGAGCTTGCCCGCGACGACGATGCCGCACTCCTCGAGGAGCTCGCGTGCCGCGCACGAAACGATGTGGGCCGGCAGCTCGGGCGAGGCGTTCGCCACCTCGACTTGGCGATCGACCTTCGCGACACCACCGCCCGGGAAAGCGTGGAAACCGCCGAGAAAGGCGAGCTTGAGCGAACGCAGGGCGAGGAAAATCTCGAGGCGTTGGCCGTCGCCGCGGGTGAGCACGATAGCGCAAGCTTCCCGGTTCACGGCGATGCGCCCCCTCTGGCTTCACGTCTTCTAGACAACGTATACATACGCCATGGTTGCCGCATTGGTCATGTCCTCGATGCTCGTCGTCGCTTTGGCGACGTTCGCCTACCTCATGCTGCCGCGCGTGAAGCTCTTGCTCGCCGCGCAACCAATCAACCGCTTCGATGCCGTCCCGGCCCGCGTCATGTACGCCGTGAAGTTCGCCATCGGCCAGTGGCGCATGCCGCGCGACCCGGTGGCGGGCCTTGCGCACATCTTCATTTTCGCAGGCTTCCTGGTGGTGCAGATCGCGACCATTCAGCACTTTGCCCAGGCCTACGCCCCGGGTTGGCAAATGTGGGGTCTGCGCGGCGACATCGGTTTGTATTACCTGCTCGTGAAAGACCTCTTCGAGATCCTCGTGGTGGTCGGCTGCGTCTACGGCTTCTGGCGCCGCTTGAAGCCGACCCCGTCGCGCGTCGGTCGCTCGTGGGAAGGCGTGTTCGTGCTCGGCATGATCACGACCCTCATGCTCACCGACTTTGCGGCCTACGGCGGCGAGCTGGTGGCGGCTGGGCACGGCGGCATGCCCTGGAATCCAGCGGGACATTTCGCAGCCCAGCTCATGGCGCCGCTGGGGCCCGAGGCCGGACACGTCATCGCCATGGCCTCGTATTGGCTCCATTGCCTCACGGTGCTCGTGTTCTTGAACTTCTTGCCCATCGGCAAGCACTTCCACGTCATTACCGGCATCCCCGATGTCTTCTTTAGAAGACACTCCCAGACCGAGCAGGTACCGGTCATCGACCTCGAGAAGACCGAGAAGTTCGGCATCGCGACGACCGCCGACCTCAACTGGAAGATGGTGCTCGACACCTACTCGTGCACCGAGTGCGGCCGCTGCAACGTCTACTGCCCAACGATGCTCACGGGAAAGCCGCTATCGCATCGCCAGCTCAACCTCGACCTCAAACACGCGCTCCTCGAAGACGCCCCCGCCCGTTTTGGCGGACCGAAGCCGGTCGCTGACGTCGAGAAGAAAGACTCACTGCCTGCCGACGCGGCGGTGCCGACGCTTGCCGACCTAGTCGGCGGACGCATCAGCCCGGAGACCATTTGGGCTTGCACCACCTGCGGTTCGTGCGAGCAGGAGTGTCCGGTCTTCATCGAGCAAGTGCCGCGCATCATCCAGATGCGCATGAAGAAGGTGCTCATGGACGGCGAGATGGCGCCGGAGCTGGCGCGCGCCTTCAAGGGCATGGAGAACAACTCGAATCCCTGGGGCATCGGCTTCGACAAGCGCGACGCTTGGGCCGAAGGCCTCGACGTCCCGCGCATGGAAGCGCTCGACGGCAAAGGCGGTGACGCCCCACTGTTGTACTGGATCGGTTGCGCCGGCTCGTTCGACGACCGCAACAAGAAGATCACCCTGGCGATGGTGAAGATCATGCGCGCCGCGGGTGTCGAATTCGCGATTCTCGGCAAAGAAGAAGGCTGCACCGGCGACCCAGCACGCCGCACCGGCAACGAGTACCTCTTCCAAATGCTCGCCGCGAACAACGTCGAGGTGCTGAACCGCTACAAGGTGAAGAAGATCCTCACCCACTGCCCGCACTGCTACCACACGCTGAAAACCGAGTACCCGCAGTTCGGCGGCAACTTCGAGCTCGTGCACCACACGCAGTTCATCGAAGGGCTCATCGCGTCGGGCCGCCTGAAGATGACCAAGCAGGTCGCGGCCTCGGTCGCGTGGCACGACTCCTGTTACCTCGGCCGCTATCACGACATCTACGATGCGCCGCGCAACGTCGTGAAGGCGATCCCGGGCGCGAAACTCGTGGAGCTGCCCCGCAACAAGTCACGCAGCGTCTGCTGCGGTGCCGGTGGTGGTCGCTTCTGGATGGAAGAGCACATCGGCGAGCGCATCAACGAGCACCGCGCCAAAGAAGCCTTGTCCGCCCAAACGGACACGGTCGGCAGCGCCTGCCCGTTCTGCCTCATCATGATGCGCGACGGCGTCGCGGCTCAAGGCAAAGAAGACGTGAAGACGCGCGACATCGCGGAGCTCGTGGCCGAAGCCATCGACGTTCCTGCGAGCGTCGCAGCGCAAGAGGCCTCCGCTTAAGACTTCGTCGTCGGTCCGTTCACCTCAGTTGCTCTTACCGAAGAAGCGGGCGAGACGCGCCGTCTCGGTCATCGACGGATCGATGTAGAAGGTCTGCATCGCCTCCTGCACGCTACGGCCGGGCTCGTCGAACGCCGGCGTCACGTGCAGGGTGCTCTCCGCCTTGTGCAGGACGCTCGCGAACTCGCTCGAGACGCCCGCGACATGGAGCTTTGCACCCTGCGCTGCAAGCTCGGCCTCGAGCTCTTCGAAGGCAACCAGCGCCGTGAAGCGCATGGCGTGGGCGTGCGACAGGTCGAGAACCACGTGTTTGGGCGAAGCCGGCATGAGCTCGAAGATCTCGGTCAAAAATGCCTGAGCCGCGGCGAAGTGCAGCTCGCCGCTCACCTCGACGATGATGATGTCCGCCGCCTCGCCCTTCACGTAGGGAATCATGCGCATGCCGTACGCTGGAACGTACAGGCGCAGGCGCGGCGTGGCGCTATCGGCGAGGTACTGCACGAGGCTGAAGGCGACCCCCAAAACGATGGCCCATTCGAGCTTGAAGAGCAGCGCCGCCGTCAACGTCACTGCGAGAACCAAGCGGGCCTTGCGGGAGGCGAGCCAGATGCGGCGCACCTTCACGCGGTCGACCATGTTGTATGCGGTAGCGAACAAGACCCCGGCGAGCGTCGCTTGCGGGACGAAGCCCAAGAGCGGCGCGGCGATCACCAGGGGAATCGTGGCGACCGCGGTGACGATGGGTGCCATGCGCGTGGTGTTCGGTATTTGCCGGAGCAGGGCCGAGCGCGTCAGGCTCACCGACGACGGCTGGGCGCTCACTAGGCTGCCGACGATGTTGGCGAGCGCCTGGGCGCGGATCTCGCGGCGCATGTCGACGCGCAGACCGTCGCTGCGTAGGACCGCCGTCAGCTCGAGCGTACCGAGCAACGCGATCGCGGCCGCGGGCGTGAGAAAAGCTTCGACGATGTCGGGGTCGAGGCTCGGCAGTGCGTGCGGCGGGATGCCACGCGATAGCGGCGTCCTGTCGGAGACGATGGGCAGACCGTTGGTCTCGTCGAGACCGAGCGCGTAAGCGAGCAAGCTCGAGCCCACCATGACGATGAGAGCCATCGGCAAGCGGGGGTAACGCCGCTGCAGCGGAATGAGCATGGCGACGGTGACGACAGTGACCGCTATGGCGGTCCACTTGGGAAAAATGCCCGCCTGGAACGCACGCGTCAGGCTCGCCGCCTCCGACGCCAAGCCGGTGCCGACGACGTGCGACAGCCCCATGGCCTCGTCGAGCTGCATGACGACGATGAGCACGGCGACACCGCACATGAAACCGACGAGTACCGACTCGGGCAGAAAGCGCACCAACGTCGAGCCGCCGATGCCCGAGAGCGCCAGGCGCAACACGCCGGTCAGCAAGGTGAGCGTGCCGAGTGCCGCGAGGCCGCGAGCGTCGACCACGCCGTTCGCGGTGAGGTGCGGCAGCAAGGCCGCGAGCACGAGGAGCGCCGTGGTGTTCGTGGGGCCCGTCACCATGTTGTGACTACGACTGATGACCGCGGCGATGAGACCGGGGACGGCCGCGGAGACCAAGCCGTAGACGGGAGGCAAACCGGCCATCATGGCGTACGCAAGACACTGCGGCGCGCCGACCGCTGCGACGGTCAGTCCTGCCACCAAATCTGTCTTCGTGAGCTTCATCGACGCGCTAACCGATCATACCAGGCGTAGACCCGAGCGAGGTGCCGGCGTAAGGTCCCGCACCATGAAAGTCTTGGCTCTCTTGCCCGTCCTCATCCTTGCAGCCTGCAACGACCACCAGAAGCCGCCGGAGGACGTGCCCTTGGGCCGCCGCCCGGCTCCTGAAACGACTACGGCTCCCGCCCCGGCGACTCCCGGTCAAGACATCATCACCGGTACCATCACGATCGCCGACGCCGTGAAGGATAAGACGCCCGCGACCGCGACGCTCTTCATCGTCGCCAAAGCCGACGGTGGTGGAGGCCCGCCCGCCCTCGTGAAGCGCGTCGCCGGGGTAACTTTTCCCTACACCTTCAAGCTGGCATCGGACGACGTCATGATGCGGGGCGCCCCACTCCCCGAAAAGCTCACCGTGTCCGCGCGCTATGACCAGGACGGTGATGCCATCTCGAAGACGCCGGGTGACCTAGCCGGAATGCTCAAGGTGGCGGTGCCTCAGGGCACGAGTGGTGTCGAGCTCGTGCTCGACCAAGTCATCGCAGCGCAGTGAACGGGGGGTTGCATAGTGGCCTCGGACACATGCATACTTCTCCCTGCATGACGCGCGCGCTGTTCGGCATCGGTCTTTCGCTCTATGTGGCGCTCGCCACGGGAGAGGCGGCACTCATTGCGTCGCGCGCTTGTGCCGAGGCCTGCACGGATGACGACACCTCCGGCAACTGCGCCCCGTCTTGCGATGATTGCTTGCGCTGCGCACACGTGCGCCCGCTCGCCGTCACCCATCGCATCGAGGTCGATATCCTAGCGGTTTATTTTGCTCCGCTAGAGCAGACGCAAAAGACGCCTTCCGTGCCGGAGCCGGCCGAGATTCTTCACGTCCCGATAGCCTGAGGCAGCCAAACATTTCCGTGTTGGTTTGCTTCTACTCAGGCGAGGTGTGTCGTGAAGTCCATCTTCTGGACGGCGACCTTCGGGTTTGCCGTTGCCTCGTCGCCCGGTGTTGCCGCGGCGGCGAACGGTGCGTGTGACGGCGTCATCACGCGGGCCAATGTCACGGCTTGCGCGGTCGAGGCGAGTCTCGAGCTACGCGAAGGATTGGCCGCCCAGCGCGCGGCGACTGGTCGCCGTGAGGCGGCGCGGCCATTGCTACCCGCGAACCCGACGCTCTCGGCGAGCATTGGCACACGTCGCAGCGACACCGATCGTGACTCCAACTGGAGCTTATCGCTCGGACAGCAGATCGAGGTGGCGGGACAACGTGGCCTGCGCGTCCAGGTGGCGGATCACGAGCTCGCGGCGAGCAGCCAGCGACTGGTCGCCACACGCGTGCGAGTCGCCGCCGAGGCCTGGACCCAGTACTTCGCGGTGCTCGCGACCAACGAGCGCCTGGACCTGGCACGGCGACTCGAGACCGCCACCAACGAGGTGGCGACCACGGTTCGCGCCATGGCCTCGAGTGGCGTCGCTTCCGAGGTCGATGCGGATGTCGCGGACGCTGCGGCCCTGCGGGTCACGCAAGATCGCCTCGTCTTGGAGAGCGCCTTCGCGAGCGACAAGGCGAGGCTCGCCGTGCTCACCGGTGCGCCTGGCGCTGTGATCGAAGGCGAGCTCGAGCCCCTCAAGGGTGTCGCGGTTCCAGCGAGCGTCCCGACACGGCCGGAGGTGCTGGCGCTGGCCGAGGATCGCGCAGCGTACGAACGTCGCGTCGCGCTGTTGAAGCGCGAGCGTGTGCCGAACCCGACGCTCTCGCTACTCGCCCAGGATGACGGTTTTGACGAGCGCGTGCTCGGGATCGGCCTTAGCTTGCCAATCCCCCTGCCCCAGCCTGTCGGCCGCACCAATGCCGGCGAGATTGCCGAAGCCGGAGCGCTCGCGGAGCAGGCTGAGGCATCTCGCGACGGAACTCAGCGCCTCATGCAAGCCGAGGTCACGAGCGCTGCAGCGGACTTCGATGCCGCGGCCCGGGCACGGGCTCTCTACACTGCCGAGCGCGTGAACCGCTCACTCAGCCGGCTCGAGAGCATTGCGACGCAAGTGAAAGCGGGCCGCCTCGCGGTACGCGACGGCCTCATCGCGCAGCAGGCTCTAGTCGATCAGCTCAAATCGCAGATCGACGCGCGCGAATGGCTGTGCACGGCTTCGGTTCGACTATCACGCGCCATCGGCGCCACCCTCGAAGGAGAAGCGTTATGAAGCGCGTGTTCATTGCCCTTTTGTTGCTCGCCGCTTGTGACAGGGACAAGCGGGAACCCGTCGCCTCGCAGGAACCTGCTAGCGGCCCCGAGGAAGGTCACAAAGACGAGGAAGAACACGACGAGCTGCCGCGCCAGCTCCGCTTGCCCCCAGGAGTCGCGCGCGACTCGGGTATCGCGACTCAAGTTGCCAAACGCGCCGTGCTTGCCGCCGTGGTGAGCTTGCCCGGCGAGGTCATCAGTGAACCCGACAAGACGGCACGCGTCTCCGCGGTCACCGCTGGTCGACTGGAGCAGGTGAGCTTCAACGAAGGTGAGCGCGTGAAGAAGGGAGACGTCCTCGCGACTTTGCGCGTGCCCGACGTCGGTCGCTTGCGCGGCAGCTTGAACGCCGCTAGCGCCAGGGCAAAAGCGACGCGAGCCAACGCCGAGCGCCTGCGGGTTCTCCGCGATAGCGGCTTGGGCGCCGAGCAGGCGGTCGTCGACGCCGAGGCGGAGGCTCGCTCTCAAGAAGCAGAAGCGCGAGCTCTCGGCGAGCAGCTCAACGCCATCGGCGTCAACGCGGGAGGGGACGGCGGCTATCTCGTGCCGTTGCGCGCCCCAATAGCGGGCGTGGTCGTCTCGCGAGAAGCCATCGTCGGTCAGCCAGTCAGCGCCGACCAGGTCATCGCAACGGTGGTCGATTTCTCGGAGGTGTGGTTCCTCGGGCGTGTGTTCGAGAAAGACTTGGCACGGCTGCGCACCGGCGCGCGCTGCGACGTTCAGCTCAACGCCTTTCCCGAGCAAACCTTCGAGGGCTTCGTCGAGTATGTCGGACAGCGCACCGATCCCGTGGCACGCACGCTCACGGCTCGCATCCGTCTGCGCAACGACAGCGACCGCTTACGCATCGGCTTGTTCGGGACGGCGCACGT
>CAZAER010000010.1:25820-177372 GCA_964484195.1 uncultured Bdellovibrionales bacterium | reverse complement strand
CGAGCGGCAGCATTTCCTCGCCGAGGGTGGTGAGCGTCTCGGTCTCGTAAGGCGGGCGCCACAGGTCATGCCCGAAGAACGAGCCGATCGATTGCAGCCTACCGTCGGTGCCGCGCGACGTGGTGTACCCGCCGTGCGAGAAGAAGCTCACGTAGCGGCGGGCGATCTTTTCGGGCGCCTGCGCCCAGGCGTTGCCGTGGGTGAGCTCGAGGGCCGGCAAGGCGACGGTGAGCGCGCCGGCCGTCCGCAAAAACGCACGCCGTGTCATGTGCTTCTTGCTCATGGCTGCTGCGCGACTCGGGTTCGGGTGAACGCTTCGCTGCGCACCAATGCGACGATGAAATCACCGAGTCGCTTGCTCGAGGCGAGCTCCGCGCCCATCACCCGCAGTGCGCACTCCTCGTCGCGCGACGGCGCCCGTGCGAAAGCGCTGCCGAACCAGCGCTTGGCGAAGCACTGATAAACCTCTTCGTTGCCGGCGAGGTAATCCGAGAATTCGACGGGCCCATCGACCGCGATGCCAGCCTCGCCGCCCGGCAGGGTCACCGTCGCGTCGATGCCGAACTGATGGGGAGTGCCGTCGCTCGCGTTCACCGTCTCGGTGGTCGCGAAGGCGCCGAGCGCATCGTACGTGCCCAGGGCGTAGCCGAAAGGATTCAAGAAGGCATGACACGCCGAGCACGACGCGTCTTTGGTCTTGTTGGTGACTGCCTCGCGGGTGCTGGTCACGACACCGGGGCTCGCGCCGCCCTCGATGGGGCGGTCGTCGACGTTCGGTGGCGGGTCGCCGAGCGCTACGCACAGGGCGCGCTTCACCAGGAAGGCGCCGCGCTTGATGGGCGATTGCACGTTGGGGTTGGCGTAGAGCGAGAGGAAGGCGGCGCGCGTGAACAGGCCCGCACGCTCACCGGCGGGAAGCTCGGTCCACACGAAGGTCGAGGGATTCTCTGCAAGGTGCGCGACCCCGTAAAGATCGGCAAGCTCGCCGTTCACGTAGGCATCGCGGGTGGTGAGCAGCCACGCGATCGATCCGTCCTGCTCGAAAAGGGCGCGCTCCACCAGCGCTTCGGTCTCGACGCGCATGGCGGCGCGAAGCGACGCGGAGTCGGCAGGGAACAAGGCTGGGTTCGTGCGTGTCTGCTCGAGCGGAGTGTGGAGGTTACTGCCGTCGAGCTCGAGCCAATCGACGAAGCGCTGCACCATCGGCTCGCGGGCTCGCGGGTCGGCCATCATGCGGTCGACCTGGGCGCGCAAGGCGTCGTCGTCGCCGAGTCCCTCCGCTGCGGCGTCGAGGAGAGTGTCGTCGGGCGCTCCGTCCCAGAGGAAGAACGCCAGGCGGCCGGCGCGCTCGTAGCCGTCGAGGAAGCGCAGCTCGTCGGCGCCCGGGATACCATCGACGCGCAGATAGAGGGTTTGCGGCGCCTGCAGGATGATCTCGCCGACCACGTTCAGGGCGTCGTCGGCGCCGAGGTCGGCGCTCGCCTTGTCGAAGCGTGAGCGCAGCCAGGCGAGCTCTTCGGTGCTTGCTGGCCTTCGGAACATGCGGCGAGAGAACGAGGCGATGAAGTCATCGGCGCACGCGCTCGGCGACCTGCCGTTGCAGATGCCGGTGCGCAGCGTCGCGAAGCTCGGCCGGGCGACGATGGCTTCGGCCGCCGCTGCGATCTTCTCGGCCGCGATCTGCGTGAGCGTGTCACCTGCCACCGTCTCGAGCTCGGCCTGGATGGCGTTGTCCGCTAAAACGGCGCGCACCGAGCGCAGGTATTGGTCGCCGGTCAGCAAGGCGAGCGGGGTCGCTGACGGCAAGAGCGGACCCGGGACACACGCTTGGACCTCGGCGTCGTCCGGCGCGGGCAGAGCGTCGCTGATCTCACCGGTGCAGCGGACGTTGACCGCCAGCACCGCCAGCAACATCAGGATCTTATGGGGTGTCGCGGACATGACCACCGGTGCACGCAGGCAGCATCCGTGCCATGCCGAAAAACCCAGGAACATCGTGGACTACCGACATGTAGGTCCATGCGGTTTTGGGGGGCGAAGCCCACGTGGCGAGTCTACAGCTCGCGGGTTCAGCGGCGTTTGCCGAGCCGCCCCAGGCGGAAGAGCTCGAGGTCGAAGGCCGGCGTCGCGCCGACCGCGAAGTCGGCGAGCACCTCGCCCATGACGCTTGCGAACTTGAAGCCGTGTCCCGAGCACGGCGATGCCACGACGACCTGCGGCGTGCCCGGCAGCGTGTCGACCACGAAGTGCTCGTCGGCGACGTTGGTGAATAGACAAACGCGGAGGGCGAGGACCGCGCCGTCGGCGTCGGGGAAGTAGCGTCGTACGGCTTCGCGCAAGAGCTGCTCGTCCTTGGCGTTGGGCTCGCGCGAAAGGTCGTCGCCATGTCCACTTTCGCGGAGGTGGTTGTAGACGCCGAGCTTGAAGCCCGGGACACCCCACTCGGGGAAAACGTAAACGAGCTTGGCGTCGTCGATGACACCCACGGGGAAGTTGCCGACCTTGAAGTGTGATGGCACCGACGGGCGAAACCACCCGAGCACCTGACGCTCGGGAATCGCCTTGCCGGCGAGCTCCGGCACATGGTCGCCGATCCACGCGCCCGTGGAGAGCACCAAGCGTTCCGCTTCGTAGGTGCCGCGTTCGGTGCGCACCCGCACGCCGCCAGCGGTGGGTTCCCAATCGAGCATCGTCTCGCGGCCGTGGATGTCCGCTCCAGCGGCGATGGCGAGGGTTGCGTGGGCGCTGATGGCGCGCTCCGAGGCGACGAAGCCGCCGTCCGGTTGCAAGACGGCGACGTGTGACGCGGGCAGCCGCCAGCCCGGGTGGCGCCGTGTCAGCTCCGCGGCGCTTACGACTTCGTGCGCCAGGCCATGTTCGTGGCACGAGGAGAGAGCGCCACGCACGACGCGTCCGTGTTCGGGACCAGCGTCGACGCCGCCGGTGATGAACAAGAGCTGCTCGCCCCACGACTTCTCGGCCTCGCGCCAGAGCTCGTATGCCCGGCGCAGGAGCGGTACATAAGAGGCGTGCTCGAAGTAGGCGAGACGGATGATGCGGTTCATCCCGTGCGACGAGCCCATGATGTGCGGGATGTCGAAGCGCTCGAGGCCGAGCACACGTTTGCCGCGCTTGGCGAGCTGCCAGCAGGTGGCCGAGCCCATGGCGCCGACACCAGCGACGATGACGTCGTAGACCTTGTTGGAGCTAGTCACGTGCATAGGCCCAGTCGCCGACCGTTATCACGGAACGGTGGTCGAGCGATGTCGGATAGTGTTTGGTCGGCCAGTAGAAGAACAGGTCACGGTCCCCGGGCCAGGTGTGCACCCAGAGCTCCCAGCGTGCGTCGACCAAGACGCGCTCGCCGTCAGGAGGGCCGATGAGCTCGCGCACGTCCGCCGCGCTTTTGTGCTCGAGAGCGTGGACGATGGCCGCGACCATGTGTTGGCGCGCGCCGGTCTTCTCCGCCCACTCGCCGGCATGGAAAGCCGAGCTGTGGATGTCGATGCTCGTGCGGTCGCCTTGGACGAGCGCCACGTGGTCCTCGCCGTCGAGCTCGATGGCGAGGATGGCATGCGCGATGTTGCCGTCGGGATAGCTCCAGTTCGCTGTGCCGGTGCGGCCGTACCGCGGGCCGAGGTCGTACCACCAGAGGGTGCGTCGCGCGTCTTTGGGCGCGAAGCGGGTGTACGAGAACGAGGGGTAGGCGGCGAGTGATGTCGGGCTCTCGGGGATCTTCTCTGGAGGGACGCCGTGCTCGGCGATGTGTCGCTCGATCGCCGCGACGACATCGGCACCGCGGGCGGCAGCTCGTTCGAGGGCGTGCCGGTGCATGGGCCAGGTCATGAGATTGATCGCGACGTATGCGAGGAACGGCGTCAGGCAGGCGAATGCCACCCAGGTGACGTAGGCGCCCGGGACCGTCGGCTCGCGCAGGCAAGCGATGACACCGATCACCGCGAGCACCGCCGAGACCGTCGACAGGGTGAGGAGCAACATCGCGATGCTGCGCGCGATGGTGTGGAAGCGCGCGAGGCTCGGGTCGGCCGCGAGGCCCGATAGCGGGATGCTATAGCAGACGATGTACGCAGTGGCGCACAAGAGCGCCGCGACGCACCAGTTCACTGTGAGAGCGAAGAACGGGCGAGCCGGCTTCACTAGCCGTCGAGCAGGTACTGCGCGATCAACGGGAAGACGATGGTTGCATCGCTCTCGATCACGAACTTCGGCGTGTCGACCGCGAGCTTGCCCCAGGTGATCTTCTCGTTGGGCGTTGCTCCGCTATAGCTGCCGTACGAGGTCGCCGCCTCGCTGATCTGGCAGAAGTAGCCCCAGAGCTTGGCGTCGTGCTTCAAGTCCTGACGGATCATCGGGACCACGCAGATCGGGAAGTCACCCGAGATGCCGCCGCCGATTTGGAAGAAGCCAATCGAGTGCTTGGCGTTGGTCTCCATGTACCAGCGGTAGAAGAACTCCATCTGCTCGACGCCGCTCTTCATGGTGAGCAGGGAGCTGAACTTCTTCTCGACGTAACGGGCGACGAAGAAGTTGGCGCAGGTCGAGTCTTCCCAACCGGGCGTGATGATCGGCAGGTTCTTCTCGGCGGCCGCCATCAGCCACGAGTTCTTGGGATCGATCTGGTACTCGCTCTTGAGCATGCCGCGCTTGAGCAGGCGGTAGAAGAACTCGTACGGGAACAAGCGCTCCTTGTTCTTGTCGCACTCCTGCCAGAGCTCGATTAAGGGCTTCTCGACCTTACGCATCGCCTCGTCTTCGGGGATGCAGGTGTCGGTGACGCGGTTGTAACCGCCGTCATAAAGCTCTTGCTCGTCTTGCGCCGACAGCGCGCGCCAGTGTGGGACGCGGCGGTACTCTTTGTTGGCGACCAGATTGAAGATGTCCTCTTCGAGGTTGGCGCCGGTGCAGGAGATGGCGTGGACCTTGTCCTTGCGGATGAGCTCTGCGATCGAGATGCCCATCTCGGCCGTGCTCATCGCGCCGCCCATCGTGAGCAGCATCTTGCCGCCACCGTCGAGGTGGTTCACCCAACCTTCAGCGGCGTCGACGAGGGCCGCCGCGTTGAAGTGCCGGTAGTTGTGCTTGATGAACTCTTTGATAGCGCCCATGGCGCGGCTCTCTACAGAACCCGCACGCGCATGTCGAGCCAACTCTTGGCGACGGTGGCTGACAAGATGAGCAGTCCGCCTAGTACGGCGAGGGTGCTTGGCGTCTCGCCGAGCGTGGCCCAGGTCCACACCGGGTTGAGGGCCGGCTCGAGCAGCAAGATGAGGGACGATTCGAAGGCGGACACGTGTTTTACACCGCGCGTGACCAGCACGTAAGCGATGCCGATCTGCACGACGCCGAGGAAGCCCACGACGGACCAGTCGACGACGCCCATGGCAGGCAACGGCCAGGCAAGCGGCGCACAAACTACAGCTGCGAGGAGATTGCCGGCGACGATGACAGTCGCGGGATCGGCCTGACCAGGCCCGGGCTTTTGCATCCAGCGGAAGCCGACGAGCATGCCGGCGTACGAAAGGCCGGAGATGACGGCGAGGCCATTACCCGCGAGCGGATTCGGCGCGCTGGCTTGCGGAGCATCGGCCGACACGAAGAAAGCGAGCAAGCCGGCGGCGATGAGCGCGACGATGGCGTAGTCGTGGCGCCGGATGGGCTCGCGCAAGACGACTGGCGCCACCAGCAAGATGTAGAGCGGGGCCGTCGACTGGATGTAGATGGCGTTGGCCGCGGTGGTGAGCTTGGTCGCCGACACGAACGTGACCACGCAGGTTGCGTAGGTCACCGCGACCACGAGGGTACGGGACGTCCAGCCCGTCCGCCCCAGCGGCCAGGCGATGGCGAGCACGAGGGTCGCGATGCCGCTGCGGAGACAGGCGACCTGCCACGACGTGAGCATCGACATCTTGATGGCGGCGCCACCCGTGGAGAAGAGGATGGCCGCGATAGCGAGGGTGATGCGAGCCGCTCCGTAACGGCGGGCGATGGTGTTCTCGGAGGGGAGCGGCGCTGCGGTCACGTCTTTAAGGAAGCTCTCGCAGCAGACGCTCTAGCGCCATGCGAAACTCGGCGCTCGGTACGGTGAAGCGCGCGTCGAAACCATCGCTCGCATGGCTGGTCACTTCAGCGCTGCAGCCGCGAAGCTCGTGCTCGACTTCGGCGTCTTCGGTTTCCACCGTCGAGGGCACGTAGACCATGATGCTCGAGCCGACGTCCGGTCTATCCGGGGTCTTGAACGAGCCACCCTGCATGGTCAGCCCGCGGACGGTGGCTTCGTGGCGGATTTTTCCGTCGCTCCACGCCAGGACCACGGAGCTGCCGCTGGCGGGGATCTGCGAGGCGATGAGCAAACGCAGGGCTTCGCGGACGGCGTCGCTGGTCTCCATGAAACACATGCCCACCCCATCGCGCTGCAGGTGGGTCACCCGCGCGTTGATCGGCAAGCGGGCGCGGCCGAAGGTGATGGTGAGGTTGAGCTCGCTTCCGACCGCCCAGCGCTTCTCGGTCAGTAAGAAGAGGCCTCCCATACTGAGGTTCTTCGTGTAGTAGGTGTCCCCGCCGCTCGTGGTCTCGACGACCGGAAGGCGGGTATCCACTCGGGGCTGACGATTGGCCATGCTCATGGGGGGAGCGTAGGACTGTGGCATAAGGCGCCCCGGGGCGCCATGAGGGGAAGAAACCCGTGTTTTTCGCGACGGCTGCAAAGGGTCTCGAGCCTCTCCTCGCTGACGAGCTGACCGCTCTCGGTGCGACCAACGTGCAGCAGACGCGCGCCGGAGTCTCCTTCAGCGGCGGCCTTGCCGTGGCCTATCGCGCCTGTTTGTGGTCGCGACTCGCGAGCCGCATCATCATGCGCATCGCCGAGGTCGACGCGCATTCGTCCGACGCGCTCTACGAGGCGGTTCGTGGCATCCGCTGGAGCGACCACCTCGACTCGCGCGGCACCATGGCCGTCGACTTCACGACGCACGCGGCGGAAGCCGTGCACACGCGCTTCGGTGCGCAGCGCGTGAAAGACGCGGTCGTCGATCGTCTGCGCGACGATACCGGCATGCGTCCTTCGGTCGACGTTGCTCGCCCCGACGTGCGCGTCAACGTCTACCTCGAGGCTGGACGCGCGAGCGTTGGCATCGATCTGTCCGGAGAGAGCTTGCACCGCCGCGGCTACCGCGACGGGAGCGTCCCGGCGCCGCTCAAAGAGAACCTCGCCGCGGCCATCCTCCTGCGCGCAGCCCCGACGCTCGATGCTCCCCTGGTCGACCCGATGTGCGGGTCGGGTACGTTGCTCATCGAGGGCGGCATGTTGCTCGGCGACGTCGCGCCCGGTCTGCTGCGCGACTACTTCGGCTTCATCCGCTGGCGCGGACACGAAACCGAGAGCTGGACGGGCCTCATCGAGGAGGCGAAGGCTCGGCGCGCCGAAGGAATCCCCAAGCTGCCGCCGATCGTCGGCTTCGAGCCCGACCCGCGCAGCGCCCGGCTAGCGGCACAGGGGGCGCACGCCACCGGCTTGGGCAAGCACATCCGCATCGAGCGCGCGACCTTGTCGACCCTGGGGCACGAGCTCGTCCCCGGCCTCGTGGTGGTCAACCCGCCGTACGGCGTGCGCCTAGGTGACGACGAGGGTCGGACCTTGGCGAGCCTCTACGAAGAGCTCGGCAGTGTCCTCAAGAACAAGTTCCCCGGTTGGCGTGCCGCGGCCCTCACCGCCAAAGACGAAATTGCCGGCGCCATGCGTTTGCGCGCCGACAAACGCTACAGCTTCTTCAACGGCTCGATTCCGTGCTGGCTGTTCATCTACACCCTCGCGGAAACGCCGCGGTCCTCGCGTATCTCCGAAGGTGAGACCGCTTTCGCGAACCGCCTCAAGAAGAACGTCGACAAGCTGGGCAAGTGGGCCAAAGGCGCCGGCATCGAGTGTTACCGGGTCTACGACGGCGACATCCCCGAGTATGCTCTGGCAGTCGACCGCTACGGCAAGCTCGTGCACGTGCAGGAGTACGCTGCGCCCAAAACCGTCGATCCGCGCATTGCCCAGCGGCGCTTGCGTGAGGCTCTGCACGCCATCCCCGAAGCCCTGGGGGTGAGTGCCGACGATGTCTTCGTCAAGGTACGCAAGCAGCAGAAGGGTGACGCGCAATACGAGCGCCAGGATAGCGAGGGTAAGCTCGTTACTGTACGCGAAGGCGGACACAGCTTCGTCGTCAACTTGAGTGACTACCTCGACACCGGTCTATTTCTCGACCACCGTCTGACGCGCAAGATGATCGGCGAGATGGCGAAGGGTAAGGCCTTTCTCAATCTCTTCGCCTACACTTGCACCGTGAGCGTCTATGCGGCCCGTGGCGGCGCCGTCTCGACCGTCAGCGTCGACACCAGCCGCACCTATCTCGGCTGGGCCGAGAAGAACTTCCGCCTCAACTCGCTCTCCGAGCGTAACAACCGCCTCGTGCAAGACGACGTCCTCGCGTGGCTCGCCAACGCCGACGAGCGCTTCGACCTCATCTTCGTCGACCCGCCCACCTTCTCGAACTCGAAAGGCCGCGAGCGTGACTTCGACGTGCAGCGCGACCACGTCGAGCTCCTGGTCGGGTGCGCCAAGCTCTTGAATCCCGGCGGTCAGATCGTCTTCTCGAACAACTTCCGCCGCTTCAAGATCGCCGAGGCGGAGCTCGACTTCCATGGGCTCGTCGCCCGCGACATCACCAAGAGCACGATTCCGAAGGACTTCGAGCGCAATGCCCGCATCCATCAGTGTTTCGTGTTGTCGCGACGCGACTGATCACTCGACCCAGCGCGCGGCGTTTTCGACGATGTAGCGTGCGCCGTCGGGGATGATGCTGTACTCGTAACGGCGCGACTGTTCGCTATCGAAGACACCATCGCCGTCGTTGTCGAAGCGTTGGAGTCGCGCCAGGGGTGCTCCGTTTTCGAAAACCTGGGAAATGAAGGCGCGACGGATCACCACGTCGGCACCATCGATGTGGGCGGTCGTCGTGGTCTGGCGTGAGCTGACATTGCCGTCGCCGTCGCGCAGGATCTCGACGATCTCGCGACTGTTGGCGACGCCGTCACCGTCCGTGTCGCTGGTTCGCAGCTCACCCGCCGTCCGATGCTCGGAATCGAAGTAGACCTCGAGGACGTCACGCTGAGGTGAATCCGCGTACGTCGTGTCGGTGCGGACGACGCGGCCATCGGTGTCACGTGTGTATGTCGTCGTCGAAGCTCGCGGGGCAGTGCTCGCGCTGGACCGACGCGTCTCCTTGGCGGCGAGCAGCAAGCCGCGCGCGTCGCGTTGGAACTCACCGCGGTACTCGAGGTCGTTCACCCCGTCCATGCCGTAGTCGTGGATCTCTCGTTTACCGACCAGCAAGCCGGCGGCGTCGAAGTCCATCTCCAGGCTGGTTCGATATTCGAGGCTCACGTCGCTCTCGAACGTGGTGTCATAGCGGACGAGCGCGGCCTCATAGGCGTAGCTCCCCTTGGCGTGCTCATCGGGAGTCGCGTCGCCATCGAGGTCGGTGCGCAGCTCGTACGCCACGATGCGGCCCGTGGCGTCGACCGAGAACGCGTCGGTGCGCGAGTAGCGCAGCAGTGCGCCCTCGAGGTTCGTCTCGGTGGCGAGCAGCGGCTGCCCACGCACGTCGCGACGCGTTGCGATGGCGTAGGTTCGTGCCGGCACGTCGGTGCTTACGGTCTCACGTCTGATCTCGCGGCCGTGCGCGTCGCGTGCCACCAGGGTCGAGCTACCGGGTATTTGCGGGTCCCTTGGCACATCGTCCACGAGCAGCTCGCGGCCGGCGTCGTCGTACGTCGTGGTGGTCATGAAGTCGTGCGCGGGATCCGATGGGTGGTCGTCGGTGAAGGTGACCCGCCGGGCGTGTGCCGGGATGCGGACCTCGATGGACGCATAGATGTACGCAACCGCGTCTGCCGGTTCGACGGCGTTCCAAGGTACGCCGGCGCGCTGCGCGTAGATCGTGAGCAGGGCGCCGAAGTCTCCGAGCTCGCGCTCGAGGGTCAGCGTCTTGCCCGCGAGCGCGAGATCGGTCCCGCGGAGCTCGATGCCGTTGCTCGGGTCATCGTCGTGGTCGAAGGCGAGCAGCACCATGGCAGCGTTCGCCGCGCGGTCAATTCCGGTCATGGTCGCCGTGTCCAGCACTGCGCTCACGAGCTCGAGCTCGGTGCTCGGGACGGGCCCGCCGGCGATCTGGAACAGGTCGAGGCGCGGCGCCGCGATGGCGGAGCCCAAGACAATGCCTCCCACGTGAAAGCTCACGGTCTCGCCGGCGAGGTAGGTGAACGTGCCCGACGCGTCGGTGAGCCCTTCGAGCTGTTGGGTGCGATAGTGGATACCGGCGGCGTTGCCTGCGAGCACGCCCGTGAGCACTTGCCGACTCGGCGGTGACTCCGGCGCGCCTACGAGTGCGGAGTCGTCGCCCGGGCGACCGTCGACGGAGGTGCTACAGGCTGCGACGGCGAGCAGGAAGAGCAGAGCGGGGGTGGTTGCTTTGACCATTCCCGCTTACTGAGCACTGCGCGTGCCAGCGCCAACGGCGCGAAATCACGGAGCCTAGGGAACCGACTTCGTCCATGTCATTGAGGGCTGAGCTCCGCGCTCGCCTCACTCGATCCACTGCCGCGCGTTCGCGACGATGTAGCGGACGCCGTTGGGGATGACGACGTACTCGAAGCGACGCGACCGCTGACTCTCGAATGTGCCATCGCCGTTGGTGTCGTCGCGATTCTCTTGCAGCACGGGGACACCGCCCTCGAACGTCTGCGTGAACACCAAGCTGCTGGTGACGGTTTCGGGCACATCGGCGCTCGCGCGATACAAGGATCTGCTATCGCGAGACACCACATTGCCTTGGGCGTCGCGCTGGATCTCGAGGATGTGCCGATAGTCTGCTATGGCGTTGCCGTCGTTGTCCTGCGTCGCTATCCAGCCGAGGCCGCGATGAGCGGTGTCATAGAAGACCTCCTGGACGTAGGTTTTCGGCAGGCCCTCGAACACGCTCGAGGCGCGAAGCAAGCGACCCTCGGCATCGCGCACGAACGTAGTGGTGGTACGCGCCGGCGCCGCATCGGCTGCGCTGCGCGAGCTCTCCACCGTGATCGACACGAGACCTCTCGCATCCCGCTGGTACTGCGCTTGATACTCCGTGTCCACGACGCCATCCGTGTTCGAGTCGTTGGTGTCATGGCGTTTCGTCACCAGTCCGTCGATGCCGAACTCGAGCAACGAGGTCGCGTGATACTTGCCGTTGACGTCGCTGTTGAACGTCTCGTCATAGCGGACGGTCGCCGGATCGTAGGCATAGTTGCGGTTCTGTTGCTCGTCGGTGGCTGCGTCGCCGTTGCGATCGGTCGAGGTTTGCAGCGCCAAGAGGCGGCCGACGGGATCGCGTGAGCGCTCGTCGGTACGCGAGTAGCGCAGCGCAGCTCCTTGGAGCGTGGTCTCGCTGCTCAGGAGTGGCTGACCACACAGATCACGGTTCGTCAGAACCACGAACGTGCTCGGAGCCGTTGCCAGCGTCGGGTCATAGGTGCTGACGGTCTCGCGTCTGGTTTCGCGCCCGCGATGATCGCGTACGTACACCGTCTGGGTGTCGGGGAGGTTCGGGTTGGTGACGAGATCCGAGCTCGCCATGACGCGCCCTTCCTCGTCGTAGGTGACCGTGGTGACCACGTCGTAAGTGGCGTCGGCGGTATTGTCGTCGCGGAAGATCACGCGTCGGGCGTGGGCCGCGATGCGCGTGTCGATGGACTCGTAAATGTACGCTACGGCGTCCGCGGGCTCGATGGCGTTCCAGGTCATGGCGGTGCGTTGCGCGTAGGCGCCTAGGTCATCGAGGAAGGTGCCGTGCTCGCGGTCGAGCTGCAGCTCCTTCCCGGTGAGCGCGAGGTCGAGGCCACCGAGCTCGATGCCGTTGGCCGCATCGTCGTCGCGGTCGAAGGCGAGCAACACCATGGCGGCGTTCGCGGCGCGATCGAAGCCGTTCACCGTGTCGGTGTCGAGGACCGCTGCTACCAGGTCGGACTCCGTCGCTGGTGCGACGGTGCCGGCGATCTGGAAGAGATCGAGCGTCGGCGCGGCGGGTGCTTCGCCGAGCGTGATGTCTCCGAGATGGAAGCTCACCGTCTCGCCGGCGTAGTAAATGAACTTGCCGTCGCGGTCGGTGAGGCCTTCGAGCATCTGCGTGCGATAGTGGAGGCCCGTGATGTTGCCGGCGAGGCCACCGGAGAGGACTGGCCGCGCGGTTTTCGGCGTCACGTCGACTTCGGGCGCATTGCTTCCCGGGTTGCCGACGACCGTACCCCCGCAGGCCACTGCGAGGACTAGCAGCAATAGGGCGGCTGTGGTGGGTCGGCCCATACACGCCCACCAAGCACTCCCTGTGCCAGATCTAACTCGTTGAAATCACTACGGGGCAGGTGGCGATAGTGAGGTCTGTGCTCCCCGCCCGCCGGCCTCTTTGACGGTGAACATCATCAGTAGGCCCAAAACGAGGAAGATGACGACGCCGACCATGCCGGCACGTTGGCTCTGGAAAGTTTGCGTCAGGGTGGTGAAAACGAGCGGACCCAGGAACGAGATCGCCTTGCCCGTGAAAGCAAACAAGCCGAAGAACTCGGTCGCGAGCTCGGCGGGGGCGAGGCGCGCCAGCATGGTGCGGCTGGCGGCTTGTGCCGGTCCGACGAAGATGCCGAGCAGGGCTCCTGCTGCCCAGAAAAATTTGGCGTCGGTGACCAAGACCGCTGCAACGGACATGATGATGAGCCCGACGATCGAGATCATGATGGTGGTCCGCGAGCCCAGCTTGTCGTCGATGAAGGCAAAGCCGGCAGCGCCCAGGCCCGCGGTCACGTTCAAGACGATACCGAAGATGATGACCTGATCGAACGACATCCCGAACTGGATGGCCGCGTAGGTGCCGCCGAAGATGAAGATGGTGGTGAGCGCGTCGTTGTAGAACATGCGCGCCAGCATGAAGCGCGCGACGTTCTGGTACTTGCGGACCTCGCGAAAGGTCTTGAAGAGCGTCGAGAAGCCGCCGCGGACGGCGGTGTTGATGGAGACACCCGTGCGTGGCTTGTCCGGCGTGAACACGAAGAGCGGCCACGAGAAGAGCACCAACCAGATGGCGGCGATGGGGCCGACGACGCGGACGTGCGCTGCTGCCTCCTTGCCGATGCCGAAGAGCGGGGTCTCGGCTTGGACGAAGCCGAAGAGCGCGAACAACATGGCGACGAGGCCACCCGCGTAGCCCAAGCCCCAAGCCCAACCCGACCAGCGACCGATGCGCTCGTCGGGAACCAGGTCGGGGAGCATGGCGCTGTTGAAGGTCGCGCCGAACTCGAAGCCGATGTTCGAGACGATGACCCAGATCATCGCGGGCAGCACCGCGGACTTCTCGGGGACCGCGAACCACAACATCGCCGAGCCCAGCACCGTGAGCGCATTGAAGGCCATGAGCCATGGCTTGCGGTTGCCCATCACGTCCGCGATAGCGCCGAAGATCGGGCTCAAGCAGACGATGAGCACGGAGGAGATGATCTGCGTCGTGCCCCAAAGTTGGCTCTCGTCCTGAGCTACCGCTTTGGTGAAGTAGGTGGAGAAGACGAAGGTGATGATCAGCGTGGTGTAGGGCGAGTTTGCCCAATCGAAGAGGGCCCACGACCACAGCGCTCTCTTGGATGTTTGGATCATTCTTGTTTCTGCGCTTTCATGGCGAGTAGGTAGTACGTCAAAGCGGTCAGATCGCCGTCCGAGAGATCGGGGTTCGCGGGCATGGCGCCATAGCGGAAGGTCGCTGGGTTCTTCACGTACGCCTTGATCTGATCCACCGTCCAATACTCGGTGACGTTCATCGGGACGTTGAGCTCGGGACCGACGCTGCCGCCTTGACGATTCACGGCGTGACACTTCACGCACTTGTGGAGAAAGACGTCATGGCCGCGTTTCGCCGTCTCGTCCCTGGGGACGGTGCGCGGGTAGAGGACCGCCAGCGACTCCACCACCTCGATGCGCGCGACCATATAAGGCCACGGGTACGCGCTGGTGTCGTGATGCTCGCTGCCGGTCCACACGAGATAGAGCGGGCCGGGGTCTTGCTTGCGCGGCCCGATGGGCTCCCAGTCCGCACGTTCGCGATCACGGAAGGCGAGATAGGCGCCTTCCTCCGTGAGGATGTCGCCGGTGACCGGGACCGCATAGCCATCCGTCGCATAGACGATGAGCTGTTTGCCGCGGAGCGACTTCTTGTCGCCGAATGCGTGCTCGAGAATCGGCAGGAGTGGGAAGGCACGGTAGTGCTTGAAACGCCCGTAGACCGGGTCGTCGGTGTCGACGTCGACCGGTTTCACGATGGCCTCGAGCGCCGCGTAGTCGAGCGTACGTTTCCCCACCGTCAGGGAAAGCGCGGGCGGCTTTTCGGGCGCGCACGCCAGTAGCCCTGCCGCGGCCAGGCTCATTGCCATGACGCGGCGCACGTGTGACCGTAGGCGCATGCAGTTCTCGGGCACCAAGACCTACCTCGTTTCCCCTGCTTTGCGGGACGTCGTCAACGTTGCAGTAGCGCTCGGCCGTCCCTTGCTCGTGAAGGGCGAGCCTGGCACCGGGAAGACTCAGCTCGCGTCCGCCATCGCGGAGGGATTGGGCTTGCCCATGATCTCGTGGAACGTAAAATCCACGACCAAGGCCCGTGACGGCCTCTACGTTTACGACACCGTCGCCCGCTTGAACGACGCCCGCTTCAACGACCGCGACATCCGCGACATCGGCAAATACATCAAGCTCGGGAGCCTCGGCCGCGCTCTCGCGGCCAGCGAACGCGTCGTGTTGCTCGTCGACGAGATCGACAAGGCCGACCTCGAGTTCCCGAACGACCTCTTGCACGAGCTCGATCGCATGAGCTTCACCGTCGACGAGACCGGCGAGACCATTAGCGCCAAGCACCGCCCCATCGTGGTGGTGACGAGCAACAACGAGAAGGAGCTCCCCGACGCCTTCCTGCGGCGCTGCGTCTTCCACTACATCGCGTTCCCCGACGAGCCACTGATGCGCGACATCGTCGCGGTGCACCATCCGCAGCTCGAGGAGAAGCTGCTGTCGCAGGCGATGGCGAGCTTCTACTGGCTGCGTAAGCAGAGTGATATCCGCAAGCGGCCCTCGACGAGCGAGCTCATCGACTGGATCGCGGCGTTGCGCGCTGGCGGCATGTCGGCCGAGTCCATCGAGAAGGAGCTGCCGTTCCTGGGCGTGCTCTTGAAACGCGAGCAAGACGTCGAGGCGGCGGTGCGTGCGCTCGAGAAGAAGGGGGTGCGCGCGTCGTGATGTTCGCGAGCCTTTTCTTCGGCCTGCGTGCGGCCGGGATCAAGGTCTCGACCACGGAGTGGCTCGCGCTCATGGAGGCGCTGACCCGTGGTCATGCGCGCTCGAGCCTCGAGTCGTTCTACGAGCTGGCACGGGCGCTGCTCGTGAAACGCGAGGCGCACTACGACATCTACGACCAGGTGTTCGCGAGCGTCTTCAAGAACGTCCCGATGACCTTCGCTGTCGACGACGAGCTGATGAAATGGCTCGAGAACCCAGTGCTGCCCCGCGAGCTCACCAAAGAAGAGCGCGCCTTGCTCGAGACATGGGATCTCGACAAGCTGCGAGAGGAGCTCGAGAAGCGCCGTCGCGAGCAGAAGGAGCGCCACGACGGCGGCAACCGTTGGATCGGCACCGGCGGCACCTCACCATTCGGGCACGGTGGCCAGAACCCCGCGGGCGTCCGCGTTGGCGGTCAAGGTGGAGGACGCTCGGCGGTGCAGATCGCCGAGTCGCGCCGCTTTGCGAACTTGCGCAGCGACCGCGTCCTCGACACGCGCGAAATGGGCGCTGCCTTGAAGCGCCTGCGTAAGCTCGCCAAAACGGACAACCAGCTCGAGCTCGATCTCGAGGCGACCATCGACAAGAGCGCCCGCGACGGTGGCGATATCGACCTCGTCTTCTCGCCGCCGCGGGCCAACCGCGTGAAGTTGCTTTTGCTCGTCGACGTCGGCGGCTCGATGGATCCGCACGCCGAGCTCTGTGAGCGCCTCTTCTCGGCGGCTCACGCAGCCAAACACTTCAAGGCCTTCAAGCACTACTTCTTCCACAACTGCGTCTACCGTCGCCTCTACACCGACATGTTCCGCTTCAGCGGAGCGCAGACCACCGACGTCTTGAAAGAGGTGGACCAAACCTGGTCGTTGGTGATGGTCGGCGACGCGTGGATGAGCCCCTACGAGCTCACCGACATTGGCGGCGTCATCGACCTCGCCGACAATCAGCGGACCACGGGCCTCATGTGGCTTCAGCGCCTGCGCGAGAAGGTGCCCAATTCGGTGTGGCTCAATCCCGAGCCCAAGCGCATTTGGAACGCCGACAGCGTCCGCATGATCCGTGACATCTTCCCGATGTTCGAGCTGACCCTCGACGGACTCTCGGAAGCGACCGACGTTTTGCGCGGAGCAAAGCCCAATATCCCCGACACGAAAAGCTCCCTGGGTGCC
Organism: uncultured Bdellovibrionales bacterium; assembly: GCA_964484195.1. Taxonomy (GTDB): domain Bacteria; phylum Myxococcota; class XYA12-FULL-58-9; order XYA12-FULL-58-9; family JALHOP01; genus JALHOP01. The sequence goes on along the minus strand of CAZAER010000010.1, from coordinate 160,806 downwards.
AATCCGTCATTAGCAAGTGTCTGGAATCGCTGGGGATAAGCGACGCAACGCTGCAGCTCATGAGCCGATACACGGCGTCCCGGGAGGGAAACCAATCATGAGCAGTTGTTACGCAGTCCGCGCGAACCAGTGTTTCGCCACCGGCCCCGAGTACATCAACGGGTCGACAGTTCCTCAGCTCCTCGACGAGCTATCTCGCGCTATGCGCGAGAACCCCGACGTCGTCGCGAAAGCCAACGCAGTTTACGAGTTCACCGTCGACGAGCATGGCACCTGGACGATCGATGCCACTGTGCCCGGCGGCCGCATCACGCCCGGTAGCACCGGCAACGCCGACTGCACCTTCGCGGTCGATGAGCGAACTCTGAAGGCCATGATGGATCGATCGCTCTCACCGGAGCGCGCGCTGCTGACGGGGCGCCTGCGGGTCAGCAATGTCCCCGCGGCGATGCGCCTCGGCGAGATCATTCGCCGAGTCATGCGCGAGCGCCAATAGGGTCACTGCAACGTGCCGGTGATGTCCCAGTTGCGGTGAATGCGACCGTAGGCCTCCGGCGGGTTCGCGGGGTTCTCGGGAATGTCGAAGTTGTCGTCGATGAGCGTCCGGTTGAACACCAGATGCCCGCCGACCTCCGTGTAGAAGTAGCCAACGAACCCGCTCGTATCGTTCTCTTCGGTCCCGATACTGTCGGGGTCGGTGGGATTCACGCCGGTGGTCACGGAGACGACGTGCTGCTCGATGTTGACGATGAGCACCTTCGAGGCCGGATAACCCTCCCCGAACTCCGCCGAGCACGACGTGAGTGTGGTCGTCATCGTGCCGTCGGTATCGATGCCTTCCGCGCTGTTGGTGAACGAGGCTTCGTACAGCGCCGAGAGTGAGCACTCCACGTCGGAGGCAGCGTAACCGCGAGCGCCGCCGACCGGCGTCGCCTTCAGGCTGACCGTCATGAGCTGATTGTTGTTGACGATCTGATGCTGCTCGTAGACGCCACCGTTGAGGTGGCTGAAGGAATCGATGTCCTCGATCAGCGAATCGGTGATCGTACCCGTGAGGTTCTCGGAGGTGACGTTTATGGGGAAGGGGGGGGAGGGCACGACCACGCCGCGCGCCAGGACACTCGTCACCACGAGACCATCGTCTTCGGTCGAAGGTGCCGTGTACGTCGTGCACGCCTGACCCGATGCGTTCGTCGTAGCGGACGATGGGTCGATGCTGCCCGCGCCGGTGACAGAGAACCCGACGGAGGCACCTGCTTCTGGCGTACCGCTCTCGGTGACCGTGACGCAGAGCTGGGTGTCGCTGTCGACGTCGACGTTCACGGTGCCGGTGGGGTTGCGGGCGACCGCGAAGTGCAACGAGCCCTCGAGTGTCACCGAGATCTCGCTGCTCGCCTTGGCGCTGCGGATGTCGGCGGTCACGAGGATGGGCACGAGCTGGTCGGTGACCGGCAAGTCCGCTGGAGCGGTGTAAGTGGTGCAGGCCTGGCCAGTCTCATTCGAGCCCACGAACAGGCTCGAGAGCGATCCCGTCTGTGCGCCGAGACTGAAGCGCGCGTCGAAGTCGAACACTGGGAGCTCGTCGCTGAACGCGGTGGCGCAGATCTGGGAGGTTCCGGAGGCGACGTCGATGATCGCCTGGCTCACCGAGAGCTCGACGTTCACCGGCTCCTGAACCTGGAGGACCCCCGGCTCGGGCGCGGGCAAACCCTCGAGCTGCGTCTCGTCGGTGAACGCGGTGGCGACGATACGCACCCCGAGCGGGCGATTGACGGACGGGCGGGTGAGCAGGCGCGACGTTTCTCCGGTCACCGACGTCACCGTGTTTGTGTCGGGCTCGCTAGCGCCCTCTACCGCGAAGTCGAAGATCGAACGACCCGCGAGCTCGACCACGCCGTTCTTGTCCTCGAGCTCCCAGCGCGCATTGACCGTGAAGGTATCGTCGCTCGCGGCGAGCTGCGTCGGCCCCGTGAGGACGATGCGGCTCACGAAACAACTGCCGCGCGCCGGAATCGTGGTGTCGAGGAGCGCCAGGTCGGCTTGCAGCGCCAGCATCACCCTGGCCCAGTCGGTAACGCCGGAAACGTCGCGACCCGGGATGCAGGATGGCGCGGTGCGGTCGTTGTAGAGCGCGAGGGTGTTGTCGACGAGCTGCTCTCGCCCTTCGGTGGCAAGCTCGGCAAAGGTCGTCACGCCGCCGTCGGTCGCGACGCCGATGTTCTCGATGGCAGACAAGGCCACGTCGGCCTTCCACTCGTTCAACAGGCGCAGGGCGCGATCGACTTCGACTTCGCGGAAGCGGGCACGCTCGATCGCCGGCACCACGAACGCGTGATAGCGCGCGAACAGACCCTGCGCGGTCGCCGTCTCGTTGGCATCGAAGCTTGCTTGCTCGCGCTGCTCCTCGGTCAGCAATGGCGCGGCCGTCTCCGGATCGGTGATCGCGCCCTCGGAGAAGTGATGAACGAGCATCGTCGTCTGCGAGCCGGCAGGTGACGCGACTTGCATCTCGACACCCGGGACGCCGGCGCGAAACTGCAGGCCGAGCAGCGTGCGGTCGTACGGCCGATCGACCGTGAGCAGGGCGGGCGCCGCAAAAGTGAGTCCATCAGGGGAGAAGCGCACCGCGTGCGATCCGGGCAGGGCAGGGACGGTGACCTCTTCGATGGTGATGACCGTGTTAGTGGCGAGCGCGTCGGGGGGAATGTCGAGCACGTAGGTGCTGGCGTCGGTGGTGAGCACCACGGTGCCGCCGTCGTCGGTGGTGGCGAGCGCCGCAGCGGACTGGCCGGTGCCTACGACTTCGAGGCCTCGTGGAGCGTCGTTCTCGGGGGCCGGGTCATTGCTAGAACAAGCATAGGAAAGCGCCAGCAACACCGGGAAAACGCGGACAGATTGTGTGGACAACATCTGGGGGATGTTGTGCCGGAGCGATCGTCAAATCGCAACCATGCTCAGGCGTAGTTGAAGCTCAGCGCTACCTGGGTACGCTCGGCGAGCGTGAGAGCGACCGGGCAGGTATGGGCCACCTCTTCGAGCTCTGTGCGCATGGCGGGTGTGAGCGACGCCGGCATGGTGACGCTGATGGTGAGCTTTGCGACGCGACGCTTCGGGTCCGCGATCATCTCCTTGTCGATCGAGGCGCTCATCGGCCCGAGCTCGACTCCGCTTTTGCGGGCAGCGATCGCCATGGTCGTCAGCATGCAGCTACCGAGCGCGGTGCCGACGAGATCGGTGGGCGAAAACGACTCGCCCAACCCCTGATTATCACGCGGCGCGTCCGTCGGCAGCACCGACCCCGAGGACACGTGCACGCAGCGGCAATGCAGCTTGCCTTCGTAATCGATGTCGACCCGGACGCCCACTACTGCTGGCAGACGGAGTCGTCGGGATTGTCGAAGCAGTAGGCATTGAAGCAGCGCGCGAGATCGGTCGACTCCTCGGCGCACTCCGAGGTGACCGCTGGGTCGCAGACGTAGTCTTCGCTGCAGCTCGCCAGCTTGTCGGCTTCGTCGCTGCAGTCCGTGGCCTCGACGCGGTCGGCGAAGCGCTGGCAGTCGGCTTTGCAATCGGCGACTTCGTCGGCGGTGCGCGCCTCCTCGCCGTCGCAGGTGCGGTCACAACCTTCGTCGCAGAGCTCTTTTGGGTCACTGCCGCCGCATGCCGCCATAGCGCACAAGCCGAGGGTGAATAGAAGGTTACGAGCGACTTGCATGGGAGGTCTCCTCTTGTGGTTTTCAGCAGTCCGGATCGGAGGTGTGGGCGCGGCAGTAGGCGAGCGTACAGGCTTCGAGCTCTTCGCTCTGTGTCCGGCAGTCGGCGGCGAAGGTCGACTTGCATTGATTCTCTTCGGCGCAGTCGAAGAGCGCGGAGAGCTCGTCATCGCATTCGCGCTTCTCGGCGGTGGCCTGCAGGTCGTCGCATTCGTTGTCGCAATTGACGAGATCGGCGCCGGTCGGGGCTTCGTCGCCCGGACAGGTGGCGCGGCAGTTTTCCTTGCACTTGTCGCCCGTGCTGTCGCCGCTACAGGCCGCGATGGCGGAAAAGCAAGCTGCCAGGAATGAAACGCGTACGTAATGCATTGTCGGAATACGAGGGGGTGGCCGGCTCGTGACCAGCCACCCCTCCGTCAATTAGCAGTTCTCGTTGTCGGGATTCTCGGTACAGAACTCGAGAACGCACGCGACGTATGCGGCACCGGCCGAGTTGCACTCTTCGTTGGCTTCTTCGCTGCAAGCGTCGCCGCCGCAACCAGCCAGCTCGTCGGCCTGGTCGGTGCAACCCGAGGCATCGTTGAGCGCAACGGCGTCGTCGCAAGCGTTCTCGCACTCGGTGACGTCTGCCGCGGCCGGCTCGTTGCCATCGCAATCCGCCTCCGAGCAACCGTCTTTGCACTTGTCAGCGAAGCTGTCACCACCGCAAGCGGCGAACGTAGCCAAACCCAAAACCATCAACAGCGCACGGGCGAACTGCATCTAGGGGACTCTCCATGGTCTTCGGCGGAATGCCGAGCGTGTCTTTTTGACACTGGACCGGGTGGTCAACGCAAGTTCTTGATTATTTGGCGTACGCGCGTGTACGGGTTCACCCCGATGGCACAGCAAAAGAATCAAACCGCCGGTCAATACATCTTCCAGATGCACGATCTCCGGAAGTCGGTGAACGGCAAAGAGATCCTCAAAGGCATCTACTTGTCGTTCTATCCGGGCGCGAAGATCGGCGTCATCGGCCCCAACGGCTCCGGTAAGTCGACCGTGCTGCGCATCATGGCCGGCGTCGACAAAGAGTTCGGCGGCGAGGCCAAGCCCGAGCCGGGCAGGACCATCGGTTACCTCGCGCAAGAGCCCGAGCTCGACAAGTCGCTCGACGTTCGCGGCAACGTGGAGCTGGGCTTGAAGCCCATCCGTGACCTTCTCGATCGTTTCAACGCCATCAGCGAGAAGTTCGCCGAGCCGATGGACGACGATCAGATGAACAAGCTCCTGGAAGAGCAGGGCAAGCTCCAGGACAAGATCGACGCCACCAACGCCTGGGAGATCGACCGCATGGTCGACGTGGCGATGGACGCGCTGCGCTTGCCGCCCGGCGACGCCGACGTCACCAAGCTCTCCGGCGGTGAAAAGCGCCGCGTCGCGCTCTGCCGCATCTTGCTCGAGAAGCCGGACATGCTGCTCCTCGACGAGCCGACGAACCACTTGGATGCGGAATCGGTCGCCTGGCTCGAGCGCTCGCTCAAAGAGTTTCCGGGCACCATCGTCTGCATCACCCACGACCGCTACTTCCTCGACAACGTTGCGGGCTGGATCTTGGAGCTCGACCGCGGCGCCGGTGTGCCGTGGCAGGGCAACTACACCAGCTGGCTCGAGCAGAAAGAGAAGAAGCTCGCGCTCGAAGAGAAGCAAGAGTCGGCGCGTCGCAAGTCACTCGCGACCGAGCTCGAGTGGGTGCGTCAGTCGCCCAAGGCCCGTCAGGCCAAGAGCAAGGCGCGTCTGCAGCGCTACGAAGAGATGCGCAAAGCCGAGGTCGAGAGCCGCGCCGACACGGGCGAGATCTTCATCCCGTCGGGCCCCGAGCTCGGTGGCCTGGTCATCGAGACCAAGAACCTCAGGAAGGCTTACGGCGACAAGCTCCTCATCGACGACCTGTCGTTCAAGCTGCCGCGCGGCGGTATCGTCGGCGTCATCGGTCCGAACGGCGCTGGCAAGAGCACGCTGTTCCGCATGCTCACCGGCAAAGAGAAGCCCGATGCGGGCGAGCTCAAGGTCGGCGACACCGTGAAAATCGCGTACGTCGATCAGAGCCGCGAGGCGCTCGACCCGAACGTGTCCGTCTTCGACGAGGTGTCCCAAGGCGCCGAAGTGGTCGAGCTCGGCAAGCGCATGGTGAACGCTCGAGCGTACCTTGCGGGCTTTGCCTTCAAGGGCGCCGACCAGCAGAAGAAGGTCGGCAACCTCTCGGGTGGTGAGCGCAATCGCGTGCACATGGCGAAGATGCTCCGCGAAGGCGGCAACCTCTTGCTGCTCGACGAACCGTCCAACGACCTCGACGTCGAGACGCTGCGCTCACTCGAAGAAGGCCTCTTGAGCTTCGCGGGTTGCGCCGTGGTCATCAGCCACGATCGCTGGTTCTTGGACCGCATCGCGACGCACATCTTGGCGTTCGAAGGCGACAGCAAGGTCTTCTTCTTCGAAGGCAACTACCAGGACTACGAAGAGGACAAGAAGAAGCGCCTCGGCGCCGACTCCTTGGAGCCGCATCGCATTCGCTACAAGCCGCTCGTTCGGAATTGACCAGGAACCTTCTTGAGCTGACGCCACACGTAGACGTTGTCAACGCAGGTTGACAGATCTGCGGGTGGCAGCTCAGAAAAACTCAAGCAAATCCGGCCGTGTGGCCTTGGCGTGTCTCCTGCAGTAGCCAAGAGCCTCAGGAGAATAGCGTCATGCTCAAGCGCCTAACCACCCTCGTTCTCGCCGCGACCTTCGCGGTGGCTTGCTCGGACAACGACGGCCCGGACATCGGTCCCCGGGTCTCGACCAGCGCCGCCCTCGTGAAGTTCGACACCTGCGAAGACCTCTCCAAGAAGCTGAAGGACAACCTGCGCGAGGAGTCGCGCACCATGCTCCTGCAGTACCTCGACGAGTCGAACGGTTGGGGGTGGGGGCGTGGCTTCGAGGAAGACGCTGCCGCCGAAGCGCCGAACGCCGCGGCTGACGCCTCGTCAGGTCGCCAGGAAGGCGTCGACTACTCGGGCACCAACAACCAGGAGACCGGCGTCGACGAGGGAGACTTCGTCAAAACGGACGGCGACTTCATCTATGTCTTGAACGGACACACGCTGGTCATCGTCGCGGTGCCGGAGTTCGGCCAGCTCGACGAGGTCGCGAAGCTCGACATCGAAGGTTACCCGCAGGAGATGCTGGTCGCGGGCGACACGCTCGTCGTCTTCTCCCAGATCTATCCCTACTATTTCGGTTACGAGCACCCGCTCTTCGCCGACGCTGTTTTCGCGGACGGCCGTACCTGGCGCACCAACGAGCTGGTGAAGCTCACGTTCGTCGACATCAGCGACCGCGCCCAGCCGCAGACCACGCGTGAGCTCTACGTCGAGGGCTACTACCAAACGTCACGCAAGATCGACACGTCGATCCGCCTGGTCTCCTACGGGCAGATCAATCTCTGGGACGTGCTCTTCTACCCGGTGTTCCCGGACGACTACTGGCGCCTCGACTACAAGAGCGCCGAGGCCCGGGCCATCCGCCACAAGGCGGTCTACGACGCCATCGAGAAGAACGACAAGATCATCGCCAAGAAGCCGCTGTCGGACTTCATCCCCAACATCTACGAGCGCCGTGTCGACGCCATCACCTCGCGCAACTTTGCCGACGCCGAGTGCACGAGCTTCGGCATCGCCGACGACGGTCTCGGCCGCGGTGTGACCTCCATCGTCAGCTTCGACACCACGAAGGACGACTTCGAAGCCGACCACGTGGTCTCGAATGCGAGCGTTGTGTACGCTTCAGCGGATACGCTGGTGATCGCCGAGCCGTCGTGGAACTGGTGGTGGTTCTACGGTCAGGACGAGACCTTCGACGACTCCACCAACCTGCACCGCTTCGACATCGGCATCCCGGGCGTCTCGAGCTATCACGGCAGCGGCCGCGTGCCCGGCGCCCTGCGTAACCAGTTCAACTTGTCCGAGAAGGACGGCGTCGTGCGCGTCTCGACGACGTCGAACCAGTGGGGCCGCTGGTGGGTGGAGAACCCGCCGCCGGTGAGCAGCAACGTCTTCACGCTGAAGGGTGAGTACCATCTCGAGCGCATCGGCGAGCTGCGCGACATCTCGCCCGGCGAAACGCTGTGGGCGACGCGCTTCGTCGGCGACACTGGCTATCTCGTCACCTTCCGCAACGTCGATCCGCTCTGGACCGTCGACCTCTCCGATCCCGCGAACCTCGTGATGGTCTCCGAGCTCGAGGTGCCCGGCGTGTCGACCTACGTCCATCCGCTGTCGGGTGGCCGGCTCCTGTCCATCGGTATCGCCGGCACCAACACCGGCCTCGATTGGGGCTCGACCCAGGTTTCGCTGTTCAACGTCTCGGTCCCGACCGAGCCCGCTCTCTCAGCGGCGCTGCAGCTCGGACTGCCGGGCGATCAGACCTGGTCGTACAGCGAAGCCCAGTACTCGCATAAGGCGTTCACCTACTGGGAACCGAAGCAGACGCTCGCCGTGCCGCTCTCGAGCTACGGCTACTGGTCGTCCGGGTACCGCTACTACAGCAGCCTCGAGCTGATCTCCGTTTCGGCGGACGGTCTCGCTCGCTCCGGCTCGATCGACCACACCGGGTTCTTCAACGACCCGACCCGTTGGTATGCGAACCCGGGCATTCGTCGCAGCATCTTCATGGGCGACTACGTGGTGGCGATCAGCGACCGCGGCATCACGGCGACGCACCTCGGCGACCTGATGTTGACAGCGTCCGTGCCCCTGCCGGGCAACCTCGACCCAATCTGGTTCTACTAGGTCGATTTCACGGTAGATCGCGCCGATGACGTCGGCGCGATTCTACCCGCTTGCTGGGCCTATTCGCGCATCGGTATGTTGAGGAATGCTCGCGCATGCCGACGAAACCCTCGACGCCCGTCTCAGCCGGGGGCCTATGCGGCCGGTCGAGGCCGTCGGGGTCGCGCTAACGGTCGCCCGCGAGCTACGCGAAGCCCACGAGCGCGGCACCGTTCATGGTGACCTGAGCCCGGCGAGCATTCAGCTGGGCGCCGACGGCGGCGTTCACGTGCACGACATGCCGCGCGGCCGCCGCATCACCCAAGAGCTGTCGACCGAAGGTAACCGCACCTTCGCGGCGCTCGAAGAGTTGGCGCAGAGTCGCCCGCACGTGCGCAAGGCCGACGTCATTCTCGGTGCGCTCGCGTACAAGAGCCCCGACCAAGTGCGCGGCGAGCGCGCCGAAGCGAGCGACGACCTCTTCGCGCTCGGCGCCATCCTCTACGAGATGTTGACCGGCAAACGCGCATTCCCCGGTGAGTCGCGGGCCGAGCTGACGCGGCAGATCGTGTCCGCAAAGCCCAAGGCGATGAGCGGGCAAGTGCCGGCCGGCATCGAGCGCATCGTCGCCAAGGCGCTGGCCCCCCAGCGCGAGCAGCGCTACGCCTCGGCCGCCGCCCTGGTTGCCGACCTCGAGCGCGAGCGCGGTCCAGAGACCCCGGAAGTACGCGAGGCGCCCAAGCCCGCCGCCGTGGTGCCGCCGCGTCCGACCAAGCCACAGCGTCGTGTCGGCCGCAGCGCCGTGTGGCTCGTCGCTGCCGTGGTGGTCGGTATCATGACCGCCATCGCGGTCACCATGTTCGAGCGCAAGAAGGCGCCGCTCGTCGACGACCACACCGTGCTCATCGTGCCCATGGAAGTGCGCGGACAGAATGAAGGCTCGGCTTATCTCGGCCGGGCGTTCGCCGAAGCCATCGCGGTGAATCTCGCGCTCGCCGGCTTGAAGGTGCTTCCGGTCCCCGACACCGCAGAGCTTGGCACCGGCGCCATGGAGCGCTCACAGGTCGCGCGTGAGCACGGCGCGGGCCGCATGCTCACCGGCGCGGTCACACGCAGCGGCGAGCAGCTCCAAGCCAACTTGAATCTCATCGACGCCGTCGAGAACCGCATCGTCTGGGGCACGCAGGCGAGCAGCGCCAGCAACGACCTGTCGAGCTTGGCGCTCGAGCTGTCGCGAGGCGTCGCGACGCAAATGGGCGCCGACCTGCCACGTCTCTACGACTACATCGGCAACCTGACCGGTGGCGCGGCGATGGCGCGCTCGCCCGACACCAGCATCGCCCTCGGCGCCATCCGCACCGGCGACGCCACGCGGGCTCTCGAATCGACCGCACGTCTCGTTCACGCATTCCCGCAGGAGCTCGCGGCGCACGCCTTGCGCACGCAAGCCCTGTTGCTCGCGTGGGACGCCGACCCATCCACCGAAAACGCGGCACGCCTACGCGAGGCCATGACCGCGCTCGAGGTCATCGACGCCAAGAATCCCTACTCGGTGTTCTATCGCGCCTATCTTGCTTACGGCCGCGGCGACATGAAGACGGCGCTCGAGCTCTTCGCCGCCATCGTCGAACGCGACGACTTGTCTCCCGCGGCACGTGCCTGGGTGATGCGCTATCGCGCACTGGCGCTCGGGGTGACCGGCGACAAGGCGCGGAGCCTCGCGGTCCTCGAGGAAGCCCTGTCGATCGACCCCGCGAACGCGTGGACCGTGGCTTCGCTCTCCGAAAGCTTGGGCGAGCTCGATCGTCCGCATGACGCCCTCGAGCGCGCCCAGCAGGCGGTGGCGCTGAACCCGCTGTCGTGGCGCAACTACGTGACCCTCGGTTTGTCGTTCATGCGTCTGTCGCGTTACGCGGAAGCGGGCAAGGCGTTCGACACCGGCTGCAAGAGCAGCAACGCGCAGTTCGCCTGCGCGCTCGAAGCCGTCGCGCTCGAGCATGCCAACAAGAAGGACGAGGCGCGTGCCGCCGCCGAGCGCGCCTCCAAGGCGACGGACAGCACCTGGGGCACGTACAATCTCGCCTGCTACTACGCTATCGCGGGCGACAACAAGCGAGCGCTCTTCTATCTCGGGCGGTCGGTGGACCTCGGGTTTCCCAACACCAGCTTCGAGACCGATCCCGATTTCGCCGCGCTGCGAGGCACGCCGGAGCTCCAGAAGCTTTCCGTCGTCGTGCGCCAGCGGACCGGGCGCGAGTAGGGCAACTGCCTGACAGTGTGTCGGGACGACACACCCTTGACCTGTCCGCCCTGGCGGTGCGGCTTACGTGTCACTGTCGCGGTGCGTTTGCCAACGAATGCAAACTTTTCCTGCTTGCGTTAGCGGACGTAGACCGTTAATTCAAGCACGACGCGAGTTTGCCGGTCGTTCGGGAATACCAAACCAACCGTGCTCTTCGTGTTTGCAGTCTGCGATTGCAGTCGTCTGTCCGCGTACGCGGGCAGAAAAAAGACACAAAATCGCAAAAAAAACGCATGTCGTCCGCGATAGCGGTTCACGGCGCCATTTGGATCGCATAGTTTTCGCGGCGTGAAATCTCGCGGAATTCGTAACACGTTGGCCCAGAATGTTCGTCGCGCCACGGAGAAGCAGGGCTTGGGTGTAAACAAGCTCGCCGACTTCGCCGGGGTGTCACGCTCTCAGTTGTATGACGTGCTCGGTAGCAAGAAGGGCGCGTCCGTCGACTGGATCGACAAGATCGCCGAGGTCCTCAAGATGGAGCCTTGGCAGCTTCTCCGTCCCGATGGGAGCGGTGGTAGCAAGAGCGGCGGCGCTAAGAAGAAGGCCAAGAAGCGCTAAGGCGTTTCTTCCGCCAGCGTTGCGCCAGCAACGGTGGTCCCAACGTGCCTCACAATCGTCGTAAGGTCGACGAAGCCCGCTAGGTGCGCTCGAGGGACAGCACGAATACAGCGCGTGAGTACCTACCCGGAGAATCGAAGGATCTCCACCCAGCCGCGCGGTCGTGACTACCTGAGCCCAACTCGCCACCTTCGAGCTCGCTGACCTCAATATTCATTTCGCGGCCCGGCCAGTCTGGCCGGGTTCCCGCGAACCCTCCGCTCTACATCTTCATTAGCTCCGCGCGCGACTTGACCGCCCCTCCAGGGTCACGTCTATCTCAGCGTCAGTCACGCGATCGGAGCTTCCATGCAGCCAGTCTTCCAACCGGGCGAGGCATCCGCCATCGAGGGGATGGTCGAACGCCGTCCCGGCCCGTGCAGCGTCGTCATCTTCGGAGCCTCCGGCGACCTGGCCAAACGCAAGCTGTTCCCGGCGCTCTACAAGCTGGCGCGCGGCGGCGAGCTTCCCGAGAAGTTCATGGTCATCGGCGTCGCCCGCAGCATCGCGGACGACAAGGCACTGCGTGCCACGGTGCGCGAGGCGCTGGGCAAGTTCAGCGGCGAGAAAGAGGTCGACGAGGCCGCCTGGAAGAAGCTCGAGAACTGCCTCTACATGGTACGCGGCGATGTCGACGACATGCGCACCTACGAAGAGCTCAAGCGGGTCATCGACAACGGCGAGAAGGCGCACGGCACCGGTAAAAGCGTCCTCTTCTATCTGTCCGTTCCAGCGTCCGTGTTCCCCGAAATCCTTCCGCGATTGCAGTCAGCGCAGCTCATCAGCGCCAAGGGTGCGACCGACCGCTGGACGCGGGTCATCGTCGAGAAGCCCTTCGGCCAGGACCTCGAGTCGGCGAAGCGCTTGAACGAGTTGTCCGCGAAGACGCTGGACGAGTCCCAGGTCTTCCGCATCGATCACTACCTCGGCAAGGAGACGGTGCAGAACCTGCTGGTCTTCCGCTTCGCGAACGGCATCTTCGAGCCGCTGTGGAACCGGAAGTTCATCGACCACGTGCAGATCACCGCCGCCGAGGAGATCGACATCGAGGGGCGTGGCCGCTTCTACGAGGAGACCGGCATCCTGCGCGACGTCGTGCAGAACCACTTGTTGCAGGTGCTGGCGCTGTTCGCGATGGAGCCGCCGAACTCGCTCAGCGCCGACGAGATCCGCGGCGAGAAGGCGCAGCTCTTGCGCGCCTTGCGTCCCTTCGACGGCAAGAAGGTGGCGCAGCAGGCGGTGCTCGGTCAGTACGCCGGCTACCGCGACGAGAAGGACGTAGCCCGCGACTCGCAGACCCCCACCTACGCGGCGCTCAAGCTGCTCATCGACAACTGGCGCTGGCAGGGCGTGCCGTTCTACCTGCGCGCTGGCAAGTCCATGAAGTCGCGCGTCACCGAGGTGAAGATCTGCTTCACCGGCATTCCCTTGTCGCTCTTCGGCCGCGCTACCGATGCCATCCGCAATAACGTGCTCACGCTGCGCATCCAGCCCGGTGAAGGAATCGGCTTGGGATTCATGTCGAAGGTACCGGGCGTCGAATTCGCGCTCGCCAACGTCGACATGCAGATGCGCTACGCCGATGTTTTCGCCAAGAAGCCCGCGGAAGCGTACGAGCGCTTGCTGCTCGACGCCATGCGCGGCGATGCAACCTTGTTTCCGCGTCGCGACGAGATCGAGACGGCGTGGCGCTTCATCGACCCCATCTTGCGGCCGCTGCAGGAGCTGCAGGTACACGCGTACGCCAAAGGCTCGGATGGACCTGACGCGGCGCGCCGCCTCATCGAGGCCGACGGCCGGGAGTGGTACCTGTTGTGAGCGAGCCGCTGGGGGAGCTGCGAGTCGGCAAGACGCCGGCGGAAGCGCAGGAGGCTTGCGCAGCGTTCGTCGAGAACGCCATCGCAGACATCGTCGGCCGTCTGGGACGGGCAGCCATTGCCGTCTCGGGCGGGTCGACGCCGCGCCCGACCTACGCGCGGCTCGCCGCTTCGAAGCGCATCCACTGGCCGAGTGTCGACGTGTACTTCGCCGACGAGCGCTGCGTGCCGCCGACCCACGACGACAGCAACTACCGCATGGTTCGCGAGGCCTTGGGGCCGGGGGTCAACCTCGTGCGCATGGAAGGCGAGCGCCGCGACCACGAGACCGCGGCTCGTGACTACGAAGAGCTGTTGCCGAAGAAGCTCGACCTCGTGCTCCTGGGCATGGGGCCCGACGGCCATACCGCCTCGCTCTTTCCCGGCAAGCAGTCGCTCCGCTCCAACAGACGCGTGCTGTTCGTGGGCGATAGCCCGAAGCCGCCTCCCGAGCGTCTGACGTTGGGGCCCGAGGTCGTCAGGTCAGCCGGGCGCTTGGTAATGCTCGTCGCTGGAGCGGACAAGGCGCCGATGCTCGAGCGGGCGCGCGCGGAATCGACCAAGGTGGACGACGTACCGGCGCGCCTCGCGCGTCGTGGGATTTGGTTCGTGGACGAAGCAGCAACGAAGGGACACTAGTGATGGCAGCGCAAGCAAACTTCGGAGTCGTTGGTCTCGGCGTCATGGGCGCGAATCTCGCCCTGAACTTCAAGGATCACGGGGCGCGCGTCGCCGTGTGGAATCTCGAGCGTGACAAGCAGGACAAGTTCCTCGCCGAGAACCCGGGCTTCGTCGACGCCAAAGATCTCGCGGCGCTGGTCTCCTCCATCGAGAAGCCGCGACGCATCCTGGTGATGGTGACCGCCGGCAAGGCCGTCGACTCGGTTGCCGAAAATCTCTCGAAGTACCTCGAGCAAGGCGACGTCATCATCGACGGCGGCAACTCGCTCTACTCCGATACGCGTCGGCGCGAGCAGGCGATGGCGGCCAAGGGCCTGCGCTTCGTCGGCATGGGCGTTTCGGGTGGCGAAGAGGGCGCGCGTCACGGCCCGTCGCTGATGCCGGGCGGCGCGCGCGAGGCCTACGAGCACTTGAAACCATTGCTCGAGGGCGTCGCCGCGAAGACCGAATCGGGGCCATGCGTCACCTATTGTGGTCCTGACGGCGCCGGCCACTTCACCAAGATGGTGCACAACGGCATCGAGTACGCCGACATGCAGCTCATCGCCGAGGCGTACGACGTGCTTCGCCGTGGCATCGGTCTCGACAACGATGCCATCGCGGACGTGTTCGCCAAGTGGAACGAAGGCCCGCTGCAGTCCTTCCTCATCGAGATCACCGCCAAGATCTTCCGCGTCCGTGACGGCGACAAGCACTTGGTCGACGTCGTTCTCGACCAAGCAGGGCAGAAGGGGACCGGACGTTGGACGGTCGAAGCAGCCCTCGAGGTCGGCGTCGCTATCCCGAGCATCGCAGCAGCCCTCGATGCCCGCGTCGTCTCCTCACAGAAAGACGCCCGCGTCGCTCTGGCGAAGAGCTTCGACGAGCCAGCGCGTGCGAAGGTGGCCGCGGGCGATCGCGCCGCCCGCATCGCCGAGGTCCACGACGGCCTCCTCGCCGCGAAGATCTGCGCCTACGCCCAGGGCATGGAGCTTATCCACGCTGCCTCGCAGGCCTACAAGTGGGACATCGACCGCCGCGAGGTCGCGCGCATCTGGAAGGGCGGCTGCATCATCCGTGCGCGCTTGCTCGACACCATCATGCAAGCCTTCGGCAAGCAGAAGGACCTACGCAATCTCATCGCCGACGCCAGCCTCGGCGGCGACGTCAAGAAGGCCGCCCCCAACTGGCGCCAGCTCGTCGCCCGCTCGATGACGGAAGGCATTGCGATGCCCGCCTTCGCCGCGAGCCTCACCTGGTTCGATGGCGTGCGCAGCGCCGACCTGCCGCAGAACCTAACCCAAGCGCAGCGCGACGCTTTCGGTGCCCACACCTACATCCGCCGTGACACCCCGAAGGGCCCGGCCGTCCACTCGGATTGGTTGAAGTAGCCACGAAGTGGCGCAATAGCCCTACCGTAGCGGCACCACAGGATGGATGAAGTCCATCCGAGGAGCGCAAGCGAAGCGTAGGGCGATCGCCACAACAAGTGATGTCTGCTATAGCGGACCAGATGGACGAAAAAAAAGCGACCCCCCCGAGTCGCTTTTTCTTCTGGCGTGCAACGCTCAAGCGCGTCCCCGTTCAGCCCCCCATGCTTCGCAGGGACGCGCCGAGCATCACCCCCCAGGACGTTCCATCGAACAGTGCCCTTAATGATTGCAGAGGACGTGCCACTCGGAACCGCGTCAAAACCGCACTTTCAAGCCCGTCGCGCCCCAAGCGTGGTTCCATTTGGCGCCACCGGCCCCTTCTTGGGGCGATTTGCCACACAAATCTGACTTGTGATGCACTGATAATCTGTACAGTATAAGGCCCAGCAGGTCGTTCACCGTGCAGGTCCAGCAGAAGCTCAAAATCCTCGCAGATGCAGCGAAGTACGACGCTTCTTGCGCGAGTAGTGGCGCTCGTCGCGCCGGTACCCGTGACGGGCTCGGCAGCACGACCGGGGTGGGAATCTGCCACAGCTACACGCCAGACGGCCGCTGCGTGTCCCTGCTCAAGCTCCTCCTTACCAACTACTGCATTTACGACTGCCAGTACTGCGTGAACCGCGTCTCGAGCAACGTCGAGCGCGCGCGCTTTGCCGTCGACGAAGTGGTCCAGCTGACGCTCGCGTTCTATCGCCGCAATTACATCGAGGGCTTGTTCCTCTCCTCCGGGATCATTCGCGACGTCGACTACACGATGGAGCAGCTCACCGAGGTGGCAAAACGCCTCAGGAGCGAGCATGGGTTCAACGGCTACATCCACCTGAAGGCGGTGCCGGGCGCGTCGCCCGAGGCATTGCTCGCCGCGGGAAAGTGGGCCGATCGGCTCAGCGCCAATATCGAGCTCCCGACGCAGGCCGATCTCGATCGTCTCGCGCCTGCCAAGCAGGTCACCGACGTCACCGCCGCGATGCGCGAGATCCAGACGGGGTGCGAGGCCGCGCAGGACAAAGGCGCGCCCCGGTTCGCGCCCGCTGGCCAGAGCACTCAGATGATCGTCGGCGCCACGCCCGCGAGCGACGCCACGATTCTCCAGACCGCCACGACGCTCTACAGCGGCTACAAGCTCAAACGGGTCTACTACTCGGCCTTCAGCCCAATCCCCGATGCTTCGCCCGGCCTGCCGGGCCAGGCGCCGCCGCTGGTGCGCGAGCATCGCCTGTACCAAGCCGACTGGCTCATCCGCTATTACGGATTCACGAACGACGAGATCACCACGCCCGACGCACCCAATCTCGACCTCGCGATCGACCCCAAGCTTGCGTGGGCGCTGCGCCATCGCGCCATGTTTCCCGTCGACGTCAACGCCGCCCCACGCGAGCTCTTGCTGCGCGTACCTGGTTTGGGAGCGCGCAACGTCGAGCGGATCCTCGCTGCCCGCCGTTTCCGCGCCGTCACCACTTCCGATCTCAAACGCTTGCGTGTTCCGGTATCGCGGACATTGCCGTTCCTCGTGACCGCCGACCACAACGCCGCCACGAGATTCCTCGATAGCGAACGCCTGCGCTCGATGGTCAGTGCCAAGTCCGAGCAGCTGCCCCTTTTCTCGCCGAAGGTCAGCGCCCTGACCGGGGAGCTCTGAGCATGCGCGCGGTCGCCATCGATGGCAGCTGGGAGAGCTGGCGCGACGCCGCGCGCGGATTGCTGGCCGAAGGCGTGCCGCCGGCAGAGGTTCTCTTCCGTGATCCGAGCGCCTCGGCCGATCTGTTCGCGGGAGAATCGGTGCCGGTCGCGGCGCCCAGCGCCGGCCTCAAAGTTCCCCGTGCCTTTCTCGACGACGCACGCTACGTCGCGCATCACCGTACCGCCGACCGCTGGGGCTTGCTCTACCGCGTGCTTCACCGCCTCACGCACGGCGCGCCCGAGCTCCTTGCCGACGGCCTCGACCCCGACGTCCATCGCCTGCGCGTGCTCGCCAAAGAGGTCCACCGCGACGAGCACAAGATGCACGCTTTCGTCCGCTTCCGCCGCCTCGGTGGCGAGAGCGAAGCCGACGCCCACTACATTGCCTGGCACCGTCCCGATCACCTCATCGTCCCGCTCGTCGCACCGTTTTTCGTCGAGCGCTTCAGCAGTATGCGCTGGACCATCCTCACCCCCGACCGCTCGGTAACTTGGGACGGCGTCGAAGCCCGCTTCTCCGAAGGCGTACCGCGCTCGGCCGCTCCGCAAGGCGACGAGCTCGAGGAGCTCTGGCGCACCTACTACGCCTCGATCTTCAACCCAGCGCGCCTGAAGCTCGGCCACATGCGCGGCGAGATGCCCAAGAAGCACTGGGCGACCTTGCCCGAGGCAGCGCTCATCCCCACGCTCGTCCATGAGGCGTCGGGAAGGGCGGCAGAGATGGTGAAGAAGAGCGCATCGAAGGGCTCAGCGGCACCGTTCGTCCCCGAGAGCGAATCGCTCGATGATCTGCGCGCCGCATCGCAGGGCTGCAAAGGATGTCCGCTCTACAAGAACGCGACACAAGCGGTGTTCGGCGAAGGCTCGAAGAGCGCTCGCGTGATGCTGGTCGGTGAGCAACCGGGTGACGAGGAGGATCAGCAAGGTCATCCTTTCGTCGGACCTGCCGGCAAGGTGCTCGACAAGGCGCTGGCTGCGGCGGGCATTTCGCGAAGTGACGTGTACGTCACCAACGCGGTGAAACACTTCAAGTGGCGACCGATGGGGAAGCGACGGCTGCACCAGAAGCCGGATGGCGGAGAGATCGAAGCGTGTAAGCCGTGGCTTTCGGTGGAGCTGCGGTTGGTGAAGCCGGAGGTCATCGTAGCGCTGGGGGCGTCGGCGGCCCAGAGCCTTCTCGGGAAGAAGGTGACCATCGGACGCGATCGCGGACAGCGCTTGGCGTCGGCGGTAGGGGATGTGGTGGTGAGTTATCATCCGTCGGCGATTCTGCGGGCGCCGAATGATGCGGCGCGGGAGGAGATGTTTGGGCTGTTAGTGGAGGATCTGCGTCTGGTGCGACGGGTGATTGCGGCTTGAGTTGTCTGCTATCGTGGATGCGCCCCGGGGCGCGTCGGGTAGTTGCGGGCGGCGTTGTGGACGCGGCAGTACAACCGCAGGTTGCTGACCTTGGTGTCGCCGCCTTTGGCGAACTCGTGCTTGTGGTCGAACTCTAGCCAAGCGGTTGCGCTGCAACGACGGCCGTCGTGGCTCACGTAGGTGCATTGGTCGTGGTCGCGCTCGGAGACCTCGCGTCGGGTCGCTGCACTTGGTGCGCGGCTGGGGTCGGGTGTGCGCTCGGTGCTCGTCGCTTCGATGGGCAGCTGCTTCGGCTTGTCCGTGCGGCCGAACTTCCGCTTCTCAACGGACTTGCGGGCAAGCCTGATGGCTTTGGCCACCACCTTACCGACGTCACCATCGGGAACGCTGTGACGCACGAGGTCCCGTAGCCGCATGAGCTCAGCATAGGTCTCGGCGTCGATGGTGAACTGCAGCTTGTAGTGCTCGGCGGTGAGCGGCTTTGGCATCGGCGCACGGGGCGGTGGCGGCACATCGAGCTTTGATTCTTCACACCGAGCCTGCACGGCTAATTCGAGGCGTTCCTGTTTGTTGTCGAACGTCACCTTCGTCGTGCGTGTCTCGACCAACGGCTTCGGCTTCCAGGATGCGACCAAGCGCTCGAGCTCGTTGCGCGTCTTGCCTGCAGCAGCCACTAGGCGCGCCTCGACGTCAGGAACATCGAGCGCCGGCGCAATCACTCGCACACCGCTGATGCACAGCGTCCCCGCTTTCAGCATCGCAAGCACCGCCGGATGCTCGAGCACGACGTAGACGACCGTCACATAATGCCGTGCCGCATCTTCCGAGTAACCAAGTACCTCATGGCAGTAGACGAATAAGCTCGTGCAAGCCGACGTGACGTAGAGCCTGCGCCTAGCCACCTCCGCGAGATGCTCGACGCTGTCCGCGACCACCGCCCGCTCGCGCGCGACGAGGGTCTTGAGTGACGAAACCAACTCTTCAGACGTCAGTGCGGTTACGTTCATAGCTCATCGTAACACGCGATTTTCGAGGCCATTCCCGAGCCCGTGGTGCGCCGCAAACGATTGCGAATGCGAAAACACTCGAAGCATCCGCCAAAACGCACCACCGTTCTCGGCAGTGCGAAAGAAGGCCATTCCTGAAGGCCCGCAGAACGCTAACGCCGAGCCCTGCAAAACCAGCGTCAAGAAAATAATAAGAAATCGTCCGCAGAAAGTACGCGACGCGCCCCGGGGCGCGTACGCTATAGCAGACAGAACACCAAGGCCCGGGTCTTCTCAACCCCCTCGGTGCCAAACCACCCACGCTACGAATTGCAACGCGGCAACGGCTCGCGAGTGAGTGAGCGAACCATTTAACGCGCTGAGCTAAATGGTGACTGTCACCATTTTTACTCTAAGCAATCTGCTCGGCCCGCAACGGCGAATCCTCGTCCAACCCCGACGGCTCAAGCGGCTTTTTCTCCACCGGCGTATCCACATCACTCCAAGCCCCGACCCGCGTCGCCGACGTAGCCACCACCGCATTCGCCGCCGACACCAGCAACACTCCCATCCACCCAATCATCCCCATGTCGCCGAACGCCTGGAACACGAAGCAGATGATGGCGCAGACCGAGACCAGCGACGCGATCGCCGTGTCGGGATCGGTGGTCAACCTATAGACCCGCGCTCCGAGGTAGATCGACACCACGTAGTACAGCCACATCCCCGCGAAGCCGACCCCACCGCAGAGCATGAGCAGCCACAACACGCTGTTGTGCGCGATGTACCGGTAGTTCGGCATCGCATGCGAGATGTCATACGCGACGCTGACCTCGTTGTACTCGTGGCCGAAGCCGGTCCCCAGGATCGGCGCCTCGCGGAATGTGTACAGCAAGTTGTAGTTCTCGATGTCGCGCGTCTGGTTCGAGGCGTTCTTGGTGTCGGCCACCGAAACCAAGCTGCGGATCGGGAAGAAGATGATCGACTCGCCTTTGGCGGCGATGCCGGCGCCGACGTAGAGGATGAGCACCGGTGCGCCGATGAGCATCCAGCGCACGAGTCGCTTGCGCAGGTTGATGTTCATCAGCATGACGATGGCTGCGATCGACATCGCCAGCGACACGTAGGCGAGGCGTCGGTGGTTCACGACCAGGCCGACCGCGATGATCGGGAAGATGCACATCACCGTCATGATCATCCGCTTTGTCGGACGCTCGAGCACCATCGCGCCGAGCATGACCACCGTGGTGATGAGCAGCATCGAATCTTCGTGGGTGATGCTGTACTCGACGAACAAGGCCCGCGGCTTCACCATCCCATAGAAGAAGTAGATGCCGTCGAAGCAGCGGAGAATCGCGACGCCGATGATGATGAACCCCAGGGCGCGGTGCCACTTCGGGGTGCGAAACGCGTGGATGAACATCGCGGAGATCAACGGCGCCCACATGATCTGGCGGGTCTGCCAAAGCATCTGCTGCGAGTTACCGCCGCGGGCGACGCCGTAGACGATCCACGTGAACAGCGTGACCAAACATAGCGTCATCGCCAGCTTCAAGGGCTTGGCGGCGCTCGTGCCTTCGGGATTGTCGATGCGGCTACCGACCAGCCAACGCAGCAAGATCAGGATGGCCAGGAAAAACATCACCGCTTCGATGGCATTGAAGCGCAGCGCATCGACGCCAACGATGTTGCGAAGGTTGTCGTAGAGTAGACGACCGACGGGTTGCAGTGGTCCGTCCCACTTGCCGTCGTGCGGCCGCATGCCGGGGTTGTGCATCAACAAGCACAGCCCGAAGAGCGCGATGAGCGAATGCGAGATCGGCTTCACCGCCATGTACCAGACGACACCGATGAGGATGGTCGGCACCAAGGCGACGACGAGGTTGCCGTCGCTCATCAGGAGCATCATCACGGTGACGAGCGTGAGACCAATGGCACCAAGCAGGATGGGGAGGGGAAGCTTCGCTGGAGCGAGCTTGACGACTTTTGCTTGGGCGGACACCGACATCCCCTAAATGCTTGCTATCGGGTGGCCCATAGCGCAAGGGCGGCTCGGTTTGTTAGTGGACGTTTCGTGCAACCCACGATTCTGCTCTTCGATATCGACGGCACTCTCATTGACAGCACCGGGACCGGCCGGGTGGCCCTGGAAGACGCTTTTGAGGCGCTTTACGGGCGCAGAGACGCCATTTCGAGCTTCCGGCTGGACGGGATGACCGACCCGGCGATCGTACGCCAGGGGCTCGCGGCGCTCGGCGCCGAGGTCAGTGACGCGGCCATCGCCAGGGTCCTCGATGCCTACCTCGGGAGGCTCGAGCACCATGTGACCACCATTCCGCTCGAGCGGTATCGGGTCCATCTCGGCGTACGCGCGACCGTCGACAAAGCGCATGCCTCCGGTCACGCGGTCGGGCTCGGAACCGGGAACATCGTCTCCGGCGCGAAGGTCAAGCTGTCGCGTGTCGAGCTCTTCCATCGCTTCGACTTCGGGGGCTACGGGTCCGACGCCGAGGACCGGCCGACATTGATTCGTCACGGCGCCGAGCGCGGTGCGCAGCGCTTGGGTCGTCCGCTTTCGCAGTGCCGCGTCGTCGTCATCGGCGACACGCCGAAAGACATCGCGGCGGCACATGCCATTGGCGCCCAATGCCTCGCGGTTGCCACCGGACACTTCAGTGTGGCCGAGCTCGCCGAGCATGGCTGTATCAAGGCGGTCGAGCACCTCGAGACCCCCGAGGCGCAACAGATCCTCTTCGGTTAGCGCAGGCAGTCTACGACCGTCTTCTCGCCACGCCGGCGATTGGCCGGGTTCACGGCGACGAGAATGCGATCGACGAGGTCACCCCGGCTCACTTCGGGGGCGGAACAACCGAAGCCGGTGCGATCGAGTGCCTGCAGAGTTTCCGGCTCGGGTGACCTCTCGAAGACGATACGGACCCGCAACGCTGTCTCGCCGCTGAGCTGCTCCACCAGCTCGCCGGTACTGTAGACGTGACGGAGCTCGAGCTCTTTGCCGGCATACATGTCGGGCGTGAGCAGACGACCAAAGAAATAAAGCCGTCCGAATCCGCCATCGCGGCCAGCCTCGACGATGGGACGCGTCAGACTACGATGGCCGTCAGACAACGTGACCACCGCGAGCACCACGCAGTTCACCACCCAGTAGGCGATGCGGGCGCGGCGCGGCACCGCGACGAGCGCGGCCCCCAGCAGCACGAAGAAATAGGGGAGCACCGCGAAGATGAAGTGCTCTTCTTTGTGGCCGACGAACGAGTGCGCGATGACGAACACCGCGAATGGCACGCTCACCAACAGGTGACCCTTCGCCGAGCGCCAAAGAGGCTTTGCGAGCCAGAAGGTCAGCGGCGGCAACGTGAGCACCACGAAGTCGAGCACGTAGGTAAACCAGGGCGACGTCCCGTAGCGTTCCGAGCCCCCCGCGACAGCGTTGAAGCCCAGGTAGCCGAGCACCGAAGCGAAGCGGTCGATACCGAGCTGCAGGAACGCAGCGCCTGCCCCCCCGAGCGCAAGCCCGGCAAGGCGCGGTCGGTCTTTCCAGGCGAGCAGGGCGGCGACGGTGACGCATACCAGTCCCACCTGAAAGCGAAACATCGCGGCAATCCCCAGGAGCAAGCCGGCGAAGACGCCATCGCGCAGGCGGGTCGCGCTCTCGCGGTCCGCAAAAACGGTGCCCCAGGCGAGCGGCACCATCGCCACCACACTGATGAGCGCGCGTGTGGCGATGCGTGGCATCAACGCTTCCGCGGACATGAGCCAGGCGGCGGATAGAGCCGCACGCGGGCCGAATCGTCTCTCCGTCAGCACGTACACCGCGGGGATGGCGCCCGCGTTGAACGCTCCGAGCACCACGTAGGCGACGTGCACGTGCGCTATCGGATCGCTGCCGAAGAGCCAGCGCGCAACCGTGAAGCAGCCCCAGACGATCCACGCGAGCAGTGGTGAGCGGATATCCGAATTGAACGGCGCCGCGGGGTCATCGAGCCACGTCGCCGCCATGCCGAGGACGTGTGTGTAGTCATCGCTCGCGAAGTAGCCGTAGCCCGCGAGCGCCGCGACGAGGCGCAAGAAGGCACCGACGACGAGCGGTGCGAGCCACGGCCGCCGGCTCACGACCAGTCGAGGATGACTTTGCCCGACTGTCCGCCACGTACGGTCGCGAACGCCTGCTCGAAGTCCTTGGCCGCGAAGCGATGCGTGAGCACCGGGGTGATGTCGAGGCCGCTCTGCAGCATGCTCGACATCTTGTACCAAGTCTCGAACATCTCGCGGCCGTAGATGCCCTTCAAGATGAGGCCCTTGAAGATGACGGTGTTCCAGTCGATGGCGATCTCGTTCGACGGGATTCCGAGGAGCGCGATGCGCCCGCCGTAGTTCATCGACGCGAGCATTTGCCGAAAGGCCCGGTCGTTCCCGGACATTTCGAGGCCGATGTCGAAGCCTTCGGTCATCCCGAGCGACTTCATGGTCGCAGCGAGATCTTCCGTCGCCACGTTGATGGCCTTGGTCGCGCCCATCTTGCGCGCGAGGTCCAAGCGATACTCGTTGACGTCGGTGACCACGACGTAACGTGCGCCGACGAAACGCGCGATGGCAGCGGCCATGCAGCCAATCGGACCGGCGCCGGTAATCAACACGTCTTCGCCGACGAGGTCGAAGCTCAAGGCGGTGTGCACCGCGTTGCCGAGCGGGTCGAGATAGCCGCCGATGTCATCCGTGATAGCGGTCGGGAGCTTGAAGGCGTTCGCCGCTGGAATGACGAAGCGGTCTGCGAAGCACCCCGGACGATGAACGCCGAGGCCGACGGTGTTGCGGCAGAGGTGGCGCTTACCAGCGCGGCAATTGCGGCAATGACCACAGGTGATGTGGCCTTCGGCGGCGATGCGGTCGCCCTTCTTGAAACCGGCGACGGCGCTACCGACGTCAACGACCTCGCCGCAGCCCTCGTGACCGATGGTGAGCGGCACCGGGATGGTCTTCTGCGCCCAAGCATCCCAGTTGAAGATGTGGATGTCGGTGCCGCAAATGCCGGTCGTGCGCGTGCGTACCAAGAGGTCGTTGGGACCGATGGTGGGCTCGCCGACGTCTTCGATCCACAGACCAGGGGCCGATTTGGCTTTGACCAATGCTCTCATCGAATGACTCCGAGTTTGCGACCGACCTTGGCAAAGGCATCGACGGCGCGTGTCAGGTGCTCGCGGTCATGAGCAGCGGACATCTGGGTGCGGATACGCGCCTTACCCTGGGGCACGACGGGGAACGAGAAGCCGATGACGTAGATGCCTTCTTTCAACAGCTCGTCCGCCATCGTGGATGCGAGCTTGGCGTCGCCCAACATCACGGGAATGATGGGATGCTCGCCGGGCACCAAGTCGAAGCCCAGGTCCTTCATGGCGCCGCGGAAGAGCTTGGTGTTCTCACGGAGCTTCTCGCGTTGCGCATCGGACGCACCCAAGCGCTGGAGCACGGCGAGCGACGTCGCCGCGATGCTCGGGGCGAGGCTGTTCGAGAAGAGGTAGGGGCGCGAGCGTTGGCGGAGCCACGTGACCATCGCCTTTTTGCCGCTGGTGTAACCGCCGGAAGCACCACCGAGTGCCTTCCCTAACGTGCCGGTGATGATGTCGATGCGGCCGAGCACGCCGCAGTGCTCCGGGGTGCCGCGACCTTTCTGGCCGATGAAGCCGATGGCGTGCGAGTCGTCGACCATCGTGAGTGCGCCATAGCGGTCAGCAAGATCGCAGATTTTCTTCAGGTCGGCGATGATGCCGTCCATCGAGAACACGCCGTCGGTGACGATGAGCTTGAAGCGCGAGCCCTCGGCCTCCTTCAGGCAGCGTTCGAGGTCCGCCATGTCGTTGTTGGCGTAACGCAGGCGCTTGGCTTTGCAGAGACGGATGCCATCGATGATGCTCGCATGATTCAGCGAATCACTGATGACGGCGTCTTCTTCGCCGAGCACGGTTTCGAACACACCGCCGTTGGCATCCCAGCACGACGAATAGAGGATGGTGTCTTCGCAGCCGACGAACTTCGAAATCTCGGCCTCGAGATTTTTGTGCACGTCTTGCGTGCCGCAGATGAAACGCACCGACGCCATGCCGTAGCCGTGCTCATCGAGAGCTTGGTGCGCGGCTTTGATGACCTCACCATCTGCTGCGAGCCCGAGGTAGTTGTTGGCGCAGAGGTTGATGACCGGCTTGCCACCAGCGACGTCGATGACCGCGCGTTGTGGCGAGGTGATGACGCGCTCGCGCTTGAACAGGCCGGCTTCCTCGACGGCTTTGGTCTCGCGCTCGAGGTGCTGAAAAAACGCTTCCCGCATGGCCGGGCGAGTACCACGTCAGACGTTGAACGAAAAGGCGCTGACGCTGATGCAGAGGTCGTGGCCGCGGACCCAGTGCCACCAACCGCGCGGGATATAGAGGAGGTCGCCCGGCCCGAGCTCCGCGGTCCACGGCGCGCCTTGGCGAACTCTGGGGGGTTCGTGAGGTCCGGCGCCAGGATGTTCACCGCGCTGTAGACGCTGTCGCGGAAGGGCTCGCCGGTCTCGGGGTAGAAAAACGGGCCTTGGTTCGGGTCGTAGAAGGTCACCGTCTTGCGGCCGACGAGCTGCGCGTGAAGGGTGATCGCCACTTCATCGGTGTGCAGGCCGGTGGTGTAGCCGGGCGGGCCGATCCACAAGAAGTGTTGGTAACGCTTGTGGCCGCGGGGAAAGAGCCCGTCGAAGTCGAATTCGCGCAGCAGTGCTGGAACCTGCTCGAACAGCTCGGTCGAGATGCGCATCGACCACGCCTTGACGAGGTCGCTGGGAACGCCGCCGCTCGCCGCCGTGAGGAAATCGCGCAGGGTGACGCGCCGTAGCTTGTGGCTGGTTTGAACGAGGTAGCTCTCGTCGCTGTCGGCACCGTAGCCTTGCAGCATCACGACAGTGTCACCGAGCTCGTCGCGCAAGCGCTCCACCGTGAAGGTCGTGCTCGCCGGCCAATTCCGGGTCATACCCGTGATGACGACTGGACGGACGTCGAGGTACTCCCTGTAGAACGTCGTCGTGCTGAGGAACGGGACGCGCTCGACGTGCATCGCATGCGAGCCTACGCTCACGGCTAGGGAAGGCAAGATGACGAAACGGTTCTGGGCCGATGGAATTCGCTTCGAGTGTCAGGGAAGCGGACACTGCTGCACCTCGCGTGGCGAATACGGCTACGTGTATCTCACGCGCCAAGATCGACGGCGTCTTGCCGAGCATCTCGAGCTGCCGCCACCGGACTTCATGTCCAAGCACTGCGAGGTCACCGACGGTCACGTGCACTTCAAGGACCCCGACAAGGACTGCGTCTTCCTCGACGGCAAGCGCTGCACCATTTACGAAGCGCGGCCAACGCAGTGCCGCACCTGGCCCTTCTGGCCGGAGAACATGACGCCCAAGGCGTGGCAGGAAGAGGTCGTCGCGAGCTGCGCCGGGGTCGGCAAGGGGCGGGTCTGGTCCGCCAAGGAAATCGACGATCTCGTGCAGCTGGGGCACCGCTCGACCAAAAAGTGACAGGCTCGGACGCAACTCATCTAGGCGGTCCGCGATAACCGGGGTGAACCTAGTTGGAGACAAGCGCCATGTCCGCGTCGAACACCGGTCTTTCCCTCGGCGGCATCTTGCGTACCCTCTTGCGCTGGCCAAGCGCCGAGCCGGTTGCCAAGCCCATCGATTGTTTTGGCGCCGCCATGCGCAGCGGCTTCCCCGAGCGTGGCGATCCCGAGCTCCCCGCGAAGGCCGCGCTACCCGCGTCCGCCATCGGCAACCCCGGCCGCTGGGCGGAGGCGACCACCGCGGCGCAGCTCTACACGGCGATGTACCCCGGCGTGAAAGGACCCGACGCGCGATTTGCGCATGCCTTGAGCCGCGACAAGCGCGCCCTCGACGTCTTCGCGGCGACCGCGCACGAGCCCAAGCAGTACGCGGATACGTTCAAGCGCGTTCTCACGGCGCTCACGCCGAAGCTCTCCGACGAGCAACTGGCGACGCTCCTGGTGAGCTTTCCCGCTCCCCCTTGCAACAGGCATGATCACTCGGATTCGAAATCGAATCTCGAAGTCCTGCGCGAGACGATTAGCACCGAGCAGATTCGCCGCGATCCGCCCGAGAAGATGGGCCTTCGCCAGGCGACGCTCGCGGAAATTGCCGAGTTCGCCATCGCGCACGTCACGGCCGGTGGCGAGATCGACGGTGGTCGCTACAACGGAGCCTGGGCCAAAGACGGGCAGACGCGTTGGCGTCCGGCTCCGGAGAAGGTCTTCGTGCCCGCCGGCGACGTGACCCTTAGGCCGCGCCATAGTTTCGATACGTTCGTCGTGCTCACCGTCGAGGAAGCCAAGGTCGGGGGCGATCCTGGTAAGAGCGATGTGGTGCTCTGCGGCGGCAGCAAGACACTGGTGATCGGACCGGACGTCCAAGCCATCGTTCGCCAGACGCGCCCGGAGCTCGTGCCGGTCTAGGACTCACGCGGTGTGTGAGACGCCACCGACGCTGATGCAGAGGTCGTGTCCGCGCACCCAGTGCCACCAGCCGCGTGGAATGTAGAGCAGGTCGCCCGGCGCGAGGTCCGCTACGACGGACTGAGCTTCGCTGAAGAGCGGGTGCTTGCGGAGATCCGGCGCGATGACCTTGACGGCGCTGTACATGCCGTCTTGCACGCTCTCTCGGGTCTCCGGGTAGAGCAACTCGGTCTGCGACGGAGCGAAGAGGGTCACTGTCTTGTGGCCCACGAAGTGCGCCAGCAGATTCACCGCAACCTCGTCGGTATGCAGGCCGGTCGTGTAGCCCGGCGGCCCCAGCCACAAGTAGTGCTCGAAACGCTTGTGGCCCCGTGGAAAGAGCCCGGCGAAGTCGAGCTCGCGCGTTAGCTCCGGCACTTTGTAGAATAGCTCCTGCGACTGACGCACCGACCAGGCGTTCACGGTGTCGTCGTAGGCGCGGGCGCCGGTCGCGGCTTCCATCCAGGTGCGCAACGTCGTGTGCCGCGTGGTGTGCGCGGTCTGCATCAAGAAGGTCTCGTCGCTGTCGCCAGCGTAGCGCCGTAGCGTGAGCTCGACGTCACCGAGCTCGTTGGTGAAGCGTTCCGGCGTGAACGTGGTGAGCGCCGGCCACTTGGCCGTCATCGCGGTCACGACCACGGGGCGCACGTCGAGGTACTCGTTGTGAAAACGCGTCGCGGAGAGGAACGGCACGCGCTCGACCTGCATGGCGAGGAGAAAGGCTACGCGCGACGCTCGAGAAAGGCCAGCGCCTGGGTCTCGGCCAAGGACATCCCGCTCTTGGCACGGCTGGGAAGCTTCGCCTTGGCGAGCTTGCCCTCGAGGAACCCTTGAATGACCGCTGGGTGGACGTAATAGCGGCGGCTCATCGCCGGCGTGTTTCCCAGGTGCTCGGCGACCTGTTTGATCACCGCGGCGACCTGGCGCTCGGCGAGTCGCTTCACTTCGGAGCGCTTGGTGGCGCGGAGGATCTCGAAGGCGCGCACCGTCCCACCCCAGGTGCGGAAGTCTTTGGCGGTAAACTCACCGCAGCAGCCGGTCGCGAGGTAAGCGTTGACGTCGGCGGAGGTGACGTCGCGGGTCACCCCCTCGGCGTCGAGATAGCAGAAGAGCTCGTGGCCCGGCAGCTCCTGGCAGCGGCGCACGATGCGCGCAGCCTTGGGGTCAGCGACCTCGATGTCGTGGTGCTTGCCGCTCTTCCCCTTGAAGGTGAAGCGAATGCGACTGCCTTCGACCTCGACGTGGTTGTTGCGGATCGTAGTGAGCCCGTACGACCTGTTCGCTTTGGCGTACTCGCTGTTGCCCACGCGGATGAGTGTCTTCTCGAGCAGATCGACGACACAGGCAACGACGCGCTCGCGCGGCATACCGTGTTTGCCCATGTCGGCCTGGATGACCCGGCGCATGGCTGGGAGGGCGCGCGCGAAGTCGACGACCCGGTGGAACTTGGTCTGACTGCGCCGAGCCGCCCATTCGGAATGATAAAGGTACTGTTTGCGGCCGCGTGCGTCGTAGCCGGTGGCCTGGAGATGGCCGTCGCCATCGCGGCAAATCCATACGTCTCGCCAAGCCGGTGGAATGGCGAGATGCGAGCAGCGGTCGAGCGAGTCTTGGTCGGCGACCCGAGCTCCCTGGCCATCGACCAGGACGTAACCCTTGCCGCGCTTGCGCCTGGTGAAGCCGAGCTCGCCGGCCCCGACGTAGCGCAGACCGGCCCGCTTCGCGGCTATCGCTCCTGCTTCCATCTCAACCTCAACATGAGGTCGATGACGGACCTGGCAAGGCGATCAAGGCACTTTGGCTTCGCTCGCGGAGGCCACTAGCCGCGTCAGGCGTTCGGCGTGCTCGGGTTGAACGCGCTCGAAGGTGAGGCCGACGTCAAAGGCGGCATCGGCGTCCGGCTGCAGGGTGTTGACCCAGACGACACGCACGGTCGCTTCGATCTCTTCGCCCTCGGGGGTGAACAAGGTGATGTCCAACCGATCGCCGATTTTCATCTCTTCATCGCTGAAGAGCCGCACGCCACCGCCGCCTAGGTCGATGAGCTGCGCCGGCGAAGACAACAAGCGCGCCGGTTTCCAGAATGCAGGTGCACGTAGGCGTGGGTATTCGCGCCGTTCGCTCGACATCCCGTCATCTTAACACAGGTGGCATCTTAGGGTATGGTCCGACCCCTAGTTGCTCATGGGGGCGACTGGTTTCGACGGGGATACAGAGGTGCTTAGGTGCGTGCCGCGGACGTCATGGTGCCGCGTCAACAACACGATGACAAAACACAAGAGCCAACGGTGACGTTGAACTCCGCAAAGTGGCCTAAAAAACCATAGTGCGCGTCGGCCATTGTTAAGTCTCTGACGGTGGGTCCCGGCGTTAAAAGGGGACTAGGATATGCCCGGTGCTACTGCAGGCATGTCGACGTAAGCAGTAGCTGGCCATGCGGGTCGCCTGTCGGTGGACAGCCCGTGAGGTGAGATTCAATCACCGGATACGCACGTAGTACCTGGCAGCAAAGATTCTCGGACCCGGGTTCGATTCCCGGCGCCTCCACCTTCTCTACGCGCGCGGCTACAAGCGCGTGATCGGCACGCGATCGGCGACGAACCCGCCGACAAGCTCGTTGCTACCCATCTCGTGCGCATAGCCGACGAACGTATTGCCGGTCGGGTGCAAGACACCCTCGTACTTCACTTCGATGGGCTGGCCACGCTCGACCGCTTTGATGTCGATATAGACCTTGTCGCCATCAAGACGCACCGTGCGCAGGTCGGCCTCGAAGCGGTCGGGAACAATGAGGCGACCACCGAGCCCATTCGGGCCCTGCGTGATGGTGACCTTGTCGTCGAACAGCCGACCACCCACGTAAATATGCAACACCCACTTGCCGACGAGAGGATGTTGCCCAAGGGCCTGCGAAGCACCAGCGATGAAATCGCGCATGGCGGCGTTATCGTGCCCCCCCGCCCAAGGTTTCGTGCTCACCCGGCACCCAATCGAGTGACAGTTACCTGATTCGAATCCGCTCACTCCTCGATTCGAGTGACAGTTACCAAATTTCGCGTCCCATCTTGCGACACGTGGCGCGTGTCTGCGTTTTTTCCGCCGCGAGCATCCCGCCCTGTGGTCGGCACAAAGCTCGCAGCGAGTCGCCCCGGAGGTTGCATGACGCGAACGGCTCGAATCGTTGTCTCGGACACCCCTCACCATGTCACGCAGCGTGGCGGTCGACGGCAGCGTACCTTCTTTTCGAACGATGACTATGGCGCCTATCTGCGCCTGCTGGGCGAGTGGGCATCTCGCACGAATGTCCGTGTTTGGGCCTACTGCCTCATGCCGAACCACGTCCATCTTGTGCTTGTCCCCGAAAGCGGCGCGGCGCTCGCGACCTGCATGAGCCAGGTGCATCGTCGCTATGCGCAGCGTGTGAACGCCCGCGAGGGTTGGCAGGGGCACTTGTGGCAGGAACGTTTCTTTTCCACGCCCATGGATGAACCTCACACGTATGTCGCGGCGAGATACATCATGATGAACCCGGTTCGCGCGGGACTCGCGAGCGACCCGATGGGGTGGCCGCACTCTAGCCTGCGTGCCCACCTTGGCTTGGTTCGCGATAGCCTAGTCGCCCCCGAGGCATTTCGAGGGTTCTCCATTGATTGGCAAGCAATGCGCGTGGGCAACAATGACGACGAGGCGACGGAGCGCCTGAGGCGCCACACGCGCACGGGACGTCCGCTGGGAACCGAGCAGTTTATCGCCCGCGTCGAAAGCGAGACGGGTCTCGACCTGAGTCTGGGAAAGCCTGGTCGGAAGAAAGCGAAGAGGGAAATCGGGTAACTGTCACTCGATTGCGCTATCGCGGGACTTTTGTCCCGACGCGCTGCAACGCGCGGTTTGCCGCGCTCGATACGAACGCTCTGGAGAAAAACCATGAGCGATTCGATTGCCATCACCACCGTTGCCCGCCCTGGAAGCCAAGCTGCGCGTTTGCTCGCTGAAGCCGACAGGGCCAGCGGTACACCCGACGAGCGCACCAGCTTGCGCGAACTCGATGCCTATCTCGCGCGCCATCAGGACGTTCGCGCCCTCATCCCTTCGAAGCTCATCAACGCGTTACGCGCCAAGGTCGGTAGGAACTTGCCGGCGGAGCTGCCGAGCGCCGAGGCCGTTTTAGCGGAGCGAACTATCACAGCCGAACAGGCTGCGGCCCTCGTGCAGCCAGGCGAGCGCGTGCTCATTCCCACTGGCCATATGGCTCCGCCGACACTTCTCGAGGCGCTGCACGCCCGCGCCCAACAGCCAGGGCAGCTCGACCCTGCAAGACAGGTGAAGCTCTTTGGCGCGGCCATCGTCATCGACCCCAAGATCTTCGGCGGCTTGCACACCATCAAGCCCGAAGCCTACTTCGTCGACGGCAGCTCGCGGCTCGCCATCGCTACCGGCAACGGCTCGTTCATCCCCACCTACCTGCACCGCGCGCCGCGCTTGGTGCGTGAAGGCCTGCTGCCCATCGACAAGGCATTCTTGCGAGTCAGCCTGCCCGATGCAGATGGCTACGTGAGCCTGGGTACTAGCTGCATCCTCGAGCCCGAAGCGGTGCGCTCCGCCAAAACAGTCATCGCCGAAATGAGCCCGAGTGTGCCTCGCATCAATGGCGCGGCGCGCGTGCACGTGAGCGAGCTGCATCATATCGTCCGCTCCAACGCACCAGTGAAGCCGCTGCCCGTGGTCGCTGCCACCGAAGTCGACATGGCGATCGCCAAGAACGTCGTTGGCCTCATCCCCGATGATGCGACCCTGCAGTTCGGCATCGGCGGTGTGCCCAACGCCGTCGCCACCGAGCTCGCGAGCCAAGGTCGCAAGGGTTTCCACATCCACTCCGAGATGGTTTCCGACGGCGTCATGCTGCTCGACAGGTCGGGTGCCATCAAAGGCGATATCCGTTTTTGCTTTGCCATGGGCTCGGACGAGCTCCTGCGTTGGATGGACAACAATCCGCGTCTGGTCTCGCTGCCCATCGACGAGTCGAACGACCCAGCGGCGCTTGGCCGCATCGACAAGCTCGTCGCCATCAACACCGCGCTGCGCGTCGATCTGCGCGGGCAGGTGAACGCTCAGATGGTCAACGGCATGTGGTACAGCGGCGTCGGCGGCCAGGTCGATTTCATGCGCGGTGCCGCGACCTCGCCGGGTGGTCGAGCAATCTTGGTGCTGCAGTCGACGCGCGTCGTGAAAGGCAAAGACGGCGCGTCCGAGATCATCTCGAACATCATCCCGCAGCTGGGCAGCGGCGACGTCGTAACCACCTCGATGCACGATCTGCACTACCTGGTCACCGAGTATGGTGTGGCGCACCTCGAGGGGAAAACCACTGACGAGCGCGCCCACGCCCTCATCGCGGTCGCACACCCAGACTTCCGCGAGAAGCTCACGAAAGACTACGAAGCCGAGCGCGCCGGTGTCGCTCAGGCGGCACAGCGAAAATAGTCCTAGTCTGTTCGCGGGGGTTCGAGCGCGCTCACTTTGGGAGTGAATGGATGGCACTGGCCAACGACGCACCGATCCGCGCGGCGCGGCCGAGAAAAATCCCCGAACCTCGATCATTGGAGCTCTTCATGACTATCAGCCCCGCATCAGGCCGGAGCCCGTTCAACCAACACTTCGAGCGCTATCCTAACGACGTCCAGGAGCGTCTCGAAGGCCTCGCCGAGAAGCTCGGGGGTTTCGCCGGGAAGCTCAGCATCGAGTTTCAGGGCAACCGCAATCGGATTCAGATCAACGTCCAGTCGGCGAACGACTACCGCGAGGCGGTTGTCCGCTTGGTGAAGGCGGGCGTTAGAGAAGTCAGCGTGAGCGCGACGACCAAGGCCTACTCGCTCGGCGCCTATGAAGTGGTCATCGTCAAGCCCGCCGGTGTCTCGGACATCAAGTGAGCATCCGCGTCCGAGACAGCCAACGAGGGGGCGGGGCTCCGGCGTCGCCTCTCGACAGCCTGAGCCTGTCGCAGGTGAAGGGTACGACCTTGCCGCGCGGGCAGCTGGTCTATCTCGAGCAAACTGCAGGGCCGGACCCGTTCAACTGGTTTCAGCGCGGTCTCGAGAACGACAACCCGCTGGACGTGAACAACGCCGGCAAGACGCTCGAGATCAAGATCGCAGGGCAATGTTATGTCCACGGGCAGCGCGATGGCGCAGACGTGTGGCAGATTACGCCGCTCGAATACTCGCGGGTCGCTCAGCGTTACTGGATCAGCACCACGGGCGACCCGAGTTTCGAGCTCTTGGTGAACGTCGATCGCAGAGAAGAGACGGCGCGCGTGTGGATGCGCCAGCCGCAAGGCGGCGCGTGGACGCCGTGGAAGGTTGCGGTCGAGTACGGCTGAGCCGAATCAGCTTTTGCGCACGACCTCGGACGTCGGTAATCGGAAATCGGACATCGGATGTCGGCCATCGGCTTCCGAAGCGCCGGCGGACGCGAACACGCCGGACGCTATAGCGACACCTCTCAGGAGCAAGACGGATAGCGAAGGAATCCGCTTTCGCGCGCCGTGTCGACGGCTAGGATGGCGCTCTCGAAGATGTCGGCGGTTGGAAGTCCCAAGGCTCGGGCGTTGATCGTCGCCAAGCGCAGGGCGTTGATGCCGATCACGAAGCCGTTGTGCGCGATGACGCCACCGCAGGCGATGTCGCGCTCGACGCGCTTCGCGTATTCGGTGACGTTGATGCGACCATCGCCGGGCTTGCCGTCGAAGCGGTCGAGCTCGTTGAATTGGAGAAGAAGGGCCCCGGTCTCGAGGAATTGATCACGGGAAATGGTGATGGGACGTAGTTGCATCATGGCTCCAGTCCGCCGGTAGAAGTGTGGCGGGCTTGCGTTTTCGGCGTCGACACCCGCGCGTCTTTCGCAGCCGGGACATTTGTCGCCGCGATTGCGTTGCCTGCCTCGCCCCGGGGGCCTACGACGCCGGCCGCTCGCTCATGCGCTTCACTGCGTCGTGGGACTTCGTCCAATCGACGATGACGACGGGATCGTGCGTGGTGCCTGCGGGGAGCGCGACCTCGCGCGGCCAGACCTTCGGCCAGAAGGTCGGAGCCTCGCCGTCGCGCGGTAAGAAGGTCACGATCGGCCGTTCCGAAGCCTCGTCCGTGAAAGCGACCTGCACCGACGCGGGAACTTGCGGTCCCAAGAGCCCATGCTCGCGATTCCACTTGGCGGTATGCAGCGCGTCGACCAACAACACGTTGTTGAAGGACGAAAAAATCTGAGGGTTCGGAGCGCGCTGCCCGAGGTTGAAGACCGCGCCATTGCCCAAGGCGAAGACCTTCCGCGGCCCCTCGGCGACGGGGATGGTGTACTCGTACGAGGCTTGGTGCCGCTCGAGGTTGAGGTCGAGGGTCACTTCGCGGCGCTTCGGTCCGGCGAGGGCAGGGTGGAAGGACATTTCCTCGAGCTTGGCGATCGAAAAGCCTCGCTGCCCGGTGCCGAAGTTCACGAGCACCGGGTCGAACGCGAGCTTTTGGTACTCTGCCGGCGTGATGACCTCGGCCGGCGTGGCGTTCATGATGACGAGCGGTTTGGTCGCCAGCTCGTTGGTGAGCTGGGCGTCGTTGTCGATGATGTCGACGCCCATCGTCGCGAGGCGGTCCCGCTTGGGCTTTGCCTCCGGCGTCGAGAGCCATGGGTCGACCACGGCCGTCGAGAAGCCTTGGCTCCGCAGACCCTCGACGATGGCGCGGCCGATGATGCGACCACCGCCGCCATAGACGAGAAAACGCCGGCTGCGAATGGTGCCACCGATCTCCTGCTCGAGCTTGCGATCGATGTCGAGGGTCAAGCCAACGAAGCTCGGTTTGAAGACCCAGCGCTCGTAGCGGATCTTTGCCGGCTGTGTCGCCATAACGGACATCGCCAACTTCGAGAGCAGCTCCGCCGGCATATTTTCGATCTGACGCGCATCGCTGGTCGTGTGCACGCAGATGTTCAACGGAACGTGCGGGTGTTCGCGCGAAAGCCGCGCGACGTCGCTCCAGGCGCGGACGCCTTGCAGGTGAGCGTTGACGACGCGTCCACCTTGGCTCGCATCCATGGCGTCCATGAGCGCCAGCTTGACGCAATCGTCGAGACACTCGTCGGCCGTGAGGGAGGGCGTGGGACTCGCGATAGGGCCTTCGACGCCGAAGCAGCGCTGCGCGACCTCGATGACGATCGGGTCCGCGGAGTGGTGTTTCCAGACCACCTTGATGTCCTCGCCCCGCATGCCGTCTTCGATGATGAGGTGGCGAAAGAGGTCGATCTTGTCGGAAAGCGCATGTTCGGCGCTGACCAGGATGGTGTTGGCCAAGGCACCGCGCTCGCCGCGGATCTCCGAATAACGCTGCATGAGCACGGAGCTCATCGGAATACTCGCCAGTGCTTTGAGACGAGCGGCCATCTCGGTGGGGACGTCGCTCGCCATGACGTCAGCGAGGCGTTTCTTACCGTCCGCCCAAACGGGCACGAAGACGTAGATCTTCGCCAGGCGCTCGGCGTCGGCGACCGTAAAATCGGTGAAGCCCTGGGCACGCAGCGCTGTCATCACGCCGTTGGCCTCGAGCTTCTGCTTGAAGTCGCGCACCGCGGATTCGAGCGTGGTTCCTGCCGGAAGGCTGAACAAAAACTGCGTGAGACGCGCCGCCAGCAGCAGGTTCGGTTCGTCTCCCATGCGGTCGATCGGGCGTCGCAGCAGCGGTGCCAGCTTTTGCTTGAGCGAGGCGTAGTACGTCTTCGTCGCCCGCGGGCGGCGGTCGAGGTCACGCGTCCAGACCTCGTGAAACGACAGCTCCGGGTGTCCGGCGATGTCCGCGGTCAGTTGCTCGATGTCATGGTGTCGCTGCGACTCCATGATGTCACGCATCCTGTCCGCGATAGCGTCCTGGTGGATGCGCATGAAAGCACGTACGCCGGCCATGTCGACCGTGCCGTTGATGCCCGGCGCGACCGGGACCGCCAGCTTGCGGTAGACGAGCTCGCAGACGTGCGCCGCGGCCTCCTTCGCAGGGATCCCGTCGATGCTGATCAAACCCTGGGCGATGAGGTCTCGGAGGACCTCGGGTTTCGCGCCAAGCAGCTTCACGAGGCGCTGCTCGGCGCGCTCATCGGCAGCACCGAGCTCGAGCGTGTGCCAAAGGCTTGCGTTCTTGGCGACCTGACGGACGTTCAAGTGGCCTTCGGCCGGGACGACGAGGTTGTCATCGCGCCGCCGGTGCTCGAGCGCCTGGAGGGCCTTGAGAAGGGTCGCGGCCTGGATGCTCTGGCGGTCGGGTGGCGCCTCCTCCTTCAGCCACGGTGCGACGACCCGGTCCAGACGATCGGCCGGCTCCTCCCCAGACAAGGGTCCGACGGTCACCGGTTGGGCG
Organism: uncultured Bdellovibrionales bacterium; assembly: GCA_964484195.1. Classification (GTDB taxonomy): domain Bacteria; phylum Myxococcota; class XYA12-FULL-58-9; order XYA12-FULL-58-9; family JALHOP01; genus JALHOP01. The sequence continues at coordinate 123,497 of CAZAER010000010.1, read as the reverse complement.
ACCCATGTCGAGGGCGGCTTTGGCCGAATGAGCGTCACGGCTTACTTGTCTAGCATGGTTGGGAGCCAGCTAGGCGCGCTCCGGGAGTGACACGCGAATTCACCGTGTCGACGGGAGCTTCTCGAGGTTCGGCCGCAGCCCTGACAGCAAGAAGTAGAAGTACTCGGGGTCCGCGAGGAGTGCCATCATCGCGTCCGGTGACTCGAACGCCTGGCGACCCACTGCTGTCACCTCCGTCGCGACTGGCTCGCCATGCTCGGCGTGGGGATAGAGCTTGAGGATGTAAGGATCGATGACGTTTCCCGCGAGGGCCATCTCGTCGGCGTCGAAGGTGTCCGCATCACCGGTGATGTCGCGGAGCGCGATCGGTACCTCGCCGTGCGCGCGTTCGCGCATGAAGGCAACGCTTTCATGAAACACCGCGTTGCTCTCGAGCTCGGCACCATGCCCCGCGACTTCGTGCAGCAGCACTTCGGCGCCGGCATCACCGGTCAAGTCACAGTGCTCGCCCGCGTGGTGCGCCCGTGAGCTCGCGTCGGCCCCCAGGCCAGAGCTGCTGAACAGCCGCTTCAGCCCGCGAAAGCCTTGACCGTCGGCGAGGCGTACCGCGGTGACATACGCATCGCGGCCCTGGGGATGTTGGACGATCCAGCGGACGTTTTCATCGTAGTCAATCGCATCGAGCAGGGCGACCGCCGCATCCTTGGAGAATGAGCTCGAGGCGAGTAGGCCATCGTGGATGTCTCGCAAGTGAGCGAGCGCTCGCGTTCGCAGCGCTGGGGTGACCGCGCTGCCCGCTTTAGCGACAGCCTCGAGATCACGCACCGTCTCGCGCGGAAGCAGCGCTCGACCATGCGCCACCATGGCGGCGTAGCCACGCGGCTCTCGCGGTTTGGCCTGCGCCAGGGCGTTCAGCATCCGCAGATACGGCGCGCTTTTCGCGGCCACCTCGGGAGCGAGTCCAGTCTCGACACGCTCGAGCAGAGCCACATAGTCGCTGGGCTTGGAGACCGTACTCGGCAGCTTGCCGTTCGCGGCGACGAACGTGGGATCGATGACCGAGATGTAGATCCCGAGGTTCATCGCCGCCCGGGCAACTCCTGGAGAGGGCTCATGGACAGCGGAGGCGTCATGGAGGAGCTCGAGCCACAAAGCGGTCGGGAGGTTACTGCCGTCCTCGTCGAGCTCGCGCCTGACCAATCGCGCTAGGCTCGAAAAACATCGTTGGTCGAGGAGCTCGACGATGGTTTCACGCGCTAGGCCTGGAAGGCACGACGCAACGGCGTCAGCGACGGCATCTTTGGGGTCACTCTTCCAGGCTTGCAGTGTCGCCGCGCGCACGGTCGTTCCGTGCGGTGCCGCGAACGTCGCTCCCGGCTTGCTGTCTCTGACGAGCGCCTGTGCCTGGCGCGAAGGCCCGGCGCCGTGCGCGTCGGTGCTTTGCACCTGCGGGCTGATGACGCTCGGCTTGACGGCGGGGTCGCCCTGCGTTGGCCCGACGACGCGTCGCGGCTCCACTTTCGGCGTTACGCGGGCCATGGCGCAGGATAGCCCAAATCGCCCCAAACTAGCCATGGAGCGCCTAGGGGCGACAACGGTCACGCAACATCCGAGCCCGCCGCCCGATAACGGTAGACACGAACGACGATACAGCTCGGTCTTTGCGAGAGGGCGATGGCGATAGGCGGGACAGCTGTGGTGCAGACCGGTCTAGGGCAGGGCGTTGGCACGCTTGCATCTGACCTGCCTGCGCGGCCCCCGGCGCTGACGACGGTCCGACTTCCCGGCCTACCGGCACGCAGGGTCGAGAAAGCCATCGGTAGAGTCGCCGACGCGAGCAAGCGCTGGTCGCTCCCACCGCCACAGCTGCGCACCGACCCTGCCGCGACTGAAACCGAGACTGCGGACTATCGCAAAGTCATGTCGCAGCGCTACGGGTTCTCCGGCAACTTCTTCGTGGACCGCGAAGCGCTCGAAGCGTTCAAGAATGTCATGGCGTCGCTGCGCCACCCACGCGACTTCTCCACGATCGACGCCATCTATTCGAGCATCGGGAGTGGCGTTAACATCGACCGCTATCGCGGCAAGAACACGATGTACTTGGGGCGCGACAGTCCTCCCGAGCTTTGGATCAAAACGCTCTCGGCGCGCCCGGACGATGAACCGATATACCAGGCCTGGCTTGCCGCCGATCCGCTCAACGCCGCGCGCGGAAATGGAGCTTCCATCCAGCTTTCGAGCGGCGCCATGGAGCGCCTGCGCGCGGCTCTCGCGTTGGTGCAACACCCCATCGATTTTGCGAACGTCTCCGAGATTCGCAGTACTTCGAGATATGCGTTGTCCGCCACGGACGACAGGGGAGCCATGCGACTCGTCGATAACGCTCCGCCTGCCGCACTGCTGACGGCGCTCTCGCGCGACCCCGACGCCGAGCCAGCATATCAAGCGTATCTGCGCGAGCATCCTCTGACGGACGAGCAGCGGCGCGAGCTCGAGCCCATCGAGAACGATCGCTATAGAAGACAGCTAGCGCAGCGCTACGGATTCCGCGGCAGACTGTACTTCGATGCCGACACGATCGCGAGCTTCAAGAAGGTGATGGCGTCGGTCAAGTACCCGCGCGACTTCTCCACGGTCGACTCCATCTCCTCCTTGGGCAGCAATCGCGTGCTCAGTGATAGCGCCAGTGGAAGGAACACCGTCTATCTCGGGACCGCCACTGCGCCGGAGCATTGGATCAAGGTGCTCTCGGCTCGCCCCGAGGACGAGCCCGCATATCGAGCTTGGCTCGCGGCCGACCCTCTCAACGTGGCGCGCGCTAACGGAGCGACCATTCGGCTCACAGGCGACGAGCATCGCCGACTCCGCGCAGCGCTCGCTCTCGTAGAGAAGCCCATCGACTTCGCGAAAGTCTCGCAGATTCGAAGCACCTCGAGCTACGCGATATCGTCCACCGACGAGGGCGGAGTCGTGACCCTCGTGGAGGGCGCGGCCCCCGAAGCCATGATCGCCGCGTTGTCGCGCGATCCCGACGCCGAGCCGGCGTATCGAGCTTTTCTGCGCGATCATCCGCTGAGTGAAAAGCAGCGCAGTGAAGTCGAGTACAACGCGCTCGTACGCTATAGAGCATCGTTCGCGCGGCGTCATGCTTTCGCCGGCTACCTGTATGTCGGCGACGCGCTCGGTCGCTTCAAAGAGGTCATGGCCTCGATCAAGTACCCGCGTGACTTCTCGGCGATCGACACGATCTCGAGCAGCAGTGGCTACGGTGCGGGCATCAGAGAGGTCGACGGAAAGAGCTCGATTTCTCTCGGCGAGGAGGGTCCGCCGCAGCAATGGATCAAGGTGCTCTCGGCGCGCCCCGACGACGAGCCCGCATACCGCGCCTGGCTCGCGGAGGATCCGCTCAACATCGCGCGTGCCAACGGCGCGAACATTCGCCACTACGAGGCAGCCAGCGCTCCGATTCCGCTAGACCCATGGACCGCGCGGCGGAGGCTCGCGCTTGCCGAGTTGGACCAGCAGGTTGGCAGCGACGCAAACTCGGCAGCGGCTCGCGGGCTCATCCTGAGCGCCGACCCAGTCATCGGCTTGCCCGTGATTGAAAGGGCGTTGAAGAAGCGTGACCGCGGCCTCCTCAACAAGGCCGTGCATCATTTGAGCACGAGCAAGCCCTACGATGCGATGGGCTCGCGCTGGGATGCACGCTGCGGCGCGCATCTAGGCACCGAATGCGCCCGCACCTCCGTCGTCGCTTCAGGGCAAACCGCACTCTTTCGTTTCCGGGCTAGCGGCAAGCGGGACGAAGCGCCTGCTACTTGGCACTACCTGCAAGTGGACGATCAAACGATCCCGGTGGTCACGCCGGTGAGCGCGCCACCCGAGGGTTCGATGACGCTCGAGACGCTGACTCGAGCCGTCGCCATGCTGCCACCAGACGTTCGCCAACACCTTGGCACGCTCGTTGTCGAGCATCAGCAACCCACGCCGCAACGGGCTGTGCAGGGCTACACAAATAGCGCCGATCAGGTGATCACGTTGATCTCATCGGCAATGAATATGACCAAGCCGGAGACGGTCGCGGGGGTCTTGGTCCACGAGGTGGGGCATCGCGTCGCGTTCGAGTTGTTGGGAGCAGACACCACCGGGCCCAAGTGGGCCGATTGGAAAGCGGCTAGTGCTCTCGACGGTGCCAGCGTCTCCGAGTACGCAGAAACAGACTGGCACGAACACTTCGGTGAGACCTACAGCGCCTGGCGCGGCGCGCTCGGAACCCCGTTCGAAGCGGCGGTTCGCGCGCGCTTCAAACACACGTTCGCGATCCTCGACCGCATCGTCGAGAAGAGCGTCGGTGCCGCGTTCAACCCCACCGATCCGAAGCACTACGTGTACGGCGTTCGTGTGATCTCAGCGCAGCTCGCGGATACAGGCGATCGGTCCGGGCAGGGCGAAGTCTACTATCGCGTCCATGGCGGCGAGCGATCCGACGTGGTCACCGCAGCGGGTGGCGAGCGCATCACCTACTCCAACGACGCGCGGAACCTAGGGGTGGTCGAGGGTGCTCGTCTCCGGAACCAAGAGGTGAAAGTCGACTTCTACGATTCCGATGTCACCTCCGACGACTACCTGGGTGGAGTGCAGGCCAAGGTTCGCATGGACCCGCGCGGCGATCCGCAACGTCTCGAGCTGAAGACCAACAAGGGCGACCCGGTGGTGCTCGAGATCAGGGCGTGGCCGTCCCGGCGTCCGACGCAGCGGTAGGACTGGAGTGCAGCCGCCGAGCCAGCGGTGTCAGTCGGCCGCGACGACCTGGCCGGTGCGATCAGGAATCAAGTCCGAGCACTCGCTCCATGTGTTCACGTCTTGCCCGGTCGTTGGCCAGAGGACGGCCTCGGGGTTCGCCGAGAGCTCGGCGGCGGTCTCGACCACCGGTTGTCCTTGGGAGTTGTTGAACGTCGCGTAACGCGCAAAGGCGGGATTCGTGTGTCCGCCAAAGCGGTTGTTCAAGACGCGCACGTTGTACGGCCCGGCGTTCGCTACCGAGCTGCCCATGCCGAGGTGGTAGTTGCCGCCATCGATGAAATTGTTCTCGACGGTGACACCATCGACCTGGGCGCCAGACGAAAATGGCGACAAGTCGATGCAGAAGTTGACCCGCGGCGGATAGACGAGGCGATTCGCGACGATGGTGTGATTGTCGCCGTCGTAGACGGAGATGCAGTTGCCGCTTCCCCCCGGAGAATCGTCCCAGGCGAAGTCGTGCATGAAGTTGTAGCGCACGATGCTGTCGGTGCCGTTGTCGACCATCCCTTGTTGCATGCCCGAGATGTCGTTGTGCTCGATGACCGAGTCGGTCGCCGACCGCACGTTGATGCCGACCCACCCAGACGAGCCGGCGTTGACGCGCACCGTGCAGTACTCGACCCGGACGTTGGAGCGACCGTCGGGAATGTCGATGCTGAGCGTGTCTTGGCCGCCGCCGCCCATGTCCACCAGGCAGCCACGCAGGGTGATGTCATCGGCTCCGATCACTGCGGTATCGGTGAAGCGACAGCGCTCGACGACGGCGCCTGGTGTCGTGAGCATGCTGTTCGTGCATGGGACCAGATCGCTTTCAGTGAGCGGCCGATCCAGATCAGGGTCGATGTACCCCGAGAACCCGGTGTTCGCCGGGCCGACATCGTCGCCGCTCGCGATGACCGGCGGCACGTCGTCGTCTCCATTCTCGGGCGCGCGGCGAATGTCGACGACGTCAGTGCGGCTGCAGGCGGATAGCGCGTAGAGCAACAAAACGAGCCTGATTGGGTGAGACATCAACAGTGTGTGTCCAGTCGTGCCCATTTCCGGACACCAACCCGTCAACGTGGGTCTGTGGGCAATGGTGCCCCACACTCGGCAAGGAGCCTCCCATGCGACGGACTAGTTTACTGTTTTTTATCGCCACGGGCCTGCTGCAGGCCTGCGGCGAAGTCAGCGGTGGGGTCGATCCCGATGACGCGATCGCCGTCGACGTCGATCAAGACGCGGTGCGACGTTGCCGGCGCTACCGCTGCGCTCTCGACATCGCCACCACGGCCTTACCGAGCGCCGAAGAAGGGGTTGCGTACTCGGCAACGCTGACGGCGGTCGGAGGCAGGGCGCCGTACCGCTGGTCGGTTGCTGCCGGTGTCTTACCGGCAGGACTCACCCTCGACGGCACGACAGGTATCATCTCGGGCACGCCCGTGACCGCCGGGACCTCGAGCTTCACGTTGGCGGTTCGTGACGTCCTCTCCACGTCCGCTTCGAAGGGGCTCTCGATTTCGGTCGCAGAGAGCGCCGCGCCTCCGAGCACGTGTGGGAACGGATGCGCGTGCCCGGACACCGACACTTGGGCGGCAAAGGCACTCTCCGCTGGCCAAAGCGGCACGTTCCAGATCTCCTTCGACGCGACTCCGGGCATCGGGGCCACGGACGACTTGGTGATCGGTTTGTCGAGCGGACCAGCGTCGGACTACGCGAGCCTCGCGGTGATTGTCCGCTTTGGCGGAAGCGGCAGCATCGAAGCCATGAACGGTAGCACCGGCGGCTATCAGTACGACAACGCTGTCAGCTACGCGGCTGGCACCAGCTATCGTTTCACGATTGACGTCGACGTCGGTGCGCACGTGGCCGACTACTACGTGACTCCCGCTGGCGGAAGCAAAGTCACCCTGGCGTCGGACTATCCATTTCGCGCGACGCAAGCGAGCGTGAGCGAGCTCGACACGATCAACATCATCGATAGCGCCTCGGGAGCGTCCTCGCTGTGCAACGTGGTGACCTCGGCGAGCTCGCCACCTCCGCCGCCGCCACCTCCTCCTCCACCACCGCCAAGCTCGACACTGATCCACGGAAAAGACCTCACGCTTGCCATGGTTGGACCGGCAGCCATCGGCATCACCAGCTTCACGAGTGGGTCGGGCGCCGGGATCTACGACGCGTCGTCCGCACCGTACATTCGACAAATCAATCAATCAGCAACGTACGAGTGCGGTGTCAGCATTAGCGGACCACACCTGCTGATCGAGGGGGTCAACATCTCGGGAGGCCTGGACGTCTACGCGACCCAACCCCTGGTCATTCGCGGAAGCAAGATCCGTAGCAGCGGATACTGGGGCATCTTCACGCGCTCGGGAGCAGCGCCGACCTACCTGCTCTACTCGGAAGTGGGGGGCGTCGATGCCAACAACGGCGCAGACTTTGGCATCGTGGCCGACAACAGCGTTGGCAACACCTATTGCCGCAATCATGTGTGGCGAACCGGCGACGGGTTTTCGATGGGCGGAAAAAACCATCAGATCGTCGAAAACGTCGTCGACCAGTTCTGGATGTTCGACGGCGCCCACAACGACGGACTGCAGGCCCCCGGAAACAACAACGGGATGGTCATCGCTCGTAACAAGATCATTCTCGCGTCCGATCAGACGGGAACGATCAACCTGGGCACGTGGGGTGGTGGTGTGGCCCAGTTCGTGACCATCGACTCCAACTACCTCGCCGGTGGCGGCTACACGTTCTACGGCGGCGTTCCTGGACAGCACGACATCACGGTGACCAACAACATTTTCGGCACGGATGTCTGGCCGAACGTTGGCTACTGGGGCCCGGTCGCGTACTGGTCCAGCGGCTCGGGTAATGTCTGGAGCAACAACAAGAGGTCCGACGGGGTCACCATCAATCCCTGAGGGTCCAACAGCTACGAGGCGAGGGTGAGCATGCGCAGTGGGAACGTCGTAACGCAGCTGCTCGTCGTGCTCACCCTCTCGCTCGCATCTGCTAGCGCCACGGCCGGTCCATTCACTTGGCCTGACGGTCGCCAAGCCGCTGTGAGCCTGAGCTGGGACGACGCGCGCGACAGCCAAGTCCCGGTTGGCATCCCGCTGCTGGATAAATTCGGCGTCAAAGCGACCTTCTTCATCATCCCCGACAACGCCGCCAAACACGTCGAAGGTTGGAAGAAGGCAGCGGCGAGCGGCCACGAGATTGGCAATCACACGCTCAATCACCCGTGCACGGGGAACCTCGATTTTGCCGAGCAGAAGGCCCTCGAGGACTACTCGCTCGCGAGGATTCAGAGCGAGATCACGACGGCCAACGAGCGCATCCAGGTGATGCTCGGGGTTCTGCCCTCCGTGTTTGCTTACCCCTGCGGCAACTCGTCGGTCGGGCGCGGCGTCGATACGCGCAGCTTCATTCCGTTCATCGCGTCGCACTTCGTCGTCGGACGCTTGTGGCGCAATGATTGGGCGAACAACCCGCGTCTCGTCGACGTCGCACAGGCGGTCTCACACGAGATCGACGGCAAGACATTCGACGAGCTCGTGCCGCAACTCGAGGAGGCGCGCCGCGACGGCAAGTGGGTCATCTTCGCGGGCCACGAGATGAACAAAGACGGCTTCCAGACGACGAAGACCGCGACCCTCGAGCGCCTCCTGCCTTATCTGAAGAATCCGAAAAACGGCTTTTGGGTCGCGCCGGTGGGCGTCATCGGCAAGTACGTCCGCGACTCTGCGCGCAGCCAACGGTAAGTCCGATCACAACGCAGCGTGTTGAAGCGGCACGGCCGGGCTGCGACGAAGCGCACAACGGTGTGACGATCACCGCGACAATCGACACGTCGTTTTTTCCCACCTTATTTTCTCTCAGAGCCATCCAATGTTTATCTCAGCACTTCCAAGCGCTGCCGCCATCGCAGTGCAAACGTCCACCACCGCTCAGAAGCCCAAAGAAGCGTACATGACCGTGAGCCTCGGCCGTAACTGGCCCGCGCACGTTCGCTCGCTCACGGTCGCCGGCAAAGCCTATCCCGCAAAGCAACTCGATGCGTGGTGGGTCGGGCTGCCCAAGATGAAAGAGGGCGACCACGTAGGAATCGTCACCCTCGTGACCGGCGCTAAGATTCCGGTCACCTTGCGCGTCCTGGGTCGCCACGTCGAGGTGGTGCGAGCCTAGCCAAAACGCCAACGTGGCGTGACCGAGCTCATGCCGGTCACGCCACGTGGTGAGGACTAGTTGGGTTCAGGACTAGTTTGGATAACTGTTGTCGTTCCCAGGTAAGACCGGCACGCCGTTCGGAACATCGACCATCACGATGTTGATGTTCGAGAATATCTGCGCCTTGTCCGCACCGAGCAGCACTGCGTTGTTGCCCGTCACCAAGTCGCTGATGGGGACGACGACCGCATACGTGCGCCACATGTACGCCTGATTCGTTGGATACGGATTCGGCGCCTGATGCGCATGTCCGTTCACCGTGACGTTGAATACGCCCGGCGCTTCGTAGCCCCAAGCATTGAAGAGCACGCGCACGACCGCGGCTTGGCGGTTCGCAGGCATGTTCAAGACGCTCCAGCTCGACGTCTGATTGGCGCCGGCGAGCTTGCCGAGCTGCCGTGCACCATTGGCGCCGGCCGCCGTGTTGTCGAGCGCGTCATAGCTGAAGTCGCGGTACGTGAACGGTCCGTCAAAAGCGACATTGTCCCAAACGAAGGTGTGCTCACGCTGCGACGGACGGTCCGATGGACCTTTGTCTGCATTGTAGTGCACGTCGTCGAGCCAAATGAGACCGCGCGTGAAGGTCAGGTTCGCGTTGGTGATCTCCGCGATGAGCTTCAGAGTCGACGGCGATGGCGCAACGCCCGCGTCGGTCGCATAGACGTCGATCCGATTTTGCGAGATGCGCAGCTCGACGTGATTCATGTCGCGAACCGAGCCGGGAACAGCGCCGTTCGAGGCAACGACGCAATCCCTGATCCTCACCTGCACTTGGCGTTGCCCGTAACCGATGCTGTCGTCGAGTACGTAATTGCGGAATACCGCTGCCGAATCGACGGTCCAGCGATACTTGTCGAGGTTGTTGCCGTTCGGGCACGAGCCGTACTGACCAATCGACGCAGCACCGGCAAAGCGGACAGCGAGGCCGTGCTCCGGATTCGACTGCCAGGTGTCGAAGTGATTGAACGGTCCGGGCACCGGCATGTTCGAGATCCAGAATTCCGGCCACGCCGCGTGCGTTCCGGCGGTGTCGTTCGAGAAGTCGAAGCTGACCGTTCCCGTGCGTCCGGCAAAGTCGAACGGCTGCTTGGGATAGATGGTCAAGGCGGTGACGCCGCCGGCATCCCAGGCGCCCGAGTTGTTGTCGTTGACGGCCTCGCGGAGTTGGCCACCGCAGATTTGCACGTCTCTAGGCGCGAGCACCTTTTGCGGCAACGTCCCGCTGCAGTGTTCGAACGTCGTCGGGTTCCACAGGTTCATTTCGCTCGTGCCGAGGTTCGTGTTGCCCGTGGTCCGCGAGACGCCCCAGACGTTTCCGTCCAAGTCACCCGAGCGGTTGTCCCCGGGAGCTGGTGCATCGAAGGTCTCGCAGAAGACGGCTGGGCTCGAAGCGAGCTGCATGCCGCAGGTGCCGCCACCACCGGTTGGCGGAGGGGGGGGTGGCGGCGGCGGCGGCGGCGGCGGGGGCGGAGGCGGCGGCGGCGGAGTGACCGAGCCTGTCGGTGTCGCCGAGACTTCGATTGAATTTCGGCTCTCGCCTTCGAGCCAGTTTCCGCCACTGATGACGTAGTAATACGTCTGGCCGTTAGTGACCGCGGTGTCCGCGTAGGTCGAGGTTGGCGCGTAGACAATATCGATCAAGGTGTACGGGCCGCCGCTCGTCGCAGACCTCTTGACGCCGTAGGCCACCGCACCATCGACGCTTGCCCATGTGAGGGTAACCCGCGCATTGCCCGCTACGGCAACGACACTGCCTGGCCTCCGGAGGGCATCAAACGCGTCCAGATCGTTGAGCTCGTCCTCCGGCCCTTCCCCGCCGCAGGCAGCTAAGAGTGCAAATACGACTGTTGAAGCGACTATGAGTGTTCGCTTGATGAACATGAGCACCTACCTTTGAGGTTGGTAAGTGTTCGTCAGTGGTCAAACGGCTCACAGCGACAGCCAGAGGGTCGCCGACCCGGCTAAACGCGTCAGGTCACGAGGTAGGGCTTCGCCGAGGGAACGACCACGACCGTGTCTTTCAGCTTGCCCTGGCGGTCGAGCACTTCGACCGTCGTGCGGCCCTCGTGCTCGCGGACGCGCTGGTTGTACGCCGCGACGAGCGCGGGGCGCTCGGGCATGTCGACATCGACAGCCGTGACCGCGGCGCGCGCCGCCAACAAGCTGTCGCGAATCTCCTCGATGCGCTTCTCGGCCTTCGAGCCTTCGGGTTCGCGGTAGACTTTCACTTCCGCGATGCCGGCGGTGACGGCCTTGGCGGTTTGCACCAGCGTGACTTGCACGGAGTAGTCCGCGGCGATGCGCGCCCAGTCACCGTCGCGCTTTTTGATGAACGCCGGGGTGACATCCGAGCGACGGATCGTACGTCGGCCGATGGTTCCGCGGACCTTCACCCTGCCGCTGTCGGCGGAGAGCTCGAAGCTGGTCTTACCCTGCTTGCGCAGATCATCGAGCTTGGCCTCGGTCGTAAAGCCACCGATGCTGCCGAGCTCCATGACGCTCCAGACATCGAATTGCAGGCCCAAGAGACCTTTCTCGAGCTGCAGACGGGAATGCGGAGCAACATAGGGACCGACGTCTTGGTTCCACTGCTCCCACTTGCCCTCGCCAACGAACGGCGCAAAGGCCCGGATGTACTCGTCTGCCATGGCCAAGAGCATGAGGGCAGTTTCGGCGCCCGGCTCGAGGTAGACCGAGTCGAAAGTGACCGAGTACACCGCGTGATCGTGGCGGGAGGGGTTGGGCTCCGCGGCGGTGACGGCGTTGGGACGTGCGACGCGCGACACGACATCGCTAGAGGCGTAACCGCGCGAGGCGATGTCACCCTTGCCCTGCGTCGGCGCCGCGGAGGTCGGGCCCTGGGCGATGGGAGCGGTCACTTGCACGCGGGGGCGGATGTTCGAGCGGTCGACGGTCATGGGAAGGCCTCTGCGTGATGCACGCCATTGCTTCACAGCAGGCGCACGGGTGGTCAGAAAGCACGTATCATCGGGCTCCCCAGGGGCCGGTTGCGTGCTTCTCGGGTGACAGCGACCTCAGCTCCAGCCCGCTTGCTGCCCGTGGACCTTCGCTGTCAGACACGCGGCGCTTCCGCCCGAAAGATGAAACTGGGTGAGCGGGACGACCACGGTCTCGAAGCCCAAGCGCGTCAAGGCGAGCTCCACCTCGGTCACGTGCCCACCGAGCACGACGGTGTCGCCGACCTCCACCATGTTGAGCCCGAACTTCATGGCGGCTTCGCGCGAGATCGGCACGATGCGTCTCACGCCCGCGATGCGCTCGATGGCCTTCAGCGATTCGCGGGTGAACGCTTCCCGGTAGAGCATCAACGTCCCGTCGCTCAAGAACGACAGCGCGACATCGAGGTGGAAAAAGTACGGGTCGACGAGCTCGAGCGGAATGACTTCCGCTGCCAGGAAGCGCTCGAGCTCCTCGGCCGCTTTGACGGACGAGCGCTGACCGTGTCCCAACAGCGCCGCCCCGGTGTTGGTCAAGGCAACATCGCCGCCTTCGAGATGATGGCGCGTCCCCGGAAAGACTTCGAAGCCGTGCGTCGCGTAGGTCGTCGCGCGTGCGTTTTGCTCCAAGGCGCGCTCACCATGCAGCGGCGTCGTCATCAAGGCGCGGCGCGTATCGCCATGTTCGTGGAGGATCGCGTTGTCTTTGCTGAACACCGAGTCGAAAGCCGAGTGTACGAACGGCAGCTCGATGACGTCGGCGCCGGCTTGCACGAGCGCTTCGCGAAATGCGCGATGCTGCTGCGTCGCGGTCGGGAAACAGACCTCGCCCATTTGCATGTGCGGATTGATCGCCCAGCTCACTCGGTAAGCGCAGTCATCCGTCGGCGGATGTGACTTGTCACAAGCGAGGCCGCTGACTACGAACGTGTCGCGATGGCTCATGCCACTCCCACCAAGACCGCGCCCGTCGTGTTACTGACGCTGACGGTCCAGACGTTTCTAGCGGTCGGCAATTTCCTTGCCGCCAAACGCGGCCTGCAAGAGATCACGCCGCTCACGTTCGTTCCGGTGCGCCTGGCGCTCGGCGGTGTCGCCTTCGCATTGCTGATGCTCGTCGCCCGCCTGCGCATGCCGCCACGGGCGTTGGTCGCGAGAGTGCTGGTTTTGGGCTTGCTCGTTGGGCCGCTGAACCAAGGCTTGCTCTTTACCGGACTCGCCACGGCGCCGGCCGCACACGCGGGCATCTTGTATGCGCTCAGTCCAGTCGGCGTGTACTTCCTCGCCTTGTCGCGCGGCCAAGAGACTGCGTCTCTCGTGCGCTGGCTCGGCATCGGGCTCGCGCTCGCTGGTGCGCTCGTCTTGATCGTCGGACGCAGCGCCGGCATCGGCGGTCTCTTCACGGGCGACCTCTACATTCTCGTGGCGGTCTGCGCGTGGTGCCTGTGGATGGTCGAGGTGAAGAACCTCGCGCCTCGGTATGGCGCGCTTTCGGTCGTTTCGTGGTCGTTCGTCGCGGCAGGCTTGTGGGTGTTGCCGCTGCTGCCTTGGGCAAATGCGCCAGCGATCGCCGCCGCGAGCTCCACTGCGCTCTGGTGTTTTGCCTACACCGTGGTGATCGGCACGCTGCTCTCGCACGCGCTCCTCGCCTTGGGGCTCGGCCGCACCGATGCGTCGCTGGTCGCGATTTTCGCGAACGTGCAACCGGTGTCGACGGCAGTGCTTGCATGGTTGTGGTTGGGAGATCCGTTGGGAGCAGAGGTCTATCTTGGTGGGGCGTTGGTCCTCGTGGGCCTGCGGCTTACGCAACGCCCGCGTAGGCAATCCCCGCCAGATGCGCCATCTCTCGGTTCCACGTCGTAAGGTCCTGCGCCTCGAACGCATGCAAGTGCGCATGACCGCAGGCACGCGCCATCTGTTTCATGAGCTGCACCGAGCCGACGAGGAAGCGCGTGAGCTTCGCCGCCGCCGTGTCGATCTCGAGGCGCGCGCGCAATGCTGGGTCTTGGGTGGCAATGCCGACCGGGCAGGTGTTGGTGTGGCACTGTCTGATGCCGAGACAACCAATCGCCTCGATGGCGGCAGTGCCGAGCGCGATGGCGTCAGCGCCCAGCGCCAGAGCTTTCACGAAGTCCGCTGGAACACGCATGCCGCCGCTCGCGACGAGGGTGAGGTCGGCACCCCGTTCGTCGAGATGTCGACGCGCCCGTGCTAGGGCAGGGATGGTCGGTACGGAAATGTTGTCGCGAAAGAAGGTCGGCGCGGCTGCCGTGCCCGCGCCTCTGCCGTCGAGGATGACGTAGTCGAAACCGATCGCCAGAGCCGCATCGAGGTCGGCCTCGATGTGTTGCGCGGAGAGCTTCGCGCCGACGGGCACACCGCCAGTGAGCTCGCGCAGCTGGGCGACGAAGGCGCGGTAATCTTCGGGTGTGTGCAAGTCGGGAAAGCGCGATGGCGCAATCAGCGTCGTGCCTTCGGGGGCACAGTGGACCTCGGCGATTCGTCCGACGTTCTTCGAGCCGACGAGATGGCCGCCGGTGCCGGTCTTCGACGCTTGACCCAGCTTCACATGGACCGCTTGAGCGGACTTCATGCGCTCGGGATTCCAGCCCCAGCGCGCGGCGCCGATCTGCAAGAGGTAGCGTGAGCAAGCTTGCTGTTCCTCGAGGAGCACACCCGACTCACCCGATCCAATCGCGGTGCCGGCTCCTTCGGCGCCTTTTGCAAGGGCCGTCTTCGATTCGAGCGACATGGAACCGAACGCCATGTCGGCGACGAGCAACGGGATCTCGAGCTGCAGCGGCTTCTTGGCGCGCGGTCCAATGACGACATCGGTGCCGACTGCCGCGTCGTCGAGCAGCGGCAGGCGAGCCAGCTGTGCCGTGAGGATCTGGATGTCGTCCCAGAGCGGCAAGCGTGACAGTGGCACGCCGAGTGATGCGATTGGTCCGTGGGCACCGGACCTTTGCAAGCCGTGGTCCGCGAGCTCGCGAATCAACGCGAGCTGCGCGGCCTCGACTGGATCATCGCTCACGATGCCGCCTGGACGATTTTCACACCTTGGGTGGCGTAGAACGCGCGATAGGCTTCGAAGCAGCGCTTGCCGGCCTCGAGACGCAACAAGGCGCCTTCGGCCAAGGCCACCGCGCGCTTGGGATCTTCGGCCACTAGGGGCGCGAGCACTTCCGCGTTCCACGCCGCCGAGTGCTTCACGTCGAGCGTGCTGTGCAGCAAGAAGTAGCGGCCACCCTCGGCGCTCACACCCACGCGACGCAGGCCCGCGTAAACCCGACCCACGCGCGTCGGTGCCGTGAGCTCGATGACTCCCAAGGCGCCGATCGAGTGGTAAGCATAACGGCGGTGGTGCGCCATCGCGGACATGACGTTCGCAAGGTCGAGCGACGCTGCCTCGTAGCGAGCGTTCGGCAAAGAGTCGATCTCGAGCTCGCGCGCCGAGTCACTGAGCATCGGGCCATGCATGCCGCCGGCCTTGCCACGGCCCATCTCGTCCCAATAGTTGCGCGCCATCTCGAGCTTGGCGCGTTGTTCGATACGAACCTGGGTGATCGACAGCAAGTCTTCGAAGCCCGCTTCACCGGCGACCTCTTGGAAGACGAACCATCGCAGCTGCTCGTGGCTCGCGTGTTCCTCGAGCCATGCGTGCAGCGGATCGTTCTGACCCGGTCCATTGTCCTTGAGCTCCTCGAACCAGCGCACGAAAGCTTCGCGCTCTCGCGGCACATCCGCGGCGCGGGGGCGCACTTGCGCACGCAAAGCCTCCACCCATTCGATTTCCCGGACCGCCATTTCGTAGGCGTCGGTGAGGTGCTGGCGCCAGCTGTCGTCGGGCAAAGCGGGCGTGAAACGAAGGCGATTGTGAGCGGCGAGCTCGTGGGCGAGTTCTGACATTTGCCGCGCCTAACACGGGGTTTCGTCATCGCGAAGCCGGAAAACACCGAAAGCCGGTGAACAACTGGCTCTTGCGCTATCTTTCCAGCACCCATGGCTACCCCACGACAAACCGAAGATGAGCCGTACCTCATTCGTACGGGCGATTTTCAGGACGTCTCCTTGGAGCGGCCGGCATTGCAGCCCGCCAAGGGGTCAACATCCGTGGCGTTGATTCTGCTCGGGGTGGTGCTCGCCGTGGGAGCAGGGACGGGGGCTTACTACGGCCTGCCACTCTATCGTGAGCTGCAAGAGCGTCGTGCCGCTGCCGAGCGCTTCGATGCACAAATGAAAGAAGCGAATCTGCAGATCACCGGTCTGCAGCTCGAGAAGTCGAGTGCGGAAGCCGACAAGGCGCGGCTTGCGGGCCAGATTGCGGACAAGGCAGCGGCAGAGAAAGCGGTCGCCGACGAAGCGGAGCGGCTAGCGAATGAGCTCGGTGGGACCCTCGTCGAGGAGGTCAAGCGTGGAGAGGTGGAAGTAAGGGCGGTGAATGCGCAGACCATCGTCGATGTGAGCGACGGCGTGCTCTTCGATCTCGGCAAGGCGGAGCTCAACGACAACGGGAAAGCCATCATGCAACGTCTCGGCGAGAGTCTCGTGAAGCTGGATGGGAAGGTGGTGCGCGTGGGTTGCCACACCGACACTCCGATCATCAGCGGCAAGCTCGCGAAGACCTTCCCGACGAGCTGGGAGCTGTCATCGGCGCGCGCCACCAGCGTCGTCCGCTATCTCGAAGAGCAAGCGAAGATCCCCGGCGCACGTCTCGTCGCAGTGGGCTTCTCCGCCTACCGACCTGTGGCGAGCAACGGCTCGTCGAGTGGGCGCCGCAAGAACCGTCGCATCGAGATCGCGCTCATGCCGCTCGCGGACAAGAGCTAGCGCGCCCCGGCGATCAAGCTCAGGGGCATGGCTCGGCCGGGGTTCCCGATCACCAGGCTGTCCGGCGGGACGTCGCTGACGACGACCGTGCCTGCGGAGACCGCCGAGTTCTTGCCGATACGAACGCCGGGCCGCACCACTGCGCCGTGGGCGAGCCAGACGTTGTCTTCGAGGACGATGGGGCCGCTCTTGTCGCCGTCTTTGTCGGTGATGAGGACACTCGAGGCGATGAGACAGTCGCGACCGATGACGATCGAGGTGTGGGCCTCGTAGATGGAGCCCGCGTTGATCATGCATGAGGAGCCGATGGTGAGCTCGGCGCCGGCATGGGCGATGAGGCGCGTCGGGACGAGCCCGCGCATGAAGGCGACGCGGTCGGCGATGTGAATCCGTCCTAGCGGACTCGCCTCGACGCGGCCGTAGGTGCCGACGTTGAATCCAACCTCGCAGCCGCGTAGCTGCAGGCGAGCATAGGCGACCATGCCGATGCGCTTCAGCCGACCCAGATGGCGGTTCATTTGCGCACCGGCCGCGCCGGGTTGCCGGCGACTTCCACGCCGGGCGGGACGCGACGCGTGACCACCGCGCCGGCCTGGATCTTCGCGCCCGCCCCGATGGTGACGCCGGGAAGGACGATGGCGCGCTCGCCAAGGTCGACGTCGCTCTCGATGACCACCGGGTCGGGCGGCGGCCGTTCGTGGCGATTGCCGTGCAGCGAGTGGAAGTTCGAGTCCATGATTTTCACGAAGGAGCCGAGACGTACGCCGTCGCCGATGGTGATGCGCTCGCTCGACTCGATGGAAACACCCTCACCCAACACACAGCGTGCGCCGATGTGCAGCTCGGCGCCGGGAAACGTCTTCAGCTCGATGCCGACGTTGCCGCCGTCGAGCTTGGTTTCGCGCCCGACGACGACCTTTCCTGGCCCATGCAGCCACAAGCGGCCGATGATGCTGACCTCGTTGGCGGCGGCGCCCAGGCGGCGCGCGGCTCGGGCGTTGGTGAATCGTTGCCACCAGCTCATGCGGCCTCCGCGATACGATCGATGTCCGTTTTGATGGACACCGGGGACGCTGCGCGTTGATGGGCGATGAAATCGCGGTGGAGGATCTGCGTCGAGAGCACCGCGACGATGGCCATGTTGTCGGTGTTCGAGAACTGCGAGCCGTCACCGCGCTGCAACGCTTTGCTCCACAGCTGCGTCACGGCGCGGCTGTCGAAGACACCAGAGGCGTCGATAGCGGACGCGCTCATCAGCTCGTCCACCCAGGTCGGCCGGCCGGCGCCGACGAAGGCCAAGGCATCGGGCGCGCGGTAGGGTTGTTTCGCCCGCTCGCGGATGCTGTCGGGCACGAGGTCACGCGCCGCCGCCTTGAGCACGTGTTTCTCGTCGAGCACGGCGAGCTTGTAGGCGTCCGGGAAGCTGTTGGTGAGAGCCATGACGTCTTTGTCGAGGAAGGGAAAACGACCTTCGACGGAGCTCGCCATGAGCATGCGGTCGCCTTGAGACGACAGCAGGTAGCCCGAGAGCAGGGTGCGAACCTCGAGGTACTGGTCCTGCGCGAGCGACGACCACTCGCCGAAAGCCGCGGGCAGATCCGCGAGGAGCTCGGCGACGACGTCGTATCCGCGCACGGCGTCGTGTTGCGCGGGGGCAAACAAGCGCTTGAGCGCCGCCGCGCTGTTCCAACGGGGATGGTGGGCGAAGCCTGGCGAGCGTGCGTGCTCGAGCCCGCGGCCAAAGAACTGACGCGCGGTTGCCTGCTGCGCCATGGGCGAGCGCGCAAGGTAAGGATAGAGCCGTTCGAGCAGACGCGGCCGCCACGTCGATTGCGGCCGCCGCGCCCAGAAACGGCGCACCTTGCCCTCGCGAAACAGATCGTAACCAGCGAGCACCTCATCGGCGCCTTCGCCGGTAAGGACCACTTTGATGCCGCGCTCGCGCACCAGCTGAGAGAGCAAATAGAGCGGCGCGGGACCGTTGCGCAGGATGGGGCGCTCGGTGTGCCAGATGACTTTCGGGAACACCTCGGCGACGTCGCGGGCACCGACGACGATCTCCGAGTGATTGGTGCCCAGACGATCGACCATGGTGCGCTGATGGGACGTCTCGTCGTATTCGGGGTCGGCAAAGCGCAACGAGAAGGTGGAGAAACCTTTGGGTTGAGCGCGCTTGGCGAGCGCCGCTACCACGCTACTGTCGAGCCCACCGGAGAGATAGCTGCCGACGGGCACGTCGGCGCGCAACATGCGCAACGAGGTCGCACGCTCGAGGGCCTCACGCAGCGCTACTGCCGCGTCGCTCAAGCTTCCGCTAAAACGGTCGACGTCGCCGCGCGGATAACGCGGCTCGAAGTAGGGAGCTTCTCGGGCCGCCTGTCCCGGCTTGTAGATGCGTAGATGGCCCGGACGCAGCTCATGCACGTCGCGGAAGACGGTCCGTGGCGCCACCACGCTCCAGAACGTGAACGTCTGCTCGATGCCGATGGGGTCGAAGGCGCGCGGCAGCTCGGGCAGGCCGGCAAACAGCGCCTTCACCTCACTCGCGAACGCCAGCCGACCGTCGTGCTCGGCGTAATAGAGCGGGCGCACGCCGACGCGGTCACGGCAGAGCACCAGCGTCTCGGCTCGCGCATCCCACAGGGCGATGGCCCACTGTCCGTTGAAGCGGCCGAAGGCTTCTTCGCCCCATTGCTCCCAGGCATGGACGATGACCTCGGTGTCGCTCTTGGTGGCGAAGCGATGACCATGGCCTTCGAGCTCGTTGCGGAGCTCGACGTAGTTGAAGATCTCACCATTGAAGACGATCCACAGGTTGCCCGTCTCGTTGGCGAGTGGTTGCTGGCCGGTCGAAAGATCGATGATCGAGAGGCGTGCGTGCGCGAGACCGGCGCGGCGGTCACGATAGATGCCGAGCTCGTCCGGTCCGCGATGCGTCATGATGCCGAGCATCTGCGACAGCCGTTCGCGTGGCACCGGCTCCGGGCGCCGGCGCAGATCGACGATGCCCGCGATACCGCACACGCTACCAGCCGAGCTTTCGCCGCACGAACGCCGAGAGGTTGTCGACGCTGTCGAGGTTCGCCGGCACCATCTCCGCGTCAGCGACCTTCAGCTTGAACTCGTCCTCGATGAACATGATGATCTCGAGGACTCCCGTGGAGTCGACGATGCCGCCATCGAGGAGCGAAGCCGAGTCGACGAGGTCGCTCGCGTTCGCCACGTAAAAGTTCTTCAGGATGAAGGCGCGAACCTTCTCCGCCGGACTCGGTTCTGGGGGGATGCTGAGTTGGGAGCTCATTGGGGGCGTACTCTTCTCGAGCCTCTCATCGGAGGCCCGCTTTCGTGATCTTACCGGTGGTCGTCTTGGGCAGCTCGGGGATGAGCTCGACGTGTTTGGGCACCATGAAGCTCTCGAGGCGCTTCTGGCACTCCTTCATGATGTCTTTGGCGGTGAGCTGCGCGCCCTGGTCGAGGACGACGAAGGCCTTGATGGCTTGGCCCAACATGTCGTCCGGCACACCGATTACCGCGGCTTCTTTCACGCCGCCGATGTTCATGATCGCGGACTCGACTTCTTTCGGCGCCACCTTCTCGGCGCGCGTCTTGATGATGTCGTCCATGCGGGAGACGAAGTAGAGATAGCCTTCGTCATCGAGGCGGCAGAGGTCGCCGGTGTAGAGCACCTGTTCACCGGGCAGCGGGCCCGGGCGTAACATGCGCGCCGTCTCCTCGGGCTTCTCCCAATAACCTCGCATCACCGTGCCGCCGCGGATGACCAGCTGACCGACGACGTTGGCTCCGACCTGGTTGCCCGCCTCGTCGACGATCCACATCTCGGTGTTCGGGATGGCGATGCCGACGCTCGTAGGCTTGCGCTCGAGATCCTCGGGCGGAAGATACGTGCACCTCTTGCACTCGGTGAGGCCGTACATCGAATAGATGCGCGCCTTGGAGAACGCGCGCCGCAACATGGCGATGTGTTTGTCCGTCAGCGCCGCGGCGGTGTTGGTGACGTAGCGCACCGAGGACAGGTCGAACTGCGCGAGATCGGTCATGCCGGCAAGGACGGCGAAGATGGTCGGTACGCCTGGAAAGCCAGTGACTTTCTCGGCCGCCATGACGGACAAGATCTGCGCTGGGTAGGCAAAGCTCCGCTCGAGCACCAGGCGTCCGCCGACCGCGAACGTCATGATCATCTGGTAGAGGCCGTAGTTGAAGGCGAGGGGCAAAACTGCGAGCACGACGTCTTCGTCGCGCATTTCGAGCAAGGTCGTGATCGAGAGCGTCGCGGTCAGCATGTTGCGATGCGTGAGCATCACGCCCTTGGGGTCGCCGGTGCTGCCGCTGGTGTAGATGATGGCTGCGAGGTCGATGTCGAGATTGCGGCGGCGTGGCGGCTCGCTCGAGGGGGCATCGAGCGCCGCCGACCATGGCAGCACGTTCTTCACGCTGGACAAGCGCGCGGGGTCGAGCGCCCCGACGACGATGGTGTGGCGCAGATGTTCGGCCTTGGCGGCCCCCGCATCGACGACCGGCGACAAGTGCGCTTCGGTGATCAACACCTTGGCACGGCAATCGTCGAGCAAGTAGGCGAGCTTGTCCTGCTTGGTGAGCGGATTGACGACGCTCGGCACCGCGTTCGCCTTGAGGGTGGCCCAGAACGCCACCACCGTCTCCATCGAGTTGTCCGCGAAAACGAGCACCCGATCACCGCGCTCGATGCCGAGTCGCTGCAGGGTGTGCGCCAATGCGTTCGCTTGCCGGTCGAGCTCCGCGTAAGTCGTGCGTGTGCTTTTGACGACCAGGGCAATCTTGTCGGGATGACGAGCCGCCGAGCTCTCGAGAAAGTCGTGCAGCAACGGAGTTGCACGCTGGTGAAACGTGGGCGGCGGGCCAAACACGGTCAGGCGGGCTCCATGAGCTTGGGTGGGCTGTGCAAGTACGCCGCCACGCGACGTTTGCTCTGGATGTCCTTGTAGACGCGGTCGACTTGTTCGGCGGTGATGCCGATCACGGGGGCTGCTTCGGCGGCGGGCACCTGATGGGCGAAGGCGTAAAGACACAGGTCCATGCGGTCGTAGGGCAGGGCGAAATAGAACTCTTCCTGCGTTTGCGGCATCGAGTACGTGTCGGTCGTCGGCGTCCGCTTGCGGATTTGCTCGGGCACACCGAGCGCCGCGGCCAGCGCGTACACCTGCGTCTTGTACAGGTGAGCGATGGGCTTCACGTCCGCGGAGCCGTCACCGAGCTTCACGAAAAAGCCCTGGTCGTATTCGAGCAGGTTGGGCGTGCCCGCTACAGCGTACACCAGCCGGTCGGCGTGGTAATATTCGGTCATCTTGCGGACGCGCTGCTTGTAGTTGGTGGAGGCCACGATCTGCAGATACGCGGCCGGCGGCATGCGCTCGGTCATTTGCCGACCGTCGGGGGTTTGTACGGTCAGGCGATAGACGTTCAGCCGATCGCTATCGAGGATCGACGGCAAGGTGATCTTGCACTTCCAGCCATCGCCGTAGTCCGGGAAAACGGCGCGGATGGCTTCGTTCTGACGCGTGTAGCAGCCGGCACCCTCGAGCGCTAGCGCGATGTTTTCGGTGAGCGCGCTGATGCCGAGCGATTCCGCGAGGGCCTTGCCGAGAATGAGCGCGTCGTCGCTCGAATGGTGCTCGGGCATGAACAAGCCGAGCACGCGCTCCTTGCCCAGGGCTCTGACCGCGAGCGCCGCCGTGACCGAGCTATCGATGCCGCCGGAGAGGCCGACGACGATGCCGCGCCGCTTGAGCTCGCCGACAGTGGCTTTGATGAAAGCGCAAATGCGCTCGATCTCACGCTCGCAATCGATGTCCAAAACGCTCTTCGAGAAGGCCACGGAACCTCGGGGCGCATGTGCGGCGGTTGCCGCGTCGGGGGGACGCATTGGGGGGCAATGCGCCTCTTGAGCATACACCGTCCTCGGGCGGGTCGTGCCGCCTTTTATCGGTCCTGGCCTGGGCGCGCCGGGTCGCCTACACTCCCCCAAAACTAGGCTCAATTCGCATGAAAGCACTCGGCTCCGTACTGGCTCGCGTGGTTCTGCTCGTCTCTCTGTCGGCGTGCAGCGGCCAGCTTTCGCTTTTCGAAGACACCCTCGGTCAGCGCTGCGTGAGCTCTGCTGACTGCGGCTTCTCTCAAGTGTGCTCGGCCGAGGAGCGCTGCGTCTCGTCGGAAGGTGCGTGCTCGCCGGCGGTGCCCAATGGTGACTGCGGGCGTGGCCAGATCTGTAGTGGCGGCGTTTGCGTCTGCGTCGACGCGCGCTTCTGCGCCTGCGACGGCGATTGTCTTAGCGGCTGGTGCGACTGTGATCCCGGCGACGGCTGCGACGAGGGGACCTGCTTGCCCATCGTGGTCAGCGGCCCGGGCGCCAACAGCTGCGCCCCCGAGCGGCCGAACGGCTTGTGCGCCGATGGCGCGGCCTGCTGCGGCGGTAGTTGCTGCGTGCAATCGGATGTTTGTGTCGAGGCGTGTATCCCCAACGAGCGGCCGTGCTCGCCGAACGAGCCACGCGGGTTTTGTGGAGCGGGCCTCGGTTGCAATAACGGACGCTGTGAGCCGCTCGACCAATGTGCTTGTTCCGCGACGCGTACCCAAGGCTGCTGTCCCGACGGCCAGAACTGCGACGGTGGGGCATGTGTCTCCCAGAGTTGTGCTCCGGGGACGCCCGGCAGCTGTCCGCTCGGACAGACATGCACGCTCTTGGGTTGCGAAACCATCCAGTGCGCGCTCGGTCACCCCGAGGGCGCTTGCGCCAGCGGCTACTGCAGCGTCAATGGATCCTGCATCCCCGATGGCACTTGCGGCGCGCGCGGTGACTGCGACGAGCAGTACTGCGCGAGCGACAGCGTCTGTCGCGACTTCGAGACCTGTCTGGTCGACGGCGACTGTGCCATTCAGCTGGGACAGGGCTATGCTTGTGTCGCTGGAGCGTGTGTCGAGAACACCACGTGCGACGCGAGCAGTGATTGTCGGCCGCCGAAGTTCTGCAGCGCCGCGGGTAACTGCTTGGTGCCGGATCGCTGCGACGACGATTCGGATTGCACCGCCGGCAGCGAATATTGCGCCGGCAACGACGTCTGCACACCGAATGGTTGTTGCGCGATCAGCGCCGACTGCGGCGGCGGCAAGATTTGCGTCGAGCGTGGGACTTGCGATGTCTGTATCGACCTCGGCACCTGTGAGCTGCCGAGCGATTGCCCGCCGGGCTACGCCTGCAATGGCGGCACCAACGTTTGCGAGCTGACCGGCCAAGTCTGCAACAGCAACGACTTCACCGCGAGCTGCCCGCCCGGCGAGCTCAGCTGCTGCGCGAGCGGCACCTGCTGCCCGTTCGGTGAGCGTTGCGGCAGCATCGGACGTTGTATCGGCTTCGGCCAGTGCAACGTCGAGGCCGACTGCGTCGACGGTTTCACGTGTGTCGACTTCCGCTGCGTGCCACCGGCGAACAACGCTTGTCCGTGCCCCTTGGGCGAGCACTGCGCGACGGTGCGTGACGCGTCGGGCTTCGAGGTCTCGGGTTGTGTCGCCGACGGTAGCTGCGCCGCGAACGACTGCCCGAATGATTTTCGCTGCAACGCCGAGTACCAGTGCGAGGTCAACCCGCGCTGCGGCAACGAAGAGCTCGGTGTCGGCGCCATCGTGCCGCCCAACGTGCTCATCGCCTTCGATCGCTCCGGCAGCATGAACCTCTGCGGTGGCGGCAACGAGCTCTTCGGTGACTGTGGTTTCAACTACAATGGCCCAGGGTGCAATGACCGCAATAGCGGAACGTCGTGCGCGCCCTGCACCGACGACACCAGCTGTGGCAGCGGCCGCGAGTGCACGCCCTTCGGCTTCGATGATCCCGTGGACGGCACCCTCGTGTGTAGCGACGAGCAATGCACCGCCAACTGTTTGGACCCACCAACGTGCACCCAGACACTGACGACGACGCGCTGGGACGAAGCGCTCGCGGCCATCAAAGGCGACACCGGTGGCAGTGGCGTCCTCGGCCTCATCGACACCTATCTCGGCCAGGTCGCTTTCGGCCTCGCCATGTTCCCCCAGCCGAACCCTGGCGCCACCTGCGCGTTGACGTGCAATTGGACGAGCTGTAGCGACCGCAACAACACTTCGGCCGGCGTCGTGAACGTGCCGGTGGCGCTCAATAGTCGTGCGGGTATCGAGGCGGCGCTCGAGGGCACGGTCCCTGGCGGCGCCACCACCACGGCCGGCACTCTGCGCAACATCTTGGCCCTACCCGATCGCGGCGGCTTGAACGATCCCGATCGCTCGAACGCCGTGCTCTTGGTGACCGACGGTGAGCCGACCTTCGACTCTGCGCCGGTCTCGACGTGCGAGCCTCCCTGCGGCGACGGCATCGAGAACGGCGACGAGACCGGACGCGATTGCGGAGGCCTTTGCCCACCGTGCCTCGACGTCGGCGGTGAAGCCTGCGCGGGCCCCGCGGCCTGCGACAGCGCCACGTGCCTCGGCGCCGATGGTTGCGCGCCTCCCGCGTGTGTCGCGGACGACGATTGCTTCTCGCACCTTTGCCGAAGTGGTGCCTGCCGTCCCGCGAGCTGCGGCGACGAGCTGCAGCTCGGGCTCGAGACCGATGTCGATTGTGGCGGGCCGTGCCAACCCTGCGCCGACAGCCTCAATTGCGGCGACGACGCCGACTGCGCGAGTGGTGTCTGCAATGGCGGAACATGCAACGCTGCGACGTGCACCGATGGTATCGCCAACGGCTCCGAGACCGGCGTCGATTGCGGCGGTACCTGCGCCGCGGGATGCGCCAACGACACCGCCTGCCGCGCCGATAGCGACTGCCAGAGCGGCTTCTGTGACGGCGCCTCGGCGGTCTGCAAGCCGGCGCATTGCGACAACGGCATGGGCCCCGACGGTGGCGAGACGGGGGTCGACTGCGGCGGTCCGTGTCGGCCTTGCACCACGCAGTGTAGCAATGGAGCTCGCGACGGTGCCGAGACCGACGTCGACTGTGGTGGCGGCGCTTGCCCCGATTGCCCGGGTGCGAGGAGCTGCAACGGCGCCGGTGACTGCTTGAGCGGAGTGTGCACGACCTGTGGGCCATCGATTACCGGTGCCGCCCAAAGCTGCCGCGTCAACGCCGCCATCGACCGGCTCTACAGCCAGACGCCACGCATCAAGACGTTCGTGGTCGGCTTCGAGCTCGCCCAGAGCGCCAATCTCAATTGCAACGCCATCCACGGCCGTACCGCGAACCGCGCGGTCGCGGGATGCGATGCGCTGACGCGAACCACGTGTGACGATGTCGGTGCTCCGACGTGTTACTACGAGGCAACCGACGCCACGGCGCTGCAAAACGCGCTCGACCAAGTCATCCAGCGGGTCAGCACTTGTCGCTTCGACCTCACCGGTGTGCCGATCAGCCGCTCGCAGATGGCGGTCTTCCTCGAGGACAATGGTAATCCCGAGGACCGCGCGCAGATCTTCGACGGCGTTGGTTGGCGCTACGACTCGGCAGTCAACCAGTTGGAGCTCTTCGGCTCGGCGTGCGCGCAAGTCCGAGGAGGCGCCAAGCGGCCGATCGTCGTCTTCCGCTGCGGCAGCTCGGGCTAGGTGAGAGCGATGGTGATCAGAGCGCGGGTGATGCTCGCCGGGGTGTACTTCCAGCGCTGTATGGACGGGCAGGTCGTGCTCAAGTGGTCGAGGCCGTGAACCAGCACGTAGCGGCTGTCTGGCAGTACGCAGTCGACCGGTAGCGTCAGGCCGTCCGAACGTCTGTGATAGCGGAGCAGCACGTAGTCGTTGGACGGGCGGTTGTACGAGAGCAAGTCGCGGTCGGTCGTCGCGAGGGAGACGACGTTGATGCCCTTCGGAAGGGGATACTTGGCGAGAAACGCCTGGCGCTGCGAATAGGTGAGGTCGCGCGCCATGTCCGGATTCCCGCCGATGCGCTGCAGCAGATAGTTGGCGACGACTTTTTGCAGCGGATCGTCGGCGATGTCCTGGGCCACCGGTGAGCCGGCGTAGGGTGACTGCATGGTGATGAGCGCCTTCGTCATCGCGGCCAGCTCGGGATAGATGGCGAGAGCGGCGGCGGCGTCGAGGCCACCTTTGCTGTGGCCGATGATGACGACCTTCTTGCCCGTGCTCGCTGCCTCGAGGATTGCCTCGCGAACCACCTTGGCGTTGGTCTCGACCCCGACGAGGCTGTCGATGAGGATGCGGCGCACGTCGAGCTTGTCCGCGATGAGCGCGTCCATGTTCTCTTTGAGGTAGAGCGCCTTCGGAATGCGGTCGCTGAAGATGCCGCCGATGCACAGGTAGACGAAGTCGTTGGCGTTGGCAGGCAGGACGTTGCCACCCCTGAAAGCTCTCTTGTTGAGCTCTTCGAAGCGCAGACTGACGTCGCTCCCGGGTGGGGCTTCGCGTGCAAGCCAGCCGATCTGCTCGGCGCAACCGGCGCCGCGCCAAGGGAGGCCGCGGCTCAGACGGATCGACAAGTCACTGTTGCGGGGGGCAAGCAGCAGCGGCGAAGCGCTTCGCATCAGGGGGATGGCGGGGGAGGCCAGCGGTGTCGCAGCCGTGCGGGGGCTTTCGCCAGCGGTTACGTGCAAGCTGGACGTTGGCTTTTTCGCGCTCGGGATGCTGTCGCTCACGGCCTCCGTTATCGGCGTCGCGGGGAAGCGGGTGCGCCTTCGGCATGGCACAACCCAAAAGTGCTTCGTTTCCCTTGGCTCATCGCGGCGTTGGCTCTTCCCCTCGTCGCCCGAGCAGAGGGGGCGAAGCGGATTCACGTGTTCGTGGCCCTCGCCGACAACGTGAATCAGGGCATCGTGCCGGTGCCCGCAAAGCTCGGGAACGGTGAGGACCCAGGGAACAACCTCTACTGGGGCGCCGCCTACGGCGTGAAGACGTTCTTCAAGCGCCACTCCGACTGGGCCCTCGTGCCCAGCGAAGGCGCCTTGCCGCCCGATGTCCTCGAACGCGCGGTTTTCGAGCATCGCGCCAGCAAGACGCGGCTCACCGCCGACGCCTATCGCGGCGCCGCCATCAAGAAGGCCATCGAGGCGTTTCTCACGGAGGCTGCTGGGGGCGAAGGCGAGCTCGCGGTCTACGTGGGCCACGACGGCCTCATGGACTTCTCGCTCGACCAGCTTCCCACGAAGGCCGACGACAAGACGCGCGACGCCATCATTCTCGCGTGTATCAGCAAGTCATACTTCGACAAGCCGCTGGCCGCGACAGGCGCTCGTCCGCTATTGTGGACGACGGGCTTGATGGCGCCGGAGGCCTACACCTTGGCGGCAGCCCTCGATGGCTGGATTGCCAACGAATCGGCAACGCAAATCCGCGACCGCGCCGCCGACGCCTACCATCAGTACCAGAAGTGTGGTGTGAAGGCGGCCAGACGGCTGCTCACGACCGGGCGTTAGGGAGAGTCATGGACATCACACGACGTGGATTCGTGCTCGCACAGAGCGCGGCGGTAGGAATCGCTCTTGCTCCGAGGACCTTGCTGGCGGCGCTGGAGAGCGCCACCAAGCCCACCCCCAAAGCCGAGACCTGGGACGCGGTGCGCAAGCTCTTCAACATGTCGCCCGACTGGATGCACTTCTCGGGGTTCTTCATCGCCTCACACCCGACGCCGGTGCGCGACGCCATCGACGCCTATCGCAAGGCCATCGACGAGAACCCCTTCACCACGGTCGAGGAGGGGCTCTTCGCGCGCGAGGGCAAGAGCGTGCAGGACCGCGTGCGCGATGACATCGCCGCTTATCTCGGTGGCAAGGCCGACGACGTGGCGCTGGTCTCGAACACCACGAGCGGTCTCGCCCTCGTCTATAGCGGACTGCCTCTGAAGGGAGGCGACGAGATCCTCACCACCATGCACGACCATTACGTGCACCACACCGCCATCAACCTCGCGGTGAAGCGCAATGGCGCGTCGGTGCGCAAGGTCGCCCTTTATGACGACTCGGCGAAGGCGACGGTGAATGGGATCGTCGAGCGCGTGCGGCGGGAGGTGAAACCGGCGACGCGCGTCCTCGGGATCACTTGGGTGAGCTCGCAGACCGGCGTCAAGCTGCCGATCAAGCAGATCGCTGCCGCGATAGCGGACATCAACGCCAAACGCGTGCCCGAAGAGCGCGTCTTGCTCCTCGTGGACGGCGTGCATGGCCTCGGCTGCAGCGACGCCACGGTCGCCGAGATGGGTGCCGATATCTTCGTCGCTGGCACTCACAAGTGGATGTTCGGGCCGCGCGGCACCGGCATCGTCTGGGCCAAGCCCGAGGTCTGGGCCCGCATGACGCCGTCGATTCCCTGCTTCGGCGACCCGGAGCAGTTCATGGCATGGGCGGAGAATCGCGAGCCCAAGACGCCGGCGACCGCAGCCCGCATGAGCCCCGGTGGCTTCCTCGCCTACGAGCACCAATGGGCGCTCGGCGCCGCGTTTCGGCTGCACCGTGAGCTCGGCCGCGACCGCATCGCTGCGCGCGTCAGCGAGCTCAATGGTCAGATCAAGGACGGGTTGGTGAAGATCCCCGGCCTCACGCTGCTCACGCCACGCGACCCGCAGCTCTCGGCGGGCATCTGCTCGTTCGTCATCAAGGGCCGAAGCACCGACGAGATCGTCGAAGGCCTGAAGGCCAAGCGCGTGATCGCGAGCCACAGCCCGTATCGCCCGTCGTACCCGCGACTCTCGGCCGGCATCTTCAACACTCCGGCGGAGGTCGCGAAAGCGGTCGAGGCTTTGCGCAACGTGGTCGGCGCTTAGGCCATGCGCTGCGTTCGCGGAGCCGCACTCCTGGTCGTCGGCTGCTTGGCCTGCGCCGAGAGCGAGTACGTGGCTCGGCCGGTGGCGAGCTTCGACGACCAACCCGCGAACAGGACCGTGAGCACCGAGGCGCGGCCGAGCGTCGTCGATCTGGCGACGGCTCTTCACGAGGCGCTGGATTTGTCGCCGGCCATCGCTGCCGCCTCGGAGCGCGTTCAGCAAGCATCCAGCGACGTGACGACGGCGAGTCTCATCCCGAACCCGGTGCTCTCCCTGTCGACCTCGCTCCAGCCTCTGCCGGGCCAGCGTTTCGCGCCTGCACGCCCTGGCGGACCAACGCAGTACGACGCCTTGCTACAGCAGCAGGTCGACCCCCTGGTCTTCGGAAAGCGTTCAGCGGCGACCGACGCGGCCAAGCGTGGGGTCGACGTGGCGCGAGCCGACTACGCCGAGGCTCGCCGGAATCGCGCAGCTCAAACCGCGAATGCGTTCTATGACCTGCTGGTTGCCAAGGAGCAGGTCAAGGTCACGAGCGAAGCCGTTGAGCAACTCGAGCGGGTCGAGCATCTCATCGCCGGACGCGTGAGCAGCGGTGACACCGCCATCATCGATCTGGACCGCGCTCGCCTGAACACACGTGTCGCCCGCCGCGAAACGCGCGAGGCGTTCGTCGCTCTCGCGCAAGCACGCGCCGAGCTCCAGGCCATGATGGGTAGGACCCAGCAGGATCCCGCGTTCGACGTTCGCGGTGACCTCGAAACCGCCGACCAGCTCGCCAGCCTACCGACACGCGCCGACGCCATGGCGAGCGCCGCGGCTCGTCGGCCCGATCTCGAAGCGGCGCGGCGCGAAGTCGAGCGCGCCGAGGCTTCGCTCGTGGCGGCGCGGCGCCAAGGCTTGCCGACGCTCGCGGTTCAGCTCGGGGCTACCTATCAGTACCAGCATCCGCTCGGGCAGACAGACGCCAAGTCGTTCGGCGGGGGGCTTGCGGTCTCGCTGCCGACCTTCGACCGCAACCAGGGCGCTATCGCGAGCGCCGAATCCAAGTTACGCGAGGCTCGCCACTCCCTCGATGCGTTGCTCGTCGCCGCCGAGGCCGAGCTCGAGCAGATCCTCGTCGAGTACGCACAAGCGGGCGACTCCCTGCACATCGATAGCCGCGAAAGCGTCGACACTGCACGCGATGTCCGCGATCGCATCCAGCGGAGCTATCGCGAGGGCGGCAGCACTCTCCTCGAGCTGCTCGATGCGCAGCGCGCTTACCAGGACGCGATTCGCGGACGCCTCGCAATCCTCTCGCGCTACTGGCACGCTCGCGTTGCCTTCGACGCGGCGATGGGTGACGACTCCCTGGCGAAAGCGACGACAACACCATGAGCGGATTCGCGAGCGAACGTGGTCGGCGTCGGCTCGCATGGCTCGCGACCATTGCGGTGGGGCTCATCGTCATCGTCGTCCTGCTGCCGCGACGGCTATCGCGTCCCGACGACGCCAGCAGCAAAACGCCGGCGGCGGTCGATGCGGTGCGGGTAGGCGAGCGCGGTCAGCTCATCATCGAGCGCGGCAGCTCCATCGCCGGTAAGCTCGAGTACCAGCGCTGTGAGCCCCAACGGGTCAGCTACCCGCGCCTTACGGTCACCGGCAACATTCTCGCGCGCCGGGGTACGAGCCGCGGCAAAGACGCATGGCAGTTCGCCAGCGCCGAGATCGCTAGCGCCTACGCCGACTATCTCAAGGCCGACGCGGAGGCCAACCTCGCCGAGCGGCAGCGCAGCAACGTTCTCAACCTGACGGCCCTCCAAACCAAGCGCGCCGAGGAGTTTCGCGCGCGCGTCCAACGCCTGGTCGAGACCGGGACCGAGGCGACCCGCGAGCTCGTCAATGCCGAAGCGCAAGCCGCGCAAACCAAGCTCGAGGGCGAGCGGGCGGCGTTCGAGGCGACCAGCAACGTGTCGGTGGCGCAGCGTGCCCGCGAGGCGGCGCAGCAACAGCTGGTGCAGGCTGGTTTGCAGCCCGAGGTGTTGAACGTGGCGAGCGAAGGCACCGCCATCCTCGCCGCCGAGGTCCCCGAGGCTCGCATGAACGCGGTGCACGAGCACGAGGCGTGTGCCGCCCGGTTTTACGGCGTTCCGGACATCGAGTTCGACGGCGAGGTCACTCGCCTCGCACCGGTGGTTTCGGCCGAGCGCCGTACACTCGCAGTCCTGGTCGCCCTCACCGACACCGAGGCGCGCTTGCGACCCGGCATGTTCGGCGAGGTGGCGTTGGGCACGAACGAACGCGACGCCATCCTGGTCCCCGCCGACGCCGTTATCCACATCGCCGACCGCGACTACGTGATCGCTCGTCGCGATAGCGGAGCGTGGACCGTGACCCAGGTGCACGTCGGCGAGCCCCATGGCGGGCAGATCGAGGTGCTCGACGGTCTCGCCGCGGGTGGCGAGGTCGTGGGTAGCGGCGCCGTCCTGCTGAAGCGCCATGCCGTAGCCGCTCTCGCCGGTAGCGCCGCCCCATGATCGCGCGCCTGATGGCGGCAGCGATTGTCCATCGCGTCTTCGTCATCGCCGTCGCTGCGCTGGTTTGTGTCGGCGGCGTTTGGTCATACCTGCACGAGCAGATCGAAGCGTATCCGGACATCTCGGGCCAGATGGTGCAGGTCATTACCAGCTTCCCCGGCCGCGCCCCCGAAGAGGTCGAGCGCCAGGTGACGGTTCCGGTCGAGCTCGCGATGGGCAACGTCCCGCGCCTCGAGGTCATCCGTTCGCGAACCATCTTCGGTCTGTCGATCGTCCAGCTTTCGTTCGCAGAGGGCGTGGAGAGCTACTGGGCGCGGCAGCGCATTCTCGAAAAGCTCGCTGGCCTCGACCTCCCCGAGGACGCGCGTCCCGAGCTCGGCCCCC
The DNA here is from genome assembly GCA_964484195.1 of uncultured Bdellovibrionales bacterium. Taxonomy (GTDB): domain Bacteria; phylum Myxococcota; class XYA12-FULL-58-9; order XYA12-FULL-58-9; family JALHOP01; genus JALHOP01. Next base: position 91,014 of record CAZAER010000010.1, on the reverse strand, counting down.
TCGCGACCGCCTACGGTGAGGTCTACCGCTACGAGCTGCGCAGCGACGAGAGCCACGACCTCATGGAGCTGCGCACCTTGAACGACTGGGTGGTCATCCCACGTTTGTTGCGCACCCCAGGTGTCGCCGAGGTTTCGAACTTCGGAGGGCTCGAGAAGCAATACACCGTGAGCCTCAACCCAGCGCAGCTCATCCACTTCGGCCTGTCGCTGTCAGAGATCGTCAACGCCATCGTCTCGAACAACGCCACCGCAGGTGGCAGCGTCGTGCGCCAAGGCAGTATGTCGTTCGTGGTGCGCGGGCAGGGCGCGGTTCGCACTCTCGAGGAGCTCGGCGCGGTCTTCGTCAAGACGGTCGGCGGCACTCCTGTGTACGTGCGCGATGTCGCGACAGTCGGCTTCGAGAGCCGCATACCTAGCGGCATCTATAGCCGCGATGACCGCGACGCGGCGGTCGAAGGCATCGTCCTCATGCGGCGCGGCGAGAACCCTTCGGCGGTCCTCAAACAGGTCAAGGCCGCAATCGAAGACATCAACGCCGGCATCGTCTTGCCCGAAGGCGTGCGCGTCGACCCGTTCTACGATCGCAGCACCCTGGTGAGCGGCACCCTCCGCACCGTGAGCCACAGCGTTGGCATCGGCATAACCCTCGTCGTGTTGGTGCTGGTGATGTTCCTCGGCAGCCCGTCGATGGCGGCGCTGGTCGCGCTCACTATCCCGTTCTCGCTCTTCTTCGCGCTCTGTCTCATGTACGCGACTGGCATCCCCATCGGTTTGCTCTCGGTGGGCGCCATCGACTTCGGGATCATCGTCGACGGTGCGGTCATCATGATCGACAACATCGCGCGGCGCCTAGGGGAGCGCGGCAAGCAAGGCGGCCTGGGCGCTATCGTCGCGGCGGCGAGCGTCGAGGTCGAGCGTCCCATCTTCTTCTCGGTGTTGATGATCATCGGCGCCTACCTGCCGCTCCTCACCCTACGGCGCATCGAAGGCTTGCTGTTCCGGCCGATGGCGCTGACGCTGACCTTCGCGCTCGTCGGCGCGCTCTTGTTCACGCTTTTCGTGGTGCCGGCGCTCGCTACCATTGTCTTCCGTAGCGGACACGCCGAGTTCGAGCATCCGCTGCTTGCGAGGTTGCGACCGCGCTACACTAGACTGCTCACCGTCCTGATGGCGCGGCCATGGGGCGCGGTTGCCGGAAGCATCGTCGTCTTGGTGCTGGTCGGTGTCCTGGTGGTGCCGCGGCTAGGTACCGAGTTCCTTCCTTACATGGACGAGGGCGTCGTTTGGGTGCGCGCGAACTTTCCCGAGGGCACGGCGCTCGAACAGACTTCGGACTACGGCAAACGCATTCGCGAGGTGGTGCGCTCGTTCCCCGACATCGCCTTCGTTTCGGTTCAAGCCGGCCGCAACGATGCGGGCACCGATCCTTTTCCTCCGTCACGTATGGAGATCATGATTGGTCCGAAGACGCGTGAAGCCTGGTCACAGTTCGCCACCAAGCAGGCCATGGTCGCCGCCATCGGCGAGCGCCTGCGCAACGAATTTCCGACCACCCGTTTCAACTTCACCCAGCCGATCATCGACAGTGTCACCGAGGATACCAACGGCACGTCCGCGAACCTCGCGGTGGAGTTCACCGGCACCGACGCGGACGTCTTGCGCGAGCTCGCCACGAACGCAGTTACGCTTTTGCGCAAGGTCCCAGGTGCCGTCGACGTCAACATCGAGCAGGAGGGACCACAGCCGCAGCTCGTGATCACGCCGGACCGCGCGCGCTGCGCCCGCTACAACGTTCGCATCGAGGACGTCACCCAGCTCATCGACACCGCGCTCGGTGGCGATCCAGTGAGCGTCATCTACGAGGGTGAACGTCGTTTCGACGTCGTCGTTCGCTTCAACGCGCAGGCATTGGCGTCACCGGCGGCCGTCGGCAGGTTGCCGGTGACCGGAGTCGACGGTGTGCCGATTCCCCTCGCGCAAGTTTCGACCATCCGCGTCGTCGACGGGCAGACCCTCATAGCCCGCGAAGGCGGACGGCGACGCGTTACGGTTCGCAGCGATATCGTCGGTCGCGACCAGGGCGGCTTCGTCAGCGAGGCTCAGGATCTCTTTGCAAAAAGCGTGAAGCTCCCGACCGGCTACAAGATGAACTGGCTGGGCATGTTCGAGAACCTCGAGCGGGCGCGTTCGCACTTCGCCTTGCTCATCCCGCTGACGGTGCTCTTGGTATACGGGCTCTTGTTCATCGGGCTGCACTCGCACCGCGCCGCCCTCATCGTTCTGCTCTCGGTCCCGTTTGCTTTCGTCGGCGGGCTCATCGCTCTGTCTCTGCGCGGCATGCACATGAACGTCTCGAGTGGCGTTGGCTTCGCGGCGCTCTTCGGCGTTTCCATCATGAACGGTGTCGTCATGGTCGAGTGGATCAACGCGCTCAGAGAGCAGGGAATGCCGGTCGACGAGGCCATCGTCGGGGGCGCCGTCGATAGACTGCGGCCGATCGTCATGGCATCGCTCGTCGCCATTCTGGGTCTCTTGCCCGCGTCGCTCGCGGACGATCTCGGCTCGGACGTTCAGCGGCCACTGGCGACGGTCATCGTATGGGGCTTGTTCAGCTCGACGCTGCTGACCTTGTTGCTCGTGCCGATCCTCTATCGCCTCTTACCACCGCCGGTTCGCGCAAAGAGCCCGGGACACGCGTCCTGACCAGCGACTATACTGGCGCGCGATGCCGACCACTTCACAGCGAACGCGCCTTGGTGCAGCGCTCGTCGTCTTGACCCTGCTGGGCTGCGCGACGACTACCCGCCTCGACAACATCGTGATGGCCTACGACGAGTCGACGGCCGAGACCATCTCGAAGCTGTTGTTGCTCAACATCGCCCGTGCCCACCAGAACCTGCCCATGCACTTCACCGGAGTCTCGAGCATCCTTGCGACCTACAAGTTCACGTTCGGTGGCGGCGTCGGCCCCGCGGCGACCGGAGACAAGGGTTGGTTGCCGGTTCCGCAAATCAGCGGCAGTGCCGAGGAAAGCCCGACGGTTAGCATCACGCCGATGCAGGGCGAGGAATTTACCCAGCGGTTGCTGACACCCTTCCAAGAGCAGAAGCTGACGCTACTGCTGCGCCAAGGCTACGACGTCGACGCGCTGCTCCGCCTGCTTGGTGCGGAGGTACACCTCGAGAACGACGGGACCGCCTTCGCTGGCGTCCATCGCAACAGACCCGCGGACAAGGAAGGCTACGAGGTCTTCCGGCGCGTGGTGTCGCATCTGTCCGCCATTCAGGACCGCCACGCTCTCTACGTCGAGCCGCTGCACTTTCAGCATACCTGGACTGTTTCAGCGGACACGGTGACACCCGAGGCTTTCCTGACCACGTACAAGGACTACTCGCTGACCTACGATCCGCAGCAGCGGTCGTACCGCGTCACCAAGCGCGTCAATGGCCGCGTGATGATCAGCAACTATGATCCCTCGGTGTTGTCGGACGCTGAGCGCCGCCGCCTCCACGAGCAGGCCGAAGAGGCGCCGTTCAACGACGTGCTGATCGACATTCGCGCAGGAATGCACGGTGGAGAGCTACCTCTCCATGGCCGGCTGCGCCTGCGTAGCTTCCACGAGGTGCTCACCTTCGTCGGACGCGCCATTCGCGAGGAACAGGAGGTCGACGTCGTACCTGATCGGCGTACGCTTTCGGTCTCCGAAAATCCGGTCGTAACCCTCGAGGTCGTCGAGGCGGACGAGCCCCCGGAGGGCGCGGGTTTCTCCGTGGCGTTGAACGGCATGCACTACGCGATTCGCCCGCAACAGGGCTACCAGTGGAACCTGAAAGCCTTCAGCATGCTGAACCAGCTGTTTCAGATGAGTGTGGCAACGGTGACGTCGACCGGACCGTCCATCGCCATCGCGAAGTGAAGCCTAGGCGGATTGCGCGGCCCGCTTGTTGACAGCCCGCTCCAAGACCTTGATCCCGTCGGCCTCGATCTCACGGCAGAAGGCTTCGAACGCCTCGCCGACGTGGAGCGCGACCGGGCCCTCGGGATCGAGGTTGCCGAAATAGTCGAAACGCACGATGGCGTATTCGGGTGGATAGTGCCGTAGCTGGGAGACCAGGACCTCCTTCAGCAGGATGTTGACGGCGTCCACCATGTAGGTGTTCAGGGCTCCCCAGCACCAGGCTAGCTCTGGGTTCTTGGTGGCGTCGTCGCGGGGAATGAAGCGTTCTGCCACGAGCTGGCTCGAGAAAGGCTCTTTCGGGGTCTTGGCTCCTTGAGCACGCGCGAGCTCGAGCTCGAGGCGTGACGCCCGCATCGCCCCCAAGGCCATCCGCCAAGTGACGGAGCCGGGCTCGAGCTTGGCGTCACCCGTGGCGCGCCAATGAAACCCGCCGGGAGCCGGGCGGCCCGAAGGGTGCACCGATGAGATGACATTCAGGCCATGACCGTCGGCGTTGTGGCAGGCGAGCGCCAAGACGTCCCCGAGCGAGAAGGCGCTGATGACCGTACCTGCAGCCTCGTCGATGGCTTCCAGCGCCTTGCTTTCGATGAGAGGCCGCGGCCAGAACCAGGGCACGTCGCCGCGCTCGTCGAGGTAATGAACGATGCGCTTGACCACGTAGCGCAGCATCTGCTGCACGGAATCCGGGAGCTCGCGTCGATAGGTTTCGCGGATCTCCTGCACTGGGGCGCGAATGTGTCCCGCGGAGAAGGTGTCGGACAGGAAGTGCAGGCTGCAGGCCTCGTCGGTGACCGCGGCGGCGAAGGTGGCATCGTTGCCGGTTGCTCCCGCTTCGTGGGCCTTTCGCAGCGCCTCGGCGTGACCGCGCTTGTAGGCCGCGACCGCGGTGGCGCCGAAGTGGTTGGAGTTGTCGGCTGCGAGGCTGACGAAACGTAGCAGGGCGCGCTTCTTGACCTCCGTGGGCAACTTGGGCTCGGGCTCCTGCTTCTGGCCGAGCGCGAACCAGCGGATCCAACGCAGCTCGTCTTGGCCTGCGGGGGTGGCGATGAGGGTACGGAGCTCGGCGACCGACCCGACGTAGTCACCCGCGAGGGCGACGACATCGCCGAATGACAGGGTGGTGCCGTCTTTGAAGCGCAGCTCGGTCACGGCTTCGTTCCCGGTCGCGGCGTTGCCAAGCTGCATGTGCTCGGTGGAGGCGAAGTCCGTGTGGCGCCCGGTGCATGCAGGCACCACGAGGGTGTCCTGGGAGCGCGGCGGCGCCGAATGCATGCGGGTGCTGTCCCGCGAAGGCTCTTGGGGCAAGGGGGCGCCCTGGAAGGCCTTGGGGGACTTGGAGATTGCGTCGAGCAGTCGAGACCTGACGTTGGTCATGCCACTTCCGGTTAACAATGGTCGGCAACTCCAGCGGCCAGTTGCGAGATCAACGATTGACAGGAGGTCTGTTCCGGGGCTGGTGCGAAGAAAAATGCGCGCCCAGCGGAACAGGCAAAGCCGTCGATTTGTTGCTGTAAGGCCTCGCGTGATAGACGACACTCTCTCGGTGACGGCCCGCGGACGACCATGAGCTGGGAGCTCCTGCAAGACTCACGACTGGTGTCGGTGCTGATCGCGGCGGCAGACGTTGCGGTGGTGGCCTATCTCATCTACCGCGTCCTGCTGCTCATTCGCGGCACCCGCGCGCAGCAGATCCTGGTGGGCTTGGGTCTGGTCGCGGTCGCCTTCTTCGTCTCGAAGCTCTTCGGCCTCAAGACCGTCAGCTGGATCCTCGACAACTTCATCAGCTCGTTCCTGCTCATCGTCATCGTGGTGTTCCAGCACGACATCCGCCGCGGTCTGTCGCGCGTCGGCCGGCGGCCTTTCAGCAACATCGCCTACGGGCAGGGCGCCTTCATCGTCGACGAGCTGACTCGCGCCGCCGAGGCCATGGCGAAAGACCGCATCGGCGCCATCCTTCTGGTCGAGCGCGATGCCGACCTCTCGGAGCTTGCCGAGACCGGCATCCGCGTCGACGGACGTATCTCGACTGCGCTGCTCATGCAGATCTTCACGCCGCCAGGTCCTCTTCATGACGGGGCACTGATCATCCAGCAAGGGCGGGTGTCCGCCGCGGCGGTCTTCTTGCCGCTCACCTCGAACCCGAAGCTCGACCAACGTTTGGGTACGCGTCACCGTGCGGCGTTGGGTGTTACCGAAGAGATCGACGCGGTGGCCATCGTGGTCAGCGAGGAACGCGGGCAGATCTCGATCGCCGAAGGCGGCACGCTGACCCGTGACCTCGACGGCATCATGCTGCGAAAAGTCCTACAGCGCTATTTCGGACCCCGTCCCACCAAGGCCAAGCGTGAGCCGTCTGCACAAGGGGCGCCGGCATGACCCAGCGCTTCGAGTGGCTGACGCGCGACTATCCGCTAAAGGCGTTCTCGCTCGCCTTGGCGCTGGCGCTCTATTTCTTCGTCAGCGTCGAGAACGATCGCTCGGTGGACGTCGACTTTCCCATCGAATACCGCACCGCCGACGACATCGAGCTCATCGGTGAGTATCCGACGACCATCAACGTCACCATCGCGGGCCCCTGGGCGAGCGTGCGCTCGTATGACCCCGAAAAGCTCGCGCCGGTGCGCATCGACCTGCGTGACGCGGGGCCGGGGCCGGTGCGCCGCCGCCTCGACGTCAGTGACGTCAACGCTCCCGGCGGGATGACCGTCGTCGCCATGACGCCCACCCAAATCGACGTCAGCCTCGACCGCAAGGTGGAGAAGCAGGTCCCGGTCGCCGTCGATCTCGGCCTCGACAAGCCGGCCTACGGTTTCGAAGTCGTCGCCACCATGGCGAACCCCGAAAAGGTGCGCGTCATCGGCCCGGCGACGGTCATGCAGGGCATCGAGAGCGTTTACACCCGGCCGTTGAACCTCGCTGGCCGCGAGGAAGGCTTTGGCGAGGAGCTCGAGCTGCGACCACTGCCGCCGCCGTTGCGCCTGCGCGACAAGGTGGTCGCCGTCGATATCGACATTCGCGAGGAGACCGCCACCAAGGTGCTCGCAGCCACCGTCCGCTGTCGCGACCTGCCCGCCGGCACCGAGCTCGTTCTCGAGCCCGACGTCATCAAAATCGAGGTGCGCGGCCCCCGGCGGTTGGTCGACGGCTTTGACAAGCAGAGCCTGGTTGCTTACGTCGACATCGGCACCGAGCTCGACGAGGGCGTGCGCGACTTCGAGAAAAACGTCACCGTCGAAGGCTTGCCGGATCGCATTGGGCTCGCCGGCAGCTTACCTTCGGTGCGCGTCAAGGTGACCAAACTGGTAAGCCGACGCAGAGGCAAAGGATGAAGAGCGAGGCAAAGAGCGACGGCAACGGCGGGGCAGAGCGCCGCCTCTTCGGCACCGACGGCGTGCGCGGGGTTGCCAATCAGTTCCCGATGACCTGCGAGATTGCCTTGGCGTTGGGACGCGCCGTTGCGCACCAGTCGAAACATGGCACGCACCGGCACCGTATCCTCATCGGCAAAGACACGCGGCTCTCCGGCTACATGCTCGAGATGGCGTTCGCCAGCGGCGTTTGCTCGATGGGCGTCGATGCCTTGCTCATCGGCCCGTTGCCGACCCCCGCGGTGGCGTTTCTGACGCGCGACATGCGCTGCGACGCCGGCGTCATGATCAGCGCGAGCCACAATCCTTTCGAAGACAACGGCATCAAGATCTTCGCGCGCGATGGCTTCAAGCTGCCCGACGCGAGCGAGCTCGAGCTCGAGCGGCTGCTCGATGACGAACGGCTCGGCAAAGTGCGCCCTACCAAGAGCGCCGTCGGCAAGGCTTTCCGCATCGACGACGCTCAGGGCCGCTATATCGGATTCTTGAAGAGCGCCTTTCCCAACGAGCTCGATCTCGAAGGTATGAAGATCGTCGTCGATTGCGCGAACGGGGCGGCCTACCACGTCGCCCCCAAGGTCTTCGAGGAGCTCGGAGCCACGGTCATTCGCCTCGGTGTCTCGCCGGACGGCCGCAACATCAACCGCAAGTGCGGCGCTCTCCATCCGGAGGGCGTGCAAGCGGCGGTGAAGAAGAACAAGGCCGATCTCGGTATCGCGCTCGACGGCGATGCCGACCGACTCATCGTCGTCGATGATCGCGGTGAGGTGGTCGACGGCGATCATCTCCTCGCCATCGGCTCGCGCGACATGCTGCGCGACGGCAGTCTCAAGAAGAAGACCGTCGTCGCGACCGTCATGTCGAACCTCGCCCTCGACCGCAAAGTGGAAGAGTGGGGCGGCAAGGTGGTGCGCACGGCCGTCGGTGACCGCTACGTCGTCGACTCGATGCGCAAGCACGGTTACGTCTTCGGCGGCGAGCAGTCGGGCCACATGGTCTACCTCGGCCACTCGACGACCGGCGACGGCATGCTCGCGGCCTTGAAGCTCCTCGCGGTCATGCGCCGCGAGAAGCAGCCGGTCAGCGCGTTGCGAGAGCTCCTGCCGCTCTATCCGCAGTCGCTCGTGAACGTGAAAGTGCGCGAGAAGAAACCGTTGGCGCAGCTCCCTTCGGTGCAGAAGCGCATCGGTGAGGTCGAGAAGCGTCTTGGCCGCGACGGCCGTGTCGTTGTCCGCTTCAGCGGAACAGAGGCCAAGGCCCGCGTGCTCGTCGAAGGGCCGGTGGCGAAAGACGTCGCCAAGTGGGCGCACGAGATCGCCAACGAGATTACCAGCGCGTTAGGTTAGGTAAGGAGACCCGGTGCACAGGAAGCTTGGCGTCAACATCGACCACATCGCCACGATCAGGCAGGCGCGGCGCACGAAGTACCCCGACCCCGTAGCCGCGGCGGCCCTTGCCGAGTCCGCGGGGGCCGATCAGATCACGGTGCATTTGCGCGAAGATCGCCGGCACATCCAAGAGCGCGACGTGCGCATCCTGCGCGAGACGGTGCAGACGACGCTCAACCTCGAGATGGGCGCGACGCAGGAGATGCTCAAGATCGCGCTCGATGTGAAGCCAGACATCGTCACCCTGGTGCCCGAGCGTCGTGAAGAGCTGACCACCGAGGGTGGGCTCGACGTCAATCATCACCGCGACCATCTGAAGAAGTACGTTCAGTCGCTGCGGGACGCCGATCTCAAGGTGAGTCTGTTCATCGACCCAGACCTCGAAATGCTGCGCGCCGCGCACCGGCTCGATGCCCCTTCGATCGAGCTGCACACCGGCAAATACGCCGACGCCCGCGGTGAGGTCGAGCGCAAGAACGAGCTTCGCCGCATCTCCGATGCCGCCCGTGCCGCCGCCAAGCTCGGCATGCGCGTGGCCGCTGGTCACGGCTTGCACTACACCAACGTGCAAGAGCTCGTTCTCGTCGAGGAGATCGAGGAGTTCAACATCGGTCACAGCATCGTGGCGCGCGCCATGCTCGTCGGCATGGACCGCGCGGTGCGCGACATGGTGCATGCGCTGACCCCTCCAGCCAAGTAGAGAGGTCCCATGCGCTACGCGGTGAGCACCCTGGAGATGGCGGAGCTCGAGCGGCAGACCGCCGAGGATCTCGGGCTGCAGACGCGCATCATGATGGAGCTCGCGGGCAGTGCGGTCGCGGGCGTCGTGCAGCGCCGGCCACGCAAAAGCGGCCGCATCGTCGTCGCTTGCGGCCCTGGTAACAACGGCGGCGACGGCTTCGTTGCCGCTCGCTCGCTCGCGAACCGCGGCCTTTCGGTCGACGTCTACGTCTTCGCGGAACGCGTGCGCTTGAGAGGCGACGCCAAGAGTGCATTCGCCGCGCTCGAGAAGCTCGGTGGCGTACCCGTGCGGTTCGTCGAGGACGCGCGTGCGCTCTACGATTTCGCGGCGGCGACCCGCGGCGCGGCGCTCGTGATCGACGCGTTGCTCGGCACCGGTGCCAAGGGGGATCTGCGCGGCGTCATCGCCGATGCCATCGACGCGATGAACGAGAGTGGTGTCTCCGTCATCTCGGTCGACGTGCCCTCGGGCGTCGACGCCGATACCGGCGCGGTCTCGTCGCGTGCGGTGCAAGCCGAGCATACGGTCGCGCTCGGCTTCGGCAAGCGCGGCCACTTCCTCCACCCTGGCGCGCAACACGCAGGCACCGTCGAGATCGCAGACGTCGGCGTACCCAACGCTTTCGCGGACAAGCTCGGCATCGTCGGTCGGGTCATCGATCGGAGCGATGGGCCGTCACTGCTGCGCAAGCGCGATGGCAGCGCTCACAAGGGAACGTTCGGCCGCGTCGTCGCCGTGGCTGGTGCGCCTCACACCCCGGGGGCGGCACTCTTGGCTCTCGCGGGAGCTCTACGCGCTGGTGCCGGCAACGTCACTTGGGCCGCCGACGCCGAGTCGATTCGTCATGCGCACGCGCTCGCTCCCGAGGTCATGTTGCGCTTGCGCGCCGGCGAAGCCACCGACGCATGGGTCGCGAGCATCCTCGAGCGCGCGAGCAGCCTCGTCATCGGCCCCGGACTGGGCGACGGTCCAGAGGCCACCGAGCTGGTCGCTGCGTTGATCGCGGAGTCGACGGTGCCGATATGCCTCGATGCCGACGGTCTCAATATCCTCGCCAAGACGCCCGGTCTCTGGGAGAGCGCGAAGGCGCCCATGGTGCTGACTCCCCATCCCAAGGAGATGGCCCGCCTGGTCGGCGTCACCGTCGACGACGTGCAGCGTGACCGCGTGGCCATGGCTCTGCAGCTCTCCGTGGCCCGCCGTTGCTCGGTGGTGCTCAAGGGGGCGGGGACCGTCATCGCGGACGGTGATGGCGGCGTGATCATCCTCTCCGCCGGCAATCCGGGCATGGCTGTGGGCGGCAGCGGCGACGTGCTCGCGGGCGTCATCGGCGCCTTGCTCGCGAACGGTCTTGCACCCGCGGAGGCGGCACAGGCAGGAGCGCTGTTGCACGCTTGCGGCGGCGATGTCGCGGCCGAGCGGCACGGTCAGGCCGGTTTGCGGCCTTCGGACATCGTCGAAGCCATGGGTGAGGTGCTGGCGCAGTGGAAGAGATAGTTTCGCTCGCGACATTGGCGGCGACGCGCAAGCTCGGGAAGCGCCTCGCGCAAGCTCTGAAACCCGGTGACGTGCTTGCCCTCGTGGGAGGGCTCGGCGCCGGCAAGACCACGCTCGTGCAGGCCATCGCTCGCGCCCTGCAGGTCGACGATCCCGGCGAGGTGGTGAGCCCGACGTACACCCTCGTGAACGAGCACGCGACGTCGCGAGGAGCTCTGATCCATATCGACCTCTACCGCCTGACCGATGCCGAGAGCGCCGTGGCGCTGGGGCTCGGAGAGCAGCTCGAGCGCCGCGACGCGATCGTCATCGTCGAGTGGGCAGACCGCTTCAGCGGTCTGATTCCGGCGCACGCCACCTGGGTGACGTTACGTGTCGACCAAAGCGGAGAGCGGGCCGCAACGCTCCGTCGCAGCCCGCTCGCGCCACCCTAGACTATGTTATGAATCGCGTGCGTTAAGCGCGCGAGCCACCAACGTTCACCTGGCGAGCATTGCGCGTCGCGTTTTCGCGGAGCGCGCTGTTCTGCCGGGTGACCTCGTTCTCACGCGTGATGTTCTGCATGCGGTCCATGGCGCGCGCGAGCTGCTCACGGGCCACGGTACGCAGCTGGTGGTTGTCGCCGACTTCACGGTTCAACTGACGCTGGAAGTTCAGGCCCTGAGCGCCGTCGTTGAGAGGCGTGATGCGGTCGTTGGTGCGCGTGACTTCACCGTTGCGCTGGAACTGCCCGTCCAGCTGCGTGGTGCCGTCGTCATTCTCCTGGACCGCAAGCTTCACCTTCAGCGCGTCGATCTGGAACTCCGCGAGGAGCTTGATCTCTGTCTCGTCCGCGTTGCCGTCGTTGTTGGCGTCAATCCAAACCTTGACGCCATCGAGCTCGGTTCCGCTCACGACACCGTCGCCGTTGGCGTCGAGATCCTTGAGGTTCTCGTAGCCGGCGAGGGCCTGGTTTGCTTGGCCCAGGATGTGAGCCTGCTCGATTCGGCGCCGCGCCGCGGCTGCAGCCGAGACCTCGCCGTCGGTATCGTTGACGATCCAGGCATTGTCTTCGAGCGCGAGCAACGATGCGAGCTGTTCCTCGGTCGGATCGCGTGCAACGTCCCCGCCGCCGGCCGGGCCGACTGGATTCTCGGCGGTCAGCTCGAGGCCTTCCTCTTTGAGCGACGCATTCAAGGCGATGAGCGCATTGGCGCTGATCTGGCCGACGTTGGCGGCATCGACGTCACGGGCGAAGTCGCCACCAGCGTCGTACAGCTTGCCGAGCGTCTCGCCATCGTACCACTTGAAGTCATTGCCCATGACGAAGATCTGACCTTCGCCGTTAGCGCTGTCGTACGCGAGTCCGCCATCGCCGACGGTGCCCGGACCGCCGTTCTTGACGTCCATGCTGCCGAGCGAATCGCCGTACTGGATCTTCAGGTTGTCGGACACCGTGATGCCTACGCCGACCTCGGTGGTGTCGACGAATATCTTGGCGCCGTCCGGCAAGACGAACGTGCCGTCCTGGTTGAAGTGCCAGTCGGCGTCGCCGTCGTTGTCTTCGTCGACGTGGGGATCGCCGTAGATGCGCGATTCGATGCCGCTCGGGCTCTTCACGCGCCATTGGTAGTTGCCGTCGTTGTAGATGGTGTAGCCACCCGGTGTGGTGATCGAGCCGTCCGAGTTAGCGGTCAGCGTCCCCGGCGGCAGCGACGGCGGCGACGGCTCGGGCGACTCGATGCCCGAGGACAAGACGTCGCGGGCGCCGGTTAGCTCGACCTGCGTGGTGTCGACGAGGTCACCGACCGCATTGCCGTTGCCGCTATTGTTTTGTGTCGCGATGCCCCCGTCGGCGAGGCGCTCGAGACCGCGTTCGCGGACGTTGCGCAGCTCGAACTGATCGCGCATTTGCTCGACGCGCATGATGTTGCGGTTGGCGTTCACGTTGTCGAGCGGCGCGCGCAACACTCGCTCACGATTCTCCGTACCGTTAATCGTAGTGATACTCATGGAGGCTTCTCCTACCTGCATGGTGGTCAGGTAGAGGTACATACCCACCCCGCCTCACAGGGGGCTGTTTGTGGATGGGGGTGTGCTCTTTTGTTGCTACTTTTTTCGGAGAAAACAGACGACGCGACGCGTTGGTAGGGTGGGGAGAACGCGCGTACGTCCGCGTCCGGCTTGACAGAACTGGGGCCGGGCACCCATCGTGCCGCCACTTTCGAGGATCGCACAAAATTATGATCAACGCCGTCACCACGATTGCAGTGCCCGTCAACGAGCCGGTCCTGTCGTATGCGCCCGGTACCCCTGAACGCCGGTCCATCAAGGAAACCCTGACTGCGATGGCGGGTGAGCAGACCGAGGTCCCCAACACCATCGGCGGCGAGCGCGTCCGCACCCAGAAAACGCAGCCGATCACCATGCCGCACGCGCACCAGAAGCAGCTCGGCACCCTGCACATGGCGGACGGTGCCCTCGTCAATCGCGCCATCGACGCCGCCATGAAGGCAAAAGCCGAGTGGGCGTCGGCGTCATTCGATGATCGCGCCGCGGTTTTCCTCAAAGCCGCGGATCTCTTGGCCGGCCGCTATCGCGCACGGGCCAACGGCGCCACCATGCTCGGGCAGAGCAAGACGGTGCATCAGGCGGAGATCGACGCCGCCTGCGAGCTCATCGACTTCTGGCGCTTCAACGTTTCGTTTGCGCGCCGCCTGCTCGAAGAGCAGCCGCTATCGCCGCCGGGAAGCTGGAACCGGCTCGACTGGCGTCCGCTCGACGGCTTCGTGGCGGCCATCACTCCGTTCAACTTCAGCTCGATCGGCGGCAACCTTCCCACCGCGCCGGCTCTGATGGGCAACACGGTGGTCTGGAAGGCTGCGACCACGGCCGCGCTCTCGGCACAGGTCATGCTCGAGATCCTCGAGGCCGCCGGCATGCCTCCGGGCGTCATCAATCTGGTGAACGCACCCGGCGCGCAGTTCGGCGAGGCCATCTTGAAGCACCCGGAGCTCGCCGGCGTGCACTTCACTGGCTCGACCGGCACCTTCAATTCGATCTGGCAATCGGTCGCCAATAATATGTCGAGCTACCGCGCCTATCCCCGTCTCGTCGGTGAGACGGGCGGCAAAGACTTCATCTTGGCGCACGCTTCGGCGGACCCGCATGCTCTCGCCATCGCCATGGTGCGTGGCGCCTTCGAGTATCAAGGTCAGAAATGTTCGGCCGCGTCGCGCGCGTATATTCCGAAGAGCTTGTGGCCAGAGGTCTCGCAGCGCGTCGAGGCCGAGGTCAACGCCATCAAGATGGGCGACATCAGCGACTTCCGAAACTTCATGGGCGCGGTGATCGACAAGAAGAGCTTCGAGAGCATCCGCGGCTACATCGATGCCGGCAAGAAGGATGGGGCAAAGGTCTGGCTCGGCGGTGAGTGCAACAGCGAAGTGGGCTGGTTCGTGCGGCCGACGGTCGTCGTCGCCGACGATCCGAAGCACAAGCTGATGCGCGAGGAGATCTTCGGACCGGTGCTCACGGTTCACGTCTACGATGACGCCAAGCTCGACGAGACGGTGAAGCTCGTCGACGAGGGCTCGCCGTATGCGTTGACCGGTGCCATCTTCGCGCGTGATCGCCGCGTGGTGACGCACTTGAGCCATCAGCTGCGCTTTGCGGCCGGCAATTTCTACATCAACGACAAGCCGACTGGCGCGGTCGTCGGTCAGCAGCCGTTCGGTGGCAGCCGGGCTTCGGGTACCAATGACAAGGCGGGGAGCTTCTTGAACCTGGTGCGCTGGACGAGCGCGCGGGCGATCAAGGAGACATATGATCCGCCGCGGTCGGTGGCTTATCCGTTCATGAGTGAGGCTTGAGGGCCGATTTCCGATGTCCGATGTCCGATGTCCGATGTCCGATAGCCGATAGCCGATAGCCGATTACCGATCGCCGAGCCGCTCGCGTAGGTTTTGGCGCACTCCCGGCCATTCACCCGCCACGACGCTGTAAACGCAGGTGTCCCGCAAGCTCCCGTCCGGCATCACCATGTGACTGCGTAGGATGCCGTCGAGCTTCGCGCCGAGGCGCTCGATGGCTCTGCGGCTCTGTTCATTGGCGACGTGCGTGCGAAACTCGACGGCGATACAGGCGAGCGTGTCGAAGGCGTGCGTCAGCAGCATCAGCTTGCATGCGGTGTTGAGCGGCGTGCGCTGCACGCCTCGGCGATACCAGGTCGCGCCGATTTCGACGCGCCGCTGCTCGGCGTCGACGTTGAGATAGGTGGTCATGCCCACCGCCTTGCCGGTCGCGGGCTCGATCACCGCGAACGGCAACATGCTTGTCTTGGCGTGCAGCGCCAGGCGCCGCTCGATCTCGGCGCGCATGCGTTCGGGGGAGGGGATGATGGTGTACCAGAGCCGCCAGAGCTCGCCGTCGCGTACCGCTTCCACGAGGTCGTCGTGGTGCGTCTGCGATAGCGGTTCGAGGACCGCCTCGGGCCGCCGCAGCGTGATGGGAGCGAGCCAGGCCACCTGTGAATTTTCCATTACCGGAAGCATTTCGCCTTGTGAAAATTTCGGCGGCACGCCTCTTTTTTTCTGCTGATTTTCTCGCGTCCTACGATCGCGAGGCATGACCAGCGCAATTCGCCTCGCCGAAACCCAACTCCCCAAACCCCGCCCCTTCCTCAAGTGGGCGGGCGGCAAATCGAAGCTCGTCGAGACCATCATGACGCGCTTCCCGCACAACTTCGGCCGTTACTTCGAGCCGTTCCTCGGCGGTGGTGCCGTGTACTTCGGCCTCGAGCCCGAGCGCGCGGTGCTCGCCGACATGAACCTCGAGCTGGTGACCGCGTACACCGCGCTGCGCGACGAGCTCCCGCGTGTCCTTGCGGCCCTTCGCCGCCACCGCGCCAATCGAGAACATTTCTATGCGGTGCGTGCCCAGGATGCATCGGGCATGTCACCGACGGCGCGAGCGGCGCGCATGATTTTCTTGAATCGCACCTGCTATAACGGACTGTATCGCGTGAACCGCTCGGGCGCCTTCAATGTGCCCTTCGGCAAGTACGACAATCCGACGATTTGCGACGAAGAGAATCTGCGCGCCGTCTCGCACGCCCTGCAGGACGCGACCATCGAGCACTCGGACGTGTTCTCGACCGTCGCCAAAGCGCGCGCTGGTGACCTCGTGTACTTCGACCCGCCCTACGACCCGGTGTCGAAGACCGCCTCGTTCGTCTCGTACACCGACCGCGGCTTCACCTCGGAAGACCAGGAACGCCTGGCTCAGACCTTCCGTGACCTCGCCGACCGCGGGGTGCACGCGGTGCTCTCGAACTCGGACACGCCGTTCATCCGCAAGCTCTACAAGGGTTTCCGCGTCGACACGGTGCACGTGCGGCGCGCCATCAATAGCCGCGCCGATCGCCGTGGGCCGGTCGCCGAGGTTCTCGTCTCGACGACCTAGCTGGTCACTCGCAGGTGCTGATGGATTCGATCCATTGCTCGATCACCGCGAGTGCCTCGGTGTGCGGAATGGATGTCGCGAGCGGCGGCATGCGGTAGGCGCCGTTGGTCGACGCCGGCCGCATGTGGATCTGCGATAGCGAAGCATCGCCGGGCAACAACAAGCGAGATGCGGGCTCGCCCATGTCGCTGATGCTCGGCTGCTGATCGCAGATGTTCATGCTCGCGAAGGCGGTGCCATAGCGCATGTCCGGCGGCGTGAAGGTCGGGCCGTCGGGACGGTGACAGATCGAGCAGTTGGCGTGCAGGTACGAACGCGCGCGCTCCTCGAGAGTGCGCGACGTGTCCGTGATCGCAGCCAGGTTAGCCCACGGCGCGGGGTCGAGCGCGGTGTCGACGAGCTCGATGTGCTCGAGCGTCAGCATCTGGTTCGCGGTCTCGCCGCTCTCGGGATAGTCCATGTCGTGGTTGAGCTGCGCGGTCTCGGGCCCGAGCACCACCTTGTCGACGGTGTTGTGGCACTGGAAGCATTGCGAGCGACCTGGGTAGTGCCAGTTCTGATCGTCGGGAGTCGTGCCCCACGTCTTCTCGGCGCCGATCTCGGGCACCAGCGTCGCGTCGGTCTGCTCGTCGTTCCACTCGTAGGTGTAGGCCGCCCAGCGACCGTCGGCGACCTGACGCATCAAGAAGCGCGTCTCGATCTTCTGACCGAAGAGGCTGAACTCCTTGACCAGGACGCTGCCGGGCGGGAACTCGAAATCGCCGCTGGCATCGACCGTGACCTGGAAGGCATCGGGCACGGTCATCCAGCGACGCTTGCTGGCGCCGTCGGACCAGAGCTCGGCCGCTGGCTTGAAGGGGATCAAGTCGGTGACTGGCTCACCGACCGTCGGGGTGCCGCCGTCGTCGACGACCTCGAAGCAGCCGGTCTCGGAGAGCAAGTCGGGAGGGCCGCCGGAGCCGCCAGTCGCCGGGGTCGCGCGCAGCATGCCGATCCAGCCGTTGCCGGTCCCGGGCGCGCCAAAGAGCATGACCGCGTAGACATTGCCGTCTTGATCGCGACCGAACGAGGCCACCGGCACACCGGTTTGCACGAGCTCGAAGTCGGCGACGCAGCGGCCATGAACACCCGGCGGGTTCACGATCTGCGGATCGTAACCGTTCTCGTACGGTAGCTCGTGGCTCTTGCAGACCAGACCGGTGGCGCAATCCGCCGAGCTTGTGCACACGGTGCCGGACGCCTGCGAGATGGCGTCGACATTGCGCACCGCCCAGATGCGCTGGGTCGAGTAGTCACCGAAGAAGTAGCTGCCGGTGTACGCGGGCACGGCACTGCCGCGGTAGACCAGGCCGCCGCTGATGGCGCGGCCGTAGATGGTGGTCGGGAGACGCGCCTCCTCCGGCGTCGCGTTGCGGTCATACGATTCCGAGTGCCGCAGCTCGAGCATCGGCCAGCGCACCTGATTGTCGAAGGTGGTGCACGCCGGATTGACCGGGCCCATGCCGTCGTCCGGATACTCGGTGCTCCCCCAGCCGTTGCTGCAAAGGGTGCCCTCGAAGTAGCCCCAACCGTAGTTGCCGCCAGCGACGACGTTGCGGTTGACCTCTTCCCAGGTGTTGTTGCCGACGTCGCCGAGCCAGATGCTGTTGTCCGCCGGGTCGAAGTTCCACTGCCAAGGGTTGCGGAAGCCGCGAGCGTAGATGAGCGGCTGCACGATGCCCGCTTCGATGTTGTACGTCGGATTGGGATCGGCGCCGGTGCCGTAATAGGGGTTGTCCGGCGGCGCGTCGACCGCGGTGTATTGCCAGCCCTCGTTGAAGCCGAGCAGCGCCGGATTGATTTGCTTCGCGAGGTCGGACACGTCGATGCGCAGGAGCTTGCCGCGCAAGGTCGAGAGATGCTGCGCTTGTTTGCCGCCGCAGTGACCCTGCGGTCCGCCATCGCCGACCGCCCAGTAGAGGTAGCCATCCGGTCCGAAGTGCGCGGCGTTGCCGGCGTGGAGACCGTCTTCGTTGACGGTGTGGCTGCAGCTACGCCCGTACCCTGGGTCGGCGTCTGCTGGATCGGCCGTCTCGTTGTAGTTGATGGCGACGATGACCTGTTCGCTGCCGCGGTCGAAGGTGAGACCGCCATCGCCCGAGTAGAAGCGCGACAAGCGCACCTGGATGTGTGGGTTGCCGCCGCCCGAGGGGAACTGGTGGCAATAGACGACGTAGGCGGCGCCGTGCGTCGCGAAATCCGAGGGGAACACCAGGCTCGCGGTCGAGCAGTCCCAGCCGGTGAACTGCACGTCTGAGAGGTCGAGCGCCTCCACCTTGTCGGTGGCGAGGGCCGTCGGGTCGTTGGGGAACGAGTAGATGTGGCCGCCGCGCTCGTTGACGTAGATGCGCGAGTTGTCTCCCGGACGCTGCGAGATCGACACCGATCCGCTGAAGCGGATGTTGGGGAAGCGGTCGACGAAGCTGATTTCGTCGGTCACCGGTGGCGCGGTGAACGCCTGGCATGTCTGCTGCGACGGACGCTCTTCGAGGCCGTACACGGGGGGCGGAGGCGGATCGTCATCGGTCGGGCCGCCGTCACCGTCACCGTTGTCCACGTCGCCGTCGCCGGCATCAACGTCGCCGTCACCGTCTGAATCGGTCGCGTCCTCGTCCGCGGGACCGCTGTCGTCGAGCACATCGCCGTCGCCGTAGGGGTCGGGGACGAAATCGTCGTCTTCGTCACCGCAGGCGACGACGAGAGCACTGAACAGAGCCACCGACAGAAACAGGCGCAAATTTAACGACATGGCTCGCGTGTGTAGCGCCGTCGGCTGCCACTAGGGAAGGTCCACTCGGGGGTCGGCAGATCTTTCCCGGGTTCGGGCAGGGTGAACCAGACCCCCTCTTGGCCGCGCAACACGTGGATCTGCTGGGCCGGCATGTAGCTCTGGACCAGGAGAAAACGTTGCTCCTTGGCTTCGTTCTCGACCACGTCCGCCACCAGCACCGCGTGCCCCGGCGAGCCCCCCACGATGAAGACGTCGCCGGGCTCGAGACGCGCACTATCGGCGACGGCGGTCAGGTCGCGTTGCAGCGACATGGTGCCCGCCCAGGTGAACACGCTTTCGAGGTAGCCACGAAAGGCGTCGTGCCCGTTATCGGCGGTCGCGCGGGCCGACCATTCGACGTGATTCTTGGTGACGCTCGGCCGTTCGCCACGCGCGTAGCGCTCCCACGGTAAGGCATCGCCGCTCGTCGCGGTGAAACAAACCGGCAGCTTCTG
This sequence comes from uncultured Bdellovibrionales bacterium, assembly GCA_964484195.1. Lineage (GTDB taxonomy): Bacteria > Myxococcota > XYA12-FULL-58-9 > XYA12-FULL-58-9 > JALHOP01 > JALHOP01. Next base: position 71,353 of record CAZAER010000010.1, on the reverse strand, counting down.
GGCGAAGCGATGCTCGGCGAGCAGGCGCATGACCGCATCGGCGCACTGCTGCAGGTCGTGTTTGCCGACGTCGATGTCGACGACGGCGAGGTGGCCTCGTTGATAGCGCTTCACGGTACCGTCGAAGAGCAAGACGTCGGGATTGCCATCGAGCAACGGCAGCGAACGCAGGAAGGTGGCGAGCGACTCGGGGGGCGCGGCGGCCCGCGTGAAGCCCTTCGGCGGGGTGAAGCGCTTCTCGATGCTGTCGCCGCCGCGCTGTGTTGTCTGCCAAAGCGGAGCGGCGAGAACGAGAAGGCTAGCTACGTAAGAGCACGTCACAGTAGTAGCGTACCTTCTTTACGGCCGCGCCCAACTGATTGTGCTGGATGTTCTTTCGCAAGGAGAGCAGCACCTTACGCTTCAGACGATAGCCGTTCAGAGCGCTGCGTTTCGTCGTCTTGGCGGCCACCCCGTCGACCGCCGCGAAGATGCTTTCCTTGGGATAGCCCCAGGCATCGAGGTGCGCAGGATCGAGTCGGTCGATGACGTCGCGGGCCAGCTGCAAGACTTCGGGGCGCGCCTGGAGGTCGGCGGCCCAGGTGTCGAGCGAGTCGGCCACGGGACGCTTGTGTTTTTCCACCGACATCGGGTCGCCGAAGCTCTTGGTGATGTGAGCGTGCTCGCCGTAGTCCACCGCCCCGGGCTCGTGTGGCAGCTCCAGATGCTCGAAGATGCGCTTCGCGTGCGTTTCGGGATCCGCGACCATGTCGTCATAGCGGACATGGACATAGGGAACGGTCTTGTCGAGTAGGAACTTGCCGATGCCGGTGACGTACGGCTCGACGACCGGATTCTGGGCGAGGGCGGCGGCGTAGTCCCCCCCGAAGAACGAGTGCGCCTGAGAGTGCCAGACGGCGAGCGGGTGCCGTGTCAGCACCACGTACTTGGCGCGCGGGAAAAGTTTGGTGATGAAAGGCAGCACCACGCCGTAGCCGGGGGTCTTGTCGAGAAAGTGCGTCTTGCCCGTCCGCTCCAGCAGACGCGCATAGAGCGTCCCAGGGTAGGAGCGGAGCGCGTCCAGGTAGTCCTCTTCCTTGCGCGGCAGCTCCTCGACGAGCTCGCGCAGCGCCTCGGCGCCGTTCACGTGGTCGTATTGCGCTTTCTCGACGATGTCGTAGTAGCCGAGATAGGCGAGCGGGGTGAGCAGGTGCGGCTCGGGGTGGGTGAAGATCCGCGAGTGCGAGCCGAGAACCCGCTGCAGCATCGTCGTTCCGCTGCGCGGCGCGCCGACCAAGATGATGAGGTTCTCGTGGAGCATAAGAGTCGAACCAAGGCGCGGCCTGAGGGATTTGAACCCCCGACCCTCGGATTCGAAGTCCGATGCTCTATCCAGCTGAGCTAAGGCCGCGGCGCCACCTGCTTAGCCCAAGGCGCGGTGCGAGCCAATAGCGCGCCTCATTCGGCGGCGGCTCTCTGCAAGTGCACGAAGAAGCCCGAGCACACATCCGTGAGCAGGACCTCGTCGTCTGCCGGCGTCAGCGCGACACCAGCCAGGCACCGGGTTGCGCTCTCGGGAAGGGTATTCGCGACGTGGCTGCCATACAACGTGCGGACGGTGTCGTTGCCGTCGACGACGCCATCGTCCCCCACGAGCACCTGGCGAAGAGTCGCGCCACTCGCCACGAACAAGTTCCCGTATCCGTCGAAGGTGAGACCGCGTGGCGTCGAGATAGGCATCGCGCGCGCCGGCGTACCGTCGCCGATGTTGCCCAGGGTGCCGTCGCCCAACACCACGTGCACGCGATTGGTGGCGAAATCGAGACGCCTGACTTGGTGGTTGCCGGTATCGGCGATGAGAAGGTTTCCGTCGCCGTCCAAGGTCACCGCAGTCGGTCCGTTGAAGCGGGCAACATCGGCGTCGATACCCTCGGGCAAGTCGAGGTTGCCTCCGGGCGAGAGTGGCACACCGGCGATGGTCGAGACTGAAGTTCCGGTGATGGCGCGGATGACATGGTTGCCGCTATCGGCGACGTAGAGTGTGGCCCGCGCCGCGTCCCAAGCGAGGCCCGCGGGATGGTCGAAGCGCGCGATGCCGAGGCCACCGTCTTGATGTCCCTGCACGCCGCCGGTGTACGCCGTCAACGTCCACAGCCGCGAATCGCTCGGATGATTCATGACGACGCGCCAGATGGCCACGATGTCCGAGATGAAAGCGACCGGCGGGCTCGCGGCCGTGTCGAGGGTGATGCCAGCGTTGCTGTTGAACGACGCGGCGTAGCGGGCCGGCGCACTACCGCCGATGATGCCTCCGCCATAGCCGACGACGGCGTCGAGACGACGGCGCCCCAAGTCGATGGCATGGACGACGGTGGCATCAGCGGCGAGCCAGCGCGTCGGGTCGAGGCTCGCCGTGAGCTGCGCCGGTCTCTGTAGGCGCGCGACTTCGAAGGGCCCGGTGCCCAGCGGGTCGACTTGGCCGATGAGGGTGGTGATGATGCCGGCAGCGTCGACGCGCCGCGTGGCGCCCTCGTAGTCTGCGACGTAGAGATCGCCTTCGGTCGAGTACGACAGGGCGGTCGGCGTAAGCACCGTGGCGTTCGCGGCTGGCTCACCGTCGTGGGCGGGGCCGCCGCCGATGACGACCGTCGCTGCTGTCGACGGGGGCCGGTAGCTGTAAACGTAGTCATCGTGGATGAGGAAGAGGCGCCCATCAGCGGGCGGGGTCGCCGCGATACCGAGCAGGCCGGACGTCGAAGGCGTAAGCACCGTGCTGACGTCGCCGGTGTCGCGGTCGATCTTGCGAACGCGCGCCGCGGGGCCGACGCCATCGATGAAGTAGAGGTCGCCGATGCTGTCGACCGCGAGAGCTCCGACCTCGCGTAGGGCGCCTGCCGCGGCCGGGCCGCCGTCGCCGCAGGGGTTGGCGTTGGGGCAAACGGTGCCATCGCCAATCGCCGTCGTGATCGTGCCGCCCTGCACGACGCGGATGCGCCGCGCTCCGGGATCCGACACGTAGATGCGGCCGTCCGCGGCGGCTAGGTGGGTCACGCCCTGGAAGCGCGCGGCCCCAGCAGGTCCGTTGTCGCCGCACGCATAGGGCGCGACATCGCATGTCGCTCCCGATCCGTCTCCCGCGACCGTCGTCAGGGCGCCGGCGGCATCGATGCGGCGGACCGATTGCGAAGCCAAGTCGTAGAACACGACGCTGCCGTCGTTCATCGCCGCCAAGCCGGTTTGTACGAACACCGAGTGATCGCTCGCGACGCACGGCTCGTTCGCGACCGCGCACGCGGGTCCCTGTCCGCTGACGCGGCGTAAGACACCGTCCGTTACCTTGAAGACGCCGAGCGTCGACGATTCGACCGCAAAGACGACGCCTCCGGGGGCTGCGGCCACGGCGCGGGTTTCTTCCCAGGTCGACGCGGTCGCGGCGGTGCCGTCGTACACGGGATTCACGTCCTGGTTGCCCGCCGTGGTGGTGACAATCCAGCCACTGCCGTTCGGGGTCAGGTGGCGGACGCGGCCCAGCGAGTCGTCGGCAATCCACAAGTCTCCGCTCGGGGTGGTGGTGAGACCGACCGGCCCCGGAAATGCAGTGCTCGAGGCGGGGATGCCCTCGGCGCAGGTCGCACTGCTACATGTCGTACCCGTGCCGGCGATCGTGGTGATGATTCCGCCTTGCACGCGGCGCACGCGTCGGTCGGTGCGATCGCTGATGTAGACGGTCGAGCCATCGTCGGACACGGCGACGTCGGCGGGGCGGTTGAGCTGGGCCGTAGTGGCGCTGCCGTTGTCGCCGCACGGGTTCACTGCGTTGGTGGTCGTCGTGCAGGCCGTGCCGTTGCCAGCGAAGATGGAGAGCACGCCGCCTTGGTAGCGGCGGACGCGATGCGAGGGCGTCGACGTGTCGTCTTGCGCCACGTAGATCACGCCGTTGCGATCGATCGCGATACCCGTCGGCGACGTGATGCTGAAGTGCGCGGTGATGACGTTGGTGATCGCGTCGATGCGGCGCACGCGGCCCAAGGACTCGTCGACGAGGAAGACATTGTCCGACGCATCCAGCGCTAGCGAGGCGCCTTCCTGGAACAGCGCGCTACGTGCCGGGCCGCCGTCGCCGCACGCTCCGCCCGCGAAGCAATAGTCGCCGCTGCCGGCGACCACCGTGAGGATTTGCGTTCGCGCGTCGATGCGCACGACGCGGCGCCCGAAGCGCTCGGCGATGAGGAGGTTCCCGCGGCTATCGATGGCCAAACCTTCGGGAGAGCTCAACGAGGCGAAGAGCGCGTGGATGCCATCCGCCAGCTCCTGGCCGCCACCTGCGTAGGCGCGGATGGTGTCGGTGCCGGTGTCGACACGCCAGACGACGTCGCTGCCCCACTCGCTGATGTAGATGTTGCCGAGCTGATCGCGGACGACGTGACTCGGTGTCGTCATCCCGAGTCGCCGCGGATCGCCGCCCCATGGGCCGAAGCCGAAGGTCTGTCTGACGCGCCAGGTGCCGAGCTGACACAACCCACAGCCGTCGTTCTCGTTGGTGTTGAAGTCTTCGCAGGTCTCGACCCCGACGTTGATGGCGCCGTCGCCACATACGTTGGTGAGACAGGAGGGGAGACATGCGTCGGCGCTGCTCGGATTGCCGTCGTCACATTCTTCGACTCCGCTATAGACGACACCATCGCCGCAGACGTTGTCGACGCAGGTCGCGCGGCAGGCGTCGCCATCCTCGGTGTTGCCGTCGTCGCATGTTTCATTGCCGTCGATGACACCGTCGCCACAGCGAGGCGCTGCGCACGTCGTTCGGCATGCGTCGGGGGCGTCGTCGTCATTGGCGTCGCCGTCGTCGCAGCCTTCGCCATGGGCCGGGTCGGTGACGCCGTCGCCGCAGCGCGACACCAAACACTGGCCGGCGACGCAAACGCCCTCGCCATCGGCGATGCCGTCACCCTGGCAGCTGTCGCCGTTCGCGGCGGCGCGGTAACCGCCGGCAAATGGCTCGACACACGCGGCGCTCGGGTTCAGGCAGCGCCCTACGTCGATGGCGCATACGAGCCCTGCCGCACATTCGGCGTCGCTGCTGCAGGTAATCAGGGCGCCGCCAGGCACCCCCAAATCGACCGAGCACCCCGCCAAAACGAGGGCTCCGAGCACTACGTAACGCAGCGCTAAAGGCATGCCGCGTCCTACCATTCCAGCGCCGGCAGCACATCCCGCAACTCGGCGCCGGATCATGCCGATAAGACTTTAGACAACCGAGGATCGCTCATGGGGTCGGTGTGTGAGCTCGAAACCCCGACCGGCGCGCTCCCGCGTCGCGCGGTCGTAAAAACAGACACTTGCGTCGTCGAGGGTCGGACTCTGCGCGACGTCGAGCTCGGCGGTTTCATCCTCGGGCCCGAGCTCGGGACCGCCCCCGTGGTCGTGGTGGTGGGCGGCATCACCGCCTCGCCTTTCCCCTTCGGCAATGGCAGCGACGCCGAAGCCTGGTGGCCGGCGCTCGATGCACCCGACTTGATCGATCCCAGCCGCGAAACCGTGCTCTCGTTTTGCTGGCCGGGCAACGGCTCGAGCTGGGCCGGCTTCGATGACGACGCCGCGCAAAAGCCGCTCTCGGCGCTTGGCCTTGCCGACTTGCTCGCGGCTTGGCTCGACGGCATCGGCGCGCGCCAGCCGGTGACCTACATCGGCGCGAGCCTCGGCGGCATGGTCGGTATCGCTTTCGCTTCCCGTCACGCCCAGCGGTGCGCCCGCCTGGTCACCATCTCGGCGGGCCTGCGTCCCGATGGTTGGGGGACCGCGACGCGGCACTTGCAGCGCGAGCTCATCCGCGACGGCATCGCACGCAACGACGTTGCTACGGGCATGGCTCGGGCGCGCCAGCTCGGCATGCTCACCTATCGTGGCCGCGACGAGCTCGACACGCGCTTCGGCAAGCTCTTGGGCGATCTCGAGCGGCCACCGGTCGCCGAGTATCTCGACCATCACGGCAAGCGCTTCGCCGATCGTTTCCCGGTGCGTACGTTTTTGCTCCTCTCCGAAGCCATCGACCGCGCAAACTTCGGCCCCGACGACGCCGCGGTGCGCGAGGCGCTCGAGCGTGTGACCGCGGAGGTGCTGGTCATTGGGGTGCCGGGCGACATGCTCTTCCCCTACGCCTTGCAGGCCGAGCTCCATCGCACGCTGCAAGCGCTCGGCGCCACGTCACACCTCTGGAAGCTCGAGTCCGAGTTCGGGCACGACGCGTTCCTCGCCGATCAAGACAAGCTCGCCCGTTTGTTGCGCGACAGCGGCTTCTTCCGAAAGGCGCCGGCCCTCGTGACGCCATCCGAACGCTTCGTTGGTGTAGGCGTCGAGCCGGTGCGTGAGCTGCGCGTCGGTTTGGTCGGCTGCGGTGTCGTTGGCTCCGGCCTCGTCGAGATGATCGAGAAACAACGCCAGGAGCTCATCGGTCGCTATGGCGTACGGCTCGAAATCACCCGTATCGCCGTCCGCGACCTCGCGAAGGCTCGTAGCACCCTCGCCGCCGTCAAGCCCATGGGGACCGACGCGCTGGCGCTGGTCGCCGCCCCCGATGTCGACGTCGTCGTCGAGGTCGCTGGTGGTATGGCGGTCGAGCCGGTCTTGCGGGCCGCCCTCGCGGCGGGCAAGCCCGTGGTCACCGCCAACAAGGCCCTGCTCGCGGCGAAGCTCGATGGCTTGGCCATGCTCGCGGAGCGCACGGCCACACCGCTCTATTGCGAGGCCGCGGTCGCCGCCGCCATCCCGATCATCAGACACCTGTCGCATCGCTCCGACGAAGTCGACAGCTTGCTCGGGATCGTCAATGGCACCAGCAACTACATCATCACCAGGCTCGAGCAAGACGAGCTCCCGTTCGCCGAAGCGGTTCGCGAGGCGCAAGCCAAAGGCTTCGCCGAGGCCGACCCGTCTGCCGATGTCGACGGCCACGATGCGGCCGCCAAGCTGTCCATTTTAGCGTACCGAGCGTTCGGCGCCTGGGCGCTGCCTGGCCAATTCCTGGTGCGAGGTATTCGCGAGCTCACCGCGGCGGACTGCGATCTCGCGGAGACCATGGGCTACCGCGTCCGCTCCATCGCCCACGCCAGTCGCGACGCCGGTGGGCTCTCGATGGCGGTCGAGCCCATGCTCCTCCCAGCATGGCATCTCCTCGCGTCGGTCGAAGAAGAATACAACGCCATCTATCTCAAGCAGGCATGCTCGGGTGACCTGTCGTTGTTCGGCATGGGCGCCGGCTCGCTTCCGACCGCCAGCGCCGTGCTCGCCGATCTCATCGAGCTGGCTCAAGGCAACTCCGTCCGCTGGCCCGAGCCGCGCAAGACGACGCCACGCAGCGACGAGAAAGCGCGTGGCCACTATCTTCGTGTCACCGCCGACGAGCACGAAGGGCTCACTCGCCGCGTCGAGAGCTTGATGCGGCGTCACGGTGTCGAGGTCTTGAAACAAGCTCGCAGAGCCGAGCCCGAAGCGACACACTACGGATTCGTGCTCTCGGCGGCACCGAAATCGGTCATCGACGACGCAGTGGGCGCCATCGCGCGACTCGGCCGCGTCAAACAAACCCTGGTCCTCGGCGTTACCCAGTAATGAAACCACGTACGCAGCTCATTCACGCCGGCACCAAGCGCTCGGCCTTCGACGAAACCAGCGAGGCGCTCTACCTCACCTCGGGTTACGTCTACGGGACCGCCGAGGAGTGCGAGGCCGCCTTCAAGAACGATGGCAGCCGTTTCATCTATTCGCGTTTCGGTAACCCGACGACCGCGATGTTCGAGGAGCGCATGGCCGCCTACGAGGGGGCCGAGAAGTGTTTCGCGACCGCGAGTGGCATGGCCGCGGTCTTCGCGAGCCTGATGTGCCAACTCAAGGCTGGGGACCGCATCGTCGCGCCGCGGGCGCTGTTCGGCTCGTGTCTCATCGTGGTGAGCGACACCTGTGTGCGTTTCGGGGTCGAGTGCACTCTCGTCGATGGCACCGACAACGCGCAGTGGGAAGAAGCGCTCTCGCGCAAGGCGAACGTGGTGTTCCTCGAATCGCCGAGCAATCCGACGTTGCAGGTGGTCGACATCCGTAAGGTCTGCAAGCTCGCGCATGCCGCGGGCGCACGCGTCGTCGTCGACAACGTCTTCGCAACCCCGGTGCTCCAGAAACCGCTCGAGCTCGGCGCCGACATCGTCGTGTATTCGGCAACCAAACACATCGACGGCCAGGGCAGGGTGCTCGGCGGCGCCATTCTCTGCGATGGTGAATTCGCGAAGCTAGTCATGCCTTTTGTCCGTCATACCGGACCAGCGATGAGCCCGTTCAACGCCTGGGTGCTCTTGAAGGGGCTCGAGACCATGGAGCTTCGCGTGCGCGCCCAGAGTCACAGCGCCCTCACGCTTGCGCGTCACCTCGAAAAGCAGTCTGGGATCGACAAGGTCGGCTACGTCGGGCTCGAGTCTCATCCGCAGTATGCGATCACGCGCGCTCAGATGCAGGGTGGGAGCAGCATCGTGGCCCTCCACCTCGAGGGAGACAAGGCCGCTGCGTTTCGTTTCATGAACGCGCTCGAGCTCGTGAGCATCTCGAACAACCTCGGCGACAGTAAGTCGCTCGTCACGCATCCAGCCACGACCACGCACCATCGTTTGACCCCCGAAGATCGGCTGCGCGTGGGAATCACCGACGCGACCGTGCGTTTGTCGATTGGCCTCGAGGACACCGACGACATCATCGAAGACGTGGTGCGCGCGCTGGCTGCAGTCTAGGCTTCTGGCCGTTCGTCGTGTTTTCAACCGTTTCGCGCGGCGTGTGCGTAGGTGGCGAAACCATGGTCGATCGGGCGGCACCAGTTCCCATCAGCAAGTTCCTCCAGGGTCTGCAGGCGACCCCGGGGACCGAGCCCGCCCTGCGTCAAGCGCGCGAACGTGCCGCGGCGGCCGAAGAGCTCGCGTCGCCCGGCGGCACGACACTCACGTCTCAAGAGCGCTCGCAGCTTCGCGACTCGCTCGGCCGCGTTACCTTGAGAGGCGCGAGCCGCGAAGCGCACACGACGTTCGCCAATTTGCAGCGTGCCCTGCGTGAGCCAGGTGGCGGCCGCACCATCTTGCAGATCGCCGGCACCCAGGTTCGACGCGAAGCCCCGACGTCCGCCGAGGTGATCCCTGCCGAGCCAAAGCAGGAGCTCCTCGCCGGGGCTGGCTGGCGGCCCGTGGACGGTGACCCGTCGCGTGTCCGCCATAGCGATGGGCGCACACGCCCGGTCGGCGACGTTCTCACCGACCTCCAGCGCACCCGCCCGGTGCCCATCAACGTGACTTTAGGCGACCGCGCGCTTGCGCCGATGCAGATGCGCTTCGACGGCAGCCAGCGGCTCGAATCCGCGCACGCCACGACGCGCCCGAGCTCGACCGACTATCAGCTCATTCCCAACGCCTCGATCGACGGCGTCGAGCGCTTCGGCGTCCGCGCGAATCCGCTGCACGATCGCATTCGCGACGCCATCAGGGCAGCCGGCCCCGAGCTCTATGGCACTACCGATCTCTCGCGTCCCGAAAACCTCGTCCCCTTCGTGCGCCGACTCACCGTCAACGCCTTCGATGGTTACAACCCCGTGCTCGAAGGCGACGACCTGCGCACCGCGATCACGCAAGGTGCGTTCCTGCAGAGCCATCAGCGCATGGCCGGCCAGCGTTTTCCGGGGGACGGGCGCTGGGAGATAAGTCCAGTGCTCGCGGCGCGTCCGCCGACCGGTAGCCTCGGGAATCCCTGGGCGGTGTCTCACATCGACATCGAGCTGCAGCCCCCGCCGCGCTAGCCGATCTCGGCGTCGATTCTCTCGAGGGCGGCGATGAGCTCGCGCCGGGCTTCTCGGGCGAACGGATTGCCCGTTTGAATGGCAGTGAAGAGGTGACCGGCGTCTTCGCGGACCAACGAGACGACGTGAGCCATCGACTTGAACGACGGCGGAGCGAAGGGCGCGCTCGCGGCACCGATGTCCTGGAGCGCTCGTGCCACGAAGAACGCCAAGACGTGCGTGCGAGACATCACGCGGTCGTGCTCGAGCGCCGACACCAAGGCGAGGTCACAGCCCAGGGCGCGATAGAACGCTTCGGCGTCGGCGGTGATCTCCGGGACATCATCCCTCGGGCAAAGCACGACGGTGCGCGGCTCTCCGCGTGACAAGCTCACGGGACCGAAAAGTGGGTGACTGGCGATCCAACGGGCGCGACTGCCGATGAGCTCGCGCAGGCACGCCTCGGGCTCGACTTTGACGCTGCACACGTCGATGACCAGCTGCTCCGGACGCAATAGCGGAGCGCAGGCGCGTAAGGTTCCTTGGAGCGCCTCGACCGGCACTGCCACGACGAGAATGTCGGCACCACGAACCACGTCCTCGAAGGTGGTGGTGCTGCCCTCGGGGCGATTGGGATCGAACGCCTGCGTCGCAAACCCGTGGGCGCGTGTGAGCTCGGCAAACGCCGCGCCGAAACGACCGAGGCCGAGAATGCCAATCTGATAGGATGCGAGCTTACCCATGCTCTCCATCGATACGACCAAATGAGCCCCGGCGTCACTATCGGCCAGTCGAACGGCGCCGAAGACCTCGAGGGCATCCTGCAGCTGCAACGCGCGAACTTGCGTGGCCGTGTCGATGCAGCCACCTCCCGCTCGCAGGGTTTCGTGACCGTCGAGCACGACCTGCCGACGTTGCACCGCATGCACGCGATGGCGCCGTCGATTGTCGCAAGGCGCGCCGGCGAGGTCGTGGGCTACGCGCTCGTCATGCCGCTCGAGGCGCGCCGCGACGTGCCGGTGCTGGAGCCGATGTTCGCGCTCTTCGAGGGCCTGTCCTTCGCTGACCGACCGCTCGGCGCCTATCGCTACTACGTGATGGGCCAGGTGTGCGTCGCCGAAGCGGTGCGCGGGCAGGGCGTGTTCGACGCTCTCTATGCCGGCCATCGTCGTTTCCTGGGCGGCAGCCATGAGCTCTGCGTGACCGAGATCTCGCTCACGAACCCACGCTCACTGCGGGCACACGCGCGCGTCGGTTTCGTCGAGATCCACCGGCACCGCGATACGACGGATGACTGGTCCGTCGTTGCCCTCGACCTCCGGGCCTAAGCCGGGCACATTCATCCACCCATGCACATCGTCATCGTCGGCAATGGCGTCGCCGGCATCACTTGCGCCCTCGACGCCCGGGATCGCGACGCTTCCGCGCGCATCACCGTGTTGAGCGGCGAAACGCCGTACTTCTACTCGCGCACCGCGCTCATGTACGCCTTCATGGACAAGATGAACCGTCGCGACCTCGAGCCCTACGAGCGCGACGTCTGGCGCAAGCGCAACATCGGTCTGGTCACCGACTGGGTCGTCGACCACGACGCCGACAAGCGCGAGCTCAAGCTCGCCGGCGGTAACACGCTCGCGTACGACGTCTTGGTGCTGGCGCTCGGAGCCGCGGCGAACAAGCCCGACTGGAAGGGCCTGGCCGAGGTGAAGCAAGGCGCGGTCAACTTCGTGTCGATGCAGGATCTCGACGCCTGTGAAGCGCTGACTCGCGAGGCGAAGCGCGCCGTGGTCGTGGGTGGCGGACTCATCGGCATCGAGCTCGTCGAATGTTTGGTGCACCACGGTGTCGCGACGACCTTCCTCATCCGTGAGCCTTATTATTGGCCCGCCGCACTGTCGCGTGAAGAGTCACAGATGGTCATCGCGCACCTGCGCGAGCAAGGTGTCGAGGTCGTGCTCGACGAGAACGTCGAGCGCGTCGAGTCGACTGGAGGCCGCTTCAATGCCGTGGTGACCGCGTCCGGGAAGCGCTACGCCGCCGACGTGCTCGGTGTTTGCGTCGGCGTGCGCGCGAACCTCGAGCGCATGAAGGCGTGGAAAAGCGCGCCGGCGAGTCGGCGTGGGATCGTCGTCGATGATCGCTTCCGCACCAGTCTGCCCGGCGTTTTCGCTTGCGGCGATTGCTGTGAGATCGAGCGCCAAGGCCGCCCGCCCTTGGTCGAAACCATCTGGTATTCGGCCAAGCGCCACGGTGCGTTGGTTGCCCGCAACCTCTTCGGCGACGACGTCCGCTACGAGCCGCCGACCTTTTTCAATAGCTCGAAGTTCTTTCACATCGAGTTCACCACCGTCGGTGACGTCGAGTCCGCCCCGGCGGGCACTCCCACCATCTTTCGTCATCGGGCTGGCGAGCACGCCTGTCAGCGCATCGTCCACGATGGCACGCGTGTGATCGGTTTCAATATGCTCGGTTCGCGCTGGGACAACGCGGTGCTCGCCCGCTGGATCGAAGAGAAGCGCTCGCCCACCTATGTGCTGCGCCACTTGGCGGAGGCTCAGCATGACGTCGAATTCGGCCGCATGGCCATCGAGAAGTTCGACGAGGTCAACATTCCTCTCGTGAAGCTCGGGAGCCCGGCCAATGCGTAAGACTGGCGTGAGAGGTTGGCTCCTGCACGACATCAGCCATCGCGGCGTCACCGCCTGGCTCCTGTCGGCGCTCATCTTCGCTTTCTACATCGTGCTCTACTTTGGCGGACAGTATGGCGTGCCCGATTTGTTCTCGCCGTGGGCCGAGCAGCTCGGTCTCTCCAGCAAGTGGGTGCTCTACGGCGCGCTCTACAGTGTCGCCATCGTCCTCGGCGGCTTCTGGATGCTCTGGAAGTACAGGCACAACCGCTACCAGGTGGTGCGAACCCTCGTGGTCATGATCATACAGGTCACTCTCGGGTTCTCGGTGCCGCTCATGCTCAAAGCCGCGGGCCAACCCGAATACTACTTCAGCTATCTGTGGCCGCTGAAGATCGACTACTTCTATCCCTACAACATCAGTGGTCTTCCTTGGCCCTATGTCGTTTATAGCGTTGTGGGTGCGCTGGTGATGGTGCCACTGCTCGGCGTCTTCTTCGGCAAGCGCTGGTACTGCTCGTGGATTTGCGGCTGCGGCGGGCTCGCGAATACCGCCGGTGAGCCGTTTCGGCATCTCACCTCGAAGAGCACCAATGCCTGGCGCTTCGAGAAGCTAGCGATTCACTCGGTGCTCATCGCGGCACTCTTGGGGACGGCGCTGGCCATCGGCTCGGCGCTCTTGCCGGAGGATTCTCCCATCGTCCCGATCGCTGGTGAGTACCGGAATTGGTACGGGGTCGTAGTCGGAGGCGTTCTCTCCGGCGTGATCGGTGTCGGCCTCTATCCCGTTGGTGGCACCCGCGCATGGTGCCGCAACTTCTGCCCGATGGCCGCCATCCTCGGGTTGGTGCAGAAGCTCGGCCGCTTCCGCATCACCGTGAAGAAGGACATGTGCATCTCGTGCGGCATGTGCTCGAAGTACTGCGAGATGGGCATCGACGTGCGCGCGTATGCGCAGGCGAACCAGAGCTTCACGCGCGCCTCGTGCGTCGGTTGCGGCATGTGTGCCGAGGTCTGTCCGCGCGGCGTGCTGACTCTCGAGAACGTCACCCGCAAAGACCCGCAGGAAGCGGTGCGCCGCGCTCCCGGCCGGGCGAGCCTGCCGATCATCACGTAGTGGTTCTGCGCACGCCGGGCGCGATGCGCGCGTTCATCACCGACAACACCGCGGTGGCAGCCCCCGGGCTCGTCCCCGAGGTGCGTTTGCACTTGGTGACCGAGCTTACTCCGTTATGGCGATCGACGGCGGACGTCCTCGAGCGCGAAGACTTGCCGCCGCCGTTCTGGGCGTTCGCGTGGGCCGGCGGGCAGGGGCTTGCGCGCTACGTGCTCGATCATCCGCAGCTCGTACGCGGCAAGCAGGTCTTCGACTTCGCGACCGGCTCGGGGCTCGTCGCCATCGCCGCGGCGAAAGCTGGCGCAGCGCGCGTGGGAGCGAGTGAAATCGACCCCTTCTCGGTCGAGGCGGCGAAGCTCAACGCCGCGCTCAACGGGGTGGAGCTCGAGGTCGTCTTGGGGGACATGGTGGGCGATGCGCTCGCAGCCTACGACGTCGTCCTCGCGGGCGATGTCTTCTACGAGCGACCTCTCGCGGAGAACGGTACGCGCTGGTACCGCGAGCTGGCGCGACGCGGCGCGCTGGTCTTGGTCGGCGACCCGGGTCGCGTCTATTCGCAGACCGAAGGCCTAGAGCTGGTCGCGAGCTATCACGTGCCCACGACCCGCGAGATCGAAGACGAGGACTTGCGGCCGAGCCAAGTGTTCCGGGTCATCGGATAGCCGGCGTGTCTCGCGAGTAGCGCGGCGAACAAGCGCGGCATCCGCGCCATGAGCTTGACCGTCTGGGTTCGCAGCCAGGGGTTGCGGGCGAGCGCCAGCATCATGCTGGTGGTCTGGTAGTAGCCGCGCGTCAGGCGGCGATAGTGGTCCTCGTAGACGGCGAGTGGCTGCTCGCGCGCGACCACGTCGGCCAAGGCTCGGGCGCAAGCAAACCCGATGGAAAGCCCTTCTCCAGTGATGGCATCGACGTAGCCGGCGGCGTCGCCGACCAATGCAACGTGTCCGTGATAGCGGCGCTCGACACGCTGATGGAATGGTCCGGCACCGCGCAAGGGCGAGACGATCTCGGCGTGCGACAACTTCGTGAGAAGCCAGGGAAAGCGGTCCAGCGCGTCGTCGAAGGACACGAGCTTGCCATGGCTGATGATCGCGACCCCGACGCAGTTGCTGGCGATCGGCGTGACGTAGGCTTCGCAGTCGTCGTGCCAGTGGACGTCGACGTGCTCCGACCAGGGGCGGACCGCGTAGTGGCGTCGCGCCGCGTAGCGCGGATAACGTCCTGGGCGCACCTCGATGCCGGCGAGGTCGCGTATCTTGCTGTGGAGGCCGTCGGCACCGACCACCCAGCGGGCTTCGATATCGCCCTCGCTGGTGGCGAGCACCGCGTGCGCACGCTCCTCGCGGAGGCCGATCGCCGAAACGCCGAAGCGGACATCGCAGCCCACCTCTTCGGCGCGGCGCAACATCGAGTCCGAGAGCACGGTGCGGCGCACACCGAGACCCGGCTCGGGAAAGGCTGCGGCGGCGGTTTGCTCGCCGTCGATGTAGCGGATGCCGACGAACGGATGGGCGATGGCCGGCTTCACGCCGAGCTCGGCAAGTTGACTCAACCCGTGCGGCAGGATGCCTTCGCCGCAGGCTTTGTCGCAGGGTGGCTCACGGCGATCGATCACCGTGCACTCGACGCCGCGCAAACGCGCCGCGATGGCGGTGGCGAGCCCGACCGGGCCGGCACCGACGACCACGAGCGGTATCAGGCGCCGCTCCGGGTCTTCACCATGGCGAGCTTCGAGCGCAGCGCCGTGATGCCGAGCTTGAGCATCGACACCGGGGTGGGTGGTGTGAGGTTTCCGGCCTGGAAGCGGCGCGCCGTATCCGAGCGGGAGATCTTACCACTCGATGTCCGCGGAAGCGTACCTGGCTGCAGCACCACGATGCGCAGCTCGGTGAAACCGGTCGCCGAGCCGACGGCATTGCGGACAGCGGCTTCGTCCACGGTCTGGCCGCGCGCGTGCTCGACGAAGAGATGCAGCTCCTCGCCGTCGCTGCCGGTCAGCCCGACGGCGGCGACGCAGCCGCTACGGACGCCGGCGACGCCGCTGACCGCGTGCTCGATATCGTGGGGCGCGTACTTCTTGCCGCGGATGACGATGATGTCCTTGGTGCGGCCGTACACGAAAAGCTCGCCGCCGTGGATGAAGCCGGTGTCACCGGTGTCGAGCCAGGCATCGGGTGCCCGCGGTGTGTCACCGAGGTAGCCGTGGGTGACCGAGGGGCCGCGGATCTCGATGCGCCCGAGGGTGCTGTCACGCAGGGGCTTTCCCTCGTCGTCGGCGATACGCAGCTGGATCGAGGGCAGGGGTTTGCCGAGCGCGACCAGCTGAGTTCCTTGGGAGTCGGGCGTCGCAATGCCGTCGCGCGCTAGCTTCTGGGTGTCGAAGCGCTGTGAGGTCCACTTGCCTTTGAGGTCGCTGAAGGTGACCGCCAACGTCGCCTCGGCGAGGCCGTAAACCGGAGTCAGGGTTTCGGCCCGCAGCCCGCGGCGTCCGAAGCGCTCTCCGAAGCGTGTCATGACCGACGGCGCCACCGGCTCTGCGCCATTCAAGGCGACACGCCACGACGAGAGATTGACGCCCACCAACGCGGCGTCGTCGATGCGCTCGAGGCAGAGCGAATAGGCAAAGCTCGGCGCGGCGCTGATGGTGGCGCGCTTCTCCGAGATGGTGCGGAGCCAGCGGACCGGATCGGTGATGAAGGTCTCCGGGCCGAGGAGTGTGAGCTCGCCAGGGTACGCTAAAGCGGCCAAGACGCAGCCGATGAGGCCCATGTCGTGGTAGAGCGGCAACCAGCTGACGCAGCTGTGACGCTCTGGCGCGGCGAGAGGATAGGCGTCGTCGATGGCGCCGAGGATCGCGGCGACGTTGGAAAGGATCTGCCGGTGGGTCAACACGATGGGCTTCGGCGCTCCCGTCGTGCCCGACGAGAACTGCACGAAAGCGATGTCGTCTTCGGCGAGCGTCGGCCGCATGGCGGCGACCATGTCGCGCGTCAGCTCACGTACGTCGAGCCAGCCTCGCACCGGCTGGGCGGCGAGCATGGTGTCGCCGATCACCTTGCCGGCGCGGCTGTCGGTGATCACCAGCTTGGCATCGACGGCGCGCAGCATCTGGGCAGTCCGTTGGTGATACTCGTCGAGGCGACCCAGGCGCGTCGGCGGGTAGAGCGGCACGGGCACGGCGCCGACGATGATGCAGCCGAAGAAGGCGTCGAAGAAACCGATACCAGTGGGTAGGATGATGCCGACGCGCTCGTGCGGCTCGACACCGTGTTTGCGCAACATGGCGGCCGCGGCACGGGCGCGCTCGGCTACGGCAACGTATGGAACGCGCTCTTCGTTGCCGCGCGAATCGATGAAGTTGACAGCATGCGGTGAGGCCGCGGCGCGGGCGAGGATATCGGCAAGGGTCTTCACTTCTGTGCTCGTGAGGCGAGATAACGGACGACGTCGCCGACCGTGACTAATGCGGCTTCATCGCCGGGCTCGAGGCATACCTCGAAGCGGTCCTCGATGGCGACGACCAACTCGAGGAGCTTCAACGAATCGAGCTGCAGATCGCGCCGGAAATCGGTCGTCATCGAGATCTCGACCTCGCGCTTCAAGGTCTTGCTGACGAGCTCACTGACCGTATGGAAGATCTCGCCTTCGCTCACGATGCTCTCCGTTCGAAGCGTTCGTCGTAGGCGCAGTGCGTTCGCAATGCCTGCTCCTCGCAGCGGATACGTACCCCGAGGAGCATGGCGTTGGCCAAGCTGAACGCGATAGCGGTCAAATAAGCGCCATGGACCAACGGCAGCGCCGCGAGCTCGACGACGACCGCGAGGTAGTTCGGGTGGCGCACGAAGAGGTAGGGACCCCGCCGGACCGCCGGCTCACCGGGTACCACGATGACTCGCACGTTCCAGCGGTCGCCGAGCGTCGCGATGGCCCAATAACGGAGCCCCTGCGCGGCCGCAACGAGCGCCAGCGCCGGCCAGCCGAGCCATGGGATGAACGGCCTGCCCAAACAAACCACCTCGAGCGCACACGCCAAGAGGAAGGCGGTATGCATGACGCTCATGACGCGGAAGTGACCGGCGCCGTATTCGACGCCACCGCGGGCGAAGGCGGCTCGCCCGTGCCGTCGGCTCAGAGTCAGCTCGAAGAGCCGCTCACATGCGATCACCGCGAGCAAAACGAGATACGCGATCACCATTGCAAGAGGACCAGCTCGGCACAGAAGCCAGGACCCATCGCGACCATGAGACCAAAGGTGCCCGGCGCGATGCTCGCGTCCGCCAGGGTGTCGCGCAGCACCATCAAGACCGACGCGCTCGAGAGGTTGCCCACCTCGGCGAGCGACTTCCATGAGAGCGCGAGCTTGTCGCGCGACAGCCCGAACGCCTCCTCGACTCCCGCCAAGACCTTCGGCCCGCCCGAATGGCAGACGAAGCGCCCGATGCTCGCGAGCGTAAGCCCTTGGGTCGCCAAGAAACGCTCGGCGTCGCCCCGCAGATGCCGTGTCATGGCCGGCACCTCGGACGAGAGCACGACGCGGAAGCCGTCGCTGGTCACGCGCCATCCCATGACGTCTTGGGTGTTCGGATAGAAGACCGATTGGCTGGCGACGACCCGCGGCCCGCGTTCGGCTCGCTCCGCTCCAGCAAGCACCACCGCTGCTCCGCCGTCGCCGAACAAGCCGCTGGCGATGAGATTCGCGATCGAGGTGTCGTCGCGTTGCAGGGTCAAGCTGCAGAGCTCGACCGCGACCAGAGCGGCGACGTGATTCGGGTAAGCCTTGACGTAGTCCGCAGCCCGCGCCACGCCCGCCGCTCCGGCGACGCATCCGAGGCCGAAGATCGGCGTTCGCTTGATGTCACTGCGCAAGCCCATGCGGTTCACGAGCCACGCATCGATCGACGGGGTGGCGACGCCGGTCACGGAGACGAAGAAGATGTGATCGACATCGCGTGGCGCGAGGCCAGCCGCGCCGAGAGCATCACGCAGTGCCGCTTCCCCGACCTCGGTTGCGACCTCGATGTATGCGTCGTTGGCTTCATTGAAGCCGAGGTTTGCGTAGCGTTCGAGGGGGAGGGCCAGGTGGCGTCCGCCAACGAGGACATTGGTCTGCAGCTGTGCCAAACGCTGGGGGTTCCAGAAGCGCCCGCTCCACAAGCGGTTCGCCGCGTCGATGAGCGCCGATTGATCGTAATAGTGAGCCGGAAAACCAACGCCGACCGCGCTGATCTGCATGCAGAACCCCGCGCGCAAGCTAAGGGCTCGCCCTCCGCAAATCAACCAGCCGTCTTGACCTCGGCTGACACGTCGATCTCGAAGACCTTGAGCGCTGGCCCCTCGGGTTGGAGCCTGCGCAAGAGCGGCAGGGCCACGTTGTAAACCGGGATCCCGGCGCTCGTCTTGGCTTCATGTGTGCCCCGGTGCACGTGACCGTGCACCACGAAGGTCGCCGCGTAACGGTTACAGGGCTCCTCGAGACGCGACGATCCGAGGAACGGAAAGATCTCGGGTGGCTCGCCGTCTGAGGTTCCGCGAACTGGACCGTAGTGCATGAGCACGATGCGATGGTGCGTGCGGATCTTGGCGAGAGCGCTCTCGAGCTTGAGCGCTTCGTCGACGGCGGCGCGCGCGAAGTCTTTCACGCCGGGCTCGCCCCAGGGTTGCAGCATGTGGCGATCGAAGCCGCCACCGAAGCCCTTCACGCCCGCGAAGCCGATATCACCAATCATGACGGCGTCTCCGTCGAGCACCTCGACGCCGGCGCCGCGCAAGATGGTGGTGACCTCGTCTGCCTTGCCGGCCTCGTAGTCGTGGTTACCCAGGACGGCCACCATCGGCAGGCGCACCGCGGCGAGATCGGCCGCCAGCGCTTTCGCTTCCTCGGGTAGACCGTGGTCGGTGAGGTCGCCGCAGAGCAGAAGAACGTCGGCGTGCTGGCGCACGTTCTGGAAGTAGCTCTGCAACGAGCCTCCCGAACCGACGTTGTAGTGCGTGTCGCCAACGGCACCCACGCGAACGCGTCGTCGATTATAGCGGACTTGTCCGGCGTGCTCTTGTGATGCCCCCGCGAGTGGCGAGGTGACACGCACCGGCGCGGGATTCGACGTCGTGATACTGGCCATGGCTCGGCTCCTATCGGCTATTTTGAATCGCGGCGGTCCAGTGGGCGACGTCCGCCTCGGTCATCAGGCGGCCGGCGACGCGTGCATCGGCGTAGTCCCAGCGATCGATGTCGATGAGGTACTGCTCGCGCGACATCAGCGTCCCCTGGCAAACGCGCTCGATGCTGGCGACCTCACCACTCTCCGAGGTCAGGCGCTCGATGAGCGTTTGCATCACCCACTCGGGTAGCCGGTGGCGTTCCCCGGGATAGACGAAGCCGAAGAGCACGAGGTGCGACAGGAGGACGCGCCAGTGATCGCCGAAGCGGTCCAGGAGTCGCGGCCAATCGAGATGATGGGCGCGGGAGCGCAAGATGTGCGCGACATCGGCTCCGTCATAGCGCTCGCGCTCCATGACCCAGGCCTTGCTCCAGATGGTCTCTTCGGCCGGACAGAGCATGAGCTCGTGGTCGAAGGCGACACAGCGTTCGGAGTGCGCGAACCAGAGATCATCGACCGGCGCGACGCCGTTACCGGCGTTGAAGATGATGTCGATGAAGTCCTCGCCGTAGAAAGCTTTGCCGAGCCAGTGCGGGAAGGTGAGCTCGACGCGGCAACCGTGGCTCTGCAAGAGGTCGAGCATCGGTTTGACGTCGCGTGGTCTCACGAAGAGGTCGAGGTCTTTGCTCGGCCGGGTGATGCCGGCGTAGTGCTCGAGCGCGTATGTGCCGCCGACCAAGAACTCGATACCGCGGTCCAGCGCCACGGCGAGCATGCGATGATAGAAGTCGTGCGAACGCGGACTGAGAGCGTCTTCGACACGAGCGCCTTCCGGCATGACGGGTGCCGTGGTTGTGAGCATTGGAACCCCCTTCTTGTTATCTGGGCACGCTGTTTGATTCTGTCATCGGCCGTTCGACAAACCTGTGAACGTCGCCGTACTCGAGCGATGCATACCTCGTGCCGACGACGCATTCGTCTGCGAAAGCGGTGCATCGAGGATCATGCGCTCGTAGAGGTCGAGATAGGCGCGTGTCATCAGGCGTCCGTCGAAGCGGCGCTCGGCCGCGGCTCGGCAGGCTTCGGGCGCGATGGCCGATACGTTGGCGATCGCATCCACCATGTCGAGGAACCCGTCCACGAGATAGCCGGTGACGCCATGCTCGACGATCTCGGGTAGGGCGCCGCGCCGCATGGCGATGACCGGCGTGCCGCATGCGAGCGCTTCCATGGCCGCGAGCGAGCTCGTGGCATCGACCAGGCTTGGCACGATGAGCGCGCGGGCTCGCGCCAAGAGAACGCGCTTGCGTAGGCCTCCCACCGCGCCGACGAAGACACGCTCGCCGTCGAGGCGGGGAACGATCGAGTCGCGGAAATAGTGCTGGTGGGCAACATAAGGCGACACAGCGCCGGCGAGCTTTGCGGGAATACGCGCGAGCCGCGCCGCCTCCAGAGCCAGATGAAAGCCCTTCTGGGGGCAGATCCGACCCATGCTCACGACGTAGTCGTCCTTGTTAGCGACCGGGGTAAAGAGCTCGAGGTCGACGCCGTTGGGGATGACATCGACGGGTGTGTCCGCGAAAAAGGAGCGCCGTTGGTTGTGCGAGACACACGCGAAGCGCAGCGACGGCTGCTGATGCGCGAAGATGCGCGTCGGATACCACGCCGGCGGTTGATGCAGGGTGGCCAGCACCGGCACGTCGCGGTCGGGCACCGCGCCGATCAGGTCGTGACCATGCAGGTGCACCAAGTCGACGGTGAGCTCTTGCAGGGTGCGTGCAACCAGCTCACGCGTGCCGCGCAGCGCCGACGCGGCCTCGTCGTCGCTCACGCCCGTCGCGAGCGGTGCTTCGATGAGCTCACCGTCACAGCGAGAGCCTCCGGCCGCGATCACCAGCGAGGTGTGGCCGGCACGGACCAGAGCGGTGTCGAGCGCCGCAATCAATTGCTCGACGCCGCCGACAGCGTTGCTGCCGACGACTGCGAGTGGGTCTGCGACGCTCAACACGTTCATGGTGTTACGCCGCCGCACCGGCCTTGGCGGCGCGGGCGTTGATGTCCTTGGTCGCGAGCTGCGTCAGCTTCACATCCGTCGCCTTCTCCTCGTCGAGAGTGGCCGAGAGGAGCTTTGCGACGTCGTCGAGACCCAAGTGTTGAGCCCAAGTCATCACGGTGCCGTACGATGCGATCTCGTAGTGCTCGACCTTTTGGGCCGATGCCACGAGAGCGGCGTCGAGAACCTCCGGCTCCATGTCTTCTTTCATGGTCTCGCTGGCCTCTTCGATGATGCCGCGCATCGCTTCACAGGTCTTGCCGCGCACCTTCTCCTCGAGGAGCTCGAAGCATTGCTCCAAGCGCTCGATTTGACCGTGCGTCTCCTCGAGGTGCTTCTCGAAGCCCGCCTTGAGTTGTTCCGAGGTGGCTGCCTTGATCATTTTGGGCAGTGCCTTCGTGATCTGCTTCTCGGCGTTGTAGATGTCGCGGAGCTCTTCGACGAGCATGTCCCGCAGGTTGGTCATTTCGGCCATGATGCTATTCCTCCCTTTATGGGGGGATGACCTTGCAAGCCGCGTGCAAACCTCGAGGGGCCAAACACGGCGCTGCTCCAAGGGCAAAAAGGCCTGCAACGGCGGACATCTGCCCCCGCGGCGCCCAAGCGTGTGGCTCACGTCCCCAGTTGGGAGGGCCTCAGCGGTTCGGTGGGTACTTGGCGAGCTTGCGTTGTAGCGATCGCCGATGGAGGCCGAGGCGTCGCGCTGCTTCGGAGATGTTGCCATCGCAATCGGCGAGCACCCGCTGCATGTGCTCCCACTCGACGCGGGCGAGGCTCGGCACGTCGGCCTGCTGGCCTTCACCACTTTGACCACTCAACGTCGCGAGGATCTGCTCGGCGTCAGCCGGTTTGGTCAGATAGTTCGTGGCACCGGCGTGGACCGCTTCCACCGCGGTGACGATGCTGCCGTAACCCGTCAGCACGACGATGACCATCTCGGGGGCAAGCTCGCGGAACGCCCGCACCAGCTCGATCCCATCGGAGCTGCCCAGGCGGAGATCGACGAGCGCATGTGTGGGATTGAGCTCGCGCGCGAGGTTCATGGCTTCCACTGCGTCTGCCGCCGCGGACACGGTGACGCTGCGTTCCTCGAGGGCGCGCACCAGTCGGTTGCGGAAGACGGCGTCGTCATCGACTACGAGCAAACGCATCATGCGCCTCCTTGAACGGCGAGCTCGACCCGCGTGCCGGAGCCGGGCGTGGAGATGATCTCGAGGCGGGAGCGGGAGCGCTCCGCGAAGCTACGCACCAAGAAGAGGCCGAGACCGAAACCACGACTCGCGGCCTTGGTGGTGA
The DNA here is from genome assembly GCA_964484195.1 of uncultured Bdellovibrionales bacterium. Taxonomy (GTDB): domain Bacteria; phylum Myxococcota; class XYA12-FULL-58-9; order XYA12-FULL-58-9; family JALHOP01; genus JALHOP01. The sequence goes on along the minus strand of CAZAER010000010.1, from coordinate 48,384 downwards.
AGAAAGGCTCTCCGATCCGCGCCAAGGTCTCGGGCGACATGCCGGTACCGCGGTCACTCACCGCGAAGCAGATCTCGTCGGGACCGGGCTCGATGGTGAGGTCGACCGTCTCGCTCGAGGCGTCGAGGGCGTTGACCACGAGGTTGACCAGCGCTTGCACGATGGGACGCAGCGGAGCACGCACCGCGAGACGCTCGTCGGCTCCGTGCACTTTGAGGCGGGCCGCGCGCGCTGGGCCGAGTGCCGCCACGATCTCGCGGACGATCTGCGCCGTCGGGGTCATGGCCCCGGTGTCGAGCTGTGCATCGCCAGAGTGGTCGCCCATGGTCGCGAGAATGGCTCGGCAGCGATCGACTTCGCCGCGCAGGAGGGTCGCGTCCTCGCGCGCACGCACCGGGTCGAGCGTGCCGCGCGTGGCGAGCTCGAGCTCCTTGGCGATGAGCGCGATGGTTCCGAGAGGTGTCCCCAGCTCGTGCGCCGCTCCCGCCGCCAATGCCGACAAGGCAACGACTTGCTCGGAACGAGCGCGCAGGGCGTCGAGCTGTTCCATTTGCGCTTCACGCACCGCGAGGCTCCGCTTCACGCGGGTCATGAAGTAACCAATCGAGCCGGCCGCTAGAACGTACGACAACCACATGCCACGCAGATGCACGCTGAAGTCGCCGTGCAAGTGCGCGTGGGGGTTTGCGGACATCAAGAGGAAGAGCGTGCCGAAACAAATGGTCGTGGTTGCGGCCAGGAGCCAGGTCCAGCGCGGGCTCAAGAGTAGTGCCGCGAGCGCAACGTGCACCAGGTAGAACACCGAGAACGGATTCGAGGCCCCGCCACTCTCGTACAACATGCCGGTCAAGAGCAGGGTGTCGAGCACCAGCACCGCGGCGACGAGGGCCGGCGAAGCTTGGAGCCCGCGACGCAGACGCCAATGCAGGACCGCATTGGTCGACGAGGCAATGGCGACCAACGCCAGGATGATGCCGTAGCCGAGAGTGATGCCGAGGCTGAAACGCGCGTAGGCCAGCAGGCTGAGCTGACCTCCCGCCGCGAGCCAACGCAGGTTCACCAACCATGCAAGGCCGATGCGTTGGGCAGAGTCCACCGCCGGCGCATCACTCTGCGCCAGAATCAAGCGCCGCGTGGGCGCACTCGATGTGCCCGCACCACCGCCCATGGGCCCGCTTTTACGCGCCCAGGCACCGATCTCGCAATCGGACAAAACGCCGCAGCCGTAGCTGGGCTAGCTGAAGCTCCCGAAACGGGCTTCGTCCGAAAAAACCTCGCCGGGGCGGGGACCAAAGCGGTTGAGACCGCGGTCATCCCGGCTGACGCGCTTGGGCTCGGCAAGCGGTTTTCCGTAGAAGTCGCCAGCGGCTAGTCCGGCGACGATATTCGACACGGGCTCGGGGCCCTGCGTCACGACCGGACGCTGCTGGTTTGATTGCATGGTGAGTGTCCCTCCCCAGAGACGAGCGCATAATCTAACGCTCAAGTATCGGCTTGCAAATATGTGGGTGCTTTTTTTAGGCGGACCGAATCGCTCTTCAGCTGGCCGCAGGCGGCAGCGATGTCGCGTCCGCGCGGTGTGCGCACGGGCGAGGGAAACCCAGCGTCGACCAGGATGCGCGCAAATGCCTCGATACGCTCGGGTTTCGACGTGCCGTAACGGCTGCCGGGCCACGGATTGAAGGGAATGAGATTGACCTTGGCGTGCAGACCATCGAGCAACCTCACCAGCTCGCGGGCCTCGGCGTCGCTGTCGTTCACACCGTCGAGCATGACGTATTCGAAAAGAATCCGGCGGGCATTGCTCGCTGGGTAACGACGGCACGCCGCGAGGAGCTGCTCGAGATTGAAGCGCGTGTTGATGGGCACGAGCTCGTCGCGCAGCGTGTCGTTGGTGGCGTGCAAGCTGATGGCTAGGCTCACCGGGCACTCGCGGCCCAGGCGGTCGATCTGCGGTACCAGGCCGGAGGTGGACAGAGTGATGCGACGCTTCGAGATGGCGAGGCCATCGGTATCGCCCATGACGGCGATGGCGGACACCACGGCGTCGAAGCTCGCGAGTGGCTCGCCCATGCCCATGAGCACGACGCTGCCCACGAGGCTGCCGCGCTTGCCGCTTTCGAAGTCACCCAAACGGTCGCGCGCCAGGAGCACTTGCGCTGCGATCTCGGCGGCCGTCAGATTGCGCACCAGGGGCTGCGTGCCCGTGTGGCAGAACGAGCAGCGCATGGTGCAGCCGACCTGCGACGAGACACAGACCGCGCCACGCCCTTCCTCGGGGATGTAGACGGTCTCGACGAGATTGCCGTCGGCGAGCTTGAGCAACCACTTGCGGGTGCCGTCGTTCGATATCTGCTCGCGAACGATTTCGGGGCGTTCGAGCGTGATGGCGGTGGCGAGCTTTTCGCGGACCTTCTTGGCGAGCGGGATCTGCTCGAGGCTGGTCGCGCCCCGGGCGTACAATCCCGTCCACAGCTCGCGGAGAACGCGCGGCGTATCGACGTCCAAGGGGGCTAGTAGCGCCTCGAGCTCATGGCGCCCGAGACCGGCGATGGTCAGCACTACGCCTCGATACGCGCTTGCAACGCCGCCGTCGAGATCTCAGTGCTCGACGTGGTCGCCTGCTGCTCCTTCGAGGGGATGTAGCAGCGGACCATGGTGCCGCCGCCTTCGCGCCGATGGATCGACAGGCGGCCGCCGTGGGCTTCGATGATCTCGCGGCTCAGCGACAGGCCCAAGCCCTGACCCTGCTTCTTGGTCGAGTAGAAGGGGAGGAGCACCTTCTTCAGGGCTTCGTCGCTGATGCCCGATCCGCGATCGAGGACACAGAGCTCGAAGCCGCCTTCGACCGCGTGGCCGACGTGCACCTGGATGGCGCTGTGCGCGCTGCCGGATTCGTAGGCGTTCTTCACCAGATTGATGAGCACTTGCTGCATCTGGGTAGGATCGAAATAGCCGGCGACGTCGGGCAGCGGACCCGCGATGTCGAAGCTGTAGAGTGGACGCACGCTCTCGAGCAGGGCGCTCCACGATTGCAGACTCTTGCTCGGCCGCGGGAGCTGCGCGAAGCGCGCGTAGGATTGCAAGAAGTCCTTGAGGTGGCCGGTGCGCTCTTCGATGGTGTCGAAGACCTTGACCAGCTTGTCCGCTTTCTCGGGCATGCCGGCGATCGCTTTCGCGGAGTGCACGAGCGAGCTTACCGGCGCGAGGGTGTTGTTGATCTCGTGGCCGATGACGCGGATGGCGCGCTTCCAGACCTCGACCTCCTGCCGCGCCAGCTCTCGCGACAGGGTCTCGATCTTGTAGAAGGTCACGAGCTGCGTCTTGATCTCGAAGTAGCGCTTCTGCACGTGGAAGGTGTCGACGTTGCTGTTCCGGCTCACCGTGAACAGCGAGTCTTGGCCGGACTCGAGCGCCTCGCGCATTTCATCGGGGACGCGCGCCAGCACTTGGTGGAAGTCGACGCCTTCGAGCGAGCTGCCCTCGTTCAAGAGCTCGCAGGCCGCGTTGTTCGCAAACAGCACGTAGCCCGCCTCGTCGCACAGGATGATCGACACCGGCGCCGACTGCAGCACGGTCTCGAAGATCATGTGCTTCTGGTAGGTGGCGTTACGGTCGGTCGAGAGCATGTCACCGAGCGCGTTGAAGCGCTGCACGATGTCGCCGATGCCACCCTCGCACCCGACGGCGAGCCGCATGGTGTAGTCGCCTTCGCGATACGAGAGCAGACCATCACTCACCGCCTGGACGAGCTCGCGCACCGGGCGCAGCACCATCCACACGATGATGGCGGCGAGCGGCACCGCGAGGAGGATGGTCACCGCGACCTGCTGCATCGGTGAGCGGACCATCTCGCTGGTCATCATGGTGGCGAGGACGGCCAGGCCGACGACCGCCATGATGGTGAAGAAGGCGCGAGCGCGCATGTTGAGACGCGCCAGATTGGGCTTGCCGTGGAAACGGCGCGCGCCAGGACAATCGGCTTTGAAATGGTGCACGGGCTTCATACTGCTTTGCCTCACATCCTCGGCTTACGCTCGAGCACGATCCCCAGCTTCTCCATACGACGATACAGTGCCTGACGGCTCAATCCCAGGTCTGACGCTGCCCGGCTCACCAAACCGCCATTCCGGAGCAGGGCTTCCTCGATGACCCCACGGTCGAGCTCGGCCGGGGGCGGTGTGGTCGTGGCTGCCCGCGACATGTTGGTCTGGGGCGGTAGTTGGGGCTTTGCGGGCACTCGCGAGGCCGGCGCCTCGTGCTCCTGGGCGATCCCCAGGTCCTCCTGACGAATAATCCCGTCGCGACACACCAAGGTGGCGCGCTGCATGCGGTTTTGCAGCTCACGGACGTTACCGGGCCAGGGATAGCGTTTGAGCAAGCGCTCGGCATCCTCGCCGAGACGGGGCGTGTTCTCGGCGGCGTACTGCTTCAGAAAATAGGTCGCCAGCGGCAAGATGTCATCGATGCGGTCGGCCAGCTGCGGCACGCGTAGCTCGATGACGTTCAAGCGGAAGTACAAGTCTTCGCGGAATTTTCCGGCTGCGATAGCGGCCTGGAGATCGACGTTCGTGGCGGACACCATGCGCACGTTCACCTTGCGGGTGACGCTCGAGCCCAGGCGCTCGAACTCACCGGTCTGCAAGATGCGCAGGATCTTGGCTTGGCCGCTCATCGACAGGTTGCCGATCTCGTCGAGGAAGAGAGTGCCGCCGTCGGCCGCCTCGAAGCGCCCGACGCGCAGCTTGGTCGCGCCGGTGTAGGCACCGGCCTCGGCACCGAAGAGCTCGGCGTCGAGCAGCTCGTCCGGGAGGCCACCTGCATTTACCTTCACGAAAGCTTTCTCACGGCGGCGTGAGTTGGCTTGGACGATCTCGGCGATCTTCTCTTTGCCAGAGCCGTTGGGGCCGGTGATGAGCACTGCGGCGTCGGAAGGCGCGACGTTCACCGCGAGGGTCACGACCTCGTGCATGCCTTGGCTTGCGTAGATGAGCCCGCGCAGATCGTATTTCGCGGCCATCTGATCGCGCATGCGCAGCGCCTGATCGCGAAGGCGGACGTTCTCGAGCTTCAGCTCGCGCATGGCGAGCAAGTACTTCACCGAACGAACGACCTTCTCGTCGTCCCAAGGCTTCGCGATGTAGTCGGCGGCGCCTTCCTTTACGAGCTTCACCGCGGTCTCGAGCGAGGTCCACGCGGTCATCAAGAGGATGCCGACGTCGGGTGCCTTGGCATGCAACGCCTTGAAGAGCTCGACGCCTTCTTCGCCGGTGGTGTTGCTCTGGGTGAAGTTCATGTCCTGGATGACGACGCCGATGTCGTCGCGGTCGATGGCGGCGATGGCCTCGGCCGGCGTCTCGACGCTCACCGTGGCGATGCCCTGGATGTCGAGCAGCAGCTCGAGCGCCGAGCGCACGGCGTCCTGGTCATCGACGATCAACACTTTCAGGCCCGACATGACTTCCTCACTCTAGCCTACGCGGCTTGGCTCACCACCGACGGGGGGATCCGCGCGGCCTTGAGAGCCGGCGCGTGCGCCGCCCATAAGCTCGTGCAGTAGAAAAACAGCGCGGCGAGCGCCAGGTGCTGCCACTGCAGCACGAAATCGCCCTCGAGGTGCTCGGCCGCCCTGCCAACCGCCAGCGCCAGCGGTAATCCGATGACGATGCCACCGGTGGTCACCAGCAGGTTCTCCTCGAGGAAGTAACGGATGATTTGGCGGCGCGTGGCGCCTAGGGCTCGGCGAATGCCGATGGTGCGGGCACGTTCCCGAACCGAGAACGACGCGGCGCCGAAGTTGCCGATGAGGCCGACGAACAAGACCACGGCGATGACGACGAACTGGACGCGTGCCGCACCGCGGCTGGTGGCGCTGGTGATGGCCCGCATGTTGCGCAGGCTGATGGGCTCGACCCAGTATCCGTTCGAGCGGACAGACTCGGCGATTTTGTCGATGATGTCGGGATCGGCGCTCGCCACGCGGACGATGGCGAAATGGCGCGGCGCCGCGACCAATGGCGAATAGGTGAACAAGATGTTGTGGAGGTTCGGCACCCAGGTGGTGTGGACGAAGATGTCGTCGACGATCCCGACGATGCGCATGACGCGGTCGTCGATGCCGTGGAGAAAACGTACGCCGAGAGCGTCGGCGGGCTCGGGTTTGCCGGAGAGAAACGCGGCGAGTGATCTGCTGACGACGACCTCGACGTCGGCGCCGCCCTCGGCGCGGACCGGGGCGAAGTTGCGTCCCGCGACGAGTGGTAGACCCAAGGTCTCGAGCAGGCGCTCGTCGCCAACGGAGGGCCATGCGAGCTGAGCGTTGGCGCGGTCGTCGATCGGCGCCACCGGCTCGCCGAACTCGGTGAAGCGAAAGGGACGGCGGGTGAGCCAAGAGAAGCTCTCGACGCCGTCGACGGCGAGGATGCTCTGGCGCACGTCGTCGAGTGGAGCGGCATTCTCGCGGCTGGGCTCGAGCTGCGTGATGACGACGCGATCGGGATCGATGCCGTAGTCGGAGGCGAGATCGCGCGAGAAGACCGAGGCGAATGCCAACGCTTGGACGACGACCGTGTAGCCGACCGCGGTAGCGAACACGAGCACGCGGTAGTCTCGACGGTTCGCCGCGAGGGCGCGCAGCATGGGACCGTAGTGGCCGCTCATCACTGCCTCCTCAAGACGGTCGCTGGCTGGGTGTTGCAAATGCGCCACGCCGGATAGATGCCCGCGACCAAACCCGCCAGGACTGCCGAGGCCGCCGCCAGCAGCACGCGTCGGGTATCGAGCGAAAAGTCGACGGGGCGGTCGACGATCAAGGCGTTGAGCATGGAGATGCCGCCGGTCGCGAGGAGCAGGCCCAACACCGCGCCTCCACACGACACTAACTCGGCTTCGAGCAGGTGCTGGAAGAAGATGGTGCCACGTGGCGCGCCGAGAGCTCGGCGAATGGCCACCTCGTTGGCGCGCGCCGAGAACTTGGCGATGAGCAGGCGCACCAAGTTGAACACGCAAGCGACGAAGGCGATGCCGCCGAAAAGCTGGAAGAGCACGAACGGTGTGGCGGTGAGCATGCTCGCCCACCGCTCGAGCGGACGCAGCGTCGGCTTTGCGATCTTCGGGGCACGGTTCGTCTCGCGCTCGGCAGCTACGTAGGTGGCGAGCAGCTTCTGGTACTCGGCGACCGCCTGCGCGTTGGGGAGCTCGACGAACATCTGGAGAAAACCGGTCTCGCTGTTCGCGAGCTCGTCATGGGACGAGGTCGGCCCGCCCCACGTGTAATAGGTTACCGGCCGAGCCGCGGTGACTCCCCAGGCCGCTAGCGGCACGTAGACGCTGTCGCTGTCGGGATAGGCCGTGAAGTCGTAGAGCTTGCGTTCGGTGCGGCTGTCGATGACCACGCCGACGACGCGGAAGTCATGTCCGCTGATGCGGATCAATGCGCCGACCGCGCTGGCCTTGCCGAACCAGCGCTCGGCGACCTCCTGCGTGATGACACAAATCTGCGGGTCGTTCGCTGCTTCGTCTTCGGTCCAAGGTGCGCCTTCCGCGAAGACGTGATCGAACATGGTGAAGATTGGCGAGGTGGTGAAACGAACGCGCAGGTTCGACGCGGGACCGCCTGCCTTCGACACTAGGAGGGGCGAGAAGAACGAGATGGTATGGGCGCGGTCACTCTGCGAGGCGAGCGCGGTGGCGTCGCGGTGGGTGAGCATGACGCCGGGCACGTGGTCCCAGAAGCTGTTCGGGTCATGCCCCGCGGTCGGCACCGGGACGAGCATGTCGCGTTGGATCTCCACCAGGTAGATCTGTTCGGAGTTGGCGATGGTCACGTTGGCCTGCGAGTCGATGGCGGTGCGTGCAACGGTCCAGAGCGCGACACCCAGACCCAAAGACAGCTCCATGACGAAGGTGAAGCCGGGCGTGCGCGACAGGCTCCGCGCCGCGTGACGCAGATGATACGCCAGCATCATCAAGGCGCGGCCGATGGGATTCACCGGACCACCTCGGCGCTGCGTTTCTTGGCCCACGGATCGATGACGCGGCCATCGAGGATGTGAAGCTTGCGGTGCGCGCGGGCGGCAAGCTCGGTGGCGTGAGTGACCATGACGATGGTCGTGCCTTGCGAGTTGATCTCCTGCAGCAGCTCCATGATCTGCCGGGCCATGATCGAGTCGAGGTTACCAGTGGGCTCGTCGGCGAGGATCAGCTGCGGCGAGCCCGCCAAGGCGCGCGCGATGCCGACGCGTTGCTGTTGACCACCCGAGAGCTGAGAAGGTCGGTTGTTGCGCCGGGCAATGAGACCGACTCGCGTCAGGGCAAGCTCGATACGCTCGGTACGCTCGCGCGCGGTCATGCCGCGATAGCGGAGAGGCACATCGATATTGTCGAACACGTCGAGATCGGGAATGAGGTTGAAGCTCTGGAAGATGAAGCCGATCTTCTCGTTGCGGATCTTCGCGAGGTCCGCGTCTTTCAGGCCCACCACGTCGACGCCGGCGAGCTCGTAGGTGCCTTCGTCGAAGGTATCGAGGAGACCGGCGACGTTGAGGAACGTGGTTTTGCCCGAGCCCGACGGACCCATGATGGCGACGAACTCGCCATCTTCGATGGTCAGGTCGAAGTCACGCAAAGCCTCCATGGCCAGCAGGTGGCTTCGGTAGACTTTCCTGACCCCCTGCATCTTAATCATCGAAGGCTCTTACATCTGGCGGTCGGTGTCCCGGCCGATGGCGTTGATGAGGCGGGCGCGCGCGATGCGCAGGTCGATGCGCGCGTTCATCGCTTCACTGCGGGCGTTGGTGAGCGCGGTCTCGGTGTCGATGACCTCGACGGTGGTGGCGCGGCCGTTCTGGAAGAGGGCGCGGCGCACGCGGTACGACTCTTCGGCCGAGGCGAGCGAGCGCGTGGTGGTGTCGATGGCCACCGCGGCGACGTTCAGCGCCTGGTAGGCGTCGAGCACCGACACGTGCACGTTGTCACGCGCGTAGTTGCGCTGCGCTTCGATCTTCAGCGCTTGGTGCTCCAAGCTCTCGGCACCCTGGCGCGCGCCGAAGATGGCGGTGGGCGTCCACGATAGCGTTGCACCCACGGTCCACCAGTAGTCCCAGTCATCGGTTTGGGGGAAGCGCTGCTGCAGGGGGCTCAAGTACTGCGCGGTGCCCTGGGCGCTGAGGCGCGGGTAGTAGTCCGCGCGCGTGGCGCTGGCGCGCTCGCGTTGAGCTTGCGCTTGCATCGACAAAGCCTTGAGGTCGAGGCGCTTCTGCTCGGCTTCCTTCCAGAGAGTCGAGATGTCGGCGACGTTGTCGAGCTCGGGGAGGTCGACGCGCACGTCTTCGCCAATCTGATAGTTTCCCTGGTTGGCGTCGTGCATCTGGGTGCGCAGGCGTTCCTCGGCGAGGCCCGCGGCGTTCTTGGCGCGCTCGAGATTGAGCTCGGCCGTCGCGACGTTCGACTCGAGACGCAAGACGTCCGCGTTGGTGGACGAGCCGGCATCGAACTGAGCCTTCACGTCTTTGGCCTGAGCCTTGGCTTGCTCGAGTGCCTGCTCGCGCACGACATGTTGGAGCTTGGCGCGAGCCCACTCGTAATAGGCGACCTTCGCGGTGGTCGCAGTCGATAGCTCGGTATGACGCGAGCTCAGCGACGCTGCATCGAAGCCGCGGCTGGCGGCGGCGAGGGTTTGCGGCAAGCGTAAGAAATAGTCGGAGAGGGGGATCGAGAGGTTGGCGCCGAGGCTGTACTGATTGGGAAAGTACGGCAGGTTGATCGGATCGCTCATGGCGTCGTCCGGGATGTCCGGGTTGATGCCGTTCGGATCGAGCAGCTGCGCGGGGATGACGTTCTGGATGTTGCGCGTGCGTGTGTACCCCGCGCTCAAGGTCAGCACCGGGATGAACCCGTACTTGGCTTGCTTGCGCAACGCTTCAGCGGACAGCATCTCTTCGCGCTGTGCCAGGGCGTCGTAGCTCGTGTGCGTCGCCTTGGCGGCGGCTTCGTCGGAGGTGAGGCCGGTACCCGGCGTGAACAGAGCCTCGACCTTGCTGTTGAAGGCGTCAGCGTTGGGGTTCGCAACCGGCTGACCACTGCCCTTGGGCGCCGTGGTCTGGATCGCGAACAGCTTTAGCGGCTCGGCGAAGGCGGGCGTCGCGAACGACAGCGAGACGGCAATCAAGGCGAGCGAACGGGGATGCATCGGGCAACTCTCCTGGGTGACGGCTGCAGCCCTTCCAAGGTTCGTGCCAGCGCGCGAGCCGCGTGCCGTCGAGCTTGGACCAAGCTACTCGATTACGTGGAGCTAGACGCCGCCTGCCCACGTTGCGCGCTGTAGCGGGCTACGCGTCGGGGATCAAGGACGACGGTAAGACCGGACACATCGCCAGCGTTCCCCGGACACGGAGGTGTCCGCTGGACAACTGTCCGGACAGCCCCGCTGTCAACGTCCGCACGGCAAATCGCTGGTCTCAGGCTGTTCGCGCGCTCGGAGGAACGAAAGGCGACTTGGTACGACCCGTGCACAAAGGGCGGTCGACCCCAAGGAGATTCGATGATGTTTCCCCTCACCGCCTTCAACGCATACGCCCCCGTGCCGAAGATCGGACGCACCCGGCAGATGCGCGACCTCGCGGTCATCATCGCGGCGTCGGCCGTCACCGCCTTTACGCTTTATGGCTGCGGTGGCGGACACGTCGAGCCGGCAATCAAAGATGCCAGCGCCGACACCAAGGCCGTCACCATGGTCGAAGCGGTCGCCGCTCCGACCCCGCGTTACCTGACGCTCACCGGCACGCTGAATGGTAACCGCAGCTCCGAGGTCGCGGCCGATTGGGCCGGCAAGGTCGTCCAGACCTTGGTCGAGCGCGGGCAACATGTCGCGAAAGGGCAAGCATTGGTGCGGCTCGATCCGCGCACCGCTTCATTGACGGCCCAGGAAGCCGGCGCGACTGCCGCGGCTTCCCAGGCCTCATTGACGCTGGCGCGCAGCGATTGTGATCGTGCCGACAAGCTCTTCGCGACGAACGCCATCAGCAAAGCCGAGTTCGATCGGCTCACCGCGACTTGTAATGCCCAAGCGAAGCAAGCCGAGGCCGCCATAGCGCGGGCCCGGCTCGCTGGGCAGCAGTTGGGCGACGCGACGGTGCGAGCGCCCTTCGCCGGGATGATCGCTCAGCGTTTCGTCGACGAAGGCGAGTACGTCGGTCGTGACACCAAGGTCGTTTCTCTGGTCGAGCTCGACATCCTCCGCCTCGAGCTCAACGTGCCCGAGGCCGACGCCCGCTACGTGCAGGTCGGCCAAGCGGTGCGCTTCGACGTCACCGGTTTCGAGCAGCAACAGTTCGCCGGCACCATCAAATACGTCGGCCCGTCCTTGCGGGCAGAGACGCGCGACCTCGTGGTCGAAGCGGTGATCGAGAATCGTGACCATGTGCTGCGCCCAGGTAACTTCGCCATCGCGAAGGTGACACTCGGCGAGGTGCCAACCCCGGTGGTGCCTCGAGCCGCTGTCCGCGATGACGGAGAGACCTACCGCATCTTCGTGGTGAAGGGCGACGGCCAGGGCCAGCAGCTCGAAGAGCGCCTGGTGCAGCTGGGACCCGAGCTCGACGGCGGCTTGGTCGCCGTCGCGAAGGGTGTCGAGGCAGGTGAGCGGGTTGTCGCCACCGTGACCGATGACCTTCGCGACGGCGTCCAAGTGACCGTCACCGAGCATGCCTCCGCTCCACGGCCATCGGGCACCAAGCTCGCCGAAGCGCGCTAAAGCGTACAGTCCGCACCCTCTCACTTCCCAAGGACCGAGCGCATGCAGTGGCTATCGAACATCAGCATCAAGCGCCCCATCTTCGCGACCGTCCTCATGCTCACCATCGTGGTCGTCGGCATCACTGGAGCTTCGCAGCTCGGTGTCGACCGTTTCCCCGATGTCGACTTCCCGATGGTGGTGGTGCTCACCCGCCAAACCGGCGCTTCGCCCCAGGAGATCGAGACCGAGATCACCGACAAGATCGAAGAGGCGGTGAACACCATCGCTGGTATCGACGATCTGCGCTCGATCTCGAGTGACGGTGTTTCGCAGGTCATCATCCAGTTCGTCCTCGAGAAGGACATCGACGTCGCTGCTCAAGAGGTCCGCGAGAAAGTCCAGGGCGTTATCCCCGACTTACCGAAGGACATCGACGTGCCGGTCGTCACCAAGGCCGACCCCGACGCGACGCCGATTCTCTACATCGCGGTCAACGCCGAGCGTCCGCTCCGCGAGATCACCGAGATCGCGGACAAGAACATCAAGCGCAAGCTCGAGAATATTTCGGGCGTCGGACAGGTTTCCATCGTAGGCGGCCGCGAACGGCAGGTGAATATTTGGCTCGACCCGGCGCAACTGCGCGCTCATGCGTTGACTGCCGCTGACGTGCAACGCGCCGTGCAGAGCCAAAACCTCACCATGCCGGGCGGCGCCATCGATGTCGGCTCCGACGAGGTCACTCTGCGCATCAAAGGGCGCGTCGAGCGTCCCGAAGAGCTTGGTGACCTCGTCATTCGTGACGTCAAAGGCTATCCGGTTCGCATCCGCGATGTCGCGCGCGTCGAGGATGGTGCCGAAGAGGCTGACACGGTCGCGGTGAAAGACGGCACACCCGCGGTGGTGCTCTCGGTGCGCAAACAATCGGGCGGTAATACCGTCGCGGTCGTCGACGCGGTGCGCGAACGCATGGAGGAGATCAAGCCAATCCTCCCCGCCGGCTATACGCTCGAGGTCGTCCGCGACAACTCGGACACCATCCGCACGAGCGTACACGCGGTCGAAGAGCATTTGGTGCTCGGCGCCATTTTCGCGGCGCTCGTCGTGCTCCTGTTCCTGGGTAACCTGCGGTCGACCATCATCGCGGCCATCGCCATCCCGGTGTCGATCATCGGCACCTTTGCCTTGATGTGGCAGCAGAACTTCACCCTCAACACCATCACGCTGCTGGCGCTCGCTTTGGCGGTCGGTATCGTCATCGACGACGCCATCGTCGTGCTCGAGAACATCTTCCGCTTCATCGACGAAAAGAAGATGAAGCCGCGCGAAGCGGCCGTGCACGCCACGAAAGAAATCGGGCTCGCGGTCCTCGCGACGACGATCTCGCTGATCGCCGTCTTCCTGCCGGTCGCCTACATGAGCGGCATCGTCGGGCGCTTCTTGAACAGCTTCGGTCTCACCATGGCCTTCGCCATTGGCGTGTCGCTGCTCGTCTCATTCACGCTGACGCCGATGATGGCGTCACGCTGGCTCAAGAAGCAGCGCCCGGTCGCCTCGTCGGGCGGCGGCCGCGTGGCGCAGAAGGCCATCCTCGAGCGCATCGTCGATTCGTTCTATCTGCCGATGGAGCGCGTGTACGTGCGGGTCCTCACCTGGTCGATGGCGCACCGCTGGGTGATCGTGACCGCCTCGGTCGCCGCGCTCGCGTCGGTCGGTCCGCTGATGAGCACGGTCAAGAAGGGCTTCTTGCCGACCAACGACGAGTCGCAGTTCGAGATCAACGTGCGCACTCCCGAAGGCATGTCGCTCGAGGCGACGTCGCTGATCGCGGAGCGTATCGCGCGCGACGTTCGCAAGGTCGAGACCGTCCAGGCGACGCTCATGACCATCGGCGACAACAACGAGCGCACGCCCAACAAGGCGCGCATCTACGTGCGCATGGTCGATTCCGCGGAGCGCAAGCTCACGCAGCACGACGTCATGAACTTCGTGCGCCAGACCATCGTCGCCAAACAAGGCAAGGACCTGCAGATCGACGTCTCCGACGTGCCGGCGTTCGCGATGGCGGGCGGTAGCTCGGCGCTCGTCAACTACGATGTGAGCGGGCCGTCTCTCGAGCGTCTCCAGGAGATCAACGACACCGTCATCGAGCGCGTGCGCAAGGAAGTGCCGGGTGCGGTCGACGTCACGTCGTCGTTCATCACCGGCAAGCCCGAGATGGCGGTCGAGATCGATCGCGAGAAGGCTGCGACCTTGGGCGTCGCGGTCTCCGACATCGCCACGGCGATGCGCTTGCTCGTCGGCGGTCTCGAGGTCTCCACCTACGAGGAGAAGAGCGAGCAGTACGAGGTGCACCTGCGCGCCGAGCGCAAGTACCGTGCGGATCTCGAAGGCCTGGCGCTGATGACCGTGCCATCGACGAAGGTCGGTGCCGTGCCCCTGCTCGACGTGGTGCGCATGGAGAGCGATACGGGGCCGTCGCTCATCAACCGCTTGAACCGCGTGCGTCAGATCACCTTTCGCGCGAATCCCGGCGCCGGCTACTCCGAAGGCGACGTCGCCGCGGGAATGAAGAAGGTCATCGACTCGATGAACCTACCGGCCGAGTATCGTTCGGCTCCCTCGGGGCGCTCGAAGGAGATGGCGAAGGCAGGCAAGCTCTTCCTCGCTGCTTTCGTGCTGTCGTTGGTGTTCATGTACCTGGTGCTCGCGGCGCAGTTCGAGTCGTGGCTGCACCCGATCACCATCCTGTTGTGCTTGCCGCTGACCTTGCCGTTTGCGCTCTTGTCGCTCGTCATCTTCCAGCAACAGCTCGACATCTACTCGATGCTCGGTCTGCTCGTGCTCTTCGGCGTGGTGAAGAAGAACTCGATCCTCCAGATCGACCACACCAACCATTTGCGTGGCGAAGGCATGGACCGCGCGACGGCCATCATCGTGGCCAACAAGGATCGGTTGCGTCCCATCTTGATGACGACCTTCGCGTTCGTCGCCGGCATGGTGCCGCTCATTCTCTCGGAAGGTGCTGGCGCGGGTAACAACCGCGCGACGGCAGGCGTGGTGGTCGGCGGTCAGCTGATGTCGCTCTTGCTCACGCTCTTGGCGACGCCGGTTGCGTACTCGCTGTTCGACGACGCGTCGCAGTGGTTCGCGCGGCAGATGGCTCGCTTCAAATCCAGCGATGATGACGAGGAAGACCATGGCGTGCCCGCGGCGCAAGTCATCGAGCCGCGCCGACCGCCGAACCGCGAAGAGCGTCCGCCACAGCAGAGTGTTGCCTGATCGATAAAGATGCTCCGGAGCGCGCTATGGGCGAGTGCGCTACGGTGCAGGTCCCGGGTGGTTTCTGAATTTCTCAGTGCCACCCGGGACCATTTTTTCGTTTTTTTCGCTGAACCGTGGGGCCAGACCGTAGTACCTCCCGTCCATACAGGGAGAGTCTGCGATGCGCGCTTTGCTAGCGATGTCCGTCCTCGTGTTGGCCGTGAGCTGCAGTGGTGGCGATGACGACGAGCATGAACACGATAACGGCGATCAGGATAGCTCCTGCACCGCGACGACGGCGGTGACGATCGACAACTTCGCCTTCTCACCACGCTGTGTGACCGTGGCTCCTGGGGCGACGGTGACCTTCACCAACGCCGACACGGCGACGCACACCGCGAGCTCGAACCCCGCGGGTCAGTTCGATACCGGCGCCATCAGCTCTGGAGCGAGCGCCACGATCGTCGCACCGAGCGCCGCTGGCGACCACGCGGGACGCTGTAATTTTCACACCAGCATGACGTTCACCGTACGCGTCCAGTAAATCCGGCCTTGCGTTCGCTGGGTGCACATCCGTACAGTGCGCCTCATGGCAGAGCCGCCTGACCTGCTAGTACCTTCCAACGTGCTCGAGTTTCGTCGCCCGCGGGCGCCGTGGCAGAAGCAGGGCGGGCTCGGGCACGTCATCTCGGGGTGGCGCGAAGATGGGCGGCTGTATCGCCACTTCGCGCTCGACACGCAGATCCCGGAGCGACTGGCGCGGCTCACCGAGCTGCCCGACGAGCTTTCGCCGCAGGTCGCGGCGGCGCTACGCGCGCGTGGGGTGAAGCAGCTCTACACCCATCAGGCCGACGCGTATCAGCGGGCGCGAGCGGGTGAGCACGTCGTCGTCGCGACGCCGACCGCCTCGGGCAAGAGCCTCTGCTACAACCTGCCGGTCCTCGACGCCTTTGCCCGCGATCACGAAGCGCGTGCGCTCTATCTCTTCCCGACCAAGGCGCTGGCGCGCGATCAAGAAGTCGCGCTGCACGACTTCATGCACGCCGCCGGGCTATCGCACGGCGCCATCACCTACGACGGTGACACCCCCGGCGACGCACGGCGGGCCGCGCGCGAGAAGAGCGGCATCCTGGTTACCAACCCAGACATGCTGCACACCGGCATCCTGCCGCACCACGCCAGCTGGGCGCGCTTGTTCGCGAATCTGCGCTTCATCGTCATCGACGAGCTGCACTCGTATCGTGGCGTCTTCGGCTCACACCTGGCGAACGTCCTGCGCCGGCTCTTACGCGTGGCGCGCTTCCACGGCGGTTCGCCCACGGTGATGTTCGCGTCGGCGACCATCGGCAATCCGCGCGAGCACGCCGAGCGCATCCTCGGCGAGCAGGTGTCGCTCGTCCACGAAAGCGGAGCACCGGCGGGCGAAAAACACGTCATGGTGTTCAACCCGCCGCTCTTGAACCCCGAGCTCGGCATCCGCGCGAGCTACATCAAGACCGCGGTACGTTTGACCGCCGACCTGGTGCGCGCCGGGGTCTCGACCATCGTCTTCGGCCAGAGCCGCAACTCGGTCGAGGTCATGCTCAAGTATTTGCGCGACCGCCTGAGCGAAGACGGCGTCGATCCCGACACCATCCACGCTTACCGAGGCGGCTATCTGCCGGAGACGCGGCGGCGTATCGAAGCAGGCCTGCGCGAGGGGGCGGTGCGCTGTGTCGTCGCCACCAATGCGCTCGAGCTCGGCATCGACATCGGCGCGCTGGATGCGGTGGTGTGCGCTGGCTATCCCGGCTCGGTGGCGGGGCTTTGGCAGCGCTTTGGTCGCGGAGGCCGGCGTGGTGAGCCGTCGCTCGCTTTGCTCGTCACCTCGAGCGCGCCCCTCGACCAGTTTTTCGCGGCGGATCCCGAGGCCCTGGTCGGTGCGCCGGTCGAGCACGCGCGTATCGACCCCGACAACATCGAGATTCTCGTCGCGCATTTGAAGTGCGCCGCCTTCGAGCTGCCGTTCGAGGAGGGTGAGGCGTTCGGCGACGTGCCCCCGTCCGCTATCAAAGACGCGCTCGACTACCTCGCCGAGTCGCGCATTCTCCATCCGGTCGCGGCGGCTTCGGGGCGCAACGTCTACCACTGGGCGAGCGACGTTTATCCCGCAAACCACGTGTCGCTGCGCACTGCCAGTTGGGACAACTTCGCGATCATCGACGTCGCGACCGATCACACCATTGCCGAGATGGACTGGCGCAGCACGCACACCATGCTGCACGAGCAGGCCATTTATCAGCACCTGGGTGAGCAGTATCAGGTCGAGCGCCTCGACTACGACAATCACAAGGCCTACGTGCGCAAGGTCGCGCCCGACTACTACACCGACGCCATGACCTATACGCGCGTCGCCGTGCTCGAAGACGATGTGCCATCGGAGCGCGTGAGCGAGATGCTGGCGTCGACGCTCGCCGGCGGCATGGGTGAGGTCAGCGTCGTCTCCAAGGTGATCGGCTACAAGAAAATCAAATTCCACACCCACGAGAACGTCGGCTACGGCGACGTGCACCTGCCGGAGATGCAGATGCACACGAGCGCTATGTGGCTCACCATCGGCAACGAGCTGGTGACGAGCATGGGGGTGGCGCGGCCGCTGGTCATCGACGCACTGCGTGGGCTCGCGAACGCGATGCACACGGTGGCATGCGTGGGCTTGATGACCGACCCGCGCGATCTCGGACGCACGGTGACCGACAAGGCAGGCGAGGGGGCGACCGCTCCGGCGGACGGCGGCTGGCTGGTCGACCGCGAGCCGTTCCATCCGACCATCTTCTTGTACGATTCGGTGGCGGGCGGCATCGGCCTCGCGCCTCGGCTGCATGAGGAGCGCGTCGAGCTTTTGACGCGGGCCCATGGTTTGATCAGCGCGTGCCCGTGCACGGCGGGGTGTCCGAGCTGCATCGGGCCGGGGATTGGGGTGGGGATCGCGCAGTTGCAGGGGCAGGGCGCGCTGCCGGCGGCGGCGGTGCCGCAGCTCGAGGCGGCCACCGAGGATGCTCTGGTGCCCGCGATGCACAAGGGTGGGGCGGTGCAGCCGGCGATGGCGAGTGGTGACATGCGCAAGACGCTGGCGCTGGATATTCTGAAGGCGCTTGGGGTGGGCGCGTGATGGATATGAAGAAGAAGCTGTCGCGGTTGAGGGCGACCGAACGGCCAAGTTCCGATGTTCGATCTCCGATTGCCGATGACCGATTACCGAACGCCGATAGCCGATCACCGATAGCCGATGAACCGATTCTCGATCAGCCCTTCGGCCGCGCCGACAGCATCAAGTCCCGTCTGCTCGCGCTCGCGAACCGTCAGGCCAAACCCAAGCGCCGTCGCGCCGAGGCTTCTGGCCTCGCCGGATCGGTTCGCGCCAATGCTCGCGGCGACGTTCACGTCGTCGCGCAATCTTTCGACCCCGATCACTCCCAAGGTTCCGCGCGCTTGCGTCGGGGTCTCGTCGCTACCGGCGAGCTGATCGCCAAGCTCGCGCTCGACGAGCGTCTTGCTGCCATCGATTTCAGCCGCGCCCTCTACATCGACACCGAGACCACCGGCCTCTCGCATGGCGCCGGTACCTTGCCGTTCTTGATCGGCATGGCCTGGTTCGACGGCACCGCGGTGCACGTCGAGCAACTGGTGCTACGCAAGCCTGGTGAAGAAGCGCCGATGCTCGAAGAGCTGGCGACGCGCATCGCAGCGGCCTCCTGTATCGTCAGCTATAACGGCAAGAGCTTCGACTGGCCGCTTCTGCGGACACGGTTCGTCTTGAACCGCATGAAGGTCCCCGAGCCTGCGGCGCACGTCGATCTCTTGCACTGCGCGCGCCGCGTCTTCCGGCGCCGACTCACCAACGTGCAGCTCACCGAGCTCGAGCGCGAAGTGCTGGCGCTCACCCGTCACGATGACGTCGGCGGCGCCGAGATCCCCGCCATCTACATGGACTTTCTGCGCGGCAGGGATGGCGCCTGTCTCAATCCCATCTTGCTGCACAATCAGCACGATCTGGTCTCGCTCGTCGCCTTGCTCGGCGTGCTCGCCGACAAGCTCGAGAGCGCCTCGAGCGAGGACGACTTGCGCGATCAGCTGGCGCTCGCCGAGCTTTCGGTGCGTGCTGGCGACGGCGATCGAGCGCACGCCTTTGCGCTCACGGCCGCGGCCGGCAGCTCCGATGTGTCGGCGCCCGCGCTCGTGCTCATGGCTCGCGTGCACAAGCGTCGCGGCGAGTTTGCTTCGGCGGTGGCTGCGCTCGAGCGTGCGCTCACCCATGCCGAGCCCGAGACCGCGCCGTCGCTCTGCCTCGAGCTCGCCAAGCTCTACGAGCGCCGACTCCGCGATCCCTCACGGGCTCTCGCGTACGCACGTGACGCCGTCATGGCCGAGCCCGAGCCGGCGAGCGCACGGCGTATCGCGCGGCTCACCAAGACCGCATCGCGGCTGGTGTTGCCGTTTCCCGCTGACTTCGACGCTTAGCGAATCGGGTACGCCAGGTCGAAGCGATCGATATCGCCCTGGTAGCCAGTCTGCACGAGAGTCGCGCGCAGGAGGCGCTTCGTGCCGTCGTCGAGGGGAAGGCCGGGCATGCGCGACACCATGCTCGCGAAGGCGACCCGTGAGTCCGTGCCGCGCGAGATCTCCTGCAAGGCGTTCGCGAGGCGGCGGAGCTCGTCGGTCGAGAGCTGGCGCAGCGTCGTATCGATGGTGTCGTTGACGAGGCCAGACTCGAAGGCCAAGCGGATCGCGTTAGCGTCGCTCCTGAGCGCCGCCTTGAAGTAGGAGAGATCACGGAGCTGCTCGCGGCCGTGGGCGAGCGCAGCGGCGTCGGCGCCCCCCTGCAGCGCCTTTCCTACCTGAACGGGAGCCGCGCCGGTGACGTTCGACGGAGCCACCTGGGGCGCGGAAGAGGTGACCGGGGCAATGCGGTTCTGGTCGGACATGAAACTTCTCCAGGTTCTGGTCGCCCCTTATCGGTGACCCTGCCCGCCGAGGTGCGTGGTCTCGATGGCCGCGCTGGCAGCCACGTAAGCCGGTCCTTCGGGCCCTCGGACCTTGAGCCATCCGTCATGGCGTTCGAGCAGTGTGAGCTCGTCACCGCGGCCCAAGCGGTAGCGCTCGAGGCTCTCGCTGTCGTTTGCGGCGTAGGTCTTGGTGTCCGCCGCCTTGATGACGACGTACTCCGGGGTGGTCGCAAGGCGCGTCACCCACGCCGCCGCGGCGAGCAGCCACACCGCACCGCAAGCCACGAGGACACTTCGTTTCACGCGCAGCGCGATGGCTACGCAGAGCGCGACGTTGACGAGCACCAGCACGAGGCCGATGTCGGTCACGGCCACGGGGAGCGGCGGCTCGACGTGCACCAGGCTACCACTCGCGGCGCGGGCTGCCTCGAGCGCGTCGTCTATCTCACGGTCACGCGGAGCCGCGGCGCGCGCTGTGAGCAGGTTCGCGATAGCGGTTGCGTGATCGCCTTGGCCGAGAGCGACCACGCCGGCGTCGAAGGCGTCGCTCGCGTTCATGCCGCCTCCGCGAAGCCGCGCGCCAGGGCGAGAGCTTCTTCTTTCAGGCCGTTGTGGTCGCGGGCATTGCCGTAGACCGCGGCGTCGCAGGCACCGAGCACCGCCCGTGCCCGCGCCACCAAGCCAGTGTCGAGCCCGCTCGCGGCCAGCGCCGTGAGCGCCTCGTCGCTCGAGAGCGCAGCGCCGTGATGCTGGACGCGGTTGCCGATGAGCTCGCGCACCACGCGGGACACCTCGCGCGCGTCGTTGCCCGTGCCTTCGAGCTCACGCAAGGCGCGGCGGGCGGCTTCGCGTCGCTGCTTCTTGAGGCCGCCGGACCCCGCCGGCGCGCGGCGGCTGCGGATCACGCATGCGAGACCCAGGGGTAGGGCGAGGAGTAGCAAGAGCCTCGGTCCCTCGAGCCAGGTCGCAAGCCCGTGGCTCGTGCGCCGGAGCGCGAAAGCGGAGCGCTGGGTTGGTTGCTCGAGCTTCGGTGAGGCCGAGGGACCAACGGCCGCGATCGGATGGGTGAGCGCAGCGGCCGGCACGTCGGCGCCGACGATGCGCAGAGCGAGCGGCTGAGCTTCCGCCTTGGCGTAGGCGCGCCGCTTCGGATCGAAGTAGGTGATACTCGGCGCCGCAACCCGGATGTCGCTCGCGCTCTGTGCGACCAGCGCTTTCTGGAACACACGCTCGCCGAGGAGCACATTGCCGGTGTTGTCGTAGCGCAGCGTCGGCTTGTCGTCGTAGACCTTCACGGCGCCATCGAACGGGATCTGCGGCTCCGGCGCGGCGGTCATCTCGGCGTTGCCCCGCACCGCCAGCGACAAGGTGACCGAGTCCCCGGTGTGTGCCTCTGTCCTGCTGAGCGCGGCGCTCACGGTCACGTCGCCGACCAGGCCGGAGAACCCAGCGGGCGGTGGCGGCAGCGCTTCGATCGACAAGCGAGGTGCGTTGCTGCGGACGACCTTCCGGACGCCGGTGTTTCCGAAGATGCTGCCGAAGTCGTTGCCGCGTCGCCGGTTGCGCTCGATGCTGCAGTTGAGGCGAACAGGTGCGATCTCGAGCACGCCGGGCTTGTCCGCGAAAACGGCCTTGCGGACCTCGACGACCGAGACCTCTTCGCCGTCGACGTGAGTGCGGTACTGGCGTTGCTCGCCCAGATCGTACGACGCCGCATTGGGGAAATCGGGGAGCTTGAGGCTCGGGCACGAGGCATCGACCCGCGCGACGATCTTCAAGGTGTAAACCAGCTGCTCGCCGACGAATGCAGATTGTCGCGCTCCCGCCGCGGGCACGAGCTCGGCGGTGAGGTAGATCTCCTCGCCGCCTTGGCCGGGTGTGACGCTGCCGGCGGCGACGAAGAGCTGCAGGGGCTCGGTGGCCATGCGGGTACCGTCGACGACCACCGGGATGCCGGGGACCGTGAGTGTGCCGGCGTGTTTGGGCACGAGGGTGAAGGTGTAACGCGTGCTCGAGCTCATGCGGCCGTTGACGATCGAAACCTGGTTGGCCTGGCCCGAGCTCTGAATCTCGAAATCCGCGTTCATGCCGCTCGGCAGCTCGGGGGTCTCGGCGCTGCCGACGACCTGGATGGTGAGCGTCACTTCGTCGTCGAGGCTGGCGCGGCCACGGTCGAGGGTGGCGCGGGCGCTACCGGCGAACGCTTCAGCGGACAAGAGAGAGATGAGGAGAAAGGCGAGGCGAGACATAGGTCACCAGTCCTTGCCGGAGCGAGAGCGCTTCTGGCGTTGCTGGGTGCGAGGGCGCTTCTCGTCGACGCGCTCGAGTAGACGGGCGGCTTGCTCCTCGGTCATCACGGTTTTGTCGGGGGGGCGGTGCTCACGTTTGGCGGGACCGGCTTGAGGCTTCGGTTGATCGGCTTTCGGTTGATCGGCTTTCGGCTCTCGGCCATCGGCATTCGGCGATCGGTCATCGGCTTTCGGCTCATCGGCCTTCGGCTGATCGGTCTTCGGTTGATCGGCTTTCGGCTGATCGGCTTTCGGCTCTCGGCCATCGGCATTCGGCGATCGGTCATCGGCTTTCG
>CAZAER010000010.1:0-25720 GCA_964484195.1 uncultured Bdellovibrionales bacterium | reverse complement strand
GCTCATCGGTTTTCGGCTCATCGGCCTTCGGCTCATCCGACTTCTGCTGATCCGACTTCTCCTGCTCGTCCTTCTCCTTCTTCTCCTCTTCCTTCCTCTCCTTCTCCTCCAACTTCCTCCTCGCCAACTCCAAGTTCGCTTTAGCGTCCTCATCCCCTCCATCCACCTTCAACGCCTGCTCGTAACTCTCAATCGCCCCCTTGAAATTCTCCTGCTTGAACCGCGCATTCCCCTGTCCATACAACGCCCCCGCCCGCAGCTTCGGCTCCTTCGCCGCCCGACCAAACGCCTTCTCCGCGTCCGCGAACCGCCCCGCCTTGTACAACGCGCTCGCCAAATCGAAATCGATCCGCGCGTCTTTTGGCTTCTCGGTGAGCGCCCGTGCCAGCTCCTCGACAGCGGTTGCGAAATCGCCGCGCCCGTACGCGTCGACCCCCGGATCAGCGGCGAGCACCGTGAGCAGCAACACGATCATCGCTTGCGCCGCCCGCGGAGGAGCGCCTCCGCCATCAAGCCGACCGCGGCCAAAGACACCAAGACCCGATACCGATCCTTCCCATGCACCCGCCGTCGCGAGCCCAGATCCCGCGCCGACACCTTCGTCTTGATCGCCGCGTAGATGCGCTCGAGGTCGTAATCCCCACTGGTCGACCGCACCACGTCACCGCCCGTCAGGTTCGCGATGGCGACGAGCTGCGCCTCGTCGAGGCGGCTGAGGACCATCTCGCCCTTCTTGTCGCGTCGGAAGCCGCCAGTCGCGAGGGGAATGGGGGCGCCCTCGCTGCGACCCACGCCGATCCCGAACACGCGAACGCCGCTCTCCTTGGCCTTTTCCGCCGCGGCGCTGACGTCGCCTTCGGTGTCCTCGCCGTCGGTGATCAAGATGATGGCGCGGCCCTCGGCGACTCCCGCCTCGAACGCGAGGATCGACACGTCGATGGCCTTGGCGATGGCGGTGCCCTTGGTGGAGACCAGCTCCGGCGCCACCTCGCGCACGAACAGGGCCGCGGCTTCGTAGTCCAGCGTCAACGGCAGCTGCAGGACCGCATCACCCGCGAACAGCACGAGACCGATGCGGTCACCATTCAAACGCGCGATCAAATCTAGGATCTCGCGCTTGGCGCGCTCGAGTCGTGTCAGGCCAGCATCGCTCTCGACGTCGCGAGCCAGCATGCTGTCCGACACATCGAGCGCCACCATCACGTCGACGCCGCGCGCGCGTACTTCTTCTTCGATGCTGCCATAGCGGACACCGGCGAGGGCGACCACGAGCGCCGTCAGCGAAACCCCCACGAGGACGTGACGCCACGCGCCCCCCGGTGAGCCCGCCACCAGGCGCGGCTGCAAGCGCGGCGCCACCAGGCGGCCGAGCCGCGAGCGCGCCATCCGCTCCCCGTAGATGCCGACGAGCGTGACCACGAGTGGTGCGGCGAGCAGCCACAACATCCACGGGCGTTCGAGCGCGAAGCCGTTCATGGTAACGTCCGTAGGCGCGTCGACAGGAGCAGCGCCTCGCAACAGAGCAGGAACAACGCCGGCCCGACCAGGAGGGGATAGCGCTCGTCGAGCTCGTGCTGCTCGCGAGCGTCGATGGCGTCCTTCTCGAGGGTGTCGATGTCCGCGTAGATGCGCGCCAGCGCCGTCGCGTCTTCGGCGCGGTAGTACTTTGCGCCGGTCGTGTCCGCGATGGCAGTCAAGGTGTCTTCGTCGAGATCCACGTCCTCGTAGAAGAGCTGCCCCTGCACGACCATCGGCGCTCGGCCCTTACGCGCCGCTCCGATGGTGTAGACCTTCACGCCGTACGCCTTGGCGAGACGGGCGGCGTCTGCTGGCTCGACGCTGCCGGTGTTGCTGCGACCATCGGTGAGCAACACGACCACTCGGGATTTCGCCTTGTCGTCTTTCAAGCGCTTCACCGCCGTGACCAGCGCGTCTCCGATGGCGGTCTGCTCACCAGCGACGCCGATCTCGAGGCGACCGACGAGGTTCGCGACCAGCGCGTGGTCCAAGGTCAGCGGCGCCTGAGTGAAGGCGAAGCTCCCGAACACTACCAAGCCGACCGCATCGTTGACCCGGTCCTGGACGAAGGAGGTGACCACGTCGCGCACCACCTCGAGCCGTGTCCGCCGCCATTCGATCGAGCGCTCGGCGTCGAGGTCGAGAGCGCGCATGCTGCCCGAGGTGTCGATGGCGAGGACGATGTGCAAGCCGTCGGTGGCGATGGCCTTCTTGCCTTGCGAGCCGACTGGACGCGCGAGCGCCGTAAGCAGCAAGCCCACCGCGAGGTAGCGCGTCGCGACCACCCACGGGCGCAGACGCACGGCCCAGCTGGCACGTAGCTCGGCGAAGGCGTCGAGACTCGAGAAGCTCGCTGCGGGGCGGCCGGCGGCGCGCCGTTGATGCCAAAGCCAGCCGAGCCACGCCGCGAAGAGCGGTGCCAAAGCGAGGAGCCAGCGCGCATCGGCGAGCTTCATGCGGCACTCCGGTCGATCAACGTCCAGGCGCGCTCGACGCTCTCGGCGTGCTCGTCGGGCGATGCCGGGCGTCCGGCGAAGCGTACCGCGTCCGCGAAAGCGAGCAGGCTGACCAGAGCCTCGCGGCCGTCTTCGCCGAGGAGCTCCGCGAGGCCCGGCTCGGCCGTGAGCTCCTCGGTGGTCATCTCGGTGGCGTGAACGTCGGAGCACGCTTCCACCCAGCGTCGCAAGACCACCGCGACGTGACTCTGCAATCGCTCGGCGCTCGCCTGATCACGCGGTCGCGTGCCGCGAATCGCCGCCAGGGCAAGCCGCGCTGCCTCGGCCTCACTCACTGGCGCTCGCGCGGTCTTCTTGCGGCGGAGCTTGCGCCACGCCGCGACAGCGACGGCCAGCACCACGGCCGCGACCATCAGCCAGAGCCACCAGGGCAGCGGCTCGGAGAGCGCCACCAGCGGCTTGATGTCGCGCAGCTCGTCCATCAGCGTCGCCGCCGTCGTGCCGCGAAGAAGCGGGTCAGGATGTCGACGTAGGTGCCGTCGACGGGAAGGTCGAGCAGGGGTACACGCGCAACCCGCAAGGTTTCGGCGAGCTCGCGGCCACGGCGCTCGGCGGTCGCGGCGAAATGCTCGCGCACCTTGGCGTCACTGGTGTCGACCAGGCGCGTCGCGCCGCTCTCGGCGTCGCGGAGCGTCACCATGCCGACATCGGGGAGCGTCCGCTCGTGCGCGTCGAGGGGGCGCAAGGCGATGACCTCGTGGTGCGAAGCAACCGCGCCGAGCGCGTCTTCGTAGCCACGCGTCATGAAATCGGAGACGAGAAACACCACGGCGCGCCGGCGCTGTACGCGTCGCAAGTACTCGAGCGCCGCCGTGAGATCGGTGCCAGTCCCCGCGGGCTCGAAGGTGAGGAGCTCGCGGATGAGGCGCGCCACCTGAGCGCGTCCCTTGCGCGGCGGCACGTAGCGCTCCATGCGATCCGTGAACAAGCCGATGCCGACGCGGTCGTTCGTGGCGGTGGCCGCGAAAGCGAGCAGGGCGGCCAGCTCCGCGGCCATCTCGCGCTTGCTGCGCATGACGCTGCCGAACGAGCCCGAGGCGCTCATGTCGACGAGCAGAAGCACCGTCAGCTCGCGCTCGGCGCGGTGCTCCTTCACGAAGGCGCGGGCGCTATCACCCGAGTGGGCGCGGGCGGTGACGTTCCAGTCGATGCGGCGCACGTCGTCGCCCGGCATGTACTCGCGCACCTGATCGAGCTCGGTGCCGCGGCCCTTGAAGGCGCTCGCGAACGCGCCAGTGAACAGCTCCGAGGACAACCGGCGCGCACGGATGCGCAAGCGGCGGGCCCGTGCCGCAAGCTCCGGATCGAGCGTGGGACGCGGCGACTCCATAAGCCCTTATGGAACGTCGACGGAGGCTAGGACGTCGCGCACGATGCGCTCGCCAGTGAGCTCTTGCGCCTCGGCCTCGTAGGTCGGCAGCACGCGGTGGCGCAGCACGTCCGGGGCGATGGTCTTCACGTCGTGCGGGGTCGCGTAGGTCCGCCCTTGCATGAGCGCGTGCACCCGCGCCGCCTTGGCGAGTGCGATGCTGGCGCGCGGCGAGGCGCCGAAGGCGATGAACTTCGAGAGCTTCGCGAGACCATGGGCCTCGGGCTTTCGCGTCGCGAAGACCAAGTCGACGATGTAGTCCTCGAGGCGCGTGTCGAGATGGACGGCGTCCGCGACCTCGCGCGCCGCCATGAGGTCCCGCGGATGTACCACCGCGGAGACGCGTGGCGTCTCGCGCCCGCTCATGCGCCGCATGATCTCTTTCTCGGCGGCCTTGTCGGGGTAGTCGACCGTGAGCTTCAGCATGAAGCGATCGACCTGCGCCTCGGGCAGGGGATAGGTGCCTTCCTGTTCGATGGGGTTCTGCGTGGCGAGCACCAGGAACGGCTGGGGCAGGGCGTGTGTCGTGTCGCCCAGGGTGACCTGGCGTTCCTGCATGGCCTCGAGCAACGCGCTCTGCACCTTCGCGGGCGCGCGATTCACTTCGTCGGCGAGCACGAGGTTTGCGAACAACGGCCCCTTCTTGACGGTGAAGGCGCCGGTCTGCGGCCGATAGACTTCGGTGCCCGTGAGGTCCGCGGGCAGCAGGTCGGGCGTGAACTGGATGCGCGAGAAGCTGGTCTCGACGGCGCCAGCGAGCGCCTTCACCGCCGTGGTCTTGGCGAGGCCCGGGATGCCTTCGATGAGCACGTGACCGTCGGCGACCAGAGCTAACAACAGCCGGTCCACGAGGGTCCCTTGGCCCACGACCACTTTGGAAACTTCATCGCGAATGCGGCCAAGCATCGCCGCGGTGTCCTGCACGATGCGTTCGTCGAGACTCATGTCGTAGCCTTAACCCTTGTCGGCCGGATCGAGATTCCAGGGCCGCCTGAAAGCGCCTTCTAGAAGCTCGGCGTGCGGTGCGGCAATGACCTCGGCATCGAGCAAGGCTTCGCCCATGGTGGCGGCGAGCAGGTTGCTCGCCGCTTCGACGTCGGCCTGATCGCCTCGGAGCGTGAAAAAGCCACGTCCGCCAAAGCCGGTGGCGAGATGCATGCGCTCGATACGGACTTCCGTCGCCTTCACGGCAAGGTCGGCGGCACTGATGGTGGTTGCGACGGTCGCCAGCTCGAAGATTCCGAGTGGATCGGTGTCGGGCACGAGCCGGTCGCCCCGCACCGCGGCGATGACCGCAGGATGCACGCCCGGAAGGAACAACCGGTCGATCCGCCGCGACCCGAGGCCCTCTTCCGCGGCAGCGAGGCTCTCCTCGACCGAGGCCACATCCCCCGCCATCAAGAGCACGACTTTGTTGGGACTCACCGGCGCGCAAGCGAGGATCTTCACCGGCGCCCGCTTCAAGGCCGCATCCTGCGCGCGCAAAGCCCGCGGCAGGCCGTCAATTTCCAGCAAACCGATGGCCTCGGCGGAGATGAAGGTCGCGGAAGGCATGCGCGCCGCGCGGTTTTACACGCCCGAGGTGGGTGATTGGAAGCGCAGCCGAAATTGGTGGCAGTCACCTTTTTTCTCCTGAGCGCTATTGGGCGGCCTGGAAAAAAGGTGACTGCCACCAATTTCCGTCACCAATTTCGGCGATGGAAAACCTGACCTTGACACCGTTTGGGGGGTCCCCGATCCTCACGTCATGTCGCGTGTGCAGGAGCAACGCCATCACGTGCGACGGTCCACACCGCTGCGCTGTTGGTTGATCGACACCAAGGCCGAGCGATTCGTGTCGCTCGCGGACTTGAGCTTATCCGGCGCGCGTGTTTTGGCTGCAGCTCCACCCGAAGTTGGGGAGCGCGTGGTGCTGAGATTCACTTTGCCGACGAGCCCGGTCCCGGTGGTCGCGGGCGCTCGCGTCGTCTGGCGTGCCGAGGGCTTTCGTGGCCGCGGTGGTGTGATGGGGCTAGCGTTCGAGTCGGTTAGCGAGGTAGCTGCGCTGTCGGCTTTCATCGACGACCGTGCGGCGTCAGAGGCCGTCTAATCAGCGATGCGCTACGGAATCTTTTCTGACGTCCATGGCAATCTCGAGGCGCTCGACGTCGCGCTGACCTGGCTGCTCGCCCAGAAGTGCGACGCCTACGTGTTCTTGGGAGACGCGGTCGGCTACGGCGCGAACCCCAACGAGGTCTGCGACCGCATTCGACCCATCGCCGACGTCGCCATCATCGGCAACCACGACGCCGCCGCCTGCGGGCGCATCGATTTCTCGGAGTACTACGACGCCGCCAAGCAGGCCCTGCAGTGGTCGGCGGACAAGCTGACTCCGGAGAACCGCGCTTGGCTCGCCGGTCTGCCGTTCAAGGTTCGCCACGGCGACATCGAGTTCTCCCACGGCTCGCCGGTCCATCCCGAGGCCTTCGACTATCTCTTCGCGCCCGAGCAGGTGGAAGCGCTCGGCGGTCAGCTCGCCGAGCTCGCGCAGGTGACCTTCATCGGTCACTCGCACCTGACCATCTCGTTCTACGTCGATGACGCCGCCATCGTGACGCCGATGATCGCCGACGCCATCGACTGCACTGGTCCGCAAAAGACCATCATCACCGTGGGCAGCGTCGGTCAGCCTCGCGACCGCGATCCCCGCGCCTGCTGCGGCATCTACGACACCGACACCAAGGTCTTCACCTTCCAGCGCATGTCGTACGATGTGCTCGCGGCCCGCAAAAAGATCATCGATGCGGGTCTCGCGCCGGTCTTCGGCGAGCGACTCTTGGTGGGTATGTAACTTCTTCGGGTATGATCCGAACCGGTGAAGGTCAGACGGCATGTGCTTTTGGCGTTGGTCCTGGTCGCCGCGGTCGGCGGCTGCAAGCGCACGCCCTCGACCATCGTCATCACGCGCCTGCTCCTGAATCTCCCCGCGGAGCTCGAAGGTAACCGCGAGCTGCGTGAAGGCCTGCGCGCCGACATCGTCGCGACCTTGGGCGCCGATGGCAGCACGCGCTTCAAGCCCGAGGAAAGAGAAGGCACGCACACGTTGCGCGTCGAAGTCGCGGCTCCTGTCCGCGATGACGTACGCAATCACCGCCCGGACGACGTCGGCGATACCGACGAGCCGCCAATGCAGCGGGTTCGCGTCGAGCTGCGGCCGCGTCCCGATGCCATGAGCTACGACGTCATCGGCCGAGCCTCGGCAACCGCCGACGTTCGTCACGACGCGGCGGCTGCGTTCCAGGACGGCTGGTCGGTGAGCGTCAGCATGCGCCTCTTGGATCGAGGCCCTGACGGCGACCTCATCGGCGCGCTGAAGAGCACCGACGACCGCCTGCAGCTCTTCGCGGTGCAACGCTTGGGTGAGCGCAAGACCCGCGCAGCGGTACCGGCGCTCATCGCGTTGCTCGACGAGAAGACCAAGCCCGAGCTCGCCTTGCGGGCTATTGGTGCGCTCATCGCCATTGGCGATCCGGCGGCGGCGGAGCCGATGATCGAGCTGGCAAGGAACAAAGATCCGCAGTTCGTGCTGCAGGTGGTGTTTGCGCTCGGCTCGCTGGGAGGGCCGACGGCGGAAGGGTACCTCGTGACGCTGGCGAGTGGGCACCCGGTGGAGGCGGTCCGACGCGGCGCCGAAGATGCGTTGGCGGAGCTCGGGCGGAAACGCCGCTAGTCGGCACCGCTTGCACCCCCAGCACCCTCAAGGCACTTTACCTCCCACCATGAGCCAATTCCGCCGCGTTCTCCCGCTGGTCCTCTTCGCCTTCGCCGCCTGCGACACCGACAAGAAGCCCGACCAGCCACCGCCGGTGCCGCCGCCCGCTCCCGCGGATGCCGCCCCCAACGATGCCGTCCCGGAAGCACAAGGCCCCAAGACCGCCGACGCGGACTGCATCGGCCCCGAGGCCACCGGCACCGCCAAGACCCACCAGTGGAACGGCATCACCTGGGAAGAAAACGGCAGCACCCTCGCCTGGACCGGCCCAGCGCGTGACGCGGTCATCGTCGGCACCGTGACCGACATCAAAGAGAGCTCCGAAGAGAATCTCGCGAACCTCAAGGCCTTCATCGCCTGGTTCAAGAAGAACAAGGTCGACATGATCATCGTCGACGGTGACTCGGGCACGACCCAGGCCGGCATCGAGCAAGCGCTCGACGTCCTCGCGGGCGCTCAGGTCCCGGTGTTCGTGACCATTGGCAACGGCGAAGGCCGCGTCGTCTACAAGACCGCCATGGCAGCCATCCAGCAGCGCTCGCCGCACGTCTTCGACCTCGTGAAGATCCGCCGCGTGCATACCCCGCAGGCCGATTTCGTCTCGCTCCCGGGCTACTTCAACCCGGCGTTCATCCACGCCAAGGACGGCTGCCAGTATTACCCGGCGGACGTCGAGGCGACCGGCGCCATCATCAAGGCCTCGAAGAGCCCGGTCGTGCTCGTCTCGCACGGCGGTCCCAAGCAGAGCGGTCAATACGGCGTCGACCTGACCACCGAAGGCAACCACGTCGGCGACCCCGACATGATCCAGGTCATGGCCGCGAACAAGGTGCCCTTCGGCATCTTCGGCAACATCCATGAGGCCGGCGGCCACGCTACCAACAGCGACGGCAGCGAGCTCATCCCGCCGAAGAAGATGGTCGATCAGCTCTACCTGAACCCAGGCCCCGCTGACGCTGTCACCTGGATGATGAACGACAAGAGCGAGTCCGAGGGTATGGCCGCCATCATGACCATCTCGAAGGGCAAGGCGAGCTACGACATCCTGCGCCGTGGCGGTAAGCCCGCGGTGGTCGCCAAGGCGAAGACCAAAAAGAAGGGGAAGTAGCCGTGGCCGACTCGCCGCTGTGGAAGCGCGTAAAAGAGCGCGCCAAGACCGTTGGCAAGAGCGCCATCGACGATCTGTTGGCGTCGGAGGAGAGCTCTTCGGCGGTGGGGGCGGCGGTGCGCCGGGTTCAGGAGAGCAGAGCCTTCATCGACGAGAACGCGTCGCGTTTGCTCGGAGTCTTGGGACTCGCGACGCAGGCGGATCTCGAGCGTGTGAGCAAGAAGGTCGGTCGTCTGCGAAAGCGGATGACGGCGCTCATCGACCGACTGGGCTGAAATCACAAACGGCGACGCCGAGCGGCTCGCCGATCCACGGCGTGAGATCGGTGATGCGGCAGGCGCTGATTTCCGCCGTCGCGCTCTTGAGGGCGTCGCCGCGCAACACTTTGACCCGGGCGCCATCGCCGCCCACTCGGGCTAGCTGCAAGGCCATGCGCAGGCGCTCGACCTCGGCCTTGTCCAAGCGACCGCGGGCCCGCTCGGCTTCGATGCGTTCCTCGGCAACGCGATAGCGGTCACGCTCCCCGGGTTCGGGAGATCGGGTCAATAGAACCCCGACGAGCACCAACGCGGCTGCTACGACGATGAAAAGGACGCGCACGTTTTCGTTCTTCGCGTGTCGCTGACGGCTTGGCAAGGCGAGGCCACTCACGTAAAAAACCTCGCTCGAGCCACTCATGCCAACCCCACGCCGTGTACTCGTCATCGAGGACAATCTCGATGCCGCCGAGAGCCTGCGCTTGTTCCTGGAGCTTGCCGGGCACCACGTCGCCGTGGCGCATAGCGGTGAAGAGGGTCTGTCCCGCGCCAACGAAGTGACTCCCGAAGTCGTGCTCTGCGACTTGGGGCTTCCCAGCGGCATGAGCGGTCTCGACGTCGCACGCGAGCTGCGGGCTCGGCACGCCGATTCCATCGCCCTCGTCGCGCTCACCGGGCACAGCGGTGCCGAAATCCTCCAGCAGGTGAAAGAGGCCGGATTCGACCAGCACGTGGTCAAGCCAGTCGACCCGCGGGCGCTCTCGAAGATTGTCGAGCAGGCCTAGCGCGCAACGTGCGGGTCTGACGACCCACGCTCTGCCCAGACCTCGCGACGCGGCACCTTGACCGCCGTGTCGTGCTCGAAGACGTGATCGGCTCCAACCCCATTGAGCGCGGCGACGCGCTCGATCTGCCAGGCAGACGGATGCCGAAAGAGCAGGGAGGCGAGCGATTCGCCCGCATGGGCGACGATGATGCGCAGGCGGACGATGGGGAGGCTCCCGACGTCGGCCTGGGTGGCTTCACGCAGCGAGGCGATGGTCGTGGCAAAGGCGGGTGCGCACGTCCCGGCTTTCTCGACCGGCCAGGCGCCGCTGAGGATGCGAGAGCGTTCGTCGTCGCCGAACACGACGAGCTCCACATGGATGCCCGCGGCTTCGGCGCGGCTGCGTGCCACCTTGCCGGGAAGCTTGCGCAGCGATTCCTCCACCGGCACCACCTCGACGCGATCATCGCCGGTGTTGCGTCCGACGACCTCCGCGGGCGAGCCCTCGGCGGTGCTACCCTCGAGCAGGACCGTGCAGCCGTCACCGCTCGAGACCAACACGGCCCCGTCGCGCTCGGTTTGCCAAGCCACGGGCACGTCGTAAGCCACCCCGAAGCGCGGATGGATGACCTTGGACGCAATAGCGGCCCCGTCGAGCGGGTGCTCGTCCATCACCAGCCCGTCGAGCATGGGGAGAATCGTCGGATGGTCGGTCGAAGCCGTGGGGAGACGAAGCTTGGAGATGTGCTCGCCCATGCGGCGGCTGCGGTCGGTGACCGGCGGATGGTCGTCGAGCCAGCTCGTGCTCTGGGCGGCGACGTACGCCTCGAGACGCTGCAGGACATGTGTCAGCGATAGTGGATCGTAACCCGCTGCGGCCGCGAGCTCGACACCCGCTTCGTCGGCCCGGCGCTCTTGAGCGCGTGAGATGGGCGCCAGGGCGACGACACGTGCCGTGGTGTTGGTGGCGTCGGCGACGCGATTGCCGACGCTCGGTTTGATGAGCCCGAGGAGCTTGCGCAGCGTCTTGCTCAGGGCATCGAACGGCGCCGAGACGATCTCGCGCTTCTTCCCGTGATTGGCGGCGATGTGGCCGGTCTCGTGCCCCAACACCGAGGCGAGCTCGCCCTCGTCGTTCAAGAGCGCGAGCATGCCGCGACTCACGAACACCGCGCCGCTGTCGAGCGCGTAGGCATTGGGCTCCTGGCTGTTGAGCACGGCGAAGCTCACCTGCGGAAAACCAAGGCCGTTCCCCACGCTTTGCACGTAGCCAGCGAGCGGCTCGTCACCCAGGAGGCCGATGTCGCGGTCGACGCGCTGCAGGGCTTCGTTGCGCGCGATGATGTCGTCTTGCGACAGACGCACCGCGAAGCGCCCCGTCCCTGATGAGGCGCAACCGCAGAGCAGCAGGGCGGCCAGCGCCAGACGGTTCATCGGCGCTCTACTCGTCGACGAAGATCTCGAAGTCACCGGTGTTGGCGGTGAGCTCCTTGCGTGCACCTTGCAACGCCTCGTTGGTCTCGCGGAGGCGGCCCGACAAGACTTGCACGAAGCTCCACAAGAGCTTGGTGGCGATGACGGGCTCCGTGCGGATGACACCGAAGAACTCGTCACGGCGCATCGCGAGGAGGTTGCAGTCGCCGTTGGCAACGATGGTCGCCGAGCGCATGGCGTTGTCGATGAGGGCCATCTCGCCGATGTGAGCGCCAGCCTTGAGCGAGGTGATGTGCTGTCCGCCTTTGACGACGTTCACCTCGCCGGCAAGCACCACGTAGAGCTCGTCGCCCGGCTCGCCTTCGCGAATGAAGGTCTCGCCGTTCTTCACCTTCAGGAGCTGGGTGAGACCGACCACTTTGACGAGCTCGTTGTACGACAGGTGCGCGAAGATCGGGATGCGCTTGAGGATGGCGATGCGTTGCTCGGCGGCGACCGCGGCGTCGGCCGGCGGAGGCGTGCCCCCGATGCGCATCACGATACCGGTGAGGTTGTCGTGGCCACCACGCTCCATCGCGCGATCGATGAGCTGGTTGAGCGAGAGCTCGATGTCGGCCTCGCCGATCATCTTCGTAATCTCGGTCGGGTCTGCGTAGTAGTTGTAGAGCCCGTCCGAGCACATCAAGTAGGTGTCGCCCGGGTCGATGTCGAAGATCATAGTGTCGACGGGGACGGTCGGCTGTACGCCGAGCGCTCGCGACAAGACGTTGCCTTGGGGATGATTGCGAGCTTGCTCGCGCGAGAGGGCGCCGCGCTTCACCAGCTCGTTGACGTAGGTGTGATCGTCCGAGAGCTGGTGCACCATGTTCTGACGGACGACGTAGAGGCGCGAGTCACCGACGTGCCCGAGGATGCCTTTGTTGTGACCGGCCATGAAAACGACCGTGCATGTCGTGCCCATGCCCGCGAGCTCGGGGTTGCGGCTCGCCTTCTTGTAAACTTCTTTGCAAGCGGTGTGGATGGCCGCTTCGACCATCTTGGCCACGGCTTTCACGTCACTCGACTTGCCGCTAGCCAAGAACTTCTCACGCGTCTTGCCGCCGCTCGCGATTTCGCGCGTGATCACCTCGCAGGCCGTCTTGCTCGCGACTTCGCCGGCGGAGTGGCCGCCCATGCCGTCGCAGACGATGAACAGCCCGAGGTTCGGGTCGGCGAAGAAGTTGTCCTCGTTGTTGGTGCGCACTCGACCGACGTCAGTACGCGTAGCGACCCGCAAATCCATTTCCCCGAGTCTAATCCCGGGTCGTGGATGCGGACAAGCTTCGTGTAAGACTTGCGCGGTACCGATTCATCTGAGCGACGGCGTCGGTGTACTCCCCATCGGCATATGCCGCCCGGGCCCGGTAGTACGCGATGGCTGGCGACTGCTCGGCGTCGGGGACCGCTTCATCGGCGTGTTTCAGGGCCGTCCCGGCGTCCTCATAGCGGCCGTTTTGGTAGAGCAGGTAGCCGTAGAGCAGGCCGTAGGCCGGGTTTTCGCGGGTCAGCTGCGGCTTGGCCACGAGATCGGCGAGGGCCGCTCGGATATCGCTGCGCGCGAGCGCTATCAGCTGCACGTAGGCGGTATCACTGGCCGCGGTGGGGTCGACGGGCTCGACCTCGTCGATGTTGCTCTCCAGGAACAGCGCGATCTCCGCCACCCGACGGGCCTCGGTTTGCACCGCCGAGCTGCCAGCGGCGATGCCCTCGCGGGCCGATTCCATGGCGTCGAGCGCATCGGCGAGCATGCCCTTGGTGAGATAGGCACGGGCCAGGGGCACCGCGCGCTCCGCCCAGCGCTTCTCGTCCTGGTCCGCCACCATGTGCTGCACCAAGCGCCCACGTTTGCCACGCGCTGCGGAGAGCCAGGGGAGCTCGGCGTCCTTGTCCGCGTACTCGAGCAGGTCGCGCGGCGCGCCGAACTCGATGAAGGCGTTGTCATCGGTGTTCTCGGGAGTCGTGTCTGCTATGGCGTTGAGCTCTTCGTTGCCGGCGAGCAAGAGCGCGGCCAGCTCGTATGGGTCGTGGAGCTCGGCGCGATTGAGCTCCGCGGTCCAGGTGGCGAAACGCCGCTCGAGTCGCTCCCAGTCGATGGTCACCGGGTGGTGGCCGCCAACGAGCAGCAAGTCGTTGGAGTCGGCGTGCGCGGTGAACACGTACACGTGGGGGAAGACTGCGTGGAAGGTCTTGAGAATGGCGTCGATACGCTCGGGCGAGAGCTCGTAGATCTGGAGCCATTGCAGGAAGAGGCCGTGGTCGGGGTCGATGCGGCTCGCGGCAAGGGTGAAGAACTCGCGGGTGAACAGGCTCGCTGCACCGGCCATCCAGGGGTTCGACGGCTCGGAGACGATGACGTCGAAGCCCGCGGCGTTGCGGCGCAAGAAGTTGCGGCCGTCGTCCTCGACGATGGTGAGGCGCGGGTCGCTCCAGGGAGCGTGATTCTCGTTGGCGAAGTGATGCGCCCCGGCGATGACCTCGCGCTCGATGTCGATGAGGGTAACGTGCTCTGGGTCGCCTTGCAGGGCGCCGCCGACGGTGACCCCGGTGCCGCAGCCGATGACCGCGACGTTTTTGGGATTGGGATGCAGCATCATCGGCAAGAGCCCGCTCAAGATCTGCGTCGGCATGTCGCCAACGCTCGAGCCGTCGACCTTACCGTCGACCTTGATCCAGCGGACGTCGTCTTCGGCTTCCACGGTGACGGTCGATGACAATCCGTCGGCGTGAAAGAGGACCTCCGCGACCTCGAAGCCGTCCTTCAGATACTCGCGGGTCATCGAGGGGCGATAGACACCGGCGGTCCAGCGGCCGACGTCCCAGCTCTTCCACACGAGGATGAGAGCCGACGCCGCCACCGCGGCGCCGATGAGGGTGCGCCGGCGGTCCTTGGCGATGAAGCTCTCCGATCGCAGCGTGAGAATCACCGCGCCGACGACGTAACCCAGGGCGGCGACGCGCATGCCGCGCTCGATGCCGAACGTCGGGATGAGCACGAAGACGCTCGCGAACGAGCCGACGATGGCGCCGACCGTATTGACCGCGTAGGCGATGCCGACCGCGCTGCCGAGCTTTTCTTCGCTGCCGACGACGGCGGTGATGCTGAGGGGAAAGATGGCGCCCATGGCGATGGTCGCGGGCAACAGGCACAGAGCCGCCAGCCCGAACTCCGTGGCGAACAGACCACCGAGCGTCAGCTTCTGATCGAGGATCACCCAGCGGAGCAAAGGCGGCAGGTCGTCCACGATGGCGATGCCCATCATCGCCGCCAAAGCAGTCGCGAGTAGAACGCACGCGAGCGCGAAGCGTAGCGCGCGGGTGCCGTCGGCGATACGCGAGGCGAGGGCGCCGCCGAGCCCGAGACCAGTGAGATAGACGCAGACGATGGCGGAGAAGGCGTAGGTCGACGGGCCGAGCGCCGTCGAGATGGCCCGCGTCCAAAGGACCTGCAACGCCATCGCGGACGCGCCGGTGAGCGCGAGGACGGCGACGATGTCGCGAGCACCAGCGCGGATGCTGCGGCTTCCGGCGAGAGGATCGGCAGCCTTCACGGTGAGCTCGGAGGTGCGCATGCCGAAGTAGATCGCTGCGGCGCCGACGACCACGTCGATGCCGACCGCGATGAGGTTCGCGCCGGAGCGCCCGAGTGAAGGGATCCACCAGAAGCCCGCACATGCCGCGCCGAGCACGGCACCGGCGATATTGATGGCGTAGAGCGTGCCGACTTCGCGGCCGATGGTACCGATGCGGTCGGTCACGGCCTTGGCGAGGATCGGCAAGGTCGCACCCATGAGCGTCGTCGGCACACCCAGCACCAGGACGGCGACGAGGAAACGCGTGAGCGCCCGCATGAAGCCGCTCGAAAGATCCCCGAACAACGCCGCGTCGACGTTCGGCACCGCGAGGGCCCAATGCGTGA
Source organism: uncultured Bdellovibrionales bacterium (assembly GCA_964484195.1). GTDB lineage: Bacteria > Myxococcota > XYA12-FULL-58-9 > XYA12-FULL-58-9 > JALHOP01 > JALHOP01. Next base: position 10,546 of record CAZAER010000010.1, on the reverse strand, counting down.
CCACGAGACCGACCAACGCGACGGCGAGCTCGAGCGCGCCATAGACCGCGAGTGGACGCTTCAGGCGATCGGCGAGCCGGCCACCGAAGTGGCTGCCCAGCGCCAGACCGCCCATATACGCGGCGGTGATGGTCGCGATGGCGACCGAGGTCGCGCCAATCGCGAGGCCGAGGTAGCGGGTCCAGACCAGCTCGAACGTGAGCCCGGCGACGCCGGAGAGCAGAAAGGCTAGGCGGGCTAGGGTGCGCGTCATGGCCGCCGTGTTTGCCACGGGCTCTAGCGCTTCAGCAAACCCAACCTGCCGCCCATGACCCGGTCGAGCATGCGCAACGGCATCATGTTGGGGATCGTCCAGTTGGCGAAGCGTCCGGAGACCAGGGCAACACGTGCTTTCGGCCTCTTCGCGGTCAGCGCCTCATGCACCGCTTTAGCGACCACGGTCGCCGGCAACCCTTCGCGTCCATGGTTGACCATGAATTCGGCGACGCGATCGAGGATGGGCGCGTAGTCGGTGTGCGCGTATTTCGAGCGATCTTCCTGGTCTGCCTTGTCCCAGATCGGCGTCGCGATGCTGCCGGGCTCGAGCACGATCACATCGATGCCGTAGAGCAACATCTCCCGGCGCAAGCAGTCCGAAATTCCCTCGAGCGCGTGCTTCGACGCGACGTACGGTCCGAGGAAGGGAAAGCCCATCCGTCCGCTCACGCTGCTCATCATGACGATGCGGCCGGGCGTCCCGGTGAATTTCGGCCGCGCGCCGAGCAGTGGCAAGAACGCCTGCGTCACCGCGACGACGCCGATGACGTTCACCTCGAGTTGGCGGCGCACCTCGTCGAGCGCGACGTGCATCAGAGGGCCGGGCACCGCGACGCCCGCGTTGTTCACGAGACCACGCAGCGTGTCGTTACCGATGGCATTCGCGACGTCACGGGCCGCGCGTGCGATGGCGTCGTGATCGGTCACGTCGAAGAGCAGCGGTGTCGCGTCGGCGCCGTACGCCTCGAGCATTGCCTTGGCGTCTGCCTCTTTGCGAACGCTACCGAAGACGTGGAACCCCTTGCCTACGAGGTAGTGGAGGGTCGCGGCTCCGATTCCAGTCGATGCTCCGGTGACGACGACCGAGGGCTTCACGCGTCAGTGAATCTTGTCGACGTTCTCGTCGACCACGAGCTGCGTCGGCGAGACTCCGAGATGGCGGACGATGGCATCTTTCTCGGCCGCAAGGCGCTTGGGATTCTCGATGAGACGCACGCGCCCACGCGCAATCTCACCTTCGTCGAGGATGTTGCGCTCCGACAGCAGGCTCTGCAGCACGTAAACGTCTTCCTGCGAGCGTCGTAGCTGGGAGCGGAGCTTTTCGATGTTGGCGTTCAGCTCGCTCAATTGCGCGCGTCGAGCGAGACGATCACGGGCGAATTGGATCTCTCTGACAATCAACGCGAGCGCAAGCGTAGCTCCACTGACGATCGCAAGTACGACCATGATCACCCTCGATCCGAGCCATGATTATAGAGAGCCCGCATCGAGTCATCAACTGAGTTCGGAAGCCGCGACGTCATCCCGACCGTCGCGGCTTACCGCGTCATTTCAGGCTGTTAGCCGAGTCCTAGAAACCCAGGGCTACGTCCAAGCCAGCGGTGAACATGTTGAAGTCCGGGGCGCTCTCGCTGTCGGCCGGAACCACATAGTACTGAACGATGACGCCCAGCTTGATGAGGGTCAGGTCCAGGAAGTGGTAGCCCGCGGCCACGTTGAAGCCGAAGTCCCAGCTGGTGTCCGAGATGCCGGGCACGTTGCCGGCGCCGTCGGTCGAAAAGCGGGTTCCGATGACGCCTACGTGAGCGCCGACGAACACCGGGACGACCGGGATGTACAGACGAGCGCCGGCGAGCAGCGGATAGATCGTCATGTTGGCGTCGCCTGCGCCGGTGTCGAGGCTGAAGCGGTGCAGACCAATCTGCAGCTCGGGATCGATGATCGGCAGCGGCAGCGGGCGAATGTAGAGATCACCGCCCCAACCGTTCGCGTCGTCACCACCGGAAACGAGAGCCCGGCTGTAGCCGATGTCCGCGCCCACTCCGAACGCTTTGGCCTCGTGAGTGACACCGATCATGATGGCAAGCACGGCGCCTACTTGAATGACACGCTGCATCGGTAAATTGCTCCCGTTTTTAGAGTCGAAGGATGCCTCGAGCTTCGTAGCTCGGGCTACGCGATTTTCATCCCTTGAAGCAGATCTCCAATCAAGGCGCTTGTTGCGACGCCGATCGCGCTATTCTTATTCGGAGTTGCCGTAACCCCCGAGGGTGGGGAAGTGGTACAATCTCGGACATGGCCGAGGAGAGGGAATGGCTGCACGGATGACCGATCATCTGGGGGACACCCAGGCGATTCGTCGCGATGCCGCCCTCGGCAAAGCGCTCACGACCATCCGTGTCGACGTGATCGCCGGACCGGATGCGGGCGCCTCGCAAACGTCATCCGCCGACACGCTCAGCGTTGGCACTGCCCCCGGTAATACCTTGCAGGTCACCGACCGCACCGTGTCGCGCTACCACCTGGAGCTGCGTCGTGAGGGCGAGGAGATCGTCCTCACTGACCTCGGCTCGACCAACGGGACCAGAACCGGCGAGGTGCGCCTCGAGCGCGCTCGGGTGAAGAACGGCACGACGCTGGCCTTGGGGATGACTCGCCTGCGCGTCAGCGACGGCGCCGAAACCAGCGTCGACGTCAGCTCGCTCAATGAGCTCCAGGGCTTGAAGGGCGACACCCTGGTCATGCGCCGCCTGCTCGCGCTCGTCGAAAAAAGCGCCAAGAGCGATGTTCCGGTGCTGGTCACTGGCGAGTCGGGCACCGGTAAAGAGCTCATCGCTCGCGCCCTCCACGCCACCGGGCCGCGCGCCAATCATCCGTTCGTGGTCGTCGACTGCGGTTCGCTATCGCCGACACTCATCGGCAGCGAGCTCTTCGGTCACGAACGCGGCGCATTTACCGGTGCTACCGATCGCCACGCCGGTGCATTCGAGCAAGCGGGCGAGGGCACGGTGTTCCTCGATGAAGTCGGCGAGCTGCCGCCGACGTCGCAAGCCGCGCTGTTGGGTGTGCTCGAGCGCGGCACGTTCCGCCGCTTGGGCGGACGCGCCGAGCTCCCGATGCGTGCCCGCATCGTGTCGGCGACCAACCGCGACCTGCGCTCTGACGTGAACCGTCACACCTTCCGCCTCGACTTGTACTATCGCCTGGCCATCGTCGTTCTCCTGGCGCCGCCACTGCGTGACCGCCTCGAAGACGTCGAGCTCCTTGCTCAGCACTTCGCGCAGCGTGCCGGGCACGACGGCTCCCTCGAGTCGCTCATTCCACACGACGCGCTCGAGCGTATGAAGGTCTATTCATGGCCGGGTAACGTGCGCGAGCTGCGCAACGTCATCGACGCGGCGGTGACCTTGGGCGCGGACTGGATGCTCGACAACGTTCCCGAGCTCACGCGCTCGTCTTTGCCGCAGCCGCTCTCCGAAGAGCTCACCTCGCCGTCCCTCTCGGCCGCGGCGCCGACCGCCGAGCTCCAGCCTCCACCTCCCGCCGAGCCCATCGCCATCTCCGCCTACAACGAAGCGCGCGCCACGGTGCTCGCCGAGTTCGAGCGCCGCTACCTCACCCAGCTCTACCAGGCGACCGACGGCAACGTGTCGAAGGCCGCGCGTCTCGCCAACATGGACCGCAGTCACCTCGTCGACTTGTTGCGCAAGCACGGCATCCATCCGCCGCGCCGCGACGGCTCCGGTGCCGACGGCCGCAACGACGCTTGACGCCACTCCGCGGCTTTCGTATGACGCGAGCCCTTCCGCGGGCGTGGCGGAATTGGCAGACGCGCTGGACTCAAAATCCAGTTCTAGCGATAGAGTGTCGGTTCGACCCCGACCGCCCGCATAGCGATTCCCCGCGTGGAAACCCATGGGCCTGACGGGCGTATAGCCCGTCATGAAACCCATCGTCGCCCTGGGAGTCCTCATGATCACGAGCCAGCCTCCTCGCGAGCTCGGCAAGGTCGCCTTCGGCCGCGATTTCGAAGTCGCGCGCGCCGAGGCAGCACGCTCGGGAAAGCCACTCCTCGTGCTTTTCGACGAGGTGCCGGGTTGCGCCAACTGCACGTCGTTCGGTGACGCAGTCCTCTCCGACGAGCTCATCGTCGCGGCTGCTCAGGACGCCTTCGTGCCGGTCGCCATCTACAACAATCACGCTGGCGCCGATCGGGTCGTGCTCGAGCGCTTCGGGGAGCTTGCGTGGAACAACCCGGTCGTCCGCATCCTGGACGCGCAAGGAAGAGACCTCGCGCCTCGACTCGCCGACACGTACGAGAAAGAGGCGCTTGCCCGGCAGATGGTCGCCGCTCTCACCAAGAGCAAGCGGGACGTGCCTGGGTACCTGCAGGCGCTCGCCGAGCAGGCCGATGTTTACCAGCCTCTTTACCTATCGATGGGCTGCTTCTGGTCGGGCGAGGCCTGTCTTGGCGACCTCGACGGCGTCGCGACTACGCGCACCGGCTTTCTCGAGGGGCACGAGGTAGTCGAGCTCCTGCCGGCGCACGGACGCGTTGCGGCCGAGGTGGCGGCGCGGGCGGTCTCCGCGGGGTGCGCTATCGCGGTCTACGCGAGTAGCGCGAGTCAACGTGATGCGCTGGTGAAGGCCGGCATCGACGCGCACCTGGGCACGACCAAGTTCACCTTTTCCGCCAAAGACGACAAGTATTCACTCCGCTCGCACGTGCTGGCGGGCGCGGGGCTCACGCCGACGCAAGCAACGCGCGTCAACGCCGCCCTCGCCAAGGGACGTGATCCATCGCCGTGGCTTACCCCCCGACAGGCGAAGCTCCTCAACCGCTGAGACGCGCGAAAGCATCCTCGGCGTCGCTCACCGAATCGAAAGCCATGAAGGCGTCGGCGACGTGCGCGTCACGAATGGCTCGGCGCAGCTGCAAGACGCCGACGCTGCGTGGGCCGACGAGCCCGCCCACCATGTTGGCGTGGGGCAGCTCGGCGAGCCATGCGGTGAAGTCCTTCAAGCCGTCGGGGGCGCAGCAGACGAACTGCATGGCGTCGATGATCAGGACCATCGGTTGCGGCAAGCGCGGCAGCTCGCGTCCGATGTAGCCGCGTAGCTCGATGCAATCGTTCTTCTCGAGGTAGCCGGCGAGCGTCAGGGTGACGTATTTGCCTCTGACCGCGAGCCGGTATTTCACACTGAGCTCGGCATTGATGACCGCCGGCTCTTGGGTCAGGTGGAGCAATTGTTCGTCGAGGATCTCGCGGGTCACGTCGTCGAGCTCGAAGAAGCGCACCCCGAAGCCGCGATCTCCGTCGCGGCGGACCACTTGTCCGCTCAAGTGGACAGGGAGGCCGTTAGGGAGACGAAATGCGATGCGCACACCGTTGCCCACCTGCAGATCCGGCACGTTGGTGACGAGGGCTCCGCCACGGCTCAGGTTCAGCACCGTGGCGATGTGCGTCGTTGCGTGGGTCGTGATGCTCGCTGCTTGCTGCATCGAGATGCGTGGATGGGCACGCTTCTCGACCGGGCTCGCCACGGTGGTCACTAGCGGCGCTCCGCCAGCTCCAGGTGACCGCGCACCTTCTGCAGCAGCTCGGCGCGGGCGATGGGCTTGGTGATGAAGTCGTCGCACCCGGCCGCGTAGGCCTCGGTGATCATGCTCTGGTCACCTTTGGTCGTGACCATGATGATCGGGATGCGTTTGGTCGACGCGTCCTGTTTCAACGTTCGGCAGCACTCCAACCCGTCGACGTTCGGCATCACGACATCGAGCAGAATCAAATCCGGGGGCGGTGAGGTGCGCGCCACTTTGATGGCCTCGGCGCCGTCACAGGCAGTCACCAGCTCGTAGTCCAGGTTCCGGAACATCAGCTTTTCGAATGACAACACCGTCGGCGAGTCGTCGACCATCAGGATACGCTTCACGGCCTATCCGTTCCTTTCGGGCGTTCGTGCGGCTTGTACACCGGATAGGCAGCGCAGCGCACTCGGTCGAAAGCATGGCGCGCCGCTGCCACGGTCTCGGCGGCGCCGAGCAGCAAATATCCGTTCGTTCGCAAGGCGTCGTGGGCGCGCCCGAGCATGACCGCTTTAGCGGCGTCATCGAGATAGATGAGCAGATTGCGCAGGAGCACGATGTCGTAGCCGACGAGGCCGGGCCAGGGCTCGGTGAGGTTGGCCCGCCGGAACTGGGTAAACGCGCGCAGCGCCGCGATGACGCGATATTGGCCTTCGTACTTCTGGAAGTACTTCGGGAGGAACGCTGCTGGCAGCCCGCGCTCGAGCTCACGTGCCGAGTAGACACCGGAGGAGGCATGCTCGACCCGCTTGCTGGAGATGTCGACGCCGGTGATTTCGACGCTCCAGCGCGACAGGTCCGGGAAGTGCTCGCGCACGAGCATGGCGACGCTGTAGGCCTCTTGGCCGGTGGAGCACCCCGCGCAGAGGATGCGCAGGCGTCGAACGTCCGCGCGCTTTTCCATGGCTCCGGGAATGACCACCTCGCGCAAGGCCGTGAAGGCTGGTGCGTCGCGGAAGAACGAGGTCTCGCAGTTCACCAGACCGTCGACGAGGTCGCTGGTCGCGTCGTCGAACGGTGCCCGCAAGCGATCGATGAGAGGCGTCACGCTGCTCATGCCACGCGCGCGCGCGATCTGCTCGAGGCGTGCTTCGAGAAGGTCTGCTCTGCGTCGGTCGATGGACGTTCCCGCGTAGGCGCGTAGCGCCTGAGAGAGCGTCTCGTAGTCGACGTCGCAAAGAGCCATGCGTTCCTACTTCGTCCTCTTGTGTGCCTTGGCACCGCCCGATTGGTCCGTGCGCCGCGTCACGTTCACTCCCTCACCAACAGACGCCGTGTCAGCTCGAGCGCAACATCGCTGAGCGGCAACACCTTGCTCGCGAGCCCGGCTTTCACGACTTCCCCGGGCATGCCCCAGACCACACTGGTGGCTTCGTCTTGTGCGAATAGCTCGCCGCCCGCTGCGCGGATCGCATGCGCTCCCATGAGACCATCGCTGCCCATGCCCGTGAGCACCAATCCGAGCGTACGCGGGCCGAATGCGCTCGCGACAGACTCGAACATCAAGTCTACCGAGGGCCGGCACGAACGCACGGGAGGCTCGTCGGAAAGTAACACGCGCGGGCTACCGGTCGCGTCGCGGCGTATGCGCATGTGTTGGCCACCGGGTGCGAGGTACACATGCCCCGACAGCAGTTGGGCATGGTGGGTGGCTTCGTGGACGCGCAGTGGTGTCCGCGACGACAGACTGGTCGCCAGCTGTTCGGTGAACAGCCGTGGCATGTGCTGGACCACGACGATGGGCACGGAGATGGTCGGGGACAGCGCCGAGAAGATCTCGAGGAGCGCCATCGGCCCACCGGTGGAGACCCCAATCGCGATGAGCTCGATGCGCTTGCCGGTCGACGGTGGCAGGGTAGGGCGCGGTGCGGCGGCTGGCGGCGTCAGGCCGCTTTGACGGAAGCGCGGTGAGCGCTGCGCCAATGCGCGCAGCTTGTCGACGAGCACGGCCCGGAGCTCGCGCGGCAACTCACTGTTCGTACCTCCGGTGGTCGGCTTGGTGACGTAGTCGGCGGCACCAGCGGCCAGAGCTTCGATGGTCACCAGGGCGCCACGACGGCTCAGAGAGCTGAAGACCAATACCGGAGTGAAGTGCCGGCGCCGCCGCAGCTCGCGCAGGAAGGCGATGCCGTCCATGGTCGGCATTTCGATGTCGAGCAAGATGACGTCGGGATTGAGCTCCTCGAAGCGGTCGAGCGCGACTTGACCGTTCTCGGCGGTGCCGACGATGTCGATCGTGCCGTCGACCGACAAGAGACGCGTCACCATGGCGCGGCCGACGCGTGAGTCGTCGACGATGAGGAGCCTGACGCTCAAACGCTGAAGCCCGAGGAAAGCGCCAACAACTCGTTCGAGACGCGCTGCACTTCGCTCGCGGCGGATTGTGTTTGGCTGGCGCCGTAAGCCGTCTGCTTGGCGGCGTCGGCGACCGTCGAGATGTTGTGCGCTATGCCGGACACGCCGCGCGAGGCTTCGCTGACGTTGCGGGCGATGTCGCCGGTGGTGACCGACTGCTGCTCGACGGCGCTGGCGATGGTGCTCTGGATCTCGCTGATCTGCCCGATGATGGTGCTGATCTCGCCGATCGCGGCGGTGGCTTGACCGGTGCTCGCCTGAATCGATTCGATGCGCTGACTGATGTCTTCGGTGGCGCGCGCCGTCTCCTTCGCGAGCTCTTTGACCTCGTTGGCGACGACGCCGAAGCCCTTGCCGACTTCGCCGGCACGGGCCGCTTCGATGGTGGCGTTCAACGCAAGCAGGTTCGTCTGCTGGGCGATGGTGGTGATCACCTTGATAACGGCGCCGATCTCGTTGCTGCTGGTGCCGAGCCGCCCAATGGTCTCGGTCGTGCCGCGTGCGACGGTGACGGCGCGCTCCGCGACCTTCGCGGCGTCGATGGCGTTGTGGGCGATCTCGTTGATCGAGGCGGAGAGCTCTTCGCTGGCGGTGGCCACGGTCTCTACCGCGCGCTGCACTTCTTCGGCGGCGGATTGTGCCAGCGTCGCCGTCGACGCGGTTTGCTCCGATGCGGCGGTCATCTCCGTCGAGATGAGGCCGAGACCGTCCGAGGAGCTGGCGAGCAACGAGGCGGTGGCCACGACCTTCTTGCTCATGGTGATGACGTAGGTCTGGAGCTCGGCGACTGCTTGCTCGAGCCGGCCTAGCTGGTCGTCGCCTTCGATCTCGATCGTCGTGGTCAAGTTGCCGCGCGCGAAGCCGAGGAGGGCTTCATGGAGGCGCTCGAGACGCTCACTGCCCGGCGTTTCACGACTGTCGCCGAGGACGATATGCGCCACGTGACCCACGATACTTCCGTTATGGCGTACAGGCGCGATGGTCGCGTGTCCCTTCACCCGCTTGAGGCGTGCCCGGCTGCCGCGCGGCGCTGCGTCGAAGAGCTCTTCGAGCGCGACGCCGAGAATGTCGTGGCCCTTCAATGCGCGTACGGCGCTGACATTGGCGTAGACGACGTTCATGGCCGTGTCGGTGAGGAGGACCGGGGTGGGCAGCGCCTCGAAGCTCGCGACCAAGCCCTCCGCCGAGCCCAGATCGAACGCCGATGACGCGGCGCTCGCTACGGTCTTCTTCTTCGTGGGCATCTTGGGTTCCTCAGGTCGGTGAAGCTACACGCTTGGCATCGAGCACCAAGAGCAAGCGGGATTCGAGCTTGTGCACACCGATGATGAAGGCCCGTGGTGCGCCGGTGAGGGTTTGCGGAGGGTCTTCGAAGGACGCGGATGACACCGTGATCACGTCTTCGACGACGTCGACGAGAAGGCTCACGGCCTCGTCGCCCGCGCGGATGATGACGTGTGACGGGCTCGCCTCCGCGTCGCGTTCCGGTAGCTCCAGCCGTCGCCGCAAATCGACTGCTGCGATGACGTCGCCACGGAGATTGAGCAGGCCGCGAACCGCTGGATCGGCGAGGGGCACGGGTGTCAGGTCGCCCTCGCGCAGCACCTCTTGGACGTCGAGCACCGAGACGCCGCATAGGAGCTTGCCGACGACGAAGGTGCACAGCTGGGTGTCACTCATCGCGTGCCGTCCCTTGGGCTCGCCGCCCTGGCGACCGCTTTCGCATCGATGATCTCGGCCACTCGCCCGCCGACGATGATCGTGCCCGACGAGCCACGCCGCGGGGCCGGGCCGATGTCGACGCCACTGACATCGTCGATGACGTCGAGGATGCGCTCGACGATGATACCGACGCGGGTCACGTCGTCGCGGTAGACGATGGTGTAAACCGCATCATCGCGGCCCTTCTCCGAGCCGTTTTCGCGGGCCTTCTGGCGGCGCTCCTCGAAGATCTCGCCGCTGCGCACCAACGGCAAGACACCGCCCCGGTATTGAACGACGTCGCGGGCGCCCAGGCGCTCGATTTGTGAGCTGCGGAGCTCCTCGAGACGATCGACGTGCTCCAGAGGAATCGCTAGCTGTCCACCATCGCGGAAAGCAGCGAGCAGGTAGCGTCGGGTGACCGTCTTGGCGGCCCGAGCAGTCGCGAGCGGGGCGTCGGGGTTTGCGACCTCGTGCTCGAGCACCGAGGCGGCGCGCGCGATGCCCTGGGCATCGAGGATGAGGCCGACCTTGCCGTCGCTCATGACCGTGGCTCCCGAATAGACGGGGATGCGGTCCAAGTGACGCGAAAGAGGCTTCACCACGATCTCTTCGGTATCGCCGATGTTGTCGACGATGAGCCCGAAGCGCTGGCGGACGGCTTCGAGGATCACGATGTTCACGGCCTCGTCGGAATCGGGAACCGCGACCGGCATCGGCGTCGGCGGCAAACCCAGGACCTGCGCCAGGTCGACCAATGGCACCAGCTCCCCACGCAGCCGCAGGACCGGTGAGGCATAGACTTTGTCGATGAGCTTCCCGACCTGTTCGGCGGGGACGCGCGTGAGCTCGATGATGCTCACCTGC
>CAZAER010000009.1:0-201823 GCA_964484195.1 uncultured Bdellovibrionales bacterium | reverse complement strand
GCCAGCAGGGTTGCGGATTTGCCCGGTGCCAACCCCGGCGCTCGCATCACTTTTGAGCGCGCTCGATCCAGTCGATGGAGGCCGCCACCCCTTTGGGGTCGAGCTGATTGACGTGCACGAAGACGCGGTCACGCTGCTGCAGGTAATACGCCCCAGCGTTGCGCTGATTCGACTCGCTGCCCATGTCGACGGTCTGCTGTTTGCCGGTGAAGGCGATGACGCCGGTGAAGACCTTGTCGCCGATGAGCTGCTTGGCGTAGGGCCCGGCCTTGGCGGCGCGGCGAACCCGGAGCTTGAGGGCGACCGCGGGGAACACCCCACGCTGCGTTTCTATCACCTCGGCTTCGAGTCGTTCCGTAGGCTCGTGCGGCACCAAGGCGGCGAGGAGCTGGGGCTTGGTCGCGCGAATCGAACCGCCGGCTTCGGGCTGCGCAAATGCGACGGTCGTGCCCTGCATGCCCGCGATGCCGGCGAGGGGGTCGCCACCGATGGTCACCGTGGCGACCTGCTCCAACAAGCGGCCGAGGGGGATGCCGGTGACGACGACGGCCTTGGGCTCGGCCTTGAAGGTCGCCCCGGCGAGTCTCTCCGCGAGCGCCTGAACCACTGCCGCGGAATCGACCCCGTCCACGAGGTTGAAACGGACGCTACCGCCCTCTTCCTTCCAGCTCGATGCCGCGCCCGGCTGGAAGCTGCCGTCCTGACCCCGAACCACCAGGGTATCGGCGGCGGCGAATGCCGTGCCGGTCAGGAGGGTGAGGGTCGCGAAGACCAAGGCGCGCAGCATGGAGTCTCCTCTAGATCGACGTCGTTCGACGTGACAGAAATGCCCGGCATTCAGCTTACCCGTCTACGATGACCGAACCAACGGGCCAGGAAGGGCCGCCGGAAGCCCGACCACGGCGCAAGCGTTGGCGCTGGGTGCGCCGTCTCGTTTTCTTGAGCTTCTTCGGGCTCCTTGGGCTGGTGATAGGGCTCTGGCTGCTCCGCGGCGTCGTGCTCACCGACGACCGCCTGCGCGGCATCATCGAAGAGCAGGCCACGTCGATTCTCGGGGTCCCGGTCACCGTGAAGAGCCTGACACTCGACCTCGGCTCCGAGGTGACCATCGAAGGCTTCGTCGTCGGGCCGCCGGAAGGCTTCACCCGCAACGTGCTCGAGGCGGACTACGTGCACTTCGCTTGGCGTCTCGAACCGCTCCTTTCGAAGACCGTCGAGGTGCCCGACCTGTCGGCGCGCGGCGTCAGGGCGGTCATGGAAGAGAATGCCAACGGCACCAACATCCAGGCGCTGCTCGCGACCATGCAGCGCAACGCCGAGGCCAAGCCTGCCGAGCCCGAACCGCCGACGCCACCTGGGAAAGAGCCGCTCACTCAACCGCGCTTGCCCGTGCACGTGATCGTCTCGCACCTAGCGTTCACCGAGGTGAAAGCGGAGATGGTCTCGCCCAAGCTCGGTGCGGCGATCGACCGGCTCGGCGTGGAAGGTCGCTTCGAAGGCGAAGGCGACGCCATGAGCCTCGAGCTCTGGGCCGGCGTCGGCGACCACCTGGGCCCAGCACGCTCGGAGGCAACATACGCCGGCTCGGGCGTCGCGGTGACCAGCAACCAACGCGGCGGAGTCACCGTCCGCTCGAGCGGCTTCGGCGACGTCGACATGGTGCTCGACCTCGACGCGGTGACGACCTTGTCGCAACCCAAGAAGCTCCCCGAGCTCGCCTCGGCCGCCACGGCTCATCTGCACATGAATCTGCTATCGCAGACGGCGACGCTCACCGATACGAGCTTTCGACTAGGAAAGGGTACGAGGGCCGAGCTCGCCTTGTCGGTGCGGGAGATGCTATCGGCGCCCACCGTCAGCATCGACGCGCTCAACGGCGTTGCCGATCTGGGAGAGCTCTCGCCCTTCATCGGCGCGTTCGTGCCGGGCATGCGTGTAAGCGGTCGCGTCGAGCTCGCGGCCGCGCCCATGAAGATGGAGGTTGGCGCGTCGCCGGCCGATCTATCCAGCAACCTCTCCGCCAAAGCAGTCAACGTCAACGCCGGCATGCAGGGTAACGCGATCACCGACCTCGACGCCGACGTCACCTTGAGCTTGGCGAGCGGCATCGTGGGCCTGTCCGCCACCGCATCGGTAGCGGCGGCCTCGGCACCGCAGGGATCAGCCAAAGGCGTGAACGCGACCGTCGAGCTGACGACGCCCATCACTCCCTGGCTCGGCGAAGGCGACGGCATGTTCGCCATGGTGAGCGACGCGCGGGTGGCCCATGCAGAAGCTCCCAACGCGCTCGCCGACGCCATCACCATGCACGTCGAATCGACCGGCCCCATCGCCATGCTGCAGAACAGACCGGCAAACGAAGCGCTGCAGACCAACATGGTCCTGGGCGTAGGTGCTGCTGGCGCCGCCGGAAGCGTGGCGCGGGACGTCAGCTTCTCGTGCGAGGTCAGCCAACGCGACCTCATGGCGAGCTCCGTCGATGTCGTCATGCAAGCGGGCGTGGGCTCGGCGACCACGACGTTGCCTCAAGGCGACATGACGGTGCCGCGCCTCGCGGCCGCGATGACGGTCAAACGCCGCGGGCAGAGCGTCGCCATCCCAGCCCTCTCGATGCAGCTCGGTAACGTGATGCGTATGAGCGGAAGCGCGGCCGTCGACGCTGCGCTGACGCCCGCACCACGCGTGAAGAGCTTCGTTCTCGACCTCGAGCCGACCAGCATCCAGGAGCTCATCGCCCTGCTTCCCAAGGCGGCCCGGCCACCGGCCACGATCAGCGGCAGCATGCGCGCCCATGCCGAGGCCAAAGGGACCGTGCCTTACGTCGAGCTCACCGCCCTCGCACAAGCGCCGATGATTCCGCGAACCGGCGACGTTTGGGGCGCGACCCTCGCAGCATACTCGGGCTTCGCCGATCGCTGGGCCAAACGTCTGATGAAAGGCCTGCCGTTCACCGCCGCGCTCGACTACGAAGTGAGCGACCTCGCCTATACCGATCGGGCGGCCGACTGCGATGGCGGACATATGCTCGCGACCATGAAGGTCGCCCCGCACGGCGCCTCGATGCGCGTGCAGCTCGAGATGGCGAACGTGCTGCGCCCGCAGACCGTTCGCGACATGCGTTGGGAGTGGACCGCCGATCTCGTCGGTGGCCACGCCGAGACCAAGCTGCTCGGGGTCATCGGTTACACCAACCAGACGGGCTCGCCGATGGCGCTCGAGAACACCGCTGTCGAAGGCAGCGCCCGCTACGATCTCGGGGGCGACGCGGTCATCGACCGTTTCGCCGTGAGCCTGCCGACGCTCGGCACCCGCTTCGAGGCGCGCGCCGCCATGAAGGCTCCGCTCGATGTCGCCATCGTCCGCAGCTGGGAGCAGTCGGGCCTACCGGGCCTGGCGCTCGACGCCGCCTATGAGCTCCGCGTCGCCAACCGTGAGCCCCTGGCGCTCACCGGTGTCGCGGTGTCCGGAGAGATGACCAGTCGCGGTAGCTTCGTGGTCGCGAATGGCACGGCGGTCATCACCGGCGACCTCCGCGCCAACGAGCTCTCCGCGAACATGGGCGAGAACAAGCTCGAGGGTCTCTCTGGCATCTTGCCCTTCGACGTGCGCCTGGCCTTCGACGGCCGCGCCGGGACCACTCCGCTCGCGCGCGGGCTGTCCTTCGGCGACGTCGGCCTGATCACGGGCGATGCGACGGCCAGCACAGTGACCGGCCGACCGGCGTATTACGACCGACTGCACGACTATCGCGATCTGCAGGGCATCGTGATCCGGCGCATGCAGAGCGGACCGTACGTCGTCGACAATCTCGAGCTCGACGGCAGCATGGCCAATGGGCGGCTGCGCGCCGACCGCCTGGCGATGCACCTCCTCGGCGGTGACATCGTCGGCAACATGGACTTCAGGTTGGGCAACGACCGCTCGCTCAACGGCGAGATGGACTTCAAGATCTCGAACATCGACGCCAGCACCTTCTCGATGCTCAATCTCGAGCCTGGCCCCGACTCCGAGATGAACGCCGACATGCACATGAGCTTCGCCTTCGCCCCGCGCCGCCGCGATCTCGAGTTCAACATGAACGTCACCAAAATCGGCAGCAAGACGCTCGACCGCTTCTTGCAGCTTCTCGACCCCGAGGAGAAGAACGAGAGCCTCCAAGGCACGCGAGGTCAGCTCAAGTTCGTGCGCATCGACAACGTCGCCATGTGGATGCGTTACGAGAACCTGAACATGGACATCGACGTCACCACCTTCATGCGCATCCCGTTCACCAACATCGGCTTCCCCAACATCGATCGCGAGCTGCTGCGGCGTTACTCGATCAGCGAGCAGCTCGACTTCTACTTGCAGCCGACGATCGACAAGACCGTGGCACCGCTCCTGGGTTGGAATGCGAAATAAACTGACACTCATCCTCCTGCCGGCGCTGTTCGCCTGCACCATCACCACGCGACCGGTGAACATCGGCACCAAGACGGCGCTCGAGCGCCAGCTCATGGGAGAGCTCGAGCCGCTTTCCGACGAGCAGCTGCTCGCCGCGTCGGTGCGCGCGCCCTCCGACGACCCCGAGGTCGGCGGTCTCGACACCACGCAAGCGTACGCGATGGCGGCCCGCCGCCGGCAGGTCTTCAACCGCGACGAGGTCGACGAGCTGAAGACGCGCGGCTGCGTGGGCGAGGCCAAGAACGCGACACTCGCGGTGCGTGACTGCAACCCGAGCGCGGAGGAAGCAGCTCGCCGCGATCGACTCATTGGCGAAGAGAATGCCGATCGCGAAGCGATCCTCGAATGGGTCGCCACCAGCGAGGCCACCTTCACCGGCAATGGCCGGGGCCAGCTCGTCGACATGTACCATCGGCTACTCGCCGAGCGTGCGAAGCCTGGCGAGTGGGTCGAAGGTCCGGGAGGCTGGGCGAAGAAGTGAGCTTGCGGCGCCACATAGCGGCCCTCGCCGCGTTGCTTACCGGCGCTTGTGCGCACGAAGCGCTGGAGCCGCTCGCGACGCCCGGGTTCGGTGAGCCGCGCGCCGGCGTCTTCAACACTCCGCAGCCACTCGTCGAGAACACCGAAGACGACATGATGCCGACGCTCGCCGGGGCGACCGGGCTCATCGCCTACGTCTCCAAACAGGGCGGAAACCTCGACGTGTTCGTGCGCTCGCAGGCCACGGGCCTGGTGCGCAGGCTCACCACGCACTCCTCCGACGACACCGATCCCGCCTTCTCGCCGGACGGCAAACGCATGGCGTGGGTGGCACAGAGCGACGACGTGAAGGGCGACGTCTGGATCATGAACGTCGACGGCGAAGACAAGACGCAGCTCACCGAGCGCGACGCTTCCGAGAGCGCACCCGCCTGGAGCGCCGATGGCAAGGTCGTCTACTTCACCACTCGCCCTGGAGATGGCGGCCAGGCACGCATCGATTCCGTCGAGCTCTCCGGACGCAAGCGCGCCGTGGTGGTTGCGGGCGCCTGGGATCCCGCACCCTCGCCGGACGGCAAAACCCTCGTGTACGCTGCAGCGGGCACGACCGGTACGCCGCGGCTTTATGCCAAGCGCCTGTCCGACGGCCGCGTGGCCGCGATCACCGACGGTGTCTACCTCGACGCACTGCCGCGCTTTGCCACCCTCGATGGCCAACCCACCATCGTGTTCACGCGCTTCGTCGACGACAGCAACGGCGACGGGCGCGTCGCGACCGAAGACGAGGCGAGCCTATGGGCGACGACCATCGACCCCACGGTCTTCGAGAGCGGCAAGGTCGCGGACGCACGACCGCTCACCCCGGGCGCGGGTGGTGAGCTACTCGCCGCGGTGGCGCCCAACTGGATCGCTTACACCGCCGCGGGTTACGCCGACCTCGAGATCTACGCGCTCCCGGCCGACGGCATGGTCGAGCGCACGGCGTCGGCGGCTGCGGTGCTCGAAGCGGCGCGCGCCGAACCCGACGCCGCATTACGACGCTTGGCGCTTCGCCACATCACCGCCACCAGCCCGGAGCTGCGTGGCCGCGCCCGCTACGAGCTCGGTCGCGACCTCGAAGAGCGGGGCAAGCTCGCCGAGGCGCGCATCGAGCTCGCGCGCGCCGTGGAAGAGCTCGGCGGCGATCCACTGCAGGGCGTCGCGGCGATCGAAATCGAGCGCGTCGCGGTGCTGCAGCTCTTGGGTGGTCGTTTCGACAGTGGGGCGCCGCCTCCGGCGCGCGCGCTCGACGACGCCGAGCAGGCGATGAAAGCCGCCGCAAAAACGTATCCAGGTGGTGGCCCCATCGACGACCGCCTGGCAACGACGCTCGCCGAGCTGCAGCTCGCACGCGGCAAGTACGCCGCTGCGCTGGCGAGCTTCGAAGCCATCGCGGCGCGGCCCGAGGTCGCCACCGAGGACGGCGCACGCGCCCTCGACCACGCGAGTCGCCTGTACACCCGCTTCGCCGACGCCGCCGCGGTCGAGCGTGTCTGCGCCGCGCTGCTCACGCGCTACGGCAGCGAGCGACTCTACGTCGAGCGCTGTGCTTCGACCTGGGTCGATTCCGCGAAAGCGGGAGCCGCCGAGAATCCCACCGCGGCGGTCGAAGACATCGTGCGGCGCTACGAGAAGCTGCCGCAAGTCTCCGCGATGGCGATGAACGTGCTGGCGCTGGAGCAAGCGGGGCGCGGCCACCCTCGCCTCGCCATCGCCTCGTGGCAAGCGCTCCTGCGCAAGTACCCGACGGCCACCCGCACCATCTCCGACGCGCTCATCGAGCTGGGCGAGACCGCGGAGCGCGTCGGCGAGCGCGGCGTCGCCCTGCAGGCTTACGAGCAGCTCTTGGGCGAATACGGCAGCGACCCCAAGACGCGTGGCCGTGCCCGGGCCGGTGTCACGCGCCTCGCCCTCGCCAAGGCCGACAAAGAAGAAGAGGAAGGCCGCATCGAGGATGCACGCGCGAGCTACGCGCGCTTGCTCGATCGGCGACGCGACAATGCCCTAGCGCATCGTCGCTACATCGCGCTCTCGGCACGGCTCGGCAAAGCCGACGAGGTGATCACGAGCTACAAGGCGGCCGCCAAAACGCGGCCACGCGACGCCGTCAGTCGCTTCGCATACGGCTACGCGCTCACGTTTGCATCACCGCTCGAGCTCTCGCCCGCCGAGCGCGAGATCGGCGCGGCGCTCGACCTCGATCCGCGCTTCGCGGCGGCGCACCTCACGATGGGGTGGCTGCGCATGCAGCGCGAGCAACGTAGCCCAGGCCGCGATTGGTTGGACCGCGCCGAGTCGAGCTTCCGCACCGCCCTCGAGCTCGTCGATCCCGCGGAAGACCCGCAGCTTTGGGCGGCTGCACAGCTCAACCGTGCCAACGCGCTTCTCGGTCTCGGCAAGAACGACGACGCGTTCGCGGGTTTTCTTGCCCGCTATGGCGCATCAGCCCGGTTCGATGACGCCTTGACGCAGCTCCTCTACTTCGAGTCGTTCTCGCGCGCCGCCTGGCGAATGGACGAGCTCGATGTGGCGCTCGACATGGCGCACCAGGAGTGGCTGTTCGCAAAGACCCTCGAGCAGAAGCCGCGGCTCGCCACCGCGGCGGCTCTGCAAGCGTCGATCTATCTGCAGGCGGACCGCGGCGAGGAAGCGGTCGCTTGGTACGAACGTGCCGAGAAGCTCTACCGCGAGCGCGAAGACTGGACTCGGGTCGTGCCGATGCTGCGCGGCAAAGCGTTGGCGCTGCGCAAGCTGCATCGTGACGATGCGGCGTTGGACGCTTTCGCGGAGCTCCTCGATCTCACGAGCCGTGGCATCGGCGTGCCCGAGCCGGATAAGCCCTTCCTCGGCTTCCTCGCGCCCGAAATTGCCGCGAACCCCACCAACGTCACGCGTGCACCCTACGGCTTCTCTGCCGAACAAGAAGAAGAGGTGGCGCGTGCGGCAGCAGCCCGAGCCTTGCGCGAGCGTGGCGACCTCTCGCGAGCCCGGAGCTTTGCGACGCGGCGCCTGGCGCTCATCGACAAAGCCGCGGAGGACGAGACCACGGCCTCACGCATCCAACCCGAGCTTTTGCATGCTCTCAACGAGAGCGCGCTCATCGAAGCGCAAGCGGACAATACGCCGGTAGCCTTGACCTTGTGGAACCGTGCGCTCGGCATCTGCCAAACGAACGGCTACGTCACCGAGCTGGTGACCATCCTCGAGTCGCTCGCCACGCTCTGGGCCCGAACGCCTACGAGTCGCGACGAGCAGCTGGCGACCCGCGCACGCGCGCTCGCCAACTCGATGATGCAACCAGCCCGCGAGACCAGCGCGACCACCGCATTGCGCTTGTCACGGTGGCTCGCGCTCGAGCGCTTCGGCGCGCTCTTCGACGGCGGTGTCCACACCGGTGGCCCCTTCGACCTGGGCGCACGCCTGGAAGCCCTCGACGCCATGAACGGCGAGCTCGATGCCATTCTCGGCTTGGTCCCGGAAGACTTGCAGCTCACGGACAGCATGCGTGCCTACGCGGGGGTCAATCAGGAAGCAGCAGCCGCCAGCAACGACTTCGTGGGACCACCGATGGCGATCTCCGAGAGCACCGCGGCCTCTTGGCGCACCGCCTTCGACAGTGCCGTGGCGTCGCGCGGCAAGCTCGATGCAGCCAAGCTCGGCCCAGCGATCGACTCCTACGAAACCTACGGCGGGGGGCGGAACGCGCCCGAGCGTCGCGCCTTTCTCGACGCCGCGAGCATCGCTCTCCTCGCCGCCGCCAACAACGAGAGAGCCTGGCGTCTGCTCGAGCGGTCACGCCTCGAAGATCTCGATCCCGGAGCCCGCAGACGCGCAGCCGTGTCCGGCCGTCTGGCGAAACGGCCTCTCCTGGCGCGCGCTCTCGAGGCCAAGCCGGCGACGCTCGCCGAGGTGCGCGCGGCGCTCGCCGAGGGCGAGACGCTGCTCCAGCTGTTCGTTACCCACGAGCACGCTTGGACGTGGATCCTCATCGATGGCAAGCGCCTCGAGGCGGTGCGCACGCCGCCGATGCGTGGTCCCGCCCTTCCCGAAGCGGTCGCGGCGCTGCTCGGTACCCCCGAGGCCACCGTCTATGTCGACTTCGGTGGACAACCAGGACCGACTCCGGAGCAGCTCACCTCGCAGGGTAAGCTCGTCGCGCGGCCCGCCGCGGCACTCTCCGCGACCTATCTCGCCGCCGGCTTCGAGAGCGCGAGCCTCGCAACGCGCACGCCGCTGACCTTCACCGAGCCCACCATGACGCGTCTCGCTGCCGAAGCGAGCGGTCGCTTGCTCTTGCGCTTCAGCACCGCCGTGAGCGGCGAGCAACCAGCGCCCAGTTGGTCGGCACCGGCGCAGCTCACGTTCGCGAAGCCCGCGGCAGCGCCCGAAAGCGAAGCCGTCGATCTGAACCGACTCGCGACGCTGGCGCTGCAAAGCGCGGTGGCGTGGGTCGATGCGCCGACACCGTCGCCGCGCGTGACGCGGTCGCTTGCCCAGGCGTTCCTGCTCGCCGGCGTTCCCACCGTCGTCGTCGGCCGCATGACCGGCTCGCAGCTCGAAACCGACCTCGGCGCGGAAGCAGCGAGCACTCTCCTCGCGGCGGCACGTGAGGCCGGCCAGCTCCAGGGCAACACCTACGTCGTCGGCTATCGCGGCCTATCGTTCCCCGAGCGCGTCGACCTGGCTTTCGTACGACTCTTGGCGCTCGCCCGCTCGGCGGCGCCCGCCTACCAGGCCGCCGCCAAGTCGCAGCGCCGAGAAGACTGGCAACGCGCTCACGACGATTTCGCGGCGCTCGTCGAGATCGTCGAGCTCTTGATGACTCCGGAGGCAGTGCCGGTGCTCGCCGCCTCCAAGCGCCAGGGCGCGTCGGCACTCGCCAAGGCACTCCCCACGCGCATCCTCGAGATGCGGGACAAGCTCGCCCAAACCAAGCTCGCGCTCGGTGATGTCGATGCCGCCGCCGCCATCCAAGAAGCACTCGCGGAGAGCTACATCGCCGCGGGCAACCACGCTGCCGCGCTCGAGCAGCTCCTCGGGATGGGCAAGACCTTCATGAACGGCGACCGGAACCGCGACGCCGAGCGCGTGCTCACGCGCTGCGCCGAGCTCGCGCTCACCCAGAAGCTGCCACTCATCGAAGGCGACTGCCGCTCGCGCCTCGGGTCGGCGTACCGTGGGCTCTTCGAGAACCAAAAGGCCCGTGCCGCCTACACCCAGGCCATCGCGGTCTACGCCGCGGTGAATAACAAGAACCAGCTCTACCCGCGCCGCTTCTTGGGTCTGCTCTCCGAAACCGCGCTCAACGACTACGACGAGGCGCTCAATCAGTACCAACGCGCGTTGCAAGATGCAGTGAGCCTCGCGGAGCCAGAGATGGTGCCGACTCTGCATCTCGACATGGCGCGTGCTTACCGCGCGCGTGGCGACTTCGGCATGGCGCTCGAGGCCGTCGCCCGCGCGCGCGAGGCACTCCCCAAAAACGACACCACCGACCGCACCGAAGCCGCCCTCGAGGCCGCGAAAATCGAGTGGTACCGAGGCGACTATCCGGCCGCGCTGGGTCAGCAGAGCACGGCCCTCACACTGGCGCGCGCCAACCGCAACGACTTCCAGGAGATCCAAGCGCTGAGCTTGGGCGGCCTCATCGCCATGAACCGTGGCGACCTGGGAACGGCACGCGAATCGGTGAGCGCCGCGCTCGACCTTGCCCGCGGTAGCGGACGCCGCCGCGAAGAGGCAGCGCAACTCAACAACCTGGGAACCGTGTTGCAGCGCGCCGGTCGCCTGGACGACGCCGAGGCGCGCTTCCGCGAAGCGCTCGAGCTCGACACCAAGCTCAACGGCACCGAAGGTCAAGCCTTCGACCTGCGCGCGCTCGCCGCCGTGCTCGAGCGTCGTGGCAAAGCCCAGGAGAGCCTTACGACCGTCGACCGTGCTCTCGAAATCTCGCGCGCCATCGGCAGCCGCTACAACGAAGCCCAGTGCTTGTTCGTCCGCGGCCGCGCGCTTCTCGCCGCCGGCCGTCGCGACGAAGCAAGTCAGAGCTTCACCGCGGCGCACGATCTCGCGGTTCAGCTGTCGATCCCCGAGATCGATTGGCGCGCCTCGTACGCCGCCGGCCGCATCGCCGAGAGCAGCGGCGACGTGAAGAGCGCCCGCACCGCCTACGACGCGGCGCTCGCGGTCGCCGAGCGCTTGTCGCGCGCTGGCGACGAGGACAGCGTCGAGGAGAGTCGCGACACCTTGTACGCCGACGCGGTGCGCTTGGCGCTCGCCGACCACGACGACACCGCCGCCTTCACCTTGATCGAGCGCCGCCACGCGCGTGCGCTGCTCGACCTGGTCGCCGCGAGCGATGTCGTGTTCCCGAGCGACGAGGCGCGCCAGCTGGTCGCCGCCGAGCGACGCGCCCGCGAGGCAGTCATCGGCGCCGAGCGCGACCAGAAGCGTCTTGGCACCGACGACGCCAAGGTGCGGGCTGCGCGCGGCGCGCACACCGCTGCCGTAGCCGCCTTGCACGACCGCTATCTCGGGGTAGCCCGCGCCTTCACCATCGCGCCGCGCTCCATCGCCGAGGTGCAAGGGGCGCTGCGGGACGACACCGCCGTGGTGCTCTATCTCGTCGGCGTCCGCCAGACGAACGCCCTGGTGATCCGCACGACCAGCCTCACCCCCGTGCCCCTCGCCATCCAACCCTCGGATCTCAAGCAAATCTGCGACGCCTACCGCGAAGCGCTGCGCGCCTTCGGCGTCCTCGACACGCTGGGCGAGCAGATCGGCCAGGCGGTGCTCGGACCGCTCGGCGACGCCCTCACCGGTGCTCGGCACATCGTGTTCGTGCCGCACGGGACCCTGGTCGGCATTCCGTTCGCCGCCCTTCCCTGGCAGGGCGCACAGCTCGTCGATGCCGTGACCACGAGCTACGCGCCCTCCGCCTCGGCCCTGGTCGATACGCTATCGCGTCCACAGCGTCCGACGCCCAAGCGGGTAGCGGCCGCGGCCCACGGCGCGGATTTGCCTTTCGCTCGACTCGAAGCCCACGCCGTCGCCGGCAATGGCGCGGTCCTGGGCTCCACCGCGAGTGAAACGGCCGTGCGGGCGCTGCGCGGCGACGCCGTCGACATCGCAGCGCACGGCCAGGTCGCGGTGGGCGAGCCGATGCGGGCGGGGCTTACCCTCGCCCAGGGCGAAAACGACGACGGCCACCTGACGCTGCGCGAGGTGTTCGGCATGCAACCCTTGGCGCCGCTGGTCACCCTGTCGGCCTGCACTTTGGGCGGCAACGATTCGGCATGGGTGGCGGTGGCGAGCTCGTTCTTCGCGAGCGGTACCCAGACTCTGGTCGCAAGCGGCGAGCGGGTCTCGGACCTCGCGGCCGGGGTGCTCATGAAGCGCTTCTATCGTGAGCGGGCCAAGGGGGGTGCGGCCGCGCTGCGCGCCGCCCAGCTGTGGACCCGCGGCTATTTCGAGCACCCGGCCCACTGGGCCACCTTCGCCCTGCTCGGTGACTTCCGCTGACGGGCCGCAGTGTGGCATAGCTCTCGCGCTTGCTTACGGAGAGCCCCATGAAGCGCATCGCCTACGCCGCCGCCCTCAGTCTTGGTCTCACCGCCGTCGCTTGCGACAAGGACAAGGGCAAGAACGACACCGCCATCGAGGCAACCCCCGCGCCGGACACCGCTGCTCCCAGCGCCAATGCCGTAGCGCCCAGCGAGCCCCGCCCCTCGCAGGCCGGTGAGCAAGCGTTCGTCACCGGCGTCACCGCGGTTCGTCGCGCCAACAACGAAGACAAGCAGGTCGAAGACCCCAAGAAGCCCGGCAAGAAGGTGAGCAACTACATCACCACGCTGCACCGCGGTGAGCAGGTGCAGGTGGTGAGCGTGGAAGGCGATTGGGCGCAGGTTCGCTCCTCGGACGAGAAGGAGGGCTGGACCAAGAAGGACGCGCTCTTGCCGTCGCAAGGCGTCACCATGGCGACGACGCTCGACGAGACCAAGACCTTCGACCGCCCCGATCTGCTGGCTCTGAACGCCAAGCGCAAAGTCGCGGCAGGCGCGTTGGTCTATGCCATGCGCACGAAAGATCAGTTCAGCGAGGTGAATCTCGGCGGCAGCAACACCGCCTGGGTGCTCACGAGCTCACTGGTTTCCGAGCAGCGTGAGGTGGACGCCGCCAAGCTCCTGAACAAGGCGCGTTGGCTGACCGATCACAAAGACGCCTCGGCCGCCGACCTCATGGACCTCGCCAAGAAGGAATACGGCGACACCAAGGTCTTGCAAGCGCACTTCGCCGCGCAGGCCGCCGCCGGCGAAGGCAGCGCGCCCACCCCGGCACCGACGCCTGCTCCGACTCCGGACCAGACGCCGACCGCCCCACAGCAGTAACCATGGGTCCGCATCCGTACGGCAGCTTTCCGTCCGAGATTGCGGACTATCTGCGCGCCCAGGGCGTCGACGTGAGCGACGACCAGGCGGACCGCATCGTCTCGCATGCGTTGTCGCCACGCGCCGCCGCCGACGCGGAAAAGCGCCCGCTAGCGCGCGTCGTGCGTGACGCGGCCGACAGGCTGCTCGATCAGCGCCGCCTCGAGGTGCTCGAGCGCGTCGCCGATCCGACCGACGGCTTCGTGAAGTACCTTTTCCGGCATCCCGACGGAGCCTTGTCGGAAGCAGTGCGCATCCCCCTGCACAAGGCGGGGACCTTTTCGGTCTGCCTGTCGTCACAAGTCGGCTGCGCCATGAAGTGCGATTTCTGCGCCACCGGCCGGCTCGGGCTCACGCGCAACCTCGAGCCCTGGGAGATCGTCGCGCAGATGGTCATGGTGCGTGACGAGGCCCAGCGCGAAGGTGTCGGCCGCGTAACCAGCGTCGTCTTCATGGGCCAGGGCGAGCCCTTCCACAACTACGACGCGGTGATTCGCGCGGCTCAGATGATAGCGAGTCCAGTGGGCTGCCGTCTGTCCGCCGAAGCGGTCACGATTTCGACCGTCGGGTTGGTGCCGCGCATCCGGCGCTACACGGCAGAAGGCCACCGCTACAAGCTCATCGTCTCGTTGACGTCGGCGATCGCCGACAAGCGCGAGAAGCTCCTGCCGGTGGCTTCGAAGTATTCGCTTCGCGAGGTCGCCGAGGCATTGCGCGAGCACGCCGCCGCCCGCAAGACCCGCGTCACCGTCGCTTGGGTCACCATGAGCGGGGTCAACACCGGCGCCGACGAAGCCCGCGCCCTCGCCGAGCTCCTCGCCGGCGTGCCCATCATCGTCAACCTCATCGACGTCAACGACGCCCGTGAGGACGGCTACAAGCCCGCAAGCGATAGCGAGCGACGCGCCTTCCTCGACAACCTGCAGATCCTGCGTGCCCCGGTGGTCCGCCGCTACTCCGGCGGCAAGTCCAAGCACGCCGCGTGCGGCATGCTCGCCGGCCTGCGCTTGTCCGCCTAAGAAGACATGACGACGATCTTACTGCTCATCGTGTCCAATGTGTTCATGACCTTCGCGTGGTACCGCCACTTGAAGGAGCAAGGCTCGTCGCCGCTTTGGATCGCCATCCTCACGAGCTGGGGCATCGCCTTCTTCGAGTATTGCCTCGCGGTGCCGGCCAATCGTTTCGGCTACGGCAAGTTCTCGTTGGTCGAGCTCAAGACCATCCAAGAGGTCATCACGTTGGCCGTTTTCGCGGCCTTCGCGGCGCTCTACATGCGTGAGCGGCTCACGTACAATCACGCCATCGCCGCGGTGTGTTTGGTGGCGGCGGTGTTCTTCGCGTTTCGTAAAGGCTAATGCCAGCTCTTCGGAACGAGGGTCGCGAGGACCTTCTTGGCGAGCTCGAGGTGCTCGGGCTTGCAATAGACGCGTGAGACCGCGACCGCCTCGTCGAAGCGCCGGTAGAGCGGCGTGTAGTCCTCGATACGGCTGACGCGGTTGCGCTCCGGCTCGATGACCAGCAGCGGGAATGCTTCATCACGCTTGCGAAAATACTTCGAGAGGACTCCACGGCTGGTGGCGCGGAAGAAGTCGACACCAGCCTCTTCGAGCTTCGCGTCGATGGCCGGAGCTTCCTTGACGCTGAAGTCGTGCGTCTCGACGAGCATGCGGTACGGCCGGCGACGCACCACGAGCTTCGCCCACGGGTCGTTCGAGCGACGCAGCGCCATGTTGAGCTCGACGTCGTCGGTCGCGAGGTAGCCATCGGCATCCGCCGGCAGCCGGTACTCACCCGACTCGTAGAAGCGCCCGAGGAGCGAGTCGAAGCAGATCGGCGTGTAGTGATAATAGACCGACAAGAACATGTGGTAACGCGCGAGCAGGAAGTTCTCGAAGGCCCACATGCCGCGATGCTGCAATGCCATCGCCAAGGACCCCTCCCACTCGACCGCGGTGATGTTCGCGGTCAACCATTGGTGGTCGAAGTTTCCGTAGGTGACGCCGGCGTAGTAGGCGTCGCGGCGCAGGTAGTCCATGCGGTCCGCGTCCATCTCGCTCGACACGATCTGATGGAGCAGCGGCAAGAGATCGACGCCGCCGACGATGAAGGCCTTCTCGTCACCCGGGGGTTGGGTCCCCATGACGAGCGCCGCGAGCCGCGCGCCGGTGACCCCGATGGCTCCGACCTGCTCGTCGATGAGCTGCGTGAGCTCGGAGCGCGTGAGCAAAAGCACGGTGTAGTCTTCGTGCGTGGCCTGGCGCTTGGGATCGTCGACCCACTCGCCGAGATCGAGCGCGCCCGCATCCGGCATTACGCGCTCGCTGACGTGCGACATCGGTGCATGCCCCAAGTCGTGGAACAAGACCGCAAGTCGCACCGTCTGGCGCAAGCGGGCCTTCTCGGCCTCCGTGGCCTCGACGACCGCGAGCGCGCGCTCGACCATACGCGTCGCCATGGCCATGGCGCCGAGCGAGTGTGCGTAACGCGTGTGGGTCGCCCCCGGAAACGCGAGCTCCGAGAACCCGAGCTGCTTGATGTGACGCAATCGCTGAAACGGACGCGAGTCGATCAGCTTGATCTCGGTCGGCGAGACTTCGATCGTTCCATGAATGGGGTCGTGAATCGCGATCATGCGCGAGGGCTGCAATAACACCCCGGGGCCGCGCACGTCGATACGCCTCCCGATCGACGGTGAAAGCGCGGCGTTTCGCGAAGGAGTGACGCGCTGACACCGTCGCGATGGTGACATCGAGGTCCGCACCAGGCGCGCGGGAGCACCGATAAAGCGGGCGAATGAACGCACTGAAGTCCGACGGATCCGCGTCCCCCATCACCACCGCCGCAGCGGAACGCGCCCCCGGGCTCAGCATCGCCGTGCACACCTCCCTGGGCGAGGTCGTGCCCGTCAGTGCCGCGCCGATTCCCTCCATCGCCTATGAGCAGGCGTGCGACCTCGCGATCAAAGCAGGCGCGAGTGCGCAGAAGCTCAAGTACTCGGTCGGTCCGGATGCCAAGGCGCGTGGATTCAGCGCCTGGCTCGAAGACGACGGCCCCA
Organism: uncultured Bdellovibrionales bacterium; assembly: GCA_964484195.1. Lineage (GTDB taxonomy): Bacteria > Myxococcota > XYA12-FULL-58-9 > XYA12-FULL-58-9 > JALHOP01 > JALHOP01. The sequence goes on along the minus strand of CAZAER010000009.1, from coordinate 185,377 downwards.
GCCAGGCTGGGGTCAAAGTGGTCAGCGGCGTTGCCGGTCTAGTTGCACTCGCCTTGGGCGGCTGCGCCTACACCATCGCTGGTTCGATCTCCGGCGCCTACGCTGCTATCGGGGGGGCGGCGGCAATCGCGTTTTCCGCTTGGACCTTCACTGCCGACAAACGGAACCAACGCGCCGTTGCTCACGCACGCAGCCAGCGGGTCGAGTCGAGTCAGATCGCCAAGGTCCTCGTGCCCTTCCAAGCGTCTAGCGAACATATACGGGCCATCGCCGCGAAAGCCGTGCGCGCCGAGCTCTCGACCATCGACTCGACCCTGTCCGCCAAGGCGGTCGAGACCCGCGACCGAGCTCTCGTCACGGAGGGCACCTCGCGTGAAACACAGCGCGCTGCCCGACTCACAGAGGCCGCTGCTGCTCTGCTACGCAAAAACGCCGACGCCAGCCTCGTGCGACAATCGGTCGACACCATCGTCGCTTGTCTCACCGAGGCAACACCGACCGAACGGCGCGAGATGGCCGCCGCCCTCGAGCGCTGCGCGTTCGCATCCGAACAGCCGCGCTTCAAGGTGAACGACGCTCTCGATCACGAGCGCCGCCTCTACCGGGCCATCCGTGCCGCCGCGAACGGCGAAGCGCCAGCCGATTAAGCTGCGCACGTCGATACGCCTCCCGATCGACGGTGAAAGCGCGGCGTTTCGCGAAGGAGTGACGCGCTGACACCGTCGCGATGGTGACATCGAGGTCCGCACCAGGCGCGCGGGAGCACCGATAAAGCGGGCGAATGAACGCACTGAAGTCCGACGGATCCGCGTCCCCCATCACCACCGCCGCAGCGGAACGCGCCCCCGGGCTCAGCATCGCCGTGCACACCTCCCTGGGCGAGGTCGTGCCCGTCAGTGCCGCGCCGATTCCCTCCATCGCCTATGAGCAGGCGTGCGACCTCGCGATCAAAGCAGGCGCGAGTGCGCAGAAGCTCAAGTACTCGGTCGGCCCGAATGCCAAGGTGCATGGATTCAGCGCCTGGCTAGAAGACAACGGCGTTCCCCAGGCTACGGTCAAAGTGGTCAGCGGGGCCGTCGGTTTGATCGCCCTCGCCGCGGGCGGCTGCATCTACGCCATCGGCGACAGCCTCTCCGGCGTCTACGTTGCCGTGGGGGGAGCAGCGACAACCGCGTTCTCCGCTTGGACGTTCTCTGCCGAGAAACGCAACGAACGCACCCTCGCTCACGCACGCAGGCAGCGGGTCGAGTCGAAGCAGATCGCCAAGGTCCTCGTGCCCCTCCAAGCGTCCAGCGAACAGATACGGGCCATCGCCGCGAAAGCCGTGCGGGCCGAGCTATCGTCCATCGACTCGACGCTGTCCGCCAAGGCGGTCGAGACCCGCGACCGAGCTCTGGTCACGGAGGCCAACTCGCGAGAAACACTGCGCGCTGCCCGACTCACGGAGGCCACTGCCGCCCTGCTACGCAAAAACGCGGATGCCAACCTCGTACGAAAATCGGTCGACATGATGGTCGCTTGTCTCACCGAGGCAACACCGACCGAACGGCGCGAGATGGCCGCCGCCCTCGAGCGCTGCGCGTTCGCATCCGAACAGCCGCGCTTCCAGGTGGACGGCGCTCTCGAACACGAGCGCCGCCTCTACCGGGCCATCCGTGCCGCCGCGGACGGCGAAGCGCCAGCCGACTAAGCCCGGCGCCGATCCCGCTTCTTCTTGTTGGCCGAAACGTCGCGCTTCACCTTCTCGACGACGGACGGACCGTCGTCTTCGGGCGGCGCGCCGTTGTTCGGCGCCGCAGGCTCGCCGGGCTTCGCGGTGTTCTGCCCGGTGATCGGCTGCGTCGACGTGGCGCGCGCTTGCATGAGCTGGCGCTGCTTGTCGCGCTGGCGCTCGAGGCGTGCCTGATACTCGTCTTCGGTCTCCTGGGTGATGACGACGCGGAAGGTCTTCTGCAAGACGTCGCTCGTGACAGCGGACATCATGTTCACGAAGAGGTTGTAGCCCTCTTTCTTGTACTCCTGCTTCGGGTCCTTCTGGGCGTAGCCGCGCAGCGAGATGCCTTCGCGCAGGTGATCCATGTCGCGCAGGTGCTCTTTCCACAGCTGATCGATGGTCTGCAGATAGATGATGCGCGAGACCCCGTAGTAGCTGTCGGCACCGTACGCCGTTTCCTTCTCGAGCAGCGCCTTCTCGACACCAGCGAACACCGTCTCCTCGATGACCTCGCGGGTCACGTCCTTCAAGTCGACGAGCTTCATCTCGACGTTGAACTGCTCTTTGATCATCAGCTCGAGCTCGTCGAGCTTCCACTGATCGATGTTCGTCTTCTCGGGGCAAGTCCGCGCCACGATGTTGATGATCACGTCCTCGATGGCGTCGAGCACCAGCTCTTTGGTCGCTGCTGCGTCCGCGGACAAGACGCGCCGTCGCAGCTTGTAAACCGCGATGCGCTGGTCGTTCATGACGTCGTCGTATTCGAGCAGGTGCTTGCGGATGTCGAAGTTGTGACCTTCGACCCGGCGCTGAGCGTTCTCGATGCTGCGGTTCACCAGCGGGTGCTGGATGACCTCGCCCTCTTTCATACCGAGGGTTTCCATGATGGCGGTGATGCGCTCGCCGCCGAAGATGCGCATCAAGTCGTCTTCGAGGCACAGGTAGAAGCGCGAGGTGCCGGGATCACCCTGTCGGCCGGAGCGGCCACGCAGCTGGTTGTCGATGCGGCGTGACTCGTGACGCTCGCTACCGATGACGCACAGGCCGCCGGCGGCGCGCACTTCGTTTTTCTCGGCGTCGCATTGCGCTTGGTACTTCGCTAAAATGGACGGGAGCTGATCCTGGTTCTCGGCGGTCAGCTCGGCCTTCGCCATGAACTCGGCGTTGCCACCGAGCAAGATGTCGGTACCACGACCCGCCATGTTGGTGGCGATGGTGACCGCGCCCTTGCGGCCGGCCTGGGCGATGATCTCGGCCTCTTGCCGGTGGTACTTCGCGTTCAAGACGTTGTGCGGGATCTTGAGCTTCTTGAGCTCGCGCGAGAGCACTTCGCTCTTCTCGACGCTGGTGGTGCCGACGAGGATCGGCTGACCCTTGGCTGAGCGTTCCTGAATGTCCGTCGAGATGGCTGCGAACTTCTCGCGCTCACTCTTGTAGATGAGATCGTCGTTGTCCTGGCGAACCATGTCGCGATTCGTCGGCACCGCGACGACCTCGAGGTCGTAGATCTTCGAGAACTCTTCCACCTCGGTCATGGCCGTACCGGTCATGCCACCGAGCTTCATGAACATGCGGAAGTAGTTCTGGTACGTGATGGTCGCGAGCGTCTGGTTCTCGTTCTCGATCTTGACGCCTTCTTTGGCCTCGACCGCCTGGTGCAAGCCGTCGGACCAGCGCCGGCCGTCGAGCACGCGGCCGGTGAACTCGTCGATGATCTTAACCTTGCCGTCTTCGACCATGTAGTCGACGTCGCGGCGATACAGGGTGTGCGCGCGCAGGCCCTGATTCACGTGGTGCAGGATCTCGATGTTGTCGGGCGAGTAGAGATTGTCGACCCCGAGCTTCTTCTCGGCGGTCTCGATGCCGCGCTCCGTTAAAACGACCGTTCGCGACTTCTCGTCGATGGTGTAGTCGACCTCGCGCTTGAGCGCGGGAATCGCGGCGTTGATGCGGCCGTACTTGTCGGTCGATTCCTCGGACGGACCGCTGATGATGAGCGGAGTGCGCGCTTCGTCGATCAAGATCGAGTCGACTTCGTCGACGATCGAGAAGTGGTGGCCGCGCTGCACGTAGTCGCTCAAGAAGAGCTTCATGTTGTCGCGGAGGTAGTCGAAGCCGAACTCGCTGTTGGTGCCGTAGGTAATCGGCTGCGCGTACATCTGCTTGCGCTGCGAGTCCGTGAGACCGTGGACGATGAGACCGGTCTCGAGCCCCAGGAAGCGGTAGAGCTGCCCCATCCACTGCGAGTCACGTGTCGCGAGATACTCGTTGACGGTGACGACGTGCACGCCGCGGCCCGCGATAGCGTTCAGATACACGGGGAGCGTCGCGACCAGCGTCTTGCCTTCGCCGGTCTTCATCTCGGCGATCTTGCCCTCGTGCAGCACCATGCCGCCCATGAGCTGGACGTCGAAGTGACGCATGTTGAGGACACGCCGTCCGGCCTCGCGGCAAACCGCAAACGCCTCGGGCAAGATGGTCTCGAGCGCCGCATCAACGAGCTTGCGCTCGGCCTTCACCTCGGCCTTCGGCCCCTCGGTGATGGTCTTGGCAGGGTCGCCGCCGAGCTGTTTGAAAGCTTGCTCGTATTTGGCGCGCAGCTCGCCGGTCTTGGCGCGGAGCTGATCGTCGGGCAAAGCGCGCATCTTGCCGTCGAGGGCGTTGATGCCCTGCACCTTGGCGATGAGACGCGTAACTTCACGCTCGTTCTTGGTCGGAATCAGCTTTCCGATGAATCCCTGGCGCCACCACGACATTGTCTGCTCCACAAACCCGCAAAAGGCGCGCGAAGCTACGCGCCTGGCCATCTAATGGTCAATAACCAATGATTTCGGACGTGGGTAGGTACGCGACACCCGGGGGGCAAAGATTTCGTGACCTCCGACCGAACGACCGCAGGCAAGGGGCCCGAGGACGCCAGATGCTGACCACCAAAGGTCACATCGAGATGCACTTCAACAACAACTCGCGCATGGGCTGGGAGGCGGCGAATACCTATCGCGATGCCATCCCGGCGAAGTACCCGCGCATGGTCGAGGCGTTACGCGTCCAACCCGAGCACATCCCCGAAGGCTACCACGCGATCGTCCTCTATAACCGACAGAACCAGCCCTACGTGCGCATCGTGCCGGGGGCCGCGACTGCCACGGGACTGAGCCCGCTCTAGCGAGCGACCTTCTCGTACAGGTCTTCGACGGTGTCGACCAAAGCGCCGTAGAGCTCGGCCTGGCGGATACGCTCGGCGACGGGATCTTTGCTCTTCACTTTGTACTTCGCCTGCGTCGCGTGCATTTTCTTGTAGAGAGTGAGCGCGCCTTCCATGCGCGACAACAGCGACGGGTCGGCAGTGACCGCTTTCTCGATGGCGTCGATGTGCTCGTTGAGCTCGACGAAGGTGGGCTTGCCACCGGCGTTTCGCGCGGTCACTCGGGTCGGCTCATCCCCTGTCCGAGTCGTCTCGGCGCGGCTCGAGGGCGGAGTGGCGCTGGTGGTGATCGACGGGGTCGACGACGGTCGGTCGGCGCTGGTGGTCGTGCTCGGACGATCGCTCGTCGTGGTCGTCGGACGAGCGCCTTGCGGATCGCCCTTGGCTTGCGTGTCCGCCTTAGCGGTATCGCTGTCTGCGTCGGCCGCCTTGGCTTCTGCCTCCCGCTTCGCGGCGTCTGCCTGCGCCGCGGCCAGGGCTTCCTGAGCCTTCTTGGCCTGCGCCGCCGCGTTCGCCGAAGCGACGCTGGCGCGCACCAGGCTGATGGCGCTCCATGCGGTGCTCGCGATGAGGAGCACGCCCAGAACCAGTATGATCTTGGGCACGAGGTCCATGACCCGGAAATGCCCGTGCCATGCGTACATGATGTAGAGCGCGACCAGGCCCGCCGCTGCGGTAAGCGCCAAAGGTACGATCTGGATGAACGGCCCGACGACCGGGACGCCGGCGAGAAGAGCAAACAACACACCGATGCCCGCTGCGATCTGGGTGAGCGCGACGCCGGAATAGAGGGCAACGAACATATTCGTGCGCCCGCGCGAATTGGATTCCCCCTTGAGGAGGCGAATCCACCATTCGACCAGCGGGTGCCAGATCCACCCGGCCACCACGCAGCCAATGACCACCCCGATGGCACCGGTGATGATCGGGCGGATAATCGCACCGACGCCGAACGTGTGCGTCGCCAAGGACAAGATGATGGTGGCGACCAGGGTGATGACCGCTCCGAGGATGAGCGGCGGGGCCGCCCACACCACGAGGTCCATCTTGTCGAGAGCCGGGAAGGGTTGCTCGGCGATCAACTGCTGCGTCGCGCGCACCGGCGCCAAGGCGAGCTTGGGAACGGCGCCCATGTAGTAGGCCAGAGCTTGGCTGAAGCCGCCCTGGACGCTGCCGCCACCGAGCGCCTCATCGATGTTCGAGATGTCGCGGTCGTCCACGGCCTCGTCGTCCACCGAGATCTCACGGCGGCGCTGACCGCTATCGCGGAGCGATCCCGAATCGCGCCTGTCCTCGAGAGAACCCGACTCCCGCCCTTCCATGGTGCTCGAATCGCGGCGCCCCTTGCCGCGGCGCGCGCCTTCATCCTCGGAGTCTTCGGAGACCGGCGGCTTGCGATGAATCGAGCTGCCCTCGGCGAGCTGCTCGTCGAAGCCGCCTTCTTCGGGGTCGTCCTGCATGACGGTGCGCGCTTGCTGCATGGAGCGTGGGGCTTCGCTCTTCGGTGTCGTCTTTCCGGCATTCTTCTGGTCGTAAATGCCGGTGGCCTCGCCCCCCGCCGCGCCATTGGTAGCAACGGAGACGCGGAACTTGTACTTGTGGAGCGAGATGACGATGCCGTCTTTGAGCTCGAGCTCACCACGCAGACGCGTGCCTTCGACGAAGGTACCGTTCGAGGAGTTGGTGTCCTCGATGTAGTAGCGGCCCGAGCGCGCGAAAATACGGGCGTGCGCACCCGAAACGCCGGGATCGGGGATGGTGATGCTGGAGCGACGCGAGTCGCGTCCGAGGGTCGCACCGGCCGCGTCGATGGTGTGCGACTCTTCGGTCTGCAGATCCTCTAGGCGGAGCTCCATCGCCGGGAGGTTAGCCGACCTAAGCCGCTAATAACAAAGAAAACGGGAGTGACGCGACGCGTCACTCGGAGCTCATTTGGCAGTGTTTGATAGGCCGCCTAGTTTTGCTCTCGCCGGGTACGTGCCGACAGCAAAGTCGACCACTCGTCGTTCTCGGCGACCTCGTCATCGACGGCGACCGCTTCGAGCGAGCTCTCATGGGCCGCCAGGATTGCCTGGTACGTATCGCTATCGAGCTGACCGCTCCGCGGCAGGTCGTGCTCGTCTTGAAATTCCGCTATCGCGTCCCGGGTGGCCGGCCCCCAGATGCCGTCGATACCGTCACCACCGCCGCCACGGCCGCGGCCGCTGACGTCGTAGCCCAAGGCGACCAGGGCGACCTGCACATCGTGCAGACGCAGGCGTGCCTGCTCGAGGTCGTTGGGATTTGCTTCGCTGGCCCGCAGGTATCCACTCGCCGCGGCGCCAATGCTCGTTGCCATCATGGCGACGTCGGTGAAGCCGAGCGGCTCGTCGTCGATGCGGTCGTCAGGTAGCTCGCGCGACGTGGGCACCTGGGAGATTACCGGCCCCCCGGAGTCCGATCGGTCTTCGAGCTTTCCGTCGCGGTCGTTTCGGTGCCGTCCCATGTGCCCCTCCGTAACTCAAGGTCGCCATCGAAGACCGGAAGCGCAACCGCCAGACGCACTGTACCGAGATGTAAAGCCGATGCTATGTCATGCGCTATGCCAGGCTCCGCGAGCGACGTTTCTGCCGCGATTTTAGCGCGCGTCACGCGCAGCGGCGAGCCTGAATCGCTCCACCGCGGCAGCGTCGTCATCACCAAGGATGACGCGGTCTTACATGCGTGGGGTAACCCCGACACGCCGGTTTTCACGCGTTCCGCGGTGAAACCCTTCCAAATGCTACCGTTTTTGGAGCGCGGCCTTGCTGACCGCTATGGCGTATCACCAGCCGAGCTCGCGGTGCTCATCGCGAGTCACAGCGGTACTCCCGAGCACGTCGCCATCGTACGCGGCCTGATGAAGAAGGTCGGGGTCGAGGAGAGCGAGCTACGTTGCGGGCCACATGCTCCCTACGACTTGCCGGCCAGCATCGCCATCGCGCGCGCCGGAGACAAGCCAAAGCCCGTGCACAACAACTGCTCGGGGAAACACGTGGGCTTCGTTCGCCTAGCGCGCGAGCTCGGCACCGAACCGGAGCACTACCTCGATCCGTCGACGCCAGCGCAGCAAGAAGTGAAGGCTGCGGTGCGCTCGATGACCAGCACCGCCGAAGGCGACCTGTTCGTCGGCATCGACGGCTGTGGCGCCCCCACCTTCCGTATGCCGCTCGTCGCCCTGGCGCGAGGCTTCGGCCGCTTGGCGACGCCCACGCGTTGCGCACCCGAGCGCGTCGCGGCGTTACGCGCGATGCTCGCCGCGGTCACCGCGTTCCCGCGCGTGTTCTCCGGCGCCGGCCGCCTCGAAGAGGCCCTGCTGACCGCCTTGCCCGGGAAAATCTTCCCCAAGAACGGCGCCGAAGGCATCTACGCCATCGGTCTTGCGGGCACCGGCATCGGCATCGCCATCAAGATCGACGACGGCAACGAGCGCGGATACTTCCCGGTCGTCATCGCCCTCTTGCAGCGACTCGGCATCCTCGGCGACGTCCCCGAGCTCCTCGAGCGCTTCCGCAGGCTACCGATCGTCAACACCCAGAAGCTCGTCGTCGGGCACGTCGAAAGCGCGCTCGTTTGAGAGGCTCATGAAGACATCCATCGAGGACATCGCCAAGGCCATTGACACCGCTTTCGCGGACCGAACCAAGCTCGACGAGCACACCCGCTGGTGCGTCCGCGAGGTCGTGGCGATGCTCGACCGCGGTGAGCTGCGGGTTTGCGAGAAGACCAACGACGGTTGGACCGTGAACGCCTGGGTCAAACGCGCCATCCTTCTCTTCTTCGCGGTATCGGACATGCAGGTGATGGACGTCCCGCCATTCGAGTACTTCGACAAGATTCCGCTCAAGAAGAACCTCCGTGAGCAGAACGTCCGCGTGGTGCCGCCGGGTGTCGTCCGCTATGGCGCACACTGCGAGCCCGGTGTCGTCGTCATGCCGGGCTACGTGAACATCGGCGCCTACGTCGGCGCCGGCACCATGGTGGACACCTGGGCGACCGTCGGCTCCTGCGCTCAGATCGGCAAACACGTGCACCTTTCGGGCGGCGTCGGCATCGGCGGCGTGCTCGAGCCGCCGCAAGCTTCGCCCGTCATCATCGAGGACGGCGCCTTCGTCGGCTCGCGCTGCATCGTGGTCGAGGGCGTGCAGGTCGGCGAAGGCGCGGTGCTCGGCGCCGGCGTCGTGCTCACCGCCTCGACACCCATCATCGATGTCACAGGCTCGACCGAGGTGGTGGTGAAAGGTCGAGTCCCGCCACGCAGCGTCGTGGTGCCGGGGACACGGCCGCGCAAGTTCCCCGCCGGTGAGTACCACTTGCCGTGCGCGCTGATCATCGGCCAGCGCAACGCCACGACCGACCTCAAAACATCGCTCAACGACGCCCTACGCGACTTCGCGGTGGCCGTGTAGTTGTTCCCTCTCCTGATCGCGCTGGCGATGCCCGGCGCGGGAGCAGTGCTCGAGCTCCCGCCGCCACTCGCAAGCCTCCTCGACCCTCGCCTTGGCCAAGAAAGATCGGCCAGCGGGGCTCGATGTCGACCGCGCCGATGCCGGGCTCTGGCTCGCGCACTACGCCCTCATGCTCGGCGCCCGCGACACCGTCGTCGGCGCTTGTGCAGACGTCGAGCTCCACGCCCGCATTGCGCGCGCGCTCGCCAAACGTTCCCTCGCAGAGTCCACCGCTCATGCGCCGTCGTTCGCTGGTCGGCCGCAACGCTTTCCCGCCGATCAGGCGGCGGTGCTCGCGGCCCTGGCGCGCCACGACCGCGCCCACGGGACCGCCCTCGCGTCGGAGCCCGGCCAACGCTTCGACGCCTTTCTCGTCGAGCACACCGACGCCGACACCGGTCTTCCCTGGTCGCAGGTGGCCGGCAAGAGCGCATCCGGGAAGCTCCCGCGCGGCTGCGCCTTGTCATGGCAGACGCGCTACCTTGCCGAGGTCTTACCGGTGCGCGCCGAGCATGACTGGCGGCTCTACCGCGAGCACTACCTGTTCGACGCCGGCGTGCTCGTGGGCTTTCGCGAATGGCCACCCGGCCGCGACCGTCCCGCCGACATCGACTCCGGTCCCATCGTGCGCGGTGTCGGCACCGCGGCCAGCGCCTTGGCCATCGCCGCGGCCCGCCGCATGGGTGACGACACGTTGGCGTTGCGTCTCGAAGCCTCCGCTGCGACTGTCATGACCCTGGCAGGCAGCGATCCTCAGGTCGCCAAGCACGCTCACACCAAAATCGCCGAAGCCATCCGCTATCTCGGACACGTGGAGAGAAAGGACTAAACCCATGTCGCATCACGACGATCAGCTCAAAGGCAGTGAAGCCCGCCTGTGGCGTCTCATCGACGAGCGCACCCAACCCGGCGCCGACGTCCGCGAAATCGATCAGCGCATCTGGGATTTGTTCGGCGATGACTGGTCGATCATGTTCACCGACCTCTCGGGCTTTTCGCGCCAGGTCGCGAAGTTCGGGATCATCCACTTCCTGCAGGTCATCCACGAGCAGAAGGCACTGCTCCTGCCGATCGTCGCCGATCACGACGGCATCCTCATCAAGATCGAAGCAGACAGCTTCCTCATCATCTTCAAGCGCGCGCGCACCGCCGTGCAGTGCGCCATCGCCATGCAGCACGCTTGTCAGAACCTGAACGCGCGCCGCGCGCCCGAGGAGCAGGTTCTCCTTTGCGTCGGCATCGGCTCCGGCCGCGTGCTGAAGATCGGCGACGTCGACGTCTACGGCGCCGAGGTCAACGCAGCGAGCAAGCTCGGCGAGGACACCGCGAAAGCGAACGAGATCCTGATCACCCTGAAGGCGCGGGACCAGATCCAGGATCTGCTCGGTGTCGACTTCGAGCCCATCGAGGCCCAGGTCCCGGGCAGCGAGAAAAACTTCCGGGTCAAGTACGCGCCGGCGCGCTAGCTACTTCTTCTCGGGCTTGCTGTCCGCGTTCGCGTGCAGAACGCTCACTCCCGCGGGAATGGTGAAGGCGAACTTGGCATCGGCGACCTTGGCGCCGAGGTCCAGGTCCTTGAAGACGTACTCGGTGCGATTGCCGAGCGGGTCGATGACGATCGAGCGACGCACCTTGCCGCTGCCACCGTCGGTGTCGAGCTGTATACGCTCGACCGCGGCGAGGGGCTCCTTGGGGGTGAGGAGAATCGACACCGCATCGCCCGCTGCGACGCATTTGCCGTCACACGTCGCGGGCTCGAAGCTCTTCACCAGATCGCCCTGGCCCCACAAGAAACGCATGGCGCTTGCAACCGGGCTGTCCTGGAACTTGTCGAAAACGGTGACCTGCGAGTTCTCGGGCTCGTAGAAGTAGGCCTGTTTGCCGTCGAAGACGAAGTCTTTGCGGGCCGGTGTGCGGTAGCTCCAGCGAACCTTGCCGTCTTTCTTTGCCCAGAGCTCGCCGCTTTCGATCTTCTTCGCGCCGCGCACCTTGTCGACGTAGGTCTGCTCGAACTTGGCGGTGACGTCGCCGGCGTTCTTGTAGGTGGCTTGGACCTTGGCGAGGGTATCGCCGGGAGCGGCCGCTGCGAGGACGAGAGAGAGCACGAGCATCATGGATTAGACCGCCGAGGCCGGATGATTATTCGCGGGCCATAGTCCTCGTGCCGAGGCCCCTGCAAGGGGGTAGAGTGGGCCTCATGCATCGGTGCTGGGCCATGCTCGGCCTGCTCGTCACGGCCTGTGGCGTCGATCTGCGCTTGGCCCCGGATCTCCTGGTCATCTGCGACAATGACGCGGATTGCCCGGCCGGTCTCACCTGCAACGGCGAGGCGGGGCGATGTGTCGCCGCCGAGGATGCGGGGCCACTGCTGATCAGCCAGGTGGCGGCGACCTCGAGCTTCCGCGTCGTCGTGGTCTTCAACAAGCCCCTGTCACCCCAGCTCGCGGCGAGCGCCGAGCACTATCGCGTAAGCCCCGGCATCGTCATCGACGAAGTCGAGATCGACAATGACGATACCGTCGTGCTGCACGTCAGCGAGCTCAAGGCTCGCACCTACGAGCTCACGGTCTCCGGGCTCACGGACATCTTTGGTTACGCCATAGCGGACAGTGACGCGCGCGCCGAGTTCGTGGGCATCGGCGATGTCGTGAACCCGACCCCACCCGAACTCCTGGTGCCGCTCGACAAGACCAACTTCGTCTCTGGCGGCGAAGTCACCCTACAATGGACGCCGGTCCTCGAGGCCGAAGCCTACTTCGTCACCGTCGCCTACGATGCGAGCTTCACGCGGCTCCACCCCTCCACTCCAGCGGACGGGTATTTCGCGACGACGGAACCGACCTTGACGATCACCCTCGAGGCCGAGCGCGCCTACTTCTGGAAAGTGACGAGCAACGCCAACGAGGGCGAGTCCAGCACCGGTCGCTACGCCGCGGTCGCGAACGAGATCTACGTCTACTGCCCGCCGGATGACCCCTGTGACGAGCCGCCCGCGCCGCTCTGGGAGGCCGGCACCCGTGACCTGCCGTTCGCGAGCCCCGCCCGCGCCGTGGCTGCCGCAAACGCCGTCGGCGCGAGCACCGTGAAGGTCGCCGGCCGCGCTGTCGGAGCCTATGACGGAGGCATGTTGCTCCGTGGCGCCATCAGCGTCCTGGGGGGCTGGGATCCGACATTCACGACCCGCGACCCAGAAGCGTACGCGACCCTCCTCACGGCCGATACCCTGGCCCTCCAGGTGATCGAAAACTCGGGCCCCGTGCTCGTCGACGGCTTGGTGCTCGAGGCACGTGCGGGCGGCACCGCGGCGTTGCTCGCGAACTGCGACGCCACCGTCGTGCTCAGTCACTGCGGCTTCACCGCCACCGGCAACGACAGTCTAGCGCTCGACATCGATACCTCCCCCGGAGGAGGGCCGTTCGTCCGCGATAGCGTCATCCAGGGCAGCGTCATGGTTCGTGGTGTCACCTCGCCGGTGTTCGAGCGCGACACCTTCCGCGGCACGGACTTCGAGCGACTGTCTTTCGTCGGCGGCACGCGCGGCGTGATCGATCACTCGGTCTTCGCGGGCACGCACATCGAGAGCCAGGAGGGGGCCGCCTGCGCCGACTTGCGCATTTCGAACAACGTCATGACGAGCGTCGGCGACGGCGCCCTGCAGCTCGGCGGTATCTTCTGCGGCAGCGTCGAGGTGGTGAACAACCTCATCTGGAGCGGAAGCAGCATCAATTTCGAAACCCAAGCCTACGGTATCAGAGTCGTGGGAGACGATTCGGCGACGCCGGCGCTCCGCGTCGCGCACAACACCATCGTGGTCGCAGGCGGTCAGGTCGCGGCTCCGCTCGACGTGCTCGGCACGAGCACCATCGTCACCAACAATCTGTTCGTGTGCATCAACTCGCCGTCCGGCGCGGGCATCTACACGCGGGGCGACGGGTTCATTCTCCAATCCGTCGAAAACAACGGATTCGTCGGCTGCCCGAGCGCCGTCACCGTCGAGAACACACCAGCTCCGAGCTTCGTCTACATCACCGAGGAGGACCTCGAGGCGGTGGATGGCGGTGGCTCGACCGGAGAACGCTTTCTCGGCAACGTCGTCTCCGGCCTCACGCCCGACGACATGTTCGTCGATTTCGCTGGCGCTGACGGCCTGCCCGACACCCTCTTCGTTCAAGGCGCCGTCGAAGATGATTGGCGCTTGGCGCTAGACGCTCTCGGCATGCCCAACCGCGACGAGCAGCTCCGCCTGGTCAGCGGCGGCAAAGACACGTCTGGTTCGACCTGCGGCACCTACGATGCGCCGGTGTCGTGCGGCAACGTGACCACCGATTTCGCGGCAACGGCGAGGTCTGCACCGGCGTCGATCGGCGCGTACGAGCGTGACCCATGAGGCGGCCCTTGCTGCTCGTGGCCGCGCTCTCGAGCGCTTGCGGCGTGAACCTCGATGTACCCGAGGGAGTCGAGGTGGTCTGCCGCGACGATGGGGACTGCGTCGACGGCGCGGTTTGCTCCCCGAGCGGACTGTGTGTCGCCGAGCTGTCGACGTCCGCTCTGGCGCTACTTGCCGCGGCGGCCATCGACGGCAATCAGGTGCGGCTCATCTTCGACCAAGCGCTCGTCGGCGCGGTGGCGCGCGAGCGCGAGCACTACACGATCACTCCAGCGCTCGCAGTCCTCGACGCTCGTCGGGACGACGACGATGCGTCGGTCATTCTGCGTACCGACGATCAAATCTTCGGCGTGAGCTACACGGTCACCACCGACGGAGTGATCGGCGCCGGAGGCACGTTCATCGATCCCGCGGCGGCCAGCGCGGTGTTCCTCGGGTTTGGCACCCCTGCCGATGCGACTCCGCCGACGGCCCTCGCGCCCACCGACGATGCCCTGGTCATCGGCCTGTCGCAGGTCTTGGTGTGGAGCGCGCGCAACGGCGCGACCCAGTACACCGTCGAGGTCGCGACGGACGCGACCTGCGCGTCACCGATCCTCACGCGATCCGTTTCTGCGGAAGCGACGAGCATCGCGGTCAGCCTGCCGTCGACCGGCGTGTATCACTGGTGCGTGAGCAGCAATCTTTCGGGCGCCGCCGCGGGTCACGGCATCTTCCACGTCACCGATGACGCCATCTACGTTCATTGCGACGCCGCCGCGAGCTGCTCCGCGAGCGATGCCGAAGTCGGCAGCCCCGATGCGCCGATGCGCGGCGTGCAACGCGCCGTAACGTTGGCACAGCAGCTCGGCCTACCAACGGTACGCATCGCAAGCCGGGGCGGAGGCGCGGCGTACGAAGAAGCGGTGCAGGTCACGGGAGTCAGCGTCGACCTCGCCGGCGGCTACGATAGCACGTTCGTCATGGCGGACGCGGACCTCCATCCGACCGAGATCAGATTCGCGAGCAGCGCCTTGATCCTGAGCGGCCTCACCGATCCGATTCTCGTCTCGGGATTGCGCTTCACCGGCGACACGACCTACGCGCCCATCGCCGTCGTGGTGACCTCCGCCGACGCGGTGACGCTCCGCGACGTATGGATGCACGCCAACGGCCCCGGCGACGCCACCGGCCTGCGCATCGCCGGGGCCGATGTCGTGACCCTCGAGCGCGCGAAAATCACCACCAGCGCCTCCCATCACGCAGCCGGCATCGGCAGCAGCACGACGCGCGAGCTCCACATCGTCGATTCATCGGTCTTGCCCGGGAACGGCGTCGGCATCTCGGCGACCAGCAGAGGCGTGCGCAGCGACCGAGGTGCGGTCGCGCTCGTGAACACCACCATCATCACGGGAACGTCCGCGGGTGAGAGTGTCGCGGTCGAGGCCTCCGGCACGGTCACCATCGCCGGAAGCCTCATCGTCGCGCGCGACGCCTCACTCGCCCTCGCGGCCCGCATCGGCGCGGGTCTGGTCGAGCGCAGCCGCATCTATGCTAGCGCCAGCTTCATAGCGACCGGAATCTACGCGGAAGGTCACCCCGTCGTCGTCCGCGATAACGTCATCGTCGCGGGCGGCGTCAACGTCTCCACGTGCGGCATCGAGCTCAACGACATCGACGGCATCACCCGACCCTGCGGCGACGGCGCCCTCACCAAGATCGTCGGCAACACCGTGCACTCCAGCGGCTACGGCATCGAGCTCCATGCCGGCAGCCCGGTGATCAGCAACAATCTCCTGCGTGTCACCGGTGTCTGCATGATCGAGACTCCTTATGTCGGCTACGACACCGCCGACCCGCTTTCGTTCCAGAACAACGCACTCGTCGATTGCACGACGGTCTATGGCGAGAAGCGAGGTGCTCCCGGTCAGCTCACCAGCAGCTATCAGGCGCTCACCGATGCAAGCGCCGTCAATGCCCTGAACGGCGGTGCTTGCCGCGAAGAACCAGACCAAATCGTCCGCTATAGCGGCAACATCAGTGGCACCGTGGCTGCTAGCACCCTCTTCACCGACGTGGACGGACCCGACAATTTATTTCTCGAGACCGGCGACAACAGCGTATCGGAAGCCGCCGACAACGATCTGTCGCTCCGCCTCGACACAGATGCTCTTGGCATCCGCGGCGGCGGCAAGGTCGGCACCGGCAACGATTGCGGTGACGGGGCCCTGCCGTGCGGGGGTGCGGACGTGGACTTCTCGGGGTCGCCGCGCACGGTTCCGTGGTCCATCGGTGCGTACGAAAAGGACTAATTGGTCCATCCCGTGTGTGTGATCCCCGTCATGGCCCCACGGCCGAGCGGCGGCTAGACTCCGAGGCGATGTATCGGTGCGGCCTCTCCCCGGCCCTCCTCCTAACGGCTCTGACGCTCGTCGGGTGCGGCGTCGATCTCGACGTCGCGCCGGGCACCGAGATCACGTGCGCCGACGACGGCGACTGCCCGCGTGACTACACGTGCAACACCGACATCGAACGCTGCGTGTCCACCACGGATGCTGGTCCCTTGGAGGTCACGTCGCTCGCGCCGAGCACGAGCTTTCGCGTCGTCGTCGTGTTCAACAAGCCGCTTCCCGATATGGCCGCGCAGGACCTGGACCTCTACCGCATCACGCCAGGGCTCGGCATCACCAGCATCGAGCTCATCGACGCGAACCATACCCTCATCCTCCACACCACGAAGCAGGTGGCGCGGCCCTACGAGCTGCGTTTCATCGGGCTGACAGACGCCTTCGGCTACGGCCTCAGCGAAGACGATACGGTCAAACCTTTCACCGGCCACGGCGACCCGGTCGACCCGGTGCCTCCGCAGCCGACCGCGCCCACCGACCGTGCGGTCTTGAGTGGGGTTCAGGTCGAGCTCCGTTGGGCGGAGCGCCGGGATGCACAGGCCTACTACGTGCTCGTCGCCCTCGACGCGGCGCTGCAACGACTGCATCCGCTGACCCCACCCGAAGGTTATTTCACCGCCAGCGAGCCCATGCTCCCGCTCGCCGTGGAAGGCGGTCACGCGTACTTCTGGAAGGTGACGAGCGACATCTCCGAGAGCTACTCGGCAGTCTCCCGTTTCGCGCTGCCCGGCACTGCCGTGCACGTCTACTGCCCACCCACCGAAGAATGTGCCGTCGGGCCGACGGACGAACACTGGGAAGCCGGGACACAGGAGCTCCCGTTCTGGAGCATCTCGCGCGGCGCCGCGACCGCCGACGCGCTGGGCGCTGCGACACTCGACATCGCAGGGAGAGGCGGCGGTGCGGTCTACGAAGACACCCTGGCGCTAACCAGCGGCCGTTACGACGTCATCGGCGGCTGGGACCCGACGTTCACCACGCGCGACCCTACGCTCTATCCCACGACCCTTCGCGGCGGTGCGCGCGCCATGCAGGCCGTGAGCGTCGTCGACACCTTGGTCATCGAAGGGCTCACGGTGCAGGCGGAGAGCGGTGGCACCGCGTTGCTCCTTGCCGGTTGCAGCCGCAATGTTCTCGTCCGCGATTGCGTTCTCGAGGTGACTGACGCGGCCGGTCAGGCTCTCGTCATCGACAGCGCCTCCGAGGACGACAGTGGCCCGGTCGTCGAAGACTCGCGCGCCGAAGGACCGGTCGTCGTACGCGGCTCGGGCGCGGCGATCCTCCGCCGTAACCGCTTCCACGCACAAGGCGGGCCGGCACTCACCTTCGTGGGCCAAGGCGGAGGGATCCTCGAAAATTCCGCCATCGTCGGCACCGGCATCGTCGTGACCCCGGACGCCTATGGCTGTCCCAACCTCGTCATCCAAAAGAATGCCGTAAGCACCGTCGGCAGCCCGGCGCTGTCGGTCAGGCATTGCACGATTGGCAGCATCACCGTGAGCAACAACTTGATGTGGTCCGGCGGCGTGAACGCCGGCGACGACATCCTGGTCGCCACCGTCGACGTCGAGAGTGAGGTCACCGACCCGATCGTCAACCTCGCGCACAACACCATCGCCGCCGGCCTCACCACGGCGCTGGCGACACCGGTCCGCATTCGCGGTGTCCAGGTGATGGCAACGAACAATCTCCTGGCGTGTTTAGAGGCGGCCGCGGGCGTGGGTGCGCATCTCTCCGGCTCGCTCGACGACTTCCACTCCTTCCAGGGCAACGCGGCTGTCGGGTGTGTTTCGACGCTGCGCGTGCTCAACGCCAACTACGACGACGACCAGACGGAAGCGCGCGACGATAACTCGCTCAATGATGGTGTTGTCTACCGCGGCAACCACAAATCGCTGCTCGCACCGACCGACCTGTTCCAAGACGCGGACGGCGCCGATGACAACCCTTCGACCATCGTCGCGAGTGACGGGAGCATCGACAACCGCTGGGACTTGCGACTCGATGGCGCCGCCGGCCCGTTGCGTACCAACCAGCTGCTCATCGTGGAGGGTGGACGCGACACCAGCCTCGCGAGCTGTGGTCTCCACGGCGAGGTGCCTTGCGGGGACATTCGCGACGACTACGCATCCGCGACCCGCACCGTGTCGGTGTCGATCGGTGCCTACGAGCGTGAGCGGTGAAGCGCGCGGCATCGCTCATGACCGTTATCGCGGTCACCGGGTGCGGCGTGGAGCTGGTGGTTCCCGAGGACGCGACCATCAACTGCGCGGCCGACACGGATTGTGTCGATGGCTACGTCTGCTCACCGAGCGGCCGATGTGTCACCGAGCTGTCGGCGAGCGCGCTGGCTCTGCGCAACGCCACGGCCATCGACGCGACGACGGTCGTGCTGACCTTCGACCAAGAGGTGCTCCCGAGCCTCGCGCGCGAGCTCGTTCACTACGCGATAGCGCCGGCTTTGGAGATTCACGATGCCTTCGCGAGCAACGCGACCATCGTCACGCTCAAAACCGCGGAGCAGGGCCTCGGCATCGGCTACACGGTCACGGTCTCGGGGCTCGTCGCGGTTGGCGGCGCGGTCATCGACCCCGAAGCGAATTCCATCGGCTTCACCGGCTTCGGCGCCGCGGATGACACCTCACCGCCGGATCCCGTGGCGCCACCGAACGCGAGCCTCATCACCGAGCTGACGACGACGCTCACGTGGACGACACGCAGCGGAGCCGCCAGCTACACCATCCTCGTCGCCCGCGATGCCGCATGCGCCGTTCCGGTCGTCACTCAGGAAATCGCAGCTCCGAGCTCGAGCATCACCATCTCGGTCCCAGGTCCCAGCCTTTGGCACTGGTGCGTGAAAGCGAACACCACGACTGGGGGCTCGTTCGGACACGCGACGTTCAACGCCGCGGACGACGCCATCTACGTGTTTTGTCCCACCGGCATCGACTGCGGGCCACACGCCTCCGAGATCGGCAGTCCCAACGCCCCGCTACGCTCGATACAGCGAGCCATCGCCTTGGCGCGCGCGCGCCAGCTGCATCGCGTCCGTATCGCCGGCCGCGGCGGCGTCGCCGCTTACGACGAGCTCGTGCAGATCGTCGGCTACGGCGTCGACCTCGAGGGCGGATACTCGCCGTCGTTCGCTGTGCACGACCCGTTTCTGTACCGCACGCGACTCCACTACGACGCCATCGGGGTGCTGGTCGCCGAAGTGCCCGCGGCGGTGAGCATCGCGAATCTCGCGATCACGGTCGACGACGCCCACGAGACCGTCGGCCTGCTCGCGCGCAACGTCGCCGGTGGCCTCACCTTGCGCGACACCATGATCGACAGCGCGGCACAGCACACCTCGATCGGTGTGATTGTCGATAGCGGTGCCGACACGGTGCTCGAAGGCGTGACCATCGATGCAAAGGCCGCCCAGCGCACGCTCGGCGTCCGCGCGCCGCGCTCGGCCATCGCCATGTCCGGGTCGGTAGTTCGCTCTGGCAGCGCGAGCACGACGACGAGCACCGCCGTCGAAGCCGGCGGAATGCTGACCATCGCGGGCAGCACTCTCATGGCCGCTGGCAGTCTGACTGGCAGCACCGGAGTCGCGGCCGATGGCGGTTTTTCCATCGTCGGGAACGTCATCGCGGTGGGCCCGAGCGGGGTGAGCATGGTCGTCGGCGGCTCCGCGGTGGGCATCGCGCTCTCGAAGACGGCCACCGGAACGTTCGCGAACAATCGCATGTTCGTGGTCGCGACGTCCGGTCCCAATCCGGCGACCGGTATTTCGCTCGCGTCCGTCGAGCCGGTGACCATCCGCGATAACGTCATCGTCGCGACCGGGAACCTCGGCAGCGGCATCACGGTGCACCTCGCGCCGCCACTCTTCGGCTGCGACGAGATTCACCCGATGAGCATCACCGGAAACACCGTCTACGGCACCCATCGAGGCCTCCACTTGATGAATGGGGGGCACCCAATCGTCACCAACAACATCTTCAGCACGCACACCAACCCATTGGTCGGCCATTGCGTTCACGAGGAGTACCCGACCTCGACCTACGGCAACGGCGTCGATCCCCTCTCCTTCCAGAACAACCTGCTCTTGGGTTGCGACATCCCGTACTGGGAGGCCCGTTGGAACGGCTCGGCATGGCAGGTCGTCGCCCACGAGACCGGAGCCGAGGTCGACGGCCAGAATGGTCTTGCCTGCAACGACGGCACCGCCCATGTTCGCTATAGCGGCAACGTCGTCGGTGCGCAAGCATCGAGCCAGGTGTTCGACGACGAAGACGGCGCCGACGACGTCCTTTTCGACACCACCGACGACGACATCTACGAAGTCGTCGACAACGACTACAGCCTGCTGCTCGCGACCGACCCGATGGGCGTCAAAACCTCCGGCAAAGACGCGACCACGAGCGACTGCGGCAGCCTCGAGGCACCGCAGCACTGCGGCGGCACCGGCTTCGATCTGACGGGCGCGGCTCGCGGCGCGCCATTCTCCATCGGCGCCTTCGAAGACTAGATGGCGTTCACCAGGACTTCGCGCGGCTTCGCGCCGTCCGCGGGTCCGACGATGCCCTCGGTTTCCATGAGCTCGACCATACGCGCAGCGCGGTTGTAACCGATGCGCAGGCGACGCTGGATCATCGAGATGCTGGCCTGACGGGTCTCGGCGACGATGGCGACCGCTTGATCGTACATCTCGTCCTTCACCTCGGCTTCGCCACCCGCACCACCTTCGGCGTTCTCGTCCGGACGCGGCGCGAGAATCGATTCGTCGTACTGCGGCTTGGCCTGCTCTTTCCAGAACGCGACGGTGCGCTCGACCTCTTGGTCGGAGACGAAGGCGCCGTGGACGCGTTTGATGCCGCCGACACCCGGCGACAGGAACAACATGTCGCCGCGGCCCAAGAGGTGCTCGGCGCCGTTGCCGTCGATGATGGTGCGCGAGTCGTGCTTCGACGCGACCTGGAACGCGATACGCGTGGGGAAGTTCGCCTTGATGACACCGGTGAGGACGTCGACGGATGGCCGCTGCGTCGCGAGGATCAAGTGGATGCCCGCGGCGCGCGCCATTTGCGCGAGACGCATGATCGAGCCTTCGACCTCACGGCTCGCCACCATCATGAGGTCGGCGAGCTCGTCGACGATGACCACGATGTACGGCATCGACTCGCAAACGCGATCTTCCTCGCCCTCTTTCTTGGCGGGAATGACCAGCGGCTTGCCGTTCTCTTTCGCGACCGCGAGCTTCTCGTTGTAGCCGTCGATGTTACGCACACCGGTGGCCGACAAGATCTCGTAGCGGCGCTCCATCTCCTCGACGGCCCAGCGCAACGCCAAAGCGGCCTTCTTCGGATCGGTAACGACCGGCAAGAGCAAGTGCGGGATGCCCTCGTACACCGAGAGCTCGAGCATCTTGGGATCGACCATGATCATGCGCACTTCGTCGGGCGTCGCCTTGAAGAGGATGCTCATGATCATCGCGTTGATGCTCACCGACTTACCGGTGCCGGTGGCGCCTGCGACCAGCAAGTGCGGCATCTTCGCGAGGTTCGCCGCGTAGGCGTTGCCTTCGATGTCTTTGCCGAGCGCCATGGTGAGGCCGGCGCCCGACTTCTTGAACGCGTCGTGCGCGACGATCTCTTTCAAGTAAACGGTCTCGCGCACTTCGTTCGGGATCTCGATGCCGACCGCCCCCTTGCCGGGGATGGGGGCTACGATACGAACGCGCAACGCCGCCATGCTCATCGCGAGGTCGTCGGCGAGGCCGGCGATCTTCGAGATCTTGATGCCCGGCGCGGGCACGTACTCGTACATGGTGACGACCGGACCGGGCCGGATCTCGCGTACCGAGCCCTCGATGCCGTACTCCTTGAGCGTCTTCACCAGGCGCTGTGCGTTATCGCGGAGCTTCTCGGGGTCGATGACGGCGCGCTCGCCCTGCACGTAGTCGAGCAACGACACCGGCGGCAGCTCGAGGGTCTTGGGCTTCGCGTCTTCTTCGACGGCGGCGGCAGTCGCTTCGATGATCGCGGCGGCGTCGATGTCCGGCCGCACATCGACGATCTCGGGCTCACCGAGCTTGGGCTTCTTCTCGCGCTTGGGCTTCTCCGCCAGCACGGGCATGGGAGCGGCCACAGGCTCCGGGTCGGGCGGTAGCAAGCGGGTCGCCTGCAACGGCGGCAAATCCGACTCGTCGATGGGCGCGTCCATCAAAGCGGGTGGAGGCGCCGGTACGCGCTTTTCTTTCTTGCGCGGGAGATCCGCGGGCTTGTCGACCCCGCGGAATGGGGCTTCGGCGGCGCGAATCTCCGGCTCGGGCGCCTCGTGGGGCTCACCGCCGTCGACGATGTCGAGCGTCGGCTTCAACACCGGTGAGAAATCCTCTTCGGCGAAGAGATCGATGGTGTCGTCGATGGCCACCTCGGGCTCCGACGGCGGCGCGCGGCGCGGCTTCTTTTCGGCTTTCTCGCGCTTGGCCGCGGCGTCGGCAGCGCCGAGCTCCTGTCCGCGTTGGCGGGCAGCCTCGACACGCTTCTCGCGCTTCTCTTTGCGTTCGACCTCTTTGGCGTCTTCGACGTCGTCCCAACCCCAGGGGTTCGAGATGTCACCGCCGCCACCCGCCAGCGCCGGGACCGGCTCGAGCGTGCCCATGCGACGCGACTTCAAGCGCTCGGCGACCAGCGCCCACCACGATTTCACGTGCGACGCGGCCTCACCGGCGGCGGAGGCACCGCGCATACCGAGACCGTGGAGGATGCCGTCGGCGGTCAGCGCCAGCGACAGGAGAACGAACGTGCCCGCCATGATGTACGCGCCGAGCATCGCGAAATGCGTGCGCAGGTAGTGGCCGAGCAAGGCGCCGGCGACGCCACCCGCGGGATATGAGCGCTGAACGCTCGCCAACACGAGGTGCGCGAGCGTACCCGAGCTGACGACCAACAGGGCGACGCCGATGGTCTCGCGGGCACCCGGGCGGACCCGGCGGCCGACGAGGGCCCGCCAGCCGGCGAGCACGCAGCCGAGGCCGAGGGCGTAGGCGCCGATACCCACGAGCTGGAGCATGAGATCGGCCCAATAGGCGCCCGCCGGGCCAATCCAGTTCGAGACCGCGGCCCGGCCGCTGGCGTTGAGCGAGGTGTCCCGGGCGTCATAGCTCACCAGGGAAAGCAGGGTGATGATGCCGAGACAGGCCAAAACGACGGCAAGGGCCTCACCGTGCGTTTTACGGCCCGAAGCGGCCTTTTTGGCCGAGCTTTCTTTCTTTTCGGAAACGGAATCGGCCGGTGCCTTCTTGCGCCGGTTGGCCATGGTCGAACTGCCCCTCTCGCTAGACGACTCACCCGCGCAGGCGCGTCATCCAGGTTCGATTCGACCTTAGGGCCGGGATCTTGCGCCGTCAAAAAACTAGCTGCGGAGCGGCCCTGGCAGCTACGTCGCTGTTGACAGCATCGCCGATCGGTCACTAAGAAGCCGGACCGAACTCACGAATGCGTGTGGCACGCCTTTTGTACGTGTGCCTGGCTGGGACGATCATGAAACTGTACCGCAAGGTCATTCCGAAGATTGCCAAAGACATCGTCCGCTCGTTGCTCGCGAACCGCGCCATCGAGGTCGAAGACGGCCACCGCGACGAAGCAGAGCTCGACCTCGCCGCCGTCCTCGTCGAGTACATGAACGCCGTCGATCAAGTGAGCACCGACGCCAGCGAGGCCATGCAGCGCCACGGCTTCTCGCACACCATGCTCGGCAAGGTGAAAAAGAGCATCGCCGACCAGCGCAAGGTCGTCATCGGCGAAGAGGCCGAAGAGCACCTCGTCAACCGCGTCATCCACTCGCTCTTCAACTCGAAGCACATCGAGGAAGTCTTCATGGAAGACCACGAGCTGCGTAAGCTCGTGACCACCGCCATGCGCAAGTACGTCGGCGTCGACGAGGAGCTCGATCGCGAGGTCCGCGGCCGCCTGAAGAATTTGCGTGAAGGTACGGCCGAGTGGGAAGTCGAATACGGCCGCCTCATCGACCAGATGCGCAGCGCCAAGCAGGCCTGAGCACCTAAGTCACACCCCTGCGCCGCATTGGCGCGGAACGTCTGCCGAACAATCCCGATAAGGCGATGGTCACCTCGTCTTGGGGATTGCCATGGATATTCGTTCGAAAAAATGGGGACAGCCACCATTTTCCTCACCGCATAGCGCAAACAGCTCCGAGAAAATGGTGGCTGTCCCCATTTTTTCGCAGGTCGCGCGCCTAGCCTCCTGGTTCGAAGACAGCAGCGTCCGCACCAACTGGAACAACCGCGTCACCATCAAGCCGCGCGCCTTCTACGAGCCGACGAGCGAAGACGAGATTTGTGACATCGTGAAGCGCGAGACCTCCGTCCGCTGTGGCGGAGGGCTGCACTCGTTCAACGAGGCCATGGTGCCGCGCCCCGGGGGCGCTTTCATCGACATGAAGCGCATGAACCGCATCCAGGAACCGGTACGGTGCGCTGACGGCAGCATCACCATCACCGCTCAAGCAGGTTGCACGCTCAAGCAGATCGGCACCCTTCTGCGCACCATGGGTCTCGCGCTCGAGAACCTTCCGACGAGCTCGGACATCACCTTGGGCGGCGCCATCGCCAATGGCGTCCACGGATCGGGACTCACCTCGCCAGCGGTGCTCGCCGAGCAGGTCGTCGGCATGACCATCGTGAACAGCGCGGGTGAAAAGGTCACCGTCGCCAAAGAAGACTTGCCGCTCTACCGCATCAACATGGGCCTGTTGGGCATCACCACCAGCTTCACCCTGAAGGTGGTCCCCGACTTCGACTTGGTGCAGGCCGACGACCTCATCACTGGCGAAGAGGAGATCATCGCCCGCCTCGAGCCTTCGCGCTTGCGCCGCGAGGTCAGCGCGTACCAGAGCGCCAACTACCTCATCGACTTCAACCTCGACGACCCGAGCGCGACGCGCATGCGCCGCAGCTTGCTCGTGAAAGTCACCGACGAAAACCGCGCCGAGATCGAAGCGCGCCATCTGCCGCGCAAGGAAGACTACGATCTGCCGTCGAAGACGACGCAGTGGACCTTGCAGCAAGGCTTCAACGCCGCGGCCGCCGCTGGCACGACCTCCTTGGGCAAGAAGCTGTCGCGCAAGATCCGCGCGGGCTTCTGCGACCCCAAGCCGCCGCGCATCGGCAAGTCGTCGCTCATGTATCAGGTGTGGCTCGATTTACCGGCGCACGATGTCAGCTATGGCGTACCGCTCGACAAGGCCCAGGAAGCCTTCAAGCGCGTCATGACCGAGCTGCGCGCCCTCGGCTACGAGGCGATGGTCCCGTTGTCGCTGCGCTTCCTCTCGGCAACCGATAAGACCCTGATGGGCATGAACAGCGGCCGCGATGCGGTCAGCTTCGAGCTGCTCACCTCGACCGCGACCGATAGCTGGGGCGGCGCCCTGCGTCGCGACGTGTTGCTCGCACAGGTGGCGTTCGAGCGCGTCATGGCCGAGATGGGCGCGCGCCCGCACTGGGGCAAAGAGTACGACGTGAATCCCAAGGATCGCTTCGACGCGTCGGTGTGGCAGCGCTTCGCCGACGAAGCCAAGAAGGTCGGCGCCAAGTTCAGGAACGCCTGGTCGGCCGCCTTCACGCCTTAGTGCTTGGCGGGCGGTACTTCGTACATGTGGACGCGCGCTTCGAGCGGCTGCTTGCCCTCGACGCGCATCTTGTAGGGGAGCCGGCTCGCATCGGTCGCCATCCAGATGGTGGCGTTGATGGCGGTGCGCTGCTTCTCGGAGGCGTAGCGTAGCTCGTACTTGTCCGCGGTCTTGGTGCCCACGGGCGTCTTCACTTGTTCCTGACCGATGTGCTTCACCCAGACGGTGTAGGCGCGCTGGTTGGCGTAAAGCAGCGCGCAGCCGTTGGTGTCGGCCGGAAAGCTCCGCATCACGTAATACGCCGACACGAAATCGATCGCCGGCGACGGGAAGTTGCGCTCGTCGATCTTCTTCTCGTTGTTACGAAGGCGCTTCGACGAGAGCCCCTTGCCGCCGCTCGCGTAGGTCACGTCCTCTTCGAAGTTGTTCTTGTCGGACTTGTAGCGGTTGGTCGAGGTGAGCGGCAGATGCGAGCCGAGGTCGACGAGTGAGGCTGCACGACCTTCGGCAGGCACGAAGCTCGCGACCAGACTATCGAGCTTGAAGAGGCTGCGGTACTCGGTGACCGGCTGCCCGGCGTACGTGCCGACGCGCTCGATCTTGAAATCGATCGTGCCCACCGATAGGCCGTTCACATCGACGAGGTAGCGAATGGTCTCGCCGGCGGTTTGCGGCAATGGTCCCTTGGCGTCGAGCGCCTTGGTGCATTGCGGTAGGTCGTTGGGCGTCTTGGGCAGCGCGGAGCTAGGCGTCAAAGCCTGGGCGGGCGGCGCGGCGAAGAGAAGCGTAACCAACAGCGGCAACACGATGGACCATGTATTACCCCGAACCGGCAACCGGAGCCACGCACCCTGAGCCGCGTCGTCATCATCGGTCTCGACGGCCTCGAGCCCAGTCTCGCGTTCGAGCGCTTCGTGGGCGACCTGCCGGTGCTCGAAAGCCTCGTCACCAAGACGCGACTCGCGAGCTGCGAGCCGCCCATCACCGTGCCGGCGTGGGCTTGTATGGTCACGGGCGTCGACCCCGGGGTGCTGGGCCTCTATGGCTTTCATGATCGCTCCGCTTGGGACTACCGGTCGCGCCGGCTCGCATCGTCACACGCGCTCACCGAGCCGCCGCTCTGGGCCTTGGCCAACCGGGCGGGTTTGCGGGCTCGCATCATCGGCGTGCCACCCACGTATCCCGCGCCAGCGCTCGATGGGGCTCTCATCTCGTGTTTTCTGACGCCCGACGACGAGGCGATATTCACCCACCCGGAGAGCCTCACGAGCGAGGTCAGACGTCACGGCTACGTCTTCGACACCCCCGAGTTCCGCGTCGCCGAGGACGCTAAAACGGAGCTTCTCGCCGACATCGAGCGCATGATCGAGCGCCGCTTCGCGCTCGCGAGAGACTGGCTCGCGAAAGACGATTGGGACCTCTTCATGCTGGTCGAGATGGGAAGCGACCGGGCGCATCACGCCTTCTGGCGCTACCTCGACCCGAGGCACCCAGGCCACGTCGCCGGGCACGCTCTCGAGCACGCCATCCGCGCGGTCTATCGCGCGCTCGACCGCGAGCTCGGCCGCGTCCTCGCGCTCCTGCGCCCCGACGACCGCCTGCTCGTCGTCTCCGATCATGGCGCGTGCGGCATGTACGGCGGCTTCGCCATCAACGACTGGCTCCACGCCCATGGATTCCTCGCGCTCACTCCCGGCGCTCGAGGCACGTTCGACGCCAGCAAGGTCGATTGGTCGCGAACGTCCGCTTGGGCGGATGGGGGCTACGTCGGACGCATTCACGTGAACCAGCGAGGTCGCGAGCCTCACGGCGTGATCGGCGAGGCGGACATCCCGGCGCTGCTTGCCGCGATCGCGGCCACGCCGGCGCCGGTGAGCTTGCGCTTCGCGGCGCCGAGCGCGCTCTACGCCGCGACCAACGGCTACGCCCCCGCTCTGCAAGTCGAAGCAGACGAGCTCCATGTGCGCTGTCTAGGCTCGCTCGGCCATCCAGCGCTCGTGGTCGGGAGCAACGACACTGGACCCGACGACGCGAATCATGGCCGCGATGGCGTACTGCTCTCGAATCAGGTGCTCGATGCCGCCGCCGCAAGCCTCTACGACGTCACGCCGACCGTGCTCGAGTGGCTCGGCATCCCACGCCCGGGAAAGCTCGCGGGCCGAAGCCTCGCGGCTTAGCCGTTTTCGCCGTTGCTCGCGGCAGGGGGCCGCACCACGACATCGGGCGTCACCGGCGGTGGGCTCGGGATGTCACCGGTGTCACCACCGATCATCTCGACGATGGTGTCCCCGGAATAGACCGACAGCTCGCCGACACAGCCTTCGCTCTCGCTCAGCAGTTGGTCGACCTTGCCGCGGGCAATCGAGATCTTCTCGTACTCGTCGCGTCCGGTCTCTTCGTCGCGACGGGCCAGGGCTTCCTGCATCGAGACATCGGCTTGCTCGGAGACTTTGAGCAGGCCTTTCACCGCAGTGAGCTTCTCGTTGACGCAGTTGAGCTTGATGACGTCGCGTTTTTCACGAGCTTCTTCGAGGTATTTGAGGACCGTCTTCAGGACCACGCGCATGCGCTCGAGATGGGAAGCGCTGCGGGCCACGCGCTCGGGGCCCGAGAGATTCTGCTCCTCCTCGGAGTGCGGCAAACCGAAGCGCGGCGCGGGAGTGGCTTCTTGAGCCGGCGTTTGCGCGGCGGCGATGGACGCGGCGATCAGCGTCGCACCGACCATGGCCACGGCCTGTTTGGACACACGTACACCCACACTAGACAGCCACACCATGACATCAAGGCTAACGGGCCGGAGCGCGATCGTCAATCAAGACCAACGCTATAGGCGACGGTCTTCCCTTGCCTTTTCGAGATCGAATCTGATTACGTCCGGCCCGCCGCGCGAATGCTCGCGCTGTCCACGTGTTTGGAGGGTGCAAGTGCGTTTCGAGCAGCCGCTTATCGAAGGTACATTGGTCCGCCGCCAGAAGCGTTTCGTCGCCGATGTTCGTTTGCCAACGGGAGAAGAAGTCTCCGTACACTGCGCGCATCCCGGCAGCATGATGGGGTGCTCCGAGCCCGGCAGCAAAGTGCTCATCTCTTCGCACAACGATCCGCGCCGGCGCTTCAAACATCAGCTCGAGATCATCTACTCGGGCCGCACGCCGGTCGGCATTCACACGGGCCGACCAGCCGCCGTCGTCTACGAGGCGATCATGGCCGGCAAGATCGGCGAGCTCGCGGGCTACGCACAGATCCGACGCGACGCGCGCTACGGCCGCGACAACCGCATCGACTTGCTGCTCGAGGGCAACGGTCTCCGTCCCTGCTACATCGAGGTGGTCAACGTGACCCTCGGCCAGGACGGCACGGCCTTCTATCCCGACACCGTCATGCCGGAAGGCGCGATCCACATGGACGAGCTCACCGACCTCGTCCGCGAAGGTTGCCGCGCCATGATCTTCTTCGTCGCCCAGCGCGGCGACGTCGAGCGCTTCCGCCCGGCCGACCACATCGACGCAGAGCTCGCGCAAGCCATGCGCGATGCGTTCGCGCGCGGTGTCGAGCCGGTCTGCTATCGCGCCAAGGTCGCCCGTAAGGGCATCGAGCTCGACGACAGACTGCCGATCGAGCTCTAGTCCGAGCGACGACGTCAAAACGAACAGAGGCCGCCAGCGAGCGGCCTCTTTCATTTCATGCTGCTGACTTTGACGTTGGTGAACTTGCCGTTGGTGATCTTGAGCGGCTCCGTATAGGGATTGCCGTCTTTTTTGGCGTGCAGATAGGCCATGTCCCCTTCGAAGGTGCCCGAGATCGTGCCTTCGCGGAGCGGCGAGTTGGCGATGTCGTGAATCTCGAAGTCGGTGATCTCGACTTTGAGCTCCTGAGCCTTCGCCTGGTAGCCGAACTCGTGGCCGGCGTCGTCTTTACGGGCGTAAGCAGCGTTGACCACGGGGTACTTGCCGGTGCCGCCGCGGAAGCCGTTGATCTGGATCGAGAACTGATGCCGCGTGGTATCGGGCGCCACCGCGCCATGCATCACGATGGTGAGGCTCCCAGTCGGCTCGACGTAGCTCGCCGCCGCGGGAAAGACGTCTTCGCCGGACGGCGCCGTCGATGCCGCCTTGCCGTTCGCCTCGAATGCGACCGCCGCTTTCGACGCATCGACCGGGGCACCCGAGTCGGAGCTGCATGCCGAAAGGAGCAAGCCGGCCATCATCAGGATCTTCTTCATGGTCTCTCCGTTTTAGCGGATGTGCTTCTCGATGGTTTTCAGGACGTCGATGCGATGCACCAGATCACTCAAGTAGTCGAGCTTGTCGGTCTCGAGCATGATGACCGGCGAGCGCTTGTAGCTCGCAAACCATCCTTCGTAGAGGTCGTTCAAGGCCTTCAAGTAGCTCGCGGGGATGCTCTGCTCCTCGGGCCGGCCACGCAGCTTGATGCGCTTGTTGATCGTCCGCAGGGACGCCTTCAAGTAGATCATCAGATCCGGCGGCTTGAGCGACGTCAGGATGGTCTCGTAGAGCTCGCAATACATCTGCCAGTCACGCTTGTTGATGAGGCGCCGGCGAAAGAGGTTCGCCGCGAAGATCTCGGCGTCCTCGTAGATGGTCCGGTCCTGCACGACGGTGCGCTGACCGCGCTCGAGCTCGAGCTGTTGGTGGATGCGGAACTTGTGCGTGAGGAAGTAGATCTGCGAGTGGAAGCCCCACTTCTTCATGTCCTCGTAGAAGTCGACGATATACGGGTTCTCGGCGTTGGGCTCGAAGAACGGCTGCACCCCGTACTGCCGGCAAATGAAGTCGACGAGCGTGCTCTTGCCGCAGCCAATGTTCCCGGCGACCGCGATGTAACGTGGTGTGCTCAAGCTTTGGCGACCGCGGTTTGCCAGTTGGCGATGGTCTGCTTTAGCGAATCGTCGGGGCGGCGCGGCGCGTAGGTCTTGTCGATGGCCCAGACGCGCGCCACTTCCTCGGGGCCGCTCAAGATGCCGGCACCGATGGCCGCGAGATACGCCGCGCCGAGGGCGGTGGTGTCGAGAACCGTCGGGCGGTGGAGCTCGACGCCCAAGAGGTCGGCTTGGAACTGCATGAGCAAGTCGTTCGCCGCGGCGCCGCCGTCGACGCGCAGCACCGAGATCGGTCGGTTGGCATCGCCACGCATCGCGCCCAATAGATCGTGAACCTGCAACGCGATGCCCTCGAGCGTCGCGCGGGCGATGTGCGCCTTCGTCGTGCCGCGGGTGATGCCGGTGATGATGCCGCGCGCGTCGGGATTCCAGTGCGGAGCGCCGAGGCCTGATAGCGCCGGCACCACGGTGACACCGCCGTTGTCCGGCACCTGCGCTGCCAGCGCCTCGATCTCCGAGCTGTCGCTGATGAGGCGCAAGCCGTCGCGCAACCACTGAACGGCGGCGCCGGCGATGAAGACACTGCCCTCGAGCGCGTACGTGACGTCGTCGCCGATTTGCCAGGCAATGGTCGTGAGCAGGCCACGGGTCGAGACGATGGGCTCGTCACCGATATTGACGAGCGCGAAGGCGCCGGTGCCGTAGGTGCACTTGGCCATCCCGACCTCGAAACACGCCTGCCCGAAGAGAGCCGCGTGTTGGTCGCCCGCGATGCCGGTGATGGGAATGCCGTCGGGCAAGAAGTCGAGGCCGCGCGTCACGCCCACCCGGGCCGCGGACGGGACCACACGCGGCAACATGGAGCGCGGGATACCGCCGAGGAGAGTCAGGAGCTCGTCCGAGAAGGCGCGCTCGTGGATGTCGAACAGCAGCGTCCGCGAAGCATTGGTCACGTCGGTCGCGTGCTCGGCGCCGTCCGTGAGTTTCCAGATTAACCAACTATCCATGGTGCCGAAGCGGAGCTCGCCCTTCGCCGCACGCTTCGCGAGCGTGGCGTCGTGCTCGAGCATCCAAGCGAGCTTGGTGCCGGAGAAGTAGGGATCGAGGACCAGGCCGGTGCGGGCGCGGACACGCTCTTCATGGCCCTGACGCTTGAGCTCGGCGCAGCGCTCCGCCGTTCGGCGATCCTGCCAGACGATGGCCTTGCCCGCGGGCTTGCCTACCGTATCCCACACGCCGGTGGTTTCACGCTGGTTGGTGATGCCGATGCAGGCAATGTCGCGGCCCTGCACGCGCGCTTTGGTGAGGGCTTGGGTGATGGCGGTCGCAGTTGCGGTCCAAATCTCGTCGAGGTCGTGCTCGACCCAGCCAGCTTTCGGGAAGTGCTGGGGGATCTCGGCGTAGCCGCGTGCCACCACGCGGGTCGCCGCGCCCTCGATTGCCACCGCCAGGACGGTGGAACCGGTGGTTCCCTGATCGATCGCGAGGACCATCTTGGCCATGCAGAGGGGTCTACTACCCTTGCTCTTTCGCGAGCAATCCCCGTAGCATCCTAGCCATGTCGCGCAGTGCCGCATCGGCGCCAACGCGGCCGACTTCGCTGGTGTTCCTGCTAGCAAGCGGTCGCGACGTGATCGAAGAAGTCGCGAGCGCGCTCGCTATCGCGGACACCCCCGTCGAGATTCACGTCCTCCACGATCGCGGACGGCTCGACGCCCACCTGGCGCGGGTGACGCCCGATATCGTCATCGTCGACCGCCCGACCTTCAGCGGCGTCGAAACCCTCCTCACCACCGGTCCCTTGGCCGGCACCCCGACGCTGGTCCTCGACGACGACGTCGACACCGCGGCTCAACACACCGTCATCACCGCGGGCGCGCGTGCGTACCTGCCACGCTCGCCACACCGCGGGCACGCATTGCGTGAGGCCATCAACGCGGCAACCCGTCGCCCCGCCCTCGACCGCAAGCTCGAGGAAACGCAGCGCCACTTCCACTCGATTCTCGAGGCGTCGAGCGACGGCATCATGGTGCTCGTCGACGGCAGCTTCCAGTACGTCAACAGCGCCTTCGCGGCGGCCCTCGGATACGACCCCGCCGAGCTCCGCGAGTTCGGCAGCCTGGTCGCGGAGGGCAGCCGCCAAGCCGCCCACGAATCGCTGGGCCGCATCGCCATGAGCGCCGGGGCGCGCGACGTCTTCGAGACCGTGCTCATGGCGAGCGACGGGCGCCAGGTACGCTTCGAGATCGCGTGCCGCACCTCGACTCTCGATGGCCGACGCGCCGTCGTCGGCGTAGCCCGTGACGTCACCGCGGTGCGCGAGCTGCAGGGCGAAATCGAGCGCTCGCGCCAACGCGCCGCGCACGTCGAACGCTTGCGAGCCCTGGGTGAGCTCGCGGCGGGGGTCGCCCACGACTTCAACAACGCGCTCGAAGCGATTCTCGGCCGAATTACCATGGCACGCGCCCACATGGATCGCGGCGAGTCCGCTGAGGCGGACATCGCGGTCATCGAGGCGGCGGCGAAAGATGCGGTCGAGACCGTCAAGCGCATCCGCGAGTTCACTCGCCCCTCCCACGACACCACCTGGAGCGACTGCGACCTCGGCATGCTGGCACGTACCGCCTTCGAGCTGGTGCGCAGTCGAGCGCACGGCGCCGTGAAATTGGACCTCGACGTCCAGCCGACCCTCCCAGTCCGCGGCAACGCCGCCGAGCTGCGCGAGGTGATCATGAACCTGGTCTCGAACGCCTTCGACGCGGTGGGCGAGCGCGGCAGCGTCATCATCCGCACCTGTCAGGAGCGCGGCGCCGCGACCGTCATCGTCGAAGACGACGGCCCAGGGATGGCGCCCGAGCTGCAGAGGCGCATCTTCGAGCCCTTCTTTTCGACCAAGGGCGAGCATGGCACCGGCCTCGGCCTCTCGGTGAGCCAGGGCATCCTGCGTCGCCACGACGCGCATCTCGAGGTCGACAGCGCCTTGGGCGCGGGCTCGCGCTTCCGGATGGTGTTTGCGCCGCCTCCGCAGCTGGCGCCAGCCCCACCGCTCACGCAACAGCCCTCGCATCTGCATGTGCTGGTGGTCGACGACGACCCCAACGTAGCCGACCTGCTGCGCGACGTGCTCGGCGACCAAGGCCATGACGTCGGCCTCGCGAGCAGCATCGGAGACGCGCTCGCCTGGCTCGAGGGCAACCGCTGCGACGTCCTCGTCACCGACCTCGACCTGCGTGGCACCAGCGGCTGGAAGCTCGCCCGCCGAGTTCGCGAAACCCACCCGAACATCGTTATCGGGCTCATCACCGGGTGGCCACTGGGCGCTCCCGACGGCGAGCTGAAGGCTCGCGGGGTCGATTTCGTGCTCACCAAGCCGTTTACGGCCGACGCTTTGCTGGCAGCCATCGCCCGGCGAAGCAACGGATAGCGCCAAATTGGCCGTTTTGCCGATACTGGAGGCGATGTTCGACATCGGCCCTCAGACCTCCATGCCAGTGCGGACCGCGCCCAGGCCGCCCGTTGAGCTGTCCGTATCGAAGCTCCTTCCCCGGCAAGAGGTGGTGAAGGTCGCCGATCCCCCTCAAGACGTCGTCCAGCTCCTCTTGAAGCCACCGCCGGAGCCGCGTGTCCCAGGAACCTTCCTCGGTCCGCTTACCGTGCGTGCCGACCGCGCCTTGAAGCCGATCCTGAGCCTTGGACCACCGCTCATCTTTCTGGCGGGAGCCGTCGCCGGCGCGGTCGCATGCGTGGCAGCGGGGAGCATCGCAGCCCTGGCCGGCTACGACCCCCAGCCGTTTTTCAACGCCACCGACTACGCGCTCCCGGGCGGTGTCATCGCCTTGCCGACGGCTTTGATCTTCATCGGCATGCGCGCTGACGCCGTGCGCAGGCGCTATCGCGACGCCGGACGCATCATTTAGGCACGCCGGACGATATTGGCGCCATGCGCACCACCGTCCGGCTTCCGACCTTGATCGTCCCTCCGCTACCCGCCCTGCCGGTGCCGGTCGAGACCCCTCCCGTAAAGCCGCCGCTCATCGTGCGCATCGATGACACGCTGCAACCCTACGCCATACCCGGTTTCATCATCTGCGCCGCGATTCCGGTGGTCGCGGGCGCGGCAGTCATGGGCTACGAGGCGCTCACCGGCACCCAGCAGATCGTCGCCTTCCGACAGGCAGGCCTTCTCGGTCAGATGGCCGCCTTCGGCATCCCCGCGCTCTACATCGTTTTCCAACAGGTCGCCGCCCTAGCGCGGACGCGCTTCACCGCGGCGAATCCTGAATAACTAGCTCAAGAGCTTCTGCGCGACCTCTAGAGCCTTGCGCGTGCGCACGAGGATCTCGGCGGTACGCTGACGTTCCTGACCAGCAGTGTCGTGCGCATCGAGCGCCTTTTGGTGCTCTTCCTCGAGCTGCGCTTCCAGCTCGGCGAGGCGCCCCTTGTTCTGCTCGGCCGTGGCGCGCAGCTTGCTGATCGCCTCGTCGCGCAGCTTCACGCTGTTGGTGAGCTCGCCGGTGCTCTCGTGCATGCTCGCCTCGAGCTCCTTGGCTTGCTCCTTCGCGGCTTCGACCTCGGCATTGAGCTCTTTGACGCGGGCACGTTGACCGGCGACGTCGTCTTGCAACGTCGAGATCGACGACTCGCGATCCGAGATGGTGCCCTCGAGCTCCTCGATTTTGCGCTGCAGCTCGCCGATGCGCCCGTCGCGGCCCTCGATGGTTTGCGCCATCTCGCCGACCTTGGTGTCCATCTCACCGCGTAGGTCGCTCATGTCGGTGCGCAAGGCTTCGAGATCGCCGGTCAACCGGTCGACCTGCGTATCGCGGTCCGCGATAGCGGCCTTCTGCTGCTCCACCGCCGACTTGAGCTTGCCGATCGCTTGATCGCGCAGCTCGATGTCGGCGTGCGCCTGATCGCGCTCGCCCTGCAACGCCGTGTACTCGTCGTTGCGGGTAGCGATCTCTTTGGTGAGCGCCTCGATCTGCTCTTGTTTGGCGGCAAGCTCGCTGTCGCTCTCTTTCTTGAGCTCGGCGAGCTGATTCTCGATGCCCGAAATGGTGTCATCGCGCTCGGCGATGGCGGCCCGCTGGGTCTCGATGGCGTTCTTGAGCTTGTCGATGGCAGCGTCGCGGGCCCCGACCTCGTCGTCGAGCTTGGTCTGCAGCTCGATGCGCTGGCGGTCCGCCTCTTCGCGCATCGCGGCCTTTTCGCCCTCGTAGCGCTCGGTGAGCTGCTGACGCTCGGCGGCGGCCTCGTTGCGTGCATCGGAGAGATCGGTTTCGGCAGCTTCCTTGAGGTTGCCGATCTCGGTCTCGTAGCGCTGCTTGAGCGACGTGATCTCGTTCGAGTACTTGCTCTCGAGCGACGCCACCGTCTGCTCGAGCTTGGTCTCGAGCGCGCTGACCTGATTTTCGTGCTTGCTCTCGAGGACCGCGAGCTCGCCTTCGTGCTTCTGGCGAAGCGACGTGAGCGCACTCTCGTGGTTCTCTTTGATCTGCGCCGCCTCGCCTTCGTAGGCGTCTTTGGTCGACGCGAGCTCCGAGGCGGTCTGCTCGCGCAGAGCCTCGAGCTCTCCCTGGCTCCGCTCGCGCAGGGCCGTGAGCTCACCTTCGTACTTGTCGGTGAGGGTGCGGACCTGCAGCGAAGCGTCGTCTTTGGTCTGCGAGATCTCGGCGGCACTAGAGCTGCGGAGGTTCTCGAGCTCGGTGCCCAACGCGGCGACCTGGCCCTCGAGGTCCATCTGGTTGCGGGTGGCCTCGTCGGTCGCCTGCGACAGCTGGGTCGAGATGGAGTCGATCTGCTCGTCGCGCTCGATGATCGCCGTCTTCTGGGTCTCGATCGTCGCTTTGAGCTTGTCGATGGCCTCGTTGCGCACCGCGATGTCGCGCTCGAGCGTGTCGCGGGTGTCGAGCAGCTCCTGACGAACGTGCTCGAGCTCGATGTTGAGATCGCCCTGCTTGGTCTCGAGATCTTGGATGCGCTCGTCGCGCGTCTGGATCTCGCGCCCCGCGGTCGACTGATCGCGTTGGGCGGTTTCGCGCGTCTGCTCGAGCTCGCCGGTGAGGGCATCGATCTGACTCGCGAGACCACGGATCTCGTTGTCTTTCTCGTTGAGCTCGGCGTCGAGCTTCTCTTGGAAGCCGCCGATTTGCGCCTTCAGGTCGCGCTCGGTCTGATCCTTCTGAGCGAAGGCCGCCTGGACTTTCAGGCCGTAGGCTTCGAACTCGCGCTTC
Source organism: uncultured Bdellovibrionales bacterium (assembly GCA_964484195.1). Classification (GTDB taxonomy): domain Bacteria; phylum Myxococcota; class XYA12-FULL-58-9; order XYA12-FULL-58-9; family JALHOP01; genus JALHOP01. Next base: position 148,506 of record CAZAER010000009.1, on the reverse strand, counting down.
TTCTGGTCGAGGAACTGCTCGAGCGCGGCGAGCTTTTGCGTGAGCTCGGTGGTCCGACCGGTCTCGCCGTCGGCCTTGGTGCGCTCCTGCTCCATGAGCGCTTCGAGGATGTCCATTTCCTTGTCGCGGACCTGCCAGGCCTCGCGGAAACGGGCCGTGCTGGCCTCGGAACGCTTGAGCTTCTCGCGGAAGTACTCGACCTTCTCTTCGAGACCACCACGACCGGCGGGAACCGCGGCGGTGTCGGTCACGAACAGGTCGTCGAAGTTGGTGCGACCGGTCCACTGCGTAGGCAGCGCGCCGGTGTCCTTCGTGGTCGCGCGGCGTGTCGGCCGGCGCGGTGGCGGCGGCGGCAGCCCGGGGGGCCCAGCGGCCGGCCCAGCATCCGCGCCTTCAGCAGCGGACATTGTGGGCGCTACGGCACCGTCGGATTCACCGTTCGTCGCGGCTTGCTTCTGCTTGTGAGACAGACCGTCGAGAGCTGCGTCCAGCTCGTCGAGATCGAGGCCTGCGCCCCCCATGCCAACTCCCTGGAGCAATGAGACTTCGGCCGAGTCTATCAGCCCTCGGGGGGCTGTCAAACCGATCGACCTACATTGCGCGCTCTACACGCTGATTTCTCCGCGTGCTAAGGGGCCGCGCCATGGTGAACGTTCGGCCCGAATCGCCCCGCGTCGTCCTCGTAGGGGTGCAAATCGACGGCGTCAACGACGTCGAGCACGCAGCACATCTCGCCGAGCTCGGCCGGCTATGCACGACGCTCGGCTGGAGCGTCGTCGCGCGCGTCACCCAGAAACGCCAGGCGCTGTCCCGCGGCAACGTGCTCGGCGAGGGCAAGCTGCAGGAGCTGGCGAAGATCACCGGCGGCACCGGCGTGGTTGGCTCGCGCGCGCCCAAGCGGACGTCCAAGGCCAAGGAGAAATGGGAAGCAGAAGACGACGAGACCGCTGCAGCGGACAGCGAGGAAGACGACTCGGCGGGCGCGGTGGAAACGACCGGGGAGCGCGCCACCATGGTGGTCGTCGACCACGAGCTATCGCCGAATCAGCTCTCGAACCTCGAGCGCGCGACCGGTGTATCGGCGATGGACCGCAGCGGCGTCATCGTCGAGATCTTCCATCGCCATGCGCGCAGCCGCGAAGCCCGCCTGCAGGTCGAGATCGCGCGTCTCAATTATCTGGCGCCGCGCCTGCGCGAATCCGCCGGCTCATCGGAGCGCCAGCAGGGCCGTGGCGCCGGTGACACCGCGGTCGAGCTCGACCGGCGCCGCATTCGCGATCGCCTGGCCGAGTTGCGTCGTGAGCTCGAGGCAATCTCTGGAGACCAGGCGAACCGTCGCTACGCACGACGAGATCAGCTGCGCGTGGCCCTGGTCGGCTACACCAACGCCGGAAAGTCGTCGTTGATGCGGGCCTTGACCGGGAGCGAGGTGCTGGTCGCCGATCAGCTGTTTGCGACCCTGGACACGACAGTCCGCGCCCTGCACCCCGAGACCAAGCCGCGCATCCTCGTCTCGGATACCGTCGGCTTCATTCAGAAGCTCCCACACGATCTCGTGGCCTCGTTTCGCTCCACTCTCGACGAAGCCATGGAGGCGTCACTGCTCTTGTACGTGGTCGACGCTTCGGACCCGACGTTCGAGAATCAGCTGGGGGTGACGCGGGATGTTCTCGGGGAGATTGGTGCGTCCGCGGTGCCCAGCAAGCTCCTCTTGAACAAGGTCGACCGCCTCTCGGACGAGCAGAAAGATGACCTGCGCCGTCGCTATCCCGACGCCATTCAGCTCTCGGCGCATGCCAAGGACGATGTGGCGCGCCTGCGCGACCAGATCATCGCCTACTTCGAGCAAGAGATGGTCGAAGAGGACCTGGTCATCCCGTACTCGCGCCAGCAGAGCATCTCCGAGATCTACGCGAACGCGCGCGTCCTCTCGGAAACCTTCGACGAAGAAGGCCGCAAGCTCCGGGTCCGCGCCTTGCCCGAAGCAGTGGCGAAGCTCCGAGGGCTAATCGCCTAGCTCTCGATGCGCTCCGGCACCAATGCGGCAGGCGCCTCGAGCACGAACACCGAGGCGTCGAGCTCCGGGTCGAGTGTCAGGTCCTTGAGCTTGATCTCGATGTCCACTTTGGCGGACGGCACCTGCATGTGCAGCCGCGTCGGGATTCCGGAAACGTCGTGATCCTCGACCTCGACGTCCGACAAGACGACGTCGCCGCGCGAGGCGAGCAAGCGCTTCACGTGCCCGGTTGCCGGATCGACGAGCAACTGGCGGGTGACGTCCCCTTCGGTCCATCGCGCCACCCACGATGACCCGCGCGATCCGATCTCCGCGCCCGCGGGCACCGGAACGTCGCCGAAGAGCATCCCCACCCAAGCCTCCGCCGATTGATGCAACGGCGCGAACTGCATGAGCTTGTCGAGCGTGGCCGGTGTCGCCGGGCCGTACACGAACCGGTTGTTCTGGAAGTCGAGCAGCTGCAGCTCGAGGCCGTTGGTGGCGAATGCCTGGATCACACCCTCGTGGGGACCATGCAGCTCGTAGCGCATCGAGCCCGGACGCGCGACCGCGAGCGATGCGCCCGCCTTGGCGCGGCCTTCCTTGCCGAAGTAGGTGATGCGCACGTCGGCGCTGAACGCTTTGTTCGCCGAACGCCCCTTCTGCATGGTGTCCGCCATGACGGCTACCGAGGGCGGCGGCGCGACGTTCGTGGTGCAAGCGGCCGCAAGGACGGCGACGAGGAGGACGATACGTTTCATGAGCTCACACGCGTCGCTTGCAGCAATTGCTCGAGCCGCGCCTTCAGGGGCCGCGAAGGATGCGCGGCCAAAGCTTTGACGAAACACGCGAGCGCTTCTTCACGCTTGCCTCGGGCGCGGTAGGTCTCACCCAAGTGCAGCAGGACCTCGGGATCGTTCATCGCGCCGTGCATCGCACGGACGAGCAAGCGCTCCGCGAGCTCGTAGCTCTGCTTGCGGAAGGCGAGCCAGCCGAGGCTGTCGACGATGAAGCTCTCCTCCGAGCCGAGGCGGTAGGCGTGACGCAAGTGCACCTCGGCTTCTTCGAGGTCGCGCCCGGCATCCGCCAACGTGAAACCGAGCGCGTTCAAGCGCGTCGCGTCTTCCGGTTGTTCCTCGACCATGACGCGCAACATGGCCACGGCCTCGTCGATGCGCCCGTTACGGGCGAGAGCGTCGGAGTAACGCATGCGCAGGTCGGTGCTCGCCTTGTCCACGGCATGGAGCGCGCCGATGAGCGCCATCGCCTCGGCCTCGTGCCCGAAGTGCTGAGCCAGCGTCGCGGTCGCTAGACCTTGCTCGTAGGCTCCCAAACCGGGGAGCTTGAGAAAAGCCGCGAGCTTGCGACGTGCGACGGCTTCGTCGGCCTCGTGCGTGAGGGCGCGCGCGGCGTCGAGCGCCATGTCACGGCGTGGTGCTCCTACGGCCAGGACACGCATCAAGAGCGCCAGCGCTTCGTCGACGCGGCCGCTATCGGCGAGGCACCCGGCACGGGTACGCGACGCCTCGAGGGAATCGCCCACTGCTTCGAGCTCGGCCAGGCACTGCTTCGGGTCGCCGTTTTCACGATGCGCCTCGGCGATGAAGGCGGAAAGCTGCGCGGGTGACGCTCCCACCCCGTCCGCTACGGCGGTCTTGCGCATGTCGTCGACGAGCGCGAGCCCGGCGGACAGGTTTCCTTCGGCGAGATCGCCGTTGGCGACGACACCGCGCGCGGCAAGGTCGTTGCCCGCTAGGCGCAAGGCTTCTACACGATACGCTTTGGCGGACGACGAGCCAGCGCGCTGGTAGAGACGCGCCACCTGAACGTACAGCCCCACGTCGTCGGGCTCGTAGGCAAAGAGCTTGGCGAGGCTCGCCGCTGCATCGCCAGGCTTTCCCATGAGATCCAAGACACGCATCTCACCGAAGGCCGCTTCGCGTGAGCCGGGTTTCTGCTCGCGAGCCCGCTGGTAGGTCGCGAGGGCGGTGCCTAGGCGTCCGTGATCTTCGAGAACACCGCCGAGCTGAGCCGCAAGATCGTCGCGCCCGGGATAGGCATTCATCAAGTCGACGACCCTACCCTCCGCTTCAGCGGTCTTGTGCTGCCACGCGAGGGCATCGGCAAGGCCGCTGCCCGCGACCAACACCGTGTGCTCGTCGGCAAGGCCGTGCGTGAGCAGCGCCACTGCTTCGGTGAAACGCTTGTTGCGGCGCGCCAGCTCGCCCGCCATCGTCGTGAGATAAGGGTCGGTCGGCGCCCGCGTCAGGCCATGCTCGAGCACGTCACGGGCACGGTCGAGTCGTCCTTCGGAAACCCAAGCCTCCGCGAGCTTCTGATGCAAGTAGCCGGAGTCGGCATCGTACCGCAGCGCCAGACGAAAGTGCGGGATGGCCGCGGCGGAGTGGCCGTTCTCGAGGAAATACAACCCACGCATGACGTGCGCGACACCGGCGGCGTCGAGCCCACCATCGACCGGCGCTGGCGTGAGAAGATGGTCGCTGGTCGCCGCGGGATGCGGCACCCTCGGAGTCGCGGCGCACGCCGTGAGCCCCGCAGCCAGGAGCGCCACCGTGGCTCGGAGCATCAGTTCTGGGTTTCCGGCGCCTTGGTGGCGTCGTCGTCCGCTGGCGGATCGACGGGCGGCTGGAACGGCGGAGGCGTGCCGCGAATGATGGTCGGCTGGTCAGGCGGCGTTTGGATCTCCGGTGCCGCGGGGTCGCGCGGCTCGGCGGGCGGCTGAGGCGGCGGTACTCGCGGCGAATCGCGTCGGGGCTGCTGATCGGCCTTCGCGGGATCGGGCTTGGGCGGGATCACTGGCTTGGGCGGGACCACGGGCTTGGGCGGCACGGCGACGTCGGTTGCCTTGACCTCGGGGGCCGACGCCTTGACGGTCTCGGGATCTTTGGCGGCCGGGCTCTTGCTGCTGGTCGGAGCCGGCGGCGCTTCCGGCAACACCGCGAGCAGCTCTTTGGCTTTCAAGTGGTCCGCGTTAGCGGTCACAACCTCGGTCGCGAGGTCACGCGCCCGGGCGACCTCGCCACGCGCCGCTTCCAGCCGCGCGAGCTCGAAGCGCGGCCTCTGCCAGCGAGGCTCGAGGGAGATGGCGCGCTCGAGCGCCGCCCTCGCACCGGCCGCGTCACCCTCGACGTTGCGCAGGGTCGCTTGCAGATAAGCGGCATAGGGAGTGGGCGGCGGCGCGTCTTCCGTGGCCCCCGCGAGTCGCAAGCCGCGCAGGTATGCATCGCGCGCGTACGCCCGCTGGTCCTCGTCGAGCGCGTAATAGATGCCGGCGGTGAACGCGAGCTCGGCGCTGTCGTCGTTCTTTCGCGACAAGACACGGCGGGCGTGCGCGAGCTCGGCGGACGCGGTGGCGAGCATCTGCGACGACTGCACGACTTCACCCTCGGCGACCATGTTCTGGGCCGCGGCGCGCACGTCGACGCCGCGGAAGACAGATGCGACGCCGTAGATGACCCGGCCGTCGGTGTTCGAGGGATCGATGTCGAGGATGTCGTTCGCGGCTTTGGCGGCATCGCGATAGCCCACGTCGGTGTCGGCGAGCAGCGCATTGCGACCGTTCGTCGTGAGCTCCTGTACCCGCGGGTCGGCGGGCCCGCGCAGGTGCAAGATCTGCAAGACCGAGCGTCCCGAGATGAGAGGCACCATCACGAAGACGAGCGAGACGATCAGCACCAACCCCGCGACGCCGAGGATGGTGTTGCGGTGCTTGCCGCGCAGCCCGATCGTCGACAGCACGCTGTCTTCGTCATCGAACTCTCGCGGATCGAAGCGCGGATTGCTGTCGCGACGCGTTCGCACGACATCTTCGTCATCGAACGGTGGCCGGCGCGTCTTCGGCCGACCTTTCCCGTCGCCGCTCGTGCGCACACGCGAGCGCATGACCGCTTGCGGGTCGGGTGGTCCCCAGTTGGCGGCACCGGCGCGTGAGCGCTCGTTCACCGCCATGGGCACGATGGCCCGCGGCGCGGTCTCGTCGCGCGGATGCGAGAAGGTCGGCCCGTCGTCGAGAGCCGAGACCCCGCGGGTGATCGCCGGCTGCGGCAGCGGCTTGGTGACTTCCTCGGGGAATGAAGGCTGTACGGGCCCGCCCGCCGTGGGGCCTTCGGGGATCACCTCTCCGGGGACACCGCGCCCAGCGGTTGGGCCTTCGGGAATCGACATGCCCGGCACGCCGCGTCCGGCGGTCGGACCCTCGGGAATCACTTCGACCGTCGGCCGAGCGACGCGCACCCCACCGGTGCCTTCACCATCCGGAGTCGTGTCTTCGTCGCTGAGTAGCTGCCCGGCTTGGGGCTCATCGTCGAGGACGTCGGCGTCGAGCGGCCGCAGCAGCGCAGCCGCCGCTGGCACCGTGTCGTCGTCGTGATCGATGGAATCGGGCGTCAGCTCGCCAACGACCTCGGGATCACCGACGCGCGTCAGCCGATACGGATTGGCACACTGCGTACAGGGCGCATCCATGCCACCGCGCGGAATGTCCTTGGCCGCGAAAGCGTACACGGTTTCGCACGCCGGACACGAGATGCTGTACTGAAGGCCGACCGTCTCGCTCGGGCTGACGCTGCTCTGCGGACCGCCACGGCCACCCACGGGTAACACGGTCACGGTCGCCGGGGTGTCACGGCGCGGTCTCGATTCGCGCGCCGGCTCGGATGCGATTGGCCCCGTCCCGGTCGCCGCGCGGCTCACGGTCGCCGCCCCCTGGGACGCCACGGTGCGCGCCGACTTGGGCGCGAGCGCTGGAGGTGCAAGCCAGGTGTCGATCATCGACATGCTCGGGAGCGCGATCGGCGCCTCGTTGCCCGAGGCATCGGGCGCGACGACGAAGATGCCACTGCAGTTGGCGCACTGAGCGTCATATCCCCCTTGGGGAATGAGCGAGCGCTCGAACTGGTAGCGCGCACCGCAGTGCGGGCATGTGACCTGCATCAGCATCATCGGTTCACTACAATCTCAGCGTATTCGCGCGTGAAGCAAGAATTCGTGGTTCCCTTTGGCACCCAAAATGGGTGAATCCATGGTGGATACGTCGGTATAGCCGTTCTCCGCGGCCGCCGCTGCTACGCCGTCCAAGGCTCGCTGGCGGGCCACGGGGTCCCGGACGATGCCCCCCTTCCCCACGTCGAGGCGTCCGACCTCGAATTGCGGCTTCACCAGGGCGACGAGCTCGCTCGGACGAGCCGATAAGCGAACGACGTGCGGCAAGACCAGCCCGAGGGAGATGAACGAGACATCGATCACCGTGAGACTCACGCGATCGGGGACCAGAGACGCATCCAGAGCGCGAATGTTCTGCTGCTCGATGACCACGACGCGCGGGTCGTCACGCAACTTCCACGCCAGCTGGTTCGTGCCCACGTCGATTGCGTAGACCTTCGCCGCCGACCGCTGAAGCAGACAATCGGTGAAGCCGCCGGTGGAGGCGCCCACGTCCATGCAGACCTTGCCGGCGGGATCGACCAGGAAGCGGTCGAGCGCGGCCTCGAGCTTCAAGCCGCCACGCGAGACGTAGCGCAGAGGCTCGCCCTTCAAGCGCAGCATGGTGCCCTCGGTGAGGAGCTCTCCAGGCTTGTCGACGCGCCGCTCGCCACCGGTCTTCGCATCGACGGCGACGATGGACCCCGCGAGCAGCAGCGCCTGTGCCCGTGACCGCGTCTCGGCAAGCCCCTGCTCGACCACCACGACGTCGGCGCGCTGCTTCGCCACGCGTGGGCCTTATCCCTCGTCGACTGCGAACGGCTGGACGCGGTCACCTTCGAGCAAGATCTCGAGCTTCTTCTCGGCCTCGTCGAGGCGCTTGGTGCCGACCTTCGAAAGACGAACGCCTTCCTCGAAGAGCGCAAGTGACTGCTCGAGGCTCGCGTCGCCTGACTCGAGGCGCTCGGCGATGTCCTCGAGGCGCTGCAGGATGGCCTCGAGTGAAGTCGGCTCGGCGGTCTTGTCGGGGTCGCTCATGTGTCCTCGTCGTCAGCCGGCAGGAGCCGCTCGACACGCGCCTGAATCTGCCCCCGTGCCAAGCGGATGTCTACCTGGTCGCCCACCGCGACCTCGCGCGCGTCGCGTACGAGCACACCCGACGGCTTCTTCACCAAGGCGAAGCCCCGGTCGAGCACGGCGAGCGGTGACAATGCGTGCAGGCGAGCGGCGACCTCGGCGAGACGCGCCCGGTGCGATTCGATGCGAGCACGGGTCGCGGGCGTCATGCGCGCCGCCAGGGTCGCGAGCTCGGCCCGTCGTGCGGCGAGACCCGAGCGCGCCGGTGGCACGAGACGCGCTTTCAAGCTCTCGAGCTCGGCGCGTACGCCGGTGAGCTTGGCGCGTGGATGCAAGCGCGCGAGTCGCCCTTCGAGACGTTGCAGCGCCAGCCGCTCATCGCGGCAACGCCCGAGGCTCGCTTGCCGTAGGTGCGTATGCGCGCTGGTCAGACGCTTGCGCTCGCGCGCAACGTCGCGACGCAGGGCCCGGCTCATGCGCAGCGCTGGGCGCTGGAGGCGCTGTTTCAGGTCTTCGGCGAGGGGAAAAACCAGCTCCGCCGCGGCGGACGGTGTCGGGGCACGAAGGTCGGCGGCGAAGTCCGCGATGGTGGTGTCGGTCTCGTGCCCGACGCCCGAGACCACGGGCACCGAACAAGCGGCGATGGCCCGCGCCACCCGCTCGTCGTTGAAGCCCCAGAGATCCTCCAGCGAGCCGCCGCCGCGCGCGACGATGACCACCGAGATCCCGTGAGACGGCGCGAGTCGCGACGCCCGCTTCACCGCCGCGGCGATCCAGGCCGCCGAGTCTGAGCCTTGCACCTTGCTCGGCACCACCAGAATGCGCGCCCGCGGAAAGCGGCGTGTGGCGACGTTCACGATGTCACGAATGACCGCGCCGGTCGGGCTGGTGACCACCGCGACGGTGTCGGGCACCAACGCGAGCTTACGCTTGCGCGTCGCATCGAAGAGGCCCTCGGCAAGCAACCGGGCCTTGGTTTGCTCGAACGCGGCCTGCAAGGCGCCGGCACCGACCGGCTCGATGCTCTCGACCGTGAGCTGGTAGCTCCCCTTCGGCTCGTAGACGGTGAGTCGTCCACGCGCCACGACCTGCATGCCGTCTTCGAGTCGGACCTTCAGGGCACGAAACTCGCGACCCCACATCATCGCCTGCAGCTGCGAGCGCTGGTCCTTCAAGCACATGTAACAATGGCCGTTGTGGACGCGGACGCTCGAGAGCTCGCCGGCCACAGCCACCTGCGGGTAGCGTTGCTCGAGCAGCTGCCGCAGTTGCGTGGTCAGCTGCGACACCGTGAGCGGCGCGCTCTGACGACCCAAGGCCAACAAGGCCGGATTGACGTGTTTGCTCACACCACGCGCTCGTCGGTCAGGGCGATTGCCCCTCGTAAGCCTTGAGGAGCTCTTCCACCTGGCGTGCGTCTTTGGCGTCCGGCATCACGCGCAAGTACATGCGGTAGTACTTCGCCGCCTTGGGCCCGTTCTTCTGGCGCGCGTACGCGATACCGAGAGCGCGGTAACACATGCCGGCCTTGGTGTCCGCTTTGACGCACTTGTCGAGCATATCGATGGCTTTGTCGGTCTCCTGCGATTGCAGCGCCTGGAGACCGGCGGTGTAGTAGCCCTTGGCGTCCATCGCCGGCTCGGCTGCCGGCTTCGGCTGCGGAGGCGGCGTCGGACGTGGTGCGGCTTGCGGCGCGGGCTGGGGTGGCGTCGGAGTCGGCTGGGGTGCCGGCGTCGGCGTCGGCGTCGCTGCAAGCGAGGGCTGCGGCGTCGCGCTCGGCGGAGGCTGCTGCGTGGCGAGAGGCGCCGAGGCCTTCTGCGGCTGCGCCTTGGCATCGTTCTTCGCGCGATCTTTGGTGCGGTCGCGCGGCTGATTCCCCTCACGATTGTCCGCCACCAGCTCGTGTCCGCCGGAGCGCTCGAGCTCCGCGACCTGACGCTGCAAGCTCGGCAGCTCGGGTGAGAGCGGATCCATCTCGTTGATCTCGCCCAACGAGCGGCGAGCCTCGGCGACCTGAGCGGCGGCGATGTGACGCTTGGTCTCTTCGATCTTGGCGATGACGCGGCCGGCGCGAACCTGACCGCGCAAGCTCACCGACTGGGTGTGCGCCGAGGTCGACTCCGGCACCTCGGCAAGCGAGCGCCAAGCGTCATCCCAGTTACGCGCTTCGATGGCACGCACGGCGCGATCGAGAGCGTTCTGGCCGATGATCTCGTCGGTGGCGCGCTGCTTGATGTCCTGCGCCTCACCGTCGCCTGGGTTCAAGACGAGGAGCGCGTCGGCGAGCTTGCGGGCTTCGTTCCATTCGCGCTGCAGCATCGCGGTCTTGGCGCGTTGCCGCATGTCTTGCGCGTCGGCGGTCGGCGTATTGTCGACCTGACGGATCGGCCGGTCACCGGCGGCCGTGGTCGCTCCGCTATTACGGCCACTCATCGAGAAGATGGCGATACCGCCGATGATCACCACCGCCAGCGCCGAAATGCCCGCGACGATGAGCGGCTTCATGCGCTTCTTGGTGGTGATGACCTGGAGCTCGTCGCCCCATTGATTGATGGCGGTCGGCGCCGTCGAGATGATGCCGCCGAGATCGCGATCGGACGTCTGCACGGTCTCGCGCGCCATCGGCGGCGGCTGGATGCGGCTCTGCGCCGCCGGCGGCAAGGCGCCGTTACCGGCTAGCCTGAGCGCCGCGACTTCTTCGGTGTTGAAGTCGTACGTGGCGCCAGGCGGCAGGAAGCGGAACTTCACGTGCCCGAGCTCGATGAGATCGCCGCGCTTGAGCTCGGTCTGGGCGTACTCCTCGCCGTTGACCAGGGTGCCGTTGGCGCTCTTCAAGTCCATGATGCGGTAGGAGCGCTGGTTCACCACGATCTTGGCGTGGTGGCGCGACACCGACCGGTGATCGATGGGGATGTCGTTCTCGTCGGTGCGGCCAATGACGATTTCGGTCTTCTCGATCTCGTACTCGGCACCCGCGAACTGCGTGCTCACGCAGATGAGCTTGGCCTTTTGACCGGCGATCCCCGAGGCCTCGGGGCGTCCACGGCGCTCGTTGTCACCGTGCTCCATGCGAATGAGCGCGGTCGGCTCGGGACGATTGGCGTCGTCTTCTTGTGCCGGGGCGCGGAACTGCTGCAGCTGGGAGCGCGTCAATACTTCCGTGTGCTGGCCGCCGATGCCCGCGCTCTGTGCGACCGCAGCGCCTAGCGGCGGCAGCCCTTGCGGTGTCGGCGATAGCGGACCGCCGTTCATGGCGTGCTCGAGGCGAATGTCGGGGCGGGTCGGCTCGGACCCTTCGCCCACCATGGTGCGCTGGGTCGTCTCTTCGACGCGACGCTGCAGGCCTTCGCCACGGAGCTCGAGCTGGAAGTCGCCGACCCTGATGGTGTCTCCGTCGTGCAGCTCTTGGCGCCCCTTGATGCGGTCGCCGTTGATCCATACGCCGTTGTAGGAATCGAGGTCCTCCGCGAAAATCCCCATGGGATCGCGGACGAAGCGCGCGTGGCGGCGAGAGACGTTCCGCTCGTTCAAGCGGATGGTGTTGCCTTCTTGTCTCCCGATGCTGATGCCGTCGGCGACGCTTCCGACATCGAGCGGCACGACGCTGCGGCGGCCTTCATCGTCTTCGATGATGAGCTTGAAGCTCGAGTTCTCGCTCACTTATGGGTCCTTCGGAATCGTCGACGCGGAGACTTAGTTCCTACCATAGCCTTGCCACATGTTCGAGTCGCCATACACCCCCCCACCGCCGTCCCTTTGCGTCCTTGCCCGGAGCCGGTATGACGTTCACCTTCACCGTCAGGAACCCAATGGATACCAACGACATCGTCCTCGGGGGTGACGAGCAGCGCACCCTCGAAACCTATGGATTCGACCGCGCTTCGTTCCAAAAGCTCGCAGCAGATCTGGCGGCTGGCAAGTTCCCAGCGGAGCGCAACCGCATCCAGGGCCGGGTCGAGAAACCGCAAGCGGGCGACGTCGTCGAGTGGCCTAGCGAAGGTACGTCCGAGACACGCGAAGCCGAGAGGATCGGCCGCGCCGCCCTCAGCAACGGCGAGGTCGCGGTCGCCATCTTGAACGGCGGCATGGCGACCCGCTTCGGCGGCATGGTGAAGTGCTTGGTGAAGGTCGTCGACCAGCACACCTTCCTCGATCTCAAGCTCAAGAACATCGTCGACCTCGAGGCACCGGTGCCGGTGTTCTTGATGAACTCGTTCGCGACCGACAGCGACACGCGCGCGCACCTCACCGCCTGCGACTACTGCGGCGTCGGCTCCGAGCGTCTGCACATCGTTGCTCAGCACGTCTCGTTGCGCCTCACGCCCGACGGTAAGCTCTACCGCGATGCCCAAGGGCACCTGTCGCTCTTTGCGCCGGGACACGGCGATATCTTCGACGTGCTCGCAAGCGCCTCGCCTTTCCGTCGCTTCATCGCGAGCGGCGGCAAGTACGTTCTCGTGAGCAACGTCGACAATCTCGCGGCGACGCTCACAGCCAAGATCGTCGGCCTGCACGTCATGGGGAAGAAGGCGCTCACCGTGGAGGTCGCTCCCAAGGAACCGGGTGATCAGGGCGGCGCTCCCGCCCGCGTCGACGGCAAGCTGCAGATCGTCGAAGGCTTCCGCTTCCCAACCGGGTTCAACCAAGACGACATCCCGGTCTTCAACACCAACACCTTCATGGTCAATGCCGCCCAAGTGCGCGCCGACTATCCGCTGACGTGGTTCCGCGCCGACAAGAAGGTCGACGGCGCGCCTGTGGTGCAGTTCGAGCGCTTGATGGGCGAGGCGACCGCTTTCGAGGACGCGCAGTACCTCCAAGTGCCGCGCGCCGGCCGCGAGGGTCGATTCTTGCCGGTGAAGACGCCGGACGATCTGACCTCGGTGCGCGACGTGGTGCGCGATCGATTGTTCCGCAAGGAGTAAGCGACGATGCGGTTCGTTGCCTTGGGGCTCGGCTTCGCGCTGCTGGCGTGTGAGCAACCCAAAGAGACCATCGCGGTCGAGCCAGTCGCCAAGACGGCGGCCATTCAGGTGGTCACGCGGGAGGGCTCGGGCGAGCCGCGTGCCGAGCTCGCCGCGCGTGTCGTCCACGATAGCGGTGGATGGGTCTACCAGCTCGACGCCACGGCGCCACCGCCTTGGGTCGTGAAGAGCCAGACACCGTTCAATCTCACCCTGCGGCCGAGCGCCGGTGTCAGCCTCCGCCGAAACGCTTACGACCGCCGCGACTTCGTCGATCCCGACGCCGCCGTGAAACGCATCCAGGCCGAGCTCGAGGCGGGCCCGGGCGAGCACGCCATCGACGCCGAGGTCGAGCTCTACGTGTGCTCCGCCGAGCTGTGCAAACGCGTCAACGAGACCTTGCGAACGGCGTTCACCATCCCGAAAAGTTGATGCCGCCGAGCACGTAGGGAATCGCGCGGCTCACGTCTTCGCCAGTCCGGTACTTGCTCGCGATGTACCACTGCGTGGTGACGAACAGCGTCGGCTCACGAATCTTGCCGGTCTTCTCGAGGCTCAGCTTGTAGGCCGCGATGGGGCCCATGCGGTCGGTCGGAAGGTTTTCGGGATCGGGACTCTCGCCCGGCTCGAAGACCCAGTCGGGATAGATGGCAGTGATGAGCGTGTTGCGAATGCCGACCGTGAAGCGCTCGTTGACGAGCCACAAAAAGTCGCTGTCGTTCTGAATCACCCAGCCGCGCTTCGGGGCAGCAATGTCCCAAACGAAGTCGTAGTAGACGGTGTCGGCGCCCTGGAGATTGGCGTGCAGATAGGAGCCGACTGTCTCCGAGCGCACCACGAAGCTCTTCACCTTCATCTGCAATAGCAGAGCGACGTTCCACTGGTGGACCCACGCCGAATACGATGGCCGGCTCTCGGCCTGACTCGGCCGGTAGTCGGCGTTCGGCGACGCAAACGACTGCAGGCTGTCGAAGGTGCCCCAGTAGAAGATGGGGGTGTACGACGCGGAGAGCCGCAGGATGTTGATGGGCTGAGCGGTGATGCCGACACCGGGACCGATGGTCGCCGGCGAAGCGAACAGCGTGGCTTCGGCGCGAACGTAGGTGCCCGCCCAGAGGGGATCGGTCTCGTCCGGGCTCGCCAAAGGCTTGGTGAGGCGGAGCTGGAGCTGCTCGAAGAGGCCCAGGGGATTCACGCGAGCGCCGGTGGTGCTGGAGTAGGTGGGGACGAGCTCGGCTCGGGCGGGGGTGGGGAGGAGGGAGAGGGCGAGGAACGAGAGGCAGATGGCCGATGACCGAATGGCCGATTGCCGAAAGGCCGATGACCGATTGCCGATGGCCGATCGCCGATTGCCGATGGCCGATAGCCGATGGCCGATGACCGATCGCCGATGACCGATTGCCGATTTCCGATCGCCGATGACCGATTGCCGATGGCCGATCATGAACCGTCCGCTTTGGCGATCTCGGCTTCGATATCGATTTCGAGCTCCTCGATTTTCCGATGGATCGTCGATCGCGAAATGCCGAGCGCCGCCGCCGCATCGGTCTTGTTGCCGCGATGTTTCACCAGCTCACCCACGATGGTCTTGCGCTCGACCTCCACGAGCGTCCGCGCATCCCCTACCCCACCTGGCCGCGCTTTGGACGTGCTCGGCGGAAACACCACATCGGTCGCCGACAGCACATCGCTCGCGCGCATCAAGACAGCGCGCTGCACGACGTTACGCAGCTCGCGCACGTTCCCCGGCCAGCGATGCGAAACCAGCATCTTCATAGCCGCGTCGTCGAAGCGCACCTGCTCTCCCGCCGGGACGAGCTGCTCGAGAAAGAAGGTCACGAGCTCCGGAATGTCCGTGGCTCGTTCGCGGAGCGGCGGCAAGGGTAACGCGAGCACGTGCAGGCGATGAAAGAGGTCTTCGCGAAAGCGATTGGCCGCGACTTCTTCCTCGAGACGCCTGTTGGTGGCGGCGACGACGCGGACGTCGACCTCGATGTCTTCGTTACCGCCAACGCGGTGAACCTCGCCCGTCTCGAGCACGCGCAGCAGCTGCGGCTGCAAATCGATGGGCAGCTCGCCGATCTCGTCGAGGAACAAGGTGCCGCCATGGGCTTGCTCGAAGGCACCGGCCTTGCGCGACACCGCGCCCGTGAAGGCGCCTTTCTCGTGACCGAAGAGCTCGGATTCGATGAGCGTCCGCGAAAGCGCGCCGCAGTTGAGGGCAACGAAAGGTTTACTGGCGCGCTTGCCGTTGGCGGCGATGAGGCGAGCAACGACCTCTTTGCCGGTGCCGGTCTCGCCGTGCAGCAACACCGGGGCATCGTTCGCGGCCATGCGCTCCGCCAAGGTGCGCACCCGCAGCGCCTTCTCGGAGGCACCGACAAAGCCGGACGCCGCGAGCTCTCCCTGCGCGTCCGCGGGAGCGGTGGCGGGCAGAACCTGGACGTCGATGCGGCCGATGCGCACCGTCGCCGGCGGCACGACTTCGGCGGCCTGCACCTTCTGCTCGCCGATGAACACGCCGTTACGGCTGCCGACGTCGTGGACCATGCAGCGCCCGTTATCGAGGACGATACGCGCGTGGAAGCTCGACACGTAGGGATCGGTGAGCACCACATCGTTGCTCGCGTCCGACCCGATAGTGATGCCACGCTTGCCGATGTCGTGGGTGCGCTCACCGGCCTTCAACACGAAGGCGGCGCCGGCCTTGTCTTCACGGTGCAGCGTGCGCGTACCTTCTCGTGCACTAGACCCGCCGCGATAGCGGACAGTGGCGGTCACCGGTCCGAGCTGGATGACGTCGCCATCGGCGAGACGGGTCTCACTGCTCACGACCTCGGAGCCGACACGGGTGCCGTCCTTCGATTCGTCGACCAGGACGAGCAACGGACCCGAGCGACGCAGGGTGCATTGAAAAGGCGCGACCGCGGCATCAGGGACGGACAGATCGCAGTCGGGATTGCGGCCGATGCTGAACAGGGGCGTGTCGATGCTGCGCCACAAGGTGTCGCGGCCGCCAACGGTGAGCATCAAGCCGACCTGCATCGGCGTGTCTTAGCGGAAAGCCGACGTCAGCGGAATGCGCTCGCGCGCTTGCGGCGGGCCCACCACTCCTTCACCCGGCGCCACTGATGGATGCTCCAAAGGATGGCGCGGCCGACCGGCCGGCGCAGGAATGGCACGTCCTGGGCAATGAGCATGAGGCCGAGAGGCAACATGTAGAGCCCCAGCACCGGCAGGAACCAGAGGAACCCCGCGACGATGAAGACGAGCGCCAAGGGGATGCGGAATTTTCGGCTCTTGGGGTCGCGCAGCCAGCGCAACATGCGCGCCAAACGGGCCGGAATCTCTTCTTCTAGGCGGTCGAACGCCTCATCGAGGGTCTGTTGTCCGTCGTCGCTCGAAGCCATTTGCCTACGATGGGCACCCTGGGGCCTGCCGCCACGCCATCATGACGTTTTGTCATATTTTCACGAAACGACGTGCGGGAGTTGGCCGATAACGATACAGATCCCTGAAACTGGGGATGTTTTGCCTGCGGAGGTCGCGCTTGGCTGATATCGCGCTAGATCGAGTCGGAGCCGCTCAGCGCGTTCGTGCGGAGAGCACGCCCGAAGTCGACCAGCCGAGCTCGCGCCAGCGAGCCGTAGAGCCCAACGCCCGCACCGTCCGCATCCCCGCCTCGTACCAGGCCCGCCTGCAGGTCCCCGGCTCCCAGCGGCTCACTCGCTTGCCGGGCAGCGCCCCGAACGAGCAAGTCGCTCGCCGCGTCGCCCAGGCCTCGAGCGCCTCGGAGCTCATCGAGATCTTCGCAGGCATGCCGGCGCAGCAACGTGCCGAGGTCGCCCAGGCCTGGCTCACCCAGACGCAGCGCCGCCGCCTACCCGCAGACCAAGCGCTCACCGCCCTCACCGAGCACGCCCGCGGCATCGGCAATAGCGCCGAACGCGTTCTCTTGAACGACATCATTCGGCCGCAAAACCGCTCCGGCATCATCTCCGACGCGGCGACCATCCACCTCGACCTCCAAGGCTTGCTGCTCTTCGAGCATCTCGGCATCGGCGCACCCAATCACGAGGGTGCCGCCATGGTGCTGCAGCGTCGCAACATGCGTGAGATCTCCGCGCTCGATAGCGACCTGCGCGAGCGCTTCGGAACGACGCTCGCCGAGCGCGTCGCTGCGGTCCCGAATCAGCGCGGCCGTGCGCGACTGGAGTTCCTCGCCGACCCCCGCAACCGCGACCGCAACGGCGACCTGCTGCCGGGCTCGGTGGACGCCTGGGGTGTACGCGAGGCGCTGGGTGGCTTCAGCTTCGCCGAGCGCTTCGAGCGCTCACTACCCTGGAACGAAGACAACTCGCGCGCCGCGACCATCCAACAGATGCTCGCGATGACTCCCGAGCGGGCGGCCGCCATGCGCCTGCAATATGCCAATGTCCGCGGCGACGGACCGCGCATCCCCGAGCCCAAAGAAGAAGTGAACGGGCTCGGCGAGTTTCGCTTGCGCCAAGCGGCGAGCGGCCTTGCCCTCGAGCGCGACCGCACCCACAGCAATCACGCCATCGCCGAGACGACGCGCAACGCCGCCCGCTACGTGGCGGCCACCCTGCTGCACCGTGGTGAGCGCGGTGCAAGCCGCGCCGAGCTCGAGCAAGCGTTCGCGATGGTGCGCGAGAACCTGCGTCAGGGCGAACGGCGTGACGGCCGACCGAGCTTCGACGACGTGGCACGCGCGTACTACGAGCTCAGCCACGAGCGCCGTGGGGAATCGGCCGAGCCGTGGCGCGGCGAGCGGGGCCGCCAGATCTCGGACGCCGACCGTGGCCGTTGGGTGCAACAGGTCCGCAGCGCCCTCCTCCAAGACCTTCCGGCTCAAGACGTCGAAGGCTTGCTCGCGGGCCGCGGCGCCGACTCACCACAGGCCCGCGCCGGGCGCATTGCTCGCGCCGCTTCGGGAAATCTCGTCGGGCCGTACCTCGACGACTTGAACCGCGCCCTCGACTTGTCGCGCGTGCCGGCGGAGCGCCGCGGCCAATACCTGCGCGAGATGCGCCAGGTGTTCCGCGATGGCGGTGGCGATCTCGACGCCGACGTCCGCCGTGTCGCCGGCCGTGCCGTCACCTTGCCGAACGGACGCGAGCTGCCGTCGCAGGCCTTGGCGACACTCGCTGGCAATGGCACCCTCTCCGACGAGCAACGCATCATGTACGCGCTCCATGATAGCGGACCGATGGGCGTGGGCCGTCCCCGCCTCGGAGACATCGGAGCCATCGGCAGCGAGCTCACTCCGCTCGACCGACATCTGGCGCGCGAGCGCTATCGCGCCCTCACCGGCAGCGACCTGCTGGAGGATCTCGGGCGTGTCCAGGGCTACGAAGCCCGTCTCGCCGAGTCGGCCTTCCACGTCTCGCCGGCCGACAACAATGCGGTCGCGACCCAGCTCATCGCCATGACCGTGCCGCTCACCGCCGAGAACCTGCCGGCTGGAGTCAACCTCCGCCAAGCCCAGGCCGCACGTGACCGCTATTGGACCACCGTTCTCCCGGACCGCGCCCAACGCGAAGCGTTCCTTCGTCGCTTCCAGGGTCCCGGCGGGCCGCAAGCCGTCATGGACTACGCCGCGAGCACCATCGATCGCTCCGAAGTGATCACCGGCAGCTTGCAGCGCTTGGTCAGCGAAGCCGAAGGCACGCGCTTCGCCGCCGCAGTCACCAGCGTCTTCGGCAACCGCAACGCCCGCGAGCTCACGAACGGCAAGTATCAGACGCTGCGCAACCTCCTCGCCGGTGCCGGTGCCAACGGCTGGCGCCAGCAAGATCTCGCGAACATCCCGCCGCATGAGCTCGCCGGCCTCATCTCGGAAGTGCGCGCGCGAGCTCGCCAGCAAGGCATCCAGGTCGACCGCATGAGCGATCACGCGGTGACCATCATGACACTCGCGGCCATCGGCGTCGGCGCCAATTTGAATCCGATTGCGCTCGCCGGCCTCACAGCGCTTGCCCGCGTCGGTGCTCGCGCCGCGACTGGCCGCTTGAACGGACACCTGATGCGCGAAGCGGCCCTCGGCGCCCTTCCCGGTCTCACCTTCGGCGTCGCCCAGTACTTTCCGAGTGGACTCCTCGGCACCTCACTCGCCGGCGGCTTCGCCTACAGCGGTTTCAACCTCGGCGACACCATCAGCAATGCGCCACTGCACGATCCAGCCCGGGCGTTCGAATACATCGCCCGCAACTCGGGTCGCGATTTTCTCATCGGCGCCGCGGCGACCGCCTTCTACGAGGCGATGCGCTCGATGGTGCCCAAGAAGAATCCCGCCTCGCAGCAGCCCGGTGGCAATCAGCCGCGACCCGACCGCGGTGAGCCGCCCCGCGATCGTCCGGTCAGCCGCCCCACCGATGGTCCGAACACACCGGGCCGCCCCGGCGTCGGCCCGACACAGACCGGCACTCCGGCTCGCCCCGGCGCGCGCCCGAGCGCCCAGCCCAATGCCCAGGCCGGCACCACACACCTTCCCGCCGACCGCGTCAGCACCGGTGTCCGCCCGAACGGAGTCACGCCGGCGCGTGCCGATGTCCCCGTCCAGGGTCAGACCGTGCCGCCGCGCGCTCCTCAACACGGCAGCGTCGGCTCGCCGACCGATGGCCGCATCGGCAGTGGGACCGTGCCGACCAACCGTCCCGGCTCGCGCTGAGACCTGTCTACTTGCGGCACAAGCCTTTGCTGGGCTGTGGTTTCTGGACGCTGCCGCGTAGCGGAATGTTGATGGTGCCGGACGGATCCTTCTGAAACTGGATCTCCGCGAGCTGCAGCGCCGACCGAACCTTCTCGTTCTTCGCTAGCCACTCGGGGTCGGCCTTGAGCTGCGCGCACAAGTCCAAGGTCGACGTATCGAATTTCGGACGCAGCGCGATCTCGCCACCGAAGCCGAGCGTGAGATTGCCGCCGCCGTTTTCGAACTTCGTCACTTTGGCTTTGCCGTCCTTGAGATCGAAAACGGCCTTGAGGTTGCCGAAAGTCACCTGAGGCACGGTGAAGCCCATCAACGCGCCAGGGCCGACGCTGCCGCCCTTGAGGTCGAGCTCGATGTTGCCGGTGGAGGCGTTCGGCTGCTCGGCGAGATAGACGCTGCCGCTGGCGCTGAGCTTTCCGGCGAGAGGGATGCCCGCGAGCTTCGGCAAGAGCGGCGGCTGCGTGAAGTCGACGTCATCGATGTCGAAGTCGGCGTCGATGACCTCGCCGCGCTTCGAGAAGTCGGCGGTGATGACGCCGTCGCCGAGCTCGAGCTTCGCGTGCACCGCGATCCGCAAGAGCACCAGCGGCAAGATCTTGATACGCGCCGCGACCTGGTCGAAGTCGAGGATGAGCGGGTCTTTGTTGTCCTGGAGCACCGTCACCTTGACGCTCGAGAGCGAAACTCCGCTAAAGCGGTAAAGTGACGCGTCACCGAAGGAGAAGCTCACCTTACCCTTGGATTGTTTTTGAACCTCGTGGGCCAGGCGCTGCCCGACCGCTTCGGCCGGGAAGGTGAGATAGAAGGAGATCAAGAGGGCTCCGAGGCCGTACGCCACGTAGGCGAGCGTCGTCAGCAGCTTCTTGTTCTGGAGGATCTCCATCAACCTTGCTTCGTCTTGTAGGTAGTGAGCGTCAGCTCGACGTCGACGGTGTCGCGTCTGTACGGCCGCTGTACCTTCAAGCGGCGTGTGATCACCAGGTCCTTCGAGTTTTCGATGAGCTCGAGGAACTTCTGCAAGCGGTCAGCCGAAAGGCTGGCGACCCGCAGGTCGACACGCGACTCGACGATGCCTTCGGCATTGGGCTCGCCGTCTTCGGGCTTGAGCTGGCCGATCTCGACTCCCGCCTGCCGCGCGAAATCTTCGACGATCGACACCAGACGAACGTTCGACCGTCCGAGCTCGCGCATCTTCTGCTCGCGCTCTTGCTGCCGCGCCTTGTACTCACCCTGCAGCTGCAGCACCTGCGTGAGCTGATCGGTCTTCACCTTGACGCGATTCTCGGCTCGGCTGATGGCGCCCGAGACGAACATGCCGACGAGCGCGAACACCGTGAGCACCACCGCCGCGGCGCAGCCCAAGACCATCAGCTGCTCGCGCTGCGTGAGGCGGCCGAAGGCTTCGCGGGCGACGGCGATCTGTTCCTTGAGACGATCCATGGCTACTGCTCCGCCTGCGCCGTCGGGGCGCTGCCGGTTTGGCCGGGCAACACGCCGATGGGACATTGCACTTGCACGGTGAGCGCGAACTCGACACGGCCGGCGTCGATCTTCTTCTGGCGCGCGACGTCAACGTCTTTCACGCAGCGATCCAGCCGCAGCTTGCTCGCTACTTCTTCGACGACCTCGAAGCTGCCGGCGTCGCCTTTGCCGGTGATGCGGTCGTTCTGATCGGCGCGCCCGTCGACGCGCATCTCGAGGTCCGCGAACTGCACGTCGATGCCTTCGAGGGATTGGGACATCATCGCGAGCAGTGACGACGCCGAGTAGGCCGGTACGACGACGCCGTCAGCGGCCCCAGGCGTCTGCTTCATGATCGCCATGACCGCGTTGGGGTCGCAAACCTCGCGGCCGATGATCTTGCGCGACGCATCGCAGAAGCCCTGGTTGATCTTGCGCTCCTCGGCCGAGATCATGGTGTAGCGGACGATGGAGCCGAGGATGGCGCAGAGCAGCACCGCCCCGACACCGACCGCCATACGGGTGAACTCACCGCGGTAGACTTGCAGGTCACCGTGGTACGAGAGATCGCCGCGCCGGAAGTTCAGTGGAATGCCGCGGCCACGGCGCAACAACGAGGCTGCGAGCCCGACCGCTACGGCGTACTCGGGGCCGATGGTGTTGGCGCCGACGTCGATGGGGGCGACGCCAGCGACGATGTCGAGCAGCTCGATGGGCAGCCCCACGCGGACCGACAGCTCGTGAGCGACGCCCGCAAACCTCGAGCCACCGCCGGTGAGCAGGATACGCGTCGGCTGCATCGCGGGTGGCAAGGCGCGCAGGGTGGTCGTGAGCTCGCGCGCGAGAACGTTCAAGTGGGCTTCGCTGTGACCGTCGAGACCGATGCGCAACGTCCGCGCGAACTGGAGGCCGCGGCGCACGAGCGCGAAATGGGTGGTGGTGCTGTCGACGCAAACCACCGCCGTGATCGCGTCGGATGCGGGAGTGAGCTCCGCCAAAGCGGCGGCCGGCAAGACCACCGCGCGCGGCTCGAGCCCGACGTCCGCCATGACGTCGATGAGACCGCGCACCGTCTCCTTCGCGGCGAGCGCTGCGACCGCTTCGGTACGGCCGTCGGCGGCGTGGCCGATGTGCCAGGTCACCGCGGTCTTCTCGAGCTCGTAGGGCACGACGCTCTCGAGCTCGAACGAAACCGCCGCGTCCACCTTGCGTGGGTCGACGAACGGGAACGTGAGCGAGCGCGTCGAAGCCGCTCGGCCGTCGCTCGAGACCACGACGTTGTCGACTTCTTTGGGGACGTAATCGCGGACGAGCGACCAGATGCCGGCTGCGTCGGTTTCCGGCGGGATGGGAACGGTCGTCACCATGGTGACCTGCGCCTTGCGGAAGGTCGCCTCGAGCGCCACCACGCGGACGGCGTTGGTCGAGACATCCAATGCTACGAGTCGCTGGCCCACGGCAGGTCACTCCATCCGGAAATAGTAGAACTGGCCTTCGGTCGATTGCAGCACGGCCCGGACCGTGCGTGAAGCATTTCCCACCTTGCCGGTCGCGGTAAGGCTGTACCAAGTCGTGCCCGGCCGGTCGGTGAATACCTCGCGAATACGTTGCACGTCGATGAGACTGTCGAGGCCGGAGGTCGAAACCAACGAGATCAAGGTCTGGACGTTGAGCTGGGCCATACCGGGGACGGGCGAAGCGGCGCGCATATCGGCGATCGAGCGCATGAGATTGCCGACACCAGTCACGAGCTGCTCGGGCGGCACCGCGAGCCTGCGGGCCGCGAGCAGACCGAAGAGGATGCGCTCCGGGGTCGCGGTAGAGAGCTCGATCGCCGTGCCGTCGGTGTAGATGGTCACGTGGTCGCGCAGCACACCGTAGAGGTGATCGCTCACGCCGTGAACGAGCTGGAGCTCGGCGATGGAGTCGAAGGGCGCGTTCTTGGCACGGTAAGAATCTTTCAAATACGAGTAGCGGCGGTCTTCATCACCGCTGGTGCCGGTCTCGCTCTTGTCACGGTCCACCCAGTCCGCGATGGCAGCCACGAGCTGCTGCGGATTCTCGGCATGGGAGCCGCTCTTGTCGTCGCTCTGGAAATTCTTCTCGAGACGCGGGTCCGAGAGGAACGACAGGAGCATGGTCTGAACTTGCGTCGAGGTGTTGTTGGTGACGTTCGCCAGCATGTTGAGCGAGATCTTCGAGTGCTCGCTCTTGCTGGTGGCGTTGCATTCACCGGGGAAGAAGTCGTCTTTTGCCTTGGTGTCGAGGCGCGCGTCATCCGCGTCGTCGTTCTTCTTCAAGATGGTCGAGAGGAGACCACACGAGATCGGCACCTGCTCGAGGATCTGACCGAGCGGGAGCTTCGTCGTCGCGTCACCGGTAAGCGCTTGCAACATCGACGACATCCCGGCTTCGAGCTGCCGGCCCTGGCGCAGGAGGAGAGAACGCAAGCGCAAGGCCGCCATGGCGTTGTACTCGGCTTGGAGCTCGTCACGCGCGTTGTAGGCGAGCGTCAGGTCGACGGTCGCCGAATACTGGAACTCGACGATGACCGCGGCGAGCAGAGCGATGGTGATCAAGACCATCATGATCGCCACGCCGCGTTCGTGCTTCTTGGCGATCAATCTGCGCATCGCGTGAACCCCGTGCCGGCGATGAGGATGGCGTTGCGCAACATGACACGCGTCTTGGTGACGAAGACCTCGTCTTTGCCCTGTGGGTCGACGACCGTGAGCTTGATCGACACGAACATGGGCATGCGGTCGCGGTAGTCCATGTTGGTGGTGTTCCACTCGTCGATCCAACGATCTTCCTTGGCGTCGTAGAACTCGAACTCGAGCTTCTTGACGTTGGGCGCGAGCACCTGCTCGACACCGCCCTCACGCGGCTCGTTGTCGACGCGCGGCTGCGAGCGGCGGATGAGCGCCATGTTCTTTTTGTCGTCGGGATTGTCGTCGACGTAATACGAGAGCTCTTCCTCGTCGGACTCGTTGGCGTCGGCGCGCACCTTGTAGTGCGAGAAGGCGGTGAAATCGAGACGCATGCCGCCGGCGGCATTCGCGGACGCGAAGATGGACCGGGTTCGCGGATCTTCGCAGTCGCGATGAGCGGTGACGTACGCCATCTCGATCTCGCGCGACATGCGCAGCATCGCCTGACGCACGCTGTGATAGTGGCTGGTGATCTGCTCGGCGCGCTCGCGGCCATCCATCGAGCGACCCACGACTCCGAAGGTGAGCATGCCGATGAAGCCGAGGATGCCGACGGCGATCATGATCTCGAAGAGCGTGAAGCCGCGTTGCTTCATTGGATGTTGACCTTCGGGGTCGGGACCGTGCCAGTTCCGGTTCCTGTACCGATCCCAGTCCCAGGCGCCCCTGGAACCGTCTGTCCACCCACCCCGCCCGGCATCACGTTCATGTCCTCGCGCGTGACCAAGGTACGCAGCTCGACCTTTTCGCCCGCGCCCTTCGGGCCGTTGCCCGGCATGGTCACGGTAAGGTCGACCAAGCGCAGCGACTGACCGATGCCGGTGGCGAGCTGCTCGAGCGGACCACCAAGCGCGCTCGTCATGCGCTCACATGCGCTGCCATCACCGCCGCCACTGCCCTCTTCTTTGTCGGCGCCGTAGCCTTCGCAGAGGCCTTTGATGAGCGAAAGGTCGAGCTCGACCTCGCTGACCTTGTACTTCCACTTGACGGTCTCATGACCCTCGTCACCGAAGTCGCCGTCTTCCTCGAGATCGCCAGCGGTGAAGCCTTCGTCGACCAGGCGTTTCTCGATGTCGATCATCTTGGCGCGCGCGAGGAGAGTCGCGATGGTGATGTCGCGGGAGCGACTGGCGGCGGCCATGGAGGCGGATTGGGAGGTGAGGAGGACGGTGAGGCTCATGGCGAGGATCAGGACCGCGATCAGGACTTCGAGGAGGGTGAAGCCGAGCTCCGATTGCCGACTCATGGCGCCTCCACGTAGCCGTCGGTGATTGTCGGCTTTCCCGTGAGGGGCGCGAGGCGAATGCTGATGACGCGCTTGTCGTCGTCGTTGGTCTGGAGGTGGACGATGGCGTCCTGCGTGTAGCCGTTGGGGAAGAAGTAGATGTACGCCTCGCCGGCGTCGTTGGGCTTGTCCATGCCCTCGGTCCAGATGCTGAGCAGGCGCACGTCGGAGTCCACGTCGATGGTTTTGGCGGCCTCCTTGAAACCGGTGTCCTCGCCCTCCTCTTCCTCGTCGTCGTCATCATCGCGGCTGTGCGCGCGGGCGCCATCACGGCCGCTCGTACCGAGCACCTTGTCGATGGCGTTGGCGGCTGGCCCGTCGAGCGCCGCGAAGCCTGCTTTGGCATCGACGCCGCCGGTCGAGGCGTTCATGGTCGCGAACTCGTCCCAGGACAGCGATCCACCGCCGGAGCCTTGCAGCGCACGGCTCAGCGTCGACGTCTCGGGATCGAAAACCAGCAGCTCGGGGGATGCTTCGACCCGGATGACCTGCTTGTCGTTCTTCTTGGGGTCCCCGATGACGAACGCCAGCCGGTAGATCTGCCCCGAGAGAGCGGCACTATCGTAGGCCGCACGCATCGCCGAGGCGACGACGCCGGATTGCTTGCGCAGCTCCGCACGCGTCGTGTTGTCGGCGGCGACCGCCACCACCCCCACCACCATCCCGACGATGGCGACGGTGATGACCATCTCCACCAGGGTGAAACCGCGCCCGGCGTGTCGTCTGCTTTCGCGGACGCTATGCGCCGGGCCGAGCTTCATTTTTCGCTTTGACCGTGGACGATGTCGTCGTTGCCCTGGGCACCGTCCGGACCGTAGCTGTAGAGGTCGAAGCTACGCGGGTTGTTCTGGCCCGGGTAAATGTAGACGTAGTCCTTACCCCAGGGATCCTGCGGCACGGTGGGCATCACCGGCGAGCCACCGTCTTTGGGCGCCGCCAGCGCCTGCAGACCTTCCGCGGTCGACGGGTACTGGCGATAGCTCAGCTTGTACATGTCGAGCGCATTGGCGATCTGCGCCATCTGCGTGGCCGCGGTTTTCTGCTGCGCTTTGGTCAGCTGACCGAAGACGGCGACGCCGACGACGCTGGTAACGAGGCCGATGATCACGACGACGACCATGATCTCGACGAGGGTCATACCGCGCTCGGCGTTACGGATGGCGCGGGTGATGGTGTGATTGATTTCCATGAAAGGTCTCACTTGGCAAAAGACGCTAGTTGCAACATCGGTAGCAAAATCGAGAAGACGATGAATGCGACGACACCGCCCATGAGGACGATGATCATCGGTTCCATGATGCTCACCATCGCGCGCAAACGAGAGTCGACCTGCACCTCGTAAGCTTTGGCGATGTTGCCGAGCATCTCCTCGAGCGTGCCCGACTTCTCGCCGATGGCGATCATGTGCGTGACGATGGGCGGAAACTCCCCCGACCGCTTCAGCGGAGCGGCGATGCTATCGCCCTCTTTGACGGCGTCGCGCGCCGTTTCGATGACGTCGAGCAGCACCTTGTTCTGCAAGACGTTCTTGACGATGTCGAAAGCGGTGAGCAGTGGGACGCCGGAGCCCAGGAGCGTCGACAGCGTCTTGCTGAAGCGCACGATGGCGACCATGCGCACGAGCGGACCAAAGAGCGGCGCCTTGAGAATGAAGCGGTCCCACTTCGGCCTGCCCTTGCCGCGGAAGTAGCGGGTCAAGAGCACGCAGGTGAGGATGAAGAGCGGAATGAGGATGACCGCGTAATCGCGGGCGATGGTCGCCGAGCCGATGAGGATCTGCGTCGGTAACGGCAGCGCGACCTTCTGCGATTCGAAGATCTTCGAAACGCGCGGGATGACCACCGTGAACAACATGGCGATGACGCCGACCGCCATGAGCAACATGATGAGCGGATAGACCATGCTGCCGATGAGCTTCGAGCGCAGCTCGGCTTGCGACTCGGTGAAGTCCGCAAGACGCGACAAGACGACGTCGAGCGCACCCGAGGTCTCACCGGCGCGCACCAAGTTGACGTACAGGCCGGAGAAGACACGCGGGTGCGCCGCCAAGGCGTCGCCGATACCGATACCTTCGTTGACCTTCTGTTTGACGTCGGCCCAGACGGCTCGGAAGTGCTCGCTGTCGAGCTGATCGATCAGCGCATTCAAGGCGTCGACCAGCGGGATGCCGGCACCGATGAGGGTCGACAGCTGGCGCGTCGCGACCGCGAGCTCCTGCGAGCTGACGCGCTCTTGCAAGCGCCGGAGGATCGCCGAGCTGGTCGATGCCTTCGCGCCCTTGGCGCCGGCCTTGTTACCGGTCTCGCGTAGCTCGGTGACGAAGATGCCTTCGCGACGCAAGAGCGCCTTCACGGCGCGCTCGTTCTCCGCCTCGCGGGTGTTCGCGACCGACTTACCGACGGTCGTGTAACCTTTGTAGGCAAATACCGGCACTAGGCGGCATCCTCACCGGTGACGCGCAGAACTTCCGCGGAGGAAGTCATGCCGACCAGCACCTTGCGCGCTCCGTCTTCGCGGAGGGTGCGCATGCCCTGCGACATCGCCTTCTTCTTGATCGAGCCGGCATCGACGTTCTGCAAGATCAACTGCCGGACTTCGTCGGTCGGCAGCATGAGCTCGTAGATGCCGATACGGCTGCGGTAGCCGGTGTTCAAGCAGTTCGAGCAGCCTTTGCCGCGCCAGAACTTCGGGTGCGGGCCGACGACGTCGACGGAGAGACCGAGCTCCTTGACCTCTTCAGCGGACGCCTCGTAGGGCTCCTTGCACTGCGGGCAGAGCGTACGCACGAGACGTTGCGCGAGAATGCCGATGACCGACGACGCCACGAGGAAGGGCTCGACGCCCATGTCGACGAGACGGGTGATGGCGCCCGGCGCGTCGTTCGTGTGGATGGTCGAGAGCACCAAGTGGCCCGTCAAAGCGGCCTGAATCGCGATCTCAGCGGTCTCGAGGTCACGAATTTCGCCGACCATGATGACGTCGGGATCATGACGCAAGAAGGAGCGCAGACCAGACGCGAAGGTGAGATTGATCTTCGGGTTCACCTGCGTTTGCGACACGCCGGTGAGCTGATACTCGACCGGGTCCTCGACGGTGAGGATGTTCAAGTCGGGCGAGTTGATCGACGCGAGGCCGGCGTAGAGCGTCGTCGTCTTACCGGAGCCCGTCGGCCCGGTGACCAGGATGATGCCGTGCGACTTGTTGATGAGGCCGTTCATTGTCGCGTAGTTGTCCGGCGAGAAGCCGAGGTCCTGCAGGTTGAGCAGGATGTTCGAGCGGTCGAGCAAACGCATGGTGATGCGCTCGCCGTACGAGGTCGGCACCGTGGCGACGCGGATGTCGATGTCTTTGCCGGCGATCTTGATGCGGATGCGGCCGTCTTGCGGCAAGCGCTTCTCGGCGATGTTCAGGCCCGCCTGTACCTTGATGCGGCTGACGATCGGCGCGTGCAGCTTCTTCGGCGGACGGATCTTCTCGTAGAGGATGCCGTCGATGCGAAAGCGCACGACGATGTCCTTCTCGGTGGGCTCGATGTGGATATCGGAGGCGTGCTCCTTTACCGATTGCGAGATCAGCGAGTTGACGAGCTTGATGATCGGCGCTTCGTCTTCGGAGTCGAGGAGGTCGACGGCTTCTTCGATGTCGTGCGCGAAGCCCTGTAGCTCGTCGTCTTCCTCGATCTGCTCCATGGCGGCGGTGGCGTGCGCGGTGCCGCGGTCGTAGGCGAAGTTGATGGCCTCGAGGATGGCGTTGCCCGGCGCCAGGACGACGTCGAGAGGCGCGCGCACGAGGACCGCGAGATCGTCGAGGGCCGCGATAGCGAGCGGGTCCGCCGTGGCGACACGCACGAGGCCGGCTTCACCGGCGCCTAGCGGCACCACCTTGAACTGCTTGGCGAAGTTGATCGGTACGGCGTTGATGAGCTCGTCGGGGATGGCCTTGTGATCGATCTTTTCGATGAGGCTGAAGCCGAGCTGCTCACCGAGAGCTTCGAGAAGCTGCTGCTCCGTGATCGTCCGTTGGCCGAGGAGAATCTCGCCGAAACGCCCGCCTTTCTCGCGCTGGATCTCCAGCGTGTCCGCCAAAACAGCCGCATCGATGACCCCGCGCCGCATCAGGATCTCGCCGATACGCGGAGCCTGGAGCTGATACCCCGGTGTCGTCGCCTCCATCGATTCGATGCTGGTTGCCATGCGCTACTCCTGGATGGGCGGGGCTTCGTCGGCCGGCGAGTCGTCCTGCACCGGCATGGGAACGGTTTTCCTGCCGCCGTTGGGCTCGAGGAGATTCTCGCCACGCGGTAAGGGCTCGTCACCCGACGCGCCGCCCTTGGGCTTGACCACGGTATCGCCGTCTTCGGTCTGGCCGCTCTGAGCGCGTTCTTTCTGCTTGGCGATCGACTTCGCGAGCCGCGCCAGCGGACCAGTCTTCTTGCGGTAGTCGATGTACGCCCGGTACTTCGGAGTCGCGCCGTAGTACTCCGCCGCGAACTCTTCGTACTCGCGCACCTTGCGCTCGAGGATGGCCTGGAAGTCGTCGGGGCTGCGCACGATGTAAGGCGTCAGCACCAGGATGAGATTGATCTTCTGGGTCGAGGTCGTCTTCGACTTGAAGAGCCACCCGAGCACCGGAATGTCACCGAGGATGGGGATCTTGTTTTCGCCCTGGGTGGTGTTGTCACGCATCAAGCCACCGATGACGATGGTCTGCTGATCGTCGACGACGACGACGGTCTTCGCCTGGCGCTTCGAGGTGATTGGCGTCGAGGTCGATGGGTCGGTGCCGGCGACGTCTTCGATGTCCTGATCGATCTCGAGACGGATGCGGTCGCTTTCGTTGATCTGCGGCGTCACCGTGAGCTTCAAGGTGACGTCGATACGGTCGACGCTCGAGAACAGCGAGCTCGCACCGCCGAGAGCACCCAACGCGCCGGCGGCTCCCGCGGCTCCGCTCGTGCCACCGACACCGCCGAGACCAGCGACACCGAGCGCCGGCAACGAGGTACCACGGCGGAACGGGATCTTGCGGCCGACTTCGATGGAGGCTTCTTCGTTGTCCATCGTGAGGATGTGCGGCGTCGACAAGATCTGCACGTTCGACTGGGTCTGCAGCGCCTTCAAGACGATGCCGAAGCTGGGCAAGGTGACCGAGTTGTCGCCGACCGGAATGGTGACCGCTTTGCCGACCAAGCCGACGATCGAGCCGTTGGCGATGGAGAGTAGCGAAGCCGGATTCGACAGATCGGTGAGGGTGGGCGAGATCTGACCGGTGCCGGGATTCTGGAAGAAGCCGAGGGAGCCGGGGCCACCGACACCGCCCGGAAGATCGTCGGCGCCGAAGCGCGTCGGCACGTGCCACTGGGTACCGTAGTTGCCGGTGTTGTCGACGCTGACCTCCATGATGGCGGCCTCGACGTAAACCTGGCGACGCGGGATATCGAGCTGCTCGATGATCTTGCGCAGCGAGCGGAAGTCGCGACCCGAGGCCAGGACGAGCAGCGAGTTCGTCGCCTTGTCGGCGGTGATCTTGATGTCGCCTTCGAAGAGCGACGCGGTTTCGGCGCCCTGACGCTGCGCCTGGTTTGCGCCCTGGGCCGGAGCCGGGTTGTTCGGCGAGCCACGGCGATTGCCGCCTTGGGCTCCGCCGGCGCCGCCGCCGGCGTTCGGCTGGCCTTGCGCCAAAGCGGACAGGGTCGACGAGAGCTCTTCCGCAGAAGCGTTCTCGAGGTAGTAGACGTGCACGCGGCCCTGCTCGACGTCAGATACCGGGATGTCGAGCTTCGCGATCAGTCGGCGAATGGCGTCGAAGCTGCGCTTGTTGGCCTTGATGATGATCTGGTTGGTGCGGTCGTCGGGGACGATCTTCGAAATCTGCACGTCCGAGTCGTTGTCCGCGCCGGCGGCTTGCGGAGCACCACCCTCGGGGTTGGTGGGACGCGGAGGCACGACACCGCCCGCTGGACGCGGCTGGCCACCGCCGCCTCGACCCTGAACCTCGAAGATCTGCGTGATCTTGTCCGCTACTTCGGACGCGGTCGCGTATTCGATGTCGACGATCTGCAGCTCGTCCTGGAAGCCCGGCACGTCGAGCGAGTCGATGATGCGGCGAACACGCTGCAAGTTGCGCGCATAGTCGCTGATGATGACCGCGTTCGACGGCTGGAAGAGCTGGATGTCGCCGTCTTTGCCGATGAGCGACTTGAGGACGTTGTTGAGCTGCGCGCCGTCGACGTAGTTCAAGCGAATCATCACGGTGATCATCTGATCACTGTTCTGCGGGCAGTTGTCGTCCTCGCCGATGCACGTCGGGATCGGCGACTTGATGGCCTCCTTCGACTCGACGAGCTTGTAGAACTTGCCGGAGCGCACGACGGTGATGCCGTTCGACTCGAGGGCCGCGAGGAAGACCGAGTAGGCCTCGGCCGCGGTGATCTGCCCGGGCGACAGGATGGTGATCTTCTGCGTCTTCACCTTCTCCGGGATGATGAAGTTGCGCTGGGTGAGGTTCGAGATCGCCTTCACCACGTCCATGATGTCGGCCTTCGAGAACTCGAAGTTGAACTTCCCGCTTTTCAGGCGTTCGGCGACGTCGACTTCCGATTCCTTCTTGCTTTGCTGACGCGTAGTGGCAGGCGCCGCCGATCCAGTCGGTGAGACAGTCGTCGGCGGAGGCGCCGCGACCGGTACGGACGGCACCGTCACGCTCGGATCGTTGGCGACGTCATCAGGGGTCGGCTCGGCCGGCGGAGGCGGGTCGTTGCGCGCGCCGCCACGTGGCAAGCCTCGGGGTCCGCCCAGCGGCAAGTTGCGAGGCAAATTACGCGGCCGCACCACTTCGTCGGGTTGCTGCGCGAGAACGAGGATCGGAAGCAAGAGGGCGAGCAAGCTATTACCTCACCGAGAGTTTGCACTGCAGAGTCGTGTCCGCTTTCGCGAACGTAATCGAGCGGCTAGAAATGCGGCGCACCTGGAGGTCGCCGATGGTCTGCGCAGGCTTCACGACCTGCGAGACGTCGTCCCAAGCGACGATGGCGAAGGGAGAGTCGCCGCTGACGATGGCGCGAATGTCAGGGCACGTAAGCCCGACTTCTCGGTGCTCGGCGATCGGCGATCGGACGTCGGCAATCGGTAATCGGCTATCGGATATCGGCAATCGGCGATCGGCAATCGGCACCTCGGGCATCGCCACGACCTGAAGCCCATAACGGCGAGGCAATGCCTCAGCCTCCGCCAAAGCAGTCAGCTCCCGCGGCTTCACCACCGCCGCCGCCGCCTCCGGCGCAAACACCGACCGCCCCACCGTCAACGCGAATGGCATCGCCACGAACACCGCGAGGACGGCAACTACGCGGTTCATCGCTGCACCGTGTAGTTCATGTTCATGTCCTTACCGCGACGCTTCAAATCGATCTGAATCGACTGCGAGTCCTTGAGCTTGGCGTAAATCTCCAACGCCTTGTCCGGACTATTCATCTCGTAGCCGTTGATCTTCGAGATGACGTCGCCGTTCTGCAGGCCGATCTTCTGGTAGATGCTGTTCGGCTTGATCGAGAACAGCTTGAAGCCGTTGGCCTTGCCGTTCTGGAAGCTCGGCACGATGCGCGCCTGCGTGGCCACCTCGTTCATATCGCCCAACGCCTTGTCGATCTCGGAGCCGGCGATGGTGTACGAGGTCTCCGACGTCTTGGTGACGCCCTCGCCTCCAGCCCCATCTTCGGTAGGCGCGGGTGACGCGGTGATGACCGGTGGCGGCGCGTTGCCTTCGGTCGAGCACAGCTCGAAATGGTCACGGCGGCGGACCACGACTTCGCGATAGCGGATGTCCACCAAGGTCGCGTCGTCGGCGATCTGATTGCTGCCGGAATTGATCGAGTAGACCTCGGGTTCGTGCGTCGTGTTCGACACCAAGACCGCGAGCGACCACTCGGGATATTCCGCCGACACCAGGGTCGCCGACACGACCGCCGGCACGGTGCAGGGCTTGAGATCTTTGCCGTCGAAGCTCACCGCGTCGGTGAGCGTGCCGTCTTCGGCAGGCTTCGGATTGAGCTCTTCGCGTTTGACGTTGAAGAGATTGCGGCTAGCGATGGTGGTGAGCGCAACCTTCGGGCGCTGCGCCAGCTGGGGCCGGTTGCTCTGACTCGCGGCGACGTCCTCGACCGTCGGCACCACGCGGATCGACCGCGCCACGATCGCGTTCACGGCCCCTGCGACGAAATACGCGGCGAGGCCGATGAACACCAAGTTCAATCCCCAGCCGTAATCCTTGAGCAGTGCTGCGATGCGGGCGCTAGACATCCGTGACTCGGTCTCGAAGCAAGAGGCGCGCCATAGCGTGAGTCGTGCTTAAACCGCCAGCATTCGCCGCCCTCCGCGTGCTTTTGACAATTTGGCAAATCACCTCACGCCCGGCCGTCGATTGCTGCCAAGTTGGCGAGCGATCTAGAACGCCGCCCATGCCTTCCGCATTGCTCCTGGCTCTCCTCTTCACGGCCCCGCAGACCGACAAGACGCGCTTCGATGCCCTCATCCACGCCGAGTGGGAGTGGCTCCTCGAGCAGTACCCCGAGCTCGCGACCGACGTCGGCGACCTGCGCTACAACGACCGTCTCGTCGACCTGTCGCCCGACGCGGTGGCGCGTCGCAAAACCCACCCCGCCGAGTCACTGAAGACGCTCAAGAGCATCGACCGCGCGAAGCTCGATGCGCGCACGCAGCTCGACTACGACGTCCTCGCCTTCGACCTCGAGACCGGCGCTGCCCTGGCGCGCTTCCCGACCGAGCTCCTGCAAATCGATCACATTTATGGGACGCACACCGCTTTAGCGAACCTCGCGCAAACCGCTCCGCACACCACGGTGAAGCACTACGAAGACTTCCTGAAGCGGATGGAGAAGGCGCCGGCCCACATCGCCCAATCCACCAAGTGGCTCGAGAAAGGTGCTGTCGCCGGCGTGACCATGCCGCGCATCATCATCGAGCGTGTGCCCGCCTTGGTGCGCCAGCAGACCCCGAAGGACCACAAAGAAAGCCCGGTCTACACCGCCCTCTTCGCCAAGATGCCGCCCGAGATCGCCGCCGCCGATCAAGAGCGCCTGCGTGAGCGCGCCGTCGTCATTCTGCGTGACCAACTCTATCCCGCCTACACCGCTTTCGCGGACTACATCGAGAAGCAGTACCTACCACGCACGCGGACCGCGATCGGCTGGAGCGACGTCCCCGACGGCCAAGCCTGGTACGTCGCACGCATCCGCGACCAGACGAGCACCACCAAGAGCGCCGACGAGATCCACGAGCTCGGGCTATCGGAGGTCGCCCGCATCCGCGCCGAGATGGAGCGCGCCATGAGCGCGGCCAAATTCACCAAGGGCCTGCCCGCCTTCTTCACCTTCCTGCGCACCGACAAGCGCTTTTTCTACAGCGACAAAACAGAGCTCATGCGCGGCTACAGCGAGATCGCCAAGCGCATCGACGGCGAGCTCCCCAGGCTCTTCGGAAAGCTACCGAGGCTGACCTACGGCGTGAAGCCGATCCCCGCCTACTCCGAGAAGGTTCAGACCACCGCCTACTATCAGCCGGGCTCGGGGACGGCGGGTCGCTCAGGCACGTTCTTCTGCAATACCTACGATCTCAAGTCGCGCCCCAAGTGGGAGATGGAAGCGCTCACCGCGCACGAGGCGGTGCCGGGCCACCATTTGCAGATTGCCCTCGGCGAAGAGGCCGACGGGGTCTCCGAGTATCGCAAGCATGGCTTCAACAACGCCTACGTCGAAGGCTGGGCGTTGTACTCCGAGTCGTTGGGCGACCAGCTCGGCCTCTATCAAGACCCGTATTCGAAGTTCGGCCAGCTCACCTACGAGATGTGGCGCGCCATCCGCCTGGTGGTCGACACCGGCATGCACGCCAAGGGATGGAGCCGTGAACGCGCCATCCAGTTCTTCAAGGAAAACACCGGCAAGACCCAGCACGACATCGAGGTCGAGGTGGACCGCTACATCGCGTGGCCGGCTCAAGCGCTCGGTTACAAGCTCGGTGAGCTCAAGATCAAAGCCCTGCGGGCGCGGGCGAAAGAAGCCCTCGGCGAGCGTTTCGACCTGCGGGCATTCCATGACCGCGTGCTCGACGATGGGGCCCTACCGCTCGAGGTCTTGGATGCACACGTCAATGCCTGGATCGAAGCCCGCAGGAAGTCCCCGTAGCTTGTAATTCGCGCGCGAGAGAGGGAAGCTCAACGCCATGCCGTCGAAGTTGCAGCACCTTGTCGTCGCGGATCCGAATCGCGACACGGCGCAGACCATCGCCGATTCCTGCGAACGCCTCGCGGAGATCCGTCAGGTCGTCAACAGCGGTGAAGACGTCGTCGACCTCATCGCCGACAAGCAGCCCCAGCTCCTGGTGATCTCGCTCGAGATGACCCGGCCGGACACCATCGACATCATCCCGCGCCTGCAGCGCATCGCCGGCGATCTGCTGATCATCGCGACTTACCGTGAGCTCTCCGTGCCCCTCATGGAGAAGCTGTCACGGCTCGGGCTCCAGCATTTCGTTCCGCAGCCCGTCGAAGTCACCGAGATCTTCCGGGCCGCGTCGAATCGCTTCCAGATGCACTTCCGCCGCCACGACCGTCACAACGTGACCGTCGAGGTTTACCGCGCTGACGGCGTCCTCGTCGGCCGCACCCGCGACCTCTCCGAGGGCGGCATGTCGATGGACGCCCTGCATCCCGTTCATCCCGACGAGTCACAGCTGTTCGACTTGATGATCGCCGACGGCGCGTCGCGCCCACTGCGCGTGCGCAGCCGCATCCTGCAGGTGGAGGGCACGCAGCCCGCGCCGGTGCTCGCCCGCATCCAATTCGAGCGCCTCTGGGGTCCCGAGCACAAACGTCTCGTCGACTACATCCAGAGCTTGGTCAAGGCGGACAAGCGCGCGTGAAAGTCCTGATCGCCGACAAGCTCGAGAAAGAAGCAACCACCGCTCTCACCGCCGCCGGAATCACGGTCGACTACGATCCCGAAGCGGGAGCCAAGGGCCTATCCGCTTTGGCGGATCACGACGTCTTGGTGGTCCGTTCGAGCAAGGTTTCCGGCGACGTCATCCGCAACGCCAAGAACCTGCAGCTCATCGTGCGGGCCGGCGCCGGCGTCAACACCATCGACGTCGCTGCGGCGAGCTCGCGCGGGGTGTTCGTCACCAACTGTCCGGGCAAAAACGCCATCGCGGTCGCCGAGCTCACCTTCGCCTTGATGCTCGGCCTCGACCGCCGCGTCCACCGCGCTTCGAACGACCTCACGGCCGGACGGTGGAACAAGAAAGAGTACTCCAAGGCGGACGGAATCTTCGGCAAGACCCTCGGCATCGTAGGTCTCGGCCAGATCGGCCGCGAAGTCGCCGCGCGTGCGGCGTCGTTCGGCCTCAATGTCGTCGCTTGGTCCCGGTCTCTCACCGATGACGTCGCCGCCGAGCTCGGGGTCACGCGCGCTCCCGACCTCCTCACTCTCGCCGCCAAGAGCGACATCGTCAGCATCCATGTCGCGCATGCCGAAGGCACCAAACACTGCATCAACGCGGCATTCCTCGCGATGCTTCCCGAGCGCGCCATGCTCATCAACATGGCGCGAGACGGCATCGTCGACGAGCAAGCAGTTACCGCCGCGATGAAGAGCCGCGGTCTGCGTTACGCCTCCGACGTCTTCGACGGCGAGCCGCAGGCAGCAGAAGGTCCATTCGTGCACGCCTTGGCCGGCGATCCGTCGGTGCTCGCGACGCCGCACATCGGCGCCTCCACCGCGCAAGCACAGAACGCCGTCGCCAGCGAAGCCGTGCGCATCATCACGACGTTCACGCGCACCGGTCAGGCGCTCAATTGCGTGAATCTTTGCAAGCAATCACCGGCGCAGTGGCAGCTCAACGTGCGCCATCTCGATCGCGTCGGTGTCCTCGCGAACGTGCTCGGCTCGTTGCGCGAGTCCAACATCAACGTCGAAGAGGTCGAGAACGTCATCTTCGACGGCGCCGAAGCTGCGAGCGCCCGCATCCGCCTGGGAGGCGAGCCGCCAGCGGACCTGGTGACCAGGATCGCCGAGTACGAGCACGTGCTCGACGCCCGCCTCGTACGCCTGTCGCAATAGCGGTCAGCAGCGGAGGGCGACGAGGGCCGTCGGGCCCCCGCGGCGTCACATGCCTATTGCAGCGAAATTGAAGGGATAACTGACGACGACCTCGCCGCCACGTGGCTGCGGGAACTGCCAGCCTTTGACCGACGCGAGCATGCAGTTGACGGCCGCCGACGATTGCAGCGTCGCATCCTTTTGGCGCGACGATTTGACCGCGCCGCTGGTCGCGACGACCCACTCGATGGTGACCTTACCGGCGAGGGTCGGCGTCTTGAGCAGCTCACGCTCGTAGCAGCGTTGGATCTCGCCGATATGCTTGTTGACGACCTTCTGGATCTCTTCGCGATCGAGCGAGCCACCTTGCGCGTGCATGCCCTGCGGCATCTTGGTGACGAGCGAGCGGACCTGACCGGTCTGTTTGCCGCTCAAGACACCGGCGCCGCCACCACCACCGCGCAATAGGGCCGCTGCACCCTTGGTCATCGGGCCGCCGCCACCGCCGCCGATCGACAGATCGGAGGTCGGCAGCTTGCCGATGAGACCCGACACCTTGTAGCCGCTCGAGCCGCTCGGGCTCTTCGCCGCTGCGAGGTTCGAGATCGCCGCGACGGCCGCGGCCGGTCCAGGGGCCTGGGTTGCGCCGGTCTTGTTGAGCAAGCCGAGAACGCCCACGGGAGCGGGGTTCGGCGGAGCCGGCGCTTGGGCAGCAACCTTCGGCTGCTTCATCTTCGGCTGCTTCACGGGCACCGGCGGAGGTGTCGGGGCCGGCGGTGTCGGCTCGGGTGGCGGAGGCTCAGGAGGCTTCGGCGGCTCCTCGAGCTTCATCTCGGGCTCGATGGTGACCTCGACGAACTCCTCCTTCATCTTCTCTTTCATCTCCGGCGGACCGGCGAGGAGCGTCATGAACGCCATGACGACGACGTGGATGACGAGGGCGGAAGTCGCCGAGGTGAGCAGGAGCTTCTCGGGCTTGATGCGCTGGATGAACGGTCTGT
The DNA here is from genome assembly GCA_964484195.1 of uncultured Bdellovibrionales bacterium. Taxonomy (GTDB): domain Bacteria; phylum Myxococcota; class XYA12-FULL-58-9; order XYA12-FULL-58-9; family JALHOP01; genus JALHOP01. The sequence goes on along the minus strand of CAZAER010000009.1, from coordinate 110,231 downwards.
CATCGCGGAGCGGTGCCGGAGCGATGACCTGGCGGATGTGGTAAGTGGTCGGGCCGTCGGTGACCTGAGCGATCTCGCCGCGCGACAGGCCCATGATCTGGGTACCGCGCCGCACTTGCTTGCGACCTTGGCGGCCCTGGACCGAGCCGAGCTCGACACTTCGGCCGCCGCGCACCACCATGCCGCGCGAGTCCTTCTTGAACTCGACTTCGACCTCACCGGGACGCTTGTGCTTGACCAGCTCGAAGCGCGGGCCCGGCTTGTACGGCGTCCCGCCTTCTTTGTTGGCAGCCTTGGCCATGAGGCGAGCAATGCCGGACTCGGGACCGACCCAGTACGATTCGCCGGGCGCGAGCAGCGCGACGCTGTCGACGACGTCGTCACGCACCGCGAGAACCTCGACGCGCGGTACCCCGTGCTTCGGAGGCACTTCGTCGCCGAGAATGTGCTGCGCGAGCGAATAGGTCGGGACGTAGTCATCGTCCTCGTCGTGATCGTCCTCGTGGGTGACGTCGGCGTGCGGCTCGAAGGCCGACATCGGATCGCTGTCGAGGCCGAACATGTCCGGCGGCTTCGGCATGCCGCGCGCTTGCACCGGCGCGGCCGAGGGAATCGACTCGGGGTCGACGTCGCCACGCGCGACCGCCGGGCCGTGCGCATGCGGATAGGCGCGACCACCGCCGTTCATCGACTTGCCGTTGACGCCGCGCGACTCGTCGCGCCGTGGCAGGTCGTCCATCGCGTCGGAATCGAAGCCGCTGATGTTGGTGCGCGTCGGGGCGTCGGCGCCCTCGAGATCTCCTCCCAAGTCGGAGTAGCCCGAGGCCTTCGCGGGCTTGCCGGCACGTCGCTTGGGCTCGGAGTCGCCACGCGCCATCGGCAACGGCGAGGCATCCACCGTCGTCGGCGCGTTGACGCCAGGCTCGGCGATACCGATACCCGCGAGCATGTCACCGAGCTTGTCGCGATCGACCGGCTCGTCGCGTTTGCGGAACTCGGCCCGTGGCGCGCTGCGCCCGATATCGTCGCTGGGCTCGTCGGGGACGTCGTCGAACTCCGAGAGGTCGCTGGCCGACGCTGGCATCCGCGATCGCGGAGCATTGACCTCGACGCGTGCAGCACCACGGGACGACGAGGCTTGCGCAGCGGCGGGCGCGGTGCGCTCTTCGCGGGGCAAGAGCACGGGGCCGCCGCTCTTCGATTGCGCCTGAATCTCGCGCGTCGAATCGCCGGGGCGACGCTCGGGAGCTGGCGCCACGATCGACTCTTCGCCGGCGGGCTTCTTCGAAGCGAACTTCAGCTTGAGCGCGAACTCGCCGATGCGGATCTCGTCGAGCCGCGTGACCTCGACCGGATTCACGACCTTGTCGGCGTTCAGGAAGACGCCGTTGGTGCTCCCGGCGTCGCGAACCGTGACGCGACCGCCTTCGTTCTCGATGATGGCGTGGCGGCGTGACACTTGGGACGATTCCAAGACGAGGTCTGCCTCATCCGGATCGCGCCCAACGACAATCTGCCGCTCGGCAAAGACATCGGTGCCCAAGAACTCGCCGTCACGAAAGATGTGAACTTGGAGTGGGCCGGGTCGGTTCACCAAACTCGTCTACTCCTCGAACACGCTTTTGACGATTTTCGGACGGAAGGTGCGCGCTTTGGTGACCAGCGAACGGATTTCGATCTGCTGGCGGTCGTAGATGTAGACGGAGTCAGCCTTGGTGGTTTGTCCTTTGATCAAACGGTCGTCGAAGTCGACGCGCGTGGGACCGCGATAGCCGCCGGCCGCCTGTGCATGGGCGACGGAACTACCTGCAAGCACGGCCGTTGCGAGAACGGCCATGAACGACATGAGCGTTAAAATGCGTCGCATGTTCTTCGATCCTCGAGCGTTGGCCTAACGTAGGGTGATGGAAGGCTTACCCAAGTCCACCTGTGTTTACCGTAGGTGGGAGGGCCACGCCATGTTCTTGCTCTGCTAAGCCCCCTGGGAAGCAAAAGGTCAATATCGGCTCAGAACAACGTGGCCTGGATGATCGTCCCCCCCGCTCCAATGAGCCAAAAACGCTGTACATCGGGGCGTGGCACCTCCGGGTCGAGATCCTCGAGGCGCTGCCCGGTCGAGAGGATCTCGTCGTCGGTGAGAGGCGAGAAGGTCCGCCAAATCGCGAAGAAATTCTGATCGGTGTTGGTCGGGATGGGGGTCAGGGTGCCGCCCTGCTGCTGCACCAGGACGCCCTCGTCGCCGACGATGAACGAGCTGTCACCGCCGGTCGGGAAGAGTGCCGAGAGAAAACCCTTGGGCGCCCCGAGGCGTGACGCGAGGTCACAACCGCCGCCATCGGTGCCACGGAAGATGGAGCCCGCCGCGCCAATGATCTGGAAGGCACCGCCCGCGGCGCGCACCGCGGTGAGCAACGGCCTCTCGTCATAGGGCGCTGGCGGATCCGGGCAGCTCGGCGCGCTCCAGGTGAGGTTCACGTCATTGACGTCGCCATAAACGATGGTGCCGCTCGCGCCGACCGCAGCGATGGTGTTGTTGTCGACGGTGACGCTGCGCAGGGTCTCTTCGAGGTGGCGGAAGCAGTTCGGGCAAAGGACCGAACAATTGCCGGTGCCGGCGTTGCAAGCGTTCGCCGCCGGGCCATCGGGTCCCGAGGCGCCGGTGCTGGCACCCGTATCGCAGCATTGGCCTTGGGCGACCGGACAGGTGCAGGTCGTCTTGATCGGGTTGCACTGCGCTTGGCAGGTCGGCGGCAAGCGGCCGTTGTCACAGGCCTGACCGGCCGGGGTCGCTGCGTCGCAATCGTCGACGAAGCGGAAGCCGAGGTTCAGCTGGGCTTCCCAAGCACCGGTCGCGGTCACCGGCTGCATCATGCCGGAAGGCAACGCGCCGGCGGAGAGGCCGGAGAAGTCGGCGAGCGCGCCTTGCTGGCCGACGGCGATGACCCGCAGGTTGTTGCCGTTCGCGCGCATCCACACCGAGAAGAGGTGCGCCTGGAAGCGTGGCGTATAGCCGGGGGCGAAATCGTCGTCGTCGCAAGTGAGGCCGACGCCGTCGCCGTCATTGTCGACCTGATCGCGTGAGAGGTCGGGGACCGAGCCTGGACCAACACAGCCGGTGCCGGTCGAATCGGTGAGCGGGCGCTGGTTGCCGTTGGCGACGATGCGGCAATTGTCGTCGCAGTTGTTGGTCGCGCCGCCGATGCAGATGTGCGGCAACCCGCCGGTGTTGCCGATCCAGCCGTCATCGTCACCGTCGTCCCCACGGCCGTCGCCATCGGTATCCGGGCACGCCGGGTCAGGCCGCAATAGCGGAGCGAAGACCGGCAGGCTCTGCGCCGTCGCCTCGGCGAGCTGGCCACTCGTCGGATCACCGGCGCTCGCGACCACGGTCCAAACCCCGTCTTCGGTGAGCGGATCGGCGTCGGGATTCGGGTGGTAGTGCAGGATGGTGCCGTGCCAGCCGACCGCGACCATCTCACCGTGCGCCGCGGGCAAGCCGAACACACTGCCGTTCTCGACGCCCGTGATGGCGGTGAGGTTCACCTTCGTGGGCGAGGTCATGCGCTCCCAGGCGCCGGTGCGATTCGTGAGGATGGAGCCGCCCCAGCCGACGACGAAGAGCTCGTTCATCGAATTGCCGTAGGTCCCGGTGAAGGTGGTGTCACCTGCCGGGTGGCCCTGACGAACGAAGTGCCACCGGGGCTCGCGGGTCGTGAAATCTTCGGTGACGGTTCGGTTGTTGTTACGGCACTGCGCGAGAAGGAGCGCGGCCGCGGTCAAACCGAGGAGAACGGGGGATCGCCGGAACATCTCGCGAGCTTAGCCGACCCCGCGCGCCTGCACCAACGTCGCTCGTGTGTATTTCGGTACGCGTGGTACACTCGGGACATCGTGAAGCGTTTCGCTCCCCTCGCCCTGTTGTTCGCACTGGGATGCACCGGTTCGGACCTCTACGTCCAAAACGGCAAGAACCCGCTGATTCCCGACCGCATCGCCTTGGCCGGCGAAGTCTGTTCGGAGAACACCAGCGGCTCGCAATTTCCGGTGAAAGTCCTCTTCGTCGTCGACACCTCCAACGAGATGCGCACGGCCGATCCCGATCAGCGCCTCATCGACGGCCCCAACGGCATCGATGCGTTGGTGCAAGCCAACCGCAATCAGCTGCACGTGTCGTTCGGCTTCGTCGGCTTCAACTCGTCGGCGCGCGCCTTCCCCGACACGGTCGGACAGCAGTTCTTGCGTCCACAAGATCAAGATTTGATCGCCCTCGCCGAAGCCCAGCTGCGCGTGACCCCCAGCGAAGACCGACGCGATCTCACGACCGCCATCACCACCGCGGAGGCGTTCATTTCAGCGGACGTCTCACGCTCGGCCCCAGGCGACGTCTTGCGCACGCGCTACGTCGTTTACTTGCTTGTCGCCGGCCCGCCGGACCCAGCCATCGACACGCCGGAGATCGCGTCGATGGTCGCGCACCTGCGTGACCTCGTCTACGACTACGGCGCCCTCGAGTTCCAGCTCAACATCGGCCTGTTGTACTTCGGACCTTCGACGATCGATCAGGGCGTCAACCAATCGTACAATTGTTATCTGCCGCAGACGACCCCGCCGGCGTGCGACTGCATGAACCTCGCGGGCGATCTCTACTGCGCGACCGAGTGCGTGCTTGGCGCGGCGCCGAGCCCCACTTACTACGACGACCAGTTCGCGTTGGCGTCCAACATCTACCAGAACATCAGGACGGTCGGTAACGGCACGCTGCGCACCTACAACTGTCCCAACCTCGTCGACATCAAGCTCCCCATCGCCTCGGGCTCGGTGAACCTGGTCCGCAAAGACATCCTCGCGTTCAATCGCAACGTTCGCATTTCGCCGGCGGGGCCCGAGCTCGACAGCGACGGTGACGGCCTACCCGACACCCAAGAGGTCGGCCAAATCGGCACCGATCCGTACATCGCCGACACCGATGGCGACGGTCTCGGCGACGGCATCGAATCACGCAGCAACAAGAACCCGCTCGATCCGCTCGACCGACCGTCGTCGTGCCCCAATCCGCAAGACGTCGGCGAGCTGCCCGACAGCGACCTCGATATCTTGAACGACTGCGAAGAGGGCATCATCGAGACCTCGGCATCGAAACCCGACACCGACGGCGACGGCCTCACCGACTTCGTCGAGTTCATGAGCGGTACTCTGCCGACGAACCCCAACGACCGTCTGCTCGACTTCGACTCCGACGGCGTCTTGAACGGCGACGAGGTGCTCGCGCACACCGATCCGCGCATCAACGAGTCGGCGGTGCGCGGCATCGAGAGCTACCGCACCGGCATCGACACCATCGGCTTGCGCACCATCGCGTCGATGGAAAACTCCCCCGAGCTACGCGCCGTCACCTTCGTGCAAGGCTCCGGCAACATCGCAGCGGGCCAGGCGGATCTCACCTGGGACCCGGCTGCCGGCACCCTCGCTTGGGTCGATGCGCACTCACGTTTCCCGCCGTTCTGGTCGGCGGTTCCGGTCGCCGTCAACGGCAGCGGCACCTACCGCCTCACGGCCCGCGCCCCCAACGGCGAGGTCGCGTACATCGACGTGCGCGTCGAGGAGACCTTGTTGCCCGACGAGATGGTGCGCGTGTTCCCACTGATCTCGATAGCGGACCGCAACTGCTATAACGTACGCATCAGCAACATCAAGCTGATGCAAACCGGCTCCTACGATCCGAACTTCGTCGGCGTGAACAACATCTACGTGTTTTTCACCCAGGCACCAGCCGACCGCCTGACGCAACCCGGCATCGCACAGGTCGCGACCCTGCCGGTGATCTTCCGTTGCAGCAATACGCGTGACCTCTCGAGTTGCGCGCGCAACCCGGAAGACGCCACCGTGGTCATCACCTCGGAGCAATTCGTCACCGCGGAATGATCTTTCACCCCTGACCCGTAAGAGAGCCCTGCAAGATGTCGCGTTGGTCGATATTGCCTATCGTTTGCGTGGCGGCCGCTGGCTGCGATCCGAATTCGTCACGCGCCTTCCAATCGGGCCGCTCGCAAAACCCGTGCACGGCGACCATTCCTGCCTGCGCGGAAGCCGCCGCCGACTGCGAGCTCGACGAAGACCAATACATCGAGCAGCGCTTCCCTGGGGACATCTCGTTCCTCGTGCAAGCGCGCGCCGAAGACGAGATCAAGGTCGAGCTGTTCGTGCAAGACGTGTTGGACGTCGGCCAACAAACCATCATCTATTGGAACGAGCCGGGCTGCTCCGACTACTACGTGTGGGACAGCGCGGGGCGCGACTTCGTGGCCGAGTCGCGGGATACGAACGTGTATTCGGAAACCCGGCGGGTGCACGAGCCAGGACAGCATTTGATCGAAGTGTTCAGCGATCTGAACGGGATCTTGCTGGTGGGTATCGACATCATCGAAGCGGGGTCGCGGTAAGCGAGCCCTGCAGGTTCTGCTGCGCCCAACCGCGCGGGTTTGCCAGAATGGCCCGCCCGACGGCCGCGAGCGCGATGCGGCGGTCGGTGAGCGCGCCGTCGACGTACGTGCCCGTGGCGATGCCGCCGACACCGATCACGGGCAGCGACACGCGCGATTGAATGAGCGCCGCTTCTTCGACCAAGTAGCCCTCGCCGGTGCGACTCGTCGGCCGGCGCCAGCCACCGATACCAGACGAGACGTGGACGAGATCCACGCCCCAGTGCTCGAGCCACGCGGCCAGCTGCATGGCGTCGTCGGTGGTGAGGCCACCCTCGGCGAAGTCCTGGCCGGGAACGCGCACCGACAAGAGCAATGACGGATGACGCGCGCGTATCGCGACGACGATCTCCTCGAGCAAGCGGGCGCGGCCAGCGAGATCACGGCCGTAGGCGTCGGAGCGTTGGTTGGTGATGGGCGACAAGAATTGATTGAGCCCGTAGCCGTGCGCCGAGTGGAGCTCGACGAGATCGAAGCCCGCCCTCACGGCTCGGTCGGCAGCTTCGACGAACGAGCGCCGCCAGGTTGCGATGTCTTCGAGGTTCATCGCCCGCGGGACCTCGAGAGGCTCGCCTTTGACGGGCACTGGGATGCCGGCGGGCCCCATGAGATCGCCACCGGTCAGCGCCGCGCTCGCCTTGCCGCCACCATGGCTCAGCTGAATGCCCCCGACGGCACCGCTATCGCGGATGACGTGGGCAAGCGCCGCGAGCTGCTCGACTTGAGCATCCCGCCAGATGCCGAGCTGGTGCTCTTCGCTACGCCCCGAAGGGTGGACATACGAATACTCGACGATGACGAGCCCGGCGCTGGCTTCGACGAGACGTCGGTAGTGGTCGATGGTCCGAGACGTCACATCCCCGCTAGTCGTGGCGGTCTCTGAAGCCATGGGCGGCACCACGATACGGTTGCGCAAGACGCGCGCGCCGCGCAGCGGCAGGGTCGAAAAGCGGTCGAGGAAGCTCATGCGCTGTCGTGTACGCAACGGCTTCTTTCTTTAAAATCAATGTTACGACACCACGTGTTTCTCGGATGGAAACACAACCGAAAAATCGGCGACGTTGTCACCGCAGACGCCCGTAACTACTGCGGTAGACGCCCGATAAAGGGCGTCACATGACGCTCTCTACGCCAAAGACGAAAGAAGCGAGCCCCGCGACCTCGACCCTCATCGCCTGGGAGACGAGCCCCGTCCTTCCTGCTCGCCAAGTGGTCGAAGTCCCCAAACCCCAGCTGTGGCGGACCGTTGCGGCAACCACGGTCGATATCAGCAAGGGCACGGTCGGGACCGTAGCCGCCGTGGCCGGCTTCTTTGCCGGCATGGGCGGCCCGACTGCCGGCATGTTGGCTCTCTCCAACGGCCATGGCTTGGAAGCCCTTGCCATGGCGGGCGGCGGCCTCGCCATTGCGGGCGCGCTGTTTGCGATCGCGGAGAGATGGGCCCCCACCGCGTTGGCCGTCGTCTCGGGCGGCGCGTATCAGCCGGGCGGCAACAAACCTCTTTCCTACCTTTCCGTCCTTGCTGGAACCAAGTAGGACCCCGGGGCATGGGCGCACAATGGAAAGCAAAAGGTAGGGAAGCAGCCGCGAATGCCAAGGGGAAGCTCTTCGGCCGGCTCGCCAAGGACATCATGATTGCGGCGCGCGGCGGCGCCGACCCGTCGGCGAACTCGCGCTTGCGCTTGGTGCTCGAGCAGGCGCGCAAGATCTCCATGCCCAAAGACACCGTCGAGCGCGCCATCAAGAAGGGCTCGGGCGTCGGTAGTGAAGCGGTGCAGCTCGATCGCGTGGTCTACGAAGGCTTCGCTCCCCACCAGGTGCCCGTCATGGTGGAGTGCCTGACCGACAACCTGAATCGCACGGCGTCGGAAATCCGCGTCCTGTTCCGTAAAGGGCAGCTCGGCACGTCCGGCTCGGTGGCGTGGGACTTCGATCATCTAGGCATGATCGAGGCAGAGCCTACGACCGCTAACGCGGACGCGGAAGCCGCCGCCATCGAAGCCGGAGCTCAGGACCTCGAGCCCGGCAGTGAGCAAGGGCACACGTTGTTCCTCACAGCGCCCACCGATCTCGATCTGGTGAGCCGCGCCCTTCCCAACCACGGCTTCACGGTCGTCTCGGCAAAGCTCGGCTACAAGTCGAAGAACCCGGTGGACGTCGCGGCCATGGACGCGCAGAAGCGCGAAGAGGTCGAGGCCTTCTTGACGGCGCTCGATGGGCACGACGACGTGCAAACGGTCTACGCCGGGCTCGCCGGCTAGCCGCTATTCCGCCGACTCGGCGCCCTCTTCTTTCTCGTCGGCGCCTTCTTTCACGTCGGGCACGGACAGCGCGTCCGGCGAGGTCGGAATCACCGCCGGGGCATCTTTCGTCGCGGTGATCAGCGCGTGAATCGCCTCCGCGAGACGCGCATGGTCCTCGGCGGCGTTGCGCTTGAGCTCGTTCGACATGACCGCAACGAGATACACGTAGGGCTTACCGGCTGCGTTCGTATGCGGGGTCTTCGCCGCGAGCTCCGCTGTCGGTCCCGTCACCGCGGCCAACGCTTCCGGCGGCGGCTGGGTCGTGTCGATCTCGATGAGAGAGTTCAGAATGTTCTGCAGGTCGCCCTGATACTGGATGCGCTCGGTGGTCTCGGGCTTGAACCGGTACAAGCTGCCGCTCTTGAAGAACGCCGCGAAGTTGTCGAGCTTGTGCGTGTGCAGGTAACGGACGCGGCGCCGCGTCAGGTACATCATCTTCTTGAGCTCGAGGCTCGACCACTCATCGACCATGCGTCCCTGCTCGACGCGCAAGAGCCATTGGATGAGCGACAACGCGGTGGCTCCGGAGGTCTGCGAGCGGATGTATTTGCCCGCGCCCTTGGTGAAATAGAGGCGCAGCTTGAAGACTTCGGGGTCGAGTCCGGCGTCGAGCAGCGGCTTACTGACCACGTCGAACGAAGCGTTGGTGAGCCCGTCACGACCGAGCTGCTTCCACAGGTCGGCGTTCACTTTGGGCGGCGGATAGTCGGCACCCAGGAGCTTCATGAGGGTGGCCTCGCGCCAGAGCATCGCAGCCGCCGAGTTGTTGCTCGCCGAGAGCGCGCCGTCCATCCACTCCCACAAGCTGAGCTTGTCGCCGATCACCACGCGTCGACTCGTGCTCTTGTCGAGGTTCTCGCCGCTGATGAACGGGAGGTCGTGCGAGTCTTTCATGGCCCAATCGTCGGCGGCGACGATGGTCTCGCGGAGCAGCTTCTCGCGCGCCGCGATGTCTTTCGGAAAGCGCTGCTTGAGCTGCTCGAACATGCCGGATGCGACCAGGACCTTGGCGACGCTACCGGGCGTGAGCGAGACCTGCTCGTGAACCGCGGCATAACGCGGGTGGGCCGGGTCGGTGATGTCGAGGATGGCGACGTTGTATTTGTGCCACGACCACTGCTTGAGCACCTTCTCGAGGGCCGGCTGCAAGACTGGGTCCTTGGGCGTCGTGGTCGTCAGCTCGAAGTCGCGCCCCTCTGCGCGCATGCGCAGCTTGATGTTCGCGGACGGCCATCGCGCCCCGGGCACGAGCTTGGGACCACGGTGCAGACCGTTGAGCGCGTCTTGTTGGAACTTCAACCGGCGGATGCCGGTGCGCGCATAGTCATCGACGGGAAAGGCCAGAGCGGCGCTGCCCCACAAACAGGCGAGCATCAGAACGGAGCACGAGAGCAACGCGAGCTTGAGCTTCATTGGGGTCCTTACTACTCCAATCGTATCTGCGCTTCACCACCGGCTACGATCACGACGTTTTTCGCCAACGTTCGTCCGCTATCATAGACGCGAGCTTCGACGCGATGTTTTCCAGGAGTAAGCTCGATGCGATACGGCTCCTGCGCCGTGCCAATACCGACACCGTCGACCGACAGCTCGGCGGTGCCTTCGAAGTAGAGCACCACGGGCACCCCACCCGCGGACGCGACCGGCCGCTGGAACCAGAAAACCAGGCCAGCTACGGCCGCCGCGATGAGCGCCAAAGGCCAGAGTCTGCGCACGTTGCCGATCCCCGAGGTCGCGACGCGCGCATACGATGTTCGCGTCACCACCTCGGGCGGAAACGCGTCGATCACGTGCTGCAGTCTTTCCGCCACGGCGCGGGCGTGTACCGGGCGTTGGCTCGGGTCGGTGGCCAATAACTGCTCCACCAGCCGCACCAGCGGCTCGGGAGCAATCCCGGACGGCAATGCGCGGCGCCTTCCCTGCGTGACGTTCGCTTCGATCTCCAGCACGGTCGCGCCATCGTATGGCGGCGCGCCCGCGAGCATCTCGAACAACGTGACGCCGAGCGCATGCAGATCGCTACGCGCATCCGCTGGGCTCCCCATGTATTGCTCGGGTGCCATGTACGCCGGTGAGCCATATAGGCTCGTCGCCAGTGTCGCGTGTTTACCCGCGGGCTTCGCGAGACCGAAGTCAGCGAGCACCACTCGGCCACTGCGCGCGCAAAACACGTTCTCCGGCTTCACGTCGCGGTGAACGATGCCCCAGGTGTGGGCGTGCTCCAGCGCCTGCGCCAAGGCGTATGCGATGTTCGCCGCTTCCACCGCCGCTAGCGGCACGCCGCGCTCATCGAGCATCGTCCGCAAGGTCGGACCGTCGATGACTTCGCAGGCGATGAACAGTGGCTCTTCGATGAACTGGTAGACCGCGAGAATGTTGGGATGCGACAGCGACGCCAGGGCCTTGGCGGCGCGTGCGAACATGTAGCGACTCTCGGCGTCGTCGCCCTCGTACAGCTTCAGCGCGACGTCGCGCTCGGCAGCGTCGTCGCGCGCGAGCAGCACGCGTCCCATACCACCCTGGCCCAGCAGATCGAGGACGCGATAGCGACCGATGACTTCGGGGAGACCCGCGACCGGCAAGCTACTCGGCCATCGCCGCGCCGACACCACGGGGATCGGCGGAGGCGCTGCGCACCTTGGTCTTGGGATCGATCGCGATGGCGGTGGCGTTGCTCCAGGTCTCTTGGCGCTTGATCTTGTGGCCACGTTTTTCGAGCTCGGTGAGGGTCGCGGCATCGATGCCCAAACGCTCGATCATCACGGTGTCGGGCAGATGCTGATGGTGGACGCGTCCCATTGCGACCGCTTGTTGCACGTCCGCTTTGGCGTCGAAGTAGTTCAAGATGATCTGCGCCACCGTCGTCGGGATACGCGGGCCACCTGGCGAGCCGACCACGAGACGCACGGGCGAATCGGCCGTCGGGCCCTCGAAGACCATGGTCGGTGTCATCGAAGACGCCGGCACCTTACCGGGCGCGACCGCATTCGCTTCGCTGCCGACGACGCCGTAGGTGTTGGGCACGCCAGGGGCCACCGAGAAGTCGTCCATTTCGTCGTTCCAGAGCACGCCAGTCCCCTTGGCAACGACGCACGAGCCGAACGCGTAATTCACCGTCGCGGTGAGCGACACGGCATTTCCGTCGGCATCGACCACCGAGAGATGCGTGGTGTGCGGCTGCTTGGCGGGATCGGGCGCCTGGGCCGAGCCCCCGGTGAGCGGCATGTCGCCAGTGCTCGAGGGCTTCACCATGAGCGGCACTTTCGGCACGACACCGGCGGGCAAGGTCGCGGCTTGACCCGGCGGGACGTCGAATGCCGACGACGCCTGCTCACCGATCATGGCGACGAGCTTCTGCGCCCGCTCCTTGGTGGTGAGCTCGCGGGTCACGTCGCGCACGAACTTCGGATCGGCGATGAGATAACGGTCCGCGAAAGCGCGCTTCGACGACTCGACGTACAGGTGCAGCGCCGAAGGATCGCGGTAAGCACGATCCGCTGGTTGGGTCTCGAGCATGTTGAGCAAGGTGAGCAGCACCTCGCCGCCAGCCGACGGCGGTGGTGCGGTTGCGACCGCGTGGTTGCGGAAGGTGCCCATGAGCGGCTTGTGCTCACGTACGCGATAGCGGGCAAGGTCCTTCGCGGTCATGATGCCGCCGCGCGCCTGTTGATCCTCGACGAGGCGCTTGGCCACCGAGCCCTTGTAGAAGGCGTCGGCACCGCCTTCGACGAGTTGGTGCAGCGTCCACGCCATGTCCGGCTGCTTCCACATGACACCGAGCTCGGGATTCTGACCAACGCCCTGAGCATCCACCGTGAGAAACGCCTTGGTCGCTTCGGGATCTTTGCGCAGCTCTTCGAGCCGCCACTCGACGTCGCGGCGGAAGACCGGGTTCATGACGAACCCTTCTTCGGCGAGCTTGATGGCCGGCGCGAGCACTTGCGCGCGCGTCAGCTTCCCGTAGCGCTTGTGCATGCCGAGGTAGCCTGCGACCGCACCCGGTACCGCCACCGCGGTGATGCCGTCGCGCGACAGCGTCGGGTTAGGGACGCCGTCTTTGACGAACATGTCGCGTGTCGCCGCGCCGGGAGCGACCTCGCGGAAGTCGAGGAAGGTGAGCGCCTTGTCCATCTTGACGACGGCAAAGCCACCACCGCCGATGCCGGACGAGTAAGGCTCGACGACCGCTAAAGCGAATGCGGTGGCGACGGCGGCGTCGACCGCGTTGCCCCCCTGCCGCAGCATGGCAACCCCAGCGGCGGTGGCGTCGGCGTGACCCGATGCGACCATGCCACGCATACCCGAGACCGGAGCCGCGAGCGCGGGGAGACAGAACGAGACGACCGCCAGCAAACCGACGAAGGGGGCAAGACGACGCATACCGGCCGGATAGCGCGTCTGGGCACCCTGGGCAATCGCGCGAAAATGGTGACAGCCACCATTTAACGCACCGAGCTAGATGGTGGCTGCCACCATTTTCGCAGGCCGAGGCGCTCCGCTTCACCGAAAACAGACGACATGCGACCCATGCCCCGGCTCATTGGGCGTCGTGACCTCACGACGCGCTGGGAGAGGTCCGCTTTGCGGGCCGAATCTCCGGGCCGGGGTGCGCGCGCTCCACGCCAAGCGATTCCCCAGCGTGGAGGCTCTCCCAAGGCCGACGCCTTCATCAAGCCGAAGGCGAAAGCTCGGGCCGAAGACCCGTTCCGAGGGCTACGTGACCAGGAGCTCATCCGCGCCATCCGCGACGCCGTGCTCGCCAAGAAGCGGGTCATCGACTACCCCGACGTCCGCCGCCTCATCTTCACGGTCATCGACACCATCGATGGCCAGGTCGAGTGCGTCTACACCGGGCGCAAAGTCCCGGGCGGGCAGGTCCCCGACGACGAGGACATGAACCTGGAGCACGTCTGGCCGCAATCGCGGGGCGCCAAGGGCGACGCCAAACGCGACATGAACAACATTCTCGCCGCTGACGCGGAAGCCAACAACAAGCGCGGCAACAGCCCATTCGGGATCGTCAAGAGGCCTATCTGGGCCAAGGCCGGCTCGGTCCTCGGCCTCGATGCCGATGGCGCCGAGTGTTTCATGCCTCGCGCCCAGATCCGCGGAAACATCGCGCGCTGCATCTTCTATTTCGCGTCGGTCTACGGCTTCAACGTCCCACCCAAAGAAGAAGCGGTGCTCCGGGCGTGGGACAAGGCGGACCCGGTGGATGCGGCGGAGCTTGCCCGCACCAAGCGCATCGAGCGCGAGCAGGGCAACCCGAACTACTACGTCCTCTACACCCAGCTTATCGACCGCATCGGCGATCTCTAGCCGTTGCCACCGGACTCGACGGTACTGCCGTGCTGCTCGGCCGCAACCGGTGGCGGCGGCACGACTAGCACCTTGTCGATGCGGCGGCCGTCCATGTCGACGACCTCGAAGCGATAGCCTTCGACCTCGACGTGATCGGCGACCTTGGCGATGCGGTTCAGGTGGGTGAGCATGAAGCCCGCGACGGTGTTGTGCTCGCCATCGAGCAGGTGCTCGTTCATCTCGAGCAGGTGGCGTAGCTGATCGATCGGCAAGATACCGTCGACGAGCCAGGAGCCGTCGTCGCGCTTCACCGCGCCCGGGTCTTCCTCGGAGTCGATATCGGCGATGTCACCGACCAGCGCCTCGAGGATGTCGTTCAAGGTGAGCAAGCCGGTGATGGCGCCGTATTCGTCGACGACGATGGCCATGGCCGCGCCGGAGCTCTTGAACAGCTCGAGCGCCTTCAACGCCTGAGCGTTCTGCGGGATGAACGGCACCGCTTGAACGGACGCCTTGAGGTCGATCTTTTCGCGCGCCAGCAGGGTCGCGAGCAGATCTTTCACCTGCACGATACCGAGGATGTGCTCGAGGCCGCCCTGGGCGAGTGGGAAGCGCGAGTGCGGTGAGTCGATGATCTTGCGGCGGGTGATGTCGTCGGACTCCTCGACGTCGAGGAAGTCCATCACCGCGCGTGGGGTCATGAGCGACGAAACGCGACGGTCACCCAGGCGCAGCGCCATGGTGACAATCTCGGCCTCGGCTTCGTGGAAGTGACCGGACTCGGCGCCCTGCTCCATCAGATCCTTGATCTCGGCGTCGGTGACCGACGGCTCTTCTGGATCTTTCGCGGGCGTGAGGCGCAGGAGCATGTTGGTGGTGAACGAGAGCAGCTTCACGAACGGCTTGAACATCTTGGTCGCGAAGTTGAGCAGACCAACCGTCGCCATCGCGATGGGCTCGGGGTGGATGAGCGCCAAGCGTTTCGGGACGAGCTCACCCAAAGACACCGACAAGAACGTGATGATGGTGACCACGGCGCCGAAGCTGACCGCGTAGGCGTACTGCCCGAGCCACTGCTCGACGTGCGGCACGATGCGCCCGGCGATGGTGGAACCACCGTACGCACCAGCGAAGATGCCGGCGAAGGTGATGCCGGTTTGCACCGTCGAGAGGAACTGCGTCGGATCTTCGGCGAGCTTGAGAGCCGCGGCAGCAGCCTTGTTGCCTTCGTCCGCTGCCTGCTTGAGACGCCCTCTGCGTGACGAGACGATGGCCATCTCGGCCATGGCGAAAAAGCCGTTCACGAGAATCAGCGCGAGGACGACGATGCACTCAACAATCGCGGCTGACGGGTCCAAAGGCCCAACGCTCCTCGAATCGAGAATTCCGTGAAGGGGGAAACCTCGAGAGTAACCCCACGCCGCCTCGCCCCGCAACCTGCGGCGGCCCCCAAATAACACGCGAACGCGTGCCAAGCGGGCTCCGTGGCGGCACAGGGGATGCATCGAGACGGGCCCCACCGAGGTACACCCACATGCTCCTGGCTGCTGTACTCGTCGCACAGCTCTTGCCCACCGGGACCGTCCAGGTCGGCCCGGGACGCACGTATACGACCCTCCAGGCGGGAATCGACGCTGCGGTGGACGGCGACACCATCGAGATCGATGCCGGGAATTACCCCAATACCGCGGTCAAAATAGGTAAGAGCAACCTGACCCTGAAAGGTGTGGGCGGTCGCCCTCATCTGTCGTTCACAGGCAACATTCCGAACGACAAAGGCATTCTGGTGGTCGAGGTCCCCACGGTCCACGACCTCACCATCGACAATCTCGAGATCTCGGGCGCGCAAGGCGCTTCGGGCAACGCCGCCGCCATCCGCTTCCAGGGCAAGAACCTCACGGTGCGCGACGCTTACCTGCACCACAGCCAAAACGGCATTCTCGAGGGCCACGGCGACGTCACCGGCAGCATCGTGCTCATCGAGCGGACCGAGCTCGCTTTCAATGGCGTCGCCGACTCGGGCTACGAGCACAACATCTACATCAGCGCGAGCGTCGAGAGCTTCACGCTCCGCTACAGCTACTCGCACCATGCCAAGGAAGGGCACCTGGTGAAGTCGCGGGCCTTGAACAGCTTCATCATCGCCAATCGCATCATGGACGAGCTACCGGTCTCCGATGGCGGCACGACCGACCAATCGAGCGCGCTCATCGATCTGCCGCAAGGCGGCCGCGGCTACATCGTCGGCAACCTCCTGCACAAAGGCTCGAACAGTCAGAACAAGGGCGCCGCCATCTGGTTCGCGCGCGAGAATGGCGACAACGCGCCGCACGAGCTCTACGTGGTCAACAACACCTACGTGAGCGCGACCGCTATGGCGAACACCTCGATGATCCTCGCGGCGCGCGCGGGCGTAGCCTTCGTCGCCAACAACCTCGGCTTGGGCGACGGAGTCACGCTCTTGAATTTCGATCCGGCCGAGAACGCGGCCGGGCGCGTCTTCACCGTGGTCAACAACTACGTCGACGACGCGCTCGATCAGCTGACGCTGTTCGACGGCGCGACGTCCGCTCCAGCGGGCATCGACTACAGCTACTCGGGCAACCAGCATATCCTCGACCCCAAGCTGGTGAACCGCGCCGGCTTCGATTGGCGCCTCGCCACGGGGTCACCGGCCATCAACAACGGCGTCGACCCCGGAGCCGCGCACGGCTTCGACCTCTCGCCGGTGGCGCAATATCTCCACCCGACGGCCGGTGAGACACGGCCCCAGGCGGGCCCGCTCGATGTCGGCGCCTACGAAGCACAAGCCGGAACCCCGATCGTCGACGACCCGCCCGCGCCTACCGAGGAAGAAGGCGGCGATGGGACGATCACGGGCCCGCCGAACCCCAACACGCCCCCTCCGCCCCCACCGGAGGCCGCGCAAAACACCGAGGACACGTTGAGTGGAGGCGTGGCCATCAGTGGCGTTTGCAACGAGGTCGGCGCCTCGTCTTGGCTCGTCGTCGGCGTGCTGGCGGCTATCCTCGCCGCACGCGCTCGTTCAAGAAGGCGACGGTATCGTGCCAGTACGCCTTAGCGGGCTCTTGCCAAACCAGCATGTGGAAGGCGTGCCGTCCCTCGTAGACGCGCACGGCATGATCGACGCCTAGCTTCGCCAGCGCCTTGTCGAGACGCTCGGTGTCGGTGCGGATGGGATCCTGGTCACCGACCCCGGCAGTCACGGCCGGGAAGGAACGCTCCGGCGCCCGGGTTTCTTCCTCGAGCACCCAGAGCGGATCCGCGAGGCTCGGCTCGTCGGGATGATCATCGGGAAGATACGCGGCCCCGACGCCGGCGATGCGCCCGTACACGAGCTCGGCGATGCGTCCCGTCGGCGCATCGTTCGCGTCGCGGAAGCGCTCCGGCGAGCTCACCTGCAGCATGCCGCAGGCGGGGGCGATGGCGGTCGGCACGATACCGCTGTTGTAGACGCGGCGCGCGAAAGGCTCCGGACGCTCGTAGGTCGCGGCGATGCTCCAGGCGAGAGCTAAGTTCGCTCCAGCGGACTCGCCGGCGAGCACCAAGCGATCGGTGTCGCCACCGTGGAAGCGAGCGCTTTTCATCACCCACTCGATGGCCGCGGTGACGTCTTCGAAAGCGGCAGGGAAGCGATGCGCGGGCGACAGGCGGTAATTGACCACGAAGGTGAGAAAGCCTGCTCTCGCGAGCTGCACCCCGGGGATCCAGTGCGTGTCCTTCGAGAGAATGCGGAAGCTGCCGCCGTGGATGTAGACGACCACGGGCCAGGGTCCCGGGTGCCGCGTCGGACGGTAGATATCGAGGAGGTGTGCGCGATTGCGGCCGGGCAAGTACGGCACGTCGTGCACGATGTCCAAAGCGCGGCGTTGCTTGCGTGCGCGCGGATGCAGGCGTGCAACCGCCGCGGCACCGGTGAAGACGCGCTCGATGGCGACGGCAGCTAGGCGGTCGGCGAGCGTGCTCAATGCA
This sequence comes from uncultured Bdellovibrionales bacterium, assembly GCA_964484195.1. GTDB lineage: Bacteria > Myxococcota > XYA12-FULL-58-9 > XYA12-FULL-58-9 > JALHOP01 > JALHOP01. The sequence goes on along the minus strand of CAZAER010000009.1, from coordinate 92,155 downwards.
TGATCCTGTTCAGGTACCAACGATTCCACAGGTCGAAGGGCGCACGCAGGTGGATGACGTCGCCGCGGATCTGCCGATCGGCGACACCGACGTACTCCAGGAACTCGGCGTGCTCCTTGAGCGGCTTCACACCGAGGTCGCGCTCGGCGTCCTTCAAGACGACTTCGCGGCGGGCATCGATGAGGTACTGCATGAGCGCGTGCTCGGGCGCGGCATAGGCTCCGCGATAGGTAACGCCGCGCCGCAAATCGAACTCGTCCCAGATGGCGTTGAACACCGGCTCGATCTCCGACCAAGCCCCCTGGAGCGCTTGATCGACGTCGAAGACGCCGCCCAGCACCTCCATCTGACCGAGCACGCGCTGCAAGAGATAAGGATGGCGGCCGGTCACGAACTTGATGAGCTCGAGACCCTCGGGCGTCACCTCGGGCATGCCGGCGCGCACCAAGCTGTCGGCCTCGCTGTTCTTCAACACCGAGAGCAAGAGGGGTCGCGCCATGCGCAGTGGGCTCGTCTTCTCGGTGATGAACTCACGCAGCATGCGTCCGCCAGTGAGGACGGCAGCCGCCGGAGCGTACTGGACGTTCGAGCGGAGGAAATCATTGAGCGGCGGCAGCGCGTTGTCGAAGGTGCGCGTCGTCAGCTCGTCGCAGTTGTCGAGGAAGAGCGCGGTGCGCGCCCAGGCAGGGGTGCCCGCAATGCCGTTCCAGAGCTCGTCACACGATCGGTGAAAAAGAGCCCACGGATCTTTCTCTCGGGGAAAATCGACCTTTGGAAATTTCGGCGGCGTACTGTTGCCGTAGACGCGCGGGTCGCTGATCGAGCGCGTCACCGCCTCCCAAAGCGCCTGTGCGAAATTGCGCGAGGCCTGCAGCGTGGTCTGGCCGGGATTGATGCGCGCGACGTCGAGAACGATGGGGACGAGCTTCGCGGCCTTGGGGTTGCGCAGCCATTGCAGTTGGTTCGCGCCATAGAGCTGTTGCAACACCGAGGTGCGGCCGAGCTTGGGCCCGCCGCAGATGGCGAACATGCGGTTCGACGCTAGCCCGCTCGTCAGCGAGCGCATGGTGAGCTCGCGACCTACGAAGAGGCCGGCTCCACTGACTGGGCGGTGGTAAACGTAGAAACCCACGCCTCAACCTAGCGCGCTGGCGACCGCCCGGAACAGATCCGCGCCGAGCACCTCGGGCCCGAGATCTTTCGCCTCGGTCAGCAAGGTCTTGGCGCTTTCTTCGTCGATTCCTTGATCACGTAGCGCCAGCGCCAGCGTGTAGAGATAGAAACCACGCTCCCCTGCCTGTCCGCGAGAGCGGGCAGAGTCGATGAGCTGCTCGAGCTGCTTGATACGATCTTTGCGGGCGCGCTTGGCTTCGTCGGGTTGGCCCGACTGTTCGGCGATGTTCTCGATGAAGCCCAGGGCGGTCACGGAGTGCGACGTCGGCGTCTCGGGGTAAGCGACCTTTCGCAGCTCGAGCAGCGCCTTCTGGCCGCGACCCTGGTGGTAATAACAGAGCCCGAGCGACGTCCGCGCCGCCGCCGACCAGAACGGGTGCTTGCGTTTCGCAGCTTCCTCGAAACGCGCCACCGCGGCGACGAGGTCGCGCTCGCGGAACAGGTGATCGAGGCCAATCTTGTACATCGCCTCGACGGCCGCTTCGCTGTCCGGATGCTCGCTGACGATGGTCTCGCGCGTCTTCCGCAGGCCCTGCAGATCGTGCTGGGCGTCGAAGTTTGCGAGCTCGCTCAAAAGGTCATCGAGTTTTGCCATGACGCTTCCGACACCCTAACTAACAAACGAGGGCCCCACTAGGCGAGCCCGAGCTCCTTCTTCAGCACTTTGAGCTGCTTGAAGTACTCGTCGCGTTTGTACTTCACGTTGAGGATGTGGAAATCCTTCTTGGCGAGTCCGACACAGCCGAAGCAGTAGTTGCACTCGGTGCAACCGATGCTGCGGATGAGATAGGCGCTCTTGCTGCAACCGGTGCAGTCCACGAGATATGCCGACGAATGGCACGAGGTGCAGCCGGTCGAATGCGACAGGTTGGTGCTGTCGGTGCAGCTCGAGCAGTGCGTGCAGTGATGGCAACCGGTCAGATCGTCCGAGAACATGCAGTGGGAGCAGGCGCGGACGTTGGTGCTGGCGATGCAACCCATGCTCGGTTGCTCGGCCTCGTAGGCGCGCTGGAGCTTACCGAGCTCGCTCAAGAACTCCGTGCGATTCATGGCGGGCGCACCGTAGCGTAAACCTCATGTCCCGGCAAAGAGTTGCAGCGCCCTCGGAGCCGAAGGTAAATCGGCGCCCATGAGCAACGAGCGACGGGACCACGAGCGAATCGACATCCAGATGCCGACGCGCATGTGGTTGAACGAGCAGCACAAGGGTAAGGCCATCCAGTTCGAGGGCCACTGCCGCACCCGCAACCTCGCCATTGGCGGCATCTTCCTCGACTCGAGCTACTTGTTGCCGATCGGGTTCCCGCTGAACCTCGAGATGCAGCTCGAGACCGGCGAGCAGCTCATCGCCCGCGGTGAGATCAAGCACACGGTGAGCGTCGAGGAGAACCCCGCCGAAGCCGGCATGGGGCTCATCTTCACCCAGGTCGACGCCGAGAACCGCGAACGCCTGCTGCGCTTCTTCGTCTCGGACCGCATCCGCTCCTTCTACGAGGAACGCTTCATCGTCGAGTTCCCGCACCTCGCGAACGTCTTGTCGCTCCAGGACATCGCCCTGGTCTTGAACCTCTGGGAAGACCGCGACAACCGCCTGCTGGCCCTGAAACAGCTGGAAAAGAGCGGCGGCGCGCCCAAGGCGGCTCTGCCCGTAGCCAAGAAGAAGGCGCGGTAGTATTCGAACGCCACGATGCGCGTAAAAATCCCCGAGCTCCCGCTCCCCTTGGAAGCGGCGGCCGACCCGATGCCGGCGCTGCATGCGCTCTTGAAGAAGAGCGGCCTGGGAGATGGGGATCTCACGAGCGTGCGCATCTTGCAGCGCGCTCTCGATGCGCGCAAACGCCCGCCGCGCTTCGTCTACACCGTTACAGCGGACCTTCACGACAAGGTGGCCGGCAAGCTGGTGCGCTCGCGCAAGGCCGTGCCTTACACACAGGCGGAGCGCTATCGCTATCGCGTCGCCAAGGTACCAGATGGCCCGCGGCCGGTGGTCGTCGGCGCCGGGCCCGCTGGTCTGTTCGCGGCCCTGACCTTGGCCGAGGCCGGGCTCGCCCCCATCGTCCTCGAGCGCGGTCACGCGGTCGAGGAGCGCACCCGTGCCGTGAGCCGCCTCTATCAGCGCGGCGAGCTCGATACCGATTCCAACGTTTGTTACGGCGAAGGCGGCGCCGGCACCTACTCGGACGGCAAGCTCTACACCCGTGTCGGTGATGCGCGCGTCGACCGCGTGCTCGAGCTCTTGGTCGAGCGCGGCGCCGACCCGTTGATTCGCATCAACAACCGGCCGCACCTGGGAACCGACAAGCTGGTGCGCTTGCTGCGCAACATCCGCGCCCACCTCACCGAGCTCGGTGTCACCTTCCGCTTCGACACCGCGCTCGAGGACTTCGACATCCGCGATGGCGAGCTGCGCGCTTTGAAGCTGCGCGGCGGCGAGAAGCTCGATGTCTCCCGCGTCGTCCTCGCCACCGGCCACTCGGCGCGCGAGATCTGGCAGAAGCTCTTGGCGCAAGGGCTGCCCCTCGAGTGTCGTCCCTTCGCGGTCGGCTTCCGTGTCGAGCACCCGCAGGCCCTCATCGACGATGTCCGCTATGGCCAACCATCGGAGCGCGGCTTCCTACCGGCGGCGGACTACCGGCTCACCTACAACGAAGAAGATCGCGGTGTCTGGTCGTTCTGCATGTGTCCCGGCGGCGTCGTGGTTACCACGCCGACGCATCCCGGCGAGCTGTGCATCAACGGCATGAGTCACGCATCGCGCTCTGGCAAATACGCCAACAGCGCCTTGGTCGTGTCGGTCGGTCCGGCCGATTACGCGCGCGCCGGTCACGAAGGTATCTTCGCCGGCGTCGAATTCCAGCTCGATGCCGAGCGCAAAGCCTACGCCGCGGGTGGCGGAGACTTCGTAGCGCCCGCGAGCCGAGTCGCGGACTTCGTCGCCGGGACCGTTTCAGCGGACATCCCCGCGACCAGCTATCGCCGTGGCCTGCTCGCCGCCGACCTCACGACGCTCTACCCCGTCCCGGTCATCGAGGCCTTGAAGCGCGCCATGCAACGCTTCAACCGTTCGCTCCCCGGTTTCATCACCAACGAAGCGAAGCTCATCGGGGTCGAGACGCGTACGTCGTCTCCGGTTCGCGTTCCGCGCGATGATACCGACATGCAAGCCATCGGCGCTCGCGGGCTTTATCCCGCGGGCGAAGGCATGGGCTACGGCGGCGGTATCGTCAGCGCCGCGGTCGATGGCATCCGGGCGGCCGAGGCCGTGCTCGAGCATAGCGGCGCCGTTCGCGAAGTTGTATAGCGTCACCCTCATGCAGGCTATTTTGCTCTTCGGTGGCATGTCGGACGAGCGTCTCGTCGCCCTCGCTTCGGCTCAGAACGTCCTCTCGACCGTCCCCGGCTTCGCGCCCTGGTTCATCGCTCCGAACGGCGCCGTGACCGAGGTTCCCACCGCCGAGGTCATCGCCCACCAGAAGCCTTTCGAGGTGCAGTTCGCGCCGAAGGGCACACCATTCGCCGCCGACATCAAAGCCGCGGTGAAGAGTGTTGCCGGCCGCTCGGTGTTCCTGTGCTTGCACGGAGACGAAGGCGAGAACGGCACCATCCAGAAGGTCTTCGAGGAAGCCGGTGTCCACTATACCGGATCCGGCTCGAAGGCCTCGGCGACTTGCTTCGACAAGCTCGCGACCAAAAAGGTCGTCGCCGCGCACGGCGTCGCGGTGGCCGAGCAAATCACCCTCACCAAAGGCGACGCCAAGGCGGTGCAGACCGCGATCACGGACTTCGTCGACAAACATCAGAAGATCGTGGTCAAGCCGATCGCCAGCGGCTCGTCGGTGGGCCTCCATATCGTCGACCGCTCGAGCGACCTCGCCAAGGTGTCCGCGGCGGTGGCGGGCTCTGGACACGCGTACATGGCCGAGATGTTCCTCGAGGGCCGCGAGATCACCGTCGGCGTGGCGCAGCGCAACGGCACCATCGAGCCGCTGTGCGCCTCCGAGGTCTTGGTGCAAAAGGGCCGCGCCTTCGACTACCAGGGCAAATACCTGGGTGACGGCATCACCGAGGTGACGCCGGCCAAGCTCGACGCGAAAGACCAGGAAGCGTGCCTCGCCTTGGGGGTCGCGGTGCACGAGCATCTCGGCTGCTACGGCTATTCGCGCAGCGACATCATCCTGACTGCGAAGGGTCCCATCTTTCTCGAGACCAACACCCTGCCCGGCCTATCGAAATCGTCGTTCGTGCCGCAGCAGCTCGCTCATCGCGGCATCAAGCTCGCCGACTTCATTGCCGAGCAGCTCGACTTAGCGACCAGGCGCTGACCTCGGCGAACAGCTCGTCGAGCTCGGGGAGGAAGGGCTTCATGCGCCGTGCATGACGCCGCCACTTCTCGGGCTCGGGCTTCGATAGCGTGTGCGTCGAGACTGGTAGCTTCTCGCGTTCGGCAAAGCTCGCGACTTCTTCGAGATCGAGGTCGGCCAACGACGCGATGCGCCGAACGACGCTCGCGGGCTCACTGACGAGCTCGTCGTAGGTGGCGACTGCAATCTCGTCTGCGGGCAAGCTCCGTAGATCCGCCACAGCGACACGCAGCGCTTCGCGCCACTGGAAGGCCGCGCATACGTCGATCGACGCGTTGCTGACCGCTTGGTAGCCCTCGGGCAGCAACATCGACCACGGCCCGCGAAAGCCCGGCAGCGCCGTGTAGGTGATGAACTTTCCCGACTCCCAGGCTTCGATCATGCTCGAAAGCGCCTGGCGCGGCTCGCGCAAGAGCAGCACGAACCGCGCCCCCGGAAACAGAGCGCGCATGAATGGTATGCGCAGCATGTTCTTGGGGGTCTTCTCGATAAAACGCATCACCAGCGGACGAGCCGCGGGTGAGCAATCGAGATAGCGGACGCCGGCAGCATCGCGCGCCCCGAGGAGGAAGCCCGAGCGCAAGGTCGCAACCGTTTCGTCATCGGCGTCGGCGGTGGTGAGTCTGTTCGAGCGGACGCGACCATCCATGGGGTCGAGCCCGCCGAGCTCTTCGATGACGCCGTGGCTTTCGCCGCCCAAAGACCATACGCCGCGTGCTCGCGTGAGCAGCTCGAACAACAACGTGCTCCCCGATCGAGGGGCCGAGAGAATGATCAACGGCCGATCGAAAAAGTCGGGACGCTCGGCGATGCGTCGCGCCGTGCGCAGATCTCCCGGGTTGTAGCGGCCTGCTTCGTTCACGGGCTGAATGGGTGAAAGGAGTGCTGAACGACTTCCGCGCGTACCAGAGTATCGAGGACGTCGTTGATTTGCGACTCGGAGAGCGTTGGCACCCCGGCGCGCACGTCATGCGCCATGAATGGTCGCTTCTGCATGCGCAGCCAACGGGCCAGCGGCTCGATCTCGCGGGTGAGCTCGAGCTCGACGGGCTCGAGCTCGTCGGCGGTCACCACGACGAGGTGGGGACGGCCGAGTGGGGTATCGACCTTGGCACCCGGCGCGAGGCGTAGGTGCATGGTGAACTTCGGGTCGGGGCGGAAAAATCGCAGCTCACCGGGGATCACCCAGTCGACGAGCAGATGTACGCGATCGCGGTCGCCTTGATTGTAGCAAGAATGCTCGCGCTGATTATTGATCTCCCAGAGCTCGCCATACGGCACCGCCTTGGTTTGGCCGCCGACCGTGAACCAGGCCGACGGATGCGTCACCACCGGCAGGTGCACACGGTGCGAGTTGGTGAGCGAGAAGCCGGCGTCGGAATGCGGATGCACCCGCGCCTCCGGAGGCAAGCGAGCGAACAAGGCGCGCACCGGGTAGCCGGTCCCATAGTGCGCGTTCAAGCGCCGATAGACGCTCTCCATCTCGGCCTCGAAACGCGCGTGCGCCGGGAGCTTGGTCGCCGCGTCGTGGCGGTAGTCCTTGTCGAACATCAAGAGGATGGTGTTCGACTCGCGGTGAGGCCGATAGACGTGCTGCCGCCAGCCGTCTTCGAGCCAATCATCGGCGGTGAGCGCTTCGACCTTGGCGCGCAGGGCCTCCGTGGCATGTGAGCCGATGAGGGAAAAGCTCCCATCGAAATCCATGGCTAGTTAGTACACGAACGGAAACCCGGCGGCTGCTTCGACGTATTCGCTGAAAGGGCACGCGGTTGTGCCCTGGAACCTTTTATGGTCCGGTGCGCCGCAAGTGACCGCGCAGCCGACAGAGTTAGACGAGCTCATGGAGCGTTATGCCCACGGCGACGACGACGCCTTCGAGCCGCTCTACGACGGCTTGGCCCCGCGCTTGCGCGGATTCCTGCGGCGCTCGCTGAACGATGCGGCCTTGGCGGACGACCTGGTGCAGCAGACGTTCTTACGCATGCACCGCGGCCGCGCGAGCTTCGAGCGCAACGGCGCCGTCTTGCCCTGGGCCTACGCCATCGCGCGGCGGCTGATGTTCGATGCGCTGCGCTCGCGACGGCGAAAGCCCGAGGCCGCGATTCCCAACGAAGACGTCTTGCCGTCCACCGATGACCCAGAAGCGCGCGCCAGCGATCGCGAAGACCTCGCGAACCTCGCCGCCAAGCTCGCCAAGCTTCCAGAAGAGCACCGGACCGCTTTCGAGCTCGTTCGCCTCGAGGGTCTTTCGCTCGCCGAGGCAGGCGCCGTGGTCGGTGCGACGGCCGCGGCGATGAAAATGCGGGCCCACCGCGCCTACGTCGCACTCGGGATCGCACACCGGGAGAGCGAGTCATGAGCATGCCCGCCGAGCTCAAGGCGAAGCTCACCGCCGAGATCAAGCGCACCCCGTCACCGACGCGATCACAGCTGCGCGCCCGCACCGCTATCGCAGTCGCTCTAGCACTCGCCACCACCGCCATCCTCCTCGCGCGCCACGGAATTCATCCCGGCACCCGCGAGCCCTTCTTCATGGCGGCGGTCGCCTTGATCCTGCTGAGCTTCGCTGCCCGGACCTTGTTCGCGGCGATGGGGAGTCTTTGGACGAGCCCGCGTGGCACGCAACGTTTGATTGTGATGCCGCTCGTGGTGCTCGCGGCGGTCGCCCTCGCCTACGCGCAAGGGCCGGCACAGCCCCATACGGCGCACGGCGACCTCACCTGCTCCCTCATGACCCTCACGGTCGGCTGTATCGTTGGCGTAGCCATGATCGTGGCGCGCCGCGGGACCGAGCCGCTCCGGCCGGCCATCCAGGGTCTGTTGCTCGCGAGCTCGGCGGCGGCGGTCGCGGCCGCGGCGGTGTTTCTCGCCTGTCCGCTCGCGGAGACCTGGCACTTCGCCATCGGCCACCTCGGCGGCGCAATGTTGGTCGGTGCGGTGCTCGGTGCCGTGGGCGCGCGCGTGATGCGCGCCTAGCGACGCGAGCGGCGCTCGAGGCGGGCGTTGCGCGGCCGCGGCGTGACCTTCGCTGCGTCTTCGATCTCGGCTGGTGCCGCAAGCTCGCTCGGCGGGCCAACGAAGACGTACGGCATCTCCGCGAATTCGTCCGCCGCCTCGGAGTCGAGCATCGCTTGAATCGTGAAGACGCCGATCACGAAGAGCGCCAGCGCCGCGACGGCGATGACCATCGAGCGCACCGTCAGGAGGTGCAAGTAGCGGCGATAGAACGGCACCTGCGAGATCGGTCGATCCATCGGCTCGGTAGGCGATCGGTCGCGACGCATGCGGGCCCCTGACTTTTCGTTCTCGGCGGACTCGGCGCGCGCCGGCCGCCACTCGATCGGCGGCTGCGCGATGTTCTTGGCCATCGCTTCTTCGAAGGCCTTGAGCTCTTCGTCGCTGATGTCCACCGAGTCGTCATCGAAGTCGCCGTAGGTCCCGATGAGCGTGTCGGTGGGGGGGACGAGACGCTCCGGGGCCAGCTCGGCGCACTCGGCACGCTCAGCCTCGATGCGTTGCTTGAGCTCCCGGCTCGCCGCTTCGAAGGCGCGCTCGACGGGGTCGAGATCGCTCGGCTCGACCGACTCGATGATGACCTCGACGGTGGAGATCGTCGGTGTCGGCTCGGTGATGATCTCCGCGGGACGAGGCGCGAGATTCTCGTTGGCCGCTTCGGCGGACATGTCGCCGAGCAACACGGCATCGAGCTCGGGGGCACGCTGCACGTTGGCTCGCGGCTCCGCACGCAGGCGAATGCGGCTCAGGCGGCGACTGCGGCGCGCCAAACGCATGGCTTCGCTCTGGGCGTGCTCGACGTACGCCAGCAACCGTTCACGCTCTTCGGCGCGCTTCACGGCATCGATTGGATCGCGCGGAACCTCCTGGATGCGGCCCTCGATGGACTGCAACAAGGTAAAGGCCTCCTCGAGCTTGGCCTTGGCCTGCTCGAAGAGAACACGGTCATCCGCCGTTCCGGAACCCAAGTGGCTGTTCATGGGTGGTCGCATTCAGAAGCAAGACTCGATCCAACGTCGAACGACCCCAAAATCGCGAATTGTGGGCGTTGTACGGCGTGGTGTGTGGCGTAGCGTCAGAAACTATTGTGGGGCAAAGGCAACGAAATCACCAACGAATGGCGACCAAACTCTTCGGCGAGAGGCTTGCCTGGACTCCGCCCTCGAGTGCAACGAGCAACGGCATGTCGGTGGGATTGTACGTAAGCAGCACGCGCGAGCCGTCGGGGTTCTGGAAGGCAACGCAGTCGAGCGGCGCCGACGTCGCGGTGTCGATGCGCACCGCGCCGCGCTTGATGGTCGTGCTCGCGACGCCCATGCCGAAGTGCTCTTGATTCGCCTCGATCTTGTCCGGTGACACCACGCGGAGGAAGCCCTTCAAGAAGTCGACGCCGCCGTTCAACGGACCGTTCTTGCCGTCGAGAACGATGTTCCACTTGAGGCAAGCGCGCGCCCCTTGCTTGAGTGCGCCGACCAGGACGTTCTTCGCATCCCACATGAGGTCGCTGGCGACGCTCGCGGTGCCATAGAGGCCGGTGATCTCGGTGTAGTAGACCGGGAGATTGGGATACGCGGGCGCGATGTGTCGCTGGTGATCGAGCGGCTCGCCTTCGTAGCCATGGTAGGCAATGCCGTCCGCGAAAGCGCCGACGCCGTCGAGCACCTTCTTGGCGCCGTCCCAGAGCATCCAGTTGTGATCGTGCGTGAGGAGCTTCACGCGGGGCCGCGCGCCTTCGTGCGCCTTGTTGTAGTCGCGCAGCTTCGGACCGAGGTGGTTCTTGATGAGCCCGATCTGGTCGTCCGCCGAGAGCAAGAGGGACGGGTATTTCGGTGTGAAGAAGAAGGGCTCGTTCTGGACGCTCATCGCCTCGAACACGATGGGCGGCGAGAGGTTGGCGAACGCATCGAGCGTCTTCACCAGGTAGTCGGCGTAGAGCCCGAAGTTTTCCTTGGGGAGAACACGCTCACCCTTCTCGTTGCGTGCGCACATCCATTCCGGGGGCGCCCACGGCGAGATCATCAGCTTGATGTTCGGATTGATGGCGAGGGCTCGGTGCAGCATCGGAATGACGGCCCGCTGATCGCGATCGATGGTGAAGTTCTTGAGCTCGTCGCCGACCGGACCTTTGGCGTCGCAGTAGCTGTAGGTGCCCTCGGCAAAATCGGACGAGCCGAGCGGCACACGGATGAACGAGAAGCCCATCCCGCCGTCCGGGTCGAAGAGCTCACGCAGCACGTTGCTCTGCTGCGGCTCGGGCAGGCGGGCGACGGTGATCGCCGCCGACTCCGTCATCGCGGCCCCGAATCCCTCGATGGTCTGGAAGGTCTTTTTCGGGTCGACGCTGACCTTGATGGCGGCGTCGCTCACTTGCCCACGCCGAAGCTCGGTTGTCCGCATTTGCGGACCAAACACCCCGACCGAAGCTGCAGTCATGGTTGGGGTGATGGTGCGCATGGATCAACTCCGAGCTTGGATTTCGTGGGGCCGGCCGAAATGGCGATTGGCGACGACCTCGACGGTCGCCGTCATCCAGCTCTTGGGATCGGAGCTGGCACCGACGCCAATCAGCGCTTTGCCGGGCTCGAGGACTCGAGCACCCTGGGCACGCTCACTGGCGAATTCGAATTCTTCGGCGGGAATGGTGATGCTCACCTGTTTTTCCTCGCCGGGTGCGAGTGCCACGATGACACTGCCGACGAGCCGCTTCTCGGGCTGGTTCTCGCTGGCGTTGAGCAGTTGCATGTACGCCTGCACCGCTTCGTGTTTCGCGCGCTTGCCGTCATTGCGGACAGTGAGCTGCAGGGTGCAGCCTTTGTCCCAAAGCTCGCGACGGCTCACCTGAGCTGGTGCCGCGAGGCCGCTGTAGCTCACCTTCGAGTACGACAAGCCGAAGCCGAACGGGAACGCCGCGGGATGCTCGGCATGCAGCTTGTTGCCGAACACCTGATTGCCGTCACGATCGAAGAACGCGGGGCCCCACGTGAACTTGCCGTCGGCGTTCGGGACGTTGCCCGGGCGGCCGGTGGTCTCACGCTCGTGGTGGACGCTTAGCATGTCCACGGCTTCGCGCGGCAGCTCGACCGACAGCTTGCCGCTGAAGTTGGTCAACGAGCCGTCGGGCCGTGAGCCCGTGAGTAGATTGACGATGGCGTTGCCCGCTTCGGTGCCGGGTTGGAAGCCCTGCACCAGCGCGTGGCAATAAGGCTCGAGCTCGTGCATGCCGGGCTTCGGGCGACCACTGATGTTGACGATGATTACTTTGTGACCGGCGGCAAACAGCGACTTCGCCAGCTCGATGTCGTGCTTCTGCACCGGCAAGGCGTCGTTGGTCACTGAGGCGCCCTCGCCGCTCATCGCAGCGCTCTCGCCGATCACCATGACGACGGCTTCGGCGCCAGTCGCGCTGGCGTGCGCGCGGGTCCACATGAGCGCGTCGCCCTTCTCGAGCACGTAGTTGCCCGGAGCGTAGCCGACGCGCTCCTTGCCGAAGCGATCTTCGAAGGCGTCTTTTACCGTCGAGATGTGATCGTGGTTCGTCGGCTTACCCTCGGCGGCGGGGCCGTTGAGCTCACCGCGGCTGCGCCAGTGGCCAAGGTATGCAACCGGGTTGTCCGCGATAGCGCCTACGACCGCGATCTTGCCCAAGTCACTCCCCAAGGGCAGCGCTGGCTTACCGCCAAAGTCGCCGTTCTTGAGCAGCACCATCGAGCGCTCGGCGATGGTACGCACGGCGGCGCGGTGCTCGGCACCGAGAATGTGCTTCTGCTCGTTCTCGGCGTTGGGGTTTCCGAGCTTCTCGGCGAAAAGGCCGCGGCGGAACTTGTAGCGCAAGACGCGGCGCACGGCCTCGTCGAGGTCGCGCTCGGCGATGACTCCCTCTTTCACCAAGCTGCCGAGATGCTCCTGATAGATGCCCGACGACATGTCGACGTCGACGCCCGCCTTGAAAGCGAGCTCGGCGGCATGTTTGCGATCGCGGGCAGTGCCGTGACGCAACAGCTCGAGGATGCCGGTCCAGTCGGAGATGACGACGCCGTCGAAGCCCCAGGCGCGGAGCACTTTGAACAGGTCACCGTTCTCGTGCGAGGCGATGCCGTTCACCGTGTTGAACGACGCCATGATGGTGTCGGTGCCGTTCGCGACCGCTTCCTTGAAAGGAATGAGGGTGCGGTCGTATTCGGCTTTCGACAGCGACGCGCCGCCGTAGTCGATACCGGTTCGCGGCTGACCGTAGCCGGCGAAGTGCTTGACGCAAGTCGCGAGCTTGCCGTCGTGGAAGCCGTGGATATTCGCGGCGCCCATCTGCTTGATGAGGAACGGTGCCGAGCCCGAGCTTTCGATGGCGCGGCCGTAGCTCGATAGACCCTTCGCGACGTCGACGTTCGGCGCGAAGGTGAGATCGATGTCGCGAGCGCGCGCCTCACGGGCCGAGATGAAGCCCTGCAAGCGCGCGAGTGTCGGATCGAAGCTGCACGCCGTGCCCATGAGCTGCGGCCCTAGCGTGTAGTCACCCGAGATGACGTCGAAGCCGATGGCAGTGGGGATGCCGAGCCGCGACTCGGTGGCGCTGGTCTTACGGATGGTACGGGCATCGAGCAGCGTGTTGGGGTTCAAGACCCAACCGGCGCCGGCGCGGAGCTGACCGATGGTGCCACCGTTCGGGGGCTCACCTGGCTTCGGGCCGGTGAGGTTTCCGTCCCAGGGAACCATGACGAGCTGCATGACCTTCTCGTCGAGGGTCATCTGACGGAGGATGTTGGTGATTTCCTTCTCGCGCACCGGGTCGGGCGCGAAGGGGCTATCCACCTTGACCGACTTTGCGGGGTTGGTCGGACGCAGGTCGGGGACGACGAGGGACGTGGGTCGGGCCAAGGGCGTCGGGGCGGAACCGGACGCAGGGGTGCCTTCCACCAGGCGCGCCTGGGGCTGCAACGGCTGAATTTTGTGCATGCTGCCTCATCGGCAGCTTGTCGCCGCAGATGCGTGAAAAGCTTGGGGGCAACCGACGCCGTAGGCACCCGATACTGCTCTTCCATGGCTTGGCCTTTGGAACGCATCACGGCAGGGGTCCGCACTTGGCTCCCCGACAGCTCGGACGCGGTCGTGCTTGCCCAGGCCCAGCCCCCGTCGTCGCTCGATGCGCGCGAGCCAGCCCGGCCGGTGATTCGAGCCGATGCGCCGGCTGCTCCTGCTCTCCCCGCCGCGCCGCGAACGACCAGCGCAGCCGCGATGTCGGACCAGCTCGCGAACGCGATCGCACGCGCGCAACGATCGGCCTTGAGCCTCGAGACGACCAGCGCGGGGGCTTTCTCGCGCGGCGCGGGCACCATCGTGCGCCCGGGCTACGCCACCACGGCGGGGCACATGGTCGACCCGGCTCAGCCGGTCTACTACGCGGCGGTCGACGACCAGGGGCAGCGCGTCGTGGGAAGGGCGACCGTGGTTGGAGTCTCCAAAGACCTCGACATCGCCCTGCTCCGGCTCGAGCACACGAATCTTCCCGCTGCCCGCTTTAGCAAACAAACGCCGCGTCTCGGCGATTCGTTGATCGTCGTCGGCGACCCCCGCGGCTTCCAGCAGAGTGCGACCGTCGGCGTCATCTCGGGGCTGCATCGCGAGCTCGGTCAGGTGATCTGCGATTGCGTGCAAACCGACGCCCCGATCAATCCGGGCAACTCCGGCGGCGGCGCCTTCAACCTGGACGGCGATCTCATTGGCCAGGTCGTCGGCCTGCTCGAAGGCGACCAGTCGATTGGCTTCGTGACCAGCGGCGTCATCATGGAGCGCGTCATCGATCGCCTGATGCGCGGCAATCTCACCATCACCGACCACGGCTTCGTGCTCGGCACTCTGACGCTGGCGCAAACCTACGCCTCGGGTCGGCCGCTCATCGACGGCCCCGTGATCACTTCGACGCGCATCCCCGGCATCCAGCCCTACGACCGGCTCGTCGCGGTCGACGGACAGCGCGTGTCCACTATCGCGGAAGCCCGCACCCTGCTCGCGTTGATCGAAGCAGGGGCGAGCTATCGAGCGACGGTCATCCGCGCGAACCGCTCGGTCGAGCTCACCCTCACGAAACCGGCGCGCTGAAAAAGTGCCCCTCTGGCACAACTGACGACCGCCACCGTCGATAACAGTCCAAACGCGTCCCGGGCGCCTGGCGCTGCGGTCCCAAAGTGATCGCGCGTCGACGTTGGATCGCCGGGCGCCACCACCAAGGACCACGACATGGCAAGCTCGACTGCCGCGCTGCGACCCCATCATGCGCGCGTCCACGACGTCGACGGCAAACAAGGCGCGAAAGAATACCTTCCGGTCGACGGCGCTCATGAGCGCGCTATCGCCGAAGGCCGCGCCAGCGCCGAGAACGGCGTCGAGGCCAAAGGTGCGTTCGGTTTCGGAAGTCGCCGCCGTGTGCGCTTCAACTGCAGCTACGAGGTCATGGACGCCAAAGGCGAGGTGAGCATCCGCCGAGCCGGTCATGAACGCGTCTACAACCCGCGCAAAGAGAAGATGGACGACCGCGCGTGCGAGGGCATGCAGTGGCGTCCCCCGACCTTCGAAGAAGAAGCGCTCGCGATGGGACCACGTGGCGGCCGCGCCTACCCGCGCTTTCTCGGCTGGGACACGTTTCCCGCCAACCGCCTGGGTCCCGAGCTCCCGAAGAGCTTCGGTGTCCGCGTCCCTGGGGGCAGATAATGCGTAGCTCGGGCACAAGCGCGCTCACGCCCGCCGCCGCCACCACCGCGACGGCGAGCAATCGGCCGTCGATGTCACGCGGCATCGGAACGGGACCCGCAGCGTGGGGCCTCAGTGTCCGCCGTGAAGGCCGCTCGTTGATCTTCGACCGCGCCGAGCCGGCGAACGCGCAGGCACTACGTCTGCTTCCAACCACCGCAGTCGATGCCGACGCGTACAAGGCTGCCTACAAGAACGGCGACGTCGTCTTCCTGAGCGGCGACCTCGACGACAAATGGACGCAGAGCGAGTGGGATCGCTTCTACGGCGTCGCCAAGTGGCTCGCGAACCACGACTTCAGGGTGGTGTTGAACCCAGTCGCTCTCATTGCCGACGCTCGCGCCGCCGCCCAAGACGAGCGCACGAAGGTGATCATCTGGTCGAGCCACGCTGACCGCGACGGGGTTCTCTACGACGCCCTGAAGAAGCCCCTGCCCGACGACCTGCTACTCGTCCAAGCAGGGAAGAACTTCCAGCAGGTCATCTTCAGCGCTTGCAGCGGCGAGAAGGTAACCGCTCGCTACAAGACCCCCGAACGGGTGAGCGAGATCTACTGGAACGGCGAGACGACGAGTAACGACCTCTTCGGATTCCTCTATAGCGATCGATGGGATCCGGTGAAGCTTGGCGAGAATAAGTAGTCGCTAGTCGTGAATACCGGGCGCTTCGTGGCCCGACGCAGTCACGTACTCGTCGTAGCTACCCTGGTAGACCTTCACCTGGTCGCCGTCGAGCTCGAGGACCTTGTTCGCCAAAGCGGACAGGAACTTACGATCGTGGGACACGAAGAGCATGCTCCCCTCGAAGTCTTTGAGGGCGGTCACCAACATCTCCTTGGTGGCGATGTCGAGATGGTTGGTCGGCTCGTCCAGCACCAGGAAGTTCGGCGCGTCGTAGAGCAAGCGCGCCATGACCAGACGCACCTTCTCGCCACCGGAGAGGTTGCGGGTGCGCTTGTCGATATCGTCGCCGGAGAAGCCGAAGCACCCAGCGAGCGTGCGCAAGGAGCCTATGGATGCGAGCGGGAACTTCGCGACCAAGGTGTCCCAGACGGTTTGCTCTGGACTGAGCAGCTCCATGGCATGCTGCGCGAAGTAGCCGAGCTTGACGCTGGGGCCGAGCACGACCTTGCCGGCGTCGGCGTTGATCTCCCCCGAGACGATCTTGAGCAGCGTCGATTTACCGGCGCCGTTCTGTCCCATCACGCACCAGCGCTCACCGCGCCGGAGCAAGAAATCGAGACCATCATAGATGGTGCGCGTGTCGTAGCGCTTGTCGATGTGATCGCAGCGGACGACTTCTTCGCCGAGGCGCGGCGAATGACCGAACTCGAATTGTAGCGTTTTGCGCTTCTTGGGCGGCTCGAGCTTCTCGATTTTGTCGAGCTTCTTCACGCGCGACTGAACCTGGGCGGCTTTCGCGGCTTGCGCCTTGAAGCGCTCGATGAAGCGGCGCTCTTTGGCGAGCATCGCTTCCTGGCGGGCGAACTGCGCCTCGGCTTGCACTTCCATGATGGCGCGCTGCTGCATGTAGAAGTCGTAGTTGCCGCTGTACGTGAGCAGCTCGCCGCCGTCGATTTCGATGATCTTGCCGACGATGCGGTTCATGAGCTCGCGATCGTGCGAAGTCATGAGGACGGCGCCGGGATAGTCCTTGAGGAAGCGCTCGAGCCAGATGAGCGACTCGATGTCCAAATGGTTGGACGGCTCGTCGAGCAGCATGACGTCGGGCTTCATCAGCAGGATGCGGGCGAGCGCCACGCGCATCTTCCAGCCGCCGGAGAGCAGCCCGACATCGCGGTCCATCACTTCGTCGCGAAAACCGAGGCCGGAGAGTATCTCGCGCGCCTGGGACTCGAGAGCATAGCCGCCGAGCTCGTAGAAACGCGCCTGCACGTCGCCGTAGCGCTCGAGCGTCTTCTCGAGATCGGGATTCTCGGGATCCGCCATCGCGGCCTCGAGCTTGTGCAGCTCGGCAGCCACCTCCGACACCATGCCAGCGCCCCGCAGCACCGCCTCGACGACGGTCTCACCCGACATCTCGCCGACGTCTTGCGAGAAGTGGCCAATGGTGACGTCGCGGTCGATGGTGACCTGACCACCGTCTGGTTCCTCTTCGCGCATGATGAGGCGGAAGATGGTCGACTTGCCGGCGCCGTTGGGGCCGACCAGGCCGATCTTCTCGCCCTTGTTGATGGCGGCTGAGGCTTCGGTGAGCAGGATCTGCTTGCCGTAGCGCTGGTCGATGTTGTCGAGGCGAATCACTGCGGCGGCGTCATACCATGGGGGGTGTTGGAGTCTAGGGGGTGGAAAATGGGGACGGAAAATGAGGACGCATGTCGTCCGCCCCGGGGCGGCTGCGTACTTTCTTGTGACTGACATCGTGTCGTTCGTGTCGAATGTGTTTGACACTGTTTTCGCGGACACAGCGCTTGGCTGGTTTGTTGCTTGGCGGGAATGGTCTTTGCGGGCGTTGTCGCACACGCTGGTGCGTTTGCTGAAACAGCTGGAGTGATTTCGTCTTCGCGCTGATTTGCGGGGCATGGCGGGGCTGCAAAGGGCCTAAAATTTCCCGTGTTACTGTCGACGCATGAAGCTGTCCGCCTTAAAAGACAATGCGTTCGACCAGTCTCTACAACGTGCCGCTCGTCGAGAACGACTGGCCATCGCCGATGTCGTCGAGCATCTGGCGGAAGCCGATAGGCGTGAGTGGCATATCCGGAAGGGATTTGCCGGCCTCACGAACTACTGCGTTGCCCGGCTCAAGTACTCGCAAGAGGCAGCCGGCAAACGTGTGACAGCGGCTCGGCTCGTTCGGAAGTATCCGCTCGCCCTTCAGATGTTGCGGGACGGTGATGTTCATCTCAGCGGGCTGTTGGTTCTCAGTCCGGTACTCCAGGCCGACAACAATGAAGAGCGGTTGAAGGCAGCAGCCGGGAAGACCCGCGAGCAGATCGAGCTGCTCGTTGCGGGATGGAAGCCGAAGCCTTTGGTCGAGACACGCGTCTTCGAGGTGAAGGTCGACAACCGTCAGGCACTTCTCGAGGAGATGGTGAAGACGCGTGTCGAAGAACCACGAGCCCCTGCTCCCGAGCTTCCGTGTGCGCCCCGACCGCGACCGCTCGACCCGCAGCACTACAAGCTGCAGCTGTGCATCGACCTCGAGACCTACGAAGACCTCCGCTGGCTCCAAGAGCACATGCGGCACAGCATCTCCGACGGCGACGCGGCGAAGGTCATCGCCAAGGCGATCAAAGAGCTACGCAAGGCGGTCGACAAGCGTCGTTACGGCAAGACCGACAAGCCGAAGACCGTTCTGCCCAAGCCTGATTCACGCGCCCCAGGGCGGGCGACGCGGCGTGAAGTCTCCGAGCGTGACGGTTGCCAATGCACCTACGTCGCCGACGACGGCCACCGCTGCGAAAGCACAGCCTGGCTCCAGTTCGACCACGTCGAAGACTGGGCGCGGGGTGGACCAACCGAGACCAACAATCTCCGCATGCTCTGTCATGCGCATCATCGAGCGCGTAACCGCCACCCGCCTCGGGGCGGATGGCCGTCCGCTATCGAAGACAACATGGAGCCCTGACGAAGAAACCCCTCAACGCGCCTGCTTACCAGCCTTGTGCTGCGCGGCGTGGGCGAGCTTGTCCATGGCCATGGTGAGGGCCTTGGCCATGTCGGCGTCTTCGCTGTTGACCGCGATGGCGGGCAGGCCGGCGATGTGGGCTTCGATGGTGACGTGTTTGTCGACGCCGCCTTTGCCGCCGTTTTGGTCGCGCAGGTGGACCGTGACGTTGGTGACGCGCTCGTCGAGGCCGCGGAGGGCGTGCTTGATGTCGTCGCGAACGCGGGGCTCGAGGTCGTCCGTGGAACCAACATTGACCGCATGGATCTTGATATTCATGTGACCACCATAATCACGTTCTAGGCGAGCTGCACAGAGCGACGCGAAAAGGACGATAGCCAGAAACCATCGATCGGGAAGGTCGGGGCGGTCTTGAGGTCGCTGGCACCCACCGCCACGAGGAGCGGCACGAAGTGCTCGTGCGTCGGCAACGCGGTGGCGACGCCGGGTGCCTTCGCCTTGTAGTCGAGTAAGGCATCGACATCGTTGCGCTTCAGCACCTCCGCGGTCCAGGCGTCCATCTCAGAGGCCCACGACGGCGTCGGGGCCGAGCCGGTCCAGTCGGCGCGCCGCAGGTTGTGGGTGATGAAGCCACTGCCGGCGATGAGCACGCCTTCGTCGCGCAAGGGCTTGAGCGCCTGGCCGAAAGCGAAGAGCTCCTTCGGGTCTTCGCTGGGGAGCGACACCTGGAGCACTGGGATGTCCGCTTTAGGATACATGGCGACGAGTGGCACGTAGGCACCGTGGTCGAGGCCGCGGTCCGCTGCGTGGGCGACGTGGTGCTTCTCACCGAGGACGGCGGCGACGCGCTTTGCCACCGCCGGGGCGCCAGGCGCGGCGTACTGCTGGCGGTAGTAGTGCTCGGGAAAGCCGTAGAAGTCGTAGACGAGCGGCACCGTGCGGGTGGCGCCCATGGTGACCGGTCGTTCTTCCCAGTGCGCCGACAGCATCAACACGGCGGATGGACGCGGCATGGAGTCCGCCCAGGTTTTCAGCTCCCCCACCCAACTGGGCATGTCGAGAAGTGGCGGCGCGCCATGCGCGATGAAGACGCTGGGCATTCGAGGGGGCATAAGACCTATAATAAGGCGCCATGGGCTCTTTCGACTACGACTTGTTCACGATCGGCGCCGGTTCCGCCGGCACGCGCGCGTCCCGCCTGGCTGCGGTGAAGGGCGCACGGGTCGGCCTGGCCGAAGATAGCCGCATTGGCGGCACCTGCGTGGTGCGTGGCTGCGTCCCCAAGAAGTATCTCGTCTTCGGCGCCGAGTTTGCCCAGGCGTTCCGCGACGCCGCTGGCTACGGTTGGACCGTCGGCGACGCCAAGCTCGACTGGCCGACGCTCCGCGATAACGTTGCTCGTGACGTCACCCGTCTCTCGGCCATCTACGAGCGTAACCTCGTCAACGCCGGCGTCGAGATCTTCGCCGAGCGCGCCACCATCGTCGGAGCGAACGAAGTGCGCCTCGCATCCGGCAAGACGGTCAGCGCCCAAACCATCCTGGTCGCGTCCGGTGGCCGACCGCGCCGCCCGAAGGAGCTCGAGGGCTGCGAGCTGGCGCTGGTCTCCGACGACGCCTTCCAGCTCGAAGCCTTGCCGAAGCGTTTGCTCATCGTCGGCGGTGGCTACATCGCCGTCGAGTTTGCGAACATCTTCAGCGCTCTAGGCGTCGACGTCTGCCTGGTCTACCGCGGCCACACCGTACTGCAAGGCTTCGACGACGACCTGCGCATCCAGGTGCACGGCGACCTCGAGCGTCACGGTGTGCGAGTCTCGAGCAACACGACCCTCACTGCCATCGCCGAGAAGAATGGCGGCTATAGCGCACGCACCACCAGCGGCGCTCATCTGGAAGCCGACAAGGTCCTCGTGGCCATCGGCCGTGACCCGAATACCGACGGCATCGGCCTCAGCGAAGTAGGAGTGAAGCTCGACGACGACGGCGCTATCGCGGTCGACACCTACTCGCGCACCAGCGTGCCGTCGATCTACGCGATCGGCGACGTCACCAATCGCGTCAATCTCACACCCGTCGCTATTCGCGAGGCCCAAGCATTCGTAGAAACCGTGTTCGACAAGCGGCCGTGCGCCTTCGACCACGCCGACGTACCCACCGCCGTCTTCTGCTCGCCGCCCGCCGCCGCGGTCGGCTTGAGCGAAGCCCAGGCGCGCAAGACCTTCAGCTCGGTCGACGTCTACCGCGCCCTCTTCCGGCCAATGCGCAACGTCCTCGCCGGCAACGAAGACCGAGCCTTGATGAAGCTGGTGGTGCGCGGCGACACCCACGAGGTCGTCGGCGTGCACATGGTCGGCGACGCGGCCCCGGAGATCATTCAGGTGGCCGCTATCGCGGTCAAAGCGAAGCTGACGAAAGACCAGTGGGACGCAACCTGCGCGTTGCATCCGACGGTCGCCGAAGAGCTGGTGTTGATGCGCGAGAAGTACGTGCCTCCCGCGCTCAACACCATGGGTTAGCCGCCCCTACTTCTGCTTGATGAGGAACTCGACACGCCGGTTCGCGGCGCGCGCTTCCTTCGAGGTACCGGCCTCGAGCGTTCTGCTCTCGCCGTAGCCCATGGCGGCGAGGCGCGTGCCGTCGACACCTTGTTTGGTGAGATAGGCTACGACCGCCGCCGAGCGCTTCTGCGACAGCACGAGGTTCTTTTCGTCGCTGCCGACGTCGTCGGTGTGGCCACCCACTTCGACCAGCTCGATCTCCGGGTGCACCTTGAGCACGGCGGCGATGTTGCTGAGCAGAGTGTAGCTGCGCTTGTCGATGATCGACTTGCCGGTGCGGAAGCGCACGGTCTCGGTGATCACCAGGCGGTCGCTCTCGATGCGCACCTTCTGCGCCTCGGGGCAGCCCTGGAAGTCGGGCAGGCCGGGGACGTCGGGGCAGTTGTCGATGGCGTCGGGGACGCCGTCGCCGTCGCGGTCGATGACCACGGGCGCGGCGACCGGCTCGGGCGGAGGAGGAGGCGCATCGGGGCAGCCATCTTCGTCTTCGAACTGGTTGAAGACCTCGGGTGCGTCCGGGCACTGATCGCGGTCGTCGAGGATACCGTCGCCGTCGCGATCGGTGACCGGCGGAGGAGGAGGAGGCTCTGGTTGTGGCGCGGGCGGCTTCTCTTTGACGGGCGCGTAGCGCAGACCGCCGATGAGTCGCCAATCGGGCGTACCAAAGCCGTTGCCGACGCCGACACCCGCGGCGGCGAAGAGGATGAAGTCCGACGGCAAGAAGAACGACAGGATGCCGTCCACTTCAGCGGGCGTCTGGTTGCGGTTCTGGAAGGGCTCCGAGGCGCGGGTCGCGATCGAGCCGCTGACACCGAGCTCGGCGACAGGCCCCAAGACCACCGCCATACCGAGCTTGCCGTAGAGCTCGTTGCCGATCGAGAGGTCGAGCGACTCGCGATTGGGGCGCGTCGCGTAGCCGAGGTTCATGGCGATACGGAACGCATCGATGCGGCGCGACACGACGAGCTCGGGCATGAAAGCAACGCCGCCACCGCCACGATAAGCGTCGTCGCCACCGGTGGGTAACGCGACGCCGGCGATGATCGCGATGTCGATGCCGGCTGCCTCTTGGCCAACGAGCCCAATCTTGGGCACGAGACGCAAGTCACCGAGACCGGCGCTCGAGAGGTCGGTGAGAGTCGCGTTTTGTACGCTATCGCGGCTCTGACTCAGGATCACCGGCAAATCGATGCCGAGCTGGAGGTGGTCCCAGAGGGCGATGGCGAACACCAGATCGCCGGCCACGCGCGTGCCGATGAGCGAGCCAACGCGGGTACGTGAGCCGTCGGCGTTCTGCACCTCGAGGACCAGCGGGTCGTTCTCGACGCCGACCATGAGACCGAGATCCCAGGTGAGATGCTCGGGGATGTGGCCGTACTCGACATCGAGGATGCCGTTGCGGTCGATCGACATACGCATGCGCTCCGCCGCGAAGCCCCGATTCTCTTGGGCCTGGGCGGACGCCGCGAACAGCGACAAGCCGACGACGAGGAACCATCCGCGAAAGCGGCGGAGGCGAGGAGCTACGGCAAGCATCATGAGCACCACCATTGGAGACCAAGGAGTCGTCGGGCTACCTTTACAACCACCACCGATGACCTCGTAATTGTCGGGAATGCCGTCGCCATCGGAGTCGACGAGGCCAGGCTCTTCGTCGACGGGGTCCAACGGGTCGACCGGGCCCGGGGGCGTTGGCACGTCGTCGTTCGGGTCGAGTGGATCAGTGCCCTCGGACACTTCGTTGTCGTCGGGCTTGCCGCCCCCGTCGGTGTCCGCATCGAGCGGGTCGGTGCCGATCGCAACCTCGATGCCGTCTTCGAGACCGTCACCGTCGCTGTCGTCGTCCTTGGGATCGGTCTCGCCTGGGTCGACCACGCCGTCGTGATCGACGTCTTCTTCGCCATCCTCGAGACCGTCGTCATCGGTGTCCGCGTCGTTCGGATCGGTGCCGCCGATCACCTCGACGTCGTCGTCGATCCCGTCGCCGTCGCTGTCGACATGGACGCCGTCATCGGCCGGATCACGCGGGTTCGTGCCGTTGGTACGCTCGTCGCCATCGTTACGCCCGCCGTTGTCGGTGTCGGCGTCGCGCGGATCGGTTTCATTCGGATCGAGGATGCCGTCGTGGTCGGGGTCTTCGTCGCCGTCGTTCAAGCCGTCGCCATCCGTGTCCGGCTCGGTGGGATCGGTGTCGTGGTCGAGCTCGTCACCGTCATCGATGCCATCGCCGTCGGTGTCGGCATTGTTCGGGTCGGTGCCACCGGCGATCTCGTCGTCGTAGTCGATGCCGTCTTCGTCGTTGTCGTTGATCTGCACCTGGCCTTCACCAACCAGGCTGTAGTCGTCTTCGTCCTCGCCGCTCGTGGGGAAGAGAGCGACTGGGTTGTTCCAGTTGTCGACGACCCCGCGGAATGGGTCGTCGGTGTACTCGATGGCTCGGCTCGCGCCGATGCTCGCGTGGGTCGTCGTGCTGGCGGTGACGATGCCCTGGAGGCGCTGCTCGCCGGTCGCAATGAGGCGCGCGCGAAAGACGAGGTGGAAGGTGTGCCCAGGGGGTAGACGGCCGAGGGTGAGCTCGTTGCCCGCGGCGGTCGCCCCCGGCGGAACGCTGGTGAAGCCGAGGCCCATGCCAGTGAGAGTGACGCCGCCCGGTGGATTGACGTCGAAGACCACCGACTCGGCGGGCATCTGTCCGTCATTACGGACACGAACGAGCACCTCCATGATGTCGTCGTTCTCCATCGAGCCGCCATCGATGTCGGTCACGGTCTGCAGGGCGACGAGGTTCGCGACCACGAGGTTGCCGGCAGTGAGGATATCGTACGCAGTCGTGCTGAAGAGCGTGCCTTCGGGGGCACTGGAAAGCTCGAGGCCCCACGAGCCGACGTCGCCGTATGCCATCAGCTCGATCGGGAAGACGCCGCCGACAGCCGGAAACTCGACCGACAAAAACGGGCCGGTGGTGAAGGGGCGGTTGCCGTCCACTTCAGCGGTCAACAACGTCGCGCCGTCGAACACGCGAAGCCTCGCGCCGTCGACGCTGCCGACCGCGAAGGTGTAGTGCGTGCCCGGGACGGTCGCCGGCGGAACCACGATGTAACCCGAAAAGGCGCAGGCCCACGTGTCACGGTCGTCGCTCCAGACGTCCTGCAGCGCCGTGCCCCCCGTGAAGGCTCCATCGGCGTCACCGGTGCCGTCGCTGTAGTCGAGCGGGACGTAGCTCACGTACGAGTGCAACGCGTTCGGAGTCGCGGTCGCGAAAGCGGACTCTGCCTGAGCAAGGTTTGCGACGTTGGCGACGTTGTTGACGTCGACGAAGGTCGCGAGCAGGCCGCCACCGAAGCTCGCGGCGCTCGCATCGTCGGCTGCCATCTTGGGGTTGGTGTGGCGCACCAAAACTTCGATGCCATCGCTCACGCCACCGTCGTCGCTATCGGCGTCCAGGGGATCGGTGCCGTGCGCTTCGACCTCACGGCCGTCGGTGAGCCCATCCCCGTCGCTGTCGGGGTTCGTCGGCGACGTACCCGCTGTCGCCTCGGAGACATCCGAAAGCCCGTCCCGGTCGGTGTCGACGATCGGCGCCGCCAAGGCCGTGCCCGAGAACAGGCCTACGGCGAGGAAAAACAGGCGCGAGAGGTGAACGGGGGGGTGGTTCTGCACGCGGGACATATCGGGCGAAAGTCCCGAGTGTTGCTCGGGTTTCGGGACATCGGGGCAGCCGCGGCGAACCCCTCAAATAGGCGCCATTCCAGGGCCGGCGAGCGGCTTTGCGGGGAAGTAGAGCTTGCGCACGAATCGGGTGAACACCTGGTCATTCGACCATTGCCGCCGCACCGCGCCGTAAATCCCCGGAGCGGCGCGGTCTTTCGCCTCGAAGGTGCTCTGGACCTCGCGTTCGGTATAGATCGCGAACGCTTCGTCCATCGAAGCTCGGGACCCGAAGGTGGGCCGCAGCATGTCGTAAATGCTCGAGCGCTCGCCGTTACTGAAGGCCAGATAGAACACCGCATGGCCGAGCTCGTGCGCCACCAGTGCCGGTGTGTCACCGAGGCGCTCCCGGCGCACGACGATGCGCGCTTTCGGCCACTCCGGAACGTCCCAGAAGACCCCGGCGACATGGCTGCTCATGGTGCGCGGCAGGCCGAGCTTGGTGAAGGCGCCACCCGGCGGCGCGATGTCGATGCGTAAGGGCTTGGCCGCGGCCATACGCGAGACGAGCCCCGGGTTGCCGGCGAGGAGCTGAATGACATCGCCGCGAACCTGAGTTACTTCCGATACGGCAGCACCGTGGCTCTCGAGCTCGAGCGTCGCGACGTACTGCTCGGCGGCCTTGCGCGCGATGTCCGCTTTAGCGGCTGCGCGCTCGAAGACGTCTCCTCCTCGCAAGATCGCGAACGCCGCGAGTGGATGTTTCTTCGCCAGTGCCTCGGCGAGTCCCTCGGTCTCCGGACGCGAGCCGTCCTGGGTCTCGAAGTAGTCGCGGAGCTCGTAGGCCATTCACAGCGCCTGGAGCGTCTTGTCGATCGAAGCGCAAATCCCTTCGAGCGGCAGGTCGTTCGAGTCGGTGCCGAACGGGTCTTCGATCTCGACGCCGATCTCCTCGATGCCGAAGAGCACGAAGGCGATGAGCGCGCAGGCGAGCACGCTCCAGAAATGCATCGGCTTCACGAAGACGAACGGCAATGTCAGGCAATAGATGAGGAGCGCGCGGCGGAGATGCACCACGTAGGCGAAAGGAAGCGGCGTCTTGTGGATGCGCTCGCAAGCGCCGATGTGATCGACGAGCTGAGCAACGATGCCGTCGAGCTGCATCTGCTGGATGTCCGTGACCAGTCCGCGATCGCGTGCATCTTTCAAGGCACGGCTCATGCGCAACGCCACCGCGAGTGGGGGATGCTGCGCCACCAGGACCTTGGCTTCGTCCCCAGGGGTGAGACCCACCGGCAGCGCCCCCTTGGTGCCGCGAAGCAGGTGCATGCAAGCGTAGGGAAAGGCGCGGGTCCACAAGCGCAGCTCCTCGAACGCCTTGTCGCCGGGAAAGAGCGCCGCGCCGCCGCGCACGAGATTGCGTGTGGCGTTGACGATACCGCCCCAGAGCTTTCTCCCCTCCCAGAAACGGTCGTACGAGGCGTTGGTGCGGAAGACCAACAACAGACCGAGCGCCACGCCGACGAGAGTGTGCGGTGTCGCCGGGGCGTCGACCTCGAAGCCATAGTCGGCCGCTACCGCGACACCAGCGGCGACCGCGGTGCACACGAGGATACGCGACAACAGCTCGGTCAACATCGAGCCGCGCACCGCGAAAAAAGTAGCCCACCAATCGTGCGGATCGTAGTCGATCATCTAGCCGTCCAGGTTGATCCGAATACGCGTCGTGCCGCCGTCGCGTCCAGCTTCGGCGGAGGCACTATCGACGAGGTTGTTGCCGAGGCGGGCATCGACTTCGACGCGCAGCCGCTCGGGGGTTTCTTCTCCGACCTCGAAGAGCACCGAGGCAGGGAACGGGCCGGTGAGCTCGACCAAGACGCTGCGCAGGGTGTCGGTCTCCTCGACGTCGCTGACGGTGACCCGCAGTGCGTTGACGTCGGTCGGAACACGGCGCGCGCTCAGGACCTCGACGAGGACGTCATCGGCGCCACACGCGCAGGTGGCAAGCAACGCTATGACGGTCAGCAGTCTCACGGTAGCGCGTACGGCCCATAGTCGTGATCGGGCGAGCGGTTGCCGGCAGCGATGCCGACGGCGACGATGCTGCCGACGACGAGAGCCCCGACGCCCGCCCAGAACCACCATCGCTGCGTAACCGGCGGAGCCGGCTTCACACCCATCGCCGCTCGCGCGGACAGAGCGTCTTCGAAGGCGGTTCGGATCTTGGGCGCGCTGCCGTCGGGAAGTTGGTAGCGCGGGTCGTACGCCAACACCTCGAGAAAGCCGTTGCGGGCGAGTGTCGGGCGTTCATAGATGGCGTGCATCACCGCCGTGAGCTCACGCCGGCGTTGTTCTTCCTCGGGCGTCAGGGTCTCCTGCCCGGCTCGCGTGAGAAGCGGCATGACCTGATCGAAGTCGAGCGCCGCGTAAGCTTTCTCGGCGAGCTCGAGCGACAGGCTTCTGGCGGACGCGAGCGTCGGCGCGACCAAGAGCAGCATTGCCAGGGCCAGGGGGCGCATTGGGCCGGTTCATATCGAGGTTTCTGCAGCGGTGCCAATCCGGCTACACTTGCGCGCATGGAGCGCAGTCCGTTCGGCCGCTACGTGCTGGAGGAGCGTCTCGCCGTCGGCGGGATGGCGGAGCTCTTCCTCGCGAGCATGGCAGGACCTGGCGGCTTCAAAAAATCCGTCGTGGTGAAGCGCCTGAACGCAAAGCTCGCGCAGCGCGACCAGACGGTGGCGATGTTCCTGCGCGAAGCTCGCCTCGCTGGTCGCTTCAAGCACCACAATCTCATTCAGGTCTACGAGCTCTTCGATGTCGACGGGCAATACGCCCTCGCCATGGAGCACTTGGAGGGCGTCGACCTCGGGCAGGTTCTCGCTCGCTCGGTGCAACGCAAGGCGACCATTCCCGACGCCGTGGTTGCCCGCATCATCGTCGGCGCCGCTGCCGGCTTACACGCGGCACACGAGCTCCGCGACGACGACGACCGCTCGCTCGCGGTCGTGCATCGCGACGTCTCGCCGACCAACGTCTTCGTGACCTGGCAGGGCGTAGTCAAGGTCGTGGACTTCGGCATCGCCACGGCGCGTGACGAGCTCGAGCTGACACGGGCAGGCGTCCTCAAGGGAAAGATCGGCTACATGGCCCCCGAGCAAGCGCGCGGCATGACGGTCGATCGCCGCACCGACGTGTACGC
Source organism: uncultured Bdellovibrionales bacterium (assembly GCA_964484195.1). Classification (GTDB taxonomy): domain Bacteria; phylum Myxococcota; class XYA12-FULL-58-9; order XYA12-FULL-58-9; family JALHOP01; genus JALHOP01. Next base: position 63,873 of record CAZAER010000009.1, on the reverse strand, counting down.
GCTCGGCATCGTGCTCTACGAGCTGGTGACGCGCCGCCGCTGCTACTCGGGAGACGATCAGCTCGAGCTGTTGAGCCGTGTCCGCGAAGGCAAACACACGCCTTTGCTCACACTGCGGCCGGATTGCAATCCGGAGCTCGCGCGCTTGTGCGAGCAGATGCTCGCGGTCAAGCCCGACGCGCGACCCGAGAGCTGCGATGTGGTGCGTCGCGAGGCCGGGCGAATCGCCAGTACGTTGGGCAGCACCGGTGACGACGACGTTGCCGGGATGGTGCGGGACTTGTTTCCCGACAAGCGGCCAAGCGATCTGCGGCGACCGCCAACGGCGATGCGGGATATTTTGCTCGGGGATCGCACACCGGTACCCGCGAATCGATCGACGCGAACGGTGCTCGTCGGCGCGGCGTTGACGGCGGGGGTGGTGCTGGTTGCGAGTATTGCGGCGTGGTACGAGCCGGGCACGGAAGTGATTGCCGACCGACCGACTACCGACAAGCCGATTGCCGATAAGCCGATTGCCGATGAGCCGATTGCCGATCGACCGATTGCCGATGAGCCGATTGCCGACAAGCCGATTGCCGATCGATCGATTGCCGATCGACCGATCACCGACAAACCGATTCCCCCCAAGCCCACCTCCCGCCCTCCTCCCACCCGCCGCCCCGAGGTCGACAAAACCGCGCGTCTCTTCCTCTCGAGCGTCCCCGACGCCACCGTCACGGTGAACGGCAATCCGCTAGGGCGGACACCAATCACCGACAAGCGTCTCGACGCCGGCCGTTGGACGATCCGCCTGCGCGACGAAAAGACCGGGCTCGATACCACCATGCGCTTGACCACCAAGCCGGGCGAAAGCGTGCGCAAGGAGCTGGTTTTCCGTACCGGTCATGTCGTGGTCGACGCGCAGCCCTGGGCCGATGTTTATCTAGGCGGCAAGAAGCTAGGCAGCACCCCCCTCCCCCCGACGCAGCTCTATGAGGGCGTCTACACCTTGCGCTTGGTGAACCCGGAGTTGCATAGCGAACGCATCGTGTCGGTCACGGTGAGCCCAGGTCGGACGAGCAAGGTGACCGAAGTCTTGAAGTAGCCTTTGAACCGTCTCGCCCTCGCGCTCCTCACTCTCCTCTCTGCATCGGCGCGAGCCCAGTCGCGGCTCGACCGCGCCTATGTCGCTCAGACTCTGCAGGGCGGCAGCGCGCGCTCGGCGAGCACCGAAGTCGCGCTCGGCACCCCTCCCCTGCGGCTGACGGATCACTTCATGGTGGGCGCCTCGATCTATGCCCGGCGCACCTGGCTCGAGGGCACCGACCCCGGCGACGGCGGCACCTTCGTCGGCAACGATCTCCAGGCTGGTCTGCTCTTTCTCGTGCCGCTCGACGAACGCTGGACCTTGAGCTTCGTGCCCGTGCTCGCGGGACGCTTCACCTCCGACGCGGACTTCCGCATGCCACGTGACCTCACGGTGGCGGGCGTCGCCCTTGCGGGATACGCGGTCGGCGGCAACCGTGACTTCGTGGTGAGCTTCGGGCTCCTGTTCACGAATACCCTGCCGTTCTCGCCGGTGATCCCGATCGCCGGCCTGCGCTGGAGCAACGACCGTTGGCGCGTCGAAGCGCTTTGGCCGCAACCACAAGCGGTCTATCGCTTCGGCGAGCGCTTCGAAGCCGGAGTCGCGATGCGCTTCGACTATCCGCTATATCGGATCCGCGACGTCGAGGTCAGCGACGGCACCGCCGAATACGCACGTCTCACCAACCACTACTTCGGCGGCGTCGTCGCGGCCCGTTTGCTCGGGGACCTTTGGCTCGCCGCGAAACCGGCGGTGAACGTCGGTCGCGTGGTCCGCCTCGCCGACCGAGATCGCGACAACCTCGAGGGCGGCCGCCAAGCGCTCGATGCGGCGCCCGCCATCACGTTCATCTTGAGCTGGCGCGGCGGTCGGCGGTAGCGTTTCGCCATGCAGACTTCCGAGCTCGAGATCCAGCTCGACGGCGGCGATGTCAGCCGGCGCGTGCTCATCGGTGGTGAAGCTCTCCTCGGGGACTTGCACGCTTTGGTGCAAACCTCCATGGGTTGGAACGACACCGCTTTCCACAGCTTCGACATCGGCGGCTCGGTCTACGGCGATCTCGACGACGAAGACTTCGTCGACGGCCACGCCGATGCCGAGCACGAAGACGATGTCAGCGTTGGCGAAGCGTTCCAGGGCGGGAAAGAGGTCAAATACCGCTACGGCTCGTGGACGCACACCATCCGGCTCATCGGCGTCTCCGACCGCGATAGCGAACGACCATCGTGTGTCGACGGGCGTGGCGCTTGTCCTGGAGACCCGGAGGGCGAGCCGCCGGTGCCCTGGAACCGCGAGCAAGCCAACGCGCGCATCGCCGAGACCTTCGTCAGCATTCCCGAGTACGACGCCGACGCCACGCAAGACCTCGCGGTTTGGCGCGGAGTCGAGCTCGACGCCATGTTGCCGCCGGTCGTCGACTATCTCGAGCGCCGCGCCGAAGACGATCCGGGCGACGCGCTCATCCTGCGGGCGCAGCTCCAGGTCCTCGCCGAGGCGATGATCGCGGACGGTGACGCTCCCGAGCTCACCCAGGCCATCACCCGATTCACCAAGACGGGCGTGCGCCGCGCCGAGGCCGTGGATGCGATGGTCGCCCTCATGTGCGACTACCCTGAAGTGCTCGACCACGATGCCGAGGGCGCCTTCGACGACTACCTCGCCGCCGTCGAAGCTTATGATGTCGCCACCTTCAAGCAGCGCTTTCCCGGCTCAGCTGCAGGAGCGGTTGCGGCTCTTGCCGCCAAGATCGCTTCGCGCGACGGCGCCAAGAAGAAAGCGAAGCGGAACTGAGTGACTGCCCGCTTCCTGTCCTACCCGCTGCGCTTATCGACGCGCTTCGACACGTTCGCCTCGACACCCGTGCACATGGAGATGCTGCGTGACACGACGCGCTCGGTGACCTTCCAGCGCGCCATCAACGCCCTGGTCAAGCCGGGCATGCGCGTCATCGACATCGGCGCCGGTTCCGGCATCTTGAGCTTGTGGGCCTTGACCGCCGGAGCGGCACACGTCGACGCCATCGACGCGACCGACGTGGGCGGAACGCTCGAGCGAACGTTCGCCGCCAATGGCTTCGCCGGCCGCGCGACGTCGCACATCGACAACTCACGCAACGTGTCTCTGCCCGCTCCGGCGGACGTCATCATCGCGGAAGTGCTCGGGCACTTTGGTATCGACGAGGGCGTGCTTGCCACTTGCGCCGACGCCGGCCAGCGTCTCGCCAAGCCCGGGGCGCTGTTCATTCCCGCGCGGGTCGACGTCGTCGCCTGGCCGGTCTGGGTGCCCGATTTCGAGAACGACCTCGTCGGTTTCTGGCAGCGCCAACCATACGCTTACGATCTCGCCGCGATGGGCGAGCTCTCACGCGAGATGACCTACGCTTGCAACGAGCACGACGGTCAGCGCGTTGCCGAGCCCGCGGTGCTCGCCTCGTACAAGGTCGGGGCGCCGCCACCCGGGCGTTTCCAAGGGCGCGCCACGTTCATCGCCGCCTTCAAGAGCGACTGCAACGGCGTGTTCTTGAGCTTCATCGCCGACCTCGGCGCCGGCGTGACGCTCGAGGGCTTCAAGGCGCCGAGCTGGAAGACGGTCTTCCTCCCGGCCCCCAAGGTGACCAGTCTCGCGAAAGGCGCGTCGGTCACCTTGGAGATCGGCGAGCAAGCGGACGGCAGCGTCCGCTATAGCGTCGCAACGTGACTAGGCCAGCGTCTTCATGTCGATGACGAAGCGATACTTCACGTCTTGCTTGAGCATGCGCTCGTAAGCGTCGTTGATCTTCTCCATCGGGATCTTCTCGATGTCCGACGTGATGTTGTGCTTGCCGCAGAAGTCGAGCATCTGCTGCGTCTCTTTGATGCCGCCGATGAGCGAGCCCGCGAGGCTGCGGCGACCGAACACCATGTTGAAGACCGTGGGCGACGGATGCGGATGCTCCGGTGCGCCGACGAGCACCAGAGTGCCGTCACGCTTCAAGCAGGCAATCTCCGGATCGAGGTTGTGCGCCGCCGAGACGGTATCGACGATGAGGTCGAGCTTGCCAGCCATTTTCCTCATGGCGTCGGCGTCTTTGGTCACCACGACTTCTTTGGCTCCCAAGCGCAGACCGTCGTCGCGCTTGTTGGGCGAGCTGGTGAAGAGGACGACGTGAGCGCCGAGCGCCGCGCCCAGCTTCACGCCCATGTGTCCGAGGCCACCGAGGCCGACGATGCCGACCTTCTTTCCGGGGCCCGCACCCCAGTGCTTGAGAGGCGACCAGGTGGTGATGCCCGCGCACAAAAGCGGCGCCGCGCCGGCGAGGTCGAGCCCCTTCGGCATGCGCAGGATGAACTTCTCGTCGACGACGACCTTGTCGGAGTAACCGCCCAGCGTGTTGTCGCCGGTCTTGCGGTCGGGTGAGTTGTACGTCCCGGTGAAGCCGCGCTCGCAGTACTGCTCGAGTCCTTCATTGCAGGCGCTGCAGTCGCGGCACGAGTCGACCATACAGCCGACTCCGACCACGTCGCCTTTCTGGAAGCCCTTCACGGCCGGACCGACGGCACCGACGGTCCCGACGATCTCGTGACCGGGGACGCACGGATATTTGGTGCTGCCACCCCACTCGTTGCGGACGGTGTGGAGGTCGGAGTGGCAGACGCCACAGAACGCGATGTCGACCTGCACGTCGTTGGGACGCAGGTCACGGCGTTGGATCTGCAGCGGCCCCATCGGGGCTTTGGCGTTGGCGGCAGCGAAGGCTTTGGATGGCAACATAGGGGATTCCTTTTATTGAGGCGGGTGCACGTTGGTGCCTCGCGGGCCGTGACGCAAGCACTTCGGACCGATGTCGTGCTAAGGAGGCGCCGCATGTCTGGTTCCGGCGCCATCATCACGGTCGAAAACCTATCGAAAACGTACGCTTCCGGCGTTCGCTCTCTCGAGAGCGTGAGCCTCGAAATCCGTCGCGGCGAGATCCTCGCGCTGCTCGGACCGAACGGCGCCGGGAAAACGACGCTCATCAACATCGTCTGCGGCATCGTACGTCCAACGTCGGGCACTGTCCGCGTTGACGGACACGACGTCGTGCGCGACTACCGGGCCGCCCGCAAGCTCATCGGCCTGGTCCCCCAAGAGCTGTCCACCGACGCCTTCGAATCGGTTTGGTCGACGGTGCGCTTCAGCCGCGGCTTGTTCGGCAAGCCCGATGATCCGGCGCATCTCGAGAAGGTGCTGCGCGATCTGTCGCTGTGGGAGAAGAAGGACGCGAAGATCATGACGCTCTCGGGCGGCATGAAGCGGCGCGTTCTCATTGCCAAGGCCCTGGCGCACGAGCCCCGCATCCTTTTCTTGGACGAGCCGACCGCAGGCGTCGACGTCAACCTGCGGCGCGACATGTGGGCCATGGTGCGCAAGCTCCGCGAAAGCGGAGTAACGATCATCTTGACGACGCACTACATCGAAGAAGCGCAGGAGATGGCCGACCGTATCGGCATCATCAACAAGGCGAAGCTCCTGTTCATCGAAGACAAGGCGCAGCTCATGCGCAAGCTAGGCAAGAAAGAGCTGGCGATGCAGCTACAAACGCCGCTCACTGCCGTGCCCGAGGCGCTGGCCGGGAGAAAGCTCACGCTCGGCGACGGCGGCAACTCACTCGTCTACACCTACGATGGCAACGCGGCGGACACCGGAATCGCCGGCCTGCTCGACGAGGTCGAACGGCAAGGCATCGTCTTCACCGACCTGCGCTCCCGCGAAAGCTCGCTCGAGGACATCTTCATCGACCTGGTGAAGGAGAGATCGTGAACATCTACGCCATTCGCGCCATCTACCGCTTCGAGATGGCGCGCACCTTCCGCACCGTCACCCAGAGCATCGTCGCTCCGGTGCTCACGACCTCGCTCTATTTCGTGGTCTTCGGCTCGGCAATCGGCGGCCGCGTCGGCGGCATCGAGGGCGTGAGCTACGGCGCCTTCATCATCCCGGGTCTGGTCATGCTGTCGATGTTGTCCGAGAGCATCTCGAACGGCTCTTTCGGCATCTTCTTGCCCAAATGGTCGGGGACCATCTTCGAGCTCCTGTCGGCGCCGATCGCACCCATCGAGGCGGTCATCGGCTACGTCGGTGCCGCAGCGTCGAAGTCGCTGATGCTGGGCACGCTGATGTTGATCACGGCACGCTTCTTCGTGCCGTACGAGATTCACCATCCGTTCTGGATGGTAGGATTTCTCCTCCTGACCGCGATAACGGCCAGCACCTTCGGCTTCATCATCGGGATCTGGGCCGACAGCTTCCAGAAGCTGCAGATCATCCCCGTCCTCGTGGTCACACCACTCACGTTCCTGGGCGGTAGCTTCTACTCGATCTCGATGCTGCCGCCGATCTGGCAGAAGATCACGCTGGCGAACCCGGTGGTCTATCTGGTGAACGGCTTCCGTTGGAGCTTCTACGGGGTGTCGGACTTCGAGGTCGGCATCAGCTTCGCGGTCATCATGTCCATCCTCGCGTTGTGCTTTTTCGTGATCTGGCGAATCTTCGTCACCGGCTACAAGCTGAAGGCGTGACCATGAGAACATGCTGCACCGCAGTCCTCTGCGTCGCGTTGGCGGTCGCTTGCTCCGACGACGAGAAGCCAGCTCCCCGAGGCACCGCGCCCGAGATCGCCGCGCCGACCCTCGTGAACGGCGTCGTCGGCAAGGCTTTCCAGGCGACCTTCGCGGCGACCGGTGACACGCCGCTTACCTGGTCGGTGACCGCAGGCACGCTCCCTCCCGGTATCGCCCTCGACGCGGATACCGGCGTCTACGCCGGCACGCCGACGATTCCCGGCTCCGTGACCTTCACGATCGCGGCGACGAGCTCCGCTGGAACGGACAACCTGGAAATCACCCACGTCATCGACGCGCCGCCGTGGGACGCCGTCATTCTCCTCGAGGGAAATCGTGTTCAGCCGTTCAGCGTCGCGTATCCGACGGGAGCGAGCGCGAGCTTTCCGCTCGCGGGCTTGGCCGTCGGTTACCAGCTCGTATCCATCGACCACCGGCCGCTGAACGGCTGGCTCTATGGCCTCGGCGTCAACTCCGAGATGGGCACCATGGGCCTCTACGCCATCAACATCGATGCGGGCCTCGCCGTCTTGGTGGGCTCGCTCGGCCAGCTCGCAAACTCCGCCGGCACGCCGATCGCGCTCGGCGACGCTCAGTGGGAGATGGACGGCCATCCTCTCGTCGATCGCTTCCGTGTGATCAGCAGCGCCGGCAAGAACTTCCGCTACGATCCGAACGAAGGCGCGCCAGTCGACAGTGAGCTGGGTACGGCGGCCACCACGCAACCCGACTCCGCGATCAACGGCGCGGTGATCAACGCCATTGCCTACACCAACAACGACAACACCGCTCAGGCCTTCACTCTCTACAGCCTGTCCGCTACCTCGGACGCTCTCTACATTCACAACGGCAATGCTGGTCAGCAGCTGGCGCCGGTGCCTTTGTCGCGGCAGATTGACAGCGTCGCCGGGTTCGACATCCAAGCCGGCATCGAGGTCACGGTCACCGATTCGGCGGTCAGCTCGGGGACGGGCCTCGCGATCGTCAAGCTCACGGGCGAAACCGGCAACGCTCTGGTGCGCATCGATCTGGTCAACGGAAACGTGACGACCATCGCGCCGATGCCCGACGACGCCGTCGGTCTCGCCGTGGTCAGTGGCGCTCCGCGCGCGTTCGTCGCCATCGCGGACACCAACGAAATCTGGCGTTTCGATCTCGACGATCCGACTCCGCTCACCCATGGGCTCGGCGGCACCTGCGGCGACATCGTCGGCATCGACTACCGCCCAGCGACCGGCCAGCTCATGGCCTTCGGCGTCAACGCCGTGGCCGATGCCGGCACTCTCTGCCGTCTGGACCCAGTGAGTGGCGCTGCGACGGTCGTTTCAGCCGCCGCGAACGCCGTCGCTTTCGTCGATAGCGGCGGCGCGGCTGTCGATTTTCCCGATCCTTCCGTCGTGCGCTACAGCGTGGAGATCGACCCGCGTACCGATCGCGTGCGCGTCACCACCGCCAACGGCCTCAACTTTCGCATCAACCCGAGCACGGGTAACCCGATCGATGGCGACCTGGGCGGTAGCGCAGCTTCTGTCGCTGGCCCCAACATGGACGCGCCTCTGGGAGCGCTGGCTCCCGGCCAAACCGGCGTGTGGGACACTGCCTTCACCAACACCGATTCGCCGGCCATCGATCAGGTGTCGACGATGTACACGCTCGACGTCACATCCGACCGCCTCTGCTTGCAACGGCCACCGACCAGCGGCCTGCAAGCGAACTGCGTCGCGGTCACATTGGGGGGCGCGGCCGTGGAGTTCACCGCGACAGGTGGCTTCGACATTCCCTCGGAGACGTTCGTCGATCTCGTCGACACTCCGGTGACCGCGGGCATCGGCTACGTGGAGCTGACCGTGGACGGCTCGATGGGCCTTTACCTCATCGACCTTGCGACGGGGGCGCTGACGAAACTCCATGGGCTCATCAACGGCACCAGCGATCTCGCGGTGGGCCGCGGACTGCCCTGATGAGCGCGTGTGCGCTGTGCGCGGCGGTCAAGAACGAGCCTCCGCTTTGGCAGAGTGATCTCTGGATGGTTCGCCACATCGAGCCACCGCACGGGCTTGCCGGTTGGATGCAAATGGTCGCCAAGCGCCATGTCGCGAGCGTCGCCGCCATGAACGACGCGGAGGCCGCGAGCTTCGGACCGACCCTTCGCTGGCTCGAAAAGACGCTCCAGGAAGTGAGCAGTGCGGAGCGCATCTATACGGCCGCGCTCGGCGAAGCGGTGCCGCATCTCCACGTTCACATGGTGCCGCGCTACGTCACGATGCCGAAGGACGTGCGGGGGTGGCCGGTGTTCGACTTGCAGCGCGCCGCGAAGGCCGGCGAGCTCTCCGTCCCCAGCGACCGCGTCGAGAAGCTCAGCCGCGCCTATGCCGCGGCACTGCAACGCCCTGCCGGCCGCCGCTGAGCCGAGGGGGCAGGACGCACCTCCTGTAGCGCGACGCACCACGAAGAACGACGCGCACGTGTGGCTTTTCCCTCGCGAACGGTGTTTCCCGACCCTGGCAAGGGCATTGCACGAGCCATGACACAGGAGGGTGTCATGCGCTGCCTAGCGGTTGCTCTGGCGGCTGGAGCTCTTTTGCTCGGCTGCGGTGAAGAGGCCGATGAACGCGAGAATCTGGCTAATGCGTCGAGCACGTCGGCTGCAAGTGGCAGCCTGAGCGACGCCCAGCTGGTCGGTATCCTGAATGCGACGATCGCCTCGTCATCCGCTATGGCGGCCACGGGCGAAGCGCGGGTGACGAACGGCAACGTCCGTGACTTCGTGGATTTCCAGAGCACCAGTGCGAGCAACGCGAAAGCCAATGTCGATCGCATTGCCGCGGAGCTCGGCATCACACCCGAGGATAGCCCGTTCATGAGCTCGATCGCGGCAAGCTCGACGGCGCAGATGAGCACGCTCCGCGGCACCGCCGACACCGGCTTCGACGATGCATTCCTGATCTCGGTCGCCGATGCCCAGTCGTTCACGGCTGCGACCTTCGCCGATAGCTTCGCCGGGAGCGGCAGCACACGCGTCGCGGCTCTCGTGAACGGGATGCATGACGCCCTCGAGCTCGAAGCGGGCTTCTCACGTGCTCTCCAGGGTGACTTCGACGCGACGGACTTTCTCCTCGAGCACCGAGACATCGGCGGCGGCGCTGGCGGTGCAGGGGGCAACACGGGAGGCTCGAACGACGGCGGTAACGTGGGGGGCAGCCCTACTGGTCCAGGAGTCGACACCGGCACCGATACGGGGAGCGGCGACAATCCCGGTGCGGGCTCGGGCTCCGACGGTGGCCTCGGCGGCGACGGCACCGCGACGGGCAACGGTCAGGACCCGGGCGGCGCTGTAGGCACGGGAAACCCGAACGCGGACGGTGACCCGACGACGACGCCTTGAAACCCGGTTGGCCAGTTGCCATACCTTGTACAAACCTTGTACACGGATTTGGGCAATGAGCATGGCCTTGGGAACGTTGCTCGTCATCGGCATCATGGGCGTGACCTCGAACACCGAGCCCGGTGCGGCGCGCGCTGCATATTGGGAAGGCCGAGCGGCGAGCGGTAAGGCACGGCGGGAGCACTTCCAGCGTGGCGTCGATGCCGCCCGCGCGGTGCTAGCCGAGAATCCCGACGATCCCGAAGGCCTGTTGTGGCTCGCGGCGAACCTCGGGGCTGAGGCCCTGGAGCGCGGCAAGCTTCGCGCCTTGCCGGTGATCCCCAAAATGGTCGAGCTCTTGAACCGGCTCGACCGCGTGGCACCTGCCTTCGAGAACGCCGCCGCCGCGCGCACCTTGGGCCATCTCTACGCGGTGGCGCCACCGGTGATCTCCGTCGGAGACGATGCCAAGGCGCGAGTGAGCTTCGAGCGAGCGCTCGAGCTCGCACCCGATTTCCCCGGCAACCTCGCTCTCGCTGCCGACTTCTTCGACGACGAGGGAGAGGAAGAACGGGCTCTCGAGCTCGCGCGTCGTTGTCTGCTCACCCTGCCGCATTTCTTCCGCGATCCCGAGGCCAAGGAATGGCGCGCTATCGCGGAGCGCATCGTCGAGGACAACGGCTGATGACCTACGACGTCGTCCTCGTGGGTGGCGGTTTGTCGAACGGGCTCATCATGCTCGCGCTGCTGCACGCGAATCCGCGCCGGCGTATCGCCATCGTCGAGCAGAACGAGCGCTTCGGGGGCAACCATCATTGGTCGTTCCATGCCACCGACGTGCCGGACGGCGCGCGGACATGGGTCGAGCCGCTGATCGCGCACGAGTGGCCGAGCTACGACGTCTGCTTCCCTGGATTCGAGCGCCACGTGCAGTCGCCGTACGCCACGGTCACGAGCTCCACCTTGGACGCCGAGCTCCGGCGCGCGGCCGCCGAAGCAAGTGGCGCCGACCTCATCATGGGCCGGCGGGCCACCTCGGTCACCGCCGACCAGGTAACCCTCGACGACGGCACGCAACTCACCGCCAAGCTCGTCGTCGACGCGCGGGGCCCGGAGTCACGCGCACAGACGCCTGTCGCCTATCAGAAGTTTCTCGGCCTGACTCTGCGCGTGAGTGGTGACGTGCCACGCCGGCCCGTGGTGATGGACGCACGCGTACCACAGGATCGCGGTCTGCGTTTCGTCTACGTCCTGCCGCTCGGTGACGACCGCGTCCTCGTCGAAGATACCTACTACGACGAGTCGCCGACTCTCGAGCGCACCCTCCTGCGCGCCAACGTGCTCGACTACGCCCGTGCGCGCGGCATGAACGTGCTCGACGTCTTGGGCTCGGAGCACGGCGTTCTACCTCTTCCCTTGGAGCGCGGAGCGACACCGCGCATTGCAAGGCCACTCGTCGCGGGCTACGCGGGCGGATGGTTGCAGCCTACGACCGGCTACTCGTTTCCGGTCGCCGTGCGCTTGGCGATGGCGCTCGCATCCCCCGAGCCCGACGACTCGGTCGCCGAGCTCGCGGCACGCCATGGTGAGCAAGCAGTCTTCTTGCGACGGCTGAATCGTTGGCTCTTTCGCGGCATCGCACCCGAGCACCGCTGGCGCTTGTTCGCGAAGTTCTATCGCTTGCCGGAAGACGTCATGGCGCGCTTCTACGCCATGGAGCTTGGTCCGCTAGAGCGGTGGCGCATCGTCGCCGGCGTACCTCCGCGCGGCATGCGTGTGGGCGAGTTGCTCCGCGCCGTGGGGGATTCATGAGCATCGCCGATCTCCTGACGCGCACCATCGGCGCCGACAGCGGCGTGCTGCGTCCGTGGCTCGAGGCGGCGCTGGTGTCGCCTCTCGACGGTTTCGTCAGACAACCCGGTAAGCGCTTCCGTGGGCGTCTCGTCCAGATTGCCTGGGACCTGGCGTTGCCTCGGGGCAGCGACCGCATGCTGCCGCCGGAGCTGCCGCAAGTGCTGGAGCTCGTTCACGCGGGCTCACTCATCGTCGACGACATCGAAGACGGCTCGAGCTCGCGACGCGGCGCACCCACTCTGCACTCGAGCCATGGGGTGCCGCTGGCGCTCAATGCCGGCAATGCCCTCTACTTCTTGCCCATCGTCGGGTTGCCGGCCATCGGCTTGTCCGCCGAAGCGGAGCTGGCCATCCATCGCGACCTCGCCCGAACCATGTCGCGTTGCCACGCCGGCCAGGCGCTGGACATCTACGCGACGCTCGAGCGCGTGCCGCTCCACGAGGTGCCGGAGCTGGTCGAGAGCATCGCCGGCCTCAAGACGGGGAGCCTGATGAGCGCCGCAGCACGCCTCGGCGCCATCGCAGCGGGCGGCACCAGTACGGTCATCGAAGCACTCGGTGCGTTTGGCTGCGAGCTCGGCATCTGCTTGCAGCACCTCGACGACCTGGGAAACCTCTCCGGCCGCAACGACCCGCACAAGCGCCACGAAGACCTACGCGCCCGCCGCATCACCTGGGTTTGGTCGTCGCTCGCGCGCACCCAGCCCGCCGACGTGGTCGCGGAGCTGCGCCGACGTGTGCTCGAGGGCAATGGCACCATCGAGCCCACCGCGGCGCAGATCATGGCGCTACTCGGAGAGAGTCCGCGCCGCGAGGTCCGCGATCGCTTGCACACCGCGGCGCTGAAGCTCGCGAACACCCTCGGTGAAGACGCGCGGCTCGAGCTCCTCTTCGCCGAGCTCCAACGGCTCGAGGCTAGTTATGGCTGACCCCCGGAGAGTTGCGGTCATCGGCAGCGGTTTCGGAGGGCTCGCGGCGGCAATTCGCCTGCAAAACGCGGGCATGCAGGTGACGGTCTTCGAGGCGCGCGACAAACCTGGTGGACGCGCCTACGTCTACGAAGACGGCGGCTTCACGTTCGACGCCGGCCCGACCGTGATTACGGCGCCCGACTGTATCGAAGAGCTCTTCCGCTTGAGCGGACGCGACATGCGCGACTACGTCGAGCTCCTACCGGTACGGCCTTTCTATCGCCTGCGCTGGGAAGATGGAGAGACCCTCGACTACGACGAAAATTTCGGCGAGCGCATCAGCGCGCAGTGGCCCGACCAGCGTGCCGGCTACGAGCGCTTTCTCGCCTACAGCCGTGACGTGTTCGCCAAGGGTTACACCGAGCTCGCGGCGACACCGTTCTTGCGTTTCTGGGACATGGTGCGCGTCGCCCCCGAGCTCGCGCGCCTCCGGGCCGATCGTTCGGTGTATGACACCGTCGCCCGCTTCGTTGGTCACGAAAAGTTACGCCAAGCCCTGTCGTTCCATGCGCTCCTCGTCGGGGGCAATCCGTTCGAGACCAGCGCCATCTACACGCTCATCCACTACCTCGAGCGCCAATGGGGGGTTCACTTCCCGCGTGGCGGCACCGGGGCCCTCGTGCAGGCGCTGGTGCGACTGCTGCGCGAGCTCGGTGGCGAGCTCCACGTCGGCCTTCCGGTGCGCAGTGTCCGCTTGAGCGGCGGAAAGCACGTGGTCGGAACCGACACCGGCGAGACCATCTTCGACGCCGTCGTCTCGAATGCCGACCTTGCCCACACCTATTCCGACCTCTTGCGCGGCGAAAGACGCGCCGCACCCATGCGCAAGCGCCTGGGAAGCATGGAATGGTCGATGTCGCTCTTCGTCATCTATTTCGGAACGAACCGGCGCTGGCCGGACCTCGCGCATCACACGGTGCTCTTCGGGCCGCGCTACGAGGAGCTCCTACGCGACATCTTCCGCGGCAACGCGCTGCCGGACGACTTCTCGCTGTACCTGCACGCGCCGACGGTCACCGACCCGTCGCTCGCGCCGCCGGGCTGTGAGGCCTTCTACGTGCTGAGCCCAGTGCCGCACCTCGGGAACGCCCTGCTCGACTGGAATACGGTCGCACCCATCTACGCCGACCGAATCCTCGCGTACCTCGAGCGCAGCCTACCTGGGCTCACCGCGAGCATCGTCACCAAGCGGTGGTTTACCCCGAAAGACTTCGCGTCCGAGCTCTCGGCGCACAACGGGTCGGCGTTTTCGGTGGCGCCGCGCCTCACGCAGAGCGCCTGGTTTCGTCCGCACAACCGCGACCCGAACATCCCAGGCCTCTACTTGGTGGGAGCCGGCACCCATCCTGGCGCGGGTGTTCCCGGCGTCATCAACTCGGCAAAGGCAACCGCCCAGCTCTTGGTGCGTGACCTCGCATGAGCGGGCCCTTCGAAGATCGAGCGCTTCGCCTGTGCCGCGAGTCGCTGCGACGCAACTCGCGAAGCTTCAGCTGGGCATCGCTCTTGTTGCCGGCGCAGGCACGCGCGCCCATCGCGGTGGTCTACGCCTGGTGCCGGCGATGCGACGACGCCATCGACGACGTTCCCGCCAGCGACCAAGCCGTGGCTCTTCGCCGCTTGAAAGCGGAAGTCGATGGCATCTACGCGGGGGAGCCGATGCGCGACATCGTGCTCGAGGCCTTCCAAGTGGTGGTGCACCGCTATGGCATTCCACGTGTCTACGTCGACGAGCTCCTCGAGGGCTTTGCCATGGACGTCGACTCTGTCCGCTATGACACACAAGAACGTCTGCTGCTCTATTGTTACCGTGTCGCGGGCGTCATCGGCCTGATGATCTGCCATGTCATCGGACTGCGTGATCAAGCGCAGCTCGGACGTGCGGCTCACCTCGGCATCGCCATGCAGCTCACGAATATTTGTCGCGACGTCGCGGAAGACTGGGGACGTGGCCGCCGCTACATCCCCAGTGATTTGTTACCGGCCGGCTCGGCCGAGCCCAACGGCGCCGAGCCTTTTCCGCGGGGGCTTGCTCCCGCTTACGTCGAGCCGCTGCGCCGGTTGCTCGCCGAAGCGGACCGCTACTACGCGTCGGCCGACCAAGGCATCGCGGTCCTGGGTTTCCGTTCGGCTCTCGCGGTTCGCATGGCCCGCCGCGTCTACGCCGCGATCGGGTCGGTGATCGCCAAGCACCACCACGACGTCACCGCGGGGCGCGCCATCGTCAGCGGCGTCGCCAAGCTCGCCATCATGTTGCGCACGATTGCCACCACCGCCGCGGAGCTGCCCCGGCGCTGGATGGCTGGTGGTCGCCTCTCGGCGCCGCGCGAGATTGTGAGGTTCGAAGATGCAACTCTTGCCACGTGATCTGACCGTCTACGTCGGCCGCATCCGCGAATTCGATCGCGCGGATTGGGCGGTGTATCTGTTTTGGGTGGTTGGCATGGCCGGGCTGGGCGCGGTCATCGCTTCCTTCCAGCTCTTCGGAAGAGCGCACGGCGCGGTGTTCCCGGCGGAGGCGTATCTCGTACCGATCGGCGTCGCCATCTTCGCGGCCGCTATCGCGGTCGACACCATCGGCCACAGAACCATCTACAAAGAGGTGCTGCGCGGCGGTGAGCAGCTCGTGCACCATGTGATCATCGCGCTCGGCATCTCGAGCTGCGTCCTACTCTGCCTCGCCTACGAGCATCCGCGCACCTATGCGATCCCCGCAGCGGTGATCACGGCGCTCTCGTTTCTCTACTCGTTGGTCGACGAAGCCATGCACTGGCGCCGCTACATCAAGGCCAACTCGGACAAGGTCGAGATGTGGAGCCACGTGTTCATCCTCACGGGTCACAGCATCATGATGCTGGGCTGGTGGCGTTGGTTCATGCTCGGCTACCCGGGTGTCGCCGAGACCTTGCAGGCACTGGGCGCGTGAGACGAAAGCGCATCCTCTTCGTGGCCGAGGCCGTGACCCTCGCCCAAGTGGTGCGCTTGCGTGTGCTCGCAGCGTCGCTCGATCCCACACTCTACGAGGTGCATTTCGCGAGCAGCGTCTTCGCACCACTGGTCTTCGCCGGGACCAACTTCACCCGCTGGCACATCGATTCGCTCTCGCCAGAGGTCGTCGAGCGCGCCGTAGCCCGGGGCTCGCGCATCTACTCGGCGGCAACACTCTCACGCTACGTCGACGCCGAGCTCGGCCTGTTCGACCGGGTGCGACCGGATTTCGTGGTCGGCGACCTGCGCTGGTCGCTCGCGGTCTCGGCCCCGCATGCCGGCATTCCTCTGGCGTCCCTCATCAATGCGTACTGGAGTCCATTCGCGGAGCGTGACGGTTTTCCGATGCCCGACCATCCGGTGCTGCGCTTGCTCGATGAGGCCACCGCGGAACGCTACTTTCCGCGCGCGCTGCCATGGGTCTTCGAGCTCTTCGCGCAGCCGCTGAACACGGTGCGGCGACGCTACGGCTTGCCACCGCTCGGAGACCTGCTCGAGCTGCTCACCTATGGCGACTACACGGTGCACCCCGATGTCGTCGAGCTCACTCCCTTGCGTGGGGCGCCGGCATCGCACGTCTTCCTCGGACCAGTGTTGTGGTCGGCCGGCGTCGAATGTGCGGCGCTCGCGAGGCTCGGGCGCACACGGCCACTGGTCTACGTTACTCTCGGTTCCTCGGGTCACCTGGCGGCGCTCGACGCGGTGCTCGGCGGCCTCGAGGATCTCGACGTCGACGTGCTCCTCGCCACCGCCGGTCGAGGGCAGCCCAGAGCCCTGCCCGAGAATGTCCATGTTGCCGACTTCGTGCCGGGCGACGAGGCAGCACGTCGAGCTTCACTCGTCGTCTGCAATGGCGGAAGCACGACTGCTTATCAGGCGCTCGACGCCGGCACGCCAGTGCTCGGCGTTGCGTTCAACTTCGACCAGCATCTCGCGATGCAGGCCATCGATCGCTACGGCGCCGGTGTGCGCTTGCGCGCTACGACGCTCGTCCCGCAGCAGGTACGTAACGCAGCGCTCCACATGCTGAACAGCGACGCCTTCAGCGCGCGGGCTGCGAGCCTGCGCGACTGCTTCGCGACTTACGACTACCGGCAGGCCTTCGCGGGACTGGTCGCCGCGGCGACTTGAGCGCCGCGAATAGGTCGTATGCCCCCGCTCCCGCAGCTCGAACGCCGCGCGGGAGCGCTCCCAGCGTTGCCACACCCTGCCCTCCCACCCAGAGCTGCCGGCCAGCGCAAGCAGTCTTGTACGCGGTGACGGCACGGCGATCGGCCGCGGTCGCCGGATTGGTGAGTGAAAGACAAACCAGCGCGGGTGCAAGGTCGCGCACCGCGACGGCAAGTGCAGCTGGCGGCGTGCGCGCCCCCAGCACCACCGGGCGAAAACCTTTCGCCGCGAGGTGGATCGCAATCACGTAGCAGGCGACGTCGTGCTCCTCGTCGGGGAAACACGCGACCACTGCGATGCCTCTCGGCGGCCGGGCCCGCATGCCGGCAACTGCCGAAGCGAGATGTGCGCGCAGCCGCTGCACCAGCCAGTGCTCGTGGGCAACGTCCATGCGCCCGTCAGCCCAGCGCTCGCCCAGCTCGGTTAGCGCCGGCTCGATCACGTAGCTCACCCCGTCCTCGGCGGCGTAGGCGCGATTCACTTCGGCGAGCACGCGCTCCAAGGTCGCGCCGTCGAAGGCGCAGGCGGCGTCCAGAAGCTGCGTACGCAACGTGTCGGCATTGGCGGGCGGAAGAGAGCGCGAGCCGCGCTGCTCGCGTCGTACCTGCTCGGCGGCCTCGTGCGCCGCGACGCCGGAGCTCACCAGGTCCTTCATGCGCGACAAGGCCTGCAGGTCGAGCTCGCTGTAGAGGCGATAGCCGCTGTCGCTGCGGCTGGGCCGAGGAATGCCGTAGCGGCGCTCCCAGGCACGCAGCGTCGAGGCCCCGATGCCGGCACGCTGGGCTGCTTCGACGATGCGGTATTTCGGCCGAACCTCGCGCGCCATCGGCCTACATTATGACCCCTCTGGGTCCGGGGCACACTAGCGATCGCGCTGCGCGAATACCTCGTGCGCTCGCGCCGGACGGCAGCGATGCGTCGCCTCGAAGACACCATAGTGGGCGTCGAGCTCGGAGTCCTGGCCAGGCTCGACGAAAGCGAGGCAGGGGCGCTGGCGGTCGCCAAACAGCCCTTCGGAGTCGAAGAGGAAGGCGCGCCCGTCGCGTAGGCGGCCAAAGGTAACCGCGTGGCCCCGACCCTCGAGCAGGAACGCATCGCCCGGCGACGCGGCGCGAGAGAGCCCAAGCCACGGGATGGAGCGTCCAGTCGGCTCGACGTTGATGCCGCAAGCGCGCAGGGCCTGACCGGTCTCGAAGGCGTTGAGACCAGAAGTGTGCTGCTGCGTCACCAAGAGGCTGTCGGCGAGCTGCTGCAACAGTGGCGCCGTCACCTTGCGCGGGGTCTGCTGCAGGGTGGCGAGCGTCGCGCGCGCTTTTTCGAGCTCCCCCTCGAGACAGTTGATGACGCGCTCGAGCAGGCGCAGCTCGTCATCGCTGAGCTGATAGAGCGCGAGGATCTGGCCCGCCGATGCGAGGTCGAGCTGACGTTCGCCGAGAGTCACCGTCGGCTCACGGCCGGTCTGCGTCTCGACGCGATACCAGGGGAGCACGGCTCGCGCCGCCGGCACCGCGATGTGCTTCAGGCTCTCGATGCCAACGCTATCGCGGACAAACCATTTGAGCAGCTCGTTTTTGGGGCTCGCGACGCCGAGGATGACCTCGCCGCTCTGCGGTTGAACGGGTGAGACAGCGACTGCCCGGCGACCGTCGGCGACGAAAAATGGAGCCTCACCGAGCTTCGATGGCACGCCGACGCCGATCCCCGGTTTCTGCGCCTCTTGGTAACCCAGCTCGAAGAGCGCGGTCTCCGGTGTCAGACGGAATGCGTCGATGTGGCGCTGCAGCTCCGGAATGAAGGCGAGCCGAGCCTGCTCACGTTGCGCCGGCGTGGGACCGTCGAGGTCGTCCATGAGATCCCACAGAGCTTTGACGCGTCGTTCGAGCTCGCGCACCACGAAAGCGGCCATGGCGTCCACGTAGGGCGCGCCGGCCATCGACACGATCGCTACAGCGGACGACGCGGAGCAACGCGTGGTGTCCCACTGCGTGGTGATGAGGTCATCGATTTGATGGGTCTTGGCGACGGTCGCGACGACCTGCTCGTAGGCGTCGGCGGTCTGCTCCGGGCCGGACGGCGCGGCGGCGCCATGAGCAGCCCCAGATGCGACGGGACGCGGCACGCCCGGAAGAGCCGCTAGGGGCGGAAGCAAGGCCACGGGGCGTTATCGACTCCGCGAGGAACCAGGTTGCTCCACAACAACCGCCGCGGACCCGCGATAACCCCGCGGCATGGCGAAGTTCCACATCGGCGACCTCAAAGTCCCTCACTGGCGCGGCGAGACCAGGCCGGAGCGCCCCATGGGCCGGCAAGTCGGCGCCCTCGTCACCATCTTCGACCGCCAGAAAGACATGCGCTCCATCGGAGCCTTGATGCAGGGCATCCGCTGGATAGACGAGGCCCATACGCATGACGCGAGCATCGACGCCAGCGAGTGGCAGGCCGTGAGCCGCGCCATGCGCAAGGCGCTCGGAGACGGTGCTCATTGCCGCGCCGAGGGACGTGCCGAACGCATCGAGCAGGCCTTCGCCGAGGAAGCGGCCAAGAGGCAACGCTGACGAGCCGACCGCCGCACCTTCTCGCGGGGCTTGCCCAGAGCCTCGGAGTCAAACGGCAGCGTGCGTTGCTGGATGCCATCGGAGCACGCGTCGGCACCAAGGTCGTCTACCTGAAGTCTGCTTGGGCGGACCCTGTCCTTTATGGCGGACGCGGTGAGCGCTGGGGCACGGACATCGACCTGCTGGTCGAGCCATCCGCCTTCGATGCCTTCGGGCGCGAGCTCGAAATGTTGGGGTTTCGCGGTGAGCGCCTGCTCGCCCATCACGCCCTGCGCGGCCGTCCGTTTCGCGCGCCCGAGGGGCTCATCGATGTGGATCTCCACCACGGGCTCGGCCAACGCCCGTGGTTTCCGCTCGATGACGCAGCTCTGTTCGCGCGGGCCCATCCCTGGGACAGCGTCGATGGGCCTGTCATGGGTTTGTGCGCCGAAGACCAGGTGGTCCACGCGGTGACCCATCACGCCGGCGACCGGTTCACCCTCGATGATCGCCACACCACCGATGTCCTGCGCCTTCTGCAACGGCAGGACGTCGACTGGGGCTCGGTGAGCCGCACCTGCCTCGAGGCACATCTCGAGCTCGCGTTGCACGTGTTCGCCGGCATGCTGCAAAAGCGCGGCGCCGAAGTGCCAGACCTTCCTCTTACGGCGACTCAGCGCCTGCGGCTGAAAGCCTTGGAGCGCCTATTCGAAGTCGGTGGCGAGCGCCGCTTTTGGACGAAGAGCCGAACGGCCAACATCCGACTCGAGCTGCTTGTCTTGCTGCCGCTCTTGTCGACGCGTCTGACGGCTCTGCCGCGCTTCGTCGCTGGTGCTATGCGGGCGCGGGTATAGGCGACTGTTGGGGGTTTATACCCAACAGTCGTCTAGGTCGGGGTGACAGGATTCGAACATGCGACCTCTTGGTCCCGAACCAAGCGCTCTACCAGGCTGAGCTACACCCCGAGGGAGGCGGGGTGTAACGTAAGCCCCCGCGCGGTGTCAACGACCTTAGCCGAACAGCTGCCGGGTCAGCTTCACGTAGCTGTCGCTATGCTCGGAAATGCGGGTGTACTTGCCATCGCGCACGATGAGACGGCCGCCGACGCAGACATCGCGGACGGCGCGGCTATCGGCCGAGAAAACCAGCGCCGCCAGCAGGGATTCGTCGTCACAGCCCACCAGGGCCGGGTCACGCAGGTCGTAGGTGACGAAGTCGCCAATCGAGCCCGGCTCGAAGCGGCCGGCATCGATGCCCAAGGCACGAGCCCCATGAACGGTCATGGCCTCGAAGCAGGCCTTGGCGCTGGAGTCACCCGGGCCCTTGGCGACCACGTTACGCCGCTGATGTTGGAGGCGGGCGTGCATCTCCAGGCGGCGCCCCTCTTCGAGCAGCGACAGCAAGGTCTGACCGTCACTCCCGAGCGACATCGGCACCCCGGCTTCGAAGAGCTCGCGCACTGGCCCGAGACCATCACCGAGGTCCGCTTCGGTCGAAGGACAGATGCAAACGGTCGCCCCCGATTCCGCGATAGCGCGCACCTCACCGTCCCGGAGGTGGGTCGCGTGGACGAGGGTGGTGTCCTTGTCGAGGACGCCGGCTTGCGCGAGCAATGCGACCGGCGTCTTGCCGGTCTTGGCAAGGCACTGCTCGACTTCGCGCGGCTGCTCGGAGACGTGCAGGTGGAACGACCGTCCGCGATAGCGTTCTTTGGCGGCGCGAATGTCGCCGATGGCCATGGCGCGTACGCTATGGGCGGCCACCGCGACGCTCACCATAGGGGTCTCGAGCTTCACCAGCTCGTCGATGGCGGCGCAGGCGACATCGAGGGACGCGTCACAGAAGCGTCGCTGTAGCTCCGACGGTGGGCTGTCGAAATCGCCGCGCAGGTAGATGGTGCGGATGAGGCAGAGGCGAATGCCAACGTCGCCGGCCGCGGCGATGACCGCGCGCGAGGCCGCCAGCGGGTCGGGGTACGGTGTGCCGTCGGGAGCGTGGTGCAGGTAGTGGAACTCGCCCACGGTGGTGATGCCGGAGAGCGCCATTTCGAGGAAAGCCTGGCGCGAAGCCGTGCGGATGCCCTCCGGATCGAGTGTGCCGGCGGCGCGGTACATGATCTCGCGCCACGACCAGAAGTTGTCGTCGGTGCTGCTCGCCATCTGGGTGCGGCCACGGAGCAGACGCTGGAAGGCGTGCGAGTGCGCGTTCACCGCGCCGGGAACGAGAAGACGCTCGCCGAGATCGAGCTTGGCTTGAACCCGTGGAACGAGGCCCTTCACGCGGCCATCGGGGCCGAGCTCCAACGCCACGTCTTTCTTGACGGCGCCGTCGATGTAGATACGGGCAGCGGAGACGATCACGGGGGATTGATAGTCGCGAAAAATGGGGACATCAACCCATTAGCCCGGCGCGTTAAATGGTTGCTGTCCCCATTTTTGCCGGAATATGACCAAGCCCGTTTGAAGACCCCCTGGCAATCCATCGAGCGCACCTCGCCGAGCGGCTTCGTCCGCGGCTCCATTGGCATCGCTGAAGATGCCGACGCGTTGGTGCGCATCGTCGAGACGGTTCGTGAACGCGTGTTGTCGCGTGAGCTGCCGTTGCTGACTCATGCCGATCTCGGGGCCGGCAAAGATGACCGCGATGGCAAGCGCGAGGCTCTGCGCAAGGGACGGCTCAAGCGCTTCGTGGTGCGCATCCATACCGAGTCCGGGCCGCGCATCATCAAG
Source organism: uncultured Bdellovibrionales bacterium (assembly GCA_964484195.1). Taxonomy (GTDB): domain Bacteria; phylum Myxococcota; class XYA12-FULL-58-9; order XYA12-FULL-58-9; family JALHOP01; genus JALHOP01. The sequence goes on along the minus strand of CAZAER010000009.1, from coordinate 41,618 downwards.
GTTGCCGAGACCATCGGCTTCGGTAACACGCTGCACGGTCTCATGGGCCGCTCGATAGCCCAGCGCGAGCATACCAATCAGCTGCGCGCCGAGACCCTCGAGCTCGCAGCCACCAAGAGCGTAGGCTATCTCGAGCTGCGCTCTGGTCCGTTATTGCGGCGCGCCATCCAGATTCAGACCGAGCTCGACCCGGCCCTGCCAACCTGGACCGACGTGCTCGAGACGGATCTGCAGATGGGCGGTGACGAAGCGCTCGATCGTGCGGCTCGCGCTCTCGCGTCGACGCACGCGCTCGGTTTCTTCCACGGCGACTTGAAGGGCTTTCACGCCTTCGTTCCCGAGCCCAAGGGCGAGACCTACGGCCTGGTGTGGCTCGACCTCGGTCGCGTGGCGTTCCATCTCACGCCGCGCAAGCGCATCATCAATCTCTACCAGGCGCTGCGTTTCGTGGTGCCGCGGCGGCCGGAAGCCGAAGAGCGCTTCGTCCACGCCTATTGCAAGGCGAGCGGCTGGCGCTCGCAAGCGGGTGAGCGCACCCTGCGGCAGGTGCGACGCTTTCTCGCGTACAAGCTGCGCACCCATCCACACCCGTGACTCGCCTCGTCGAATGGCTGACGCGTCGCACCTTGCTCGCGGCGATGATCGCCGGAGGCATCGCGCGTCTCGTCAGCGCCTTAGTCGGCATCGGTTTCCACGCGCGTGACGACTACTTCCACGTGCTCGCGCCCGCCCTCGCCTGGCTCGACGACCCGGCGTTCGTCTGGGAAACCAGCGACCTCCCGGGCGCCGGTTTGCGCTCACAGCTCGTGCCGCGCCTCGTCGAGCTCGTGGTGTTCATCGCTCGTAGCACGGGCGCAAGCGAGCCCGAGACCTTGCTGCGAGTCTTGCACCTGTCCGCTGGAGCGTACTCGCTGCTCGCCGTCTGGGGCATGTGGCTGCTTGCGTCGGCGCTGCTCCCCGCCAAGGGGGCTCGCATCGCCACCTGGCTGACCGCGTTGCATTTCGCGATGCCGTATCTCGGGACGCGCCTGCTCATCGAGGCCATGGCGATCCCGCCACTGCTCTTCGGCCTGTGGTTTGCGACGATGAGCGGTCTGCCCGTGCTCTGTGCCGGCATTCTCATCGGCCTCGCCTGCTGGCTGCGCTATCAGGTCGCGGTCATCGCCATCGGCGTCGCCGCTCATCTCGCGCTGCAGAAGCGCTGGCGTGACCTTGGCTACCTCGCGGCCGGCGGACTGCTGGCGCTCGCCATCCAGGGCGGCTTCGACGCGAGCACCGTCGGCATGCCTTTCCAGCCACTCTGGAACAACATCATGGCGAACGCCGTTCCCCACGAGGCGCTCACCCGCATGAGCCCGGCCACGTATCTATGGATTTGGCTGGTGCTCACGATTCCGCCGGTCACCATCACGCTGCTACCGGCGATGTGGCGTGAGGCAAAAGCCCTGCGGCTGGTGTGGCTACCGTTCGTCATGTTCGTCATGGCGCACATGCTCATTCCTCACAAGGAAGAGCGCTTCATGGCGCCGGCGTTGCCGCTGTTTCTGGTGTTGCTCGCCGCTGGCCTCCTGCGCCGCATGCAGCCTGCTCTCGCGGTGTGGTTCGTCGCGGTGCACGCGCTCCTCCTCGGTGTCGCGGTCACGCATCAAAGCCAGGCCGGGCAACGCGAAGCCCTCACGCATCTTCGCCACGACGCGGACGCGCGCGCCGTCATCGCCATGGGCCCCGAAGTACCGACCTTCTTCCTCGGCGACCGCGTTTTGCCTGTCCGCCGGAACGGAGAGGTCGACGCGGTGTGGCTGCGACGCGCGATGCGTGACCTCGACGCCGACGACACCCCCGCGAATCGCTTCCTCGCCTTCGAAAGTGACGGCTTCAAGATGGAGCTGCTCCTCGAAGCCATGGCGCTCGACTGTCACCGCCAGCCGGTCTTCGAGAGCAGCTTCTTCGACCAGCTGACCTATCGCCTGAACCCCGAGCACAACCGGCGGCGCAGCCCGATCGTCCTGTGGACATGCGAGCGCCCCGAAGTCGCGGGCGTGTTATGAAGGCGCCCATGCCCCCCCGTCAGCTCAACCGCATCTGCGTCTTCACCGGCTCGTCGCTGGGCGCGCATCCCGAGTACGCCGAAGCAGCCGCCGCCTTGGGACAGGTGTTCGTCAAGGAGCGCATCGAGCTGGTCTACGGGGGCGCCTCGGTGGGTCTCATGGGCGTCATCGCCGACGAGATCCTGGTCCACAGCGGGCGGGTGCACGGCATCATCCCACGCGGCCTCGCATCCAAAGAGGTCATGCACGCGAGCCTGACCGAGCTCACGGTCGTCGAGAGCATGCACACCCGCAAGCAAGCCATGAGCGACCTCGCCGACGCGTTCATCGCCATGCCAGGGGGCTTCGGCACCTTCGACGAGCTCTTCGAGATCCTCACCTGGGCCCAGCTCGGCATTCACGCGAAGCCGGTCGGAATCCTCAACGTCGCGGGCTACTTCGATGCCCTCATTCGCATGGTCGACGTGGCTGTCACCCAGGGATTCGTCTCGGAGACGCATCGCAACCTGTTCGTGGTCGAGACCGACCCCAAAGCCCTCGTAGCGGCGCTCCGGACCCATCCGATGCCCACGGTCCGGCGCTGGATTACGCGCGAGCAGACCTAGCGTCACTGATCCTTGTCAGGGTGTCACACAACCCGCCCCGAGCCGCGTCGATAACGTGGCCCACACCCCCAACGGGCAAAACTCTTCGAGGATCGCATGAATAGCGTTTCATTGACTCCGTCTGCCAAAGCCGCCGCCGATCAGGGCGCGGACCGCAAAGCCATCGAAGCCGCCACCAAGAAGGGCCTCGACAAGATGGCCGTCGTGGGCGAGATGGTCGGCGTTGCCAAGGGCAATGCCAAGGCCGGTCTCGGCACCGCGGCCATCAAAGCCGCCGTCATCGACTCGCACGTTCGCGTCGGTGCAGCCACCGAGAAGACCATGCGCTGCAGCATGGCGGATGCGATGCTGAGCACCATCAAGGCGATGGAGCCGGCCGACGTCAAAGAACACCCGCTCGTCGTCGGAGCTCACCAGAACCTCGGCGTCGCCGAGACTGGCCTCGCGGCCTACGCGGGCGCTCGCGCCGCGGTCGGCGAAGAGGCCAAGAAGATCGAGGTCAACCTCGACTGCACCCCGCCGAAGCAGGAACCGCCGAAGCAGCCGAAGGCTTAAAGATCCCCGCGAAGATCTACTTCACCCCGTAGATCTCTTGCAGCGAGACGACCTCGGAAGCGTGACCCGCTCGCATCGAAGCAATGGCCGATGCGGCGGCGTCCGCTCCGGGGATCGTCGTGATGGAGAGCGTCGTATCACCAATAAATTGCGATTCTGCGAAAAAAATGCAAGAATTGCGTTTATTTGGTGAACTTCTATGCTTTTAGAGTTCCGTGCCAGGAACTATCGTTCCTTCCGCGACGAGACCGCTCTCTCCCTGGTGGCGTCTAGCGACCACTCCCTCGAGCAGTCGAATACGTTCGAAACGGGCGTCAAGGGCATCAGCCGCGCCGTGAGAAGCGCCGCGATACTCGGCCCAAATGCGGGGGGCAAGACTACCCTCTTGCGCGGTCTTCAGCTGATGCGCGGGCTGGTCGTTGAGTCTGCCGCGATCAAGCCTGGTCAAAGCTTCAATGTTCAGCCGTTTCTGTTGAGTGCATCAACTCAGCGGGAACCAACGCTGTTTGAAGTAACCATCGTTCTCGACGGCGTTCGATACCAGTACGGATTCGAACTCACGCCAGCTCGAATCGTGAGCGAGTGGCTACTCGTCTATCAGAAGGCAAAACCTCAAAGGTGGATTGAACGACGGATAGATCCCAAGACGAACAAAGACGTCTTTGAGTTCAGTCCGCACCTTCAGGGGCATAAGAGCCTTTGGAGCGAGGCGACGCGCGAGAACGCTTTATTCCTGTCGACTGCGGTGCAGCTAAACAGCGAAAGCTTGAGGCCGCTATTCGATTGGTTCGCCCACAAACTGTTCGTGCACTTAAACGGGGCAGACTTACCGCACGATTTCTCGACAAACATTGTCAGCAGCGAAGGACCAAGATCGCCTATAGCGAACTTTCTGCGGGCAGCGGACATCGGCATCGAACAGATCGTGGTCGTGAAGGGTAAGCAGCGCCAAGTTCAAATCAACTTGGATCCCGACGCGGTGGAGACGCAGCACGCGGATCAAGACGTGCTCCTGCCGCGTTTTCGGCACAGATACAACGATGTCGTCGCAGACTTCGACTACGGCGACGAATCTCAGGGAACGCAGAAGCTGTACTCATTGGCTGGACCGGTGGTCGACGTCATGCGCCGTGGTGCCACGATGGTCCTCGATGAATTGGATAGAAGCCTCCATCCCCTGTTGGTGCAGCAGTTCTTGAGAACTTTCCACGACTCGCAAGTCAACGCTCTAGGCGCTCAGCTCGTGTTCTCGACACACGACGCAACTCTATTGAACCCAGATCTCCTACGCCGCGATCAAATTTGGCTCGTCGAAAAGGACGAAACGCAAAGCAGTCGCCTCTCTTCGTTGGCGGACTTCTCGCCGCGTAAAAATGAAGCCTTCGAACATAGATACCTCGGCGGCCGCTATGGCGGAATTCCCACATTGGAGCCGCGACTGTTGAAGCAACACAAACATGCCAAGGGATAACCATCCCCGGGAACGTCAGGCGCGAGCGCTGGCCAGAAAGAAGCAGAAGCGGCCACCATTCGACCGCGTGCTCATAGTCACCGAGGGCTCGAAGACCGAACCGCAGTATCTGGAAGAGATCCGAAAACAGAAAAAGGTATCCTCCGCCCACATCGAAGTGATTCATGCCGATGGCACACAGCCCATCCAGGTCCTTGAGCATGCGCACCAACGATTCCTTGAGCACCGCGAGTTCGAACACGTCTACGCCGTATTTGATCGTGACGAACACCCAACATACCGCGAAGCGTTAGAGCGCGCCGAGAGGTTGGACCGCACCCTGCGCAACGACGAGCGGCAGCTAGTGCGATTCTTCGCGATCCCCTCAGTTCCTAGCTTTGAGCTTTGGCTATTGCTCCACTATCAGTGGATGGGCGCTTTCACGCATCATCGAGAACCAGCTCAACGTCTCCGAGCCCACATTAGCGGGTACGAAAAGGGTGCTGCGGGCATGTACGCTTTAACGGAAGACCTCATTGACACAGCAAACAGGCACGCTGCAGACCTTCGCCAGCAATTCTCACCGAGCAGTGGCACGCAGCCCTACACCGACATCGACCTCTTGGTCGATAAGCTGCGCTCTATTCGCTCATGAAGAGGGCAGCTCAGCTGGAGTAGATCTCTTGCAGCGAGACGACCTCGGAAGCGTGACCCGCTCGCATCGAAGCAATGGCCGATGCGGCGGCGTCCGCTCCGGGGATCGTCGTGATGATCGGCACGTTGTGTTGCACCGCCGTCGAGCGCATGCGCGCTCCGTCCTTGAACGACGTGCCGCCGAGCGGGGTGTTGATGATGAGCGAGATTTCGCCGCTCTTGATGGCGTCGTCGATGTTCGGACGACCCTCGGAGAGGCGCAACATGTTGCGGACCTCGAGTCCGTTATCGCGTAGGAACTGCGCCGTTCCGCCGGTTGCCGCGAGCTTGAAGCCGAGCTCGGCGAAGCGCTTCACCACCGGCAGTGCGGTCTTCTTGTCGCGGTCGGCGACCGTGACCAGCAAGGTGCCGTCTTTGGGTAGGCGCGTACCGGCGCCGAGCATCGCCTTGTAGAAGGCCTCGCCGACGTCTTTCGCGACACCCATGACCTCGCCGGTCGACTTCATCTCGGGCGACAGCTTGGGGTCGACGCCCGGGAACTTCACGAACGGGAAGACCGGCGCCTTCACGAAGAAGCGGTTCACCGCGATGTCCTTGGTGAGGCCGAGCGAGGCCAGGGTCTCACCGAGCATCAGACGCGTCGCCATCTTGGCGAGCGGCACACCCGAAGCCTTGGCGATGAACGGCACGGTGCGCGAGGCACGTGGGTTCACCTCGAGGACGTAGACCTTGCCGCCGGCGACCGCGAACTGGATGTTCATGAGGCCGACGACCTTGAGTGCCTTGGCCAGCTTCTTGGTGGTCTCGCGCATCTCGCGCTCGATCTCCGGAGCGACCTGATAGGCGGGCAACACCGCCGTCGAGTCACCGCTGTGCACACCGGCGTATTCGATGTGCTGCATGACACCGGCGATGATGCAATCCTTGCCGTCCGCCAAAGCGTCCACGTCGAACTCGAGGGCGTCTTCGAGGAAGCGGTCGATGAGAACGCTGCCGTTCGGGGGCGCGGCGTCGAAGGCCTCACGCACGTACTGCATGAGGTCGCTCTCGCTGTAAACGATCGCCATGGCACGTCCACCGAGGACGAACGACGGGCGCACCAGCACCGGGAAGCCCACCTTCTTGGCGATCTCGACGGCGTCTTCGGCACGCGTCGCGAAGGCGTGCGGCGGATAGGTGACCCCGAGCTGATCGAGCAGCTTGTTGAAGCGCTCGCGGTCCTCGGCGAGGTCGACGCTGTCTGCGGGCGTGCCCATGATTTTCACGCCGGCTTCGGCGAGCGGCTTCGTGAGGTTCAGCGGCGTCTGGCCACCGAACTGCACGATGACGCCCTCGGGCTTCTCGGCGTTCACCACCTCGAGCACGTCCTCGAGTGTGAGCGGCTCGAAGTAGAGGCGGTCGCTGGTGTCGTAGTCCGTCGAAACGGTCTCCGGGTTGCAGTTCACCATGATGCTCTGCACCCCGGCTTCGCGCAGGGCGAAGCTCGCGTGGCAGCAGGCGTAGTCGAACTCGATGCCCTGGCCGATGCGGTTGGGCCCGCTGCCCAGGATGACGACCTTGCGGCCCGGCTCGGGCTTGGCTTCGTCTTCCTGCTCGTAGCTCGAGTAGAAGTACGGGGTGTACGACTCGAACTCGGCGGCGCAGGTGTCGACGCGCTTGTACACCGGCACGAGACCCATCTGGTGGCGGCGGTCGCGCACTTCTTTCTCGTTCACCTTCACCAGGTCGGCGATGCGGCGATCCGAGAAGCCGTACTCCTTGCAGCGGCGCAGAGTATCGTCGTCGACGTCTTTCCATTTCTTGCCGCGCAGGTCGCGCTGCAGCGAGGCGAACTGCTCGAACTGGTCGAGGAACCACGGGTCGATACGGGTGATGCGCGCAACCTCGTCGACCGAGAAGCCGTTCTCGAGCGCCGCGATGACGATGCGGATGCGGTTCTCGTTGGGTGATTGCAGGCGCTTGATGATCTCTTCGCGCGGCAGGTCCCACGGACGGTAGGGGTTCTTGGCTTCCATCGAACGCAGCGCCTTGAAGAACGACTCCTTCAGGGTGCGGCCCATGGCCATGGCCTCGCCGACCGACTTCATCTGGGTGCCGAGCGTCTCGTCGCTGCCGCGGAACTTCTCGAAGGCGAACTTGGGGATCTTGGTGACCACGTAGTCGAGCGTCGGCTCGAAAGCGGCGGGGGTCTTCTTGGTGATGTCGTTGGCGATCTCGTCGAGGGTGTAGCCAACCGAGAGCTTGGCGGCGATCTTCGCAATCGGAAAGCCGGTGGCCTTGGACGCCAAAGCGGACGAGCGCGAGACGCGCGGGTTCATCTCGATGACGATCTGCCGGCCGGTGTTCGGGTCGACGGCGAATTGCACGTTCGAGCCGCCGGTTTCGACGCCGACCTTGCGCAGGATGGCCGCCGAAGCGTCGCGCATGCGCTGATACTCTTGATCGGTGAGGGTCTGCGCCGGGGCGACGGTGATCGAGTCGCCGGTGTGCACGCCCATGGGGTCGACGTTCTCGATGCTGCAGACGATGACCACGTTGTCGCGGTTGTCGCGCATCACCTCGAGCTCGAATTCCTTCCAGCCGAGCAGCGACTCCTCGACGAGCACCTGACCGGTCGGCGAAAGCGCGAGGCCACGCTTGACGATGGTCTCGAGCTCCTCACCGTTGTAGGCGATGCCGCCGCCGCTGCCGCCCAGGGTGAAAGAAGGGCGGATGATCATCGGGAAGCCGGTGGTCTCGGCGAAGGCGCGTGCTTGTTCGAGACTCGTCGCCACGACGCTCTTGGCGGTCTCGAGGCCGATCTCGGTCATGGCTTCGCGGAAGAGCTGGCGATCCTCGGCGACGCGGATGGCTTGCGCTTGCGCGCCGATCATCTTGACCTTGTATTTGTCGAGGATACCCTTGTCCGCTAAAGCGAGCGTCAGGTTGAGCGCCGTCTGGCCACCAACCGTCGGCAGGATGGCGTCCGGCTTTTCCTTGGCGATGATCGCTTCGATCGCGTCGGTGGTAAGCGGCTCGATGTACGTCCGGTCGGCGAGCTCGGGGTCGGTCATGATCGTCGCCGGGTTCGAGTTCACCAGCACGACCTCGTAGCCCTCGGCGCGTAGCGCTTTGATGGCCTGGGTTCCCGAGTAGTCGAACTCGCAGGCTTGTCCAATGACGATCGGGCCGGAACCAACGACGAGGATACGTTTCAGGTCGTTACGACGTGGCATGGGTTGGCTCAATTACGCGCTTCTGACCGGTTTGGAAAGAACCGCCACGATGGCAGGCGTTTTCGGCCTCGAATCAGGGCTTTGCGGGGCTCCGATCGGGGGTGCCACGCTGGCACCCGTACGACGGCAGGTCAGACACCGACGGGAGCAACGGACCGCAGGACTGAACGATAACTCCGATGATTGAGCGGCGCGTCCACGCTGCCGGTCGGAAATCCACCACCTACGACGAACGCGAGCCCATGACCGACACAGCTGGAGCAGGCTTTCGACCATGGCAGCGACCGGCTACGGGTGGCGACAGCGCGGCTACCCCCGAGCGTGAGCAGCAAAAGGCCACGGTTCAGCCCGAAGGTGCCCGCCAGCAAAACGTCCAGAACGTCGTCGCCGACGTCCTCGACCGCACGCACCGGGCACTCAACGAAGCGCGCGAGACCCAAATCACCCGGGAAGGTCTCGAGAGCTCGCTAAAAGCGGCTCAGCAGGTCATCCACGGCAACGGGGAGCTCCGCGTCGGCAGGCTGACCCTGCAGATCCCCGCCGGCAAGGCCGACGAGCTGACCATCTTGCGCCCCCAAGAAGAGGTCATCCGGTCGCTCGCCGATGCGCTCACGTCCGGTGTACCCGCCCTGGTCTCGCTGCCCGAAGGCGTCGATGGCGGCGCCACGGCGCGTTGGTTCTTCGAGGTCGCCGGCACCACCTATCGTCATCAGCGCATCTCGCGCATCACCTCACTCGACTCCCTCGCCGGCGCCCTGCGCCCCGACGCCCAGGGAAAACTGCGCGTCCATCACGGTCCGCTGACCGAATGCATCATGCACGGCGGCGTCTTCGTCGCGGAGTGTCTCGAGCAGGCCGAAAAAGACGTGCTCGCGATCCTCTCCGGCCTCGCCAAGGGCGTGAAAGAATTCCACCATCCGGTCTCCGGCAAGATCGTTCCGGTGCATCCGAGCTTCCGCCTGGTGTTGATGACCAGCAATCGTGTGCGCAGCAGCGCCGAGCTAACCTCGGTCTGCGCCGTCACCGAAGTGAGCGCCTACAGCCGCGAGGACCACATCCGGCTGCTCATCGAGCGCGTCGGCCTCACCCGAACGCTAGCCGCCAAGCTCGCGGACAAGCACGAAGCCATCAAGGCCGCCCAGACGAGCGACCAACCCGATCAGCAGATCGATTTCGGCCGCGGCTTCCCCATCGCCTATCAAATGCTCGAGCGGGTCGCGAAACGCTTGAAGCTCCTGCCGACTCCGCAGCCGCAAGACGTCGCGAACGCCATTTGGGGCGTCTATGGAACGCGTCTTGCGAGCGAAAGCGCGAAGACGGCGCTCCGCGCGCTCATCACGAACGACGGTCACCCCGAGCCGCGACCTCTCGTCGCGCAAAGCCCGGACGGCAACTGGACCCCGGTCGGCGGCCAAGTCGAAGCGTTGGCGCAGGCGGAAGCCGCGCATCTCGCGGGCGAGCCGATCATGTTCACCGCTCCCGGTCAGGCGGGCGCGACCAGCATGGTCAACGAGCTCGCTCGCCGTTTCGACCGCGAGCTCGTCACCGTGACCTGCCACCCGGGCGTCGATCCGCAAAGCCTCATCGAGCGGCCGGTGTTCAAGAAAGACGGTAGTGTCGAGTTCGTGCCGGGCGTCATCACCGACGCGCTCTTGCACGGCAAAGTTCTCTATTTCGATCACATCGACCATCTGTCGGTCGAGCGCCAGGAAGCCCTGTTGCGCCTGGTCGAGAAGACCACCCTGACCATCATGCGAGATGGCCAAGCGGTGACGGTCCCGGTGCACCCCGACAGCCGCATCTACTTCTCCTCGACCGCTGGAACGGACCGCACCCGCCGGACGCCCCCGGCGCGTGAGCGTGCGTTGCTCACCGAGATTCGTTTCGACGCTCCCAGCCTCGCCGACGCGTTCACGCTCATCCCGGCCGCCGCCTCTCCCGAAGTGCGCGCGCTCATCGAGCGCGTAGCGACGGAGCTCCACGCCGAGGCCCCCCAGCTCGGTCTGCTCAAGCTGCAGCGCTTCCGCGATTTCGCCGGCGCCGCGACGCTGCTCGCAGCGCACGCCCCGGCCGCTCAGGCAGTGGCGCACGCGGCTCGCTTGCTCTTCGACGAAGCCAAGAGCCCCGCGCTCGCGAAGCTCCCACGGCTCGCCGACAGCACGCCGCCGATCTGGACGAAGATCATGGGCCTCACCCCCGCCGAGGTGAGTGAGCGCGTCGCCAGCACCGGCTTCGATCTCACCCCGAGCATGGGCGATACGCTGCTGCCGCTGGCCCTCGCCCACAAGCTGTCACGCCCGGTGCTCACGGTAGGCAAAGCCGCCGCCGGCAAGACCGTGCTCGGCATCCTCTGGTCCGCCATCGCGAACAAAAAACCGGAACGATTCAACTTCTCGGCGGCGACCGAAGCCTCGGATCTCTACGGCGGCTTGAGCCCCAAGAAGACCGAGAACGGCGTGCAGTTCGAAATGGTGAGCGGACCGTTGATCAAGGCGACGCTCGAGACCGACGGCGCCTGGATCGGCGACGAGCGCAACCTCAGCACCGAAGCGATGATGAGCATGAAGTCCCTGCTCGATCACCGCCGCGCGGTCATCGACCCCGACACTGGTCTGCCGCGCTCGATCGGCGCTTCTATTCTCTACTTCGCCGAGAACCCCTTGGGCACGCGCGGCCGCAAGGAACAGCCTCCGGTCATCGACGACTGCATGTTCCGCGTCGTGGTGCGCGAAAAGCCCGTCAACGAGCGCGCCGACATCGTCGCTTCGCAGTGCGGTCTGGCCCGTCAGTGGCGAACCAGCTTGGGCGGCTTCTTCGCCGACAAGTCGTTCGATCCCGTGCTCTCCATCGCCAAGTTCTTCGTCGACCTCGAAGCGGTTTGGAACGAGCGGCGGGGCGAGCTAGGCAAGACGTTCGGTCCACTCACCTGCACCGAGCGCGACATGCTCAAGGCGGCGCGTCGCGCCGAGCACCTCATCAAGCGCGACGGTATCACCGATCCGAGCGAGCAACGCCGCGTGCTGGGTCGAGAGACCATGCGTCTCGTTCGCGGCCTCTTACAGGCGCCCGACGCCGCGCAGCGCGTCTTCGACACTCTCATCAAACGCCACTTCGGCTCCGACGTGCACGAGCTCAGCCGTCCCAAGGGCGTCGAGCGCATCACCGTCGACGGCGTCGAGTACATCAAGATCGGCGTCGCCCGTTATCCGATCCGCAAGCTCGACAACCCGGTTCACCAGGCGATGGTGCCGGGCAAAGATCGCATCGGCGAGCCGGTCGGTGCCCAGCTCGACTTCCTCGAAGACGCGCTGCTGGCCCTCGAGCTCGATCAGCCGCTCGCCATCGTCGGCATCACTGGCTCGGGCAAGACGATGCTTGTCCGCTATCTCGCACACCACTTGAACCAGCCTTTGCTGGAGCAGGCGTATCACGCGGACATGACCGAGGAGAACATCTTCGGCACTACCGTGCTCACGCCCGAAGGCGAAGTGCGCTTCCAGGAATCGCCGCTCGACATCGCGGCGCAGATTGGCGCTTGGTACTGCGGTGACGAGCTGCTCACCCTTCCCAACCAGACACGCGAGTCGTTGAACCCGGTCACCGAAGGCTCGCAGATCAAGATCCCGTCGCGTCCGTCGCGCACCCTGCGCCGCCGAGGCGGACCGCCCGAGGATCGCTGGCACCCCGACTTCCGCCAGATCTTCACCACCAACGGCGACGACATCCGCGCCGACGGTTTCTCCGATCCCGAAGCCAGCCGCCTGGTCATCGTCGGCATTCGTGAGCCCCGCGGCTTCAACGAGCTCAACGAGATCGCTCAGCGCGACTATTGCGATGGCGAGCCGCGCCAGCTGCTGCGCTCGCCGCAGAGCTTCGAGAACGCCGACCGCAATAGCGCACGCGACGCGCTGCTGCAGATCTGCAGGCCCGGAAACGCTTTCGGCGACGCGTTGAAGCTCGCATGCATCGACGTCGGCCCGCCAAAGACCATGATGAGCTTCTTGAAGAGCATGGTCGGCGTCGGCAAGCGCGACGAGGACCAGTTCAAGAATACGCTCACCTTGGCGCTGGCCACGACGCCAATTTTCGCCTTCACGCCCGAGCAAGAGCGCGCTCTCGCCGTCGCCTTGTGGCAGTTCAAGGGCGACAACTTCGCGCCCCTGCGTGAGCTCGTCTCGGCCCTCCTCGTCAAAGCCAAAGATCCGCAGTCGGCGGCGAGGGTCGCCGGCATGGTCCCCGCCGGCTCGCTCTCCACCGAGGCGATGAAGATCGCCGACGCCAACGTCGTCGTCGGTGATCGCTTGACCTCGGCCGAGGAAGTCGCCCGCCTGGTGGCCTTCTTCGACGAGCTCCGGACACTGCAAGCCGGCGCCGGTGCATCACCGCTCACCCCGCGCGTCCTGTCTTCGTTCCTCGAGCTCTACATCGAGAAGCGCCGCACGACCGGCGTTGCCGGCTCCGCGATGCGCGCTGCCGAGCTCACTCTGCTGTCGAAGATGCCCCGCGACCTAGAGAGCGAGGCGCTCTCGCGCATCACGCGCACGTTCGGCCACGCCGCAAGCGAAGCCGTCGATCTCCTGGTGCCGCGCCAAGAAGGTGATGGCGTCTACTTCGGCAACACCCAGGTTCCACTCGGCGCCGAGACGCCGTGGCGTCCATCGAACGAGCGCTTCCCACTCACCCCGGCGCGCGTGCAGAACCTCGCGTGTATCGCCGACGCCGACGTCATGGGACGCGGCCGGCCCATGTCGCTCACCGACGACCCGAATGGCGAGTCGATGGAGACCCTGCGTGAGTACGCGCGCCTCCTGGGTAAGCGCCTCGTGGTGGTCACTCTAACGCCGAACACCGACATCGAGCAGCTCATCGAGAAGCTCGTGCTCACCGACGACCCCGCGGTGAAGGGCGGCTTCACGCCCGAAATGCAGGAGATCGCGCAAGCCGTTCAGAACGGACACCTCCTCGTCCTGCGTGGCTGCGGCTCGATCCCCAGCTCCAAGCTCGAGCGTCTCAACTCTCTCGGTGACGGCCGCCAATCTGTCGACCTGCCGCGCTCCGCCCGCACCATCAAGGCGCATCCCAACTTCCGCATGATCATGCTGCGCAAGCCGGGCTCTCCACACGAGTTCTCGCCAGCGCTCGAGAATCGGCTCCTCACTCCGCTATTGTCGACACGGGTCCAAGACCCGACTCAGGAAGTCCTGTCGCGTGCTGCCTCGGAGCTCCTCGAAAACATCCATCACCGCACGCAGATCTCGGTCGACGCGGCCCGCCTCCTGGCGCGGTTCCACATCTGTATGAACGAGCTTCTCCGCAAGGGTGAGTTTGCTTCGGCCCTGGCCATCGGCTCGTTCTTGAACCGTGACGCCGAAGCCGTCGCCCGCCGCTTGAAGCACCTCACTGCCCAAGGCGCGGTGACCGACGAGGTCGAGACGCTGCACCGCCTCATCGCCGACGTTTACGGTGAACGCTTCGACAACGAGAGTGATCGCGCTCTCTTCACGCATCTCACCAAGCGCTTCATCTGCGAAGGCATCGCCGCGCCTGCCGGCACCGACGTGTCGGCGACGCAGCACTTCGTGCGCTTCGGCGATTGGTCGGTACCACGTGACAGCCGCGGCATCCGCGATCTCGTTCCCGGCCACGAAGCCGTGTTGCCGCGCATCGAAGGCCTCGACGAGATTCAAAGCAAAGAGTTCGCAGCGGCGCAGTTCTGCGAGTCCATGCACATCCATGGCGACCCGTTCGTCGGTCGCGCGGCCATTCAGAGCATGGCGCGCCTATCGGCGTCGCAGATCATCGAGATCGAAGGCAACGAGCAGCTCTCGGAGTCGTCACTCTTCGGCGGCCTGGTGCAAAACGACGAAGGCCGTTTCGAGCCCTACGATGGCCTGGTGTGGAAGGCACAGAGCGAGGCTTCGATCCTCCTCATCCGCAATGCAGCCCGCTTGCCGCGCGACCTGCTCATGCGCCTCTCCGAGATCGCCGGTACCGACAACGTCGAGCGCATTCGCGACGGTAAGCTCGAGATCCACCAGAAGCGCTTGCGTTTGGTGCTGCAAACCTCGACCGGTGACCCACCACTTCCGCAAGAGCTCGCGGCGGCCTGCACCCGTGTTCGCGCCGAACCGGTCACGCAGCGCCATGACCTCGTCGCCCTCACCGGCCACATTCTCGCCGGCGTTCCCGGCGGGTCCGCCATGGCGACCGCGTTCGTCGACTTGGTCGCCGCCGCCGACGTCAGCATCACCGGCGTCAGCCAGCAGGATCGCCAGCTCATCCGCTTCGACGGACAACGCCTGTTGTTCCTCGCGAGCGACGTCGCGCGCGCCGCAGCGAACCCCGACGCCGACCTGCAAGACGTCGTGACCAGCGCGATCATGCGTCACGTGCTCGGCCCGGTCGAGCGCCTGCCTTGTCATGACAGCATCGCGGCCGCGGTCTCGAACTGCCTGACCCAGCTCTACGGCAGCTCCGGCATCCTCACCGCGCAGAGCTCGAACGCCGTCGACATCGTCGCCAATCCCCACCTCGCGACGCTCAAGAAGGACTACGATCAGGTTGCAGGCTCGCTGACTGCCGCCGTTCTCAAATCGACGAAAGAAGCGGTGACCCGCTTGCTCGACAACGGCACGGAGTCCGACCTGCGGATGCTCCTCGGCCGTCTTCCCACCGGGGGCCTCTTGCCCGCCGAAATCGAGCGCGCCTGCAGCAAGGTGCTCGACACCACGCCGGGCGCGAAGTTCTTCGACACGGCCAGAGCTGCCGCCAAGCTCCTGATCAAGGCCATCGACGAATCCGGCTTCGTGGGCAAACCCCTCGAGGCTGACGTGCTCGAGTTCATGCGCGGCGCGCGTCTGTGGGATCTCGAGCAGCGCTGCGAGATCGTCAGCCGCTACGCCGACGCCTTCGAGCTCTGCGCCGGCTTCGGCTCGGAAGCGGCAGCCTCTGGCCGTCGCGAGCTCGCAGCTGTGACCGAGCGCTTCGAAGCGAGCGCCGCCGAGCGCACCATTCATCAAGTCCGTGAGTCCGTCGAGCAAGCGCTCGAGACCTACCGCAAGCATGGCGGCGGCACCGACAACGTCCTCCACGAGCGTTACGAGAAGGTCATCGAGCGCTGGGACTGGGTTACCGGCACGCCGCTCTTCAAGAACCACCACCAGCTGCGTGGCCACCTCGCCGAGCTCCACACCGCGCTCGATGCTCTGCGCGAAGCCCATGACGACCGCGGCGCGACCCGTGAGGAAGTCTCGGGCTTGCTCACCGCCTTGCGCGGCGCCGGCTCGGCACTCGAAGGCATCCGCATCGCCGAGCAATCCGCGGATCTGCGCCGCGCCGTCGCCGACGCACAACGCGGCACCCGCGAGGTCGTCGATGAGCTCTTGGGTCACCTCGCGCAGGTGAAGACGCTTCGCGCCGCCAAGGACATGCTGGCGACGCTGCGCAAGGTGAAGCAGAGCGCCGCAGACCTGTCGCGCGCCGAGTTCTTGCAGTTGTCCTCCGGCCCCCTCAAGGTCGACGCGCCGTATCGGGTCAGCAAGGCCGAGCTCGAAGCCGAGGCCGAGCAACAGGCCAAGCGCGACGAGAGTGACAAGCTCGAAGCCGCCCGCGCAGAGCTCTTCCTCGAGCTCGCCAACCGAACGATGGAGCGCAAGGCGCCACCGGTCGACAAGTTCTTCGCCGACTACGACCTCGCCCTCGCCGACACTGGTCTCGCGCAGCCCGCCGAGCCCGCTGCAGCGAGCGCCACCCAAGCGTCCTACGAAGACGCCTTGACGCGTCTCGAGTACGAAAGCAGCTCGCGTATCGCGGAGACCAAGCGCAGAGTCCTCGACGCCCTCCAGCGCAAGAAGGCGGAAGAGTTCGAGTACGCCTACAAGCAGCGCGTCGAGAACGCCATCGAGCGCACCGCGACCCGCAATGCCATGGCAGCGATCGCCCTGGCCAAAGACCTGCAGTTGCTCGCGACGCAGCTCGGCGACGCAGCGGACGTCACGACCACGCAGGCCATCGAACAGGCGCGCGCCGCGCTACGCAGCGCCGAGGGCGAGGCACGCTCGTGGGGTGACGGTTTGCGCCGCCGCTTCGGCTTTGGCCGCATGGCCGATGAGGGCGAAACGCCGCTCTACATGCGTCAGCATGAAGCGCCGAATCGCGACAGCACCTGCAAGTTGGTCGAAGAGGCGCTCGCAAAGGTCGAAGAGCGTATCGCACATTGCATGGCCGGCTTGCCGGACATCAGCCCGCTCGAAAGTCACATCGCGAGCTGCGGTGCCATCGAAGACGTGCTCGCAAGCTCCGACACGCTGGGTCTCGCTTCGTCGCGCTTTGCCGCGCTCCATCAGGCGGCCCGCGAAAACGTCGAGGTCTCCGGCGCTCTCCAGGCTTCGATCGCCCGCCTTGGCCCCGATGCCACGTCGCGCAACTTGCTGATGCGCGTCTCGGCGTTCTCCGAGATTGCGGACAATCTCTCGTCGCGGTTCGCCGCGAGATCCGGCGTCGCATACGGCTTCGCCAACGTCATCGAATCGACCATGCGCGCGGCGCAGGTGATCCGCCAGCAGTCGCTACGCGACAAGTCAGCGCGCGCCTGCATTACTGCTCTCGACCAGGCCTTGCAGAAGTACGAGGAGGCCGCCAAGTCCGCTAAACCGGACGCCCAGCTCCAGCAGCTCGAACAAGAGATGGTCGAGCTCAAGCGCGCTTTCCTCGGCGCCCAGACCACGGCGAAATCCGTCACCCTGCAAGACGCAGGTGTCGACGCAATCTTCGAGATGCTCTCCTCGGGTACTGGCCGCGGCAACAGCCACGGCGAGCGCATCCGCAACGCCCTGGACGGCGAGGCGTTCGCGAACGACAAGAGCAGCGGGGGCACCGTGCTCTCGCGCATCGTCGCCCCGGTAGCGCCCCAGACCATGACGGTGCGCGACACCGAGCTGCGCCTCCTCGATTTGTCCACGGTAGGCTTGAAGCAGCCGCAATACCCCAGCCACCGCAGCAACGATTCGTCGCGAGGTCAGGTGCTCCGTGCCATGGACGATATGCTCCAGCGGACACTGGCCGCCGGCGATCGCCTCACGCGCTCCCATGCCGAAGCCCGTACCTTGCTAGGGTCGCTGGAGAAAGCGACGCAGGGAAGCACCTGGCAGCGCGCTTCCGCGACCTTCAACGCGGCCAAGGACGCCCTCGACGCGCTAGCGCGCAGCAGCGATGCCGCCGTCCCAGCGTTGCACACGAACCTCGACGCGGCGCTCGATGCGCTCGCGAAGGTGCTCGTCGTGGTCGAGCCTTCGGACCTCTTCCCCGCGGCTGCCACCGCCAAGCTCGCGCAGATCGTCGAAGCCGGGCGCGACCTCAAGCTGGTCTTCGACGGCACGGCGCTGGCACGCGAGGTCACACGCTTCGCCATGAGCGCTCGCTCGCAGCTCGATGAAGTTCAGGAGCTCGCGCCCAAGTCGGGAGACGCAGGCAGTGGCGGTCAGGACGCCATGGCTCTGGCGCGTCTCGCCGAGATCATCGACACCTTGGGCAACGACAACGCCGCGCTGACTGCTTACTCGCGACGCGCGCTGTTCCACAGCATGTCGGCACGTCTCTCCCAGCTCGGCGAAGGGATGACCGGCAACGAAGCAGCAGGCGCGCGCGAGCTCGCCAAGCGTTCGGCCGCGTTTCGCGACGAGCTCGCTCAATACGTACCAACCGCTACAGCGGAGCGCTGCCTCGCCGAAGTCGCCGCGGCATTTACCGAGCTCGGTGGCCGTCTCGAGATCCAGAGCAAGCTCAGCGATCGCCAAATCGCCGACTATCTCAAGCTGTCCGAAGCCATCGATGAGGTCTGCCTGTCGTCGCTCGAGCGCCACAAGCTGGTGGCGGCCATCGACGTCGCGGTAGACCGCGTGGCTGCGTTCGTCTCCGATCCGATGGGTGCGCTCGCCGGCGCCGGCCGCGATATCGAATCGCATCTGCGCGCCCTCCACGGCGAGCTGTTCAACGACGACGCCGGCCGCGTCGCCGATCACTTCACCACCGGCATCGCGCCCTATCTCAAGGAACGCGAAGCCGCGATCGCCCGCCTCGGCGCCGTGAAGCGCGGGCTCGCTGCCTTCGATTCGACCTCCGGAGCGCCTGCGGTACTGGTCAGCGAGCTGCTCGATGCGATCGGCGCGGCCAACAGCCTCACCAAAGGCCCCTACTCCGGACGCGTCGCCGCTGCGATCGTGTCGCTCTTGGACGCTGCCCAGAAGGCGCAGAGCACCCCGGGCATCGGCAGCGAGATCGAAAAGGTCGCCGACAAGCTGCGCGACAGCCGTGCCGTAGCAGAGCGCTACGCCGGCGACGCGACCTCGAGCAATCACTTCGAGGGTATGGCGCTCAAGCTGCGCGAGTACTTGACCAAGCTCGGCAAGAACAAGCCGAGCGTCGCGACCTTGCAGCAAGCGCAGACGGTCGTCGACGCCATGCTCGGGTTGCTCGAGCTCGACGCAGGCTCGGTGGCGCGGCAAGTCTCGAACGTCGCGTCCAAGTACTTCAGCGGAAATATCCGTGGCCTCGAGGTCGCGTCGCCCCAAGCGCAGGCAGCGCAGGTTTCGGCGACCAACATGGGCCGCGTCCATCAGCCAGACTCGTCATCTTCGAACAAAGGCCCGGGCTTCGGGTTCTTCAAGAGCGCCACTGCGGTGATGGACGAACCGGTCAAGGGCGCGGCGCCTGGCGCCGGCGGCTCGCGAGGCGTCGGATTCAGCTTCGAAGGCAGCACCTGTGTACAGGACGTCGATGCGCCGCCGGCGGACGAGCCGGAGGGCAATGCACCACTCCACGAGCCGTCGACGCCGACACAAGACATCAAAGCCGCGGACAACGAGGTCGGAGCCGGCGCTGCGAACGGCCGTGGCAAGATCGAGGTCATCGAGCTCAGTGACGTCGCGGTGCAAAACACCGTCGACGAGATGCAGGCTGCTCTCGCCGCTCAGCGTCTTCTAGGTGCATCGCCCGAGGAGTCGCGGCCGAAGAACGCGTTCGAGCGCTTCTGCGCCGAGAACCAGGCGCTGGTCGACAATCTGCGCGCCGTTCTGCGCAAGTATCCTTGCGAGGTCGTCGTCGTCGTCGATCAATCCGGCTCGACCCAAGGCGAAGTCATCAAGCACGAGCAGGCCGTCGTCGCGATGGTCATGGGCGCCTTGCTCGGCAGCGAAGGCAGCTGCTCCGTCTTGGGACTGGGTGACAATGTCGGCGTCGGAAGCTACGCGCCCGGCACCAACCAAGAAGGCGCTCAGGTCTGGGTGCACAAGCCGATGAGCCAGCCGTTGACGCCGGACTCGGCGGACGCGACCTACCGCGTCTGCGGCAACGCCAACGGCGGCACCATCATCATCCCCGCGATCAACACCGCGCTCGGCCAATTCACCTCGAAGGCGAACGACAAGCTCATCCTGGTCATGACCGATGCGCAGGTGAACAACGCCGCGGAGATCCGCGCCCTCATCGATCAGGCCCGCGCCAATGGTGTCGGCGTCGCCATGCTCGGCTTCAGCGAGGCCAAGAACGTACGGAACGTCGCCGGTGATTTCGGCATGCACGTCACCTCGTTCCGCGGCGCGGTCGACGGGGCGGCGAGCTTGCTCACCAAGTGTTTGGTCAGCAACCAAGGCCGCTTCCGCGGACGCGTCGAAGCCAAGGGCGCCGGCATCGGCACCGCCATCCTCGACTTGCCGCTGTCGGCGGCCGGCTCTCCCGGCCCGATGACCTCATCGATGCGGCTCGGCCAGGCGCACGCCAACCAGAACGAGCCGGGTGAAGTGTTGGGCTCGACCGGCGATGCGCGCGATGTCGATCAGCTGGCAACGCGTGCGATCTACGACACGGCGTTCAAGCAGCTCGAGACCGCGCAGCAGAAGGCAAGCTCGAGCGCGAGCTACCGCGCCTGCCGCGCGAAGGCAGCCGAGCTCTGGTCGGAGCAACAACGCGACGGCACGGCCGCCCGTTTGCGCGACGCCGTCTCCATGTCGCTGCCGCGCGGTGGCGGTATGCAGCGTCTGCGCAAGCAGACATCGGGCCCGCTGATCGACGAGAATCAGATCCCGCTCTACATGTCGGGCCTCGCCCAGAAGATGCCGATTCTGAACATCTTCAAGAAGAACAAGGGCAGCGACGAGATCCGCGCACAGGTGGTCCTCGCCATCGACGAGTCGTCGAGTATGGGTGACAGCGACAAGGCTCGCGCCAACATCGAGGCGTTGATTGCCTACGGTGACGCGCTCAAGGCCGTCGACCCGAACATCAAGATCGCGGTCATCGGCTACTCGGATCGCGTGCGTCTGCACGCAGGGTTCGACCAGGAGTGGAACGAGGAGCTCAAGGCGCACCTGCTCCACCAAATCCGTTGCGAAGGCGACGCCACCGACGACGAGCGCGGTATCGCGGAAGGCGCGGCGCTGCTCGACATGCTCGAAGCCGACATCGGCCAGATCGTCTCGTTCGGCGACGGCCAGGGTCTGCCGGGCGCGCGCGCGGCGCTGCAAAACGCGGTCGCGAAGGGCTACAGCGTCATCGTCGCGGGCATCGGCGCCGAGTGCAAAGGCGTCCTGCAGTTCGAGGACCACGCGCTCTACGCACGCAACCTCTCACAGTTCGTTCACCAGTTCGCCAACGTGGCTCTCCGCTGCTGGGACCGCTGCACTCAAGGGAACGGGTAGTGACCACCATGAACAACGCGCACCCATTCGCGATCTTCGAAGCCCGCGGCCTGTACCGCAGTCTCGACGCCCTCCGCGCTCCCGTCCAGGGCGAGGAGCACGAGATGCTCCAACCGATCCGCAGAAAGATCTTCGACCCCTTGTGCGACGCGGTCTCCGGCGATCCCGCAGAGCGGCTCGCCCTCGGACGCCGAAACAACGACACCGTGATCGCAATCGCCGCCGGCGATCGGCTGTTTCCAATCATCACGAACCGAGCGTCACGCGCCAGCGAGACCTGGGTCTTCCCACCGGTCGCGCGCGACCGCGTGAGCGTCGACACCTTGCGAGAAGCGACAGCGACCTTTGCCGAGATCTCGACGCATCGTCACCCGTCCTGGAAGCAAGAAGAGTTGCGCAGCGCAGCGCTCGATAAGTGGCTGAACACCTTCTATGGCAGCAACCGTCCTCATCCTGCCTCGTTGTACGTCAAAGACGGCACCGCGACGCTCATGAGCGGCGGTGAGGTGGTCGAAGAGGGCCCGTTCGCCAAGGAGGCGTCCTCGGTCGTCGATCTGCTGCTGCGCACTGCGCGTCAGCCGCAGGCGGTCGTCGAGAAGGGTTTCCTCGGAAGCTTGTTCAACTTCGGTCCGAGCACGAACCACTCCCAGTCGCTCTCCGTCGAGCTGCGCAACCTGTGCAATCCGCGCATCAAGGCAGTCGAGCTGGCAGGCCCACCGACCGGGCTCGCCGACGACCTGTGTTCGGTTGGCGTCTGGCGTGACCGCGTCATCGCGCTCACCAGCCAGCGCGGCGAAGGTGGCCGGACCCGTTTGTGGCTCGAAGACAAGGTCAACGGACGCGCATGCTTCCGCGAGATCGCAACACCGGACGAGCTACCGCCGAACGGCGTGTCGATGACCGTCCTCCACGACGAGATCCGCCTGTTCGGTGGCGCTCATGCGGACGGCAGCACCAGCGCCGCGCAGTGGATCTATCCACTCTCGCAAGCCGCTAGCGCGAGCGGCTTCTCGGCCAACCACTGGCGCGAAGGTACCGCGCTCGCCACGGCCGCTGCCTGGCCGGTCATCGCCACGGTCGACGGCTTCAAGTACGTGCTCGACGGCGTGAGTAAGCTCGAGCTCGAAAACGAGGGCGACAAGCTCATGATGCCCCTGCTGCAGCGGTCGTGCCGCCTGCTGCAGAACGTCAAATGGTTGGATCGCAGCAAGGCGCCCGAAGACACGACCGGGGCTCAAGTCGCCAGCGACCGCCGCGTCTTCGTGGTCGGGCCCGGCAATACACGCGACGGCAAGGTTCACCTGTGCGACACCGCGCAAGACGACAAGTGGTACGCGCTGCCGCCGCTTCCGAAGCCCGTCGGTATGGGTCAGGTGTTCCTCTCCGAGGAAAAGGTCACCTATGTCGGCGGTTTCGATCGCGACGGTAAGCCCAGCAAAGAGGTCTATCAGATCGATCTGGCCAGTCTTTCCGGCCGCTGGGAACACGTCGGCAGCTCGAGCTACGCCGCCGGCCGTGCCCGCGTCGTCCAACGCAAAGGTCACCTCGTCGCGATCATGGTGACACCAACCGCCTCACGCGTGTACGAACTGAGCGGATGATCGAGCTCGACCTCGTTTCGCCGACCGCCAGACTCATCGAGGACCTCGGGACCATGTCCGCTGTTGCGGTCTTGGGGTTCACCGCGTCGTCCGCCGAGCAAACCAGCACCGCGCTCAGCCAGGTCGCCGCCGACGCGCGCTGGGCGTTCGTCGACATCCGCGACCCGAAGAGCAACCCGAGCATCGATGCACCCGTGCTCGTGGTCGCGACCGGGAAGGCCGCCATCGCGAACATGCTCGGCGACCGCATCCGCGAGCTCGTCGAGAAGCGACCCGGCCTGCGTCAGAAGCTCATCGTCTTGTGCGAAGGAGCGACCCGCCACGCAGAGCTCCCGCGAGAGCTCGCGCGGGCTCAGTACAGTGAGTTCCTGCCGGCGCCCTCAGCTACCGGACGTTAGCGCCGCGAGCTTCACCAGCATCTTCATGTTGAGATCGAGCGCCGGCCGAATCGACTCGACCTCGATGCGCTCGTCGATTCCGTGGCAGCGAGCTTCGTCACCCTCGACGATGATCATGGGCACGAAACCGTAGGCGGGGATGCCGTGCTGCCGGAAGAAGCGCGAGTCGGTGGCGCCGGTCATGACGGCGGGGATGATCGGGACGCCCGGATGATTTTCCGCCAGCAGCTCCTTGAGCGCGGTCGGGAATTCGCCCTCGAGGGACGACGGGATGTTGGTGCCGAACTCGGGCGCGCGCGTCACTTCGACACGCGGATCCCCGATGATGGTCTTCAAGCGTGCTTCGGTCTGCTCGATGGTCTCGTCCGGCAAGATGCGGCAGTTGACGTTGGCGCTGGCCTTCGGCGGTAGAGCGTTGGCCTTGGTGCCGCCCTCGATCATGGTAGCAACGCACGTCGTCCGCAATAGCGCACTAAACAGAAGATTCTTTTCGAGCACCTGCACCGCCTCGCGCGGCAGCTTGTCTTTCGCGGCGGCCACGGTGTTCATGGCCTTTTGCATCTCACCGTCTTCGAAGCGAGCGCGCTCCTTGAAGAAGGCACGGGTCGCCGGCATGAGGCGGGGCTCGGCCTCTGCCTTGGCGATGCGCGCCAGGGTGTCCGCGAGGCGATTGATGGCGTTGTCTTTCTGCGGCAGCGACGAGTGGCCGGTCGTGCCGGTCGTCGTCAGCACGTAGTCTTGATAGGTCTTCTGCGCCACCTCGAGAGCCGCAAAGCGCGGCTTGCCGCCCGGCACATCGCGCACCAGCCCCCCACCCTCGTTGAGCACGAGGCCCACTTCTTTCATCGACGGGTCATGCTCGAGCAGATAGCGCGCGCCGGCGCCGCCAGACTCCTCGTCGCCGGTGAAGGCGAGGATGACATCGCGGCGGAGCTTCACGCCGTTACGTTTCAAGGCAATGAACGTTTCGAGGTTCAAGGCGACACTCGCGAGATCGTCCATGACGCCGCGACCGTAGAGGTAGCCTTCCTTCTCGACGACGGTATGAGGGTCGGTGGTCCACGCTTGGTTCGCGGTGCCCACGACGTCGATGTGAGCCAGCAGCAGCAGAGGCTTGCCGGCGCCCGAGCCCTTCAAGCGAGCGATGATGTTCTGCCGGCCGGGGGCGAAGTCCTGGACGGTGTAAGGAATGCCCTCTTTCTTCAAGCGGGCGGCCACCAGCTTCACGATACGGGCTTCGTTGCCCGGTGGGTTCGTCGAGTCCGCTTTGACGAACGATTCGAGGTCGGTGCGGAACGCCTTGGTTTGGGCGTCGAGGTCGTAGGGGGCGGCGATGAGGAGGAGAGCTAGGCTGAGCATGGGGTGGCCTAGCGCGGGGAAGGGGGCGGCTGCAACGACGACGGATCACCGACTACCGATGTCCGACTAACGATGTCCGACTACCGATGTCCGACGTCCGACGTCCGATGTCCGATGTCCGACGTCCGATGTCCGATGTCCGACGTCCGATTGCCGATGACCGATCACCGATCACCGATTGCCGATAACCGACCGCCGACTACTGCTTGCCGACGCCTTGCGTCCGACTCGCAATGAGCTTCGCCGCGAAATCCTTCAGCTCGGCTGCCGACCTTTCATCGACCTGTGCGAGCTTGCTCGCGAGCGCGGGATCGCTGTCGGCACTCTTCCGCAAGTGCTCGATGGTCTTTGCGGCGAGGGTCCCGACCACCCGTTCATGGCCGCTCTGCACATCCTGGAGCTTGGCCAGGGCGACACCGTCATGGACCTTGGCCAGGAAGCCTACGGTTTGGCTCTGGCTCTCGACTTGGCTGAGACCGTGCTCGAGGTCGTCGGCGTGCTGCGTGAGATGGGGCAACGCCTCATCCACGTGCGCGATGAACGCAGCTGCTCCGCCGTGCAAGGCGACATGTGCATAATATTCTTCCCCGAATGCAACCACGGCGGCGATCAGCGTGAGCTTCTCTTCGATCGATGTGATGGCCGCGTTGGTATCGCGCGCCACGTCATCTCTTGCCGCCGGGGGGATGAAAACGTCGATATCGCGAGCGAGTGTTTTCAGGCCGGTGGTGAGCCGTGGTCCGAGTTGCGCAATCTCGGCGCCGGCGGCGCGAAGAGCCGCGTGGGCGGCGGAGGCGGTCGTGAAAGTTTGTGGGGCTTGAACGCTCATGATGATCCTCTAATCCTTGGTTGCAATGGCTCGACGTACGTCGGCCTTGAGTTTCTGTGGGGTGTCGGTCGGTGCATAACGCGCAAGCACTCGGCCCCCGCGATCGACGAGGAACTTGGTGAAGTTCCACTTGATGGCTTCGCTTCCGAGGATGCCGGGCGCGAGCGTCTTGAGCTGCGCATAAAGCGGATGTGCGTTGGCGCCGTTCACGTCGGTCTTCTCGAACATCGGAAAGGTGACGCCGTAGTTGATCTCGCAGAAGGTGGCGATCGAGGCGTTGGTGCCGCCTTCTTGATGTCCGAACTGATTGCAAGGAAAGCCGAGCACGGCGAAGCCCTGATCTTTGTTCGCGCGGTAGAGGGCCTCGAGACCTTTGTATTGGGGCGTGAAGGCGCAGCCGCTCGCGGTGTTCACGACCAGCAAGACCTGGCCGCGATAGTCAGCAAGGCTCGCAGGCGTGCCGTCCAAAGCGCGCAGCGCATGGTCGTAGCTGATGCGTGTCGCACCGCTGTGCGCCGCACCACTCGCATGCGCGCGGATACTCTGTAAGTGCACGGACATGCACAGGCCCCAATGTCGAAGTTCTCGACCTTGGTTATCGGCCTGACGTCATGTCGGTTGCGTGAGAAACGCGTGAACAGCCTTCGCGGCTTCCCTGCCTTCGGCGATGGCCCAGACGATGAGCGAGGCACCACGGCGCATGTCTCCGGCCACGAAAACACCAGGAGTTACCGTGGCATAGCCCGTGTCCGGCACGGTCGTGCGAGGGTTCAAAGCGAGCCCAAGCTGCTCCAAGAGAGGCGCGTTTTCGGCTCCAGTGAAACCGATGGCGATGAGCAAGAGGTCGCACGGGACCTCGCGCTCGCTCCCGGCGAGCACGACCGGCTTGCCCGCCTCCCAACGCACCTCGGCGAGCCGAAGGCCCTCGACCTTTTCGCTGCCCAGGACGGCGGTCGTCTGCACGGCAAAACCCCGCTCGCCGCCCTCTTCATGCGCCGCCGAGCTGCGGTAAATGTTCGGCCAGTTGGGCCAAGGGTCGTTCGCCGCGCGCTTGTCGGGTGGCCGCGGCATGAGCTCGAGCTGAGTGACGCTCTTTGCGCCCTGGCGGTGCGCCGTACCCAAGCAGTCGGCGCCCGTGTCGCCGCCGCCGAGAATGACGACGTGTTTGTCCTTCGCATCGATGCGGTTCGCTACGCGCTCGCCAGCGACGACGCGGTTCTGTTGTTCGAGATACTGCATGGCGAGGTGCACGCCAGGCAGCTCGGAGCCGGAGACGCCGAGCGCCCGCGCTTGCGTTGCGCCGCAGGCGAGGAGCACGGCGTCGTGGAAACGCTTCAAGCCAGCCGCGTTTTGGCTCTTGCCAACCTCGACGCCGGTAACGAAGCGCACGCCTTCGTCTTCCATCTGCTTCAAGCGCCGGTCGAGCAGCGCCTTGTCCATCTTGAAGTCGGGGATGCCATAGCGGAGCAAGCCGCCGATCTTGTCATTGCGCTCGTAGACCGTGACCGCGTGACCCGAGCGTGCGAGCTGCTGCGCCGCCGCGAGCCCCGCCGGGCCACTACCGACGACGGCAACGCTCTTACCACTGCTCTCGGGCATTGGTTGCGGCGTGATCCAACCCGCGGCGAAGCCCTTGTCGACGATGGCCTGCTCGACTACTTTGATACTGACCGGTGCGTCCGCCAAAGCGAGCACGCAGGAAGCTTCGCACGGCGCCGGACACAAGCGCCCGGTGAACTCGGGGAAGTTGTTGGTGGCGTGCAAACGCTCGAGGGCTTCGCGTTCGCGCCCTTTGTAGATGAGATCGTTCCAGTCGGGGATGAGGTTCCCGAGGGGACAGCCCTTGTGACAGAACGGAATGCCGCAATCCATGCAGCGCGCCGCTTGAGCACGCACCAGCTGCTCGGGCGCCGGCTGATAGACCTCACGCCAATCGCGGGTGCGCTCTTCGACCGGCCGTCGCTGCGGCTGCTCGCGCGCGTGCTCGATGAACCCCGTCGGCTTACCCATCATGCCGTCCGTTTCAGCGGTGTCGCCATGGCCCGCTCGTAGTCGGGTGAGACGACGCGCACGGTGCGCGCGACCGAGGTCGCCCAATTGGCGAGCACACGTTTGGCCACGGGACTATCGGTAAGGCGTGCATGAGCCTCGATGAGCCGGCGTACCTCGTCGATCTCGTCGGGGTCCTCGAGCGGACCGACGCGCACCATGTCGGTGTTGACCCGTTTGGCGTGTTGACTCGCCACGTAGGCGACACCGCCGGACATGCCGGCGGCGAAGTTGCGTCCGATGTTGCCGAGAATGATCACGCGGCCACCGGTCATGTACTCGCAACCGTGCTGACCGACGCCCTCGACGACCGCGTTTGCTCCGCTATTGCGAACAGCAAAACGCTCGCCGGCGATGCCCCTGAAGAACGCTTCGCCACCGGTCGCGCCGTACAGCGCGACGTTGCCGATGACGATGTTCTCTTCGGCCTTGAAGGAGGCGCGGAGATCGGGCCGGACCACCAGACGCCCGCCGGACAGCCCCTTGCCGACGTAGTCGTTGGCGTCGCCTTCGAGCGTCATGGTCATGCCGCGTGGCACGAAGGCGCCGAAGCTCTGACCCGCCGAGCCGGTGAAGCGCAGGGTCAAGGTGTCGTCGGGCAAGCCTTCGTGTCCATGACGTCGCGTGAGCGTCGCGCCGAGCATGGTGCCGACGGTGCGATCGACATTGGTGATCGGGCTGTCGATCACCGTCGGACGCTTCTCGGCGAGGGCCGGCTGGCAGAGCGGCAACAGCCGCATGTCGAGATGCTCGCTGTGGTCGTAGGCGGCCCGCGCGACGAAACGCGTCGGAGCGCCCTGAGGGGGCTTTGCGCAGATGGCCGAGAGGTCCAAGGTCGCGACCTTCGCATGTGGAGGCGTCGCGGTCGGCGCCAGCAGATCGCTGCGGCCAATCATCTCGTCCATGGTGCGAAAGCCGAGCGCCGCCATGTGCTCGCGCACTTCCTGGGCGACGAACTCGAAGAAGGCGACGACATGGTCGGCTTGCCCGGTGAAGCGCGCCCGCAGATCGGGGTTTTGAGTCGCGACCCCGACGGGACAGGTATCGAGATGGCAAACGCGCATGTAGATGCAGCCCATGACCACGAGCGGCGCGGTCGCGAAGCCGAACTCGTCGGCGCCGAGGAGCGCCCCGACGACCACGTCGCGCCCCGTCTTGAGCTGACCGTCGACCTGGACGACGACGCGGTCGCGCAGGCCATTTGCCATGAGCGTCTGCTGCGCTTCGGCGAGACCGAGCTCCCAGGGGACGCCAGCGTGCTTGATGGAGCCGAGCGGCGACGCGCCAGTGCCGCCATCGTGTCCGCTGATGAGGACGACGTCGCTCTTCGCTTTGACGACGCCCGCGGCGACGGTGCCGACGCCCATCTCGGCAACGAGCTTCACGCTGATACGGGCGCGGTCGTTGGCGCAGCGCAGATCATGGATGAGCTGCGCCAGGTCTTCGATGGAATAGATGTCGTGGTGGGGCGGCGGCGAGATCAGACCAACTCCGGGCGTCGCGTGCCTGACCTTGGCGATCCAGGGATAGACCTTGTTGCCGGGGAGCTGACCGCCTTCACCGGGCTTTGCGCCCTGCGCCATCTTGATCTGCAGCTCGTCGCACTCGACCAGATACTCGCTGGTGACGCCAAAGCGCGCGCTCGCCACCTGATGCACGGCGCTGCGTCGCGAATCGCCGTTCTCGTCTTTGGTGTAGCGGGCGCGGTCCTCGCCGCCCTCGCCGCTATTCGAGCGCCCACCGAGGCGGTTCATGGCGATGGCCAGGGTCTCGTGGGCCTCGCGCGATAACGAGCCGTAGCTCATAGCGCCAGTCGCGAAGCGCTTGACGATCGCCGACACCGGCTCGACCTCGTCGATGGGCACGGGCGGCTGCACGCCCACCTTGAGATCGAGGAGCCCGCGAAGGGTCACGCTCCGCGATAGCGCATCGACGGTCTGGGTGTATTCCTTGAACACGTCGTATTTCTTCTGACGGGTACCGTGCTGCAGCTTGAAGACGGTCTCGGGCGTGAAAAGATGCTGCTCGCCGTCGCGGCGCCACTGATACTGGCCGCTCGCTGGCAGGTCTTTGTCGGGAGACTGGGCACGCGCGTGACGCGCCAACGCTTCGGCGGCCACGTCTTTCATGGTCAGGCCGGACAGGCGCGACGGCGTCTTGGTGAAATATTTGTCGATGACGTCGCCCGCGAGCCCGACCGCTTCGAAGGTCTGAGCGCCGCAATACGCGCTCACCGTGCTGATGCCCATCTTCGACATGACCTTGACGACGCCTTTGCTTACGGCGTCGAGATAGCGGCGGCGGGCCACATCGGGCGGATGGCTGATGACACCGCGCTTGGCGAGATCACCAACGCTATCGAGCGCGAGGTACGGGCAAACAGCAGCGGCACCGTAGCCCACGAGCAAGGCGAAGTGATGCACCTCACGCGCGTCACCCGACTCGACGAGCAACGTGCACTTGGTGCGCTTCTTCTTGCGCACCAGATAGTTGTGCAGGCCGGCGACAGCGAGCAGCGACGGGATGGGAGCGAGATGCGGCGCGACGCCACGGTCGGAGAGCACCAGCGCGTTGACGCCCTGGTCGACGAGGTCACCGGCTTTCACGAAGAGCGCTTGCAGAGCCGGCGCGAGCCCCGCGGCTCCGTCACGGACCGGGAACACCATGTCGAGCTTGGCGCTGACCACGGCGCCCTCGCGCATCTGCGCGAGCTGCGCCAGCTCGGCGCGGCGCACGAAGGGGCTGTCGAGCACCACGAGGGCACAGCTCTTGGCGGTGGGCTCGAGGAGATTGCTCTCGGCGCCGACCGCGATGCTGGTGCTGGTGACCAGCTCTTCGCGGATGGCATCGAGCGGCGGATTCGTCACCTGCGCGAACGATTGATGGAAGTAGTCGTAGAGCAGCTGCGGTCGCGGGCTCATGACCGCTAAAGCGGCATCGTGGCCCATCGAGCCGATGTCTTCCTGCGCTTTCTCGGCCATCGGCACGAGCACGTACTTCTCGTCTTCGACGGTGTAGCCGTGGGAGAGCTGCTGGAAGCGCAACGCGTCGCCCTCGAGATCGGCGGGCGCCTCGGCGGGGGGCAAGTCTTGCAGAGTACGCGTCTGCTCGCGCGTCCACTCACGGTAGGGCTTCTGGCTCGCGAGCTCGCGCTTGATCTCGGCATCGTCGACGATGCGACCGCCCTCGAGATCGACGAGCAGCATCTTGCCAGGCGTGAGTCGCCCTTTGAAGACGATGCGCTCCGGCGGAACGTCGAGCACTCCGACCTCACTCGCGACGACGATGCGCTCGTCGGCGGTGATCCAGTAGCGTGACGGGCGCAGGCCGCTGCGATCGAGGGTAGCGCCGATCTGCTTGCCATCGCTGAACATGACGGCGGCCGGCCCATCCCATGGCTCCACGATGCAACCGTGAAAAGCGTAGAAGGCCGCGAGGTCGGGATCGATGTCGTCGCGCGACTCCCAGGCTTCCGGAATGAGCATCATCAGGGCGTGCGGCAGCGAGCGTCCGCCACGCACCAAGAGCTCGACGACGCTGTCGAGCGCCGCGGAGTCGGAGAGTCCCTCGCGGATGATCGGCAACACCTTGTCGAGCTCGGCCTCGAGGTCGGCTTTGGCGAGCATCTCCTCGCGCGCGTGCATCCAATTGACGTTGGCGCGCAGCGTGTTGATCTCGCCGTTGTGAGCGATCATCGAGTACGGGTGCGCGAGCTCCCAGCTGGGGAAGGTATTGGTCGAGAAGCGGCTGTGGAACATGCACATCGCGCTCTCGACGCGCTTGTCCGCTAAATCGGTGTAGTAGGTGCGCACCTGGCCCGGCGTCAGCATGCCCTTGTAGGTCAAGGTCCGCGTCGACAGCGACGGCACATGGAAGTAGACGCGGTCATCGAGACCGCTCGAGCGGATGGTGGTCTGGAAGCGCTTGCGCGTCTGCCACAAGCGGTTCTGCAGCGTCGTCTCGTCGACCAGCTCACCCGCGGCGGTGACCACCGCATGCAACATCGCCGGCTCTGCTGCGAGCGCCGCGACGCCGATACCACGATTGTTGGTGGGGACCTCGCGCCAGGCGATGACCTCGACGCCGCACTGCTTGGCGACCATCGAGAAGACCATCTTGGCGAGAGTGCGCGCTTCGCGGTCGGGCGAGCCGAAGAACAAACCGACCCCGTACGAGAATGGCGGCGGCAGCGCGATGCCTCGCTGCGCCATCTCCTCGCGGAAGAAGCGGTCGGGGATCTGGATCATGACCCCGGCACCGTCGCCGGTGTTCGGATCAGCGCCGGTTGCGGCGCGGTGAGACAGGCGCTCGAGCGCGGTCAGACCGTCGTCGACGATAGCGTGCGATGCGCGTCCACGGATGTCGGCAATGAACCCAACGCCGCAGGCGTCGTGCTCGAAGCCTCGCGCGTACAACGGGAAACGCATTTAACGCACTGCGCCAGACCCTGAAGATTTTGTAAAGGGTTTAGACGCCTAGCGCGTGCGCCAAGCGGTACAAGCCGACGAGCAGGTGACCGTCGGCGACGCCCTTACGCGCCGCGAGCAGCTCGTCGAGCGCCACCCAGCTGAGATTCGACGCGCCGACGCTCGCGGCATCGACCTCGACCGCGTACGGATAGACCATCTCGGGAGTGACGCCGGGGCTGGGAAAATAACGGCCGCCCAGCGCCATGAGCTTGAGAGGCGTGACCCCGCAGTCGTCGGGCAGGTGCTGGCGGAGAAAAGCCGTAACGTCGTCGCCGTCCCTGACGCTCTTGGGAAGACGCCAGGCGGGATTCGTGGTGAGTCCCGAGCTGCCGGAGAATCGCTGAGCCGCCGGCAGGTCACGCTGCTCGAGTCCGACGAACACACGTCCGTTAGAGCGGAACACCGGCATCACCGACGCGGTGTTGGCGCTCGCCTTCTTGGGTACCACGTACTCGAGCTTGGCCTCGTTGAGAGTCGCTCCTTTGGCGTCGGTCTCCACGAAGGTGCCGTTCCGGACCTCGAGAAAACCGCGACTGCGTTCGAACGGCACCGCCTCGAAAGAAGCGCGCGCCGGGGGTGACAGCACATTGGCGGCGCTCGCGGGCGTGATGTCGCTGCTCTGGTCTTGCAGGTCGATGGCAGTGCCGATCCACGGTCCCAGCGCGGTGCCGCGATCGAGCAACAAGTCGTAAACACCGATCTCGAGACGCGACTCGAACATGCCCCCGACCTGATAGGCGCGCAGGACCTGCGTGGCGTCCAAGTGCTGCATCCGACCCGACATCGAAAACTGGGAATAGTTGTCGACCGGCCACGAGCTGTCGTCGGTGGGCGTAATCTCGACCGCTCGAGCGGACACGAGCTCGTCGACACCGCCAGGCGAGGGGAAATAGCGCCGGACCGGCCCGATCGACCTCACCGCGGCGGGGTCGATGCCAGCGCGCGTGCCGAGGAGATTGCGCACGGCTTCGTCGGTGGTCGCGTCACCGGCGACGCTCGCCGAGATCGGCTCGGTCATGTAGCCCGCGAGGCGCACGCGCTCGATGTTGGGTGAGTCCGACGCCGCGTTGACGATGGGTCGCGGGAAGCTCTGCTTGGCGGTGACGAACACCTGACCGTCGCGCTCGAACCACGGCAAGACATCGAGGGTCGGGTTCGGGCGCTCGACGAGCTCGTAAACGAGGCCAGTGGCGCGATGGGCGTAAGCGTTGAGCTTCACGAAGCTCGGTTGGGTGAGCTCGTAGCCGCTTTCGCGCAGGGCGACTCCACCGCCTTCGCGGACACGCTCACTGGCGATGACGAAGTTGGTCGGTGGAAACGCTACCGCTTTGCCATCGACCGTCGTGAGCCGCACTTTTCCGCGGAAGCGGTTGTCGACGATCCACGGATTGTGGATTTCCTGCGAGGCGATGATGCGCATGCCGCGCTCTTCGTGCGAGCGCTCGAACTGCGCTTGAGTGAGGTGCAGGTACTCTTCGTCGAGCTCCTTCTCGTAGCTGTCGCGATAGTCTTTGCGCAGGATGAACTCGGTCGCGGCGCGGAGCTTCACCTCGTAGCGCGCCCAACCATCGCTGGCGGGCGGCAACGTCTTGTAGGACACCGGCCCGTCGCGGTTCTGGCTGCAACGGAAGTCATGGGCGAAGCGCTCGAACATGGCGCTCGACGAGAGCTCGGGCACCGTGCCCGCCGCCTTGCCGTCGGTCGTCGGCAGCTCGAGGATCACGGTCTCTGGTCCCTGGGGAATGACGAAGTCCCGCATGACGAGCACACCGCCGTCCACACCTTCAGCGCGTTTCACCTCCAAGGCGTCGACCTGGTAGTCGAGGGCTCGGTAGTAGGTGCCGAGGTCGTAGCCGGTGAAGCTGATGAGCTCGTGCACCGTCGAGATGCACATGAGGCCGCCCAGGCTCTGGCTGGGGAACAGGCGCGCAGTCGCGTCCCCTTCCTGGAAACGTAGGTTGTCCGCCTGATACGCTTTAGCGGCTGCCTCGATGGTCTTGGGATTGAGATCGACACCGACGAGCTGCAGCTTGCTGTACAACCGGGCGAGGTCGTACGTGCTCTTGCCGGAACCGGCGCCGAGATCCGCCACGACACCGCGGGTCGGCAGATAGGTGGTGTACGCGACCTTCTGCTGCGCCGTCTTGTCCATACCCTTGAAGTAGGTGGCGTAATCTTCGGCGCTGCCGCGATCGAGCGCCTTGGCGACGACGCGGCCGGCGCTTCCGACCGCCATATCGATGAAGCGAGCGTGGTCGGCGTGGAACTCGAGCTCGGCGAGCGCGCGCAGCGGCCGGAAGGCGACGTTCTGGAACTCTTCGGTGGACTGGAAGGCGAGTTGCTCGGAGAGCTCGTAGTCGAGGCGCTTCACGAACAGGGTGTGGGTCGCCCAGGCGTCGTCGGTGTTGCGCGAGTCGTCGACGTAGCCGTCTCGCTCGACGACGTCGCGTCCGCTAAAGCCGACTTGGCCGCGCGTCTCTTCCCGGAGCTCGCGCTCGGCGGCTTGTTCGGCGCCCTCGCCGTCGTCGACGAGGCCTCCCGGGATCGCCCATTTCTGGTTGTCGCTGCGCTGCCCGACGAGGACTTCGTCTTCGCCGGTCTGCGGATTGGTACGAATCAGCACGATGTCAGAGGTGCGGTTCGCACCGTATTTGCCCCACAGGCCGCGGCCGGCGAGCCCCGTGCGTCCCGCTGGATTCTTCTCACCGACGATCGCGGGGCTGCGCGGTGGGTCGGCCCAACCACCTTCGAGCTTGTTGCGGTCATGCGCGAGCACCACGGGCGCGTCGAAGTACACCGGCGCGTACCCCGCGTACGGGATGGACCACGCGTTCTTGTCGTCAGCGACCGCGAGGCGCGGCGGGTAGATGGCTGGCCGCTCGAAACGAGCCTTTTGGTGGAGCGCACCGGGACGCCACTGCGCCGCGAGCATGGGACTGGAACGTCCCGTGGAGCGCGCTACCTGGTTCGGCGTGCCGCTGGTCGCGGCGAGCCGCACCGCAGCCGGGTCGATATCGGCGGCCGACAAGGGAGTCGCGGGCGGCTTGACGATGTCGGGCTGAGACGCGGTGGGAGCCTGATGTGCGGGCAAACGAGCGTCGGTCGACCGCGGGGTGATCGTCATCGCTTGCGAGACTAGCTTGCGCGCGCCGAGTCGTAAACTGTCAGCAGCTCAGGCAAGACTTGCGTCCGCCATAGCGACTCCTCGAACTGCCGGCGAAAGAATCCGAAGTGGCCGATGCGTTTGGCGCCGACGTCACGCGGGTGCAGACGTTTCATGGTGCGCGGCGCCGCCGTATAGAAGCCGTGGATCGACTCGGTATTCTTCGCCGACATCATCTCGTCGTCGGTGAACGAGATGGACACGATGGGGGTCGTGACCGCCGAATAAGCAGCGCGCGCTTGCGCTTCGACTCCAACGCAGTACTCAGGCGACAAACACCAGCGCCGCCACTGCTCGACCACACCGCGCGGCAAGTCGCCGACCATGCGCAGACGCCGCCCCGGAAAGTAGCCGAAGAGCTTCACGAGGAGCGGCACGAAGACGAACCAGAACATCCACACCTTGCGGCGCAGCCGTTTCGAGTTCTCCCGCCAGTAGCCGCTGCCCGTCGCCACAGTCATGATCTTGCCGACGCGCTCGCGACCAGGGACGAAGGGCACGATCTGCCCGCCGAGCGAGTGACCAATCCAGGTGATCGGCACGTCGCCAGCTCGCGCGCGCAGAGCATCGAGCACTGGCGTGCAGTCGCGGGCCCAGTCGAAGATGTCGAGACGCGCGTCGCGCAGCGACCCGTGTTGCGAAGCACCGACGCCGCGGAAATCGAAGGTTACCGCGAGATAGCCTTCTCCGGCGAGCCAGCGCGCAAACGCCGCATAATAGGCCTGACTCACTCCCATCGCTGGCACGATCATCACCGCGCCGCGGGGGGCGGCGGCAGGCGCGTAAAAGCGGGCCCCGAGGGTGCTGCCATCGACAGAGGGGATGGGCTCGATGGGTGGAAGAGGCTCCATCTCCGAAAGATGACGCCTTTATCTTGTCATTGTCAAGATTGGCTGACCGTGGTCCCGGAAGGCGAGATGCCCGAGGTGATAGCGACCCCCGAGAGGCCGAGAGAACGGGCTCTTTCGCGCATCTCCCCCGCGACAGCGCTGGCTCGACTGGGCGCGCAGAGGGCACAAACGGTCGTCCCAGCACCCGACAAGGCTGCGCCGTAGGCCCCACCGTCGAGCGCCGCCTCGATGAGCTTCGGCAACCAGGGCATGAGCTTGGTGCGGGCGGGCTGGTGTAGGCGATCGGCGAGGCTTTCGCGCAGGAGCGCGAAGTCCCCACGCCCGAGCGCCGCCACGGTCATCGCCGAGCGCGCCAAGTTGAAGACCGCGTCCTCCATGCTGACCTGTTTGGCGAGCACCGAGCGCGCTTCCTTGGTGGTGAGCGGTTGATCGGGAATGAAGAGCGCTGCACCGAGCTCGCCCTGCACTGGGACCGCCGAAGCAAAACAGCGGCCGCCAGTCTTGAGCGACACCTGGAAGCCACCGTAGAGCGCGGGCGCGACGTTGTCGCAGTGGCCCTCGAGCTCCGCCGCGGCGTCGAGCGCGCCAGGTCTGCCGATGGCGCCGTCTAGCAAGGCGTCGGCGAGCATGGCGCCGGCAACGGCCGCTGAAGCGGACGATCCCATCCCCCGCGCCAGTGGAATGGTGCTGTCGATCGCCACCTGGGCGCGCAGGTCGGCGAGGCTCTTGCCAACCTTACGGGCGGCGAGGTCCGCTGCCACGAGAATACGATTCGTGGAGTCGCGCGGTAGCTCCGCCGCGCCTTCGCCGGTGAGCTCGGAGATGGTGAGTGGGCCGTCGTATGTGTTGGCGGTGATGGTGATGGCGCGCGCATCGAGGGCGACACCCAACGCATCGAAGCCGGAGCCGAGATTACCACTGCTGCACGGCACCACGACGCGGATCACCTGAGCAGCTCCAGGAGACGCGGATCCTGCGGATTGATGGCGTCTGGCAGCGGCGGTGAACGATCGATGGCGATCTGCGGATCCTTCAAGCCATGACCAGTGAGGACAGCGACGATGGTCTTGCCGGCGAGCTGTCCGCTCTTGCCGATCTTGAACAACGACGCCACGCCCGCGGCGCTCGCAGGCTCACAGAACACGCCGGCTTCCATCGACAGCCGTGCCTGCGCGGCGAGGATCTCGGCATCGCTCACGGCGTCGATGCGACCACCGGACTCGAGACGGGCGCGCTGCGCCGTCGACCAGCTCGCGGGGTTGCCGATGCGAATCGCCGTGGCCACGGTCTCGGGATTGGCGATGGGGGCGCCGTGGATGAACGGCGCGGCACCCTCGGCTTGCGCTCCGAAGATCATCGGTCGTCCGGTCTTCTTGCGCTCGTCGTGCTCGACGAAGCCCTTCCAGTAGGCGGAGATGTTGCCGGCGTTGCCGACGGGGAGCGCCAAGATGTCGGGGGCGCGCCCCAAGGTCTCGACGATCTCGAAGGCCGAGGTCTTCTGCCCCTCGATGCGGAATGGATTCACGCTGTTCACGAGAGCGGACGTCAATCCGTCTTTGCGCACGATGTTCAGCGCGTCATCGAAGCTTCCGGCAATGCGCACGACGTTGGCACCGTGAATGAGGGCCTGCGCCAGCTTCCCGAGCGCCACCTTACCGTCGGGGATCACCACGTGGCAGCGCATGCCTGCGGCGGCGGCGTAGGCGGCCGCTGAAGCGGACGTGTTACCCGTCGAGGCGCAAATGACGGCGGTCGCGCCCTCTTCCTTGGCCTTGGCGACCGCCATGACCATGCCGCGGTCCTTGAACGAACCGGTCGGGTTCATGCCTTCGAATTTGAGCCAGAGCGCATCGCAACCGATGGCTTCGGCGAGGCGCGGTGCCGCGACCAGCGGAGTGTCGCCTTCACCGAGTGTGAGCGCCGGCGTGGCGTCGGTCACCGGCAGGAATTCGCGCCAGCGCGCGATGATGCCCTTACGCATGGCGATGCTCGTCGGGCGCGTCGACCCGGATGCGCGCCATGACGGCGCGGGTGCAGCTGAGCTTGGCCAAGTCGGCCTCCGCTTTGGCGAGCGCCGTTTCGGGCGCGGAGTAAGTGAGCAGGACGATATCGGCGTTACCGGCTTGTGGTGGCTCGCGCTGCAAGACACTGGCGAGGCCGATGTGATGATCGGCGAGCACCTGGGTGATCTTGGCGAAGACACCCGGCACGTCGTCGACGGCGATGCGGAAGTAGCAACGGGTACGGCTCTCGCCCATCGGCAAGATCGGCAGGTCGCGCGTCGCGCGGGTGGTGTTGGTGGCACCGCGAGCGACGTGGATGATGTCCGCTAGAACGGCACTCGCGGTGGCGTCGCCGCCCGCGCCTTGGCCACTGAACATGATCGGGCCGCAGAGATCGCCGATGACCTGCACCGCATTGAGGGCGCCGTCGACACGCGCCAGAGGGTGGCTCGCGGGCAAGAATACCGGATGTACCCGCGCCTCGACGCCCTTCTCGGCGAGACGCGCCGTGCCCAAGAGCTTCAGGGTATAGCCGAGCTCGCGGCCGAGGGCGATGTCGCGCGCATCGAGCTTGCTGATGCCTTCGCGGAAGATCTTCTGGGGCGTGATGGCAGCACCGAACGCGAGCCGCACCAAGATGGCGAGCTTGTCGGCGGCGTCGATACCTTCGACGTCGGCGGTGGGATCGGCCTCGGCGAAGCCGCGCTTCTGCGCCTCTTTCAGGGTGTCGGCGTAGCTGCCGCCACTCGCCATGGCGGTGACGATGAAGTTGGTCGTGCCGTTGATGATGCCGCGCAGCTCGTGGATGTCGTTGGCGGCGAGGTCGTCGGCGAGCGAGGCGATCACCGGCAAGCCCGCGCAAACGGCGGCTTCGTAGCGCAGCGCCACGCCTTTGGCCGCCGCCTTGGCGAACAAGGCGTCGCCGTGCCAAGCGAGCACGCGCTTGTTCGCGGTCACCACGTGTTTGCCGTTCGCCAGCGCTTTGTCGATGAGGGTGCGGCAGGGCTCCTCACCACCCATGAGCTCGACGACCACGTCGACGTCCGGCGCCGCGACCAAGGCTTCGGCGTCGCTGCTCAACAGCTCTCGAGGGATGTGCTCGCGGCCCTTGGCGAGATCACGCACGACGGCGCGCGTGAGCACCAGCTCGGCGCCCGCGGCGGCGGCGAGCTGCTCCCGGCGCTGCACCAAAGCGCGCGCGACCGAGCCTCCCACGGTACCAACTCCCAAGAGACCCACTCGCAAGCGTCGCATCAAGCTTCCCTCAAGGAGAGATTGGCGGCCCGTCGTGTCGCGGATAGCTACCCAAGACTTTTACCATGGGACAGCGCTCTTGCAGCGTCGCAATGGCTTTGGCGACCGGCTCGTCCTGACGGTGGCCTTCGAGATCGGCGACGAAGACGTAGTCCCAGGCCTTCTGTTTCGAAGGTCGCGACTCGATCTTGCTCATGTTGATGTTGTTGTCCGCTAAAGCGCCCAAGACGCGATAGAGGGCACCGGCGCCGTCGCTCACGCTGAAGACGAGTGTGGTCTTGTCCTTGCCGCTGCGCGGAGCGTCCTCGGCGCCGATGACCAGGAAGCGCGTGGCATTGCCTTCGCCGTCCTGGCAACGACGCGCAAGGACCTTCAAGCTGAAAAGCTCCCCCGCGAGCGCGCTACCGAGGGCCGCACCCTTGGGATCGTCGGCGGCCTGGCGAGCGCCCTGGCTCGTTGAAGCAGTGTGGATGAGCTGCGCTTGCGGCAGATGGCGCGCGAGCCATATGCGGCACTGGCCCAAGGCCTGCGGGTGCGAATAGACACGCTCGACCGCGGGGAGATTGGGAGCATGCGAGAGCAGCGCGTGGGAAATCTCGAGCACGGTCTCGCTGCGCAAGAAGACGCCACCCTCGAGTAGAGCATCGACGGTGCTCGACACGCCGCCTTCGGTCGAGTTCTCGACCGGCACGATGCCGTAATTGCTGGCGCCCGAGCGCACCATGTCGACTGCACCGGAGAGCGACGCCGCCTCGTGATACTCGACAGCGAGCCCGAAGACGTGGCGCGCCGCGAGATGCGAGTACGAGCCTTGCGGCCCGAGGAAGGCGACGGACAAGCGCTTCTGCAGCGCCAGGCAGGCGCTCATGACCTCGCGGAAAACCGCGTGCACGGCGTCGTCGGGAAAGCGGCCGGCGCTGCGCGCGGTGAGGCGATCGACGATCTGGCGCTCACGCTCGGGCTGGTACCACGGCAGTCCGCTCCCGCGTTTGGCGTCGGCGACCTCACCGACGACCTTGGCGCGCTCGGCGAGAAGCTCGAGCATCTGGTCATCGAGCGAGTCGATGCGCTCGCGCAGCGGTTTCAGATCTTTCATCGGTTCTTCGCCTTGAAGTCCGCCATCAGCCCGACGAAACGCTCGAACAAGTAGCCGGCATCACGCGGACCAGGAGCTGCCTCGGGGTGATACTGCACGCTGAAAGCCGGGGCGTCTTTCACGCGGATACCCGCGACCGTTTGGTCGTTCAGGTTGAGGTGAGTGATTTCGGCGCGCGAGCCGGGCACCGAGGCCGGATCGACCGCGAAGCCGTGGTTCTGCGAGGTGATCTCGACCTTCTGAGTCGACAAATCCATCACTGGATGGTTCGCGCCGTGATGGCCGAACTTGAGCTTGAAGGTCTTGGCCCCAGCGGCGAGCGACAAGATTTGGTGTCCCAAGCAGATGCCGAACACCGGCGTCTTGCCGAGGAGCGAGCGTGCGTTCGCGATAGCGTACTCGAGCGGCTCGGGATCGCCAGGTCCGTTGGAGAAGACGACGCCGTCCGGCTTCATGGCAAGCACCTCGCTCGCGGGGGTGTTGCCAGGCACGACGGTGACGCGGGCACCGAAGTGGACGAGCGAGCGGAGAATGTTGCGCTTCACGCCGAAGTCGTAAACGACGACGTGGTATTTGAGGTCGCGCTTCTTCTCTCCGCCGGCGAGATCCAGGGTCGAGCGCTGCCAGGTGTACGGTTTCTGGGTGGTGACACGGCTCGCGAGATCGAGGCCGGCCATCGAGGGAATGGCGCGGGCGCGCTCGACGAGCGCTTCGACGGGGGTGGTGGCGTCGGCGATGATGCCGCGCTGGGCCCCCGCGTCGCGGAGGTGGCGGACGAGGGCGCGGGTGTCGAGGTCACAGAACCCGGGAACATCGTGCTCGGCGAGGTATTGGTCGAGGGTGCGCTCGTGCCGCCAGTTGCTAGCGATGCGGCTTACTTCTTTGACGATGAGGGCGGAGAGGTAGGTACGGCCCGACTCGAAGTCCTCCGGCGCGATACCGTAGTTGCCGATCATGGGATAGGTCATGACCACGATTTGGCCGGAGTAGGAGGGATCGCCGAGGATCTCCTGGTAGCCGGTCATCGCGGTGTTGAAGACGACTTCACCGACGGCTTCGCGGGTAGCGCCGAAGCGGCGGCCGCGGAATACAGTGCCATCCTCGAGAACCAAGCGGGCGGGAGCACCTGAGGTCATGAGTTGGGTGTCTTACGCGGGTGGAGTCAGGGCGGCAAGGTGTTGGCGGGGGGAGGGATGGCCGGTAGGCGAGGACCGATGGCCGATGTCCGACGTCCGATAGCCGATTTCCGATAGCCGATTTCCGATAGCCGATGTCCGATGTCCGATGTCCGATGTCCGATGTCCGATGTCCGATGTCCGATGTCCGA
>CAZAER010000008.1:0-203349 GCA_964484195.1 uncultured Bdellovibrionales bacterium | reverse complement strand
CAGCCGCGATCTCACCGACGCTGTGGCCCATGACGATGTCGGGCTCGACGCCCAAGGACCGCCAGAGCTCGACCAAGGACCACTCGATGGCAAAAATTGCCGGCTGAGCGAGCCCTGTCTGCTCGAGCGCACTACCGCCGGTCGCGGCGTCCTTGCCGTAGAGCAGGTCGAGCAGCGGTAGGTCGAAGCGCGACTTCAAGAACTCGCCGCAGCGCTTCATGGCGGCGGCGAACACGGGCTGCTCTTCGTAAAGCTGCCGGGCCATCGCCGGGTATTGCGACCCTTGTCCGGTGAAGAGAAAAGCCACCTTGGGGCGGGCCTGACCGTCTTGCACGATGCCGACAGGTGCCGTCGGCACCATCGACGCCGCAAAAGTCGTTGCGGCCTGCCGCAGCTCGTCGAGCGTCGTAGCGGGGAGCGCGACGCGATGGGGCAACTGGGCGCGGTGGCGGCGCGTGCTCCGCGCGATGTCTGCCACACGTTGCTCGGGGCTCTCGGCACAGGCAGTCGCGAGTCGGCCGGCGAGATTGCGCAGGGCCACCAAGCTGTTCGCCGACAGGGTCACGACGCTCGGCCGCGGCGAAGCGGTGGCGACCGCTGCTTCTTGCCGTGCCGGAGCTCCTTCGACCACCAAATGGGCGATCGTCCCGCCCAAGCCGAACGAGCTCACGGCGGCGACACGCTGCGCCCCGCGTGGCCACGGGCGGCGCTCGGTGGAGACCGTCAGCGGCATGTCTTGGACGTGGATGTGGGGATTGAACTCACGCATGTTGACGTGCGGCGGGATCTCTCCGTTCTGGATCGCCAGGATGATCTTGATCATGCCGATGACACCGGCCGCTCCCTCGAGGTGGCCGATGTTCGCTTTGACGGACGCAACCGGAACGCGGCGGCCACCGGACTTGGCCTGGCTCAAGGCTTCGGACAGCGCCTCGAGCTCGTGCGGATCACCGAGCGCCGTGCCGGTGCCATGCGCTTCGACATAGCCGAGGTTCGCGGGGTCGATGCCGGCAACGGACCAAGCTTTGCGCAGGAGGTTGCGCTGGGCGACACCGTTCGGCGCGGTGAAGCCTTGACTCAAGCCGTCGTGATTGATGGCCGAGCCGCGGATGGTCGCGAGGATTGGGTCGCCGTCGCGCTGCGCATCTTGCACGCGGCGCAGCACCACGATGCCGCAGCCCTCGCCGCGGACATAGCCGTCGGCGTGTGCATCGAAGGTCTTGCAGCCACCCGGCGTGCGCGACAACGCTTGGATCTGCGACATCTCGACGAAGCCGCTCGGCAAGAGCAACAGGCTGACACCGCCCGCGATAGCGATCTCGCACTCGCCGCTGCGCAAGGCCTGACAGGCTCGATGCACCGACACGATCGACGACGAACAATAAGTGTCCACGGTCTCGCAGGGGCCGTGAACGTCGAGGAAATACGACACGCGCCCGGCGGCGACGTTGTAGCTGGTGAACGGACTACGCAAGGCCGCGTAGTCGTTGGTCATCATGCCGAGGAAGACACCGGCGTTGGTGCCGCGCAGGCTGCGCGGGTCGCGGCGCGAGCGCTCGAGCGCTTCCCAGACCACCTCGAGGACGATGCGCGCTTGCGGGTCCATGTCGATGGCATCGGGTGGCTTGACCCGAAACATCGGTGCATCGAACTTGTCGTAGTCGTCGATGAACCCAGCCCACTTGGTGCTCGTCTTGCCGGCAACCGCGGGCTCGGGATCGTAGTACGCGTCAGCGGACCAACGGCTCGGCTCGACGACGCGCGTGGTGTCGATGCCGCGCGTCAGCAACTGCCAGTATTCCTCGGGCGAATTTGCGCCCGGCAGGCGGCAGCTCATCCCGATGACGGCGACATGATTCTCTGTCCGCTCGCGAAGAACCTGGGCGAGACTTAGCTTCCCGCTGCTTGGATCTGATGCCATGTTTCCTTATCCGACGAGCATGAGTCGGACCTCTTCGGCGAACTTCTGGAGGTCGTCGGTCGAGAGGTCTCCGATGAGCTTGTAGATGGTCGCGAGCTTGTCTTGACCCTGCTCGGGCACGGCCTCGGCTTTGCTGCCTTCGCTTGCCGCGTCGGGCGCCAAGACCGGCAAGCCGA
Organism: uncultured Bdellovibrionales bacterium; assembly: GCA_964484195.1. GTDB lineage: Bacteria > Myxococcota > XYA12-FULL-58-9 > XYA12-FULL-58-9 > JALHOP01 > JALHOP01. The sequence continues at coordinate 201,252 of CAZAER010000008.1, read as the reverse complement.
GCAAATGCTCGCTGATTGCCTCGAGCGTTGGGAACTGGAAGAGCAGCGCGACCGGCAGCGTCGTGCCCAAGGCACGACCGAGACGGTTGCGGAGCTCGACGGCGGCGAGCGAGTCGAGGCCGAGCTCGATGAGCGGCGCGCTCGGATCGATGTACTCCTGCTCGCTCAGCATGAGGATGGAGCGCACCTCTCCCAACACGAAGCCGGAAAGGACCTCCGCGCGATCACGGGTTGGCGCCTGCTTGATGCGTTGCACGACCGACACGTCGGTAGGCGTTTCTTTGGCGACCGCCGCGACCGCCTTCGGCGCTGGCGCGGCACCGGGTGCCACCTCCGAAAGTGTCGGCGGAGTCGCGCCGAGGCGTTTGACGAACACGCTCCAGTCGAGCGGGAAGACGCCGACGTGCGATACGCGGTCGGGAGCCTTTGCCGCGCTGATCAGCGAGCCCAACACCGCGAGGCCCTCTTGCAGACCGAGCGGGCGGACACCGCGACCTGTGCTGTTCGACATACGGCGCTCGTTCTCGATCGTGGCGCCGACTTCGGCCCAGGCGCCCCAGCCGATACTGAGAGCCGGGAGACCGCGATTCGCGCGATAGGCAGCGAAGGTATCGAGCCAGACGTTCGCCGCCGAGTAGTTGCCCTGCCCCGGCGTGCCGAGCATGCCGGCGATCGACGAGAACATGACGAAGAAGTCGAGCTGCCGGTCGGTCGTCGCGCGATGCAGGTTGAGGCTGCCGAGCACCTTCGAGGCCAAGACACGCTCGAAGCGCGGCCACGTCAGATCGCCCAAGATGCCGTCATCGAGGACGGCGGCGCAGTTGATGACGCCGCGCAATGGCGGAAGCTTGGTGCCGCACAGAGCGACGGCGCGCTTCACGCTCTCGAAGTCGGTGACGTCGGCGCGCGCGAAGCTGAGACGCCGGCCAGCCGGATCGACCCGACGCGCAAACCCATCTTTGTCATCGCTACGCGACAAGAGCAGCACGTGCCCAGCGCCGGCTGCGAGCATCCAGGTCGCGATTTCGCGCCCGAGCCCACCGAGACCACCCGCGATCAGGTACGAGCCGTCACTGGCGAGCGCGAGCGGCGCGCGCGGAAGAGCTCCACCCGGTCCCCTGACCACGCGCAAGACGCTGCGCTTCGTACCACGCAAGGCGATTTGATCTTCGCGACCGTCGTCCAAGAGCTCCGCGACCAAGCGCTCGGCGCGGCCGTCGTCGGCGCCGTCATCGACGTCGATGGCTCGTACCCGCAGGTCAGGGCTCTCGAGGCCGATGACGCGATTGAGGCCCCATACCGGCGCGGCCGCAAGGCAAGCATCGCGATCCGCGGGCGAGGTGACCTGCGCGTTTCGGGTGACGACATTGAGACGCGGCGGCCGTGAGAAGCCCGCCTTGTTGATCGCCTGAACGAGGTGCAGAAGGCTCGCGACCGCGAGGCCCTGGCTCTCCATCGACGAGGTGCTACCCTGCTCGCCGTTCGGCAGATCGAGGCTCCAGGTGTGCACGATGTCGGTGGGTGCGGCGTCGCTCGAGAGCATGGCGAGCGCCTGCTGCATGCCGGCGGCATCCATGGGATTGACGGCGCCGGCACCGGGCACCGGATCGGCCGGCGATGTCCACGATAGCGACACCACCCGATCGCCGCGGTTGCGCAGGCGTTGCATGGCGGCGGCGGCGACACCCCCGCGATCGGCGAGGAAGATCCAGCTGCGATTCGTCGCGGCGGGCGCCGGCTGCGCGGCCCGCGGTGCGTCGCGCCACTCGAAGCGATAGTAGATATCCGCAGAAGCGGACTGCGCCTGCGTGCGCGCTTGGAAGAGATGACGCGGCGCGGGCAGGTCGGTGTAACCCAACACCTCGAAGACCAAGTCGCCGTTCTCGTCGTAGGAGCGCAGATCTTTGGTGGCGGCCACGTCTTTGCGCTGCGCCACATGGCAAAAGGTGTCGCGCGGCACTCGGCGGTGGAAGTTCATGCGCTCGAACGAGAACGGGATGGGCAGCTCTTTGAAGATCGGCCCCTTGTAGTTGGCGCAAGACTGGACGTAAGCGTCCATGAGGCCGGGATGAATCGGGTAGTCACGCGCCTCGCGAGCCGCGGCGTCGGGGACGCGCAGCTTGGTGATCGCTTCGTTGCTGCCGACCCATAGCCCTTGGATCACTTGGAAGGTGGGACCGAGGTCGAGACCGGCGCGCATGAAGTTGGCGTAGACCTCTTTGGCCGGGAAAAGGCTCGGACAGCGCGCACGGACCGTAGCGAGCAAATCGACCTTGTTCTTCGCTTGGCCCGGCGCGATCGGTGCGACGTCGCCGGAGGCGTGCAGGGTCCAGGTCGTGCCGGTCTGCGGGCGACTCAAGACCTCGAAGCCCAGAGCCCCATCGGCGCCATCAGGCTTGCGCCGGAGCACCAACTGCACGATGCGACGCTCACCTTCGTCGAGCACGACAGCTTCGCGGAAGCCGAGGTTGGTGAGAGTCGTGCCGTCGCTGCCTTTCCAGATCTGCTCGGCCGCCATGAGCACGCGGGCGACGTGCGAGGCCCCCGGTACGACGATGGGCCCGTAGAGGCGGTGATCCTCGAGCCACGGGAATCCCGCGCCGCTGACCTCGGTCTCGTAAACGATATCGCCGGTCGCCAAGTCGGTGCGCCGTCCGAGCCAGCGGACGGCTTCCACGACATCGGGCTTGGCGGGTGCAGCGTCGCCCGCCCCACCCGTCGCGCGGTTGAACCAGTAGCTGTCGCGCTCGAATGGGTAGGCCGGAGGCGGAACCCGGCGCGATACGTAATCGGCGTCGACCTCGGTCCATGCGACGTCGGCGCCACGCACGTAGAGATCCGCGAGGCCCGCGAGAGCTTCTCGCCAAGCACCATGGTCGCGCCGCCCGATCTCGACAGCCGCGCCCGTCGGGGCTCCCTTGCCAATGGTGATTCGCGGTGGCTTCGCCGTCAGGCGCTTGATGCCCTCGGCCGCGCCGGGACGCGCGAGCATCGGCAACACGTCGTCGACCGCGAGGGCGCCCGCTGCACAAGCAGCGACCTGCTCGCCGACGTTTTGCCCTTGCACCATACCGGGCTGCACACCCCACGAGCGCCACATCTCGGCGAGGGCCCACTCGAAGGCGAAGGTCGCGGCTTCCGCATAGCCGGGCTCGGAGAGCGCGGCGTGCTGGTCGCCGTAGAGCACCTCGCCGAGCGGTTTCGCTAGATGCTCCTTCACCAGCTCGGCGCAGCGGTCGAAGGCGCGACGGAACGTGCGCTGGCTCTGATAGAGCTCGCGACCCACGCCGGCAGGCACGCCCTCGCCGACGAAAACGAACGCCGGCAACTGCTGCGCGGCCTCGGCCGAAACGTTACCGGTGACGCAGCCGGCAATCGGCTCGTCGGCGAGGAACGCTCGTAGACGCGCCAGCAGCTGCTCGTGATTCTCCGCGGTGATCGCTACGCGATAGCGGAACCCCGAATCGACGGCGTTCGCTCCCGCGCACAGGTCGGCGAGCGACACGGACGGGTTCTCGAGAGTGTGGAGCAAGAAGCGCTCGACCATCACGCGCAGGGCGCGCTCGGTGCGCGCCGAAAGCGCCAAGAGGTGCACCGGCCGCGTATGCGCCGGGGTGACCGGGACGACTGGCGGCGCTTCCTGGAGAATGATGTGCGCGTTGCTACCCGTGAAGCTGAAGCCGCTCACCGAAGCAATGCGCGAGCCGCCGTGCGCCGACCATGGCTGCACTTCCGCGGGAACCCGCATGCGCGAACCGCGGAGCTCGACGAGCTTGTTGAGCTCGCGAAGATGCAAGTGCGGCGGGATCTCGTCGTGCACCAGCGACATGACCGCCTTGATGATGCCGGCGATGCCAGCGGCGGCTTCGAGGTGCCCGAGGTTCGTCTTCACCGTGCTCACGCGCAACGGTACGTTGGAGTCGACGCCGACGGTCGCACGCAAGGCGTTGATCTCGAGCGGGTCGCCGAGCACCGTGCCGGTGCCGTGAGCTTCCATGTAAGCAACGTCGCCGGGGTTGACGCCAGCGCGGGTCAAGGCATCGCGGATGACCAGCTCTTGGGCATGACCGTTGGGCGCGGTGAGGCTCGTGCTCTTGCCGTCCTGGTTGATCATCGAGCCGCGCACCAGGGCCAAGATGCGGTCGCGGTCGGCAATGGCGTCGGACAAGCGCTTCAAGACGGCGACGCCGCAGCCCTCGGCACGGACGTAGCCATCGGCCGCCGCATCGAAGGTCTTGCAACGTCCGTCCGGGCTCAAGAGACCCGCCATCGACAAGACGGCGCTCAAGTCCGGCGACAAGATCATATTGACGCCGCCGGCCAAGGCGACGTCGCTCTCGCGCGAGCGCAGGCTCTGGGCCGCGAGATGCACAGCCGTCAGCGATGACGAGCACGCGGTGTCAATGGCCACGCATGGGCCACGGAAGCCCAGGAAATACGAGAGCCGACCGGCGGCCGCGTTCAAGTGGTTGCCGGTCGCGTAGTACTTGTCCAAGCTGCTGGTGTCGTTTTGGCGGACTTGGAGCTGCCCATACTCGCTGTACTGGATGCCCAAGAACACGCCGGTGCGGGTGCCCGCCAAGCGGCGCGGCGCGATGCCGGCGTTGACGATGGCGTCCCATGCCGTCTCGAGCACCATGCGATGCTGGGGGTCGAGGCTGAGCGCTTCACGGGGCGAGATGGCGAAGAAGCCGGCGTCGAACTTGTCGACCTCGTCGAGAAATCCGCCAAAGCGGCTGCAGATCTTACCGGGGCGGCCGATTTGCGGGTCGTAGTAGCCGTCGACGTCCCAACGGTCGCTGGGCGTCGCACGCACCAAGTCGTCGCCGTGGCGCAAATGCAGCCACAACGCCTCGGCGCTCTCCATGCCTCCGCCAAAGCGTGCGCCGAGCCCGACGATTGCGAGGGGCTCGGGGCCAGCGAACGTCGCTGATGGTGGTGGCCGCGACTCGACTTCGATACGCGGTTGCGGCGCCGGCGCGGGCCGTGGCGCTCCACTATCACCCTGGCGTCGCGACGGCGCGAAGACCTGCTCCGCGAGGTGCCCTGCCAAGGCCTCGACGGACGGATAGCTGTAGACGAAGGTCGGCGACAGCTCGATGAGGCGGCTGAGATCGGTGCCGACCAGCTGCGCGACCTCGACACCCACTTGGATGGCGAGCACCGAGCTCAGGCCGAGATCACCGAACGGGCGCTTGGGGTCGAGCTCCTCGGGCGAGCCGGTGCGCAGGAGCGTCGCGACGATGCGACGGACATGCGGCTGGAAGAGCTCGGCGATGACTTCGACCGAGGCGTCTTTCCCTGTCGGCAGACGCACCAGCGGCGCGCGCCACTCGGCGAGCGCTTCGAGACTGCCGCCGAGAAACGCGTTCTTGGAGAAGGCACGATAAGCGCGGCCATCGAGGGCGATGGGCAAGCTGCCGACCTTGAGCAAGACGATGGCGTGCGGCTCGATATCGAACTGTGCTTTGACGGCCTCACGCATCCGCGCGATGAGCTCGTCATTGCTCAAGGCACGTGACGCGCCATTGTCGGCCGACGCGTCGATGAAGCGGCGTTCGAGCTCGAAGAGCACGGCAACGCGCGAAGCACCGGCGCTCTCCACCGAGAGCACGACTCCGCGACCGGCGCGTAGCACCGGCGAGAGCTTGCGCATCGAGCGCTCGATGGCGTCGGGAAAATGAAACGTGTCGCCGACGACGACGAGATCTTCGGCGCGGCCACAGATGGCGACGCCCCCCTCGGAGACGAAGCCGACGTCACCCGTCCGCAAAAACGTATGGTTGCCGAGGCGCTGGGTGGGGCTGACGACCTGGCCGTCGTTCCACGATTGCGCGTAGGGCGCAGACAACCAGATCTCACCAAGCCGATTCGGAGGGCACTCGGTCGAGGTTGCCGGGTCGACGACCGCGAGACGCACGCCTTCGACAGTCTGCGGAACCGTGACGATGTCGGTGTCAGGGTCGCGCTTCTGTGGCCCAGCGCAACGCAGGCCGTTGAACGGCGAGTCGAGCAAGGCGTCGCGCGCCGCTGGGACGCTGCTGCCAGTGCCGGCGCAGACGAAGACGCCGAACTCGTCTTCGTAGACCGGACGGAGCGCCGCGCGTCCGAGCCCGCAGCGCGAGAACACCGACTCGAAGCGCTGCAACGCGCCTTTGGTGACTGGCGAGCCGAGGACCGCGGCGACTGACCAGCTGGCGAGCGAAAGACCAGCCTTTTGCTCGTCGGTGATGGTGGCGGCAGCCCACTCGTAGGCATCGACATGAGCGGCGCTGAACGTCGCCTTGAACTGCGAGATGGCGCGCAGCCAGCGCGCCGGCTGTTTCATCACTTGCGCCGGCGACAAGAGAACGCTGCGGTAGCCGGCGTACATCGGCAGGGCGATGCCCCACGCGGGTCCGACGTCTTGGCGGTGCAGCTCCCACGTGACCGAAACGGTCTCGGCGTTGCAGCCCAGGCTCGACGACGCAGCGGCGCAGCGGTCGACGAGCGCGCCATGGGTGACCGCGAGGCACGTGGGTTTGCTCTCGACCGAACGCAACGAATACTGGAGATACGCGAGCGACTGCTCGGTCAGGTCTTTGGCGCGCAGCTCGTGCTTGTCGTCGGCCGTCTGCGAGTCGAGCACGACCCACGACAGACTCGTGACATCGCCGAGCTCTTCGGCGCGACCGAGCAGCGCGGTGCGCACGGCTTCGGTGCAGACGATCGCTCGCGGCTTGCAGTGGCCGCTGATGGCGCGCACTGCCGATGCGAGTCGCGTCGGGCGAATCGGCTCGGGGCACGGGATGGGCACCGCGACGGTGTCGGCGTACCAGCAACCGAAGATGGCGGAGACACCGCCGAGCCCCGGCGGGCAGATGACGAGAACGCGAGCGCCGCGCTCGACGACGCTCTGCAACGCACCCGCGACACGACGCGCGGTGCGGTCGAGCTCGCGGTACGTGAGACGCGCTTCGACCGCTTCGCGGTCACCTTCGGCATCGAGCACCCAGGTATAAGCGACTGTCTCTGGGGTCGACGCTGCTCGTGACTGAAGCGCTTCGACGAGGGTTCCGAACCCTCTCTTGCCTGCTTGGCCCTCACTCAAGACGGCGCCCTCTAAGCATGATGCGATAGTAGCCTATCAGCGTCGCGCAGCAACCGCTTCTGGGCCGGTGAGATGGAGAGTTTCTTCTTCGCGCGTGACACCAACAGCAGCGTCTTACGCGTTTCGTCGTAGAGCTCGAAACGCAGGCTCAGCGACGCGGGAGTTGCGACGTCACCGCCGACACTTTGCAGCGGTGAGATTGTCGCCTGCACGTCGACACGAACGGTATCACCGGCATGAACATTTCCGAGAAAATAAGTCTCGCGGTCTTCCAAGCGCAGGCAAGCAACGACGTCGCTCGGAAAAGCCGGCCAGACGTGCTCGGTGAGCAAGGCGCGCTCGGCATAGTCCATGAGACGGCTGAAGGTGGCGAACATCAGGGCGCGGCCGGGCGCGAGGTCGCGTCCCTCGAGAATCGGATAGAGATAAGGCTGCTTCAGGCGCAATTTCGCTTCGCCTTTGAGCTCGAGAAATCCCTTCGCCTGGGCGGCCGAGAACTTCTCGACCGACGGCGGCGGATTCACCATGCGCGGCAGGTGGCCGAGGAGGTCACCCACCGGCGGCGCGGGCACCGGCTCGCCGGCATGGCCGTCGACCACGAACATGGTTCCGCCGGTCATCGAGGGAAATCGCGAGGTATCCCAATCACTGGTCTCGGCAGGAATTTCACCCGCTTTTCCCAGAATGTAACGCGAGTCGAGGATCATCCCCCCGAAGGTTCCAACGTCGACGCCCACGGAGATCTTGTCCCAGACGCGATAGCGTTCGAGCCCGCGCGGCTCCGGCACGTGGATATGGGTCATGAAAAAACCGGGATAAAGAACGCGGCCTTCGCGGTCTTTGATGTCCCACAGCGTGCAGTTCTTGGCGGACGTGATGAGATGCGCCTGCGCAATTCCGCAGAGAGTCATCATGGAAAACTCATTCAACGTGCCGAGATCGGTGTGCGAGAGAGTTAGCTCGATGTTTTCGACGGCCATTGGTTTTCCCGGAATTTATCGGTGATAAAGAAGTTCAGAGATGTCGCGATATCGAATTAAACGGTGAGACTTACCCATCGAACCATGTCACTGAGGACGAGTCTGCCGTCCCAGGGCAAATCGTAGACATTCATGAGACCCGGCTTGGTGCACCGGGACACACCGCGAGCGGTGGCGGCGTCGGCAAAACGCAGAAGGCGGTCGGAGTCCATGAGGGCCAGACCGACGCACTGAATACGCGTGTCGAGAAGCGGCACCACTTGTTCGGCGTCTTGCACGCCGACCAAGAACAATGTCCGCGATTGCACTGCCTCTTTGAGCGCCAGCTCCTGGTCGAGACAGATCGTCCAGTCGGCGCCGTTGTTCGCGCGAAACGCCCGCGCCGTGTCGAGGCCCCAGAGCGCACGCGCCAAGAAGATCTTCGAGGCGGTGTAGTCGTCGATGTCGCGCTTGGGTGTCGCTTTGGCGGCGCTCGCCATCTCGGCGGAGAAAATCTCCAGCACTTCGTTCGGCTCGAGCTCGCCCTTCTCGAAGAAGATGGTCTGCGGCGAGCTGCAAGCGCGCTGATCGAAGATGAGCGCGTCGCGCACGAACGCCCGCGCGGCCTCTTGCAAGGCGCCGCGCTGATCACGGCGACAAGCGCCGATGACGCCAACCGAATATTTCGGTCCGAAGATGATTTCGTTGCAGTGATGGTTGCGCGGCAGCGCCATGATGTTGCTGACCGCGTCGTGTCCGCCCCAAATGACTTTGCAGTCGGCGTGCTGCGACATCGAGGTTTGCAACGCCTGGTCGCTGTGATCGAAGTGGATGAACTCGACGGAGGCGAGAAGCTCCTTGCCACTGAGCGGACCGGGAACTTCGGCGAGCACCTGCAAGAGCTTGTTGGTCGCGTCGATCGAATCACGGCTGACACGCAGCAGCGCGACGTTCTTGGTGAGCAACGACAGCAGCCACGAGAAGAAGCTGATGGTGGGCACGTTGCCCGCGGTCCAATGGCAAACGAGACCGATTGGCTGCGCTCTGACGTAGCTGTTGCCAGTGCGCGTGAACTGCTCCAACGCGGCAGCGCCACCATTGAGGCTCATGCCGATGAGGCGGTTCAAGTTGCTCGGGCGCAACCAGAAGACCAGGAAGGCAAGTCCCTCGATCTCGCCGATGGCGGAGCTGCGGCCCAAAACGTCGGCGAAGCGCCCCAAGGTGGCGACGATGTCCTCGAGCTTGCGCTCGCGTTGTCGCGGCAGATTCTGCTTGAGTGTCGCGGCAAGCGCGTCGAGCTCAGCAACGGTCTGGATGGTAGTCACTGAGCTCATCGGGCGAGCGTATCTCCGCAACCGCGGACTTCGGCGCGCTCGACGCGCGACACGAACTGGAATGCGACGTCACGGCGGCCGCAAGGGCAGTCGTCGACGGCGACCACGCGACCGACGTCTTCCGTGATCAACACCTGACCCGGGTAGCTCGTCGGCAACAGGCTGACGACCTCGATGAGACCGGTCTTGCCCGGCCCGACCGGCTCGAGCGTCAGAGGGTCGATGATGAGCACGGCCGAGAAGTTCGGGGCGTGTTTGTTGCCGTGCTCGCAGTCGATGAAGATGCTGCCGACCTGCTCGACCATGCCGTAGTAGTCGAGGACGGCCTGTGACTGGCACCCCAAGACCTCGGCGACGCCGTCGTTGAACACTGGCTTGGACACGCTCTGACTCTGCAGCTTCTTCCAACCACCACCGTGGAAGACTTTGGCGAGCGGCAGGCTCAAGCGGCGATTCTGCTCACGCAGCTGTTTGCAGATGACGCTCCAGATCACGAACGTGAAGCCGAAGACGAGCACTTCGCCCTGGCCATGCGCAGCGCAGAAATCGTCGACTGCTTTCCAATCGATCTTGTACTCGTTGCCTTCGCTACGCAGGGCGTAGACCGTGCTCGACGCGAAGTTCTCGAAGCCGCGAATCGCGGCACCGCGCGCTCCGAGATGGGCGTTCTGCGCCGAAGTCGCGTCCGGGACGTCGAGCACCAAGTAGGGGCGCCGCTTGTTGCCGATGTGACTCTTGAGCACCGACGCGAGGCCGCGTGTCTGGCGATGCAATGTCGCCTTGTCCAAGAAGATGCGGCTCGGCGACTGCCCGGTCGTGCTGCTCGAACGCAGCTCGCGAACGACCTCGTGCTCGGGGACGGTGGTGAGCTTGTGCGTCTTGAAGACGCCGACGGGAAGCACGGGAAAGTCCCTGAGCTCGTTGGCGGCGCCGGGCTCGAAGCGATAGCCCTCGAGGAAATGTGCGAACGGCGGACAGAGCTCGGCGTTACGCACGAAGGCCTCGCGCAAGAGCGGCACGAAGACGCGTCGCTTGTCGGCCACCGAGAGCGAATATTGCGGCGCCTCTATGAGCTCTTCGACTGTGGTCACGATGCTCCCGCGACGCGCGCGCGCATGACCTTCCCCGATTGCGTCTTCGGCAGCTCGGAGACGAAGCGGACGATGGAAGGAACTTTGTGATTGGGAAGCTTTTCGAGACAGTAGCGCTTGATGCCGTCTTCGGCGAGCGCGGCGCCGGGAGCCAAGACGATGGTCGCGGCCACGGCTTCGCCGGCGTCGGCATCGGGTACGCCGTGGACGACGACTTCGTGAATCGCCGGCAGCGTCAGCAGCACGTCCTCGATCTCACGCGGGCTGATACGGAAGCCGTAGCTCTTCAAGAACTCTTCGCGGCGCCCCTCGATGAAGCAAAAGCCGTCCTCGTCGATGCGGGCGATGTCACCGGTATGCAGCCACCCATCTTTGAACTTGGCGCGCGAGAGCTCGGGTTGGTCGTAGTAGCCGAGCGTGACGTTGGGGCCGCGAGCCACGAGCTCACCGACGGTGCCTTGTTTTGCGCGCTGCCCGCTCTCGTCGAGAATCGCGAGCTCGACTCCGGGGATGGCGACACCAACGGAGCCCTGTTTGTCCTGAGCGGCGTAAGGGGGCAGGAACGCCAGGCGAGCCGTCGCCTCGGTCGCGCCGTACATGGTGAAGATCTTGGTGTGCGCCGGGAGCGATGCCCGCAGCTCCGTGAGAATCGGCACCGCGAGACGGCCACCCGCTTGTTGCACGTGCGACAAGCTCGCGAGCTTGCGCTCCTTGAGCTTCGTCCGCTTTAGCAGCGTCTGGTAGGTGCTCGGCACGCCGGCAAAGCCCGTGCACTCGGTCTCCTCGAGATTGTCGAGCACCTTCTCGGTGAACATGAAGAGGTTGTTGAGCACGACGCTGCCGCCGACCCAGAGATGGGTGTGCAGGAGCGACAAGCCGAAGCAGTAGTGCAGCGGCAGGACCGTCATCATGCGGTCGGACGGCTTCAAGTGGAGATACGAGAGGATCGAGCGGGTATTGGCGGCGATGTTGCCGTGCGAGACGCACACGCCTTTCGGCTCGGACGTCGAGCCGCTGGTCATCATGATGGCGGCGAGGTGGGTCGTGCGGTCGCCGATCGGATGGAGCCATGCGAGCGATGCATCCGCTGTCGCGGACGGAGTGGCGTCTTCGAGGGTCAGCAAGACCTGCTCGGGGGCCTTCAGCGTCTGCATGCCGTCGGCGTACTTCGACGCAGCGACCACAGCCCGCACGTTTCTCAAGCGCAGGCCAGCGCGAAGCACGGTCTCGCTCTCGCGTCCCGGCAGCGGCAGCACGGTGCAACCCGAGCCGATGATCGCGAGATACCACGCGACCCACTCGATGGAGTTGTCGCCGACCAGAGCGACGACATCGCCGGGACCAACGCCAGCGGTGCGCAGCCGCTGGCTCATGGCGCTGGCGAGCTGCGCCAACGCTTGATGGGTGACGTTCCGGCTACCCTCGATGACCGCTGGAGCGGTCGATGTCACATTGCCGAGGATGAGCGCGACGACGTTGTTGGTGACCGGGGCTTCAAGCATCGTGTTATTTTTTCTTCGATATCACCGTGAGAACGGTGCCGAAGCTCGTCAAAGCCATCACCTCGTCGACATCCAAGGTGCAGGAGAACGCTTGCTCGATCGCCCCGACGAGGCGGATGTGACCAATCGAATCCCACTTGGTGACGTCGTTCGGCGATAGCTCGGGCCGAATCCGCTCGCGCGGAACGGCGAAGACCTCGGAGAAGATGGCCGCGAGCTTCTCGAAGCTCTGATCACCGCCCGCCCCTGCAGCCGCCGGCACGGTAGCCGGTGCGCGGCTCTGAGCTACTTCGGTCGAAGCAGGAGCCCCGGGCGGCACGAAATGGAACCCGGCGCCGTCGTCGAGGTCGATGACCGAGCCGGTGAGCGACGGATAGCTCGTGGTCGCGAGGTGGACGATGAAGCGCCCAATCTCGTCGGGCGACTGCAAGCGGCGCCCCGGCAACGTGTCCGCGATGAGCTTGAGCTCTTCTTGCGGCATGAGCTTGGTGTTGACCACGCCCGGGCAGACGCAAATGACGCGGATGCGCGAGCGATAGAGCTCCTGCGCGGCGGCGCGCGTGAAGTGGATGATGCCCGCCTTGGCGGCACCGTATGCGGAGAGCCCCGGATAAGGATGTTGGCCGGCGACCGAGCCAACGTTCACGACCAGCGCCGAGCCCGACTTCGCGAGCAGCTCGCTCAGATGGCTCGTGACGTTGATGGTACCGGTGAGCAGCACCGCAATCTCGGCGCCGATGTCCATGTCACCGGGGCGAGTCAGCGAGTTGCGCTGCAGCACACCGGCGGCGTTCACCAACAGGTCGACCTTGTCACCCGAGGCCTTGAGCGCGCTCACTGCGGCGCGAATCGACTGCGCCGAGCTCACGTCACATTGTTGGTAGACGAACGAGGTCTTGCGGGTCGCACCATTGACCTCGGCCGCTATCGCGGCACCCTTGGCCGCATCCCGCCCCCAGGCGTGAACCCTGAAGCCGCGCTCGACCAAGAGCCGGGAAATGGCGAGACCGATACCACTCGTGCCGCCAGTGACGACCGCTACAGATGAAGCTGCTTCGGGGTTAGCAACGTTGGGGGAAGTCATCGACTCTCGATTGGCGCAGGCCCTCGCGAGCCGTCAGCCAGGGCGGAAGGTTGCGCGTGCAGCGATACGACACGGCTAAATGTTGTTACCGCCAGAGGCTCCCGTGCGCCAATGTTTGTACATGCTCACCCGCGTGTAAGCATGACGACCACAGGGCGGCCGCCGCGAATCGTCTAAAAAGGATACTTTGGCGGCGCGGTGTCGGGTAGAAAGCACGCTCATCGACGGGGGCGCGCCCCCCGAAGTCAGGCATGCAGACTCTGTCCGCTAGACCCGCTGTGATCGCAGCGCTCAGCGCCGCGATCATCACCGCGCTTTGCCCGATCGCCATGAAGATCGCGGTGCGGGACATCCCTCCGGTCACCCTCAATCTTCTGCGCTACGTCATCGGCACCTCGTGCCTCTTCGGGATGGTGATTGCCGGAAGCTCGCGCGCCAAGCTCCGCGTCCGCTCCTACGACCTGCCGTCCCTCGCGCTGGGTGGGTTTCTCGCCTTCGCCTTCATGAGCGTCGCCCTGTCGGCGGCCTTGGTGTTCACCTCGGCATCACGGGTCGCGACCTTGTTCGCGAGCACGCCCTTGTGGGGCATGATCATCGCCGTCATCCGCGGCGCCGGCTTTCCGGCGGGGAGAAAGCTCCTCGGGGTCATGTCCACCATCGCGGGCATCGTCATTTTGACGTCGCCCGTCGGCGCCAGCACGTCGGGGGCTCCGGGGTCGAGCTCCATCGTCGGCGACGTGCTCGTGTTGTTGGCCGCGCTCAGCGTCGCGCTCGCCGGCGTCCAGCAGAAGGCCGTCATGCGCTCCTACGACTCGTTCACCATCACGTTCTACAGAATGGCGTTCGCCGCCGCGATGTTGATGCCGGTCGCGCTCTTCTGGGACGCGACCGACTCGCTCGACCGGGTGCGGTCAGCGGGCGCGCCGGCGATCTGGTCGATGGTCTTCCTCGGCGTATTCGGCGGCGCCGTCATGGCGTTCTTGTGGGGCTTCGCGCTATCGCGGCTCGCGGTCGCCGACGTGCTCGTGTTCATGAACCTGATGCCGATCATCACCGCGGCGGTGGCCATCTTGTTCTTGCACGAAGCGTTCACCTGGCGCTTCGCCATCGCCTGCACCACGGTCATCGGCGGCGTCGTGCTCACCCAGACCGCGGGTGGCGGCGCGCCGTCACGGCCACGCGTCAGCCCATGAACCCGAAATACGAATCTTCGACGTCATCGAAGACGAAGGTTGGCTTCGAGCACTTCGGACAGGTCTGACTGGAGAAATGCGGGCGCTTGTTGGCGACGACACTGACCGTCGCCTCCGCCTCGAAGCCGCAAGACTCACACACGAAGGGCGCCTTCACCGAGGCAACCCGAGCGTGACCCGTAAAATTGCTGATCATGTTGATCTGCGCGACCACGACCGGAGCGCAGTTTTCGAGATCGATGCTCGAGGTCTTCGGGAGGGTGCGCATGAAGTTCACCCACTCGCGAACGCCGCACGAGTTGATACGACGTACCTCGGCTAGGTCGAGGCGCAACGCCGATGCCACCTTCGTGAGCTCTGCCGCCAAACGCTCGAGCTGGGCGTCTTCGTCGATGGCGCCGGAAAGCTTGACGACCACCGCTTGCTGCGCGTCACGCGCGAGGTTCCAGACAAGTGCAGCCATTACTTCCCGTTCCTATGCAAGAAGAGGTGAAGAGATTTGGCTTGAAGGGCGAAATCTCTGAAGGTGCCTGAAATATCCAGCAGACCGATGAGCTCGGTGCGTGCGCCAGGGGCCACGTTGATGATGAAGTGATTCAACGATTGGAAGATATAGTAGAGGCCGAGACCGGCGCCGCCCTGCTTGCTGTCGATCTGATTCTCGCCCTGCATGAAACACTTTCGCAGGTACTGACGAACCGTGTGCGATTCGAGGCGTCCGAACGGGTCGGCAACGCAGATGCCGAAGAGCTTGCCGTCGGTGGCGAAAGACACCTCGACCGCCTCGTCGGGGAGGAGATTCACCGGTTCGGTGCGCGAGCGACTGGCGTACTTCGGCCGTCCCTGCTCGTCCGCTGGAGCGTTGTAAACCGCGTTGGTGATGAGCTCGTCGGCGACCGTTTGAGCGAGCCCACTCAGGCGGCGGTTGGCGCCAAGGCGGTCCAAGCAGTCGCGAACGTCTTTGAGAGGCTGGTGCCGGTCTTCCGAGCCGTTGAGAACGTACTTGAAGGTCTGCACGCCCCAGGTCAGGTACTTATCGAGACCGAAAATGTCGTTGTGGATGATCTTGCGGACCGGGGCGATGAGCTCGTCGGCTCCGAAGTCCTCGTTTTTCGCAACGAGGTTGGTCAAGACGTTGTGCGAGAAGAGCTCGATGAGATCGCTCTTGTCGCGGCTGGCAGTCACCACCAGAACCGGCGGCGGCGACGGCATGGCCGAGATGCGCCGCATGACTTCGTTGGCCATCGGCCGAACCGCGTCGTAGTCCAACACCACGAGCCGGCAGTTATCGATCTGTTCGAGAGTCCCCTGGTCGGTGGCGGCGTAACGCACCTCGGCGCCGGTGGCGGCGAGCACCTTGTAGAGGGAGCGTCTCTGCTTGTCGTCCCCCCAGAGAAACAGAATCTCTGGGCTCGTCATTCGTGTGCTGTCCGCCATTGCAACCTCGTGCGCTCGCAAATTCTGCAAACCAACTGCCCGAGCAACCGCGCAAACTACGTCTTTGTGCCGCGGCGGATCTCCCGCAAGTGCAGCATCGATCGTGCCTGAGCAACAGTGAGCGCGAGCTGCTCGGCAGTCCAGGGCTTGCCGAGAATGCCGTCGATGATTCCGCGCGCGTGGGCGTCGATGACCTTCTTCAGCTCGGGAAAGCCCGTGAGCATGATGAAGACGGCTCCTGGAGCCAAAATGCGAGCCTGCTCCGAGAAGTCGACGCCGTTCAAGCCCGCCATCGAGTAGTCGACCAGGAAGAGGTCGTACGACTCGCGGCGCACCATCTCGATGGCGCTCTTGCCGGACTCGGAAGAGCTCACCGTGAGGAAGTGGTCCTTGCGGAAAGCCCTCTTGATGGCGTCAGCATTGAGCGGCTCGTCGTCGACGACGAGCACACTCAGCGGCCTTTTCGAGTCATCAACTTTTGAAGGCATCACGCGTCTCTCCGGCTGACCATATCAATGAGCCGCCGGAATCCACACTGTAAATGTAGTACCCACACCGGGCTCACTGCGAACTCTGATGCGCCCCTTGTGGCTCTCCACGATGGAGTGCGCGATGGCGAGGCCCATCCCGGTGCCCTCCCCGACCGGCTTGGTCGTGAAAAACGGGTCGAAGACCTTCAGCATGTTGGCCTCGGGGATGCCGACGCCGTTGTCCGAGATCTCCACGAGCACACCACCATCGGCGTTCTCGAGCTTGATCTTGATGACGCCATCGCGGCCACGCACCGCGTGGACCGCATTCACCAGGAGGTTCACGAAAACCTGGCTCAGCTGCCCTTCGTTGGCGAGCACCTGCGGTACCTCGGCGGCGAAGGTGTGCTCGAGGGCGTGCAAGCCGCGCATGTCGAGCTTGAGCAGGGCCAGCGACGTCTCGAGGCAGCGCTTCACGTCCGTGGCCACCATCGCGTCGCTCGCACCCTTGTGCACGTAGCGGCGGAGGTCCCGCACGATGGAGGCAACGCGCTCGGCACCGGTCGACATGGCGCTGATGACTTTCAGTACGTCATCGCGGACATAGTCGAGCTCGGACTCGACGAGCAGCTCGTCCCAGGCGGCGCGCTTCGCGGCATCGATGGTGCCCGGGCTCGCCGCAAAGTCGACGATCTTGATCAGGGCCTCGACGTGCTCGGTGAGGAACTTGATGTTGCCGTAGATGAAGCTGGTCGGATTGTTGATCTCGTGAGCCACGCCGGCGACCAGCTGGCCGAGCGATGACAGCTTCTCGGCCTGAATGAGCTGGGCACGCGTGTTCTTGAGCTCGATGACGCTGGCTTCGAGGTCTCGCGTCCGGTTGCGCACCTCTTCTTCGAGGAGCTCGGCGCGGCGACGCTCGGCATCGAGCAGCGCCTTGTAGCGCGACTGGATGCGCGCTTCGGCGGTCACGTCGCGGTAGATCTCGAGAGTACCGACGATGACCCCGCTCTGATCGTAGACCGGCGCCGAGTTGACGATGAACGTCATCTTGTCTTCGGGGGCGCCCTCGACCCAGCCTTGAATCTCGTCGATGCGCTGCGAGCGGCGTTGTTGGCGTACCTGCATCGCGAGACACGCAGTCTCGCAGACCTCGAGGCGCAGCAGGTCGCAGCAGCGCAGGCCGGCAGTGAGGCGGCGCTGGAACTGCTGCTGACGCAGGCCCACCTGTTGGAGGTAGCGGGCGTTCCAGGCCATCGGGCGCAGCTCGGTGTCGACGACGATCGCCGCGTCGGTCAGTTGATCGAGGACCTCTTGGGCATGATCGACACGCACGCCACCGCGGATGAGGTTGGCGTCCGCATTCGCCATGTCGCCCGCTGTACTAGTCACCGTGTCTCTCCGTTGTAGACAAAGACGTTGAACGACTTCGGTTGCAATGCGTAGTCACGGTAGCTCCCGGAAATGTCCAAGAGGCCGATGATCTCGGTGCTTCGGCCCGGCGCGATGTTGATGACCAGGTGGTTCAGGGATTGGAAGGCGGTGTAAAAGCCGAGGCCACCGCCGCGCAGCTTGGTGTCGACTTGGTTGGGGCCGCCGGCGAAACACTTGCGCAAGTAGTCGCGCACGGTCGTGAGCTCGAGGCGTCCGAAGGGGTCGGTGACGCACAGTCCGAGATAGCGGCCATCGCAGGTGAAGGTGCAGACGACCGCTTGCTCTGGCGCGAGCTCGACGTCACGGCCGCGCACGTCGTCGTCGCCGGGAGCGCTCTGCAGCGCATTCATGAACAGCTCGTCGGCGACACCGCAGGCCAATGCGATGAGGCGGCTGTTGACCCCGAGGCCATGGAGGTAGCGCGACAGCTCGCGCATGACGCCGTGATACTGCGTCGTATTGTGAACGAGGTAGTCATGCCGCGGCAGGCCCCACGTGAGGTACTTCTCGAAGCCGAAGATATCGTTCTTGAGGATCTTCTGCGCCGTCACGATGAGCTCGTTGCTGAACGCGTCGCTGGCATCGGGAATGATGTTGGTGACCGCGGCGTACGAGAACAGACGCACCAGGTCGCCCTTTTGCGACGAAGGTAGGGTCACGATGACCGGGCAGCTGGGGTTCTGGGACAGCTCGGCCAACACCGCGGACGACGAGGGCTTGCTGCCGTCGTATTGGAGGACGGCCAGGCGCGCGTCGCCCAGCCCTTCGCGCATCACCTGCTCTTCGGTGCGGGGGTCGACCGTCACTCCCGTCGTCGCGAGAATCCGCTGCAGCGCACTTCGTCCGCGACTCTCGCTTGCGATCAACACGATTCGGTCACTGTTCAAGCGGCTTCCGATACGGCCCGTCCCCGGGCCCCGTTCTCAAGATCACAGAGAGCTAGAGGCCTCGATCTCTGGCTCCGTAAT
Source organism: uncultured Bdellovibrionales bacterium (assembly GCA_964484195.1). GTDB lineage: Bacteria > Myxococcota > XYA12-FULL-58-9 > XYA12-FULL-58-9 > JALHOP01 > JALHOP01. The sequence goes on along the minus strand of CAZAER010000008.1, from coordinate 182,690 downwards.
GGCTGCTCGCCCCGACGACGAGACCGGCGTCGCGGCGAGAATGTCGCCCTTCAGATTACGGAACAGACGCGCGACGTCTTTGGGCTGAGCGTCGAGCAAGGCGTCGATGAGCTGTGGGGCGCCGGTGCGGCGCGAGAACTCGTTCTCGATGCGGATTTGATGTGAGAACAAGCGCCGCATCAACGCTTCGACGGTGATGCTCTGCTCGCCTTCACCTTCGGATTTGCGACCGAGCCAGCGCCACAAGCCGGTGCTCGTCGCCTTGCGCTCGCGCTGCAGGTCGAACATCGCCTCGCGCAGGTGCTTCTCCATCTCGGCGGCGCTGCTATAGCGTTGCGTCGGATCTTTCGCGAGAGACTTCTCGACGATGGGGATGAGGTTCTTGGCGAGCCCGGTGAGATTGGGTGGCTGCCGCAGCATGGCGAGCACCGTCTCTTCCGGTGTCGAGCGCTTGAACGGATGTCGGCCCGTGCCCAGGTACGCGAGGATGAGGCCGGCACCCCAGATATCGAGCGCGGGCGTGGCTTCCTGATCGTTCAGCGCTTCGGGCGCAAGATAGGTGAAGTTGCCGACGACCTGACCGGCGCGATTCGTGTCTTTGGCAAAGTGCTGGTAGCCCGCGAGACCGAAGTCGATGAGCTTCACCAGCCCGTCGAAACGCAGGATGACGTTCGCCGGAGTCACGTCGCGGTGGACCAGCGCGCGTCCCGAAGCGTCGGGCACGTGCGCACGGGCGAGCGCGGCGCAGAGATCCGCGACGATGCTCGCCGCGAGCGCCTGCGGCCAGGTCACCTGCTGTTTGGCCGTCTGCGCCAGCGCCTCGCTGATGCTGCGACCGTGCAGGAAGTCCATGACGATGAAGAAGGCGCCGCCGCCGCGTCCGAGATCGTGGACACGGATGATGTTCGGGTGATCGAGACGAGCCGCGAGACGGGCTTCGTCGATGAACATGCGGACGATGCGGTCGTCGGTGAGGTACTCGGAGCGAATGACCTTGATGACCACGAGTCGGCGGAAGCCGACGGCTCCGTGTTGGCGGACGAGATACACGTCCGACATACCGCCCTCGCCGATCTTGCATAGCGGCTCGTAACGCGAGGGCGTTGCCTGCGACAGAAACGCCGGCAAGTCGTCGGTGCGGTCGCTTGGGGCCTCGCGGCGGACGACGTTTTCGGGTCGCGTGGTGGTGGTGGCGGCGTTGCGCGTCTTCACCACGAAGTTGTGCATGTCGACGACGTCGGTGAGCTCGGCACGCGTCGCCAACGGTCCGCCATTGCAGTTGCGGCACTTCGTGCGCTCGAGCGTACTACCGTCGAACGGACCACGCGGATCGATCTGCAACAGGGCGCGGTGCTGGCACTGCATGCACTTGGTCGGATAGGCGACCGAGGCGATCTCGCAGCCGGCGACCATCGCCGGATTTTCCATGGCGCGGCGCAGGACCACCGGCGGGACGGCGACGAGCCTGATCTTGCGGTCGCGGCGCAGCCTACCGATGACGTCGATCCAACGGGCGGTACCGACCGAGGAGTCGACGTGCTGCACGTGCGGGAGCCCCAAGGAGACCGTGTCTCCGATATCGGCCATGACCGAGTCGAAGGAGAAGCTGACGTCGATGATGCCGTGGATGTCGAAGCTCGAGTTGTCCTGGAGCTTGCGGATGGCGAAACGCTGACCCGGCGCGACTTCCGCCCAGTATTGCGGGCTGCGGAGAAACGCGTCGACCTCGGGGGCGACCCGCGCCACCGGATGGGAGCTCGGGTACTCGAACAACGCCTCGGGAATGTCGTCGAGCTCGGCGTGGCGGCCGCAGGTGCGGCACTGGCGAACCGGCGCGCTGTCGGCGGAGAAGCCGCCAGCATCGAGCTGGACGTCGAACAGGGCCGCGGTTTCGTTGTTGCAGTCGGGGCAGAGGTAGTTGCCATAGAAGCTGAGCAACGAGCCGCCGCCGTCGAAACCCGCGATCATGTTGAACTGATCGGTCATGCGCGGCGACGAGGCGACGTACCAAATGGCCGTCTTCTCGGCGACCTCGCGGACCGCTCGGACCCATTCACGAACGCCGAATGAGGAGACACCCCCGACGCGCGAAAGGTCGAGAATCAGGTTCGCGGCGCCCTTGGGATCGATCGTCTTGGGGTCGAAATCTTCAGCGAGATTGCCCGTCAATGCCTTGGCGGTGACATTCTTCGCTGCGACTTCCTTATGCGTTTGCATTCAGCTCCTCGGCGTGAACCGGAGCGCTAGGCGGGTCTACCTCAAAGTGACCGATCCTCAAGGTATATGCAAAGAATAGGACGGATCGCGTCGTAAATTGATCGTGTTCGCCGGGAACGCCGGGATCAATTTCGACTTTTTGAGAGAAAGCCGTAAATGCAGAAAAACGTGATACCCGAGCGCCAAATAGCGCGCTAGGAGAAACGAAAAAGGGGTGGTGCGACCTGAGCCACACCACCCCTTCGAATCTCTAAAACCAGCGTAAAGACGCTTGGTTTACGCTTCGGCGACGACGCTGACTTTGACGTTGGCGCTGATGCCACCAACGAGCTTCACCTTGACGTCGTAGTCGCCCAACGCACGGATCGGCTCGCTGAGCTCGATCTTGCGGCGGTCGATCTTGGCGCCCTTCTCGGCCAACGCTTGCTCGATGTCGTGAGCGGTCACGGAGCCGAAGAGCTTGTTCTGCTCACCGACCTTGCGCGGAATGCTCACCGCCACGGACGACAGCTTCTTGGCGACGCCTTCGGCTTCGGCCTTCGCCTTGGCGAGACGGAAGTTCGCGACGCGCTTCTCGTGGGCGAGGCGCTTGGCGTTGTTCACCGAGGCCGGGACCGCGAGCTTGTTGGGGAACAGGTAATTGCGCGCGTAACCGTCGCGCGCGTTCACTTGCTCACCGATGTCGCCCAGGTTGGGCATGTCTTCGAGAAGGATGACCTGCATGGCTCTGCTCTCTACTGAGTGATTTGGAACGGCATGAGGCCGAGCGACCGAGCACGCTTCACCGCGCGGGTGATCTTGCGCTGGTCTTTCGCCGACACCTTGCTGATGCGGCGCGGAACGACCTTGCCACGCTCGGTGACGAAGTACTTCAGGGTCTGCGGATCGCGGTAATCGACCTTGCCACCCATCTCGGTGTAGAGGCGCGACACCTTGCGGCGTCGGAAGCCACCAGGGCCGCCATCGCCACGCTCGTCTCCGCCATCGCGGTCACCATAACGCTCGAACTTATCGTCTGACATGGCTTAGTCCTTGTAGTCCGCGCTGTCGTCGTCTTCACGGCCGCCGCCACCCATCTCACCGTCATCGCGGTCGCGATCACGGTCTCGGTCACGACGGTCTTCACGACCGAACATCGGCTCTTCATCGACCTCTTCGGCCTGCGCCTCGTAGGTCGGGCGAACGTATTCTTTTTCCTGGCGCTCGTCGGCGGTGACGTCTTCGCCGACCTTGACGGTGAGGAAGCGCAGGACACTGTCCGAGATGCGCAGGTTGCGCTCGACTTCGGCGACCAGGCCGCCTTGGCCGAGGTAGTGCGCTTGCACGTAGATGCCGCGGGTGTGCTTGGCGATCGGGTACGCAAGCTTCTTCTTGCCCCAGTGATTCAAGGCAACCAGCTTGCCGCCGCTCTTCTTCACGGCGTCGCGCACGCGGTCGAGCGTGGCTTCGATGACGTCGCCGCTAATGTCGGGGCGAACCACCACCGTGGTCTCGTATTCGGTCATCAACATCGTCTTACCGTTTCCCTAAAAAAGGAGCGGGCCTGATACATGATCGAAATGCGATCCGGCAAGGCTTTTCCGCGCTCACGTCTGCCTATTTACTTCGTTCATTGCCTTGGCCGCCCCCTTGAGGATGACGACCTCTATCGCCTGGTCTGCTTTGATGAGCGCGTCGTCGATCAACGGCCGCGTGGCCTTGTTGAAGCGTGACAGCACCCAGTCGGCGCCGCGGTCCGCCTGGGGCGGCTTTCCGACCCCGATCCGGATGCGAACGAACTCAGCCCCGAGATGCGAAATAATCGAGCGAAGTCCGTTGTTTCCGCCGTGCCCCCCGCCGACCTTCATGCGGACCACCCCGGGCTCGAAGTCGAGCTCGTCGTGGGCCACGATGACGTTCGCCGGCTCGACCTTGTAGTAATGCGCCAAGGCCTGAACCGACTCGCCGGAGAGGTTCATATAGGTCTGAGGCTTCACCAACAGAACGTCGGTGTCGCCCACTTTGACCTTGCACGTCTCGGCCTTGAGCTCGTTCTTCCAGCGCGGCGCGTTCATACGCCGCGCTAGAAGGTCGACGAGCTCGAAGCCGACGTTGTGTTTCGTGCCGTCGTAGTCTTTCCCCGGGTTGCCGAGGCCAACGACAAGAAACACGGGACGGCCTTACTTCTTCTTCGCGTCGCCGCCGGCCTTGGCCGCCGGAGCAGCCGCCGCCTTGGCATCGCCGGCCTTGGCACCAGCTGCCGGAGCAGCACCAGCCGCCGGAGCAGCGCCAGCCGCGCCAGGAGCCGCAGCAGCGCCTTCCGCGCCAGCCGCCGCCACCGGGGTCTCTTCCTTGATCTCTTCCGGAGCAACGACGGCCGCGATGGCTTCGTCGTGCGTCGAGGTCGCCTTCACGCCCTGCGGGAAGGTGATGTCCGAGACGTGCTTGATGTCGCCGATGTCCATGTCGGACACGTCACAGGTCAGCTTCTCGGGGATGGCGTCGGGCAAGCACTGCACCTGCACGGTACGCATGATCTGCGAAAGCAGACCGCCGTCCACGATGCCCTTCGGCTTGCCGACGAGCTCGATGAAGATGTCGACGCGGATCGGCTTCTTCATGTCGACGGCGTAGAGATCGACGTGCACGTAGGAGCTGTTCACCGGGTCGCGATCGACCGACTTGATGAGCGCCTTGTAGCTCTTGCCGCCTTCGACCTGCACTTGGAACAAGTGCGAGGAGGCGAACTGCTGGCGCTGCAGGCCGAACTCTTTCGGGTCGAGCGCCAAGAACTGCGAGTCGGCACCCGGACCGTACATCACAGCCGGGACCTTGCCCGCGGCGCGGAGACGGCGAGCGACGCCCTTGTTACCTGCATCACGCTTCGAAGCGCGAATCGTATCATCAACCTTCATGACTCTAATCCTTGCGGACCTTGTCGGTGTCAGCACCTACAGGGTGTCCGCTGTTGCGCACTAAACAAAAAGACTACTGACCGATTCACCCAAGTGGATGCGTCTGACCGCTTTAGCGAGCAGAGGCGCAGCCGTGAGCACGTGAATCTTCTTGCATTCACGCGCATCTTCTCTCAGAGGAATCGTATCGGTGACCACGACGCTCTCGAGGGCTGAAGCCCCGATGCGCTCGATGGCAGGGCCGGAGAACACCGGGTGGCTCGCATAAGCACAGACCCGGCGCGCGCCCTTCTCCGTGAGGGCATTGGCCGCTTCCGAGAGCGTGCCAGCGGTGTCGATCATGTCGTCGATGAGGATGGCGTCTTTGCCGTTGACGTCGCCGATGATGTTCATCACCTTGGCGACATTGGCCTGCGGACGGCGCTTGTCGATGATCGCGAAAGACGTACCGAGGCGCTTGGCGTAAGCGCGGGCGCGCTCCACACCGCCGGCATCTGGCGACACCACGACGGACTCTTCCGGCTTCCAGTTGGTGCGCATGTGCTGCAGGAGCACCGGCATCGCGAACAAGTGGTCGAACGGGATGTTGAAGAAGCCCTGGATTTGCCCGGCGTGCAGGTCGACCGAGAGCACGCGGGTCGCGCCGGCGGCGGTGATGAGATCGGAGACGAGCTTCGCGGTGATCGGGGTGCGCGGCTGGACTTTGCGGTCTTGGCGGGCGTAGCCGTAATACGGGATGACGGCGCAGATGCTCTTCGCCGATGCACGCTTGAGCGCATCGATCATGATGAGCAGCTCCATCAGATGCTCGTTCGCCGGCGAGCAGGTCGACTGCACGACGAACACTTCGGCGCCGCGGACGTTGTCCCCGACCTCGACGAAGATCTCACCGTCGGCAAACCGCACGACGCGCATCTGCCCGACCGGAATGTCGAGGAACTCGCAGATCCGCTTGGTCAGCGCGGGATTCGAGCTGCCACCGAAGACCTTGATGCTCTGTTCCGTCGGCATGCTCTTCTTCTCAACGCTTCCAGGGGGCCTGGGGCACAGCCCCAGATGCGGCCGACTGGCCGCGAAACTAGCGGCGAAGCCGCGAAACACGGGGCGAAAGCCCCAACTTCCCGCACCAAAACGCTCTCGCATTCCCACAGTGCAACCACATGCGGGAAGTTGGGGCGGAAGGACTCGAACCTTCGAATGCCGGGACCAAAGCCCGGTGCCTTACCAACTTGGCGACGCCCCACCGCTCCAAACATTGCTGCTATTGAGCACGGGGATGATGTCCCACGAGCTCGCGCGCGGTCCGACACCCAAGAGCGACGTCACGCGAACGCGTGCGCCGCGGCGCTGCTTCCGACGACGCGGAAACATGTCGCGCGCCAGAGCCAGAGCTACTCCCGAATATCGAATCGCCATCTTCATTGTAACTTCGCTGCTTTACTGGCCGTGCGGGGGCAGAAAATCGACACACGCCGGCCGTTAAAGTGGCGGCGCCCGATAGCAAGTTCGGACCGCAACTGTCAACGCGATTCGCGTGCCAATCAGTGAACGTCGATCGCGCTATAACGCCACAAGGTCGCGGGGTTGAGCCCAACTGCCATGGACTAGGGCAAGGTCGTGCGATCGAGCTTCAACAGATATCCCAAACACTGATCGAGGACGTACATGGCGGCGTCGCTCGCGAGCGGCGCAACGCCAGTGAGGCACTTGGTCACGTTCTCGGGATAGGTGTCGCGCGGAGGAGCGCCGTAGATGGTCTGCACGACGTCTTCGCCGGTCGGCACTCCGTCCGCTCCAGCATTGACGATGCGTACCGAGGTCGTGCTGGTCACCAGCAAGTCGCCATAGCCGTCGAAAGCGACGCCGAGCGGCGACTGGGCGGCGAAAGCGCGCGCCGGGACGCCGGAGCCCGCGCCCGACGGTGAGCCATCTCCCAGCACCGTCTCGATGATCGATTCCGAGGTAATTTCTCCGGAAACCTCGGCGATGATGCGGCGAACGCGGTTGTTGCCGGTGTCGGCGATATAGAGGCTACCATCCACTGGCCCGACCGCGATCGCGGACGGAAACGTGAAGTAGGCATCGCCAGCGGCGCGCCCGTCACCAGCAAAGCCCCGCAGTCGCGTGCGTCCTGCGAAGGTCGACACCTGACCTTGCGCCACGTCGATCCGCCGGATGACGTGGTTCCCCGAGTCGGCGACCCACAAGACATCGCGCGTCGCATCGTAGGTGACGCCCACGGGTCCGTTGAAGGTGGCGTCGGCGAGCGCTCCGTCGTCGCTGCCGAGCCCGAGGAAGCCGGCGTAAGTGGCGACGGTCCACCCGTCGGAGGGGCCCGCGACGTTCAACGTCCGGATGCGCTCGAAGCCCTCCTCGACGAAATACACCGTCTGGTGAGCGGCATCGTAGGTGATGCCGGTCGGGTTGAAGAGCATCTGCATGTAGCGCGCGCGGTCACCCGGCAGCAGCGCTTCGATGAAGCCGTTCGGGTACCCAACCACGGTGCTCGTACGCAGCGCGCTGTCGTCGAAGAGGCGAATACGTCCGGGCTCGCCGTCGGCGATGAGCCAGCGATTGCCCGCTATCGCAACCAGAGAGCCCGGATGGGTGAGCTCGCCATTCGCCGCCGGCCCGTCGCCGACCGAGTCGACGAGACCGATGATGGTTCTGATGTCGGTACCGACGATCTTGCGAATGGTCTGAGTTCCGTTCACCGGGCCGCTGCTGCCGAGATAGATACCGTCGGTGCCCACCTGCACCGTCGCGCCGCCGACGGCTCCAGCCGTGAGCGCCGGCCCGCCGTCACCGCTGAACGTGGAGGTGCTGATGGCCACCGGCCGAATGACCGCGCCCGGAGTGAGTGAGTCGAGGCGGCGCAGACGTGAATCGGCGATGAGCAGACCCTCGCCGTCGAGAGCGATACCGCCCAGCGCCACGAACTGCGCCGAAGTGCCGGCGCTGCCGTCGCCGCAGGCGTTGTAACCAATCGCGCACGCGGTGCCGTTGCCGGCGATGGTCTGAATGGTTCCACCGCTGATCTTACGCACCCGCAGCGTGCCGCGATCGCTGAACACGATGGTGTCGGCGTTGCCGATCACCTTGATGGTGCCGCGTGAGAACTGCGGGTCGACGGTGCCAAGCTGGGCGGCCGTCGGTGCGTTGCCGTCACCACACGTCGAGGTCGAGCACGCGGTGCCGTCGCCCGCGAAGGTGCTGATGTCGCCGGAGATCGCGTCTACCTTGCGGATGCGCCGGTTGCCGCAGTCGAGGATGTACATGTCGCCGTTGGTCGCGAAGTCGACGTCGCAGGGTTGGTTGAGCTGCGCGCTGGTCGCCGGTTGCACCGCAGCCGAGAAGCCCGAGCTGCCGGTGCCAGCGATGCGCGTGATCACGTTGGTCGCGCCGTCGATGCGGTAGACGGTGTGCCCATATGAATCCACGAGCACGATGTCGCCGTTCGGACGCAAACGGAACGTGGTGAGAAGAGAGAAGGTCGCGTCCGTCGCGGGGATCCCGTTGGGGACGGTCTGGCTACCGCCACCCGCGATCCGCTCGATGAGACCGGTCGCGGCGTTGGCGCGCAACAATGCGTTGGGTGACGTGTGCGTAAGGTAGATGTCGCCGTTGGGCGCGAGCTCGAAGCTCTTCACGCTGGGCAGTGCGGTGCTCGTCCACGCCTTGCCCAAGATCAAGCCGCCTGACGGCGGGGTCGCGGTGGCCGCGTTCACGATACCGTCTTCGATCACGCGGATCTTGATGACGGAGGCGGCGCCGCCGCCGGTCTGCTCGCTGAACGCCAGCCCCCCGCCATCGATGGTGGCGAGCTTCTGCGGCGCCATGTTGGCGGCGAGCGCGGGACCGCCGTCGCCAGTCGAGCCAGTCGTCCCGGTGCCACCAATCGTCACCAAACGACCGCTGAGGTCGACCATGCGCACCTTGTTCTGCTCGGTGAAAATCACTTCGCCCGTGACGCGCCGGTCGAGGTCGGAGCCGTTGCCGGGAACCTGGATGGGGCTCGTCGCCGCGACGCTGCCGTCGGCGGAGACACCCGGTGCACCAGTGCCCGCGAAAACGTACGTCGTATCCGTCTGCGAATCGTAGCGAACGATGCGGTGGTTGCCGCTATCGAGGATGTAGACCATGCCGTCGGGATCGACGGTGATGCCCGCGGGCTCGTTGAGCCGCGCGTCGGTGCCGGGATCACCCTGGACCAACGTGTTGCCGGGAGTGAACAGCGCGCCGACGACGACGTAAGATTGCGACTGACCAACGGGGATCATGCGCAGGACATGGGACGTATCGGTGTAGAAGAAGTTCCCCGAAGCGTCGAAGCCCATGTCACGCACGAGGTAAGTCGGCATGGCAGTAGCGATGCCGCCCGACGGACAGGCCGAGCCGGGACTCGCGCAAACCTGGCCGTTGCCCGCGATGACGTTCAAGCGGCCGGTCACCGGATCGATGCGACGGATGTACAGACCGTCCGCGAAATAGAGCGCCCCGAGCGCGTCGATGGCGAGATGGCGGACGTTGCCGATGTCGGTGCCACGCGCGATCTCACCGTTCAATGATGCGTTGTTCGCGGCGCAGTTTCCCGACCCGGCAACCGGCGTCACCGAGTCGTTGAGACGATCGATGAGCACGACGCGGCAAGTGATGAAGTCGGAGGCGTAGATGCGGCGGTCGAGGTCGGCGACCAATCCCGAAACGCCCGCGAACGTCGCCACCGAGGGGGTCGCGCCATAAGAGCCACGTCCGACCACGACGCTCGGTGTCCAAGCGGTCGCGGCACATTGGTCACAACCGTCGTTGGGATTGTCATTGGCGTCATCACAAGCCTCGCCAGCGTCGACCTCGGCATCGCCGCACACCTCGATCTTCTTGCAGTCGGCGCGGCAGCCGTCGGCGCTCACGACGTTGCTGTCGTCGCAGACCTCTTTCCCGTCGTCGACGACGCCATCGCCGCAGCTCGCGGCGCGACAGGTCGTGCGGCAAGCGTTGGGCGTGCTATCCGAGTTCAGCGCCGCGTCGTCGCACTCTTCGCCGGCGCTCGGATCGACGTAGCCGTCACCGCACATCGACGTAAGACACTGTCCGTCGAGGCAGACACCGCTGGCGCCGCTGCGTTGCGTGCAGGTCGTGCCATTGCCGACCGAGTTGAAACCACCGGTCACCTCGACGACGCACGATTGCGTGGCATCGACACACAAGCGGACGTCGAGCAGACAACGCTGGCCGTCGAAGCAGTCGGCGTCCGAGCCGCAAAGGACGCGAGCTCCCGAGGGGATGTCGAGGTTCGTGGAACAAGCCGCGAGCAGAAAGAAGACGACAGCGAGTGAGCGATTCACGGGCGCATAGTATCGGCCCGCTGGGCTGCTAGCCATGCGCCAAATCACAATGGAAAACCACATCCGCTCCCTCTAAACTCGGGCGTGGACTCCCCCAATCCCTACGCGGCTCCCACAGCCCAGCTCGTGCCCGAGGTGGTCGCGGTCACGGAGGGCCATGTGGGTGGCGCAGTCGTCGAAGAGCTCGCCGCGACTCGCGGCTGGCTCACCGGCATGGGGGCTTTCGGCCTGGCGGCGAGTTGTCTGTTGATGGGCACCGCCGCGTACAAAGCGAGCGCGCGTGACGAAGTCGGCCTGCACCTCGTGGCGTTCGTGTTGGCAGGGCTCTACGTGGCCCCCGCCATCGCGCTTTTGCGTACTGCCGGCGCCGTGAAGCGGCTGGGCGGTGCACCGAGCGGTCAAAATCTCGCCGAGGTCACCCGACGCCTTGCGACCTTTTGGCGGCTCGCGGGCGTCATCACCGCCGCGGCGGTCGGCGTTACCCTCATGGTCAGTTTCTTCATGCGCATGTTCTTGAGGGCCGTGTGAGCGCCCCCGCAGCGGTCTCCGACGCGGTCATCACGCACGTTCGCGCCATGCGTGGATGGTTGCGCTTCTTCGGGGTCACCGCCGTGGTCGTCACGCTCTGGCTCTTGCAGTTGCAAGGCGCGACCCTGCTCGAGCTGGTGGTCGGCGGCGGCCGGCCGCGCCTCGAGCATCTGCTGACGCTGGTGACGCTGATCACGCTCTCGGCCGGCGCTCACCTGATATGGCGTCAGGCGAACGCCGCGACCCGATTCGTCGCGGCGCCTTCCGAGGAGCTCTTCGTGACGGTAACTTCCGAGATGCGTCGCTTCTGGCGGATCTGCGGACCGCTCGGTGTGTGTCTCGGAGGCTTGCTGCTCGTCGGCTTCTTCGTGGCGGCAAGCTAGGTAACCCATGCGCGTCGACACCCTTCACCACGTCGAGACGCCGGAAGGTGTCGAGCTCGCGTTGCGCTGCGCCGGACCGGTGCCGCGTGCCTTGGCCTGGGCAGTCGACCTCGTCATCCGCGGTCTCGCCGTCGCCGTCCTCGCCGCAGGGCTGCAGTGGTTCGGCAGCGCCAGCATGGGTCTCATTCTGCTGGTGCTCTTCGTCGCCGAGTGGCTCTACCCCGTGCTCTTCGAAGTCCTCTGGCACGGGCGCACCCCGGGGAAGCGTGCCTTTGGTCTCACTGTCGTACGCGATGACGGACTACCGGTCGATTGGGGTTCTTCTTTCCTGCGCAATCTGCTGCGCACCGCCGACTTCTTGCCCGGCATGTTCGGCGCTGCCCTCATCAGCATGATGGCCACCAAGAGCTTCAAGCGTCTCGGGGATCTCGCGGCCGGTACCATCGTCATCTACACCGCGAGCGAGCTCGCTCCCGCCTTTCGCCTGGAGCGTGGCAAAGGCATGCAGCCGCACGCGCCGGTCGTCCCCCTGACCCTCGACGAGCAGCGCGCCGTCATCGCCTTCGCCGCCCGGGCGCCGGCCTTGGGCCCGTCACGAGCCGACGAGCTCGCCCTGGTCGCGGCGCAAACCCTCGACGGGCGCAGCCACTCCAACGCCACTCCCAGCGAGCGTGTCATCGCGGTCGCGGCATGGCTCCGCGAAAGCGGACACACGGCCGGCGACGCAGGCAACCCCGAGAGCGACGCGTCATGAACCAGAACGCCTTCTGCATGCTGGCCGAGCCGAGCTGGCGCAAGCTCGACGCCCTCCTCAGCGAGCTCGAGAGCGGCAAACGTCCGGATCCGTCGGAGCTTCCGCGTCTCTTCCGCCAAGTGAGCAAAGATCTCGCGGTGGCACGCTCGCGCGGTTTCGACAGCGCCCTGGTCGAGCGTCTCAACACTTTGGCGCTGCGCGCGCATCAGGTCGTCTACGTGACGCGGCGCGGATCGTTGTCGCGATTCGCGGGCTTCTGGACGCGAACGTTTCCGCGCGCCGTGCGTGGCGAGTGGCGCGCCATGGTCACTGCCCTGCTCCTCTTTTACGGGGGTGGCTTGGTCTTCATGCTCGCGGTCCTGGCCTCGCCCGACCTCGCCTATCGCTTCATGAGCCCATACGAGATCGATCAGATGCAGCAGATGTACGATCCGGCTCGCGAAATGATCACGCGGCCTGGCGGCGCGAACAGCGACCTCGCGATGTTCGGCTTCTACATCTACAACAACGTCGGCATCGCCTTTCGCACGTTCGCGTCCGGTCTGTTCTTCGGCCTTGGGAGCTTCTTCTTCGTGGCCTTCAACGGCCTGGTGCTGGGCGTGGTTTCTGGGCACCTCATCAACGTCGGCGCCGCCGACGTCTTCTTTCCCTTCGTGATTGGGCACGGAGCTCCCGAGCTCACGGCCATCGTCATCTCGGGGGCTGCGGGGTTCCGCATCGGCTGGGCCTTGGTCGCACCCGGCCGCCTACGGCGCTCCGAAGCTCTCAAGGTCGCCGCTCGCGCGGTCCTGCCACTCGTCTACGGTGCCGGTGGCATGCTGGTGCTCGCCGCCTATCTCGAGGGCTTCTGGTCGGCGTCGGCGGCACCGAAGATGGTGAAGTACGGAGTCGGCGCCTGTCTGTGGTTAGCTACCGCCGGCTATCTCCTCCTGGTCGGCCGCCATCGCGGAGCACGCCGTGCAGCTTGAGCAGATCGTCTTGGGGATGCGCCAGCGCACCGGCTGGGAAGCGCTCGACCTCGGCTTCGCGCTGGTGCGCCACGCGTTTCGCGACATCTACGCCGCCCTCCTCGTCGTCGTGGTGCCTCTGGCGGTAGCGGCGGTGACCTTGGGGCAGCTCACCGAGCCGCTCTACGGCTGGTTGCTGCTCTGGTGGGCAAAGCCCCTCCTCGATGCCGTCACCCTGTCAGTGTTGGCGCGGGCCTTGATTGGCGAGCGCGCCAAGGTGACTCGCGTGTTCAGCACCACGCCGCGCGCCATTCAGCGTCACGTGCTGGGCGCGCTGACGCTTCGCCGACTGTCGCCATCGCGGACGTTCACCATGCCCGTCCGTCACCTCGAAGGTCTTACGAGCAAAGACGCGCGCCGGCGCATCGCGACGCTGGCGATGAATCATCGAGGCAGCGCGCAGCTCGCCTGCGTCGTGCTCATGATGTTCGAGGTCGCGCTCATCCTCTGCGGCTTGCAGGCCATGGCGATGTTCACCACCACGCCGATGAGCGGTGAGTCATCGATGTTTCCCGAAAACGTACCCAGCGCGGTGGCGGTGCTGAACACCATGGTCGCCATGCTGATCATCGAGCCGGTTTTCGCCGCCATGGGTTTCGCGCTCTACGTCAACCGCCGCGTCGAGCTCGAGGGCTGGGACCTCGAGCTCGCCTTCAGGGCTTTGCGTACCCGCGCCCAGCGCAAGAGCGGCGGGAAGGTCGCCGCCATGGTGGCGCTGGTGCTGTTGGTCGTGGTTCCCGCGGTCGCCGCAGCGCAGAGCGACGAGATCGTCGGTCCGCCACCACCGCCCTCCAAAGTGATCAAAGAGGTGCTGGCGCATCCCGATTTCGATCCCTGGAGACCGACCGACCGCTGGATGCCGATCGAGAAGCCCAAGGAGCAAGAAGAAGACGTCGAGCTGCCGGAAGGACCGACGGTCCCCTTCGCCACGATTGGCACCATCATCGCGGAGGCGATGCCGTACGTGCTCGGCGCCGTCGGCTTGGCGCTCGTGGTGCATCTCACCCTCATCATGCTCCGCAACCGAAGCGGCCGCTCGGTGCTCGAGCAACTGGTGCCGCGCGCCGATGACGAGCTCGCGCCCGCGAAGAAAGTAGCGCTGTCTGGCGACATCGTCGGCACGGCGCGCGCCGCCTGGCAGCGTGGTGAGCAGGCTTTGGCCCTGAGTATCCTCTATCGCGGAGCCATCGCCTATTTCGCGAGCCAGGTGCAGGTGGACTTCCCCGAAGGCGCGACCGAGCAGGAATGTATCGCGCTCGTGCGCCGCAAAACCTCGGCCTCACCGGCAACGGAGGCATTCACCGCGATCGCCAAGAGCTGGCAACGCTGCGCCTACGCGCACACCCTGCCTTCGTCGACGGAGTTCGAATCGCTGTCTCGCGCCTACGGTTCGACGTTCATCGCGGTGGCCGTGCCCGAGGAGCCCGCCGTTTGAGCCCGGCATTCAAGACCGCGCTGGGCTACCTATCCGCTTTTGCGGTGCTCGAGGCGCTCACCATCTACGTCATGGAGAACTACGAGCGCGTGCGCGTGCCCGAGTGGGTCGGCTATTCGGGCGAAGCCTACCGCAACAACTATCTCGCGGCGCAGCGCTTCGTGGTGGCGATGGGTCGTGAGTCGCGCGGCATCGAGACCCTCTACGGCGAATCCGCGATGCCTTCGCCGGATGGCACCATCTTGGTTTCTGGCGACCGTCGCTTGATGAGCCCTTTGCAGCATCAACGGCTCCTCGCCTGGGTCGCCTCCGGTGGCGACCTCATCGTGACGGTCGGCGACGATGTCAGCAAAGACCCGGTCCTGAAGACGATTGGCGTGCGCCTCTTCGAAGAGGCGGGCTACGGCCTCTATCTGCCCAACGATTATATGAGCGAGCCCGAGAACTGGGTGACCTTCGATCCTAGCGTCGACGACGCACAAGCCGCTCCCGAGGTCCCCGAGTCCGTCTTGGTGGACGACGACGAAGACTACGACGACAGCGACCACGTCTTCGCCGAAGACGATGAAGTCGAGGACGAAGAAGGCCCCGAGGTCGAAGACGCGCCTGCAGAGCCGTCGCCGGAGCGCGACACCGAAGACGTGCCCCGTCAGCTCGTGCACGTGCCGGGCTCACGGGAGCTCTACAACGTGTCTCCATCTGCACACGAGCTGGTCAGCGAGAACCCCGGTGGTTGGCAAGTCGCCGGACGGACGGGCGCCTACGCGGTGCGTGAGCCCCACGGCGCCGGCACCGTCACTGTCTTGGGCTCGCTGTGGTTCCTCGAGAATCAGATGATTGGCGAGGCCGACCATGCCCCGTTCTTTTGGGCCATCCTCTCCGCCAACGGCCATAGCGGCCCGGTGTGGTTCGTCTTCGGCGACGATGCGCCGTCGATTTGGAGCAGCATCGCCGAGCAGGGTTGGCCCGCGCTCGTGGCGCTCGCGCTCGTGATCGCTGCCTTGCTCTGGCGTCACATGCCGCGCGTCGGCGCCCCCATCGCACCGCTAGCGCCAATCCGGCGCGAGCTCATCGAGCACGTCGACGCGACCGGCAGATTCCTCGTCGACCATGGTGGTGCTCACGTGTTGACTGCGAGCGTGCAGAAGCACGTCAAGCGGCGGCTACTCATGCGCCATCCGCAAGTCGCCGCCTTGCCCGAGCGCGAGCGCCGCGCCCGTCTCGCACAACTCGCGAAGCTGTCTCAGACCGAAGTGGATGCTATCTATCGACCGCAGGTCGGACTGTCGCGTAACGACTTCGTTGCCGTCCAACGCGTTCTCGAAAGGTTGAGCCAGAATCCATGAGCACGGTAGCCGCCGCACCAACGAACCTCGATCAATCGATGCGACTGGCGAAAGCGATCCGCGAGCAAGTCGCGCGCGCCGTCGTCGGTCAGAGCGAGGTCGTCGACCAGGTCTTGGTGGCGCTGTTCGCCGCCGGCCACGTCCTCGTCGAAGGCTTGCCAGGACTAGGCAAAACACTGCTCGTACGCGCGTTGGCGCGTACCTTCCGCGGTCAGTCGTCGCGCATCCAGTTCACGCCGGACCTCATGCCCTCGGACATCACCGGTCACACGATGTTCGACATGTCGACAGGCAAGTTCACGACGCGCCAGGGACCGATCTTCACCAACCTGCTCATCGCCGACGAGATCAACCGCGCTCCCGCCAAGACCCAGGCGGCAATGCTCGAGGTCATGCAGGAACGTCAGGTGAGCCTCGACGGCACCGCGGTCGCTCTGCCGCCGCCGTTCATGACTCTCGCCACGCAGAACCCGTTCGACCACGAAGGCACCTATCCCCTCCCCGACGCGCAGCTCGACCGCTTCCTGCTCAAGGTGCTGATCGGCTACCCGGCGCAAGACGAAGAGGTGGCGATGGTCAGCAAGGTGACGCGCGGAGAAATCGGCGACCAGCTGCTCCTCGACGCGGTCGAGCCGGTCGCGACCCCGCAAGACATCCTGGCGATCCAGCGCGCCGTCGCAGCCTTCGATGTCGATCAACGCGTCATCGACTACGCGGTGCGCATCTGCCGCGCGACGCGCGCCTGGCAAGGCGTCTCTGTCGGCGCCGGCCCGCGCGGTAGCCTCGCGCTCGTGCGCGCTGCTCGCGCCGCGGCCCTCCTCGACGGCCGCAACTTCGTCACGCCCGACGACGTGAAAGCCATGGCGCTGCCGGCGCTCCGGCACCGCGTGAGCCTCTCGGCCGAGCTCGAGCTCGACGGTCAATCGCACGACATGGTGCTGCCGGCGATCCTCGAGACCGTGGAGGCCCCGCGTCTGTGAGCGAGCCGGCGCCCAAAGGCCCGCGCAAGCTCGTCCGCCCAAGCGGACTATTGGTGTTGCTGGCGCTGGGCATTCTGACGCTCGGCATCGCCGCGTCGTTCCTGCCGGCGCTGGTTTGGTATTGGGTGGGTTCTTGCGCCTTGGTCGCGGCGATTGCCTTTTCGGACGCCTTGCAGCTGGTGCGCGCAGCACCACCGCGAGTGCAGCGCTTCCTCCCGAACGCGCTGGCTCTGGGCTCACCCACCAAGGTGCGATTGGTGGTGAGCAGCGAGCGCGCCATCTCGGGCATGGTCGTCACCGACCACGTACCGCGCACCCTCGAGAGCGCTGGCCTGCCAACCACCGTCGACGTCGCAGCGGGCGTGGATCTCGCCATCGCGTACACGGTCACCCCACGCGAGCGCGGTAACGTCATCTTCGGCGTTAGCGAGTGCTGGACGACCTCACCGCTCGGTCTGTGGTCGTATCGCCGCGCCTGCGGCGCTCCGACGCCGGTCCGCGTCTATCCGAACTTCCGTGCCAGCGCGCGCTTCGCCTTGCTGGCCGCGGAGAACCAGTCGCGCAACAGCGGCGTGAAGCAGCGCCAACGACGCGGGGCCGGTCTCGAGTTCGCCGAGCTGCGCGAGTACGCCCAGGGCGACATGTTGCGCCACATCGACTGGAAGGCGACCGCCCGCCGGCGCAAGCTCACGACGCGAGCCTTTCGCGACGAGCAGGACCAGCAGCTGGTTCTCCTCCTCGATTGCGGACGCCGTCTGCGCGCCGTCGACGACGGCCAGGCCCACTTCGACCACGCTCTCAACGCGGCCTTGCTCCTTGCTTGGGTAGCGCTTCGCCAAGGTGACCGCGTCGGTCTGCTCACCTTCGGCGGTCGCGACCGCTTCATTCCGCCCGGCCGCGGCGTATCGTTCTTCAATACCCTGCTCAACCAGACCTACGATCTCCAGACCACCACCGAGGCCTCCGACGTGGCGAGCGCCCTCGAACGTTGCGTCGAGCGGGTGCGTAGACGCTCGCTGGTGGTGGCGCTGACGAATCTACGCGACGACGGCGATGACGAGCTGGTGCGGGTCATGCGGCACGCGCGCGCACGGCACCTCGTGGTCGCCGCGAGCTTGCGCGAGGTGGCGCTGCGAACCGCCCTATCGACGCCGGTGGTCGATTTCGACGCCGCGGTACGCGTCGCCGGCACGCATCACTACATCGACGAGCGCGAACGCGCCCATGCCGCCCTCCGTTCCGCTGGAATGGACTGCTTGGACGTCGAGCCTTCGCAGTTGCCGGCGGCGCTGGTGAACTTCTACCTGGCGCTGAAGGCGAGCGGGCGACTGTAGCCGGCTCCAAAAAAAAGGGCGCGGTGTGTGCCGCGCCCTTTCCGTCATAGCGAACTGGGGCTCGTTAGCCCTTCTTGACCTTGGTCTTCTTGCCCTTGGCCTTCTTACCCTTCGCAGGGGCCGGCGGGTACTTGTTCATGTACTCGGCGGAGTCGAACTTCCAGGCGTCGCCCATCTTCACGAAGGGCACGTCGCGCTTCTCGGCGCCGACGGTCACCGGCACGGTGGCCTTCTCGCCTTCGACCACGCCTTCACCGCAGGTCGCGGTGGCCATCATGGTGAACATCATGTCCTTGGTGGCCGCGTCGGCCAGCGCCTGGGCGGTCACGTCGGTGGCGTTGGCGAGGAACTTGGCGTCGTCCTTGGCCTTGGCGGCATCGATCAACGCGTTGCACGCCTGCTGCGGCGTCTGCTCGACCTTGGCGACCTCGGCATCACCGCCAACGGCGGCTTCGCCATCACCCGCGGCAGGCGCGGCGTCCGCTGGAGCAGCGGCAGGCGCGGCATCACCGCCAGCGGTACCAGCACCCTGGTCGCACGCCACCAATCCCAAAACGCCGAAGGAAACGACACTGCCGAGGGTCAGAAGTTTCATGAAGGGTACAAGCTCCTTATGCGATCGCGCGCGTGGAGGTGGCCAAAGCGGACAACTCCCCTTGTGCGGCTTTGGTATAGGCAGCCCGATCCAGGGTCAAGTTACCGGTTTCGTGGGGAGATCGTGTCAGCGACTCGCCTCGAACAGACCATGGGCCTGTCGGGCGAGCGCGTGAGCTCGCTTGCCGGACTCGGTCTGCGCGTCCGGGTCTTCCTCGACCAGCTGCTGCAGAGTGGTCGCCGCCAGCGCCCACTGACCTGTCGCTAGCTCGACCTTGGCGCGAGCCAAGCGGCCGTCGTAGCTCCCGGGAGCGGCGGCGAGCAGTCGCTGCACCTTGTCCATGGCCTCGCCGGACTTGCCGAGAGCGAGCAGCGTGTCGATGGACTTCAGCGTCGCGGTCGTGTCGTTGCGATCGAGCTCCTCGAGCATCTCGAGCATCACCAGAGCCCGCTCGTCATGTCCCCCGTCGATGAACATCTGAGCACGTTTGCGCAGCTGCAGCAGTTGCTCTGGAGAGAGCCGCGCTAGGTCACGCAGCTCGACCTCACCACGGAGATAGCGTTCGACCTGTGCTTCGGAGAGCTCCGCCATCGCGCACCTCAGGAATTCATGTTGCGAATGATCGCCATGGTCACGTCGTGCAACACCTTCGAGATGTTCGACATCATCTGCAAGGTCTGCTGCTGCTTCTGCAAGCAGTTCTGGAGATCGATGTTCGCGAGCTGCGCGTCGTCGCCAACCGAATTCATCTGCTCTTCGAGGTACTTCAGGTAGTCTTCCATCTCGGCGACGGTGTCGATGGTCTTCACCCGCATGGTCGCTTCCGCCGTCTGAGCTCCGATGCGCCGCTGCAAGCCCGAGAGGTCGCGCTCACCCATGCGACGCTTCACGACGAGGTCGGCTGGTGACGGTCCCACGAGCTTCGCGAGAAGCGAGCGCGCCTCGAGCTCGGTGACGGACTTGCCGAACAGCTCGGTGCCGACCGCATCGCCGAAGAGCGTCAGCGTCGCGTTGCGTTGGGCGGTCCGCAGGCGCTCGGCCTCGTCCGGCTTCAAGTCTTCGATGAACCCTGAGCCGTCGACGAAGCCGAACGACGCGACCACGAGCAGCTGGCGCGGATCGAGCTTTTCCAGAATCTGAACAATGGTCCCGGCGTGCTCGCCACGGTTCAGTGTATTGAGCAGCGGCACCAAGTAGTGCTCGATGTCGTAAGCGTTCATGCCAGCGACGTACGTTTCGATGGCGCCGGTCTTGTTCTCGCGCAGGTCGTCGGGACTGTAGCCCTTCAAGCCTTCGAGCTCGCTCTGCGTGGTCAACGGCAGCGCGGAGCTGGAAGCAAAGAACGGGTCGGCGGCGTCGATGCTCGCATCCGCGGCGACGGGCTCGCTCTCGCTGATAGCGACCTCGACGTCGGGAACCAGTGCGACCTGCGCGCTATCGACCTTGATGGTCTCGTACGCCGTTCCCGACACCCAGCTCGCGTCCGCTTTGGCGGCCGTTGCCCACTCCGACTTCACCTTGCGGGCGCGGTCGGCCTCTTCGCGGATCTTCTTCTTGAGCTCGTTGAGCGCCTTCAAGCGGTCGCCGTAGAGCTGCAGGTCGGTCATGCCGAGCAGGTAGCACTCGCGCAGCACCTGCTGGACGAACGCATTCACATCGCCGCCCTTGAAGTAGCCGCCGACCGCGCCGTGCCATTCCTGCGCGTGGATGATCTGCTTCGCGATGGCTTCGCTGGCATCACGGTCCATGCCGATCGTCGCGGCGCGCTCCTCTTGGGCGTCGTACGTGACCTGCATGTAACCATTGCGAACCTTGGTGGCGCCCCAGGCATCGCGCGGGGTCGTGCGGCTCTCGACTTCGGCCAACAAGCCGAGCACCGCGAGGGACGGCTCGCAGCTCTCGCTAGTGGCGTCGGCATCGGCGACCAGTCGCAGCTCGGCGGCGGGGACGTTGGCGGTGCTCGCGAGCAAGGCGGCGAAGGGATTCGCGCCGGTCGCCGGAGCGGCTTCGCCGATCATCGCGACGCTAGCGGTGCCACCGACCCCCACCGTGTCCGCCGAAGCGGACGACATATTCGACGCGCGCTTCGGGGCATTCGCGGGGTGAGCAGTGACAGTGGGGGAGACCTTCTCGACACTGATGTTGCGAACGTTGCTGACCATGACTGACTCCTCGAGTTAGCGAACCTTGCGAACGGCTTCGGCGATGATCTTGGCGTCGAGCCCGAGCTCGCGGAGCAACGTGCTCTGCTCCGCTACGGCGACCGCCAAGGCGGCTTGGTTGGACTCGACCGTGCCGCGGTCGAGCAACGCCACGAAACCGACGACTTGCTGGCGCAGCATCACGCGGGCCGAGGCGAGCTCGTCGTCGAGCGCCTTCTTCTTGGCCTCGATGTCCTGGCGCTTGGCGCTGAAGGCCTCCGCTTTGCCGGAGAGGAAGAACCGGAGGGCGCCCTCGAGCTGGCTCGCGACGTCGGTCACCGGCGCGGCGGGGGCCGCGGTCTCGCGGGTCACGAGAGGCTCACCGCGCTCGAGGGACTTCTTCACCTGAGCGGTGGTGCGGCCGGCACGCAGAGCGGGGTTCACCTTCAACATCTTGCGAACCACCTGCTCGTCGACCTTCACCTTGCCCTCGGCAGCGCCCTGGGCCGCCGGCTTGTTCATGGATGGGGGCTGCCAGCGCGGCTTCGAGGTGGTCTGTGCTTGCGTCATGCAGGGGACTTAAGCAGGGTTCGGGCCAAGGCCTGGAGCCTCGAAAACGCTGAAGAAATCGCCGCGATGAGCGCTTCGCGGGCGAGGCGCGACGCGCTTTGCAGCGGGCGCGTCGCAAAGTGAGACGTGGTCGGGTCGCACGGGCTATAGTGCCGTTGAATGAGTGGTGACGGCTCCCACAAGGTCGGAAGACGCTCCCAGCACTTCCACAATCACCAGATCCAGCGGACCAAGGCTCACCTCGCCTTCTCCCGGGTCACCGCCAAGATCCAGCACCTCAAGATGCAGCGGGTGCACAACAAGCAGCAGCGCGAGCTGCGCATGCTCAGCGAGCTCGTCGAAGAGGCCATCGAAGAAGCGCGCCAGCGCGCCGAGCAGGCGCTCCAAGATCAGCGCTACGAGGTCATGCGCACCGTCGATGCGGTGAAGCAGCAGCTCAAGAACCTGCTCGATTCACTGCCTCCCGAGTTCACCGAGCTGGAGGATTGGGAGCAGCTCCAGAAGAAGCTGGTGAAGAGCGGCGAGCGTGACGACAAGAACACCTTCGCGCGCGGCACCCAGATGAACGCAACCGTGCGCAAAGAAGTTCACCTGGGCGAGGTGAAGCGCTGGGTGAGCAAGGTGGACACGAAGGTCGGCACCATCGCGCCGCGGGTCGGGCTCAACGCCAAGAAGGTCGGGCCGGGCAAAAATGACGACACGGTCGATGCCGACGAGAAGCGCGACTCCAGCAGCACCGCCGAGGTCGGCGCGGTCGCTTCAGCGGACAGCGTGACCGACGAGAAAGAAGCCGAGAAGCTCACGTTCCACAACGTCTGCGACGGCCTACGCCGCCGAAAACGCGGCGGCGAAGCGGTGGATCCCGACGACGTCGAGCTAGTTGCCGACCGCGCTTACGTGCTCATGCGCGAGCTACGCAACGAACTGTCGCCGAGCTGGAAGCCCGAGGAAGTACCGCGCTGGCTGAACGCGGGCGACAAGTATGTGTTCGATGTCGCGCTGGCGATTGTGCCGAAGGAGCTGTTCGAGGCGACGGCGGGGTACGAGGGGATTCAGGATTTGCGCAAGCAGCAGAGTGTGTTGACGTTGCGGGCGGCGGAGCAGATGGCGCAGGGAGTTCGGAGGACGTAGTCGAAGTCCGATGACCGATTGCCGATTACCGATTGCCGATGGCCGATCGCCGACTACCGATTCCCGATCGCCGATTTCCGAGGTCCGATGATCGGCTTCCCCTCGAGCTGCTCGACTCTGCGCGCGACATCGCTCGTCGCGTGCCGCATGATGCGCATGACGTCATCGATGTCCGACAGCTTGTGCATCACCGGCTCGAAGCTCGCTCTCACCTCTTCGCGAAACTCATCGAGCGAGCGCACGTGCTCCGATAGCTGAGCGATCCATTCCATCGACTTGTTGCGATGGGTCATGACGTTGGCGAGCTTGGTGTCGATGTCGCCCAAGCGGCTTTCCAAGCGGTCGAGGAGGGTCTTGAGCTCTTCCGGCAAACTCATGAAAAAAACGCTAGCAAGAATGCGCGGAACCCCAAAAAAAGCCGCGCCACCGCGCGACGGATCGTGCTTGCGTACACCGAAACGCCGTGTCTTAGTTCTCGTGTGGAGCAAACGCCGCCGGTCCCCGCCACGTTCGACGCGCTGCCGGTCTTTCCGCTTTCGGGCACGGTGTTGTTCCCCAATACGGTCTTGCCGCTCCACATCTTCGAGCCGCGCTACCGCGACATGGTGAGCGACGCGCTCGCGTCCGACCGTCTCATTGCCGTCGTGCTCGCCAAGGGCTCCACCGAGCCCGGTGATTCGCCGGACGTGCACGAGGTCGCGGGCTGCGGTCGCATCATTCACCACGAGAAGCTGCCGGACGGCCGCTACAACATCCTCGTGCAGGGCCTCGCGCGCGTTCGCCTCATCACCGAGCTGCCTCTGCAGCGTCACTACCGCCGTTTCACCGCGCGGGTCATCGCGCGGCCCGACGAAAACGACATGTCGGAAGCGAAGAGCGAGCTCGCGAAGCTCCAGTCCTGCGTCTTGAGCCTGCGTACCCTGGTCGCCGAGCGTGATCAGCCGCTGCTCGAGGTCCTGCGCTCGACCTCCGACCCTATCGATCTCTCCGACATTCTCGCGGCGTCGGTCATCTCGACTCCTGCTCTGCAGCAGCAGGTCCTCGAGACTGTGCGCTTCAAGCAGCGCCTCGCCGTGCTCATCGATGCCCTGGCCGACGTCATGCTCCAAATCAGCGAGCCGTCCGCCGAACAGACCCTGAACTAGGGTTTCTCGAAAACGCCGATGCGCTCTGTCCGCGATAGCGGAATACGCGGTGGTGTGCGACACTTTGTTCAGTGATCCTACAAATGCCCACCTAACCCCGCGTAAACACGGCTAGACCCCTAAGATTGGGCCTCCGGCACGATTCTGGCTGGAGGCAAAAAGTGACAGTCGGGCAACATTTTCGGGATGTTTTGTTGAGCGCCCGGGGTTAGAGTTTTCGTTAGCAGGTCGCGGAGGGGGAGTTTGGGCCTTTGGCAGCATCCCACTCGAGAAATGAAACCGCTTCACTTGGGTTTTCAGATCTCACGTCAACCTTGGTCGGGCGTCAGTCCGACTGGGAGAGGTTGCACGGGGATGGCCGCACCAGAGACTCACTCAATGTCTGCTTTAGCGCTCACGCGCTGGGACGCCTCCAGGGTGTCTTTCAAAGCGGACAGAGCCGCCACTCCGCCGCGCTTGCCGAAAAGCACGTTGGCCCGTCGCCAGCGCGCGTAGTTCCACATTTATAGGTTCTAGCAAGGAGGCATCCATGCACGTCATCGTCAAAGCCCGTCACATGACTCTGACGCCGGCTCTCAAGGCATTTGCCGAAGAGAAGCTCGGCCGATCCGTGATGCGCGTATTCGACCGGCCAGCCTGTCAGGTCGAAATCGAGCTCACGGACCTCGGGGCTAAAGATGGTGACACCAAGGAGTGTCGCGTGATCGTATTCATGCCGAAGGGCAAGACGATCACCATCACCGAGGTGACGGACAACATGTACAAGGCCATCGACCTTGCGCATGACCGTCTCCTTCAACAGGTCAAGCGCGAGCGCGGGCGTCGTCACAACCCGCATCGCCAGCGCCTTGCCGCGCAGCAAATGCGCGACAGAGTGGCGCGGGAGAGTTTGACAGCGGGCCTCGAGCCCTGGGAGCGCGAAGTCGCCGAGTTCGAACGGTCGACCTTGAGGACTTGATTTCGCGTAGGCAACAACGTCGAGACATGTGAGGCCAGGCGAGCACGAAACGCGTGATAGCAAATGACTCGGATGCCGAGCCGCTTTAGCGCACATCAATCCTCGTAGCCTCGTGCATGACTCGCAACCCGATAGTGAAAACGATGGATTCCCCGCGCGTCCGACGGCGCGCGGGGTTCCAACGAGCCTCCCTCGACTCCCAGCGCCGTTGACCATAGATTCCCGCCGCTTTGGTTGAGTCAGTCGTCATCCTCGGAGCCGGCCTCGCCGGTCTCGCCTGTGCCCTCGAGCTCGAGAAGGGCTACGTCCTGCTGGAGCGCGACAGCGCGGTCGGCGGCACGGCCCGCAGCACCCAGCGCGACGGCTTCACCTTCGACGTCACTGGCCACTGGCTGCACCTCTCCGACCCTGGCGTAAAGCAGCTCGTCCTCTCGCTCATGGGCGAGGAGCTGGTGCAGGTGGCCCGGCGCGCCGAAGTGCACTCGCACGGCGTTCGCACCCCCTACCCGTTCCAGGCCAATACCTACGGCCTCCCTCCCGAGGTCGTCTCCGAGTGCGTGCTGGGCTACTTCAAGGCACGCGAGCTCGAGGCTCGGGGCGCTCATCCGGCACCGCGCAGCTTCGAGGACTTCATCAGACAGCGCATGGGTGACGGCATCGCCCGCCACTTCATGATCCCCTACAACACCAAGCTCTGGACCGTCCCGCCATCCGCGATGGCACACACGTGGTGCGGTCGCTTCGTACCGGTGCCGACTCCCGAAGAGGTGGTACTGGGAGCCCTGACTCCAAGGGGAGCGGGACACGCACTGGGCTACAACTCGTCGTTCTACTATCCCAAGGCCGGCGGCATTCAGACACTCGCCGACCGCCTGGCGGGAAAGCTCGCGGTGCCTCCACGCCTGTCGACCGCCACCGAGCGCATCGACACCACGACGCGGAAGGTGAACGACTCTGTCCGCTACAGCAGTCTTGTATCGACGCTGCCGCTCACCGAGCTGGTGAAGCGCATCACCGACGCACCGCAAAGCGTGCACGACGCCGCCGCGAAGCTGCGCTCGACCAGCGTCACCTACTGGAACGTCGGCTTCCGCGGCGCCAACGCCCCCCACGACGCCCACTGGATCTACTTTCCGGAGCCCAGCGTCCCCTTCTACCGCGCCGGCAGTGCCAGCGCCGCGCTCGCGAGTCTCGCTCCCCCCGGCCACCGCTCGTATTACGTCGAGGTCGCCCACCGCACTGGCACGCCTTGCCCGGTGACGGAAGCGGAGGTGCTGGCCGGTATGCGCGCCGTCGGCCTCGCCGCCGCCAGCGAGACACCCGTGCTCATCGAGCAGCATACGGTGCCCATCGCCTACGTCATCATGGACGACGATTACGGTCCGGCGCGCTCCCACGTCCTCGATTGGCTGTCGAGCCGCGACATCCACTCGATCGGTCGTTACGGCGCCTGGACCTACGACTCGATGGAAGGCGCCATGGTACAAGGCCGCGAAGCCGCCCGGCGGCTACGAAAGTGACGCGCCTGAAGCTCTCGGTGATCATTCCGGTCTACAACGAGGAAGCCATCCTCGAGACCGCGGTGCGTGGCCTCGTGGGGAAGCTCGCGCAGGAGGGCATCACCTACGAGCTCATCCTCTCGGAGAACGGCAGCACCGACGCGACCCTGGCCATCGCCGAGGAGTTGGCGCGGGAGCTTCCGAACATCCGCGTCTTGCACGGCGACGCACCGAACTACGGGCGAGCCTTGCGCCGCGGCATCGAAGAGGCCCAAGGCGAGCTCGTGGTCTGCGACGAGATCGACCTCGGCGATATGGACTTCTACCGGCGCTCGATCGCCATGCTCGACGGCGGCATCGATCTCGTCGTCGGCTCGAAACGTCACCCCGAAAGCGACGATTCGCGGCCGCTATTGCGGAAGGCGGGAACCGCGGTGATCACCGGGTTGCTGCGCGTGTCCGTCGGCTTCAAAGGCACCGACACGCACGGGTTGAAGGCATTCCGCCGAGCCGCGCTCATGCCCATCATCGAGAAGTGCGTGGTCGAGCACGACCTGTTCGCAAGCGAGCTGGTGGTGCGGGCGTCACGCGCCAAGGTCGAGTCGCGCGAGATCCCACTGCGCGTCCGCGAGATCCGCCCGCCATCGATCCACCTCTTGCAACGCGTGCCGCGGGTCTTGAAGAACTTGGTGCGCCTCGCGCAGGTCATCCACTTCCCCCCGGACGACAAGGCGTGACCGTCCGCGCCGTCGCTCTGACCATCGACATGGACGGGGTCGCCGAGTACGCGCGCCTGCACGGCCTCCCGCCCCGCGAAAGCGACGCGCTGCTCATGTACCGGGCGCCACTCGCGCGTTTTGCGGCGTTGTGTGACAGCCTGGGCGCGGTCGGCACCATCTACGCCATCGGCCGGGACGTCGAGGCGGGTGCGGGCGAGATGCTCGTGCCGCTCGTGGCGCGCGGCTTCGAGGTCGGCGCCCACTCGTTCGCGCACGACTACGCCATGGCGGACGCCGACGTGCCCTTCGTCTATGACGACATCTCGCGCGTACGGCGCGCCATCGAGACCGCGGTCGGCCGGGCTCCGCGGGGCTTTCGTGCCCCCGGCTACCTGCTCAGCACCACCATGCTCGATGCCTTGGAGGCGCTGGGCTTCGAGTACGACTCGTCGGTACTCCCGAGCCCGAGCTACTACGCCCTGAAGCTCACGGTGCTCGCCGGCTACCGGCTCATCGGGCGTGACTTCGCGTCGAGCTGGAAGACCCCGCGTCTCGGCCTCGCGCCGATGCAGCCCTATCGCCCAGCGGTGAAACCCTACGAGCAGGGCGAGCGAAAGCTCATCGAGCTCCCCATCGCCGTGAGCACCGCAGCGAGGCTACCGCTCACTGCCGCCGCGCTCGTGCTCGCGCCGCGCGCCTTGCGTCGCTTCATGATGCGGAGCCTCGTGCCACGCGATGTCATCGTCGTGAACTTCCACGCCATGGATCTCGTGGACCCGGGCGTCGACGAGCTGCCCGCGGGTCTCGCGCGTTTTCAGCCCGAGCTGCGCATTGGCATCGACGAGCGCCTCGAGCGGCTGCGCGAAAGCCTCGCCGGCCTACTCCGCGACCGCGCCCCCATGACCTGCGCGACCATCGCGCGTGCCTTCGCCTGAGGGTTACTCGTACGCGTAGTTGGAGATGAGGGCGACGCCCGTGGCGACCGGCGGTTGGTTGGGAGCCCGGGGGCCATTGAGCAGAATGGCGGCGGCGTCGGGAAAGACGCGCTTGTAGTCGTTGGCATTCGCCGGCTGCGTGTCCACGGTGGCGATGACTTTGCCGTACTGGCGCAGGTAGGTGACCAGCTGCTGTTTGAAGGTGGCGTCGGGCGTCTGCTGCGTGGGCTTGAGGATGACCTCGGTCCCGGCGATGCCGATGGGGAATCCGTTGTCGCGGAGCGCCTTCACCGTGCCCAAGAGCTGCCGCGGCACGTCGCGGGAGCTCACGTAAACGATGCGCGCGCCGTTGGTGTAGAGGTTGCGCACGAAGGTGACCGCGCCCGGCACCGGCTCGTCGTACTTCACGTACTCGTCTTCGAAAAAGTGCTGCGACCAGAAGACGGCAGCGTTGTTGACCACCGCCGGCTCGGTGACGCCGGCGCGGCTCAAGGTGTCGGTGAGCATGTAGCCGATCACCGAGGTCGGCAGCGCGGCGAGGCGCTGAGCAGCGTCGGGCCGAGCGCTGCGTAGCTCCGCTTCGGCGTACTCGCGCAAGATGCGCGCGGTGCGGGCGCGACTGTCGAACACGGCGCCGTCGAGGTCGAAGATGACCAAGGGGCGCTCGGCCTTGTTGTAAGCCGTGCGCGCGTCGTCGGTGACTTTGCGGAACACCGCGGCCGCCGGTAGCGGCGCGATGCTCTCCGCGGCGGCGGGCGACGTCGCAGCGACGACCAAGACGAACGAGAGAAGGTTGCGCATCCCGAGACCCTACAAGGGCGGGCCGCGCGATTCAAAAAACCATCACGCCGCGGCGGTGCGCAGGAGCGTACGGCTGTCGATGGGTTTGGTGAGATGGGCGTCGAACCCCGCTTCGAGCGCGCGGCTCTTGTCTTCGGATCGCCCGTAACCGCTGACCGCGACGAGGGTCACGGCGTTGCCGAGACGCTCCCGCGCCGTGCGGGCGATCTGGTAGCCGTCGAGACCAGGTAGCCCGATGTCGATGAAGGCGATGTGCGGCTTGGTGTCGAGCAAGAGCGCAAGGCCACGAGCGCCGTCTCCCGCGACGATGGTCTGATGGCCGGCGCGGTCGAGGAGCGCCTTCATGGTCTCGCGAAGATCTTCGCTGTCCTCGATGACCACGATGGTCCGCGCCTGCGATGCGCCGAGCGCCAGCTCGTGGACAGCGAGGCCATTCTCCGCCTCGGTCAGCGGCAAGCTCACGCTGAAGGTCGAGCCGTGGCCGACACCACCGCTGGTCGCCTCGATGCGGCCGCCGTGCAGCTCGGTGAGACTCTTGGCGAGCGTCAGACCGATGCCCATGCCGCCCTGCGAGCGCGCCAACGCGCTGTCCGCTTGAACGAACAAATCGAAGATGCGTCCGAGCATCTCCTTCGAGATGCCGATGCCCTCGTCGCGGAAGGCGACTCGCGCTTCGCCACCGATGTGCTCGACGCTTACGAACACTCGGCCCGGCGGCGGCGTGTACTTCAACCCGTTGGTGAGCACATTGCTGAAGACCTGCTCGAGGCGCACCGAATCACCGCGTACCAAGACGGGATCACCCGGGACCGACAACACGATGCGACGCTGGCCCTCGCGAGCGCCGACGTTCGTCACAGTGTTCGAGAGCAGCGCGGTCAGGTTCACCACGTCCTGCTTCAAAATGATGCGACCGCTGGTGATGCGCGAGACCTCGAGGAGGTCATCGACGAGCCGCGTGAGGTGCCGCGACTGACGAGCTATGCGCTCGAGCTGGGTCTGCTGCGCGAGGGCGTCGGGCGGGTCGTGCCGCAAGACCTCGACGCCGAGGACGATGGCGGCCAGCGGGTTACGTAGCTCGTGCGACAGCATGGCGAGGAAGGCATCACGCTGCACGATGGCGCTCTCGGCGGCGTACTGGCGATCGCGGGCACGGAGGGCGCTCTTCAGGGTGCTGATGAACGAGACCATGCCCAGTGGTCGCTCGAGAAAGGTGGCGTTGGCGCTCTTGAGGAGAGCTTCGAGCTTGGCCGCGCGTCGATGCGGCAAGCGTCGCAGGGCGCGCCCGCCAATGAGAATGAGCGGTAGATCGGACCATGCCGGCTGGCTGGCGAGGAGGTCGGCCAAACATTCGATGCCTTCGGCGTCGAACGCTTCCTCGGCGATGACACAGACGCCCGCGGCCTTACGCGCCTCGTCGCAAAGTGCTCTCACGCTGTCGCAGAGCGCGACCTCGAAGTCGGCGCGTGTGAGAAAGCGCCGGGCGAGATCGCCGTCGCGTCCGGAAGGCGCGACGACGAGTACGCGATTGCGGATGCGTTCAACCATCGCTCGGTCGCAGAAGGTCGGTGCGGGGGCCGATGAAGGTCGGTACGCCCGTCAGCACGCCCTGGAAGTCCTTGAGTTGCTTGCCGACGACCGCGCCACCGGCACCGAAAGCGAGCTCGCGAATCGAGGTCTCGTGGGCTCCGGCGCGCTTCTTCACCACGGAGATCGCCTTGCAGATGTTGCCGTGTGCTTCGAAGAAGCGCAGCAAGAGCACGGTGTCGGCGATGTAGCTGACGTCGAGCGGCGTAAGCATGGCCTGTCCCATGAGCCCGTGCTGCGTCATCACGAGGAAGGTCGCGACCCCCTTGAGCGAGGCATAGCTCAGGAGCTCGTGGATGTGCAGGGTCAGGAACGACTCCTGCGGCATCGCGGCCATGTAGCCGTTCAAGCTATCGATGACGATGACATCGGCCCCCTCGTCGATGGCGCGACGCACGCGTGACGCGAACTCACCCGGTGACACCTCTGCGGGGTCGATTTGGTTCACCTGCACGCTGCCCGCGTCGATGGCTTCGTCGAGCGGCAAGCCGAGTTGACGTGCGCGGCCAAGCATCGTGCCCATCGACTCCTCGAAGCAGTAGATCGCCGCCCGTCCACCCGCCTTGGCGGTGGACAACGCGTACTGCATGCAGACCGTCGACTTGCCCGAGCCCGCCGGTCCGACCAGCAAGGTGGCGGTGCCGTAGTTGACGCCGCCCCCCAGCAGGTGGTCGAGACCGCCGATGCCGCTCGAGAGCACTTTTTTGGGAATGGCGGTGCGGTGCTCGGCGGCAACCAGACGTGGAAAAACCGCGAGTCCGCCTTGGCGGATGACGTAGTCGTGATGCCCGCCACGAAACGGCACGCCGCGTAGCTTGCCGATGTGAAGGCGGCGACGCTCGCCACCGTACTCGGGGTTCAAGCGCTCCAAGGCGATGACCCCGTGCACGAGACTGCGAACTTGCTCGTCGCCCGGCCGGTGAATCTGATCGTCGAGCAGCAGGACCGTCGAGGTCTTCCCCGAGAAGAATGTCTTGAGCGCCATGATCTGCCGGCGATAGCGCAGAGCGTCCTGTGCCAAGAGGCGAATCTCGGCGAGCGAGTCGAACACCACGCGCGCCGGCTGCACCCGTGCGACCTCGTGGAGCAGAGCGTCGGTGACCTCCTGGAGGTCGACGTCCGCGGGGTCGAACAAGGTGTTGTCGTCGACGGCGACGCGCTGCTCGATGGCCGACATCTCGAAGATATCGAGGCCGTCGAGGTTCCAGCCGTGAGCCTCCGCGACCTGTTCGACCTCGTCGCGGGTCTCGGCCAGAGTCACGTAGAGGCAGCGCTCACCCTGGGCGACACCCTCCAGCAGGAACTGGAAGGCCAAGGTCGTCTTGCCTACCCCGGGCTCACCTTGCACCAGATACATACGGTTACGCGGCAAGCCTCCTCGAATCACATCATCAAGGCCGGGAACCCCGGTTTTTGCCAGGTGCTGCATCCCTCGAATCCCCCTTCGCTCTAACGGATAAACATCGAACGGGCAGCGCGCCACATGTGTGGCATCAAACAACAAAAGTGGGTCTTCTGAACCCAGGCAGCCCCTTTGCGCCCCGACTGAAAAACCGCGCAACAACGCCTTCGGGCGGCCGATAAGTCTCGATGCTGGGTGGATTGCGCCTGGCGCGACCGAGGACGTAAAGCACCATGCGTACGCTCAAAGCGTTGATCTTGCTCAGTTTCGCGGCGGCTTGCGGCTCCGAGCGGGATGCCCCGCCGGGCGAGCCCCAAGATATCGACGGCCCCAACAGCGCTGCGTTCGGCGCCGAAAACCAAACCCCGGGCTTCTACCGCGATGCGTATCGGCTCCTGACCGCGGTGCGCAGCGAAGATCACGCGACCGCGATCGAGCGCCTCCACTCGCACATCACCCAGAAGCTCGAGAGCGCCCCAGAGCTCGACCGCATGCTCGAGCACGATCGCGACACCGTCCGCGGCCTCCTCATCCTCGCCCTGCGCACCATGCAGGCAACCGAGCACCACCCCGAGGTCGCCCACCGTATGGGCGAATCCATCCTCCAGAAGATCTTGGCGCTCGATCCCGCTCGTAAGGTCTGGAACCAGCAGCACGCCGACGACCCTGTCGATACCGCAGAGCCCGGCGCCCGGCTGATCGCGCAGGCGACCGAGAGCGTCTTGCTCGACGCCGTGAACGCTCCGGTGGACGACTTCGGCAATCCGCTCGTCGGCGGACTGACCGCTGAAGCGGCCGCCCAGTGCGGTACCCCGACCACGCGCTCGTCGGTGTGGATCCCCGGGCTCGCCGAGCTGACCTGGGTGGACGGCTACTGCCTCCCCGATCAATACCGCGACGGCTATTGCGAGCCCGATCGCTACGTCGAAGGCCAGTGCTACGACGTTTGGGTCGACGATTGCGCCGGCGGCGAATACGTCAACCAGGGCTATTACGAGTACGTCTGCTACACGAGCACCGACTGCCAATACCTCTGGCGCAACCGCTGGGTCTGGGTCGGCGGCGGCTGCAACGACGGCTATTGGGAAGAACAGTGCGTCGGCGGCTCGTACGAGCCAGGCCTCTGCTATCCCGACGAGATCGTTCCTGGGCTCTGCATTCCGGGTCGCTACTACTACTTCTATCCCTACGGCAGCTGGGCCTTCCGTGGCGGTGGCAGCAGCAGCTGCAGCGCGGTCGTGCCGGCGCAGGCGGCAGTGGCGCAAACTAGCGCCAAGATCCTCTCCGGCCGTCTCTCGAAGGACATCGCCGACGATTCGTGGCGCGCTGCGGTCCTGAACCTCGTGGCGCTATCGAGCCGCCCGGCTGACGCAGACTACGTCGATGCCGTCCGGCAGATCCTCGAAGCTGCCAGAACAGCAGTTCCCTGATTTTTCGCGCAACAACGGCATGGCGCTGCCGAAAACTGATCTGAGACTAGGAGGATGCGATGGAAGCGAGCTCATTTTCCACCAGCCTAGCGAAAGCCAGCGCCGAGGACCGCAAGGTCTACATCACCAAGAAGAACGGTGATGTCGTTGGTAAGGGCTTCTCGGTCCCCAAAGGTGACTTCTCGCGCTTCCTCGGCATGAAGGCTCCGACCCCGCAGGAGTCTGGCGGCAACGTCGCTGGTTTCCGCGCCATCGAAGTCGCGCTGCAGAAGCAGTTCAATCAGCTCGGCCGTAGCGCCGTGAAGAACGGTTCGAAGTACGGCAGCGTCGGCGCCGCCCTCGGTGCCTTCGACAACGAGCCCGGCCGCGAGCTCGATGCTGCGGCGAACGGCCTCGACGCCATGAAAGACAGCGTCGAGCTCGGTCACGCGATGGGCATGCAGTATCTGGAAATGCAGTACAAGTTCCAGATCGCCAGTAC
The DNA here is from genome assembly GCA_964484195.1 of uncultured Bdellovibrionales bacterium. Taxonomy (GTDB): domain Bacteria; phylum Myxococcota; class XYA12-FULL-58-9; order XYA12-FULL-58-9; family JALHOP01; genus JALHOP01. Next base: position 149,073 of record CAZAER010000008.1, on the reverse strand, counting down.
CAACTACGGCGCCATCTCCAACATGATGAAGGCGCGCTACGAGACCGTGAAGAAGTCGCTCGACGGCGTTCGCTAAGACCTAGCGACAATAGAATCGAAAGAACGGCGGCCTTGGGTCGCCGTTTTTTTTTCAACGCGCGCGGGGCCTGGCATGCTCGCGAGGCGCGATGATCCAGCTCTTCCACGTCTACAAGTCGTACGGCGAAGGCGTGCAGGCCTTGCTCGACGTCAACGTCGAGATCGCCAAGGGCGAGCTCGTGTACCTCACTGGGCCGTCGGGCGCCGGCAAGTCGACGCTCCTGCGCCTCATCTTCGCGGCCGAGGCGCCATCACGTGGCCAGGTGTTCGTCGCCGGCAAGAACCTGACGCGCCTCGCGACCAGCGCCGTGCCCTATCTGCGGCGCAACCTCGGCATCGTCTTCCAAGACTTCAAGCTGCTGCCATCGCGGACCACCTTCGAGAACGTCGCGGTGGCGCTCGAGGTCTTGGGGCTCCCACGCGAGCACATCCAGAAGCGCGTCTTCGACATGCTCCGCCGCGTCGGCCTCGCCCACAAGCTCCACGCTCTGCCCCGCGCCCTGTCGGGTGGCGAGCAGCAACGCGTCGCCATCGCCCGCGCCCTGGTCGCCGATCCGCAGATCGTCATCGCGGACGAGCCCACCGGTAATCTCGACACCGAGCGCGCCGCCGAGATCATGGAGTTGCTCGAGGATGCCAATGCCCGCGGTGCGACGGTGATCGTCGCGACGCACGACAAAGAGCTCATGCGGCGTGGCGAGCGGCGCATTCTCCGGCTCGACGCCGGCAAGCTCTCGGCGGCTTGATGCTCGGCCGCTTCGCATATTTCGTCGGGCGCACCGCATCGACGTTGCGCGAAGCACCGGGGATGAGCTTGCTCACCTCGTTGACCATCGCCGCGGCGCTGGTCGTGCTCGGTATCTTCGCGGTCGGCCTCATGGCCGTCGACGGCTTCACCGCCGGGTGGGGTCGGGTCGCGACCGTGACGGCGTACATCGCCGACGACGTACCCGCAGACGCCTGGCCGGGGCTGCAAGACGCCATCGCCGCCCTACCGTCCGTCGAGAGCGCCACGCTCGTCACTCCCGAGGAGGCGCTCGAGGCTTTCAAGTCGCGCGGTCAAGAAGCGCGAGCCCTCGTCGACGGCGTGAGCACGACCTTGCTGCCGGCATCGATCGAGGTCGTCCTCGCCCAGGATGCCATGGCGCTCGAAGCGGTGCGTGCTTTGGCGGACACCGTCGCCGGCACGACCGGTATCGCAGACGTCGACTACGGCCAGGAAGACCACGCGCGCTTGTCGGCGCTGGCCCGGATCATCCGCATCGGAGGCGCGGCGGCGGCCCTTTTGGTGGCGCTAGCGACCGCGTTCATCGTCTCGTCCACGATCCGCCTCACCGTCTACGCACGCCGCGCAGAGATTGGCATCTTGCAGCTGGTCGGCGCGACCAACGGTTTCGTTCGCCTCCCGTTCTTGCTCGAGGGCGCCGTCTGGGGTGCCTGTGGCGGAGGTGCCGCGGCGACGTTCTTGTGGCTCGCCGATCGCATGGTGGTTCGGCATCTCGACCTCGGGGCGCTGCTCGGGGTCGCGATGTCGGTGCGCTTGTTCGTGCCCGAGCTCGGCGCCAGCATCTTCGCAGCTGGGATCTTGCTCGGAGTTTCGGGCGCCATCCTCGCGGTGCGTCGGTTCCTCGACGTGGAGCCGGCGTGACGCTGATCGCCGTCGTGGTCGCGGTGTTGCCGTTCATCCACGGCGGCGCCACGACCGATGTCGGATCGGTGCTCGGAGAAATCGAGAGCATCGGACGCGCCATCGGCCGCAGCGAACAAACGCTGCACGACCTATCACGCGAAGCAGAGCTCATGACCTCGCGGTCGAGCCTCGCCGACGTCGAGCTCGCGAGCGCACGCCTGCGCTACGACGCGGCCTTCGCGGTCTACAAGAAGCGGGTGCGGGCGCTGGCCCGGCTGCCCTTGGGCACTTGGTTCGTCCTCTTCGGAGAGAGTGACTCGCTGGCCGACGTCCTGCGTGCGACCAAGCTCCTACGCCGCGTCGCGACCTACGACCACGGGGTGCAGGAGCATCTACGCATCGAAGCCGAGAACCTACGTACTGCTGTCGCCAAAGCGGACGACGACAAACGTGCGCTCGAGCATGTCATCGCCCGCTATCGCGAGACCCGTAATGCGCTCGCGGCACAACGGCGCGCCCGCGTCGATGTCATCAAGACCGCCCTCGCCTCGCCCGACCGCAGGGCCAGCGTGCAGCGCGAGCTCACCTCGGCGCGCAGCAACCTCGCGAGCATGTTGCAGCGCGTGCAACCGACACAATCCACCCGCTTCACCGCCTTGCGCGGCAAGCTCTCTTGGCCGGTGGTCGGCACCTTGACCGGACGCTTCGGTGAGGCCGTGCAGCGCGAGCTCGGCACCACCACGACGCGCCAGGGCATCGCCATCCGCGCGGTCGCCGGCGATCCGGTGCACGCGGTCGCGACCGGCCGCGTGGTCTACGCGGGGTGGATGCGTGGCTACGGACAGATGGTCCTGCTCGATCACGGCGAGCACTACCACACGCTGGTCGCACATCTGGACAACGTGGCGGTGCACGTCGGCCAGCAGGTCGCGGCCGGTGCGGTGCTCGGCCGCGTCGGCGAAAGCGGATGGCAGGAAGGCCCCGGGCTCGCTTTCGAGCTGCGCCACGGAAGCGCCGCCATCGACCCCGCGCCGTGGCTCAGGCGCTGAGGCTCGTGCTAGAGCTTCGACCCCATGCGGCAGCGATTCATCTGGCTCGGTAGCGGCCTCGCGCTCGGAACCATCTTCGGACTGGCGGTCTCCGCCTGGGGCCTGGCCTTCGCCGCCGGCCGCGACCCCCGCGCCGACACGCTCTACCGCAAGCTCGAGGTGCTCGCGGAGGTGCTCGCCGCCGTCGAGAATACCTACGTCGACGCGCTGACGCCGAGCGAGCTGGTCTACGGCGCGGCCCGCGGCGCCGTGGTCGGGCTCGACCCGCACTCCGACTTCTTCGATCCCAACGACTATCAGCAGCTGGTGAACGCAACCGAGGGCGAATACGCGGGCATCGGCATCGAGCTCTCGGAGGTCCAAGGCGAGACCGACATCGTCACCGTGTTCGACGATTCGCCCGCGAAGCAGGCAGGCTTGGCAGTCGGTGACCGCCTCGTAGCCATCGACGATCAACCGATACGCGATCTTTCGTTCGAAGCCATCCAGCGGCGCCTTCGTGGCCCCGTCGGCAGCAAAGTGAAGCTCGGCGTCTTACGCACCGGGCGCAAGGAACCGCAGACACTGACGGTGGTGCGCGGTTGGATCCGCGTCGCGCCGGTCGCCTGGCGCGCCCTCGGCGACGGCGTCGAATACATCCAGGTGAAGACCTTCTCACGGCGCGTCGCCCACGACCTCGATCTCTTGCTCAAGAAGCAAGCTCCCAAGAAGGGTCTGGTGCTCGACCTGCGCGGGAACCCCGGTGGCCTCTTCGACGAAGCCATCAGCATGTGCGACCTGTTCCTCGAGAGTGGCCCCATCGTCTCGGCCATCGGGCGCGGCGGCCGCATCCTCGACCAGCAGTCCGCCAAAGAAGTCGGCACCCAGCCCAACTATCCGGTAGCGGTCCTCATCGACCGCGGTAGCGCTTCGGCCGCCGAGGTCGTCGCCGGTGCTCTCCGCGATCGCGGACGGGCGCGACTCTTCGGCGAGCGCTCTTACGGTAAGGGAAGCGTGCAGAGCATCATGCCGCTCTCGGACGGCTCCGGCCTGAAGCTCACGGTCGCACGCTATTCGACGCCATCGGGCCGCGTCATCGACGGCCAAGGCATCGAGCCCGACGAGGCCGCGGACGCAAAGTCGGATGCGCCCATCACGCAGGCGGTCGCCTGGATCAAGGGTCAGAAATGAGTCACGAGGAGAACGCCGCGATCCTCACGCGCGCTTACACCGCGCTGCAGAAGCGCGACGCCGCAACTCTCAACGCCGCCTACGCAGACGACGCGACCTTCGAAGACCCAGTCTTCGGCAAGCTCGATGCCCAGGCCACCCGCAAGATGTGGAGCACACTGCTTCGGGGCGGGACGCTGCAAATGACCTTCACGGTGACCCCGACCGACGATGGCGGCACGGTGCAATGGGTCGCCGACTACGTTCTCGGCCAGCGTCCCGTGCACAACGAGATCACCTCGGCGGTGGTGGTGAAAGACGGCAAGATCGTCCGCCAACACGACACCTTCGACTTTCCCAAATGGGTCAGGCAAGCCGTCGGCGGTCCGGTCGCCGCGCTCGCGGGCAACCCGCTCACGCGCTGGCTTGCCCGCTCCTTGATCCGCAGCAAGGTGCGCAAGCGCTGCGGCATCTGACCCGGCACGATCGCTAAAACGGGCACTGTGATCGCGAAAATCCGCGCGGCGCGTGGGCCCGGCCCTTTGCGCGCATGGGGTGCTATCGCGAATTATCGGCGGTCATCCCCGGAGGTTGCGCAACTTCGGCGAAGTCAAACCGATATCGACTGAGAGCGGGTCTCCACCCGTTCAATCCCAACACAAGTTGAGGCAGACGCATGGGCACTCCGAATGCCGAGCCACGCTCGGCCATTGCACTCGCACGTCCGGTTGCAGCACCCGTTGCACCGGCGCCAGGTTTTTCGCGCGGCGTGTTGACGAGCGCGTTGTCGGCTCCCGTGACCTCGCAAGAACGCGGCAATGCCCGCGGCATGCTCGTCCTCGCGCAGCAGCGCACGACCGTGGCACCCGGTGCCCGTCCAGGCCAGCCCATGCGCCCGATGCCCGTGCCCCCCGGCGGTAGCCGTGGTGGCTACGTCACACCCGGCTACTCGCCTGGTTATGTGTCACCCGGTTACTCGACCCCGAGCTACGGCTACGGTTATGGCTACGGCTACCAGCAGCCGCAAAGCAGCTTCTTCGGCCTGAGCATCGGCCCCAACGGCGTGCAGCTCGGCGTCGGCAACGGCGTGAACGGCTACTACGGTCAGCAGCAGTCGTTCGCTCAGAGCGTCATCATCGCGAACGCCTACGGCCAGCGTTACTACCTCAGGGCCGGTTATCCCATGCCTGCGGGTTACTACGTGGTCGACATGTACCCGGGCCTCTGGGCCTGGTTGACCACTCCCAACGCCTACTAGGTCACGCGAAGATGGCGGGCTGACCGGGTGATGCCGGTCAGTCCTTCTTGACGAAGCGAGCGGCCCAGCCTGTGAGGATGCCTTTCGCCTGCTCGGCGAGCTCGGCAGCCTGACCGGTGATCTCCGCGACGCGCCCCGGCGCCTTCTCCGCGAGCTCATTGATCTCGCCGAGGACCTGCTTGCCGGCCTCGAGCGGATCCTGCTTGTCGACCAAGGTGAGCTTTGCAGCACGGATGGCGGCGCCCGCAGTGACCGCTGCAGCGGGCAGGCCACCGAACACCAGAGCGGCCCCGGCAACGAGGACGCCTTTGTTCTGACGGGCGGTGTCCACCGCTTTGTCGGCGGCTTGCTTCAAGCCGTCATCGGCCGCGAGGCCTCCCACCGCGTCAGCGCCCTTCAAGACGGTGTCGCGGACAGCGCCGTACACTTGGCCAGCCATCTGGCCCGCGGCGCGCGCGTTGGCTTCGAACGAGCTCTCGTCACTCGCGGCGGCGGCCTCGGGGCTCGGGCGTTGCTGCTCGGCGGGCGGCGGGTCCGGAAGCTTGCGCTGCGAATCGGCAAAGCTGGGAGCCTTCTGCTGCTCGCCTTTCGCTGCCTTGGCGGTGCCATCGGCGGCCGTCTTGCGGCGCGAGCGGCGTGGGGTCTCGACTGATTTGTCATCGCCGCGAGCGGCGGTTGGAGCGGGGGCCTCGCCACCCGATTTCGAAGTCTTGCGAACCATGAGCATCTCCCTGTCGCGTTTCAGTCGCTTCGTTATCGACGAGCGCGGGCCAGCGTTGCGTCTGGCGCGCAGGGAATCGCGGTAGGCGGGGTGCCGCTATGACATCAGGGCGCGGCGGGCCCAGGTAAAGCCACCGGCGGGATGGCCGGGCCGGTGAGCTGCTTGGGCTCGTTCGCATCAGGCGCGGGGAGCGCCAGCGGCACGAAGGGTTTCGCGCCCAAAGCGATGAGCAGGCGCCGATACCACTTGGTGTCGCGCAATCGGCCTCTCTGGTTCGCCGCCTCGACTGCCTCGGCCTCTTCACGCGTCTTCACGTACGTCGGGTCGCGCATCAGCATGAACGTGCCGTCGCGGTCTTCGAACGGCCCACTGACCAGGAACCCGGCCGTCCCGTACATGGCACGAATCTCGGCCATGATGGTGGCGTAGAGGACAGCGACCTCGGGGATCTCGTCGGTCGTGGCCTCGCCATTGAACGCCGTCGCGTGCTTCTTGTCGAGCTCGCCCTTGGCGGGGACTGCGACCTTGGTCGCCCACTTCAGGGTAGCGTCGTAGTTGTACTCGGTTCGATAGTTGATGACGTTGCGGTACGGGTTCTCGCCGATGTCGCGCAGCCGCGTGAAGTGCTCGTCGATCAGCGCCTCGTACTCCTTCACCACCGACTCACAGAACTGCTTGGCGGCTTGGATCTGGGCCACCGACGCGGCTGCTTTGTAACCGTATCGCTGGCTGAGCGGCGTGGTATCGGCGGTCTGAACCGCTCGCTCGGCGCGAACCACATCTGCGGTGATCATGGCTTGTCTCCGATCGCGGACTTGGCACGAAGGTCGAGGGCGCGAACGCCACCTTGGGCACGCTCGCCGCGTGGCACGACGTCGCCGACGACACGCGCAAGCTTGCGACGGTCGAGGCGTGGCTTCTTACCGATCTCAGCGATGAAACGACGCACTTCCGCTGCACTGATCACCGTGCACCTCGTTCGCTATTACTTCTTGCTCGCGCCCGCGCGCAGACCCTCGAAGATGGCCTTGCCGGTCGCACCGGCAGTGCCGAGCAAGCGGCCAACTGCCTCACGGACCTGAACCACCTCTTTGGTGTCGAGGATCTTCACGGCCGGCTCGAAGAGCGCGTCGATCTGGCCGACGTTCTCGGTGTCGGTGAGCTTGCCATCGACCAGCTTGCGCGCGTTGCCGCGCAGCCCTTTGAAGAGCACGAGGAAATCGCAAATCTCGTCGGCGCTCATGCCGTTGTATTGCTCGATGAGCGCTTTGAAGGCATCGAGGCGAACCGACTCGTCGTCGGGCGCGAACCCCGAGAGCACCTCGACCGCGACGTTGCGCGACGCGAAGTGCTTGCTCAAGGTCGTCAGTGCCTCGACGCGTTGGTCCCAGTTGGGAACCCGGACGCTGTCATTGAAGCCGTCGAGGACCTCGAGCGCGGTCGCGGCGTCGACCTTCATGTCGCGGATGGCGACGGAGATCTTCTTCAGCGCGACGTTGCGTTCCTCACAGCTGTTCGACGAGTAGTCGAGGAGCTTGAAGACGGCGGGATCGGGCTTGTCTTTCATTTGCCGGAGGAAGGCGTTGAAAGCCTGGCGTTTGACGAAGCCGCCCACACCGCGATGCTTGCGCTTCGCGAGCTCCATCGCCACTGCGACGTCGTCCGCTGAAGCGTTCGCGGTCACGAGACGAAAGCCAGCGACCAGAGGCTTGGGAGCGATGCCGCCCGCGACGGTTGCCAACTGACGGGCCTGACCGACGACCACGAGCGAGCCGCCTTTGACGGTGTCGGCAACGCGCGCAAGCGCTTCACCGGTTTCCGGCGAGACTTCGACCGGTGTACCGGCGCTCTGCTTGAACGCGGCCACCGCGCCGGCGAGCGCGGCGCGCAAATTGGGCGTCTCGGCGGTAGGCGTGGTCGCGGCGGTAGCTTCGATGGACTTGGGCTTCGACTCGCTCGCCTGAGCGGGCGTGCCATTGTCGATGGCGTCGACGGCGCGACGCACTTTCTTCACGACGCGCTGAGCGCCACGAGCGGCCCGGGCCGTCGCGACGGCAACCTCGGCAGCGCCGTCTTCGCCTGCGATGTGCTTGGCGACCTTCAACCCGAGCTCGATGCTCATGATTTGCCGCCCCGGGTACGGCGCATCGCTTCAGCGAGACCGCGCTGGGCGATCGAGCGACCGAGAACGAAGAGGTCGGTGGCGCGCTCGCGCACCTGTGCTTTGACTGCCTCGACGGTGCCGTCATCGACTTTGCGCTGCCACGCAGCTTGCGCCGCTTTCAGGCCCTGGTCCGCCATGGCGAGCCCGCGTTCGGCCATCGAGGCCGCCATGATGATGACCTTATCCATGCCGGGGTTGGGCTGGGCGGGCTCGACCGGCATCCAGGCGGCCTTCGTGCAGGTCATGAGGCGATTGAAGGCGTGATTGCACTCGACAATCTCGGCCGGCGTGCCACCTCGATGTCCGACGTTCTGGGCGGCGAGAAGGCTCATGAGCTCCCGCTTCTTCGCCTTGGCCTTGGCGAGATCCCGGCCAAGTACGTCGCGCACGAACGCGGTGTCCTTCACAGGGTCTTCCCGATGAGGCCGCGCGTTGAAGGCTCGAGCAACCTCGAGGGCCTTCAACAGTTTCGGGTCGCGCTCGACAACTGCGGGTACGCCGGCTGACTGCTGTACGGCTTCGACGCTCATGCGCTCTCTCGCTTTCCTCTCTTGCCGGCTGCGGGCTTGGCGGCCGCGGACGCTGGCTTGGGCAAATGCGCGGCGAGCTTCGGCGCGCGGGTTTCCCACGCGGCGCCGCCCTTGCCGGCAATGATGTAATCGAGGGCCTTGATGAGCGCTTCGCTGCTCACCGACGCGGGATCCCAGTCGGCGTATTCCGGTTGGCGCCGCACCGAGAGGTGCTCGTCGCGCACCGCCTGCGCCAAGATCTCGAGATCGATGCCGTTGTTCCAGTTGGGCTGCTCGATGAGGTGCTGCATCGCCTCGATGAGCTGCGTCTGCGCTTCGTCGTGGAAAGACAGGTCGAACGCCTCGAGCTTCTTCGCGAGCACTTTGCCGGCGGCGTCCGCGTCCATCGCGTTGAGCACGAAGCGACGGTTGAAGAGCGACGCCAGCACGCCCGTTTGATCGAGCTTGAGGAAGTCAGCGACTTCCTTGTCGCTGCCGACGAGCGACACGGCGATGTTCTTCTCGTGCTCGCGCAAGCCCGACTTGAGCGTCGAGATGACGTCGGTCGTGTACTGGTCTTTGTTGTCGATGAGACCTTGGAGATTGTGCAGCACCAGGTGCCCGCCCGCCGAAGCGACGCGACGCAGCTCCTTGTTGGTCAACGTGATCGCGGCACCGACGACGTCGCCCTTGAGCGTCGTGACGTCGGTGAGGAACGGCTCGTCGCTGCCCACTAGGCTGAACGCCTTGTAGATGTGCGTGAGCTCGCCGCCGAAGGTCTTTCGACCGCTGCCGGAGTCGCCAATGATCCGCGCAAACGGCTTGTAGCCCTCGCGGACCGGCTTCTTCTTGATGCGCTGGGCGTCGACCGTCTGGCCGATTTTGGTGAGCGCTTGCTGCAGGTGGCCGAAGCCGACGAACGACTCGAGGCGGCGCACGACGTTCTCGACGGTGTCCGGCGGGGCGCCGAAGTCCGAGGCGATGAGATCGTTCATGGTCTCGGGGGTGCGCTTGCGATTGGCGAGCCGCGTGATCGCTTCGGCGACGAGATCGCGAATCGCACCACCGTTGCCGAAGCCCGCGCGGGTCTTGAGCACGTCGACGATGCGCATCGCGGCGTCGATGACCTCGTCCGTCGCGTTGTAGCCGCGGCTCTTGATGCGCGCGATCAGCATGGCGCGCAGGTCGGGGAGTGACGGCACATCGAGCGTGATGCGGTTGATGGGAGCAAAGCGCCGGTCGGTGCCTTGGTCGATCTCTGGGTCCAAGACCTCCGTCATCGCATCAGGGTAGCCGATGCCGATGATCGTGGTCGTGGCGGACTCGTTGAGCAGGTGAGGCACCAGCACGCGGATGGCGTATTTGCCCATGTCCGTTTTAGCGAGCGTATGCATTTCGTCGATGGCGCCGACGCCGAACTTCGCGCGCTTCAAGAAGTCGAGCACGAGCTCCTTGGTCTCGGCCTCGGTCGAACCGATGAGCTCGCTCGAGGTGATGTACGTCAGCTTGCCGTTGCGCTCACCGACCTCGTAGAGCAGGTCGTTGATGAACTCGACCGCGGTCGTCTTGCCGGTGCCCTTTTCGCCGAGCAGCAGGATGTTGTTGTTGTCCTCTTCGACGGGGTCGCCAGCCGCGAGCTTGCGCTGGTTCTCGACCACACGCTTGGCGTAGCTCTCGGCCCACGCGATGAACCCGGTCTGACTCGCACGCTCTTTCTTCAAGCGCTCGAGCGCTGGGAGGTTGCCCTCCTCGTCGTAGAACGTGGCCGGCGCGACATCGGCGCCGGTGAGCGTCTTCTTTGCTTCCTCGGAGTGAGGAATTTCGGGCTGCTTGCCGTTCGGGTACAGACGCACCGACATCCGGCCGCAGGATTCCTCGAGGATGGCATCGACCTCGTCGCCACCGGCGTTGGTGATGCTGCGCAAGCGGCCCTTGGCGGCTTTCTCGGCGTCGGCGTCGAGCTCGAGCTTGAACTTGTCCCTGGCCATCTTGCGGAACATGTCGGTCAAGGTATCGGGCTTGAGGCCGGTGAAGACCACCTGGGAGCGAAGGGTGTCGCGGGTGCGATAGTCGGCGTCGAGGGTGGCCCGCAGGCTCTTGTCGCCGGACATCACGAGCACCGGCTCGCCTTCGGCGACGGCGAGCGCTTCGATGATGTTCAGCTCGGCGTGATGAACGTTACGGTCGAGGATCTCGGCGTTCTCCATGAGGATGACGCCTTCTTTGCAATGGCGGACGACAGCGTGCAGGTCGGCACCGCTCTCGATGACACGGCGCAAGTCGATGACGTAGACGCGCGGCGCGGTGGTGATCTCGGCGTCGAAGAGCATGCGCGCATAGATCTGCGCGGCGAGCTTGCGGCCGACGCCGTTGGGTCCGACCAGCGCCGTCGCGAGCACCGGACGCATTGCCGGATTGCTCTGGGCATGCGTCAGCTTGGACGCCATGCCGGACAGCCACTTGGTGCCGGCTTTTTGATCTTTGAGTGTCTCGATGACGCAAGTCTCGGGCACGTCGATGACGTGCACGACTTCGCGTTTGGCGTTGAGCGAGGTGGCGGCGTTCGCGGGTGAAGCGAACGGATCTTCTTCGTCCACGACCTTGTGCGGGCGCGGCGCCGCCGTAGCCTGATGCTCGGCGACCTCCTCGGTGGCGGGCGCGGACTGCGTCGTCTCGGCCGCCCGGCGCTCACCCAAGAGAGGCGCGGCGCTCTCGATGAGCTGGCGATGCGCCTCCAGGACGGAGGCACGACCGCGGGCGAGGTCGCCAGTCATTCGGCGCGCGGCATCGAGCACCGCGTCGCGATCGAGCTTGTCGGCGCCCTTCGTGGAAGCTGGCCGGCGAGCTCGTGGCGCGTCGTCCTGCGGGAGTGGCTCACCCGATTGCTGCTTCGCGGCGCGAACCGCGTCGAGCACGCGAGCGAAATCGACGTCGCCGATGGCGAAGCGCTGGCGCTGCACCTGGATATGCGCGAGCGCGTCATCCGGCGTCACGGCAACGCCGCTCAGGTCATCGCCGCGGAAAAAAATGCGACCGTCGGGATGGACCTGAAGCTTTGCATTCGCCGGAATCGACATGACGGACGCTCCCGAAAGTCGCGGCCGAGCCATCGCCGGCCCGGCCGCCCAGGTGGTGGAGTCTTAGCGGCTGGTCGGCAAGCCGGCTTTCCCAGCCTGCTTGGCCTGCAGACCCAAGACGAAGTTCGACATCTCGCTTCCGCGAGCTCTCATCGGGTTCTGCGTGATCGGGCCGCTCAGCTTCGCCGTGGTCGGCGTGAAGACGGCGCGCTTACCCGCGGCGCGGTCAGCGAGCAGCTGCTCCATGAACGCCTTCGTGTCCTCTTCGGACTTCAAGTTCGCCGCGTACATGGCGCCGGCCATCTGCATGGTGGCGTCGTGGGTACGCGCCTGCCACTCGTTCATGTTGTCGCCGAACGCCGAGACGCGCCCCGAGACGTGCTCGATGGCACGGGTCAGGTTCTGCGTCGTCGTGTCGAGGACGAGCATGGTCCAGTCGGCGGCGTTGATCATCGCGGCGACCGCGGCGACGACACCGGTGGTCACGCCCTGGAGCTCGCGCAGCTTGACGCCGTTCGCGAGGACGCGCGCGGCGTTGCCTTCGGCGTTGTCGAGCAAGGCCTGGAGCTGCACACCCATGACTTCGAAGTCACGGAGGTTACCGATCCAGTCGTTCAAGAACGCGGCGTACTTGGTGATCTCGCGCGAGCGATCCTTCAACGTAATGAGGGTCTGCTCGTTCTTGCCGTAGTCCACGTGCATCGGATCGAGGGTAGCCTGCTCCTCTTCGATGGCCTTGATGTCTTCCTGGAGCTCGTGGAGCACGTCGACCGCGCCGTTGAAACGCATGACCGACTCCTCGAGCTGCTGACTGAACTCGACGCGCGACGCGCTGAGGTTCTCACCGACGCCGTTGAACGCCTTGATGCGGTCCTCGAGGGTCGTGATCGCGGCTTCGACGATGTCGAGCTGCTTGAGCAAGAGCTTGTCGAGCTCGAGCTCGTCGATGTGGGCTGGGGCGGGCTTGCGCTTCACCCAGTTCACGAACTTGGTGACGACGCCGTCTTTGGCTTCGTCTTCCTTCTTCGACTTGTGGACGTTCGCGCCCTTCACCATGTCGGCGGGCATGAGATCCACGAGCTCCTGGAGGTTGTCGGCGACGGCCTGGCGCACTTCGTCGCCGCTCGCGATCGCCGCCTGCATCGTCGTGAACGAGGCCTTGATGTCTTCCTTGCGCTTGTCGAAGTGCTCCTGGCGCGACTCGTTGTACGCCGCGAGGCTCTGACCATCGACGACACCGCCGTTTTTCAGGCTCTCCTTGAAGGCGTCGATCGAGGCGATGGCCTTGCCTGCCGCACGAACGGTCGCGCCTGCACCGGCAACCTGCGTCGCAGCTGGGACCTTACCATGGGCCGATGGGGCACGGCGCTCGGCCGCGATGTCTTCTAGGCCACGGCGCTTCTTCTTGGCGGCCGCGGGCTTCGCGGTCGTCGTCGCGGCGGTGGCCGGGGTGGTGTTCGGGGAATTTCCGTCAATCTTGCTAACCATGATGTTTTTCCTTTTTCCTTCTTAAAAGAGAGCTCGAACCTTCAACGTCGTGTCGTACTTGTCTGCGTAAATCTGGAGAGCTTCGCGGAGCTCGTGGGTGCACACCCAGAGCTTGTCCACTTCAGCGGACCAACCTTCGGCGATCAGACGCTCGAGCGGGGCATCGTCTGGATCGATCCATGGAGGGTTGGTCGCATCGCGGGGCCCACGCCACAGCTCGAAGGCCGTGAAGCAGGCGATGAGGTTGTCCGGCAGCACGTCGAACACGTCGGCGATGGGGTCGGGCATGACGACGCCGCTGAAATAGACGGGCCCGACGATGCCTTGGGTGACGCCGGTCAGCGCCTCACCGCAATGTTTCGACACGACGAATGCGAGCTGGGCTACGCCCTGCTTGGAGAGCGCGCCGGCCATGGCGTTCAGCTCCGGGTTCATCTTCCAGGCGCCGCTCGCATCGTGCGTCATCGGCGCGACGTTCCAGCGCTCCGCTTTGGCGGGATCGATGTGCAACGTGGTGCGAACGATGAAGCCGGGGTGCCTCCAGGCGTCGAGGTGCACGCGGAAGCGGCGGGCCTGTCCTTCGAGGTCGACCACCTCGACGCGGGCGTCGCTGACCAGGGGCGAGTCGGGGATGTCGACCAGAAGCTCGCGTACAGACGCGCTCATCGGGGTCGAAAGGTGGAGCTTGGTGTAGCGTGCGTCGTCGGGGCGGAAGTGCCGCGCCAGATCGCGCTGCGCGGTGACCCGCGACCAGGCGAGGTATGCCGGCATGCCGGTCTCGCCGTGAATCTCGACGCGCTGAGTGCCCGGCATCATGCCGAGGGCCGAAAGACCGGTGAACGCCTTCTCGAGGAACTTCGGGCTAACGAAACGGTCATCGAGCTGCGCGGTGATGACCGCGCGGTTCATCGTCGCGCCGTAGTCACTTAGCTCGCTATCCGCGAGCTTGAGCGTGGGAACGCTGTCGTACTCGTCGGCCGTGCCGACGGCGACCAAACGTCCGGCACCTGGATGCGCCTCGAAAGCGTCCTTGTCATCGGCTGCGACCGTATGAGGCTCGGTAGCCTCCTTGGCCTCGTCAGCGTTGGCGACGGTCGGCAACACATCCAGCGCTTTGTCGAGCGCTTTGCCGAGTCCAGCGAGCCATGGCGGCTCACCGTTGCTTGCTCCGTTGGCTGACGACGTGAAGGACACCGTTAACGCTCCACTGAGTTCGGAGATGATGTTCGGCACCGGAGTGTGCTTGTTGTGCAATTCCCACTTCGCCCCCGGAGTGAAACGTTGGCAGCCGTCGTTTGCGATGCGCGCGCAACTGCGTGTTCCCGACCCCGATAAACCCCCATCACGAAACTTTGGGTGCGCTCTAGGTCGCGCTCGGGAAGACACAGGAGAAGATCATGGGTGACTTAGGCGTAAACAGATCGCGGTACAGCTCGAAGGACCAATCAACGACGGCGCTCACGCGCGTCATCGACAAAGCGCCGAGCGTCATTCAGCAGACGGCGGGCTTCCTCATGGCGGCCGATCAGAAGCTCGACAAGCTGCCGATCGTCCCCTTCGAGACCCCGAAGAAGCCGAGCAGCTCGGAGCGCATCGCGTCCGGCTTCATGACGCTGGTCTACGGCACCGCCTCTGGTGTCGCGACCTTGATCCCGTTCGTCGGGGCATGGGGCGCGAGCGCGATCGTCGCGGTGGGCGGTTTCGCGGCGCGACAGTCGCCGAACCCGGAAGTTCAGAATCAGGGCAACCTCGCCCTTCAAACTTCGACCTACGGCGCGATTACCGGCTGCTTCGGCTTTGGTGGCGTTCCGTACGCGCGGGCGGCGGTGAAATCGGCGCTCATCGCTCTCAATCGCACCTAATTCTTCAGTTTATTCAGCACGTTGAGGCCCCGCCTGGATGCCAGTCGGGGCCTTTTTTTTTGTTGCGTCATTCGCAGTGTCGCCGCGTCCTCCCACCCTGATCGCTGTCAGGTCCGGAGCACGCAACGATGGCCACCAACAGCCGACAATGACTGACGAAATCGTTAAAGGGGCGCTTTGTGCAGATCGACGGCCGCAGCACGCAGCAGGCGCACGACACGAGCGCGCCTCCGTCCGTCAAAGGCGTCCCTCACATCGCTCCGGTCACCAGCCCCGAGAGCGCAGATAGTCTCGAGCGCAAGACCGGCGCCGCGGGCGCTGCCGAAGCGAGCCTGGCGGGTGAGCACGCCCAATGGATGAACGAGCTGCGCACCGTGGCGCGTGCGCAAGGCGAAGACTTTCCGCCGCTCGCACACGGCCCAGGTTACGGCCTGACCGGCGGTAACTTCACCGTCCCCATCGAGAAGGCTCTGCAGCGCGCCCGCGACTACGGCATCAAACAGCCACGCGACTTTCTCGTCGGCGAGATGGCGGTCAATCTCGGTCGAGCCCGCGTGGGGTACGACCGCACCGACAACCGCATTCGCCAGAGCTCGGGCTTGCGCGTGCTCGTCGAGCTCGTCGAGACCGTCCACGCCGCCCGCGCGATCAGCGCCCGCTACGACGCACTCGGCCCCGCGGTCCAGGCGTACGTCACGACGATCTGGACGGCGATGGCGGACACCACGGTGCAGAGCGGCTCGGAAGTCATTCGCTGCTTCATGCTCACGTGCCTCGCGAGAGGCCTCGGAAGCGTCAAGCCTCCGGCCGTCAAGCTCGACGATCACAGCACCAAGGTCATCGAGGTCGCAGCCGATCTCTTCGGCGAGCTCACCAAGCCGCCGACGCGCGAGGAGCAGCAGCGCTACGACAGCGACCGTGGCGAAGCCGACAGCCGCGCCGCCAAGCGAGTCGAGGCCATCTGCACCGAGCTCGTGCGCTACTTCGGCGAGCTCGTGGCCATGTCGATACCCGAAGCGCCCGCCGCGGCGAAGCAGAAGACCCTGGTCAGCGCCGAGGAAGCACGGGCGCGCAACGAAGAGCGCGCCGCGGCCCGCAACGCGAGCGACACGCAAGCCACCGCCGAGTCCGCCAAAGCCGACAGTGCTCGCATCATCACCGGCATCAAGCACCACGATCTCTCGAGCCGTTGGCTGACCCCAGAAGCGCCCACCCCGAGCGAGATCGAAGCCGCCATCGAAACCCTCATCGACCGCGGCGTCATCAAGATGCCGGCACAGGTCGACCAGGTCGTCGACCTCGTTCTGCGGAGCGCGCGCGCGACGCCCATGCGCCGTCAGTCCTTCGGTGTGCGATCCGCGCCCGGCGCCGTCGTGCCACCGTGGTCGCTCACCTACATGCGCCAGCTCTCCGGGCCGAACTTCCAAGCGATCTTGGATGCCGCTGTCGCGGACGTCGCCACGCGCGACCTCGACGAGCCGCTGCGCCCTGGCGGTCTCGGACGCTTCTTCGATGATCGCAGCCGCAGCAACGAAGCTCAGGACTGGGTGACCAACACCAGCCCGCGTATCCAAGAGCTCAAGAACATGACGCAGCTTGCGGGCGAGCTTCGCCGTCACGCCGGCATGACCAGGCAGATCGCCGGCCGCCTCGAAGAGCTGCAGCGCGAAATCATGGAGTCCTTCGACGAGTGCCGCCGCCTCGGCGCGCGCTTGGCGAAAGACTACGACTACAAAGAAGCCAACCAGTTCACGACGATGCGCGCGCGCATCGAAACGCTCTTCGCCAAGCACGAGGCGACGATCAGCACCCTGCGCAACGTCTCGACCGAGGGTGGCACGCTGAAGCGCCTGCTGCGCATGACGGTGGGCACGCAGGGCACCCTCCAGCTCGACGGCCTGCTCGCGGGTGTCGGTCGTGTGCTCGACGCTCAAGCCCCTGCCCGCAAATACCTCGAGCACTTGCGCACGCGTTACCCCGAGGCGACCGCGCCCCTCATGAAGGTGCTCACTCCGCGCCTCGATTGGTTCGAGACCAACGTCGTGAAGGCCGGCAACTTCGGACAATCCGATCCGCTCTTGCCGATCTTCGACGGCGCTTGGCTTGGCAACGTGACCGCCGAGCTGCGCCGCGCCGAGCACACCGCCACGCGCATTTGGAAGACCGTCGATGGCCTCGGCAAGGCCGACCGCGAGCGCATGATGATCGAGGTCGGCTCCGAAGAAGCGCTCAAGGGCGCGATGATCGAGAGCGCCGCGCGTCGACTCAGCGAGCGCCTCACGGGCAGAGCTGCGACCGACGTCAATCGGACCGTCTTCGACGTCGCCGCCGTTCAGAGCCGTGCCCTACCCGCCCTCGCCGGCCGCCCACGGCTCCTCCACCTGTGCGCCAAGACCGGCCTGCTCCAGTCACCCGTCGACCATGTCGTCGACATCGACCGCTTCGCGAGCGTCGCGCTGCGTGACGGAGATCGACCGGCCTACACCATCGACCTCGAGCAACGCGAAGAGCTCAAGCAAGCCACCGCCGGCCGTGGCGACTACAACTTCTGGTGCAGAACCTTCAACCTCGACGCACCACCACGCTCCTTCGTGAGCGAGTTCCTGGGCTGGCGCACGTATCACGCGCCAGCGCTCCAAGAGATTGCCGCACGCGCCGAGGCCAACGACGAAGCGCCGGATCTCGAGCGCACGTTGGGCGAGGTCGCCCAGCTCGGCATCGGTACCCATCCGATCGCCGCCCTCGAAGGACGCGAGCTCTCCGATCGCTTGTCGCGCATCGACGGCGTGACCCGGCGGCTCGCGACCTCCGTCCAAGCCTTGAGCGACCTGGTCCCATTGCTCGACGCCTCGTCCCAACCCGTCGACGTGCTCTTGCACGCGGCATCGGTGTTGCCGCGCTCGAAGGACAAAGACGCCGCGCTCGCGCTCGTGAAGCCCTGGCTCCGTCTGGCTGACGTGCGTCTGCGTGAAGGCGCGCGCAAGTGCATCGCCGAGCTTCGCCAGATTGACGTGAACGCGCTCATGGTCGAGCAGCTCCGCGACAAAGACGATCGTCTGGTGCAGCTCCTGACCATGACCGACGCCGCGCAGATGGCGAAACCGTCATGGGCGCTCGAGCCCCTCGAAGCGCTGACCCGCGATCGCGACGGCGTGCTGCGTACCTTTGCCGCCCACACCCTCGCGACCATCGCCGCCAACGCCAAGGACCGCAGCGCGAACGACGCCGGTAGCGCCTTGGTACGTCTCCTCGATCACGACGACGTCCACGTCGTCGAGATGGCCTGCGAAGGTCTGCGTGCCTTGGCTGATGCAACCAATGCGTTCACCAGCAAGCTCGTGGTCTCCTGGGCGATGCGCAATCGGCCCAACCCTCATGTGGCCGCGCTGCTCCAGCACATCAGCGAGAGCCCCCGCCTCATCGACGACCTGAAGAACGAAGCCCGGGGCGCCTATGTCAACGCGGTAAGCAAGCTCGGAACCATGGAGGTTCGCCCGCGGACCTCGACGGCGTTCCGCAAGATCCGCAGCCAGCAAGTCGGCGAGCGTGCGCTCTCCGACACCATCCTCAGCGCGGCGCGCGCGAGCCACGACAACGCTGGTATCGAGGCAGTGAGCGATCGCTTGAAGCTCGCCCTGCGGCTGGGAACCAACTTCGGACGCTGGGCCAAAACGCTCGGTCCCGAGCTCGCCGAGAGCCTCGAGACGCTCGACTATGCCGACGCCATCGTCGACGACGCCGTCGCCGAGCTCGGCGGGAAGGAACCACGCGGATTTCTCTCCCGTCACTCGGACCTGGTCTCGGCGCTCTTCAGCTCGACCGGGTTCTCAGCCGCCGAGATCTGCGTGCTCGAGACCGGTCGCATTCCCAAAGAGCTCGTCGAGCTCGCGAATCACCCGTTCGCCGAGGACGGCTCGTGGCGCACCGCAAAGCTCGCCGATGCCTTCGCGGACAGCGAGCGCTTCCGTGCTCTCGTGAGCCTCAAGCTGGCGCTGTCGCCCGATCTGCCGCAGCTGGTCGGCGAGGTGCTGGCCATCGTCCTCGATCAGAAAACACCGCCCGCTATCGCGGCCATCGCCTACGATTCCATCTGTGACGTCCTCAGCTGCGACATTCCGCTGCTCAATCCCAAGCTCGACACCGAGCAGCGCAAGCAGGCGATGGAGAAGGGTGAGCAACTCGATCCCGCCATCGA
The DNA here is from genome assembly GCA_964484195.1 of uncultured Bdellovibrionales bacterium. Taxonomy (GTDB): domain Bacteria; phylum Myxococcota; class XYA12-FULL-58-9; order XYA12-FULL-58-9; family JALHOP01; genus JALHOP01. The sequence goes on along the minus strand of CAZAER010000008.1, from coordinate 129,893 downwards.
AGCGCTGGTGGAACGTGCCGTCGTCGAGCGCCTAGCGATCGTCGAGCCCAAGAGCGACGAAGCGAGCGCGTTGGTGCGCTACCTCGCGAGCGGCGATCCCGAGATCGCACAGGCGCGCCTTAGCGACGCCATCGACCGCGCGACCAGCGAGCCGCAAGCGCGGCTCATCCTCGAGCCCGCACGCGTCCTCGCCCGCCGCCGCGCGACCGGCGACAGCAAGGTCCCTTGGCTCATGACCGCCCTGCGCGCGTCGCCGCAAGCGAACATCGACCAGATCGTGGCGGTTCGCGATGCTCGCCGCTCGGCCACCGCCGCGAGCGACCGTGCGAGCGTCGAGCAGGCCGGCGACCGCGTCACCACTCTCGCCGCAGCAGTCATCCACAAGCGCCCAGACATCCCGGTCGACCAGCTCGCGACGCTGCTCGCGATCATCGCCGACAGCGAGGACGACGCCAGCCGCCAAGGCAAGCTCTCGGGTCTCCGCGAGGTCATGTCCAACACCGAAGTGCCATGGACCGCCGAGCGCACGTTGGCCGTACGCAACGGCTTGTTGGTGGTCCAAGCGAATCATCGCTTCGATGCCCTCGACCGCAGCCTCGAGCAGGCCATCCGCTTTGCCGGACGGTTGTTGGACGTTCGCCGTGACCTCTCCGAAGCGGACCTCGGCAAGCACTTCGAGATCCTGGCGCGCTGCAGCGACATGAACGCCAAGACGCAATACGCGAACTACGTGGTCAACATGTACCAGAAGAGCGCCTCGCCGCTCTCCCCGACCTTCATCGAGCAGCTGGGTCTCTGGGTCGCCGCCGTGGACGCCGGCACCGAGCCCATCAGCGACAAGGACCGCAAGCGCGAGGTCATCCTTTCGAACGTCGTGCGCTTCTTGCCGATCGACGACGCCACCATCACGCAGCTGGTGCAGTCTTGCGCCGCCCTGTCCTTCGATCGAACCGCCCAAGTCTTCCGCGACCTCGACAAGCACATGGAGAACGCGGTTCTCACGCCCGACGACATCAAGCGTATCGCGAGCGGCGGCGGCAGCGCCGAAGAAGGATTGTCGTTCTTCGAGAAGATGTTGGGTAGCCGCGTCTCGCTGCTGCATTGGAAACCGAGCGCGCTCTCGACCTACAATGACCCGCTCAAAGAGGCGTGGAACGACAGTGCCGAAGTGAAGGATGCGAAGCGCGCCATGCGCCGCAGCCTCGGCAACTTCTTCGACACGCTGGCGGCCCCCCGTGGACAGACCGCTGACGTCGAACAGGTCGCCATCAGCAATCACGTCGGAAACTTCGGCTTCGGCGCCTTCTCGCACCGCGACGCCCCGGCGCCGAGCCAAGACTCGACTCAAAACACAGGGCAGTCCGGCAAGGCGACTCTCCTGTCGAGCGCGGACTATGCGGCGCACAAGGCCAACAGCGACCGCATCGAAGAGGCGGCGCGCAAGCGCATCCTCGACGGCAGGCACCCTGTCGAACAGATCGCCTTGATGCGCATGCCAAACAGCACGGCCATCGCCGGCGCTTTCGACAGCTCGTTCGCGAAGACCATCGACGAAGAATGGGAGTCGGCGCCCACGGGCAGGCTCAACATCAATCGCTTGATCCTCGCCGATCTCAATCGCATCGCCGCTCTCCGAGCCAAAGAAGAAGCCGAGGAGCGCGGCGAGGTCTTGAACATCGCGGTGCCGAACGTCGACGTTTGCGAAGCGCCGCGCGAGATCGAAGTCGAAACCAAAAACGTGCGGCTGCTCGTCAACCTGGTCATCGACAACTCGGGCAGCACCAAGACTGACGACCGCCTAGGCTACTTCAAGCAGCTCGCGGTCATGCTCTTGAACGCCTTCGGCGCGGTCGAGAATCTCGAGCTCAGCAGCGGCGTGGTCACCTTCTCCGACTTCGCTCACGTGATCATGGCGCCGTCGCGAAAACACGACATCGCAACGATGTGCCAAGCACTCGGCCCGATCGCGCCGGACAACGGGACCAACATGGCCGACGGCCTGGACAAGAGTCGCCTCGCTGCGGCGAGCGGCACGTACGACAAGGTGATTCACATCGTGCTCACCGACGGACAGCCCCAGCGTTTGGGCGACACGCAGGCTGCGGTCGCCACCTTGCGTGGCATGGGTCACGTCGTCGTCGGCTTCGGTGTGGGTCCCGACGCCCAACATCTCGGCAACGTCTTCGGTGACGAGCACGCAATCTCGGAGAGCGATCCCGATCTCATCGCCGGTCGCGTCTACAATTATTTGAAGGAAGTGGTGGACCGTGTTGCTAGTTGAATCCATGTCCCGCCGCGCGAGCAAGCAGCTCGCCTACGCCGCGCGCTTCGAACACGCGACCTTTATCTACGGCACGAAGCTCGATGTCGCCGCCGCCCACCTCGAGATCGAGCGCGCCGCCGGCTCCCGTGTCGAGCTCTGTGATCAGCGCACCATCATGGATGCAACCCTCCTCGAGCATAAGCTCGCCAAAGCGGACAAGCTCCACATCGCCATCGACTGGATCGTGACGCCCGAGATCGTCGCGACCCTGACGCGAGCCCTCACCGGCCGCCATGCACGCAACATCTTCGCAGTGCTCACGAGCTGCGTCACGCTACCCGGAGACCTCGGCGTCGACCTGCGCGACGTGTTCCCGATTCTCATCGCCTGGAACGAGGTGTTGTAATGCGACGCGTAAACGGACTCAGGAGCAATGGCGGCGCGGAAGGCGTGAGCGAAGCCGCGGAGCAGCGCGACACCAATACGGCCGCCGGCCCGCGCATGCAGAACGCCATGGAGTTCTACCAACGTCTCGGTGAGCGTCGCTTCGGCGACCTCTCGCAGGCAGTCGACGGCGCGCAGCTCGCCAACGTCCTCGGCATCCATCGTCTGCGCGAGATGACCGCGCGTCTCCGTGACGAGGACATTCGCAAAGTCGCGGCGAATCCCAGCGCGACCGTCACTCCGGAGCGCATCTTCCGCGCCTGGGCCGGTCTCTTGGTGGACGACCTGAAGCGACAACCGAACGCTCCAGCGGACATGGACGGCGCCTTCGGTGACGCTTTGAGCTGGGGCGAGAAGACCTTGCTCGAGCTCCGCGCCGAGCAACCGATCGTCTACCGCAACACTCTTCAGACGACGACCGACTTCATCTCCAAGGTCGGCACCTACGAGCCCGAGGTGTTGCTGGCCCGCGAGATCGCAAAGCGCGCCGAGCTCGGTGGTACCTCGGTCCTCACCGAGACCCTCGAGCGCTGCTTCGTTCCGTCGGACCTCCATCGCGCGCTGGGTGCGCAGGTCGCGACCCTGCCCAAGGTCGCGAGCGCCGTTCCCCAGGCGCCCGCGGCGCTCGTGCAGCTGCGTCTCGACGACCTCGGCATCCTCGACACCCTGATGACGAACGACGCGGCCTACGCTGCCGACGTCGCCAAGCTCCGTCAAAGCCTCGGCCTCAAGCGCTCGGCTCCAGGTTTTCAATTGAATCTGCGCGACCAGGTCGACGGCCCGCTCGAGCTGCGCGCAGCCTTCGGACGCCTCGCCGCGCACTTCACCACCGGCATCGACCACGCGACCCGCGAGCTCGTCGTCATCTTGGCGCGCCTGCAGTCCACTCCGGACATCAGCATCGGTGTGAAGAAGGTCGCCTTCGTGCAGATCGACGCGCACCTACGCCGGCTGACCAAACAAGCCGCCGCGGCCGGTACGCATGCGCCGACGTTCGCATCGCTGGCGCAAGCGTTGGTCGCGTTGCGAGCGGCCTTCGAAGCCGAGTTCATCAAAGCTGCCGGCAACAAGCTCGATCCGACCATGCCGAGGATGCTCCGCGATAGCGTTGACACGCTGATCGGTAACTCGTTCAGGGTCACCGGCGACGCTCACTTCGCCGCCGAGCACATGGTGGCCGCGCTCGATCCGGGCGCCATCATGCTGCGCCGGGTGCTCGACGCACCAGTGCGCGACACGTTGGTCAACGCAGCGCTGGCGCAGAGCACGACTCCAGTCGCGCGCGCGGGGCAGATTGCCTTGATCGCAGACAAGGCAAAGCGCGACGCCGAGCTGGCGAAGCTCATCGCCACCGACAACGACTTCCGACCGACGGCGGAGAACGCTGCATTGCTCCTGTCCTGGCCGGACGACGTGCCGCGTCCCACGACCGAAGCCGCCGCGAAAGAAGACCGCGCGAAACAGCTCGCGACCTTCGGTGACAACAACCTCAACGACCTCATCGAGCAAGGCCTCGGTGAGACCGAGATTTTCACCGAGCTCCTGCGTCTCGGTGGGAAAGGCCACTTCCACGTCGGCGCGGATGACAACAAGCTCGCTCCGTCCCTCCAGAAAATCATCAGCGGCCAGGTGAAGCCGGAGAAGGGCGCCTGGTTCGGTGGCGCCGACACGCTCACCACGTTACTCGAATCGCCGGCGATCGCCGCGTTGCCCGCGCAGATGAAGGCCGGTGCCAACGAAGACGCCGTGCGCAAGAGCTTGATCCGCGCCATCCGTCTCCAGAACGGCCAGCTCATCCATGAGGACAAGGGCCTTCGCGCGCTGCTGCGCCACCCCGACGCGGCATGCCGCATCGAGCTGCAGACCGTGCTCGATGTGCTCGAGCACACCGACACGACTCCCGATCCCACGATGCCAGGCCGCACGCTCAGCACCGTCGATCCCGGCGCCAACATACTTTTCGCCTATCGCGTGCTGGTCGAATGCAGCATCGGCCTCGGCGCCGTGGCGGATGACGACCTTCGCGCCGCTGGCCGCAGGCTGCTGAAGCGGGCCAACATCGCTTGCCTCGCGCCATACGCAAGCATGTCGCTCGAGGACAACCTCAAGATCGTCACCCGCAAAGCACCGGACGGCATCCCTCCCGACAGCCCGCACTTCTTGCCGATGCTCGACCGCCTGGACTTGCCGGAGACGGTGCTCGCCTCGATCGCCGAGCGCGACGACCTCGACCAGTTCCCGGCGCCGGTTCTCTACGAAGTCTTCGCACGCGCCGTCGAGGACAAATCGGTAACGCTCGAAACCGTGGCGAAGCTCGCCATCGCGGCGACGACCCTGCGCGCCGCCGGCACCCAGGAGCTCTACGCGACCAACGTCTGGGCCACCTTCCAGGATCTCGCGACACGCAACTACGAGCCCAAGCTCGGTTCGATGATTCTTGCGGGCATGTCCGGTAAAACGAACATCGACGTGATCTATCGCGCGGCGGCGAGCCTCGCGGCCGAAGGCAAGCTCTTCGACGCCAACGAGGTCGCCAACGCCGTCATGGAACGCGATCCGGCGACCACGCGAGCTCTCGTCAACGAGCTCGGCGCTCAGGCCCCGAAGTTCTTCGCGGCACTCACGCTCGAGACCCGTGCCAAGCTGCTGGGTCGCGTCATGAGCGAGCTCGGATCGACCACCGACGCGTCGGTGCTCGACCTCGCGGGGCCGTGCTTTGCGCGCCTCACCGAGCTGACTACCGCAGGCCACGAGCCCGAAGGTTTGGCCGCAGCGGTCGAAAGCATCGTCATCAACGCCGCGATCCGGGTCGGCAAAGATCCGATCGAGACCTCGGCGCTGGCCGAGATCTTCGCCAACGCGCAAAGCTGCGGCCTCGACGTCGAGAAGGTCACGAAGACCATCATGACGGACGCCAAGGCGCGGCCGGCGCAGGTCTTGACGCCTGCTCAGCTCGCGGCGGTCCGCTTCGAAGTCGCGCGCTTGGTGCCGACGAGTGACGTCGGCGAGCTCAAGGCCGCGATCCCCGGCGGAAAGCTAGACGCGGGCCCGTACATGGCCGCGTTCGATCTCATCGAGCATCGCGCACTGCCCGACGACGTCTTGCAGCTCCTCTGCCGCAGCGCCATCGGTTGGGCAGCCGACCAGAAGGCGTTCGCGCGCGTCGTCACCTTCCGCAAATGTCTCGCCGACGCCGGCCACAACGATCGGGTCGCGGTCTTCGACGCCGCGCTCGACTCCGCGATGAAGGACAAGCCCGATGTCTGGAGCGCCGTGCCGGAGGCGCGTACGCTAGCGGCCGTCAGCAAGCTCGACGAGCTGCGCCCGCAGATCCTCGAGCTCGCAGCGGGTGGCGACGAAGCAGCCGAGATCGCACGCGCCCTCGCCGATCGCATCGCTGCTTCTGGTCCCTACGCTGCCGAGCTGGTGCCGCTGGTTCTGTCGGCCTTGCGCCGCGAGGTGCGGGCCATGCGTCCGTCACTCGACGACATCCACGTCGGGCTCGAAGTTCCGGAAGATCCGCAAGCGATCGAGACCGCGACGGCGCCGGTGTACCCGACCAAGGACTTCCACGGGCTGCCGATTCGCCTCTTCCAGGGCGACACGAGCCACGGCACCGTCCCTGACTTCTTGCCCTTCATCGACACCCCGACGGGCATGAACAACATGAAGCGCTTGTCCGACGCGATGGACTGCGACGCGCCGTTCATCGTCTGCTTGGGCGACCCGGGTCCCGGCAAAACCTACAGCGCCAAGGTCTACGCGCACCACAGCGGCTCGCCCATGGTCGAGCTCGACGGCGGTCCCGAGCGCCGAGCCGACGAAGCGCAGGGCGCGTGGTCGCGCGACGACTACGGCATGCCCGAGTATCTCCGTGCTGCCGAGCTCGAGATTTTCACGAAGGGCGGCATCATCGTCGACGACGAGTTCCAGTTCAGCCGCCGCTTCATCCTCGAGCAGCGTGGCGAGCAGGCCGGACGCTTCAACAAGAAGATCATGGTGCGCACCAACGAGACCGAGACGGTGGAGCGCCATCCCGAGACCAAGATCCTCCTCATCGGTAACCTCGTGCCCGAGGAGATCCCACCGGAGATCATGGAGAACGCGCGGGTGATCTACTTCGACGCGCTCCCGATCGAGGACCAGATCAAAATCGCGCAGTCCAAAGCGCCGACCCTCAACGAGGCCGACCTCCAGCTCATCGGCAAGATGCAGGTCGAGGTCGAGATCAAGCACAAGCACGAGAACCTGGGCAAATCGCTCGCTCTCTCCGTGCGCAACCTGACGCGTGCCGCGAAACGCGCCGAGCGCTTCCGGAGCAATCCGGAGCTCGCTACCGCGCGGGCCGCGCGTGAGAGCTACATCGACGGCGTGATCGACCCGGTCGTCAAGGAAAGTCTGAGCAAGTCCTTCAAGGCAGTCTTCGGGGTGACGCCCGAGGAGACGCTGGTCGATCCGGCGAGCATCGAGATCAAACAAGGGCCACGCGCTGTCAATATCGGTGAAGCAACCGTCGCTCATGGACCGAACAAGGTCGTCGAGCCCTCCAAGCTGAAGGCGTACATCGGCAAGTTCGAGGTCCCGTACATCCTCGGCGATCGCGAGCGCGTCGAGCTCGAAGCTCTCGCGAAGGCCATGCAGATGGGCGAGAGCAAGCTCTACGTGAACGAGCGTGAATCGGGTGTGATCGGCATGATCGAGGCCATGGCGCAGCTCACCGGCCTCGACCACAGAGTGAAGGAAGTGACGCGCGAGACGACCGTAGCCGAGATGTTTGGCGAGACCGCCACCCGCGCCATCGACGACAGGAACTTCAAGACCTACTTCGCGCCGGGCATCATCAATCAGCTGAATCAGGCCAACAAGGGCGGCATCGTCGTCCTGCGCTACGTCGACCGCTTGAAGGATGCGACGCGTATCCGCCTGCACCGCATGCTCGAGGAGCGCAAGATCCCGGGCAAAGACGGCAAGATGGTCGATATGCATCCGAACCTGCACATCATCATGACGACCTCACCAAGCGAGCATCGCAAGCTCGGGCTCGCGCTGCAGAACCGTGTCACGCAGCGCTACCTCAAAGCCAAGACGCCCGACGAGGTGAAGGAGCGCCTGATGGCGATGGGTGAGAAGCTCAAGGTGCCGGCGCTCGTCGTGCAGGACATGGTCGACTACCAGACTCTCTGGTCGAAGATGATCACCACGCGCGTCGCCAAGTACGTGCCCAAGCACCACCTGCCCAAACCCGGCATGAAGAAGCTCATCACCTGGCTTACTGACTTCGGCAAAGTGATGAACGGCACCAGCGGCTTGAAGGGCGATCGATCGGCGCAGATACGCCACACCCTCATCGAGGGTGGTCTCACCCACTACGCCGTGCCGGACTCCCGCGACTTCGAAACCGACGGGACGGCAAAGAAGCCCGACCTCGAAACGTTGCGCGACATCTTGACCGCTTTGGCGGACGGCAACGACGAGCAAGTTCGCACCCTCAGCGGTAACCTCCAATGACTCTGACCGCGGTTCCACCGTCGACGACTGGCTCTCCAGCTCTGTCGTCGCAGCCCGAGCCGCAACCCGGAACCCAGGTCGTCGTCTATCGGCCGCCGCCAAGCCAGGCCGCGCTCCGCGTCGACCAGGCATCGCGCGCCTTCGACGAGCACATGTCCGCGGTCTACCACGGCGTTTCGCGCAAGACTCGCAAGGTGCGCGTGGCGACCCGCTACTGGGCCCTGCCGCTGGTCGGTGGCGGCGCGGGGGCCGCGGGAACCTTCGCAGTCATGGGTGAGATGGGGCTGCTCGGCCTGTGTCTTGCGGGAGTAGGGATGGCCGCGAGCGGCGTCATGCGCTGGTTACACCCGCGTGCCGAGCAAGCAGCGTTGGCGAAGCTTCCGCCGGTCATGAGCGAGGAGGCGCGCACCGCATTGCACGCGCTAGCGTCCGCGAGAACGGACTTCGTCAGCGAAAGTGACGCCAAGCTCGATGCACCCGAGGTCGACGTGGCGCTCGCAGCCCGCGCCAAGCACTGGCTCGAGCACGTTCGCGACCTCAACGACCCCGAGCTCAACGACCTTCTCCAGCGCTATGCCAGCGCCAATGTCCAGCTCACCGACGATGAGCGCTTCAGAATCGCTCTCGTCGACACGCTGCGCGACGGTGGCGTCTACCAAGGCGTGGTTCGCGACTTCCTGGCGCTGCCCACCGACAAGCAACGCGATCTCGCACCGTTCCTGCGTGAGGTCGCTTTCGACCAAGACGAGCTCAAAGTGCGCGGCAGCGCGAAAGACGCGGTGGCCTTGCTCAAGGCTCTCGAAGCCGTCGACCCCAAGGGCAGCTACGCGTTCGTCGTTCCCCCACAGGCGGTGCCGGCTCGCGTCGCTGGCCGCAGAGACATGCTGGTCACGATCGAGCGACTCAACACCTTCCAGAAGATGCTCAACGACAAGCCGCGTGACGGTGAGGTCGCTTTCGCGCACGCCATGAAAGCGTTCAAGTACGCAACAGCGGACGACCACACGGGTATCGAGCGCGCGGTCATGGGTACGCTCGCCGAACGCGTGCTCGCACGCTACGACTTCGACGGCACCAAAGCGTTTCGCGCCCGCGCTGCTCTCGACGCGCTCGTCGTCTACCGCGACGCCGAGCCTGACAACGTACGGGCCGATGCCAAGACTCTCCTCGAAGGCATCGACGCCCTCGAGCTGCCGCTCGACAAAGTCGTGATCCTGACGCGCCTCGGGCGCAACCTATTGCCCGAAGCCAAGCCCTAGCTGCCTCACGGCGCCAGCTTGCGATAGAGCTCGGTGCGGCGGTCACGGAAAAAGCCGAACGCGGCACGGTTGCGACGCACTTGCTCGAGGTCGAACGTCGCGGTGATGACGCCAGCCTCGCTGCGGCCGAGCTCGGCCACCTTGTTACCGCGATGGTCGGCGATGAAGGAGTGCCCGTAGAACTCCTGACGCGGCTCCTTGCCGATGCGGTTCGAGGCGACGACTGGAACGACGTTCGAGACGGCGTGGCCGATCATGGCGCGCTGCCACGGGTCCTTGGTGTCGAGGTTGGGCTCGTCGGGCTCGGTGCCAATCGCGGTCGGGTACATCAACAGGTCTGCGCCTTCGAGCATCATGGCGCGCGCGCACTCCGGGAACCATTGATCCCAGCAGATGCCGACACCGATGGTCCCGAACTTGGTGCGCCAGGCTTTGAAGCCGGTGTCGCCAGGGCGGAAGTAGAACTTCTCCTCGTAGCCGGGGCCGTCGGGGATGTGCGACTTGCGGTAGACACCGAGCACGCTGCCATCGGCGTCGATCATGGCGAGGCTATTGTAGTAGCACTGGCCGTCTCGCTCGAAGAACGACGTCGGAATCGCGACCCCGAGCTCTTTGGCCAGCTTGGCGAAGTGAGCGATGGTCGGGTGTCCTTCGAAGGGAGCGGCGAGCGCGAAGTATTCGTCCTTCTCGAAGGTGCAGAAGTAGATGTTCTCGAAGAGCTCGGGCAGCAGGATGACCTGCGCCTTTTTCGATGCAGCCTCGCGCGTCATCTCGGTCATGAGCGCGACGTTCTTCTTGGTGTCGGTGCCGAAGGCGGCCTGGATGGCCGCGACAGTGATGTTCTGCACGGAATACCCCTCGTTCAAGCCGGTTGTTGCTGGCTGATGCAATGGAAGGCGCCGCCACCGCTCAAGATCGCCTTGGCAGAGCAGCCGATGACACGACGACCCGGGAAATGCTCCGCGATAGCGTCTACGGCGGCGCCATCGACGTCGGAGCCGTAGGTCGGCACCACCACCGTGGTGTTGCCGATGTAGAAGTTGACGTAGCTCGCCGGCATGACGCGGCCGTCGTCGTCGCGGATGATGCCGGGCGAGGGAATGACATTGACGTTCAAGGTCCGACCCTTGGCGTCCGTCATCGCGGACAGGTCACGCTCGATCTCGGCGAGCACCTGTTTGTTCGGATCGTCGTCCTGCCACGAGCGCATGCACAAGACTTTGCCTGGTGCGGTGAAGCGCGCCAGCGTGTCGATGTGGCCGTCGGTGTGATCGTTGAGCAAACCCTCGTTGAGCCAAAGCGTGCGCTCGATGGCGAGGTTGTCTTTCAGCGCCGTCTCGATGGCTTCGTCGGTGAGCGTCGGGTTGCGATTGGGATTGAGTAGACACTGCTTGGTGGTGAGGCACGTCCCTTCTCCATCGACATCGATGGAGCCGCCCTCGAGGATCACCGGCGACACGAACGTAGGCAGGCCCGATGCTTCGGCGATGCGCGCGGCGACCTCGCTGTCGTGGTCGAGCACGTATTTGCCGCCCCAGCCGTTGAAGCCGAAGCGGGCGCATGCAGCGCCGCTGCCGGTGAGGAAGAGCGGTGCGATGTCGCGCAGCCAGATGTCTCCGAAAGGGATGGCGTAGTAGTCGATGGGCAGACCGCGCAGGCGGCGTTCCGCCTCGGCCCGTGCGGCGTCGGTCGGCACCAAAAGCGAGATGCGCTCACCGCGAGCCTGACCGTTCTCGTCGCGGTCGGCGATCTCCTCGCAAAGCGCCGTGACCTCTTCTTGGGCGGGCGACAAATTGTCGCGCCAGAGATCAGCTGCACTCGGCCACGCGAGCCAGACGGTACGATGCGGTTCCCACTCCGCGGGCATGCGGTAGCCGAGACGCTTGGGCGACGGGTCGGTCATGGCGCCTCCTTACTGGACGACACGGCCTACGGGAAGCGTGTAGAGGTGCGAATCATGGATCTGCTCGCTGCCCGGTGTCAGATGGCCATGTCGCTGGGCTTTCATATCCTCTTCGCGGTAGCCGGGATCGCCATGCCGGTGCTCATGGCCGTCGCCGAGTGGCGGCACGTGAGGACCGGCGAAGCGCTCTACTTGGAGCTAGCCAAACGCTGGGCCCGCGGCACCGCCATCTTGTTTGCCGTCGGTGCTGTCTCGGGCACCGTGCTGTCGTTCGAGCTCGGGCTTCTCTGGCCGACCTTCATGCGTCATGCGGGTCCCATCATCGGCATGCCGTTCTCGCTCGAAGGCTTCGCGTTTTTTCTCGAGGCCATCTTCATTGGCATCTACCTCTACGGTTGGAACCGCATGGGGCCCCGGTTGCACTTGTGGGCAGGCGTCGTGGTCGCCATTTGCGGCGCGCTGAGCGGCATCTTCGTGGTTGCCGTGAACGCGTGGATGAATGCGCCGACCGGCTTCACCTTCGTGGACGGCCAGCTCACCGACATTCATCCCATGCAGGTGTTCGCGAGCCCGGCGTTTCCCTCCCAGGCCCTGCACATGACCTTCGCGGCATATTCGGCGATCGGCGTCCTGGCGTCCGGCATCCACGCATGGGCGCTATTGCGTACACCGGGTAGCCGCTTCCACCAGGCCGCGCTCAAAATCGCCCTGGGCATGACGGTGGTCGCGGTGCCGTTGCAGCTCTTCACCGGTGACCTCGCCGGCAAGCACATCGCGGAGTTTCAACCGGTGAAGCTCGCAGCAGCCGAGCGGCACTTCGAGACCATGGCGGATGCCCCGATCACCATCGGTGGCCTCGTGAAGGTTCCGTACGTTCTTTCCATACTCGCCTTCAACGATCCGCACGCGGTGGTGCGGGGCCTCCATGACTTCCCCGAGAGCGATTGGCCTCCCGTGACCATCGTCAACGTCGCCTTCGAGGTCATGGTGGGCTGCGGCAGCGCCATGTTCGGGCTCGTGCTCTGGGTGCTGTTTCGCGTGATGCGCAAGAAGAAGGTCGACACGTCGCGACCTTTGCTCTGGGCCTGCGTCGCCGCGGCACCCCTCGGTATGATCGCCATCGAGGCCGGCTGGACGGTCACCGAGGTCGGACGCCAGCCCTGGATCATCCAAGGCGTCATGCGAACCGCCGAAGCGGTCACACCGATGCCGGGCCTCTTGGTGCCGTTCCTCACCTTCTCGGTGCTCTATCTGCTGCTCGGCGTCGTCGTCATCGTGCTGTTGCGCGCCCACGTCTTCAAGGCGGAGGAAGTCGGATGACCGCGGTCGACTTCGTTTACCTGACCATGGGCATCGCGCTGGTGGTCTACGTCTTATCCGCTGGCGCGGACTTCGGAGCCGGCGTCTGGGATCTCCTCCTCGGGGCCGAGCACCGCAAGGCTCTCGAGAAAGCCATCGCCCCCATCTGGGAGGCGAACCACGTCTGGATGATCTTCATCATCGTCGTGATGTTCACGGCGTTCCCCAAGGCCTTCGCGGTGGTGTCGATCGCTTTCCACATCCCGCTCACCTTCGTGCTCATCGGCATCGTCCTGCGCGGAGCGGCGTTCGTGTTCCGCTCGTATGGTTTGGTCGCCGAGGGGACCCGCGCCCAGTTCGGACGCGTCTTCGCATGGGCAAGCGCCGTGACCCCCGTGTTTCTCGGCTGGGTCCTCGGTGGCATGTCGTCCGGCGCCGTCACCATCGACGGCGAAGTCGTGACCAGCGGTTACTTTGCCGGCTGGACGACGCCGTACGCGATGGCGGTTGGTGTCTTCGCGCTCGTGCTGTTCGCGCTCCTCGCCGCGGTCTACATGACGGTGGAGACGGGCGCCGAGGTCTTCAGGAAGTGCGCGCTCGTGTGTGAGCTCGTGGCGGCGCCGGTCGCGCTCGTGGCTTACGCGCTTGCACCCGCGGCGCTGACCGCCGGCAGCATCCCCGCGCAGGTCGCTACGGCACTGGCTGCGTGTGCGACCCTCGTAGCGTTATGGCTGCGACGCTATCGCCTGGCGCGCGCAGCGGTAATGGCGCAAGTGGCACTCATCGTCGTCGACTGGGGTCTCGCGATGCACGGCGACTTCGTGCTCGGCGTGGCTGGTGTCCACAATAGCGGAACACAAGCACCGACACTGCCGTTGCTCATCGGCATCACGCTCGCGGGCTCGACACTCTTGTTGCCGTCGCTGGTGATGCTCTTCCGTCAGTTCAAGAGCGAAGCGCCGCAATGACACCCGCGAACAGGCTGCAACGCGGACGCGTCAACGAGGCGCTGGGAGGCTCGGACAACCAGGGCTCTTGACGCTGGGGCGAAGGGCCGTGTTGCGACCAGTAACGCTGGTACGCAGCAACCCGCGATACTGTCTCACCCGAATTGGGGTCCTGGAAGTAGATGTCCTGATGGCCCGACGGCACAGGTGCACTGGGATTGAATCCCGTGGCCACGACCAGGCCGCCGTAGAAGCGACCGGGCTCGATGGGCGGGATGTCCTTGGCGCGCTGCCAAATCTGAACCCCAGAGAGCCTCTCGAAATCGCCGACATTGACGGACATACCAACCCCTTAGCGTGCAGTCAGTATCGCCGCCGGGGCTACGAGGTTGCGTTTTCCTCAGGTTTCGTCGGCATCTGGCACGTATCCGCCGCGTGACAGGTCGGCACTCTGGACCCGGTCGGCCTTCATGCCACGGGCCCGTTTGGTCATGCTCGCCAGCAGCTCTTCATAGGGCGGCAGCGTCTTCATGAAACGAATCGGGTTGATGCGGGCCACCACGAAGCTCTTCAAATACGGCGAGGTCAGCCCCTTGTCCTTGAGCTTCTGGACCGCCTCGTTCACGGCGTCGTCGAGCTCGAGCAGGATGCGCGCTTTCTCCTCGCGCATCGGCAGCGACTTGGCGAGCGGCTTCTTCTCGAAGGCGTCGAGCTTTTTGACGATCGGATGATAAACCGCGCCGGCGAGCCGGCCGCGTTGCTCGTAGGCAAAGCCGAGGGTGACCAGCGCTGGTTCCTCGAGCTCGAGCGAGAGCTTCTCCTCGGTGAGGTCGTCGCGATCGGCGAGGTCACGGTACATGCGCACCACCTCGGTGGCTCGCTCGCGCAGATTGTGCGCCTTCTCGATATTGAGCGCGAGGATCTGGTAGGCGACCTGCACCTCGGGCACTACCAGTGCGAGGATCGCCTTGGCTCCGAGCTCCGTCATCGCGGTCAGGCGATGGCCGCCATTCGGTGTGTAATAGCGGTCATCCTTGCGGACCACGATGAGCGGATCGAGGAAGCGCTTGGTCTTGTCCATCGCCTTGGTGAGCTTGGCGACATGGGCATCGGAAACATCGCGCTGGAACGGCGTGCGCTCGACCTTGTCGATGGGCAGGGCCGCGAAGACGATGGTGTTGCCACCCAAGGGCTCGCGATAGATCGCGAGCACGGCGCCGCCGTCGTCGGCGATCTGCCTCGCGAGCTCGCGAACCTCTGCGGGCGGGTCGGTCGCCGAGAGCTCCGCCGCTGTCAGCGTCGTCGGCTTGATCTTCACGCCCTTGCGCGCGCGGGGCGTGCCCTTCTTGGTGAGCGGTCGCTTCTTGGTCGCCATGAGCCTAACGAAAGTAACGACTAGAAGCCGTCGCCGCTCTCCCCCGTCGTCTGTCCGCGCTCGAGCGCCACGAGGGCGAGTCGGATCTCTGCCCGGGTCGCGTCATTGGGCGCGGTCGCTTCGGCGCGCTTCAGATCGGCCGCCGCCACGGCCCACCCCTCGTCCGCCGCCGCGGCCAAACCTTCGAGGTAGCCGCGCACATGGACCGGCAAGGCGCAGCGCTCGACGCTGTGGTTCGCGCGCCCGGGCTTACCGAGAGCGACCCAAGTCTCGATGACGGCGCGAGCGTTCTCGAGGCTCACGTCTTCCTTGCACAGGGCCTCGGCGAACATGCGATGGGCGTTGGCCTGGTCGCCGGTCTGCCGGAGGCGACGGGCTTCGTCGGCAATGTGGAGATGTCCTGCGCCCATGTCGCAGCCGCTGAGCACTACCGCCATCACGAGGTAGGAGCGTCGCACTTGCCAGCACCATAGACGCGCTCCTAAAGAGGCGGCAAGCGTGAAGATCATCCAGCGTATCCGAGCTGCGCCGCTCACCTCGCTGCTCATCGCGGTCGCGATCTTCGCGATGGCTCGCACCGTAGCGTCGCTGCTGCCCGGTGAGCCGCTCTCCGAGCGCGCGGGGTTCGCCGATGCCATGGCCGCTCTGGCGAGCCTCGACCCAACGACGTTCGTGGTGGTCACGCCGCCCGAGCAAACGGAAGCGCTCGATCGGGTGCCGGCGCACCTCCCGGCGAGCGACGCCTCCCACGCCAAAGAAGCGATGCTCACCCGCTGGTCTGGCTTCGTCGCCGTCGGACCTCGCGGCACGGCGCTGCCCAGCCTGGGCGCCGAGGTGGAGCGCCGCGCCTTCGGTGATGTCGAGATCGTGCGCTACGACAACCCTGGCGGCGAGCGCGTCATCTTCGATTTGGCCCGTGACCTCGAGCAGGTGAAGGTGACGCTCGAGGGTGAGACCGCCATCGCGTGCAACGTCAGGGAAGGGGACGGCTTCCATTGCCCGGGCCGGCCAAGCTGGAATCACGTCGGTCCGGCGCAGCTCACGGTCAACGGCAGTGCCTGGCCGGCGACCTGGGCGCATCCGGTCACCGGTCACGAGCTCAAGATCGCCCTTCCCGAGCTCCAGCTCGCCGAGGCCATCGTCCTCGAGGCGGCCCTCGACGACGGCGTCGCGAGGAACGGCAGCCCAGTCGAGCTCGAGCTGCAAGTTGGTCCGGTCACGCGCAAGTACGTGCGCTCGGCCGCACCCGGCGTGCTCGCGACCCGGTTCCAGACACCAGCTGGCTCTTACGCGCCCGTCGTCTTGATCATCCGCACGGCACAAGACGGCCAGCGCCATCTCGGCGTGCGCCTGCGTATCACCGCGAGGCGGCCATGAAACGTCTCGTCCGCTTTGGCGTATTCCTGGGCCTCGTGCTCCTGGGTGTCGCGCTCGAGCCCGCACAGCCGCCTACCGACGACATGCGCTTTTACGTACCCGCGGCGCAGAGCTACACCGGCTGGCTCGCCCGCGTCTGGTCACCGGCGGCGTGGTCGCGCTCCGCCATCGACAGCGCCTTCGCGCCCAACCACGAGCATCCGCCGGTCGCGAAGTACGTGATGGGCCTGGGCTGGCTCGTCTTCCACGGGATCTTCGGGCTCGATGATCTCACGGCCTGCCGCTTGCCCATCATCATGCTCTGGGCGTGGACCTGCCTGGTCATCTTCCGCTGGGTGCTCGCGACGGCGGGACCACTGGCAGCCTGGGCTTGCGCCGCATGTTTCGTCGCCATGCCCCGCGTGCTCTTCGACGCCCACGCCGAGACCCTCGACTTCACGGTCACCGCCTTCGTGACCGCAGCGGGCTGGTCTTTCTTACAGGCGCTCGACCATCCGCAAAAGAAGACGCTCGCGAAAACGGTCGCACTGCACGCGCTCGCCCTCGGCAGCAAGCTCAACGCTCCGTTCGCCGTCGCTGGCGAAGTCGTCTACTGGCTGCTCCGCGATCGACCGAAGCGCGACGGTCTCGACTTACGCCTGCAGCCGATTCCCCTGGCGCTGATCCTCGTGGTGTTGGCGGCGCCAGTCGTCGCCATCGCGCTCTGGCCATGGATGTGGTTCGACACCGCGGCCCGACTCGGTGCCTACGTGCGCTTCCACCTGAACCACTACAACATCCTCTTCTTCTTCGCGGGCTCGCTCTACGACGATCATCCCGCCCCCTGGTACGCGCCCATCACCATGCTGCTGGTGAGCACGCCGCTGGTAACGCTCGTCCTTGCCTTGATTGGCATGGTGAAAGCGGCCCCTAGTCCGCTCAAGCGGTTTGCGGTCATTCAGATCATCGCGCAGCTCGTCGCCGTCTGCCTTCCCGGCACGCCGAAATACGGCGGGGTGAAGCTCTTCCTACCGGTGTTCCCATATCTTGCGATGCTCGCGGGTCTGGGCTTCGCATCGGCTGCCCGCGAGCTCGGGCGTCCCGTGGCCCGCTACGCCTTGCTTGCCGGGTGTCTATTGCCGTCGGCCGTCGCGGTGATCGCCTACCGGGGCTACTGGCTGTCCTATTACAACGAGCTCGTCGGTGGTTTGCGGGGGGCGACCCGGGCGGGGTTCGAGCGCCAGTACTACGATCTCGGCTATCCGGCCCTCCGCGAGACCCTGAAAGAGCATGTCGCTCGACGGGGCCGGGTGGCGGTGCTACCGAACCCGAAAGAATACGCCGGCTACCTGCGAAGTTGGGGTTTCGAGCCGGCCGCGCCGGAGAACGCCAAAGTCGTGGTTCTTACGCATGAGCGCCGCTGGCCGGACTATCCCGACCTCCAGGCCCGATGGCGCCGCGGCGGCCGTTTGGCCACGGTGAAGGTAGGTGACGTGCCGCTTTTCTCCATCTATCGCGGCGGTCTTCCCGAACGCGGGCAATGAGGCTAAGTAGCGCTCCGCCATGAACAACTTCGACGTTCTGCCTTCCTCTTTGGCCGACCGGGACCCCCAAGAGACCTCCGAGTGGATCGAGTCTCTGGAGAGCGTGTTCACCGTCGACGGACCGCGCCGCGTCCACTTCTTGCTCGACGCCGTGATGCGCAAGGCGCGCGAGCACGCCGCGACGCTTCCGAGCCTCACCAACACCGACTACGTCAACACCATCCCGACGAGCCTCGAGCCGCAGTACCCGGGCGATCAGGACATGGAGCGCCGCATCCGCCGCATCGTGCGCTGGAACGCCGTCGCCATGGTGGCGCGCGCCAACAAAGAACACGACGGCATCGGCGGCCACCTCTCGAGCTACGCCTCGGCAGCGCATCTCTACGAGGTCGGCTTCAACCACTTCTTCCGCGGGCGTGAAGCTCCCGGCGGTGGCGACCAGGTGTTCATCCAGGGGCACTCGGCCCCCGGCATGTACGCGCGCAGCTTCCTCGAAGGCCGTCTCACCGAGGAGCAGCTCGATCACTTCCGCCGCGAGACCAACGGCAAGGGGCTTTCGTCGTACCCGCACCCCTGGCTCATGCCCGACTACTGGCAGTTCCCCACGGTGTCGATGGGTCTCGGCGGTCTCGCCGCCATCTACCAGGCGCGCTTCGCCAAGTACCTGCACAACCGGGGTCTCAAGGACACGTCGAACAACCGCGTCTGGTGCTTCATGGGCGACGGCGAGTGCGACGAGCCCGAATCACTGGGTGCGTTGACCATCGCGGCGCGCGAGGGCTTGAACAACCTCGTCTTCGTGGTGAATTGCAACCTGCAACGCCTCGACGGGCCTGTCCGCGGTAACGGAAAGGTCATCCAAGAGCTCGAGGGCGTCTTCCGTGGTGCCGGCTGGAACGTCATCAAGGTGGTCTGGGGCCACGAGTGGGACCCGATCTTGGAGCGTGATGTCGACGGCGCGCTGGTGCAGCGTTTGAACCAGCTGGTCGACGGCGAGTACCAGCGTTACACCAGCGAGACCGGCGCATACATCCGCCAGCATCTCAGCCAGAACGATCCCAAGATCCTCGAGCTCTTCTCGAGCCTGTCCGATCGTGACCTCGAGACCATCCGCCGCGGCGGACACAGCGTTCCCAAGCTGTATTCGGCCTATCACTGGGCCTGCAAGTCGGAGCGCGCTCCCACCGTCATCCTCGCGAAGACGGTGAAGGGCTACGCCCTCGGCGACGGCTTCGCCGGCAGCAACGTCACTCACCAGATGAAGAAGGTGGGCCCGGCGCAGCTCAAGAAGTTCCGCGATGCCCTCGAAGTGCCGGTGAGCGACGAGGAGCTCGAGCACATTCCTTACTACCACCCGGGTCCGAACAGCCCCGAGGTCGAGTATCTGAAAGATCGCCGCGCGGCCCTGGGTGGCGCGCTGCCGCGCCGCAAGAATCGCAACCCAGAAGTGAAGACGCCGGCGGTGGCGGTGTTCGAAGAGCTGCATCAGCCGTCGAAGGCCAACGCCGATCCGTCGACGACGGTCGCGTTCGTGCGCCTCTTGCGCAAGCTGCTGCGCGACAAAGAGTTCGGCAAGTTCGTGGTGCCGATCGTGCCCGACGAAGGCCGCACCTTCGGCATGGAATCCTTGTTCAAGGAGATCGGCATCTACGCCGCCGACGGTCAGAAGTACGAACCGGCCGACGCCAAGATGCTCCTCGGCTACGTCGAGAAGAAAGACGGTCAGCTGCTCGAGGAAGGCATCACCGAGGCCGGCTCCATGGCGTCGTTCACCGCCGCCGGAACCTCGTACGCGACGCACAGCGTGCCGACGATTCCGTTCTACATCTTCTATTCGATGTTCGGGTTCCAGCGCGTCCAGGATCAGATCTGGGCGTTCGGCGATGCGCGCGGCCGCGGCTTCTTGCTGGGCGCGACCGCCGGTCGCACCACGCTGAATGGCGAAGGTCTGCAGCACGAGGACGGCCACAGCCACCTGCAGGCGATGGCGGTTCCCAACTGCCTGGCCTACGACCCGGCATACGCCTACGAGATCGCGGTGATCGTGCGTGACGGTCTCACCCGCATGCTCGACAAGAATCAGGACGTTTTTTACTACATCACGCTCTACAACGAGAACTACGCCATGCCAGCGCTGCCTGCGGGCGTCGACGACGGCATCCTGCGCGGCTTGTACAAGCTCAAGGATCCCGAGGCCGGCAAGGCGAAGCTCACCGCGAACATCTTCGGTAGCGGACCGATCATCAATTCGGCGCTCGAAGCGCAGTCCATTTTGGCGGACTACGGTGTCGCCGCGACGGTCTGGAGCGCCACCAGCTACCAGCAGCTCTATCGTGACGCGCGCAAGGTGGAGCGTATGAACCGCATGCAGCCCGACAAGAAGCCGGCGGTGCCGTACATCACCAAGACGCTCGAGGGTCACGAAGGCCCGGTGGTGATGACCAGCGACTGGGTGAGCGAGCTGCCGTCATTGCTCGCGCGCTTCATCCCGAACCGCGTGGTGCCACTCGGTACCAACGGATTCGGCCGCTCCGACACGCGCGAAGCCTTGCGCCGTCACTTCGAGATCGACGCAGCCAGCACCGTCGTCGCGACGCTGCATGCGCTGATGCTCGACGGCAAGGTGACCGCGAAAGTGGTCAAGGACGCCATGAAGAAGCTCGACTTCGATCCGTCGAAGGTTGATTCGGCCGAGGCTTGAAGCCTAATAGATTGGCCCCAAATGGACTGGAGTCGTTGATGCGCTTGTGGTCGATGGCAGTCGTTCTCGGTGTGCTTCTCGTTGGTTCCGCCGCGCAGGCGCAGGACAGCGTCTCCGACGTCACCGCCGACGCCGACAGCGTCGCTGGTGTCGGCTTGGTGTTCGGCACCGGCCCCGACACTATCGGTCTGCAGGGCAACGCCTTCGTCGCCATCCCCCAGGTGAAAGGTCTACGCGCCGGTGGCGACGTGGTGATCTACCTGCCGTACGATCGTAACAACGTCGACGTCTTCTTCCTCACCATCAACCCGGGTGCGCAGTACGTCTTCGACATCCCGAACATCCCGGTGAAGCCCTACGCCGAAGCGGGCCTCGCTATCGCCTTCGCGCATGTCAGCGTCCCCGGCGGCGCCAGCTCGTCGAACACCGAGCTCGGTCTGAACCTCGGCGGCGGTGTCGAGTACGACGTCGGCTTCGCCCGCGTCTTCGGCATGCTGCGTTACCAGATCATGGGGAACGACTTCGCCCAGCTCGAGCTCGGCGGCGGTCTGCGCTGGGCGTTTTGATGCGGCTCCTCCTGGCGTTCCTCGCGGTCTCGGCGATCGCGGCTCCAGCCTCCGCCGGCGAAGTCATCGTCGGTGCCGGTGTCGGCTTCGGCAGCGAAATCGAGATGCCTGGTCTCCAGCTCGGTGGCTACTACGCCTTCACGGGCAAGCTTGCGAGCTTGCGCGTCGGCGGTGACATCGACGGTTTCCTGCCGAACAGCGACCGCGGCGTCGGTGGCGAAGGCAAGGTCTCCTGGTTCGACATCAACGCCAACGCCCAGTACTTCATCCCCGGCCTCCCCGAGGATTCGCCGTTCGCGGTCTACGGTCTCGCCGGCCTGAACTTCGCCATCGTGCACGCGAGCTTCACCTACGACGAAGGCGTGAACCAGCGTGACCTCAGCAACACCGAGGTCGAGCCGGGCTTGAATCTCGGCGCTGGCGCAGAGTTCGACATCAAGTTCGCCGCCGCCTACGCCGAAGCCAAATACGTCATCAGCCAGGCTGATCAGCTCGTCGTCTTCGCCGGCCTGCGCTTCGCTCTTCCGACCGGGCCGTAACGCGATGCGCATCACCCCACTGCTCGCCGCTTTGATGGTCACTGCCACGGCTGTGCCCGCTCTCGCGGACCACACGCTGGTGCAGTTCGGTCCGGCCTACGGCAGCGAGATCAAGACGCTCGGCGGCCACGTGGGCGTCTACTACGGCTTTCGCAACGAAGGTGACGCCGAATACACGACGTTCCGCTTCGGCCTCGAAGCCGACGCGTTCTTTCCCAAGAGTGGCGACCGCGTCGACGGTAGCTCGAAATTCACCTGGTGGGACCTGAACGGCAATGGTCATTGGCTGTTCTTCGAGCCCGACGAGGTTCCGGTCGCGGCCTACCTGCTGCTCGGTCTCAACGTGGCACGCATCGGCAGATCGTTCACCTACGACCCGGGTGTCGTCCCCCGCGACGAGGACACCCACGCTTGGAAGCTCGGCGGTAATATCGGCGGCGGTGTCGAGTACCGCTTCGGCGCCATCGCGCTTTTCGTCGAAGGCAAATACGTGATCAGCTCGGCCGAACAGGCTGTCGGCTTCGCGGGCATGCGCATCACGTTGCCCAAGAAGAACCGCGTCGACGGCCTGTAACGTGCGCGCGGCGCTGCTCTTGCTCGCGACGCTCGCGGTCGCCTGTAGCGATACGCCAAAGCGGACATGGCCACGGGTGGCACCGAAGGCGAAGACGCAACGTGCAACCGACCACCGCGACGGCGACGACCTGCTCTCGGCGGGGCTCGGGCTCGTCGGCCTGCAATCGACGACTCCGCCCGCTTTCGCGGATGCGGATGCACCGACTCCGGCGGAGCTGCGGCGGCGAGCCATCTGGGCGAGCTGGCGGGGCATCGCCGATGTCGCGAGCACGACGAACGTCGCCACGGTTCCCGGCCGTGAATTCAGCGCCCTGCTGACGCTGCCGGCGTCGAGGCAGCCGCATCGCGTCGTCGTCCAAGTCCCAGACGGCTTCGACCTGCAACGCCGTTGCCTGGTGGTCGCGGCGGCGTCGGGCTCACGCGGTGTCTACGGCGCCATTGCGGTCGCGGGTGCATGGGGGCTGCGGCGCGGTTGCGCCATCGCCTACACCGACAAAGGCGCGGGTAGCGACTACTTCGACCTGGCAAGCGACACTGGGGTCCGGCTCGACGGCATCCGTGCTCCGCGCGGGGAGGCGCTGGCATTTACACCGGCGACTGCCGGCGCTGGGGTCGCGGTGAAACACGCGCACTCGGGCGACAATCCCGAAAGCCTCTGGGGCAAATATGTGCTTCAGGCCGCGGAGCTCGCGCTCGAAGCGCTGCACGAGGCGTATCCGCTCGCGGGGGACTTCGACTTCGAATCGATGCGCGTCATCGCCACGGGCATCTCGAATGGTGGTGGCGCGGCATTGCGCGCCGCCGAAGTACCGGGGTTTTGGCTGGACGGTGTCGTCGTCGGTGAGCCCAACGTGAATGCACCCGGCGGTCGACCGCTGTTCGACTACGCGACCGAGGCTGCGCTGTTCATGCCCTGCGCCTTGGAGAAGAACGCCGTTCGATGCGCTTCTCTCGCCGCAGCCGGCATGGTCACGGGAGCGACGTTGTCCGCTCGCGCCGACAACGCACGCCAGATCTTGCTCGCGAGCGGTTTCACCGAAGACGCCCTTGCGACGGCCACTGACCTCACCGCCGCGGATGTCTGGCGCGCCATCGCCGTGACCTATGCGTCGGCCTACAGCTCGACCGGGCCCGCGGATCATCCGTGCGGGTATCGCTTCGGCAGTGTCGGCGACCATGGAATCGAACGGCAGCCGACCGTGGCCGAGCGAGCCGCCTGGTACGCCGATGCGTCCGGTCTTCCACCAGGAAGTGGTGTCGCCATCATCGACGGCAAGGCGAGCGGTGATGACCCGGCGTTCGCTGGGCTCGTGTGTCTGCGTAACCTCGTCGTGACGCCCACGGTTGGCGACGCCATCGCCGCGACCCGGGCCGAGCTGCCGCGGCCGGGCCTTCCGGTCGTGATCGTCCACGGCACGAACGATGGCCTCATTCCCGAGGCGTTCAGCAGCGGCCCGTATCTCGCCGCCTCACGCAAAGAGGGTCGCCTGACGCGCGGTTGGCGCGTCGAGGCAGGTCAACACTTCGATGCCTTCTTGGGGCGTCCCGGTTATCGCGAGCGTTACGTCGCGCTGCTACCGCACGTCCACGCCGCCCTCGACGCTCTCTGGACACATCTCGACGGCACGACACCGATGCCGGCGGATCGGTTGATATCGAAATGATGCTCTCGCCTTTCCTGCTGGCGCTTGCAGTCGCGGCCGACACCGAAGCTCCGAGCGCCGTCTTCGTGACCACGGAAGTCGACGCCGACCTGCAACAGCGCATCTTACGGGTCACCGACTGGAACGCCGCGCTCGATCGCACCGTCCTCGACATCACCGAGGCGCAGCGCCGCCTCACCGACCTCCCCTCGCCGCGGATCGTCGACGTCGCGAGCATGAAGCGCACCCTCGAGACCGCGACGGATCGCGACGCCAGCTTCGACACCGCCGGTGCTCTGGCTCTACGCCGTGAGGTGCTGCAGGCCTACGACAACTCGGTGCTCCCGAGCATCGAGCTCCAGGTGCTGGCTGCGACCGCTCTCCAAGACATCGCCGCCTCCGAGCTCGCCGAAGGTCACGACAAGGAAGCGCTCGAGGCAGCCCGCACCGCGCAGCGCCGCTTCCCCAACGTCCCCCTCGACTCGAAACGCCATCCCCCGCAGGTCGCCCAGCTCTTCAAACGCGCGGCTGTCGAGCTCAAGCGCACGCCGATGGGCCACCTCACCATCACCAGCAACGAGCCTGGTCGCGTCATGGCCGACGGGGTCGCCCTCGGTAACATCGATCGCAAGCTCACCGTGAAGCTCGCGCAGGGCACGTGGAGGATCTGGCTCGCCGACGACAACGGTACGTCGTTGCAGCACCACGTGGCGGTCGCCTCGACGCCGGCGGCCGTCGATATCGATCTCGCGCTAGAGTCGTCGCTATCGTGGACCACGGTGCCCCTACTGCGTTGCCGCGAGAGTTGCGACACCATGCTCGCTCGCCTCGCGGCGCGAGTGCGCACCGACGAAGCGGTCGGCCTCTCGCTGAGCGGCGAGCCCGGCGCTCCGGCAACCGGCCTGTTCGTCCGCACCGACGGTGGCGCGACCACGAACAAGCCCGTGACTGCTTTAGCGGACTTAACGCCTTTGGTCGCTACCCAGGTGCCGCCCCCACCCGACCATTTCTCGGCATGGTCGCTGGTGCCATTCGGGGTCGGTCAGTTTGCCCAGAAACGTTACGTCGCCGGCGGCATCTATGGCGCCGTGCAGGCCGGCTTGCTCGCCTGGAACATCGTCGAGGCCTCGCGCGGACCGAGCGCGGACGCGGCCGCCGAGAGTGATCGACGCCAGCGCCAGAACCTATCGGCGGGACTGCTGGTAGGAGCGATCGTCGCGAGCATCACCGAGGCAATCGTCGTCGATGCAATGAGCGATTGAGATGCGCCAGGTTTGACGCTCTTCGACGCCCGCTCGCACGTCGAAAGCCAGGTTCCGCGGCGCGTGCGTGCGCAGCCGGCCGAGCGCGGCGGTCGCCGTATCACTCGTGCGCTCGGTCACGAGAAAGACCATCGTTTGCCCATTCCAGCTGGACGTCGCGAGAGCCGCACCCGCGGCGGAGCGGGCCAAATACGCCACCGTGCGCGGATCCAGCTTGGCGATATCCGAGTCACCAAGCCTCGCGATGAGCTCGAGCGCGACCGCTTGCCGACGAGCGGCACCGCTCCATGCCCCGCTCGCAAGCGACTCGTCACGCCCCATGATGGAGTCGATGACACGATGTCCGCGACGAACCTCAGCCGGATCGCTACTCCGCAATAGCGGCGCTAGCGCATCAGCGACGACCTTGGCCCGAGCGCGATCGCGAACTGCAAACGGCCCCATCAGCTCATCGACCTGGCCCGCGACACTCCGCTCGAATCGATCCGCACTCGTCGCCACGGCGCCGTTCAACGCATCAACGGGTACACGGTTCATACCCGGTTCTACGGCCGACTCACGTACGGTGGCTGGTGAACCCAACCGCCGCAGAGGCAGGACAAATTTGGTCCACCGGAAAACTGTGTCTCAATGTCCCCAGACGAAAACCCAAAGTTTTCGTCGTCTGGGGCAAGTGGCTCAATGTGCTCAATCTTTCGCGCGCCTCGAGTAGGCGGGGGCGGAGACGACGAGGACTTTGAGGTCCTCGCCTCCGCATGACCGGCAAAAACGTACGCGCGTCATGTCGATTCCTGAAAAAGCGCTTGACACGTTTCCGCTATAGCGACCGGCGCTGACACGGTGTCCTGCGTGAAACCGCCGTGAAACCTGCCTAGCGACGCGTATGGCGCGACTTCGTCGCGAAGGGCCATGGGATGGGGTCCGGAGCCATTTCAAACGCGTGGCGGGGCCGCAGAATCGATCGAAAAAACGCATGTTAGTTTCGTCGGTATGCAGATGACACCGAACGAAGCGATTGCGGAGAAGTTGCGTGATGAGCTGGTGAACCTGGCGTCGCGCCGAGCGGCGGCGGACTTTCAGTTCCTGCGCTTGGTGCGCGAGCACGAAGCCGTCGCGGTGCTCCCCTTCGATAGCTACCCGCGTTACCTCGCGTGGCTCTGTCAGATGAGCCTCAAGAGCGCCTACGAATGTGTGCGGGTTGCAAAGGCGCTCGGCAACTTGCCCTGCATCGCCAAAGAGCTCGAAGCGGGGAAGATTTCCTATTCGAAGGTCCGCATCGTCACGCGCGTTGCGACGCCCGAGACTGACGCCAAGTACGCCTACCTTTGTCTCCACAGCCCAGTGCACTTCCTCGAGAAGACAGTTCGCGTCCACACCAAGATCTTGGACAGCGACACTGCCGACCTCGAGCGCCGCCGCTACTTCGAGATGCACACGGAGGGGGACGGCATGGTCGTCGTGCGTGGTCGACTCGCTCCCGATGAAGCTGCCATCTTGAAGAAGGCTCTCGACGCGGCAAAGACGGCTGGTGCCGACGACACCTGCCTCGCGCTCACCGAAGTCGCGACCGCCGGTATCGAGAAGCTCGCGACTGGCGACGACGCCATTCTCCACGTGGAGACGTCCGAGCATGTCTGCACCGTCGAAGGTCACGCCTGCTCACGCGCCACCGCCGACCGGCTCATCTGCCAGAATCCGTACAAGCGCACCGCGAGCGCCACGCAGCTGCGTATCTTGAAACAGCTCCAAGGCGGCACGTGCGGCTATCCCGGCTGCACGCACACGCGTCTTCTCCACGCCCATCACATCAAGCACTGGTCGGCTGGCGGCAAGACCCGCATCGACAACCTCATCCTGCTCTGCAGGAAGCATCACCGCATCTTGCACGAGGGCGGCTACAAGCTCGCGCGAGAGAATGGCCGACTGGTCTTCCGAAACCTCCATGGGTTCGAGGTTCCGGCGACCAACCCGCTCCCCGAGGTACCGCAAACCGAGCGCGGCTTTCCCGAGGCACCCAACAAGTCGTGGGAGCAGCTCTACCCCGGCGAGTTCTTCACCACCCGCAACAACCTGGAGAGCTCCATCGAGCTCGTGCTGGGGGTCTAGTCTTTACCGCGTCACCAGGGCCTTCGCGTAGACTTCACTGACCCCGCCCCCGACATCCTGAATCCACGAGACGTAGACGGTGTCGTCGTCGGCGACAGCCACCGACGGAAGCTCCGCGGGTAGGACGGCGTTCGAGATGCTGCCCGCGGCGCCGTCGAGGCTGTCCCATGTGGATCCGTTCCAGCGGGCACCGTGGATGTTTTGGCCCAAAGCGTCGAGCTGCGCCCAGACGAGCACGGGAAGGTTCGAGCTGTCGATGGCGAGCGAAGCGCGGGAACCACTCGGGCCTGGGTTCGGGAGCGTGACCCAGCTCGTGCCGTCGAGCTTGGCCACACGCACGTTGGCCGTGAGCGCATCGTCGTCGTTCCAAGCGACGTATACCGCGTCGCCACGTGCGACGAGGAGCGCGGGTTGGTAGTGCGTTGCCGAGGTGCCGACGTCGCCGCCGAGGCGGGTCCACGCGCCAGCCTCGAAGCGCGCCGCGCGAATCGCATAGTCGGACGACGCGACTGCGGTCCAAGCGGCAAGCAGTCGTCCCTGACCGTCGCGCCCCAGGCTCGCGACGTACGATTCCCCGGTGACATCGCTGAGGCCTGGTGCGTCGCCGGCGTCGCCGACGCCGACCCACGAGCCGCTCCACCGACGTACCAAGCCGTTGGTCTGTCGTTCGAATGCGACGACGGGTCCGGTGTCGTCCACGATCATGGACGGCCACCAACTGTCGCCCGTGCCCGAGATACCGTTCCCGCTCCCGGAGCCACCGAGGTCGCGCCAAATCGCGCCGTCCCAGTAGCGCACGTAGATCGGCTGATTGGAGCTCGCGACGTGTTGCCACGCGAGATAGGGCGCATCGCTCGCGTCGAAAGCGATGGCCCCCAAACACGTCTCGTTCGTGCCGCTCGGTATGGCAGCGTTCTGCGAGATGCCGCTGCCGACGTCAGACCCCGCAAGGGCTCCCCAGGAACCGTCGAAACGGCGTAGATAGATCTGTCCGGCGCCGGAGCTCGCGTCGGCCCAAACGAAGTAGACGCGCCCTTGCGCGTCGACGGCGACGCGGTCGCATCCAGCGACATCACCGTGTTGGCTCACTCCGCCGCCGGTTGCCGAGCCCGCAATCTCCACCCATTCGCGCGTGGTGTTCTGCGTCTCGTCACCGCCACGACCGATGGGAACGTCGTAGAGCCCGGTACGTCCGCACGCGGCCAACGCCAGCGCCAGGACTAGTGGATGGAGTCTTCGCACCACTGCCTCCATTGCGCCGCCTGCTCGCGATGTTCGCCTGCCGACTGCAAATAGCGATCGTAGGCAGCGATTGCCCCCTGGCAGTCGCGCTTTCCTGTTCGCAATAGCGTAGCTTCCGAAAAATGCGTTTCATGGACACGAGCGCTCGAGGGGAAACGCTCGCGGAAGGAACGCAGACAGGTCAGCGCGCGATCGACGTGGCCATTGGTCGCGGCCATATGGCAGCGCCAAAAGTGTGCCTCCTGGGTGAGCGCGCCTTTGGGATAGCGCGCGATATAGTCCGCGAACGCGGCCTCCGCGTCTTCGTTGTGTCGCAGCTCACGACTCAAGCGAGCGATCTCGTAAGCAGCGTTCTCGCTGACGACGGCATTGGGGAACCGCCGAACGACCTCGCGGTAGGCCGCAAGCGCTTGGGCCAGCTCGCCGAGCTCGTTGTAACAAACAGCCACGCCGAACCAGGCGCGACTCGTCTCGTCGTTCTTGTCCTGGCGCGCAGCGAGCGCCGCCCGAGCTGCGGCGCAGTCCCGTCGCGACAGCAACTCGGTCGGGCTCGGCGCTTGGTCGACGCTCGCGGCTTCATGCTTATCTGGACGCGGCGCTTGAGGCGGTTGGCGACTCGCAGGCCCAGGCGTCACGGCGGGCGCGAGACTCAACGGTGCTGCAGGCTCCACGGCCGGGCGCGCGGCTGCGAGTCCGTGGCCCAAGCTTTCGACATCAGCGGCCCGCCAAGTCGCCACGTGGAGAGAAGCGAGCATCGCCTCGCGCTCGCGCGCATCGAGCGGCCGTCGAGCGACGCCGCGAGCGTCGAGCTCGACGACCTCGCCAGCAGAGAGACTCAACGCTTCACTCTCAATGCCGGTGCTCGAGCTCGGACGGACGACGACGTGGCCCCGTGCGACCGCGACCTGGGAACGACCGCCGGCTACCGCCACGTAGAAGACCGTGCCAGTGATCACGACCTCGGCATGCGGTAACGCGACCGAGAACACGCGCTCGGGATGGTTGGGTTCGACCTCGGCGACCAGGCTGCCCTGCGCCAGGTCGATGTGCACGCGTGCCGGGGTGACATGGGAGAATGCAGCGACGGTCTCTTGGAGCAGCGACACGCGGGCGCGCGGCAGGTTCACGAGAGCTCGTGCGGACGCTGTCGTCGCCACACGCGTAAGGTCGGGCGCGACCGTAACGTCGCCCGCTCGCGCAACGACTCCGATAGCCGACGGCGGCTCGACTCTGAGCGTGTGAATCGCCAACGCGACCGCGATGGCGGTCACCGCCCCGACCGCGAGCCACGACCACCATTTCACCTTGCCCTGGCGCTGCATGGGTTCGCGCAGGCGAGCGAGCACCCGTTCTTCGACGAATGGAGGCAGATCCTCGGGAAGCCCGCCGCGTTTGGCGTCGAGCATCTCGGCCAACCGCCGCTCGAGCTGCTGATCGTCGCTCATGACGGCGACCCCTTTTGGCGCGCTTCGTCGCGCCGCATCGCTTCGAGAACTCGGGCGCGTGTGCGCTTGACGCGTAGGAGCATGGCCTCTGGCGACCCACCGAGCACGGCGGCGATCTCGGACGTATCGAGCTGCTGCACGTAGTACATGATGAAGGCTGCACGGTGCGCGTCAGGCTCGTCGTCGAGGTGACGGTCTAGCTCCGCGATCAGCTGACGGTCACGCACCAGCCGCTCCGAGGAGGGTGCCACTTCGGCGGCACCCGTTTCGGCAGCGACGTAGGCGCTCATCGCGCCCATGCGGCGTTTGCGCGAGCGGCGTACATTGAGCGCCACGCGGACCGCGATGCCGTGCAGCCAGGTCGAAAGCTTACTGTCGCCACGAAACCTGCCGATGTTCTTGAACGCCTCGCCGAACGTCTGCTGCAGCGCATCTTCGACCTCTTCTTCGTTCAGCAAGGCGTGCAGATGACGATACAGCTCACCGACGTGCTCGCGATACAGGTCTTCGAGCGCGGCTGGGTCGCCCTCCTTGCAGCGGCGGAGCCGGCCGTCGTCGAACGACGACGCTGGAAGCTCGGCGGCCACCGCGTTCATCACCTCGTTGCTACTCCTCGTCCTCTTCATGAGTGTCCGCACGGCGCGGAAACGAACATCCTCCACGACACGGAGCGCGACTTGGCTTGCCGGATGTGGGTCGATGGACGACAATTGCCCATCACCGCATGATGGTACCACTGTGGCTGGCATCCACCGTTCTCGTCGCCCAAGCGCATGCCATCGTCGTCGTGACCGGTGAAGCAGGCACGCGCCTCGAGGAAACTGCGCTCGACGTCAACGAGGTCGCCCGCGCTATCGCTGCTCGACTCACCGGCAGCGATGTAGACGTCGTCACCGTCGACGACGACAGCCATGAGCGTTGGACCGTAAGCCTCGCTGGGGCCGGTAGCGGAGCTCTGGCGGTGACCATTCGCGCGCCCGACACCCGGGTCGTTCGCCAAGGCACCTTGTCGTTCAGGCGACGGACCCCGAGCGACGTGGCCAGCACGGTCGCAATATGGGCCATCGAGGCGCTGACTCCGGTGATGCCGGAGCTTGCACAACAACGACCCGAGCTCGTCGCAAGACCCGTGCGGGCCGAGCCGGTCATCGACGACTCGTTCCCACCGCCGCGCGAGCACCACGCATTCGCCGCGCGGCTCGGTCTCGGGGCGCAATACATCATGGCGAGCGAGCGTGCTCTGGGTCAGTTGGAGCTCGCCGGCTTGTGGCGTCCTGGGCGCCGATTCGGCCTGCTGCTCGGCGCGGATGTCACGACGGCATTCGGTGCGGTGCGTGATGGTGCCGAGCTCAGTGTCCGCCGGGGCGCACTCGTGCTCGCGGGGGAGATGCGCTGGGAGCTGTCGACGATGACGCTGCACGCGCACCTCGGCCCGATGTTGCGCGGCTTGCGCGTCGACGCCGACGGTAGCGACGTGGCGTTCGAGCCCCGCATCTACGTCGACCCCGGCGCTCAACTCTCCTTGGGCGCCAGTGTCGCTGCATCCCGCGCTTTCGCAATCGGCGTCGCCGCACGGTTCGAGCTGTACGTTGCTCATCCGAACCTCGTGGTGGATGGCACCGCAAACCTCGATACCGGCGGCGCCGCCGCGGGTCTCGTCGTGTGGCTCGAGCCACACTGGTAGGCTACGGCGTCGTCGGATACCGCACCCCTGGATCCAAACCGTCACTCGCATCGCCAAGCAACGGCGAGCTCGCTGTCAGCTGGAATCCGCTCCATTGTGTCTGCGGACCCACGTAGGTCGCACCGATGCTGGAGAAGTTGTGGTCGTTGCGCGCCGCGGACGAGCCGCCGTTGACCGAAACGACGTAGGCCAGGTTGTCGTAGATCTGAGTCCCCTTGCCTGCCGGGTCGGCGCTCTTGTGGTCGAGCACGATGTGACCACAGGGCGCGTACTCGCAGGTGGTGCGGTGGACCAGCGTGTTATGGCGGACAATCGACGAGTCATCCGAGTACAGCTCGATACCCCAGCGCCCGGTCACGAGGTCGATGACGTTGTCCTCGATGAGCACGTGGTCGATGCCGTCGTAGGCAACGATGCCGTCGGCGCTGTGGTGGATGTAGTTGCCGCGGATGACAGCGCCCGTTCCGCCGATGATCTGAATGGCATCGCTGTGGGCGGTATCCGACGGGCCCTTCTCGTGCACGCCACGAATCTCGTTGCCGATGATGTTGACGCCGCAGCCCGACGCTATGCCATCCGAGTTGCTCTCACCGATGAGCGAGCTCGAGATGGTCACTCCCGAGTGCGTCGACGAGCTGTAGGGGAGATGCAGGGTGCCCGCGAGACAGCTCGAGCACGTCTCGATGCCGAGATGGTTGTTGTGATCGAACAAGACATTCGAGTTGGCGAGATTGTCGAACACCGAGCGCCCAGTGAATACGCTATTGCGCACGGTGATGTTTTTCGCGCCGTTGACGATGGTCGACCCCGCGATGGTGAGCCCATCGATGGTGAAGCCCTGGTCGCCGGTGTTGAAATCGAGCTGCATGCGCGCGACGACGCCAGCCGCAGCGGTCAGAGTGATCGCCTTGTTCGTTCCACCCCACGTGCCGTAGTCGCCGGCCGCGAGACAAATGATGTCACCCGCCACAGCGGCGGAGATGGTGCTCGACAGGGTTCCGGTGGTCGCCTGCTTGTTGCACGTGAGGTTCGATGAGCCCACGCCCGGCGACCCCGCTGGTGGAGTCGGTGTCGGCGGGGTCGGTGGGTCGGGATTGGTGGGAGGCGTCGGCGGCTCGGGATCAGTCGGCGTGACCGCCGCGACCACGACGTTGCACAGACGCGTCGTCGACCGGCCGTCGAGCGCCGCGACGTTCGCCAACGAGGCGACCGCTGCCTGTTCGCTGCGGAACTTCAGCCCCGTACCGATGGTTTTTTCGGTACCGTCCGAGCTCACGTAGGCGTCGTAGGTGTGAGCAGCGGTGTCGATCGCCATGCGCACGTGATAGCTAGAGCCGGCGACGTACGTGATTGCGGACGCAGCGGTGTAGCGTGTGCCGTCGCGAGCATCGATCTGCCCGGACTGGTTGAAGCGCACGATGGCGGCGAGGTCCGACCACCAATCCGCGCCCGACGAGGAAAGCCCGACGACGAAGTCCGTGTTGCTCGAGCTTGGCCTCACGTCGAGCTCGGCGGTGAAAAGTCCCGTTTGCCGCGCGACACCGACGTTGGCCCAGGCGGCGCTCACCCTTCGGCAGCTACTGAGCAGCGAATCAGAGTCGGTCTCGATGATGTCGACGTCATCGGCAGCTTCGCAGCTCCCTGTCTCGCAAAATTCGTCGGGCCCGCTGACTTCTCCGCAGGCCCCCATGAAAAACGCAACGATGGCAACGGAGCCGTACACCTGAGCGCGCATGAATCCTCCGGGGTCGAAGTGGGGGTGACTCAGCTCATCCGCCCACATGCACGCGTGAGTGTCCGGCCAGCACACACTCAAACAGACAATCGTCCCGCGACGTCGATTCGTCAGTACAGGCCGGTCAGGTAGTAGAAGGCGATGGCCACGAAGACCGTGACGGTCTTGATGCAGGTGATCGCGAAGATGTCTTTGTAAGACTGGCGATGGGTAAGGCCGGTCACCGCGAGCAAGGTGATGACCGCGCCGTTGTGCGGGAGCGTGTCCATACCGCCGCTCGCCATGCTGGCAACGCGGTGCAAGACTTCGGGAGAGATCCCCGCGGCGTTGGCGGCGGCGATGAACTGCTCCGCCATGGCAGCGAGCGCGATGCTCATGCCCCCCGAAGCCGACCCGGTAATGCCAGCCAGCGTCGTGACCGTGATGGCTTCGTTGACCAGCGGGTTGGGAATGCTGGTGAGCACGTTCTTGACCGCGAGAAAGCCCGGAAGCGCGGCGATGACCGCGCCGAAGCCATACTCGGAGGCGGTGTTCATCGAAGCAAGCAGCGCACCTGCAACCGCCGCCTTGGTTCCTTCGGCGACTTTCGCCATGACCTGCTTGTACGCTAAAGCAAACACCACGAGGATGCCAGTCACCAGCGCGCCGAGCACTGCCCAGATCGCGTTGACCGACGAGAGCTGCGTCACCAGAGGTTTTGCCATGCCGGCGAGCTGCACCTCGACCGACGGCGGGTACGCGGCGGCAATCCAGCGGGTGTAGACGAAGTTCGACACGCCGACGACGACCAGGGGAACGATGGCGAGCGCCGGGTGCACGAGACGCGATGCGTCGACCTGCTCCGGCTCTTGCGCGTGACCCTCGCCATAACCTTCACCGGCCGCGGCGGCCTGGCGACGCCGCCAGTCGAGGTAAATCAAGCCAAGCGTCAGGATGACGACTCCGCCGAGCACACCGAGGACCGGCGCGGCCCAGGTATCGGTGCCGAAGAAGGTGGTGGGAATGATGTTCTGGATCTGCGGTGTGCCGGGCAGCGAATCCATCGTGAAGGTGAAGGCGCCCAAAGCGATGGTTCCGGGGATGAGGCGCTTCGGGATGTTGGCGCCGCGGAAGATCTCCGCTGCGAAGGGGTAGACCGCGAACACCGCGACGAAAAGCGACACGCCGCCGTAAGTGAGCAGGGCGCATACCAAGACGATCGACAAAATCGCGTTCCGCTGTCCGAAAAAGCGGATCACCGACGCGGAGATCGACTGGGAGAAGCCCGACAGCTCGATGAGCTTTCCGAACACGGCGCCGAGCATGAAGACCGGGAAGTAGAGCTTCAGGAACCCGACCATCTTCTCCATGAAGAGACCGGTGAAAAGTGGTGGCAGCGCGGACGGCTCGGTGAGCAGCACGGCGACCAGCGCCGCGATAGGAGCGAACAGAATGACGCTGTAGCCGCGATACGCTGCGACCATCAGCAGCACCAGGGCAAGGATGACGATGACGATATGAATAGCGGGCTCCGGGGGCCGTGGATCGGCTTCGCTGGTAGCGATGGGGTCGGGTCCTGTCAAACAACATCGACGCAACACGCCATAATCAGCCTCGATAACGACGACGGCTAACTTCTCACCTCAGGGCAATCCCAAATGAACGCCACCTTCCCGCGCCGCTCGACGATCGAGCGCGCCAACGACCACATGCAAAAGGCCGTCTTCGGCCCCGTGACCGAGGGCGCCTCGCAGGTCGCCGGTCAACTCAGCCCATTCGGAATGAGCTGGATGGGCTTCGTGCCGCCACCGCTGTGGGGCGCCTATCTGACCAGTGTCTACATCCAAGGCAACACCAAGGGCCTCATCGAAGCTCCGAAGCACTACGTCGAAGCGATGAGCCTCTATGCGCGAGCGCTCACCGAGGGTGCGCGGGTCGCCACGCTCTAAAGCGCAAGGGCCTTCACCATCGTCTTGGTGATGCTCTGGTCGGTATCGAAGAAGTCCGCCCACGGATCGGGCTTGCGTAGGCGGGCGGCGATCTCCGGCAAGGTGAACATGTCACCGCCGGTGATCTTGTCGAGCTCGCGCCAGTCGAGCGGCGTCGCGATGCCGGCGCTGGCTCGGGCGCGGGTGCTGTACGTCGCGACCGCGGTGGCACCGCGTCCGTTGCGCAAGTAGTCGACGAAAATTTTGCCGGTGCGGTCGCGCTTGGTCATCACCGAGATGTACTTGCGCGGCTCACGGCGCTCGAGATCGAGGGTCACCGCCTGGCTGAAGGCCTTCACCTCGTCCCAGTCGTTCTTGCGGGCGAGCGGCACGCAAACGTGCAGGCCCTTGCCTCCGCTCGTGCGGACATAGCTCTCGAGCCCGATCTCCTCGAGTCGAGCGCGCAAGACCAGCGCGGCTTCCAGGATGCGGTCCCAGACGACGCCGTCACCGGGGTCGAGGTCGAAGACCATGAATTCGGGATACTCGAGCTTGTCGTCGCGAGAAGCCCAAGGATGCAGCTCCATGGCACCGAGCTGCACCAGCATCAGCAAGCCAATACGGTCCTTGATGAGGACGTAGAGACCTTTGTTCTCTTTGTCCTTCACTTCGATGCCGTGGAGCCCCGGCTCGTTCTTGTGGGCGCCGAGATGCTTCTGGAAGAAGCACGCCGAGCCGGCACCATCGGGGCAGCGCAGCAGCGAGAGCGGACGGTTGGCGACGTAGGGCAAGATCCGATCGGCGACCGCGTCGTAGTACTCGACGAGCTGGCGCTTGGTGATGTCGAGCTCGGGATAGACGACGCGCGACGGATGCGTGACGCGAATACCCGCGACCGTAACCGGCTTCTCGTCCTTCCTCGATCGGCTTGCAGCGATCGGCTTTCGGATATCGGCCTTCGGAGATCGGACATCGGCCTTCGGCTTTCGGCTATCGGCAATCGGAGATCGGACATCGGCCTTCGGCAATCGGCTCTCGGATCTCGGCTTCTTCTTTCCCTCCTTCCCCTCTGCGACCTCCCTCCTCACCTCCTCCGCCGCCTTATCCTCGCGCAGCCCCTGAAACACCGACTGCCGAATCGTCCCGTCCCGCGTCCACTCCGCGAACTGCACCTCGGCGACCAGCTCGGGTGCGAGCCAATGCACCCCGCGCGCATCCGCCCCCTTCGGCGGATTCACGAACGGCGGCTCGTCGCGCTCGAGCTTCTTCATGCGCTTGTACAGTGCATCCAAGGTCTTCTCGTCGAACCCCGTGCCGGTGCGGCCCGCGTAGACCAGCTTCCCGTTCTCGTAATGTCCCAAGAGGAGTGCGCCAAAACCGACACGGGCTCCGGCCGGTTCGCTATAGCCGCCAACCACCAGCTCTTGCCGGAGGTGGCACTTGATCTTCAACCACGCACCCGTGCGCTTCCCGGCGTAGGCGGAGTCACGGCGTTTGGCGATGATTCCTTCCATCCCCATCTTGCAGGCGTGCTCGAAGACGTCGTGACCACGTCCTTCGATGTGCTCGCCGTACACCAACGTGGTGCCGAGCTCGGGCGCCGGTGCCAACACCTGACGCAGCAGCTCCTTGCGCTCGTGTAACGGTGTCTTCGTGAGGTCGTACCCCCCGCACCACGGCATATCGAAGACGTAGTACACGAGGTTGTCCATGCGACCTTCGGCGAGCGCGTTCTGCAGGGCTTGGAAGTCCGTCGTTCCGTCTTCGCGGACGACACAGACTTCGCCATCGAGCACGACCGGACCGGCCGCACCGCGTGCCGCGCGTGCAACTGCCGCGAACTTCGAGGTCCAGTCGTTCCCTTTGCGCGTCACCACACGTGTCCGCTCGTCTTCGACGAACGAGAGCATGCGGTAACCGTCGAGCTTGAGCTCGTAGTACCACGCGTCGCCTTCGGGCACGTCGTCACTCAAGGTCGCAAGCTGCGGCGGGATGAACGACGGCATCGGTCTCTTCACGGCGCCGGTGAGTCCGGACGCGTCGATGGTCTTCGTCGCTTTCGTCCGCTGCGGCGGCGCCACCTTCTTCTTCTCGATGGTCTTCGCGTCGACGGTCTTGCCGCTGTGCCAGACGGTGTCTTGGTCGGCGGCGATCTCCGCCATGGTTCGGCCGGTGACGATGCTGTCCGGCTTCTCCTCGACGACGTCGTACTCGGCGATCGGACGTACCTGGTCGTCGCGCTCCTTGATGAGCAACCAGTTCTTGCCCTGCTCGCCCGCGCGTCCGCCCATACGGACGAGAGTCCACATGCCGAAGAGCTTCTCGCCGTGGACCAGGAACTTGAGCTTACCCTCGCGCATCATGGCATCGACGTCGCCGAGCGGCTCCCAGGTGCCGCGATCCCACAACATGACGCTGCCGCCGCCGTACTCGCCGCGCGGAATGATGCCTTCGAAGTCGCCGTATTCGATGGGATGGTCCTCGACATGCACGGCGAGGCGCTTGTCGTGCGTGTCGTAGCTCGGTCCCTTCGGCACCGCCCAGGAAAGGAGCACGCCGTCATGCTCGAGCCGGAAATCGTAGTGCATGCGCGACGCCGCATGCTTCTGGATGACGTAGAGCAGCCCTTTGCGCTTGGACTTGCGCGCCTTGCCCTTGGGCTCGGGCGTCTTCGAGAAGTCGCGTTTGGCGTGGTACTTGGCGAGACCCATCGTACCGGCAACCTAAGACGCTAGAAGTAGAAGCGCCCGCCCAATCCCGCGAGCAAGTCGCCGGCAAAGCCAGGCACCACGATGAACACCGGCGCCAGCTCGAGGTACACCTCGATGGGCACCTTGTTGAAATACATGTTCGCCGCGATGGGCATGCGAACGCCGACACCGAGGTCGTCGTCATCGTTGTCGAAGCGGCAGCGGTCTCGGCCCCAGGTATCCCAGCAGCCATCGTTGCCGAAGGCGAGGATGCCGCCAACGCCCACGTGGAAACCGAAATGCACCGGCGCGCCGGGGCTCACGTGCGCGAACTCGTAGACCCAATCGGCGCCAATCGCGTTCCAGCCACGGCCGAAGGTGCCGATATACGCCTGCAGAGCCTGCTCGCGCGACAGCCAGTACTTGCCGGTGATCGCGAACGGCGCGCCAATCTGGAAACCCAGACCGAAGTGTCCGTCGAGATTGCGTGAGTCCGCTAAAGCAAACGCATCGCGTGGCAGAGCAAGAACGAGGAGAGCCGCGAGCAGGAGTCGACGCACGCTATCAACCTTTTCCGGTGGCTTTCGCGATGATGCCGGCGAGCTCACCCTTCGAGTGCAAATCACGCATGATGTCGGCGCCACCGATGAACTCACCAGCAACGTAGAGCTGCGGAATCGTCGGCCAATCCGAGTAGCTCTTGATGGCCTCGCGGATCTCTTGGTCCTCGAGGATGTTGACCGCCTTGAACTCGGCTCCAATGTCCTCGAGCACGGCCACGGCGGCGGCGGAGAAGCCGCACATCGGGAAGGTCGGCGTGCCCTTCATGTAGAGCAGCACCTTGTTGTCCTTCACTTGCTTATCGATCTCGGCGTTGAGGTCGCGGGCCATGGGGTACTCCTACTACTTCTCGTCGGGGGTTTTGGTCGTGAGGGTGAGCGCGTGCAGCGGTCCACCGATCACGTCTCTGAATGGCTCGTAGACCAAGCGGTGGCGCTTCAACGGCATGAGGCCCTCGAAGGCCTTGCTGACGATGTGCACCTGATAGTGATCTTTGCCCCCCGTGAGGTCTTCGACGCGGATCTGGGCGTCGGGGAGGACTTCACGGATACGGCGTTCGATCTCGCTCGGCTCAATCATTCGGCGCGCATCGTAGGCACGCGGCGCTTCAGAGGCAAGCCCCGCGCCCCTCTTAGCGCCCTACTCGACGATCACCTTGGTGCTGGCCGAGCGCCCGAAGGTCTCGGGAGCGTACATCTCCTCGGCTTTGGTCGGCGGCACCACGTAGGTGCCCGGCGTCGTGGCGCGGGCGACGTAGCTATAGGTGTGGACGCCGGCCCAGACCTCGGTGCCGAACGCTTCGACCCGCTCGTCGCGCATGTTCTGGTGCTCGTACCACTGCGACCGCCACCAGAAGTGGCTCCAATCGCGCGACCGTCGCAGCGGACGCTCTTCTTCGTCGTAGCCCATGTCGCCCTCGTCGGGAACGCGCTCACTCACGGCGAGAGCTCCGTTGATGGCTTCGAAGCCGGCAGGCATCGGATCGACCAGCGCCACATGATAGCGGACGGCGGGCGCGACCATTTGCAGCTTCACGCGAACCCGCGCCCCGGACTTCACCCGCCAGGTACCGTCGGCGTCTTGTTTGACGGTGTCGGCACCATCGACGGGCTCGTAGGTGCGCTGCACCTGGAAACCGGCGTCGCGGGCCGCGAGCTCGAGTGACTTCGGCGCATAGTCGAGACCGATGCGGTAGTAGAGCCGGCCGACGCCTTGCTTTTGCACCGTGAGCTGCTTGCCGGCGGACACCAGCTTCTCCATCGGCACCTCGAGCTCGCGGGTCACGGTGTCGCGGCCGTGGAACGGGACTTCACCGGCATAATCGTCACCGAGCCACATGCGCGCCACGAACTCCGGCGTTTGCTTCTCGAAGGCCTGGAAGTAATCGCCGAGAGCGAGGAGCACGAACACGTTCTCTTGCGTCGTGTGCCAGCGCCCCTTCTTGCGCGCGTCGAGCAGACCTCGCACCACCTTCGGCACCAGGTCGCTACCGGATTGCGCCTCGAGCAAGCCGCCGAGCACCACCGCATCGCTGCGCCGGTCGGATGCCAAGATCAGGTGCGCTCCGTCGTCGTAGTGGGTGACGAAGTGCGCGCTCGACGCGGTCTCGGTGACGCGACGCTCGAGCTCGCCGATGAGCTCCTTGGTGAGACGCTTGTCTTCGCCACGCTTGGCGACGAGCAGCAGGTTGCCCGCGGCTTCGACCGCGAGCTTCTTCACACCAGCCTTGCTGACCAGCTCGCTCGCCCGCTTGCCGTCGACGTCGCCGGCGCGAGCACGCACCGCTAAAGCGTACGCAATCACGACCTGCCGCGCACCCTCGGGGTAGTCGGCAAGCTCACGCTCGATGGTCTTGAGATACTTGAGCGCCCGCGCCAGCACGTCTTGGTTGACCGCGAACCCCGCCTCTTTGGCGCGCAACAACGCATGGGTCGCGTGAATCGAAGCGTAGGGCCAAACTCGGTCGTGGCCCCAGAAGCCGAAGCCGCCGTTCCCGGACTGCCGGGTCGCAAGGGTCGCGAGATCGGCGTCGACGCTGGCCGCGAGCTCCTTGGGCGTCGGCACTCCTTCGGCGTCGAAGGCCGCGAGCACGTCTTTCATCGCCGTGAGTCCGAGGACACGCGATGAGAGCTGCTCGGTGCATGCATAGGGATAGGTGGACAGATAGATGACCGCGTCAGTCAGCGACTGCAGGGCGGTCGACGCGGTGCTCACCTTCAAGCCGCCGGCTTGTGGGAAGACCTCCGCTGGAGCGGCAATCGGCTGCGCGATGACGCCGTTGCCGTCGAGCACACCGTAGGTGGCGAACGACTCGGTCGTTGCCGGCGTCCAGACCTTGATGGAGACGTCAGCCGCGTCGGCAGCCTTGCCGCTAGCGGCGCCAATCTGGAAGCGGGCCGTTCCGGCGGACACGGTCGTGGCGGGGAACCGCACTTCGACACGCTGACCCGGCTCGACACGCACGCGATAACCGGCCTGCGCGAGCTCTAGATTCACGGCGCGCGCCACCACGTCGACATCCATCGCCTGCTCGGTCTGGTTGTGCACGACCGCCGGCAGCTCGAAGCGATCGCCGAAGTTCAGGAAGCGCGGCGCCGACGGCCGCACCATCAGCGGCAGGCGCGCGGTGATCGTCGACTCGCCCTTGCCGAACTGCCTGACCGAGCCGGCGGCGACCGCCATGACCCGATAACGCGTCAGGTTGTCGGGGAGCTTCACCGTCGCGGTCACCTTGCCCGAGCCATTGCTCACGAGCTTGGGCACGAAAGCAGCGAGCGCCGAGAAGTCCTTGCGGACGGCGATCTGTGGCTCGGGCTCTGAGGGTTTCTCGGCCGATTGAGCGCGCATCCGCTTCGCAGGCGAAGGCGCGGCCATCATCGCCATGGCGGGAGGCGCCGCTGCGTCGGCCATCTCCATCTCCTTGGACTTCTCCTCCATCTGGTCGTCCGACTCGATGCGGGCGATGACAACGCTATCGCGGATATACGTATTGCTGACGTCGCGTTCGCGGTGCGGCGTCATGATCGCTAGCGGATCTTTCAAAGTGAAGCTGGAGAGCGCGAGCACCGCCTCGTCGACGACGATGATCGCGACCTCGGCCCCATCGACGGGCTTGCCACGGCCGTCTTTGATGATGGCGCTGACCTCGGTCGTGGCGCCTGGCTCGAGGCCGCGTGACGCGGGCACCACCTCGACGGTGAGCGCCAAGTGTTTCGTCGAGACCGCGAGGTCGAGCGCGCCACTGGCATAGGCAGGCCGCTTGCTCTTGCCGTTGGGCGCATCCACCGAGCCCACGAGCTCGACGGCGATGTGCACGTTCGGCGCGTGCCCTTCCTTGATCGGAAGCTTGACGATGGCCGAGCCGTCCTCGGTGTGAATGCGCTCGGTCGAGAGCACGCCGTTGCGCTCGATGAGCACGATGCCGTCCGCCGGCGCGAACGGCGACTGCACCAGGACCTCGGCGGTGTCACCCGGCTCGTAGGTCTTCTTCGATGGGATGAGCTGGAGCTCGTCGTGTTTGACTTCGTTGACCGGCGGACGCTTCTCGCCGGAGACCCAGAGGGTCAGCTCGGTCCGATTGGCACGGCCTTGCGCGTCGGTCACGGTGAACTGCAAGCGGTGGCGGCCACCCTCCTTGGGCTTGAACGTCCAGCCCATCGGCGCGTCTTTGGTGCTCACGGTCTCGTCGAGCTCGTGCACGACCTCCTCGCGCCATTGGCCGTTCTCGACACGGGTCGCGTCGCGCTCGATCGCGATGCGCACCTTGCGGTCCTTCTCGGCCTTGCCGTCGAGGTCGACCGCGATGATGTCGAAATTCGCGGGCTTGCCCGGCTCGACGAACATACGCTCGGGCTTCACGCCGACGTAGGTGGTCGCGGCGTGCACCAACATGGTGGCGCGTGCTGACCACGTCTGGCGATTGACGTCGGTGACGCTGGCTTGCGCTTCGATGCTCACCGCCAACGCTGGACGGATGCTCTTCGGCTCGATGGCGATGCTGTGCTTCCCGGTGGAGTCGGTCGTGCCGCTAATCTGCGTCGACACCAGGCGGTCGGGCGCGTCGTAGTGATGGTAGTACCACCACGGCTTCCAGGTCCCGAAGATGAAGCCGTCGCGTCCGGGCGGCGCGAAGCTCGCGCGCGACGACGTGACCATCCAGTTGACCGGTGCGCCGGTGAGCGCGCCGCCTGCGTAATAGGCCGCTTTGACGGTGGCGCTTTGCGGCTGGCCGATGACGTGAACACCTTCGTTGACCGTGGCCGATACCTCGAACTCAGGCCGTCGGAACTCTTGGATGTCGAACGCGTGGTAGC
Source organism: uncultured Bdellovibrionales bacterium (assembly GCA_964484195.1). Classification (GTDB taxonomy): domain Bacteria; phylum Myxococcota; class XYA12-FULL-58-9; order XYA12-FULL-58-9; family JALHOP01; genus JALHOP01. The sequence goes on along the minus strand of CAZAER010000008.1, from coordinate 87,025 downwards.
CGACGTGGTCCTTCCCGTCTTTGAAAGCGACCGAGGCCTGACCCAAGTTCGCGTTGTCGGGGAGCTTGACGGTGAAGTCGAAGCCGCCCAGCGCCGAGAGCTTGAAGGTACCGTCGGCGATCTTGGTGCCGCGCGGATCGTTCACCTCGTAGGTGAGCTCTTTGACGGTCGCCGCTTCGATGGTGCCGTTCTTGGTCTGTGAATGACGGCGCACGAAGCCTTTGAAGCTCGCGGTCTCGCCCGGCTTGTACATGCCGCGGTCGTCGGTGACCCAGATGAGGTAGCCGCTGCCACGCGTTTGGCCGTACCAGTTGCCGTTCGGCAGCATCACCGTCTCGTCACCGTGACGCGCCACCAACAGGCGCTGGCGGTAGTCGTTGGCCGGCGGCGGCATGGCGAGCTTGGCCACGCCGTCACCGTCCGTCTTGGCGGTCACCTTCGTGGGCATGAGCTCGACGGCGGCACCGGAAACCGGCTTACCGGTCTTCAAGTCGGTCACCCATGCAACGACGTCCGAGAGGTCGGCGAAGGCGTCGAGGCCTAGCGGTGTGACCTGTACCCAGGCGGCGACACGCGAGAGGTCCGAGCGATACTGGCGCTTGCCGGTGACGACGACGACCACGGTGCCGCGCCCTTTGTCGAGCCCAGGTGTGAGATCGATTGACGTGGCGACGAGCTCGTCCGGGCTCCCCGCCACTTTCACGTCGCCTTCGCTGATCAGCTTGCCGGGAACCTTCGGTCCGCTATTGTGGTACAGCTGGCCCGCAAACTCGGTGTACGCCACCCAGTCCGAGTACTGCACCTTGTAGAGCGCGACGTGCACCGTGGGTTGGCCGGCCGAGATCACATCGATACGCGGCGACTCCGGAGTCATGGTCACGAAGCCGTCGCGCGCCAGCTGCAAGCGGGGCCAGGCGTCGGCGATGCTGAAGGTGTGCTTGGCCTTACCCTCGAGCTGCTGCTTGTAGATGTCGCGGAGCGCACCCTCGACGGTGATGGTGTATTTGGTGCGCGACTTCTTCTTGCCGTTCACCTGGATCTGATTGCCGGAAACCACGACCTGCTGGTCCGCGATTGCAGGCTCGACCTTGACCATCGCGTCGTCGTACGAGGTCGAATCGATGGAGTTGCTGAAGCGCATCACCAGCGGCGAGTCGGGACGGCACGGATCGCTCCAGCACGTGCCCTCCTGGAACGTAAACGGGCCATAGGTGGTGAAGCCGAAGCTTTGCGCCTCTTTGGTGACGAGGGGCCCTTCGGCCGAAGGCGCACCCTTCAGGACGGTGACGGTCACCTTGGTCGCCATGGGTAGCGGCTTCTCCGCCTTGATGACGAGATAGCGCCCAGGCTCCGACGATCGAATGTACGAGGGAATCGAGTTGTCCGCGGCGATCTCGTCGTCCGTGGCGCGGCGAATGGCGACGCGCGATCGACCCGCCTTCATCTCGACGAAGTCGAGCACGGCCTTGGGATCGATCTTCTGGTCGAAGCCGAGGAACACCAGCGGTTGCAGCTGCGTTCCGCTGTCGTCGCGTGGCACCGAGGATTGCAAGGTAATGGGCGCGGTCGCGAAGGTCCACTTGACCGCTTCGGCGAGCACACCACCGTTCACTGACTTGGTCCCCTTGGGGATCTCGGCGCTGAAGGCAGTGGCCATCGGCAGCCTGACCGCTGGAGCGAACACGAGAGTCTGGGTGCCCATCCAGCGCCAGCTGCCGGAGACCGCGGGCGAGAGCTTCACCGGCACCTTGGAGGCCGCCTGGTCGACGGTCGAGACTTCGATCATCGGCTGCGAGAAGGTGACGCCTACTTGCGCGGCGATCGGCACATCGCCGGTGGGCGCATACCGGCTCACCTTGAGGGGCACGACGGGTGCCTTCGGCGGCGCCGTCGGGGCCTTGTCGGGCTGAGGAAACGGGAGAGTCTGCGTCGAGCCGCTGGTCGGCGGCTTGAGAGACGGGCCACGGAGCGCGAATGCCTGCGTGGTGCCGGGCTCGGCCTCGAGCTTCGGCAAACGCGCGAGGACCTTCTCGGCGTCTTTGGCGTCGAGGGCTTTGGTCGGCGCATGCACGCCGGCGTCACGCGCGGGCTCGGTGCTTTCGGTTTCGCGGATTGACCACGTGAGACCATTCTCTTCGACATCATCGGGCGCGGTGGGCGTAGACGGCGACGAGCTAGGCATCACGACTTTCGACTCCGGCGTGGGTGTGGGCTTGGGTTGAGAGCACGCGATGAGCAACGACAATGACGCCAAGACGCGCGCGTAGCGCAGCAACATGGTGTGACCCTTCGTGAAACGCCGATCGGCGTCATAGCCCGGCGACCGTTGGTCGTTCCAGCGGGAGACTTTGGGAAGCCTTTTCGTTAGCGTGCGCGCATGAGCGTTCGCAGCGACAAAAGCGGGCCGGTCACGACCATCGTCCTCTCGCGTCCGGCCGTGCGAAACGCCATCGACGCCGCGACCGCTGACGCACTGGCAGCCGCCTTCGCGGCTTTCGAAGCCGACCCCAACGCGCATGTCGCCGTGCTCTGGGGCGAGGGCGGCAATTTCTGCTCGGGTGCGGACTTGAAAGCAGTCGCACGTGGTGAGGGGAACCGCGTCGCCGACGATGGCAATGGTCCCCTGGGACCGACCCGTATGCTCCTGTCGAAACCGGTCATCGCGGCGGTCGCCGGTTACGCTGTCGCTGGCGGGCTGGAGCTCGCGCTTTGGTGCGACCTGCGGGTGGTCGAAGAAGACGCGACCTTCGGGGTTTTCTGCCGGCGCTGGGGTGTGCCGCTCATCGACGGCGGGACCGTGCGTCTGCCTCGACTCATCGGGTTCGGACGCGCCATGGACATGATCCTCACGGGTCGCCCGGTCGACGCCCGTGAGGCCTTGGCCATCGGGTTGGCTACGCGTGTGGTCGCGCACGGCGAGTCACGCCCGGCAGCCGAGAAGCTCGCGGCGGAGCTCGCGGCCCTGCCGCAGCGCTGTCTGCGGTCGGACCGGCAGTCACTCTACGAGCAGCAGAGCTTACGCTTCGATGCCGCGATTCGGCGTGAGACCGAGCTCGGCAAGGAGACCATCGCGAGCGGTGAGACAGCAGCTGGTGCCGCCCGCTTTAGCGGAGGCGCCGGCCGTCATGGAGCGTAGCGGCTAGCTCACTTTCCCTTAGGACGCTGGGGACGCTTGGGTCTCTTACCATGCGCAGCCTTTGGGGGTTCCGAGCGTGGGGCTCCGAGCACGCTGGCGCGTAGCTCGCGACCGCTGACGCGGATCTTGCCGAGCTTTGCGAACACGTGGTCGGGCATGCCGGCGGGCAGATCGATCAGGCTGTGGTCTTCCTCGATGCGGATCTTGCCGATGAACTCCGAGCGAACGCGCAGCTCGTTGGCGACGGCGCCCACGATGTTGCTGGCGGTAACCCCATGGGTCGCACCGATCTCCAAGCGAAAGGTGTCCATCGGCGGATCCTCGCGCCGGGGGCGCGGCTCGCGGCGTGGCGCATCGGGCGGAAACTCGGCGCGCTTGTAATCCTGCGCCTCGAGGAAGAATGGAGCATCACCGTGAGCCACCCGCGCCAGAGCCGCGGCGATCTCGATGGCGGGCACGTTGCGCTCACGCTCGAAGCTCTCGATGAGCTCGCGAAACACCGCGAGGTCGGGCGCCGCGAGAGCCTGGTCGATCTTCTCGCGGAAGCGCTGGGAGCGCTGATCGTTGACGTCGGCAACCGTGGGCAGCTCCATCGGCGTCACTGGCTGACGTGTCGCCCGCTCGATGGCGCGCAGGAGATGACGCTCGCGAGGCGCGACGAAGAGGATGGCCTCGCCGCTGCGCCCTGCTCGCCCGGTGCGACCGATGCGGTGGATGTAGCTCTCGGCATCGGTGGGAATGTCGAAGTTCACGACGTGACTGACGCGCTCGACGTCGAGACCACGCGCGGCGACGTCAGTGGCGATGACGATGTCGAGATCACCCGACTTGAGGCGAGCAACCACACGCTCGCGGGCACGCTGATCCATATCACCGTTCAGCGGCGCGGCCTCGAAGCCACGCGCCGAGAGGCGTCCTGCGAGGTCTTCGGTCGCGGCTTTGGTGCGAGTGAAGATGAGTACGCCCTCGATGGTCTCGGCTTCGAGGATGCGTGTCAGGGCGTCGAGCTTGTGCGCACCGCTCACCAGCCAATAACGCTGGCGGATGTTGGTTGCGGTGCTCGTCTTGCTCTTGATGGTGATCTCGACCGGATCACGCAGGTACGTCTGAGCGATGCGCCGAATGGGCGGCGGCATGGTCGCCGAGAACAGGGCAGTCTGACGCGACTCGGGCGTACGTTTGAGGATGGTTTCGACGTCATCGATGAAGCCCATGCGCAACATCTCGTCGGCTTCGTCGAGCACCAGAGTCGTGAGCCGCGACAAGTCGAGCACACCGCGTTCGATGTGATCGATGAGTCGTCCGGGGGTACCGACGACGACGTGCACACCGCGGCGCAAGGCCGAAAGCTGCAGCGAGTAGCTCTGGCCGCCGTAGATCGGCATCACGTGGAAGCCCGGGAGCTTGGTCGCGTACTTCTTGAAAGCCTCGGCGACCTGAATGGCGAGCTCACGCGTCGGGCAGATGACGAGCGCCTGCGGCCGTCGCTCCTCGAGACGCACCCGCTGCAGGATGGGCAACGCGAACGCCGCGGTCTTTCCGGTTCCGGTCTGCGCCTGACCGACGAGGTCTTTGCCCTCGAGCAGCGGCGGGATGGTCGCTGCCTGAATCGGCGACGGTGACTCGTAGCCGACGATGTCGAGCGCCGCGAGCAGAGGGTCGCCTAATCCCAATTCTTTGAAAGCCATGACCTGCCTAGTCCGCTAAAGCGTCTGTAACACGAAGCCGCGCAGTGCGGATAGCTGGCCATGCCGCGCCGAGGCACGAGGCCAACATCGCCGCGCCGAGAGCCCCTATCGGCAGCCACCAGGGAAACGCAAAGAAGCTCTTCGGCTTGAAGGGAAAATCAGGGAGCAGCACCCCCGCAGAGGCGTCCGCTGCGCTGCACACGAGCCAGCCGGCGAGCACACCGAGGACGCCACCGGCGGCCCCGAGAAACGCGGCTTGGAGAAGCACGACGCCGAGCAAGTCACCGCGCGACGCGCCGACGGCGCGCAGGATGCCGAGCTCACGGCGGCGCTCGGCGAGCATGGCGACGAAGCTATGGGCGATGTTCAAGGCCGCAAGCACCAGGACGAGCAAGCCGACGAGCGAGGCCAAGCCGGTGGCGCCGCTCATCATGTCGGCGGCTTGCTGCGCGGTTTGGTCGACGTCGAGCCCCTGCTCGCGCACCGCCCGGGTGATGGCAGGAACGTCGGCAGCAGAGCGCGCTTTCAAGATCACCGAGCCGTAGGTCGCGGTGTCGCCCTCACCGTACTTGGCGATGAGCTTGCGCGCGGTGGCCATCGGCAACGAGGCGCCGAGCTTCACCGCGTGCCGCGAAACGCCGACCACGCGAGCGCGCTCGCGGCCGGTCGTGCGCGCGCCTTGTTGACCGAGGATGAGCGATCGTCCGATCCACACGTCGAATTCGATGCCGATGAGGGTCTGCGGCGTCAGCTGCGGCGTGCCGAGCGTGCTCGCCACCGAGCTGTTGTAGAGCTCGAGCAACTGCGACGAGATGACGACCGGCAAGAAATCTGGGCTGTCCGCGAAAGCGTCTCCGACCTCGGGCCGTACCAGCTCTTCCGGAAGGCCGTTGACGAAGAGGTCGGCGTAGAGATTCTTGCCGAGTAGACTTTCGCCACCGCGTGCCCCGAGCGGTAGCTTCACCTCGAGCTTGGGGTAGACCGCCGCGACCTCGGCAATGGCGCCGAGCGATGCCACCGTGCCGTCATCGATGACGCGGCCGCCGAGCAGGCTGCCGCCGCCCAGCTTGATGAGACCCAAATTCACGCTCTTCGGAATCACTTCGATGGTGTCGAGCGGTAAGCGCTGCACGACCTCGTCGAGCACGGCACCACGCACGCCCAGCCCAAGCGCGACGATGACGACGAGGACACCGACGCCCAGCGCAATGCCCGCGAGTGAGACCATCGAGCGTGCCCGCGCCGCCCAAGCATCCGCGCCCGCCATGCCGATCATCTCGCTGATCTTCATGAGAGCTTGCCGTCCTTGAGCTTGAGCTCGCGGCGCGAGCTGTCGGCGATGGCGCGGTCGTGCGTGGCGATGAGCAGCGCGACACCCGAGCTGGTGAGCGCGTCGAACAGCTGCAGAATCTTGCCGCCGGTCTCGGCGTCGAGGTTGCCGGTCGGCTCGTCGCACAACACGAGCTTGGGCTTCTGGACGAGAGCGCGGGCGATGGCGACGCGTTGGCGCTCGCCGCCCGAAAGCTGCTGAGGCTTTCTCTCCGCCTTGCCCGCCAAGCCCACACGCTCGATCACCTCACGAACCGCTTCAGCGGACACGTGCGATCCGTTGAAGCGTGACGGCAAAGCGACGTTCTCGGCGACCGTCGCGCGTGCCACCAGATTGTACGCCTGGAAGACGAAGCCGACGTCACGGCCGCGCAGGCGCGAGCGTGCCCGATCCGACAAGCCCTCGAGCGGGGCACCGGCGAGGCGCACCTCGCCCGAGTAGTCGCCGTCCAAGGCGCCCAAGACGTGCAGCAGCGTGCTCTTCCCGGAGCCCGATGGTCCGACCAGCGCCACGCGCTCACCCGCCGCCAGAGTCAGCGAGACGCCGTCGAGGATGCGCGCCGTGCGTTCACCGTCACGCACCTCTTTGACGATGTTGCTGGCCGAAAGAAGGGTCACTGCAGCTTCTGCCGAGCTTCGATGCGCACGCCGTCCTTCTCGACTTTGGCCGCGACCGCGATGTCACCGATGGTGCGCAACACCTCGATGCCCTGCGAAACCATCGGCATGACCGCCATGATCACCGCGTCTTGCGACTTCTGGAGCTTCGCGACGTTGTCCGCTAGAGCGGCCGCACGAACGACCACGAGGAACGAGCCGCGCGCCTGCCCGACGTCGTTCGCGACGCCGGTGGTGATCTTGGGCGTGACGCCCCCCTGCGCAGACGGCAGCACTTGAGCCATGGCGCGCTCGATGCGCCCGCGGCCGGCGCCGTACACGTAGAAGTTGTCGATGACGCCCCAGCCAATCGCCGGACGATCGCCCGAAGGCTCGTAGATCACCGCTTCCTTGCCACCGATGGTGGCAGTGCGCCGGTTCACCTTGTTGCCATGCTCTTCGAGCTGACCCTTGGAACGATCGAGCAGGGCGATGAGCGCCTCGCGATTTTTCACCTCGGCGCTGATCGTCACGTGCACGAACTCGAGGATGGCGTTCATGCCGAGGCGACGAGCGAGCGCCTGTGGCAGCTCCGCGAGGTCCATGACGTGGACGCCGACGGTGAGCGGGCCCGTCAGCAACTGCATCAGATCTCTTTCGAGGTCGAGCTGGGTCGCACGGTTGAACTTCTCGAGCGCTTGCTCGACGCCGTCTTTGGTCAGCGGGCTGCCACGCAGAGCCGCGATGCCCTCGGGCTTGGCGATGCGCGTGAGCACGACAGCAACGGCGTCGTCCTCCACCCGCTTGCCGAGCGCCAGCGGCGAATCACCGTCGAGCGCCGTCGCTAGGCCTTCGACCTTGAAGTCGACGAAGCTGTCGAGGCGCAGCCCACTGCCGCCGAGCGTGAGACTCGCGACGATGCCGGCGCTCTGCGCCTTCTCACCGTCCGCTGGCGGTTTGCCGCGCGCGAAGATGCGCACGTCACCGCCTTCGACCTTGCTCGAGAGCGCGAGGTACGTCGGGTCCTTCGAGAGCGGCGTCGAAGCCACTGCCGCACCCGACTGCCGCGTCCCCAGCCGCTTCATCGCAGCGACGAACGAATCGATGGCGTCCGCTGAAGCGATCAGGGCGTCTTCGCCGACGAACCCCCAAGCGAGAGTCGGTGCGCTCTCGGTCCCGAATGGCCGCGCCGCGAGCTCGAAGCTCACGCCGTCGCGAGTCTCGGTGCTGACTTTGCTGGCGCCGGCACGATTGGCCATGCCTTTCATCCAGCCGGTGAAAGCGGCGCGGTCGTCGACATGGACCGCGAGGATGCCCTGTTGCGCCGAGCCCTCGGTGAACATCACGATGCCGTGATCGGGGTCGATGCCGCTCGCCTTGAAGCCCTTGGGCGCGAAGGGATCGAAGCCGAGCTGATCGGCGAGGCTACGGCGAGCGCCATCGAGCGCTTCTTTGCCGGCGCGCTTGGTAGCGGCGCTGGTGAAGGCGCCGACGTCCTTCGCGAGGGTGACGAGGCTCGGCACCATGACGACGACGCGCGCATCGGGCGCCGCCAGGTCGACGAGACTACCCGAGTCCTTCTGGCAGCCGCGGCAACCGACGAGGAACAGCGCAAGCAGCACAAGTGGGCGTAGGCGATGGCGATTCATGCGCGGGAAGCTTTATACAGCGAGGCAATGTCGCGTCTACCCATCGTCGACGAGCGCGCACGGCCGTTGCCGACGGTGGCAGCTCTCGACCGCCTCTGGAACGAGGTCGCCGCCCGACCGCTTTGGGCTGGTGGGCGGTTCTTCCTCTACTTGCGGCTGCGCGCCCGCATGCGCCTTGCCATGGTCCGCCCCGAGCAACTGACCAGCATCGTGCCCGAAGGGAAGGTCAACGACTGCTCGGCATGCACCGACATCTGCTGCATCGGTCACGAGCAGACGGTCTCCCTTCGCTTTCGCGACATCGCGACCCTCGTGGACATCGACCGCACCGACCTCATGACCACGACGAAGCCAGTCTTTGGCCCGAATACCCTTGCGGAGAAACCCGCGCTCGCGCGCACCGTCGCGAGCGAAGCTTGGCAGCGCTTTCCCGTGCTCGCACAAAACGCCTTCGGCGCATGCAAAGCTCTGAGCGACGAGGGCAAATGCACCCTCTACCCGCACTGGCCGACCTCCTGCGCCCGCTTCCCTTACGCGCTGGATGTCGAAGCCGACGAGATCACCTACAGCCCCCGCTGCCGCTCCTTCTGGATCCGGCCGGACGCCGGGCCCAAGATCACCGCCATGAAGGTTGCCGCGGTCGCCGCCTACAACGAACGCATCAAAGACCTGGTTCTCTTGGCTTACGCGCCTCGGCAGCTCGAAAACCTGGGCCTTACCCAATACCTGGCCAAGTCTTAGCCTTCGTCTATACTCGCCTTATGCTCAAATGGGTCGTCGTGGTGGCCATTCTTGCCACCTCGGGGATGGCGCAGGCGCAGTCGACGGTCTCGACCTCATTGCCGACAACAGACAGCACCATCTACTCCGGCCGCAAGTGGCCGGCGGGCTCGAGCACGCGCGGCACACGCGGTGTGAATCGAGTCGAAGCGGCCGTGCCCATGCCGGGGGGCACCTGGGTGCTCACCGCGGGCGGGCGTTACTTCCATAGCAGCAGCTTCCTCGGCGACGGCGACACCAACACCTTCAGCAGCGGCCAGTTCATTCTCGCTTGGCAGCCCATCGAGCTCATCGCCATCACCGCGAGCTGGTCGGTGGTTTCGAACAAGAACGACCAAGCCGACCCGCGCACGACGCAGAGCTTGGGTGACCCGATCATCGGGCTGAAGATCGCGCATATGCTCGACAACAAGCTCGGTCTCGGCATCGACACCGTGCTCCTCATACCCACCTCGGCCGGCGGCTCGGGCTTGAAGCCCAGCGCCTTCGCCCTCGATACGCGCGTCCTGCTGTCGTACCTACCGATCTCCTGGCTCTCGCTGTCCGCTAACGCGGGCTACAGGCTCGACAACACCGACAAGATCTTCGGCTCGCGCGAGATCACCCGCGCTCAGCGCTTCACCGCCGGGATCGCGACCGCCAATCAGATCCTCGTCGGGGTCGGTGCCGACACCTACTTCTTGCTGGGTGAGCGCGCTTCGGCAGGTCCGTTCGCGGAGCTCACCGCCGGCATTGCAGGTGGCAGCGGCCCCTCGGCCGACAACCCCATCCTTGCGACTCTCGGCGGGCGCATCCAGCCGGCTGGCAAAGACGTGGTGGACATCAGCCTCGGCGGCGACATTCGCGTGAGCGGCGCCCCGCGCGACGACTCGCTGCGCATGCCCGGCGTTCCTCCTTGGCAGCTGTTCGCGCGCTTGTCGGTGCATCTGGGCGGCAGCGGTAGCGAACAATTCGTCAGCGTCACCGAGAAGAATACGTGCAGCAGCAACAGCGACTGCGGCAAAGGCCAGACCTGCCTGGACCACGTCTGCACCATCACGCGCGAAGTGATCCGGGAGGTCACGCGCGATGTGCCGCAGGCCGCGCCGACCTTCTTCATCGACGGCGCCGTCTTCGATCAAACCAGCGGCGATCCGGTGAGCTCGGCAGTGGTCACCCTGGGCGGCTACGAGACGAGCCCACTTGCCGTCGACTTCCGTACCGGTAAGTTCCATTCGTTCCCGATCCCGGTGGCTGAAGGTCTCATCAAGGTCACCGTCAGCGCGCCCAACTATCGCTCGTCGGACCAGACGATTCAGCGCGGCACCGGTGAGCAGACGACTCAGCTCACCTTCAAGCTGCAGTCCCTCGGTGAAGCCGCGTCGGGCCAAATCAAGGGCAGCATCAAGGACGGCCACAGCGGCAAGCCGCTCAAGGGAGAGGTCTTCATCCCAGCGTTGGGCAAGCGCCTGACCTCGGACAAAGACGGTCTCTTCGAAGCGGAGCTCAAAGCGGGCCGCTATCAAGTGCTGATCTCGGCACCCAAGTACGTCACGCAAAAGAAGGAGATCGAGATCCGCGCCGGTGAAGTCGTGATCTTGAACCTCGATATGGCCGGTAAGAAGTAAAGCTCCACGGGACCATGAGCGCTCTTCAACGATGGGTCGGCATGGCAATCGTGAGCACCGCGCTGCTCACGACCGGCTGCCGCAACCGCCCGCCGCCCGATGCGACCATCACCGCGTGTGAGGGCGAGGGGAGCATCCGCAAAGGAGGAGAGGGAGCGGCGCTCGACGCCGCGGTAGGCACCGGTCTCTACGAGACCGACACCGTGTCCACTGGAGCGGACGGTCACGTCACCCTCACCTTCCCCGGCGGCAACACCCTTACGCTTGCGCCGTCGACCACCGTGGTCATCCGCCGCGGCGGCGCCACCGGTACGACGCTCGGCGCCGTGGTCCTCAGCGGTAGCGCGCGTGCCGCATCGCCCGGCGCGACCACGTTGCTGGCCATCGGCTCGCCGTTCGGTATGACCGAGCTCGGTAGCAGTCAGCTCGTGGTCGATGTGGACCTGTCACGCGGCATCTCGGTGCTCGTCGGCGAGGTCACAGTCGTGAAAGACGGCGCCAGCACGACCTTGGCCGCCGGCAATGCCTTGTCGATCGACGGCCTCGTCGTGCCCATCGCGGGCGCGACCAACCTCGACGTTGCCGGTCTCACCACCATCCTCAAGCCGCAGCAAGCGACGCTCATTGCCGCACGGGGTGTGCAGGTGCAGACGCCCGGAGTCAGCGATTGGGTCGCCGCCGAGCCACGGCAACAACTCGATCACGGCGCCGGCGTGCGCACACGCAAAGCCAAGGGCACGCAGGTGCGCTTCGATGACGGTTCGGCAGTGGTCTTGTCGCCCAATGCCGAGCTGCGCTTCGAGGAAGCGCAAGGCAGCGACCAGCAGCAGAGGGCACGCTACGCGGTGACCTCCGGCGCGGCCGACCTGCACCTCACGCGCCGCGAGGGGGTCGAAGCGACGCATCAGGTCACGGTCGCGGGCCTCGGCATCGACGTGCGCCCTGGAGACCGCGAGGCGGACGTCGAGCTGCGCTCGCTCCCTGCCGGCGCCTACGAAGTCGGCGTGCGCTTCGGCCGCGTGCGGTTATCGGACGGCACCGAGATCGAAGCAGGCACCGCTATTACGGTCAAAGACGGCAAACCCGTGAGCGACACGCGCCCGGTCGCGCCAGCGGACGTCGAGCTACGCGCCGGTACCACGTCGGTCGTTTACTACCAGGGCGGGATCCCACCGGTCGCCTTCGATTGGCGCGCCGACACCACGGAGAATGCGGCGGCGAGCTCGCAAATCACGGTCGCCTCCGACAAGACGTTCAAAGACGTGGTCTTCAGCGAGACCGTGCGCAAAGCCGGATTCGTCTATGACGGCTTCAAGGCTGGCCGCTACTTCTGGCGCGTCAAGAGCGGTGACAGCCTTCGCGAGGGGTCACTGCTCATCCAACGCGGCGGCGAGAACGACTGCGCCAACTGCAAGCGCACCAATGTCATCCAAGACACCGGCGAAAAGACCGTCGTCTATTTCCAGCAAGCGCTGCCCGCCATCACCTTCCAGTGGAAAGCGGTCGCGGGAGCGGTCCAATACCGCGTGAAGATCTTCGAGGACGGCGCCTTCGAGCGGCCGCACCTCGAAGCGACGAGCGAGACCACGAGCCTCGCCTTCCAGGCTGGCGCCATCGAGGACGGCAAGTACTTTTGGCTGGTCTCCGCCGTCGATGCCGCGGGTAAAGCCATTGGCGGCACCGGCCGCACCAACGGTCTCGAAATCGCCTACGACAACGTCATCAACGACCTCGTGATTCGCTCGCCGAAGAACGGTCAACGCGTGAGCGGCGACCGCGTCGTCACCATGGGGGAGCTGGCTCTCGGGGCTCGCCTGTTCATCAACGGCAAGCAGGCCGATCTCGACGCCAAGGGTCGCTTCAAAGTCTCGGTCGTTTTGCCCCACGGAGAGCGCACCGTCGTCTACCGCACCCAGGCGGCAGACGGTGTGCAGCGCTTCTATCTACGCGAGCTCAAACGTTGAATTGGCCCGACCGGAAGTAGCCTCAGCTTTCCTGGCCTCGTGTGCTGCTCTGTGGGAAGTTCGAGCCGTGGAGATCACCTGCTCCTCTTGCGGGCGTCGCTTCGACGTCGATGACGAGCGGCCGGCGCTACCCAACGCCGCAAAGTGCGTCTGCGGCGCACGGTTACGTCTGACACGCGACGCATCGGGCACGGGACCCCAGCGCCTCGGTAAGTATCAGCTCACGCGGCGTATCGCCGTCGGCGGCATGGGCGAAATCTTCTATGCCAAGGCCGGCGGCATCGAGGGCTTCGAGCGCGAAGTCGCCATCAAGAAAATGCTGCCGCACCTCGCCGCCGACCGCGCCTTCATCGACATGATGGTGAAGGAGGCGAAGCTCACCGTCCTCTTGAACCACCCGAACATCGTCCAGGTCTACGACCTCGCGCGCGAGGGCTCCGACTACTACATCGCGATGGAGTTCGTGCCCGGCACCAACGTCGGGCACTTGCTCGAGGTTTGCTACAACAGCGGCACGCGCCTGCCGGTCGACGTCGCCGTCTTCATCACCATGCAAGTGTTGAAGGGCCTCGGCTATGCACACGACCTGCGCGACTCCGGGGGCGAGCCGATGCACGTTCTGCATCGCGATATCACGCCGCAGAACATCTTGGTGACGCCCGACGCGTGGGTGAAAATCACCGACTTCGGTATCGCCAAGGCGCGCAACGAGATCTCGACGACCAGTCCCGGCATGATCAAGGGCAAGCTGGGCTACATCGCTCCCGAGCAGTTGAGCGGACGAGCGCCCGATCAACGCGTCGACATCTTCTGCGCCGGCATCCTCCTGTGGGAATCACTCGCCGCCCGCCGTCTCTTCAAGGGCGTCGACGAGGTCGATACCTTCCGCATGATCGCGGAAACGCGCATCCCACCACTCGGCTCCATCCGCAATGACGTATCGCCGGCCATCGAGAAGGTCTTGCTGAAAGGCCTAGCGCGCGAGCCGAACGAAAGGTTCGCTAAAGCGGACGACTTCTACAACGGGCTAGTGAACGCCATCTACCCGCGCACCCCCGACGAGCTCGGTCGCGTCACCCGGACCTTTTTCCAAGGGCATCCCGAGTTTTTCGCCGGGGCGGTGAAGGCAAGCGAGCGCGCACCGACACCCATCGACGCGCGCGAGCTCACCATCCCCGACCACGAGCTCCGGCCGATCAGGGAATTCATCGTCGGGGCGAAATGGGAAGGTCGAGCCGCGACGCCCAAGCGCCGCATGTGGCCAGTGATGGCGCTGGCGTCGCTCGTGACCGTTGCCGTCGGGCTCGCGGTCGCCTGGCCTTCGATCTCGGAGGAGCTGGCGCGGCGCACGGGCAGGGTGCCGGCGACAGTGGTGACGCAACCGCCACCAACGGTTTTACCAACGCCCGTCGACCCGCGCCTGACGCCGCTCACCACCGCCGAGGTCGAGCTCGCCATCAAGGGAGAAACCACCCGCATCCGCGAGTGCTATTGCGGAGCGGTCAAAGAGCTCAAGGCCGTCGATCAGATGTCCGCGAAGGTGGCGATCGTCTCGACTGGTGGCGTGGTCAGCGTCGCCTTGACGCCTCCGGCGGACAAGCTCGGCCGCGCCGGAGCATGTGTGCACGACGTGCTCACCGAGATGCTCTTTCGGCCGACAGCAACTCCGATCTTCGAAACCGTGGTGAGCTTGCCGCAACCGAAGAGCATGGAATGCGGCGGCGACGATCCTCCGCCTCGCGTCGGCACCCGCGAGACGCCGCTCACCGGCCCCGAGATCCAGGCGGTGGTCCAGCGCAACTCGCAGCAGATTGCGCAATGTCTGCAGAAGTTCGAGAGCGCCAAAGCGCCCGCTAAAGTGGACGCGCGTTTGACCATCGAGCCGAGCGGCCGGGTCTCGAATGTCAGCCTGAGCCCGGTGGTCGCCGTCGAGGCGGTCAACCGATGCCTCGACAAGACCCTGCGATCGCTGCGCTTCCACAAGCACCCGCAGAAAGACTTTCAGGTCACGATTCCTCTGAAAATTCAACAGGTTCTGTAGGTGCCGGTGCCCAGCCGGCCCGTCAGCCGCAGCGATGAAATTTGCTTGAGCTGACGCCCGTCTTTAACGAACATCCCCTGACTTCTCCGGAGACCTCTCGCATGTCGCTACTCGTCACCCGCGCTGCCCTGGCCGCAACCCTCGTTCTCGTCGCCAACAGCGCCGCCGCCCAGACCAACGGCAAGCTGACGCAAGCGCAAGGAGCGGTCTTCCTGAAGACGGGCGAAGCGGCGGAACAACCCGCCCGAGCCGGCGAAGCCGTCCCCGGTGGCACCCGCATCCGTACCGGCGCCGACGGTCAGGCCGAGGTGACGTTCGCCGACGGCACGAAGATGCAGGTTCGTCCGAGCACCACGGTCGCGCTCTCGAGCGCCAAGCGGCCGGAGCAGAAGAGCTCCGTCGTCCTGTTCTTTGGCCGTGTCTGGAGCAAGGTCACGCGCACCGTCGGCTCCGAAACCAGCTTCGAGGTGAATACCCCGAACGCCGTCGCAGGTGTTCGTGGCACCGAGTTCGAAACCGCAGTCGCCGATGACGGCACAGCGAAGGTCCGCGTCACCGAGGGCAAGGTCGCGGTCGCGAGTGACGTCGACAGTGAGTCCGAAGACGTGAGCCGCGGCGAGGAGACCACTGCCGATGCCAAGGGCGTCGGCGACGCGGCGGCCTCGGGCGGCGAAGCGCAATGGGACAAGTTCTCGAACGATGGCAGCGCCCGCGCCAAGAAAGACGGCGGCACCATCGCCAAGGGCATGCGCGAGCGCCTCGACGGTCGCCGGCAGAAGCTCGCTTCGTTACGCGAGCGTCAGACCCAGCTGCTCAAGCAGCGCGAATCGGTCATGAAGCGCGCCGAAATGGGCGACACCGCCGCGGCAGCCGAGGTCAACAAGATCGACAAGGAGCTGCGCTCGTTGGGCGGTCAAATCGCCGACCTCGCCGACGCCAGCGAGAGCCAGTTCGGCTACGTCGACCACCTGGCCGACCTCGCGAACGACCCGCGCTTCGGCATGATCGACAAGAAAACCATGCTCGCCGAGGCCAAAACCCTGCGCAAGCTCAAGGCCCAGTTCGATGCGATGGTCAAAGAGGGCACCGACCTGTCGATGAAGTCCATGGACAAGATGATCGACGACATGTCGAAGGGCAAACCGACCATCAAGGACAAGAAGGGCTCGTCGGCGAAGGATCTCTTCGACGAGAAGTAGGCGTCGGGGCTCGGGGCGCCGCCAAATTGGCGTGCCCTACCCTTCGGGGTTATTCTCGGGCCCGTGACATCCTTATCGCCACCCGGCACCATCGGTGTTCGTACGCAGCCGCGTCAGGCGACCGGCGCCGCTATCGTCGCGGTCAGCTTCATTCCCCTCGTCATCGCCCTCGTCGCAGCTAGCGTCGTCTCCGGCTCGTTGATCGACGAAGCTGGGGCGGCTGGCGGTCAGCTCGCCGAGCGCGTGACCCGGCTGTTCTTGTGGTCGGGAGTCGCCGGCCTGGTCGTCGGTGCCGGCATCTTGTGGCAACGCCTGCGGCGGGCCATCGCAGCGCCAATCAACCTCGACGCTTTCGCCGAGCGCCTGTCACGCGGCGACTTCGCCAGCGCCATCAACGAAGCCCGTCATGGCGGACACTTGAGCCGCCTCGGGGAGGACGCCCTCGCCCGCATGGTCGAGCGTGCCTCGCAGGCCAAGAACAGTAGCCGCGGGCAGCGCAGCAACCTCGACTCCCTGGGCACCTCGCTCACCACGTTGAGCGAAAGCTTGTCCCTCCAGAGCAACGCGGCTGGCGACGGCGCCCGCGCCGTCGAAGAGAGCATGGGCTCGCACCGGCACATCACCGAAGGCATCGACGGCCTGTCGCGCAGCGCCGAGGCCACGAGCTCGTCCATCTTGCAGATGGTCGCCATCAACACCGAGGTGACCGAGAACATCCACAACCTCGCGATGTCGGTGCAGGAGACCACCACCGCGATCGAGGAGATGACCTTCTCGGTGAAAGAAGTGGCGAAGAACATCGAAGAGCTGTCGACCGCCGCCGAGGAGACCGCGGCGTCGATGAACGAGATGGACGTGTCGATCAGTCAGGTCGAGACCAACGCCAACGAGACCTCGAAGCTCTCCGAGACGGTCACCAGCGACGCCGAGACCGGCGTGTCCGCGATCAACAAGACCATCAACGGCATCGACAAGATCAAGGAATCGTCGCGCGTCGCCGCCGAGGTCATCGGTAACCTGGGCCAGAAGATCGACGAGATCGGCAACATTCTCACAGTCATCGACGACGTCGCCGAACAGACCAACCTCCTGGCGTTGAACGCAGCGATCATCGCGGCACAGGCCGGCGAGCACGGCCGCGGCTTCGCGGTCGTCGCCGACGAAATCAAGGCGCTCGCCGAGCGTACGGGCTCCTCGACCAAGGAGATCGCCGAGCTCATCAAGGCAGTCCAAGACGAGTCACGCAACGCCATCCAGGTCATGTCGCAAGGCGTCGAAGACGTCCAAGAGGGCGTGCGTCTCGGCCACAACGCCGAAGACGCGCTGCGCAAGATCGTCGAATCGGCCAAGCGCTCGACCTTGATGATCAAGGCCATCGCACAGGCGACGGTCGAGCAGTCGAAGGGCTCGAAGCAAGTCACCAACGCCATCTCGCGCATCGCCGAAACGGTGCAGCAGATCGCCTTGGCCACCGCCGAACAGGCCAAGGGCTCCGAGCAGATCATGAAGAGCGCCGAGCGCATGAAGGTGATCACGCAGCAGGTCGAGCGCTCCACCGAGGAGCAGAACCGTGGCGGACGTCAGATGACCGAAGCCATCGAGAACATCCGCGACATGGTCGAGCAGATCACCCAGGCGCTCCAGGCACTCTACCGCGGCAACGACCGCGCTTCGGCGGCGTCGACGCAAGTGAAGACGGCGACCGAGCGGAGTGTCGAGGTTTGCCGGTCGCTCGAGCGCCTCATCGGTGATTCGATGAGGCAGCTCGAACAACTGGAGCAGAGCTTACCGAGCTAGCCTACAGACCGGTGCCCGAGCGCGACGAGCTGCTGCTCGGGAGGCCGGTGCCGGAGCGGGAACCGGACGACGAGCCGGAGGACGACGGCAGACCGGTGCCTGAGCCCGAGCCCGACGAGCGCGGGAGACCCGTGCCCGAGCCGCTGCCCGGAGACGTCGACGGGAGGCCGGTGCCGGACGGCGGGTTGGCGCGGCGCTGACGCTCGGCCTCTTCCGCTTCCTCGCGGCGGCGGCGAGCTTCGGCCTCGGCGCGCTCGCGGGCGCGCTGCTCGGCTTCGATGCGCTCCTGCTCTTCACGCTCGGCACGCTCGACCGCGATCGCCGCGGCGACGACGGCCGCCTCGGTGATCCGAGCCTGCTGGATCACGCTCTCGTAGTTCCCGTTCGAGAGGTTGCTACGCATCACCGAGATCTGCGTCTGCCACAGCGCCCACTCGGCGAGGAAACCGCGGTTACGCTGGAACATGACGCGTGCGTTCAGCACCGCCTGGACGCGGTCGATGGCGTTGTCCGCTTGCGCGTACATGGCCCAATCCGCCTGGATGGCGGCGTTGCCCTGCCGCACGAACGCGACGGTCTCTTGGATGCCCTGCGAAAGCTCACCCGGATTGCGTCCGGGAGCGGCGACCGCCTGGCGGAGCTGCTGGAGCGAGCGTGCCGCAGTGACCATGTGCTGGCGCGCCGGGTCACGCGTACGGCGGTCGGCGGCGTAGCGCTGCACGGTCGCAAGCTCGCTCTCGAGTGCCGCGACGGCCTGCGCGTTGCTCGCGTCGGTCGCGGCGAGGCCACGCTGCGACGCGACGATCGCATCGAGACGTCGGGCGACGGCGTCGAGATCGCTGGCGGTACCTTGGAGCTGACGCGAAGCGCCGACCACCCCACCACGGGAATACGTGCTGTGCGCTTGATCGATGCGCGCGGGAATAGCGTTGAGCGCTTCGGCGCTCTGCTCGAGGTCGTTACGCGACGACTGCACGAGCGGCTCCGCGTACGTACGCTCCATGCCGACGACGACGTCGCCACGTTGCTCGATGACACCTTGCAGCTCGGTGTGCCGGCGGCGCTGCGCCGCGATGGTGTCGGCGTGCGTCGCGACCGAACGGTCAGCTTCGCTGATGAGCTCGGTGACCTGGCGCAAGGCAGCGGTGCTCGCGTCGCGGGCCTTGCTCGCGGCGGCGATGTCGCCGGCACTCAGTGCCTTCTGCATGGTCCCGAGCTGCTCGCGGGCGCGGGTGATCGACGCCTCGGGCGAGTACGGCTGCTCGGCGAGAACCGCCTGTGGTTGCACCTTGAGGACGCCACCAATGCGCGTACGCGCAGCGCTGACCGCGCCCTCGGTCTCCGCAATCGCGGCAGTCGCCGGACCCAAGCGCTCGGTATTGAGCTCGACGGCGCTCTTCAACGCGGCCCGCAGCTGACCGATGCCGGCCTCGAGCTTGACGATGTCAGGACGAACATCACGCTGCACGGTCGCTTCGGCCATACGGTTGGCGGCGCCGACGAGCCCAGTGATGGCGTTCGCCACCCAAGCGGTCTGCACGCCGTTCTGTTGCAGAGAACGCATGGCGGGCGGAGTTTCGGCGGTGAGCTTGTCGCGAGCATCGCGCATGACGCGGATCAAGCTCTCGGCCTGCTCGAGCGTGACCGCGATGGTGCGCTCGCGCGAGGCGCCCAAGGGATCGCGGCCGGCGCCGGCGCGCTGTTGAGCGACCAGACGCTGCAACGTGGGCACGGTAACGGCGCCGATCTGCGCAAGACCGAACGGCGTCCCGGCATCACCCAGCTCCTCGGCTGAGGCGTTCAACGCGAGGATGCGCGCATCGAGCTTTTTGAAGTGCTCTTCGGCCGCGGCGGGCGCCGCCGCAAGACCGGTGACGCTCTCGCGGGTGCTGCCGTTCAAACGCTCCATGGCACTGAGCATCTGCTCGAACGACACGTTGGCGTAGCGACCGGTGCCGCCGAGCAGAGTGTAGAGCTCGCTGCCGCGATCGACGCGGATCTCGGCGTTGCGGAGCATGTCGACGCGCGACGCGAAGTAGCCGTCACCGCGCATGCGGCCGACGAAGCCCGGCTGCATCTCGGTTTCCATCTCTTTGATCTTGGCGGCGAGCTCGGTCTGCAGCTTCTGCAAACGATCGAGGTTGCCGATGATCCCGACTGCTTCGGTCTGGCTGTCGCCAT
This sequence comes from uncultured Bdellovibrionales bacterium, assembly GCA_964484195.1. Taxonomy (GTDB): domain Bacteria; phylum Myxococcota; class XYA12-FULL-58-9; order XYA12-FULL-58-9; family JALHOP01; genus JALHOP01. The sequence goes on along the minus strand of CAZAER010000008.1, from coordinate 67,057 downwards.
CGAAGCGCTGCTGAGCCGCTTGCGCCGTGACCCCGCCGACGAGCGTCTGGGTCTGTGCCTGAGTGGCAGTACGCGCGGTCGCAAGACCGGAGGCGCGCTGCTGAACCTGCCCGAGCAAGCGGCGGGCTTCGGCTTCTTTGCTGCCGGCGTTGGCCGCGAGGGTGACGGTGGCGCGATCGTGGCCGCGAAGAACCGCGGGCGAGAAACTAGGCGCGAGAGGCGATACCGCGGAACCGGCAGCGGTCAACGTAGCGCGGGGACGGGCGATTTCGCGCGCGTCGTCGGGCTGCTCGCCGACTGCAATAGAGGTGTCCGTCGCGACGGACTCGTCCGCCAAAGAAGAATAGTCCGGTACGACCGCTGCCGTACCGACTTGGGCTGCGCTTGCCATGGTGGCTCCGAATTGTAGGGAATCGTCGAGAATGTCGCGCAACCGAGCCCTGCCGTTTCGTGAATCGACATCGGTTCCGGCTCTGACAGACGCGGCGCATCATTTTCAGCAACTGAACGGCGGCAACCGCGATACCTCCGAAACTCGTTGCTGGCTCCCCAAGTGGGTGAGTCGCAACCCACCAACATAGCCGCATCATGTGGTTCGCGGCGTTACCCAGGTTGCACGGTGCAATGCCGAGCAACATGCGATGGAGTGTTTCAAATGACGGATCCAGTTACCCTCGGTAAGGCTCAGGCAGTCGGTATGCTCGCGTTCGTGCGCGGCAGCGAAGTCGGCGGCGTCAACAGTGACGAAGGCGGCCGGATGGTCTCCGAGTACCAGGAGCGCCGTGCGGCGATCGCCAATCCGCTGGACGTGCACGAGTTCACGGAGACGCTGAAGAACAATCTCACTGGCTACGCCCGTGACATCCTCATGCCGTACCTCGATCGCTTCACCTCGCCCGTTGGCCAGACCGCCAACTGGATCGCTGGTTCGCACGCTCGCGCCGTCATGGTGCTGGGCTTCGCGCGCGGCGTCGAGGCGAGCTTCTTCAACCGTTACGGCCAGATCGAGCGCGACTTCTGGGGCACCGCCCTCGCCATCGACGGCGAAGAGCGTGGCGCCCTCAAGCAGGAGTTCCACGAGCGCCGTAGCGAGCTCACCCACGCGGAGCAGCAGCAGTTCCGCGCCATCCTGGATCAGCCGGGCAATCTGAGCCCCGAAGCTCAGAAGGCCATCCGCTCGTTCTGGGACTAATTTTTCGTAGCGTAAGAAAACTGAAGTAACCCCACAGGATTCTTCAAATGCTTCCACCACCCACCGAGCTCGAGCAACGCGTCGCTGACGTCGTCTTGGGCGCACTGCGAAAAGACGAAGCCAAAGGCTACGTCGTCACGGCGGAGGGCCGCCAAGCCATCGTCAAGCTCTTCCAGAGCTTCACGTCCTACGAGGTCGCTCACGCGGCCGCGCAGGAGATGATGCGCTGCGCTCTCTACGTGCACAAACAATTGCAGTGTAAGTCCGCTGCAGTGGACCTGATGAACACGTTTGCGCTCATCGGTCCCGCTCCTGGACGCGGTGTGCCGGTGCGAAACAGCGAAGACATGCGCCGCACGGCCGCGAAGAAGTTTCTCGCGGTCGCGCCGCAACCTGCCGTCGAGCGCGAGACCGACGACGCCAATGGCCTGCCCTGGTGGCAGGTCCTCGCCAAGTAACCAAGCAACGAGTGACTGACCGGTGACGCGCGCGCGCAATGTTCGCTCGCACCGGTCGGTCGTTCTCGCAAATGTCCGTTATAGCAGACATTCTTTCCGATCGACCATTCAAAAACCTAGGAGAATGACCATGGCGGCAGTGACGGCTCTCGAAGGCCAACCGCAGATTTCGACGACTGGCGTTACGGCGAACACCGACGCGGTGCCCTCAACCGAGGTTCGCGCGGCGGCGCCCGAGGCGCTCCGCGCCCCCGAGCCCGATGCCGCTTCACGCAGCACCGTGACCGCTGACCCGCGCAGCACCACGGCAGGCCTTGCGACCCCGCGTCTGAACCCCGGCGTGAACGGCGAGACCGCGGCCCCCGAGGTCACCCTGGCGCAGTACACGCAGTACTGGGATCCGTCGATCGCCTCGCGCATCGTCGACCCGTCGCTGCAGGCGCAGATGACGAACGACGCCGCCCGCATCAGCCAGATGCTCAACAGCTGCACGTTCCTCGGCTTGTTCTGCTTCGATGCCGCTGAAGAGCAAGAGACGCTAGCGATCCTGAATCGCTACCCGCCGGAAATCCGCGGCGCGTTCGTCGAGCGCTTGGCCTCGATGGGCCTCCTGCAGCAGGTCATGGACCGCACCAGCGGTTACGAGAGCAGCGCTCTCAACATGCTGCTCCGCCAGAGCCTCGGCGGCATGAGCAGCCCACAAGCGGCCGCTCAGGTGCTCGAGCGCATGTACCCGTGGGGCAACGAGTCGACCATCGCTCTCGCGGTGTCGTCGCTCATGGCCACGAACAGCCCCGCTTTCGCGGACGCGGTTCTCATGGAGCTCGTGTCGCGCGGCACCTTCATGCGCGGCATGTCGTTCTGGTCGCCGCTGAACATGTACAGCTGCGACAGCTTCTACGACGTCATTCAGCGCCAGAGCATGCAGCAGTACCTCGAGATGCAGCGCATGCAGAGCATGGCGCGCCTCGAGACCATCCTCGCCACCTTCCCCCCGGGGAGCCAAGCGGCGGCGATGCTCCGTACGCAGCTCGCGCAGCAGTACAGCATGGAGCGGCTGAACGATCAGCTCTCGACGCTGAGCTGCCTCTCGCAGCCGCGCTACCACGACTACTACTACCGCAACTACCCGGACTACTATTACGATCACCGCTATTTCCCGACGCCCCGTTATCCAGACGGCCGCAGCGGCACCGGTCTCGACCCGTATCCGCGTCGTCCGGGCTCCGGCACCGGTCTTCCGGGTTCGGGTTCGGGCACCGGTCTTCCGGGCTCCGGCACCGGCCTCCCGCCCCGCTCGGGCACGGGTCTTCCCGGCTCGGGCTCGGGCACCGGACTTCCGGGTTCGGGCACCGGCCTGCCGCCCCGCTCGGGCAGTGGCTTGCCGGGCTCGGGTTCGGGCACGGGTCTCCCCGGTTCGGGCAGCGGCTTGCCGACCAGCCCCGGCTCGGGTCTGCCTCCGCGCAGCGGTGGCAGTGGCACGGGCCTAGGCTCGTCGCCGTCGACGCCGTATACGCCGCCGCGTAGCACGCCGTCGACACCGTATACGCCGCCGCGCAGCAGCGGTTCGGGCACCGGTCTCGGCAGCTCGTCGTCGTCGTCGTCGTACACGCCGCCGCGCTCGACGCCGTCGTACACGCCGCCGCCGTCCTACACCCCGCCGCGCAGCAGCGGTTCGGGCTCGGGTCTCGGCAGCTCGTCGTCGCCGTCGTACACGCCGCCGCGCAGCACGCCGTCGTACACGCCGCCGCCGTCGTACAGCTCGCCCTCGCGCAGCAGCGGTTCGGGCACGGGCCTCGGTTCGGGCAGCTACAGCTCGCCCAGCCGGCCGTCGTACAGCAGCCCGTCGCCGAGCTACAGCTCCCCGAGCTACAGCTCCCCGAGCCGCTCGTCGTCGCCGTCGTACAGCTCGCCCTCGCGCAGCGGTGGCAGCGGCACCGGCCTCTAATCAGCAAGGTCTGATCAACACTTCGAGGCGCCGGTAGGCCAACAACGTTGGCTTATCGGCGCCTTCGTGTTTTCTTAGGGGCATGCTGGGCCTAGGCGTCGGCGAAGTCATCATCATTCTGGTCGTCGCCCTCGTCGTGCTGGGCCCGACCAAGCTGCCGCAGGTAGCCCGCCAGGTCGGCAAGGGCCTGCGCGAGTTCCGGCGTCACGCGAGCGATCTGCAGCACACCTTCGACGAGGTCGCGCGCGAAGCCGAGCGTGAAGAACGCGAGCGCGACCGCAAGGCCGCCATCGGCATGGCACCGCCCGAGCACTTGCCGGTCGCCGCCAACGAGCCATCCACCCCAGCACCGGTCGAAGCCGTCCCCCAGGCCGACGGCACCCCGGTCGAGCCGAAACCATGAGCGAAACCCACGATCCCTTCGCAGAGTCCCGCATGAGCTTGGTCGCGCACCTGACCGAGCTGCGTAAACGCCTCATGTACGTGCTGATCGTGCTCCTCGTCGCGACCTTCGCCGCCTTCAACTACGCGCCCGAGCTCTTCACCTTCATGCGCCAACCACTCGACATGGCGACCACCGGCCAGAAGCTGGTGGTGCTGTCACCGCTCGAGATGGTCTTCACGTACATGAAGCTGTCCATTTTAGCGGCCGTCTTCGGCACCGCCCCGTGGATGCTGGCGCAGCTCTGGCTGTTCGTCGCGCCGGGTCTCTACGCCCACGAGAAGCGCTGGATCGTGCCCTTCATCGTCATGGGCACCCTCTCGTTCATCGGCGGCGGCGCCTTCGGCTTCTATATCGTCATCCCCAACATGTTCAAATACCTGACGGCGATGGTGCCGGTCGGCGTCGAGAACAACTACTCGGTCGAAACCTACTTCAACCTCGTCTTCCACATGCTGCTCGCGTTCGGCTTCGTCTTCGAGCTGCCGTTGGTCATGTGGATCTTGGCCGCCGCCGGTCTCGTGCAAGCGTCGAGCTTCGCCAAATGGCGCAAGTACTGGGTCGTCGCGTCGTTCATCATCGGTGGCGTGGTCACCGCCGACCCGTCGCCGGTCAGCATGATGTTGATGGCGGTGCCGCTCATTCTCTTCTGGGAGCTCGGCATCCTCGGCGCGCGCATCGTGGCGCGAAAGCGCTCACGGGCGGCAACGCCGGAGTCGGCTACCGCTCGCGTGTGACGCCGGCGTACATCGATTCGATCAACGCCGCGTGTTTGCGCGCGACCACATGGCGCTTCACCTTCAGTGACGCCGTGAGCTCACCGCCGTCGACCGTGAAGGGAGTCGGCGTCACGCGAAACGTCTTGATGTGCTCGAAGGACGCAAGACCCGAGTTCGTCTCGGCGACGAGCCTCTGCAGGATCTCGTCGATGCGCGCTTGCGAAAACGGGGCGCTCATCTCCGCATCGAGCGCGAACAAGGCGGTGCAGTAGTTGCGCCCATCACCGATCACGACCGCTTCTTGGACGATCCGATGGCGCTTCAGCTGTGCTTCGATCTTGAGTGGAGCTACGTATTTTCCGCCGCTCGTCTTGAGCAGCTCTTTCTTCCGGCCGGTGATGCGCACGAATCCGTCCGCGTCGATCGAGCCGAGATCGCCGGTGCGAAACCAGCCGTCGCCATCGAAGGCCTCGGCCGTCGCATCGGGCCGGTTCAAGTAGCCGCGGGTGATGTTCGGCCCGCGGGCGAGCAACTCGCCGTCGGCGGCCACCTTGAGCTCGCAGCGCTTGAACGCCTGTCCCACAGTACCGAGCCGAGCCGCGTGCTTACGATTGACGGTCAGGCCCGGGCAGGTCTCGGTGAGTCCGTAAGCTTCGAGAAGCGGTAGGCCGAGGGCGAGAAAAAACGTCTGCACATCCGGGCGCAGGGCGGCGGCACCCGAAAGAAGCGTCGATGCGTTATCCAGGCCCAAACGCGCGCGCAACTTGGATAGAACCAGGCGGTCCGCGATAGCGCGCTGCGCATCGAGCAACAAGGGCACTGACCGGCCGTCGGCGCGCCGCGCGGCAACACGATGGCCGACGTTCAAAGCCCATCCCGCGATCCTTCGCGCGAGAGCACGCTCGCTTTCGATCGCGCTCGTGATCTTGGCCATCATCTTCTCGAACACGCGCGGCGCCGCCGGGAAGAAACCCGGACGCGATGCGAGCAGATCGGCGGCCAGCGTCGGAACCGACGACATCACCAGCGGCGCGCCGAAGAACGGGCCCGCGAGCTCGACCATCCGCCCGAAGGAATGCGCTGCGGGGAGAAAGAGAAATAGACCGTGCTCGCGGACCTCGTCGTCCATGAGGCCGGCGTCGTCGACGTCTTCGAGCATCGCCAACATGTTGTCGTGGGTTTGAATCACTGCCTTCGGCGCGCCCGTGGTACCCGAGGTGTAAGTGAACGTTGCGACGTCCTCACGCCTGATGAGGGTCGCGCGACGCCGCATCTCCACTTCGCATGCCGATCGCTCGCGGTGGCCTCGAGCCTCGAGCTCGTCCAAGCTCTCCCAGTCGTCCGCTGCAGCGACACCCTGGGAATGGATGACGACAACTTTTCCGCGGATCCGCAGGTCGGCGGCGGCGTAGCGCCGGTCGAAGAACGTAAACCCGGCGCGAAAAGCGCGCACCTTCTCGAGCTGGGCTCCGTCGTCGACGACGATGAGCTGGGCCGCGGTGTCGGCGTGCATGTAGCCGACTTCTTCCGGCAGCAAGCTCGCGTAGACGGGTACGGTCTTGAGCCCGACCGAGAGCGCGGCGAAGTCGACGAGACACGACGCCATCGATGTATTGCCGACGATGGAGATGCATGCCCCATCGTCGAGCGCCGCGGCCGTGAGCAGCCCTGCGGCGATGGCTTCGAGGCGTGGCGCTACCGCGGACCAGCGCACGTCCACGTAGTCATGGTCACGGCGGACGCGAAACGCGACGGCCTGCGGTGATTGACGCGCTCGGTCGGAGATCATCTGGGCAAGCGACGCGGTCACGCGCTGAATCTACATGGCTGCATCGCCGTGGTGCTTGTACGTTTCTGCATATGCAGAGCCACTTGATGCTGGGTCGAGGACGAGCGCTCTACGTCGGGCGCTTCCATCAGCTCCCGAAACATCGATTCGCCGCCAACGCCGTGCTCGTCGGTCTCGATGACGGGTTCGAGCTGATCGACGGCAACGGCCGCGTCGGAGAGCACGAAGCGGCTTTCGTCCGCGGCTGGCAGTGGCATGCGCTCGACTTCCATGGCGGACGCGCGGCGGTCCTCTTCCTCGAGCCGGGTGCGACCCTCAGCCGCGGTGTCGACGCGCGCGAGCTACGGGCGGCGGTCGGTGCCGCGCTCGTATCCGGAAGGCGCGAGCCCTGGAACGAGCTCTTCCACGACGCGCTGTACCTGGGTCCGAGCCCGCTTGCGGCGAGCGCGCGGGTGGCGCGACTCGCCGAGCTCTTGGCCTCGCCCGAGGATGGAGCAGCAAACGCGGCAACGCTCGCGCGCCGCGTGGGCGCCTCGACATCTCTCGTCGAGCACAGGTTCAAAGAACAAGTCGGCGTCCCGATGGGGGCCTTTCGCGCCTGGCATCGCATGCTCGGCGCTACGGCCCTGGCCGTCGAAGGCCGCAGCCTCACGCAGGTAGCGCACGCCGCTGGCTTCTACGACTCGGCGCATTTCTCGCGGCTCTTCCACCGCATGTTCGGCCTGCCCCCGTCGCAGGTCTTCACCCACGGCCTCGTCGGCAGCGTCGTCCGCTAGATCACGGTTCTTTCAGACGCTCACACAGCCGTTGATACGAACGCGTGAGCGTCGCATGCGCATCGCGCGTCACCCGCAGCTCGGTCTCGCGCGCGCTGACATTGTCGTCGAGCGTCGACGCGAGATGGACCCGGCCGCGGGCCCACGCCAAAGGCCCGAGCACGTGTGCTTCGCGCCGCAGCGTCCGAGCATCGGCAAGCGCGGCGCTATCGGCGACGAGCTCGGTCGCCATGGCATCGCGCGCGGACTCGACCTGCTTCAGGGTCTCGTGAACCAGCGCCGGAGGTGCCGACGGTGACGCTGCGACGGCGTCGCCGATGCGCGCATCGAAGCGCGGATGGCCCATGGCTTCGACGGTCGTGAGCTTTCCACCATGTGACATGATGCTCTCCCGTTGCCTGCCTCGTGTTGCAGGACACGCGCCACTATCCGCTGCAGCGTCCAAGACCGCGATAGTGCGAGGCCTGACATCATGTCGTGCGTTGCGGAGACCACACCTCGATGTTGCCTCTCGTCTACCCTTGGCGGCTCACCGGGCTCATCGCCGCGCCGCAGTCGAAGCACTCGCTGACCTGCCGCGTATACGGCGCGCCGCAGCGCGAACAGCGGACGACCACGCCATCGTCGGCGTCGACTGTCTTCTTTTGCGGAGCGGGGGCGATCGCTGAAAGCACCGTGGTGAGCGTCGCGTGGTATTCGGCGCGGGTGCGCTTCACGTTGGGGTCGTCGTTGTCGAGCGATGCATCGGCGGCCTTGGCGTCGGCGAGCATGGTTTCGATCATGCGGCCCTGCTCCGCCGGCGTCGTGAAGGCGCGCATCGGCGCGAGGACGTGCAGGCTCGCCATGCGGTCATGGGTGCAGACATCGGCGCTCTTCGCGAGGGCTAGCGGGTAGATGTACGTGAAGGCGCGGGTCCAGCGCTGGCTGCGCTCTTTCGGCCAGAGCTTGGCGTGCGCGGTGATGAACTTGCCGATGGCGACGACGGTGAGGGCGAGCGCCCCCAAACCGATCGACGTAAGACGCTCGGTGCGGCCCATGAGGAGGTAGCCGATGACACCGCCCACGAGCAGCAGCAACAACAGGCCGAAGGCACGCAACGTGACCAGGGTCTTGTCGTCGGTCTTGCGAATCTCGAGCGCCTTTTCGGGGTCGACCTGCGTCCCGATGAGCTTCTTCACGCCCTCGACCCGCTTCTTCTCGGATAAGGCGCGGACCACCTCGAGGTCGTGCTTCACGCGCTCTGCCGCTTTAGTGGACGGAGCGTGCAACACGCAAACCCCGTCGACCAGCACCTTGGTGTCGCGAACCGTCACCTCTTTGATAGCGGCGTAGTCGAGATAGACCGGCTTCACCCGTGTTTCGTCACGCGACGGGCGCGACACCAACACGCCCCTCTCGCCGAGCTCGAGATAGAAGTCGTCGAGCGCGTAGAACGCACCCCAGGGAAATGGGCTCTTGAAGCCCAAGCCTCGGATGAGGCGCACGCCCCGACCGCGCAGCACGAAACCAACGCGGCCGGGTGGCATGTAGACGGCCAGCTCGATGACGTAGAGGACGACCGCTACGGCAGCGAGCTGGAGAAACTGAGTGTCGATTACGAACGCTCGCTGCGCTTAGGCCTGCTTGGGCGGCTCGGCCTTGGTCTCACCACCGCCACCACCGCGCTTGAACATCTTGGCGATGCCCGCGCCGATGGCCGCGATGCCGAGGATGATCGGTTTGATCAGCTTGCCCAACAGACCCGACTTCGCGGCGACCGCGACGGCGCCACCGAGCACCAGACCGGCGATGCCGTAGGCCGCGAGCTTGTCGCCCTGCTTGTAGTCACCGTACTTGTCGCCGGCGTTGTAGTTGAAGCCAGTGAGCGTCTTCTTGAACTCCGGCGTCGCGGTCGTAAGCTCGTCTTCACCGGCGACGAGGACGGCGCTGGTCACGCCGGTGCGGCCGAGGATGCGCACGTTGTGGTTGATGCTCATCGAGTTGGTCTGCTCGTCGATGGCCTTGGTGGCCCATTCGACGTTGTGCGAGGCCTCGTCGTACTGCGGCTTCACGTGCCAGCCGGTGACCTTGATGGTCGACCAACCGCGCTGGCGGCGCTCTTCGTTCGACGCCTCGGTGCCTTCTTGGAGGCTCGAGAGCAACGCGTCGGCGTCGATATCGTCTTTGTCGTCGTCTTTGACGTGACCGCTGTCTTCGTACTCGAAGATCACGAACCAAGAGTTGGTGCTGCCGGCCGGAGGAATCCGCCAAAGCGTACCGCGCTCGGTGGTTCCGACCGGGTTCTCGGTCGCCTCGAGGAACGCCTTGGTGCCTTCGCGGCCGGTGAAGGCGAAGCCTGCCGGGACATCGATGGCGGCGTTACCGAGGTCGCCCTTGCCGGGGCCCATGATCCACTTCACGCCGGGGAGCGGCGGTACGAACGGCTTGTTGTCGGCGGCTGCTTCTCCGCCACCACCTTCGGCGGCCTCGCCCTGAGTGGGGCGTTCGGCAGTCTTCCGCTTTTCCTTGGCCGGCCGGGCATGAGCGTTGACCGCGAGGGTGAGAACGAGCGCAGAGACGATCGCAGATAGCCGCATGAGCAATCCTGGTTTCGGGGACGATTTGAGCTGCAGACGTCGGTTTAGCGCGGTTTCGGGGGGCGCGCCATGTGAGGTTTCAGGACGTCTTGGCGGCAGGCTCCCCAATGTGGGTGCGCCGTGTTATGGTGCCGCCTTCACCGGAGCAGACCGGATGACCGCCGGTGATGCTGGGAGCTCTCGAGAACCCATCATCACGGGAGGAAAGTCCGAGCTCCAGAGAGCAAGAGTGCTGGCTAACAGCCAGGCGGGGCGACCCGACGGAAAGTGCCACAGAAAACAAACGGCCGTCTCAATGCTTCACGCACGACGGTCACGGTGAAAAGGTGCGGTAAGAGCGCACCGCGGTTACGGAGACGTGGACCGGCAAGGCAAACCCCACTCGGAGCAATGTCAAATAGGAACCGTCAGACACGCCGTCCGCTTCGGCGGAAGGTGTGTCAGCCAGCTGCTCGTTGGCCTACGGTTCGGGTCGGCAGCTCGAGCGCTCGAGTAATCGCGCGCCTAGAGGAATGGTCGTCACCGCGACGCAAGTCGCGGAACAGAACTCGGCTTATAGGTCCGCTCCGGTGAATCGCTCGCCCATATTCGTGATCGGCCCGCCTCGCAGCGGGACCACGCTCATGGCGGGCGCCTTGGGGCTCCACCCCGAGGTGCTCGCGCTGGGCGCGGAGCTCCATCGCTTCCACCACGACCTGGGCAGGTTCCCGCACCGCCATGGCGAAGACGATCACTTCCGACTGACGGCGCGCGACGCCACGCCCGAGCTCGTCGCCGAGTACCACGACACCGTGAAGAAGGCGCTCGCGGCCTCGGGGAAGTCGCAGTTAGTGGTGAAGATCTCGACGCTGTCGCAGCAGGTCGACTACGTGCTCGCCATCTTTCCCGACGCGCGCTTCGTTCAATGCGTGCGCGATGGCCGCGACACGGTGTGCTCGATGGAAGACTTGCGTCTCGCGCTCCAGGCCGAGCAAGACCATCCGCGCCTTTTGGGCCCCGCGCCCGACCCGCTTTCGCTGTGGGCGGCCGAGACCTTCGAGCCCCCGCACCTACGCGCCGGTTGCGCTTGGTACTACCACGTCACGCGTTCCTTCCTCGATCTGCGGTTCGCTGGAGCGGACAGGTTCTTGCGACTGCGTTACGAAGATCTCGTGGCCGCCCCGCGCGCACGTCTCGACGAGGTCATGCGCTTCATCGGACTCGCCTTCCACCAAGCGCAGGAACCGGCGGTGACTGCTACGACGGACACGCCCGGGGCGCCTGGGGCGCTCGGCTTCTCGCACAGCCAGGCAAACGGGCCACGCCTGAATCGCTACGTCCGGGACCTCTCCCCCGAGATGAGAGTCTTGCTGGCACCGATGCTCGCCGGTCCAATGCAGATGCTCGGTTACACCTGCGATCCGATGCCGGACTTCCCAGCCATCCAGGCCGCGGCGGCGGCAGTAGGCATCGATCTCGACGTATGGGTCGCCCGCCTCGCCCAGGAAACCGCCTGGCTCGAAAAGCAGATCCGCGCCTTCGACCCGGTGAAGGTCCTACGCGAGCCTGACCTGCCGAGCGACGACAGCAAACCGGTGCTCATCGACGGTGCGACGTACGGCTGTCATGCAGGCATACGCGACGGGGCGGGCTCGGTCGCCCACGCTTGGATCGCCAAGCAAAACCGCTCCCATACCTTCGCCGACCCCAGCGCCCTTTGGCCAGTGATTGCGAGCAAGTTGGACGGAACCCTGACGCTCCGCGAGCTCGTCGGCCCCGACGCCCACGAGGCGGCGCAGCAGCTCTGTGGGCGCCTCCACGGGCTCGGGTTCGTCGGTTACCTCTAAGATCGCTTTCAAGCGCCAGACGCACGCTCGGCACCGATAAACGATGTCGATGCGACCTTCGGCCACCTCTATCTCTTCGCCCCTCGTAACGTCCGCCACCGGCGGCCAGCCCGAAAACGTCGATCTCAAGACGCCAGCCAAACGAGCCAAGCAGCCCGACGCACCAGCCCCGGGCGCCGAGCTCGCACGTTTCGCTACCGAGGAGCGCGCGATCGGCGCCGGCGCGACGGCGAGGCACCCCAGCACGGTCACCGAGTCGCTGAAGGCCGCGGCGGTCACGGTCGACGCGGTGAGCTTGTGCGAGATGGCGCAACACAACATCAGCGGCGGCCGCCTTACCGCACGCGTCCCACTGCGACGGGGGACCGTTGCCCTCGAGATCGGCAAAGGCGAGCCCCTCAAGCTAGGCGTGCCGCGCGGCGTGACCGCAACGGTGAGCGCGGTGGTCAAGCCAACCCCTCGCGGCTTGTTGCTCTCCGAGGTCAGCATCGACTTCAACGGCAAGCACCTCGAGGTCCTCAATCCCGGCCTGTTCGTCGGCAGTGGACTTGGTGGCGGTCTCCTTGGCGGCCTGCTCGGCGGTGTCGTCAACACGGCGCTCAAGCTCCAGGTGACGCGCCTCTCCATCGATGAGGACGGCCAGCTTCAACCTCACGGCATCCCCATCCCGACGGCCCTGTTGCCGCGCTACGATCTGCACCTCAACAAGTTTGTCGGCTCCGGCAGACCATCGAGCCTTCCCAAGCTGCCGAGCACCGACCCGCGTCAGCTCATCAGCGCCCTCGGCGGCCTCATCGAGAAGGCCGAGTTCACGCTCGAGCTCAACGGACCGTCCGAGACCATCAAGGTCGCGAGCGACGGCGCCGAGATCCAGTCCCCTGCGGGGCGCGGCACCCTCAAGGTCACGGGTGAGCTGGCGCGTGACGCGAGCGGCGCCCTCACCGGCAAGACCTCCGGAAAGCTCGAAGCGGCGGTTGGCGCGACGATCTCGCTCAAACCCGGCGAGAACGCGATCGCGTCCAACGGCATCAAGATCGCCTACCGCGATGAGCGTCTCGTCCTCGACGCCGGCGACCTGCACATCGCCCGTGCCATTGCCGGCCAGCTTTCGGTGTTCGTCGGCGACTCTCTCTCGCTCGATGCGAAGACCAGCGCCGACATCAGCTCGGAGCTGAAGATCGTGTTCGCAAAAGACGGCTCGCTCGCGGTCACCGCCAACAACGTCGAAGCAACGCTCGGCTTGAATGACGCCGCCGCGGTAAGCCCACGCATCACCTTGGCGCTCGGGAACCCGTCGACCGCGAGCTTCAAGCTCGCCCAGCTCGGCGTCGGCACCAGCGGCATCATCGCACGCGGCCCCGATGGCTCGGTCAACATCAAGGTCGACGGTGGCCAGCTCGATCTCAGCGGCAGCAAGCTCGTGGTGAAGCCCGGCAAGATCGTCCTCAACGCCAAGGCCGAGTCCGTCGATTCGGGTGGTACGGCCAGTCTGGTTCTCGACCTGCCTCTCGAGGCGCAGGTCTCCTGGCCGCCCCAGTCGACGTGAGCCGTTAGCCGAGCAACCGTTTCAGGGTGTGCTCGATAGGCTCTTTGTCTTCGACGCGCTTGTGTCCGTCGAAGCGGACGTGGCCGGTGCGTATCGCGCCGGTCATCTCGTGGTAGAGCTCGGCGAGCCCCTTGGGGAAACCGAAGCCCGTGAGCGTCTCGACCATCACCGCCAGCGGCGCCTCCTGCACGACCACCGGCTTGCCGGCGACGCGCCCGAGCGTCTTCGCGAGCTCCGCGAACGAGCGTTCCGTGCCGAGCTCGACGATCGTCGACTTCGCCGGCGGGTCGAGCAGGAGCTGGGTCGCGAGCTTGCCGATGTCGGTGGTGTTGGTCATCGGAAAGCGCAGGTCCTCGGGAAAAAACGACGGCAAGACACCGGCTTCCTTCACCGCTCCCATTGACGCGCCGATGTTCTCCACGAAATACGCGGCCCGCAGGAAGGTGAAGACCGTGCCCGGGATCTTCGTGAAGAGACTCTCGGTGTGATGGAGCCCGGCGATCGGGCCGGTGCCGCTCGGCTGCTGCGCGCCGATCGACGAGAGCAAGACCACGTGGGGAACGCGAGCGCCGCGCACCGCCTCGGCCAGCGCTGCCGACGTCACGTCTTGTTGCTTGCGATAGTCGTCCGCGAAGGCGGGCGGTATCAGAAGATAGGCGCCAGTCGCCCCCTGGAGCGCGCGCCCCAGAGCCTCGGCGTCGGTGAGGTCGGCGACCGCAACTTCGGCGCCTTTGCGTTGCCATTCATCGCCCTTCTTGGCGTCGCGCACGATGACGCGCACCTTCTTGCCCGCGGCGAGAAGTGATTCGGCGATGATCTTTCCAGTACGTCCAGTGGTTCCAGCGATTGCGAAGGTCATTGGGGTTTCTCCTGTTCGAAGAGAAAGTTACGCCCAGACACGATATGTGTCGAATGCAACATTATCGTGTACACAATGCACAGTATGCATATCGCCGGCATGGACCTCAACCTGGCTCTGGTGCTGCACACGCTGCTCGAGGAGCGCAGCGTGTCACGCGCCGGCAAGCGCCTGGCGCTGAGCCAATCGGCGACGAGCCACGCCCTGGGCCGGCTCCGCGAGCTCCTCGGCGACCCGCTCTTCGTGCGCACGCCACGTGGGCTGGTGCCCACGGCCCGCGCCGAAGCCATGGCGGGCACCCTGGCAACGGCGCTCGCGTCCATCGAGCACGCCCTGTTCACTCCGACAGCCTTCGATCCACTGACCGCGCGGCGCACCTTCAAGGTCGGCGCCAGCGACTACGCCGAGCAGCTGATCATGCCCGAGCTCGTCGGTAGGCTCGCGAAGGCGGGGCCGCGCATGGACATCTGGTCGCGGTCCGCTCCAACGGACAGCGGGGCCGCACTCGCGAACGGCGAGATCGACCTCATGCTAGCGCCACCGCAGTACTACGAAGACGCCACCGGGATGCGCGTGAAAGAGCTATGGGACGACGACTTCGTGGTGGTGATGCGCAAGGGCCACCCGCTCGCCAAGCGCAAGCTCACGGTGGCGCGTTACGCCGAGGCCGAGCACGCTTTCATCGCGCCGAGCGGGCGCCCGGGCGGTGGTGTCGTCGACGAAGCGCTTGCCCGCGTCGGCAAGACCCGGCGCATCGCTTTCACGACACCGAACTTCCTGGTGGCGCCGCAGGTAGTCGCCAAAACCGACCTCATCATCACCCTCGCCTCGCGCATCGCACGCCTCTTCGCGAAGCGCTTGCCGCTGATCAGCGTGCCGCCGCCGATCCCGCTGCCGGGCTTTCGGCTCGCGATGCTCTGGCACGAGCGCAGCGACACCGATCCCGCGCACAGGTTCCTGCGCGAGCAACTCACACGCGCGGCGACAACGCTCTAGACGGCGACCGAGGGTCCCTGATCGACGGCGAGGTTCGCCTGCGCATCGGCGGCGGAGTTCTGCTCGCGCGGCACGTGCTTGACGTCGAAGCGGCGGAACTTCTGCAGCTTCTCGCGCGCCTGGTGGTAGAGCGCCTGCAAGCGCTCTTCCTTGACGCGGTAGGTGCCGTTGATTTGCTTCACCAGCAGCTCGCTGTCGCTGCGCAGGAAGACCTCGTTGACTCCCGCCTCGAGGCAAGCCTGGAGGCCGCGAATCACCGCTTCGTATTCGGCTTCGTTGTTGGTGCGCCGGCCGAGAAAGGCCCCGCCCTTGCCGAGCTGCTCACCACTCTCGTCGGTGATCACCCAGCCGGCCCCGGCGGGACCGGGGTTGCCCTTGGAAGCGCCGTCGGTGAACAGCAAGACGCGGTTCGCCGCCTTCTTGGGCTCGTTCTTCGCGGCAATCGTCGCCGCAGCCATGTTCGTCCGCTTTGGCGGAACGCCGGTCACTTCGGCGACGAAGGCCCGCAGGATGGAGCGCAGCCGCTCCTCGGTCACACCGGAGAACTCGTCACGCGACAGAGTCAGCGACTCGTGATCGGCGATGAACGTGATGAGCTCCAACGGATCCGGGTCGCGGCGGCGGCGTGACGACATGTGGGCTCTTTTGCTTAGCTCGCCGGCGCCGCGGAGGCGTCACCGGTGGCGAGAATTTTGTCCCAGAAGATGATGCGCTGGCAGCTGGGGCACTGCTCGACGGTCTGGCCGCGTTGCAGGATGTTGAAGAGCTGCGGCGGGATCCGCATGTTGCAGCCCTGGCACAAACCGCCGACGACCGGCACGATGCCGATGCCCAAGCGCTTGGCGCGAATCGAGTCGTATTTGCTCAAGAGCGGCTTCGGGATCTTCGGGAGCAGCTCGTCGCGGCGCTGCGTCTCGCTCGCGAGCTTTTCTTTGACCGCGTTCACGTCGGTGTCGACCTTGGTGCGCTCGCTGGTGGCCTCGCCCTCCTGGGTGCTCACCTGCGTTTGCATGTCGCCGAGCTTCTTCTCGAGCTCGGCCTGACGCTTCTTGAGCTCCTGCACCTTCTCTTCGGCCTCGCGGTTCTGCCGCTTGCCGCCCTCGATCTCGCGCGACAGAGCCAGGTACTCACGTTGGTTGCGAATCTCGGCGAGACGCGCTTCCCACTTCTTGTGCTTCTGGTTCTCCATCACGACGCTGTCTTCGAGCGTCTTGACCTCGCGAAGAAGTGCGTCGCGCTCGAGACGGGTCTTGTCGACTTCGTGCTTCAGATCGCCGGTTTGGGACTCGAGTCGGCGGAGGTCTTTGGGGATCTCATCGAGGCGCTTCTGCACATCACGGATCCCGAGGTCGATCTTCTGGATTTCGTACAAATCGAGCATCTGCTGAGACACGCCGAGAAACCTCTCTACGTCGAATGGGCCCACCAGGGATCGAACCTGGGACCTATCGGTTATGAGCCGACGGCTCTACCGCTGAGCTATGGGCCCAGTTTCGGGCCGCCCCGCCTCTAACACCTTGGGCAAGCTCCCGCAACGTAGGGCCCTCACCTCAAACGCACATTCGTGTAAAAAGCCGCCAATGGCCAAAGCAGCGCGACTTGCCGATGGATTGCGACTGCACGACGACGGCGTGGTGCGCTGCTTCTGGTGCTCGGACGATCCCATCTACCGGCGTTACCACGACGACGAATGGGGCTTGCCGGTCCACGCCGACACGCGCCTCTTCGAAAAGCTCTGCCTCGAAGGTTTCCAGTCGGGGCTGTCGTGGCTCACGATCCTCAAGAAGCGTGACAACTTCCGCGTCGCGTTCGCAGGGTTCGATCCCAAGAAGGTCGCCGCGTTCGGCGCGAAAGACGTAAAGCGCTTGCTCGCCGATGCCGGGATCATCCGCCACCGTGGGAAGATCGAGTCGACCATCAACAACGCACGTCGCTTGCTCGAGCACTTTCCCAAGAAGGGCGATTTCGACGCTTTCGTCTGGAGCTTCCAACCAGCGGCGAGACGCCGGCGCTGGTCGCTCTCCGAGCTGCGCGCGAACACCACGAGCGAGGAGTCCAAGCGCTTCTCCAAGGAGCTCAAGAAGCGCGGTTTCAGCTTCGTCGGGCCGACGACGGCGTATGCGTTCATGCAGGCCATGGGCATGGTCGACGACCACATCGACGGTTGCCCTGTGACGTTTCGCGCGCGATAGCGTACAAGAAGCGTAGTGGTAAGACTCAACTCGGTCGACACCTCGTCGCCGGACAAGATCGCGGCGCAGCTCGCGCGCACCGACCTCACGCCTCCCGAACGGGCAGAGCTACGCCGCGTCGCCCTCCAGAGTGGCTGGTGGGGTGAGCTCGAAGCGCGCTTTCCCGCGCGCTTCGGTCAGGCGTTCGAGCTCGTGGGCACGGGCGCGCCGAGCACCGCGACCTTCACACGCGCGCCGCGTGAACCGCCGGTCCCCGACGCCGTCTTGGCAAAGCTCGCGGGTAAAGACGCCTTCATCCGCGTCCGACGCGCCGATGGCCGAGTCGACGCGGTCGCGGCCAAGCTGGGAGACGTCTATCCGGGCGAAGAGATCCTGTTGAAGGAGTTCAAGATCGACGAGGCCGCCGAGCTCATGCACGACGGCGACGCGCCGTTCTTCCGACCAGCTCTCGCGCGCGGCAGCACGGTCAGCATGCCACTTTCGCCTCATGATTCGGTGATCACCGCCGTCGAGCTCGGCTTCGACGTCATGCGCTCGGCCCAGAGTCCGCTGAAGCGTACGAGCATACGTGAGCGCGCCGGCGCCGTGGCGCGCGGGGAGTACTCGCCACGCATCGACCTGACGCGTCCCCAGGACTACCTCGTCGACCGACCTCCCCAGGGTTCGTTCATGGGCGCAACGCAGAATCTCCTACGCGCCGACTTCGTGAGCGCGGTGAAGGTCGAGCAGAACGTTCTCGCGACACCTCTCGTCCACGAGATCGTCCGCCGCGCCGTGGCGCGCATCGGTGCTCCCGATTGCGCAAAGCAAGTCGGCGAGGCCAAGAGCTGGCACGGCATCGGGCAATCGCTCTTCGAGAACGTCGGGAAGCCCGTGATCGAGGAGCTCGTCGCCGAGTGGACGTCGAAGAAAGGCGCGAGCACTCCACTCGGGCAGGCGTTCGCAAACCTCCGCCGCGTCGTCGACTTCAGCTACGCGTTCATTCCGAGCAGGCTACCTGGCGACATGGTGGGCACGGCGGAAGGACTGCTGCGTGCAGGTCTCACCACGGGCATCTCGGTGCTCGTCGACATGGGCCGCGCCGCACAGGCGCACACCCAGGGACATCCTGAGCTCTCCGCCACCACCGTGCTTCGCGACTCGACGCCCACCATCGTCCGCCTCGCCTCCCCGCACATGGAGGTCTTCCTCGCCATGCACGCCGTCTTCAAGATGGGCGCAAATCCCGAGCTCTCGAAGAGCTTCGAGCTGGTGGAGCACGCCGGCAAGCACCGGCTCAAGCCCACCGCGGCTGCCCTAAAAACGCTGGCGACGCACCATGGCCTACGGCCGGACACCATCCTTCCAGGCACAACCGGCTGTCTCGCGGCAGTGGCCCTGGAGGACGGTAACCCCATCCAAAAGCTCACGGAGGCCTTTGCGAGCCTCCTCGAATCACTCAACGCCCTGCCGCAGGGCTAAGGATGAGCCGAAATGACCCTGTTCACATGTCAGGGCATTTGCTCACGTACGCGTGAAACGCCCTGATTTACCTGGCAAAATGCCAACGTGACACATTCCGGAGACGGTATTGCGAGACAACGGGGAACGGTACCAGGCGATAACTCCGGCAGTTTCATGAACAACGTCGGACTGGTGCACAGATGAGTGTCGAAGGCGTAGGCGGCAAAGCCGCTGCGATTTCCTTCCCCATCGCGCCGGCGTCTCCCGTGCAGCAGACCGAGGCGCAAACGCCTGCGGTCAAACCTGCGCGCCGGCGATCCGTTCATCACTCGAAGTCGGCGCCAATAGCCCCGCCGTTCGTCGTCACACCCGCGGTCCTCGCCATCAATGCCGGCATCGCGGTCCTCTTACACACCGGCCGTCTCGCGGCGTTCGCGCCGGGCTCGCGCCGAGGCTCTCAGGCCAACGCCGAAGTCGTCGAGCGTGAAGAGAGCGCAGACGAGCTGCCCCACGACCATCCCGATCGCCTGTCGGCGTTGCGCACCGAGCTGTCACGGCTGCCACCGTCCGAGATCGAGCGCCTGCGCGAGCTTGCGGACAAGGCGCGCGAACGCGGTTTCGGATTCGTCATCCAGCCGCTCGAGCTGCCAGCCCCGCCGGGGTCACATTCGGAAGAGCATCTGCGCCTGAATCCGTTTCAGGTCGACGAGGTGCTCGCCGATCGCGGCCGGCTGTACGTTGGCGAGCTCACCAACATTCCGAAGCCGCCGCCCTCGCAGGGTGTCTATCAGGTCGTCGACGCCAAGGGCGCGGAACCCATCGTGTCGTCCGAAGCCTTGCGCTCGTTTCTGAACCTGTTCCGCTAGGCTGCCCATCACGGGGTCTGTCCACGCTGTCACCGGTTGCCCCTGACAGCGCGTCGCACTTTTTAGCGACCGCACGCGTGCGCTGTCGATAACCGGAGCCATGACGGGTCCAGGCTCTATCGTTCGCACTCAGAATCCACCGCCGGGCCTAGCGGTCGAGCTCCCCTGCATCGTGCCCGTAAGCGAGGCGAAGGCACCAGCCGTCATCCCGAAGCGAAGTCGCCTCGGCTCGCTCGCGCTGCGCCGCCTCGTGCGACCTTTCTGGATCGCTGCGGGTCTTGCCGGCGCGGCAATCGGCGGCGTCGGCACCACGGCAGTCTACCTGGGCGCGGCCGCTGCGGTCTCGAGCTCGAGCAGCAAGCCCGTCGCGACGCAAAGCGAGGCCCACTTGGCCTCGGTGCGTGCGGCCTACGCGGCCCTCGATGTCGAGGCCGTGCGAACGCTGCAAAAGCAGGCGCACATCGCTGCAACGGTGCATACGATCGGTTTCGTGGTCGAATTGCCGCCGCTCGGGGACACCACGCAGAGAGAGCGGGACAGGCAGTTGCAGCGGGCGGACAGTTATCGACTGCTCTCGTCCGATACCGTCGCGCGCAAGCTCGCGACTTACGGGCGCGTCTACGCCGGGGTCATCACCACCAACCGCCTCGGCCCCGACACCATCGAGTCTGCGTCCGCAAAAGAAATCACGTCGATTCCCGAGCTGCAGCGCTTTCTCGCCGAGGTGGGAAAATGACCGTGACCGTTGGACGCCCCCAGACCATCACGGCGGCCGCCGCGCCGACTGTCGGTCTTCCCGCCGTTGCCACGTCCGACAATGAAAGTCCGCCGGCAACCATTCCGACGCCACGCCCGAGCAAGCAAAAGCGCTTGCTGCGACTCGCGCTTCCCTACGCCGTCGCCGCTGGAGTCGCGGGTGCGCTGTTCGGCGGCACGAGCGCGGCCCTGGTCTTCGAGGGTGTCCGAGCGCGCACCGCGGCCGCGACGCCAGCGCACGCCCAGCCCGAGCAGCTCGTGACGACACGCGCAGCGTATGAGGCCCTCTCCTTCGACGAGCTTCGGACCATGCGGAAGCAAATCGAAGCCGCGACCAAAGCCGGCGTCGGTTTCGCGATCGAGCCGATGCCACTTACGGAAGCCCGGCCCGACGACATCAGGCGTCATTGGAGTCTTGCCTCCGACGAAGTCGCTCGCAGTCTCGCCGTCCATGGCCGCATCTACGCGGGCATGCTCGACAAGAGCCGCGGCTACAACCGACCCGTCGTGGAATCACCGTCCGCGAAAGCGATCATGTCGATCGCCGAGCTGAAGGCCTACCTCGCGCAGTTTCGCTGAGCGCTCACGTCACTTTGACAGTGAAGGCGATGGTCTGAGCTGCTTCCTGCTCCCAGGGGCGCTTCAGGCCAATGGTCACGGGGTAACTTCGGCCGGCCTGGATGAGCGGGCCGCCCGTCGACCACGTGAACGTCGTCGAGCCCTTCGTGCCACCTGCTTTGGCGGTCCTGCCGTGCTCTTCCACGGTCGGCTGACTGAGCTCGCGCGGAACCGAGAGCACGACCCACTTGTAGCCACTAGCCGGCTGCTTCGGCAGCTCGACGACCAACTTTTGCCCCTTCGCCACGGCGACCGTGGTCCCATGAATGCTCTCGCCTTGGACGACGACCGACATGGGCCTCGGGCAGATGACGGCACCACCAGGACGAGAAGAAGAACGTGACGCTTCCACGATGAGCTCCTGACTGCGGCGGCAGTCAGGCAATATCGGTGGCGCCGTGACACGGGTGCCGGCGCCCGGTCCGACGCGCTGTCAGGCGTCGGTGCTCAAGGGCGCTTGGGAACGTTGATACCGAGCGCGAGGCCGTCTTTGCGTGACTCGCTCGCGCCTTGGTAGCCGTCCGGGGTCGCCTTCACGATTTGGCAGCCCCCGAAGTAACCGCCGGCAGGTTGGATCTTGTGGCCGAGCGCCGAAAGACCTTCGCGAATGTGGTCGGGCAGCCCGGACTCGAGGAAGAGGATGCCGCCGCTCTTCATCTCGGTCCCGGTCGGCTCCGAGGAGCCCTCGTGCTGGAAGCGCGGGCGATCACTCGCGACCTGGATGTCGTCACCGAACAGCAGGTGGTTGACGAGCACTTGCATGTGGCCGAGCGGCTGCATGTTGCCACCCATGACGCCGAAGGACATCAACGGCTTGCCGTCTTGGGTCACGAAGCCCGGCATGATGGTGTTGAACGGACGTTTGCCAGGCACGAGAAAGTTCGGGTGCCCGGGCTTCAAGTTGAAGAGCGCGCCGCGATTCTGGATGCCGAAGCCGCCGACGACGTTGCCGGAGCCGAACGGCATGAAGTTGCTTTGGATGAGCGACACCATGTTGCCGTCCTTGTCGGCGACCGACAGATACGTCGTGTCTCCGCGATCGAGGACAGGCTCGCTTTCGTAACGGTCAGCCGCCTTGGTGAGGTCGATGCGCGCGGCTTGTTTCTTCGCGTACTCCTTCGACACCAACATGCTGATCGGGACCTTCGCGAAGTCGGGGTCGGCGTAGTAGCGGGCGCGATCCTCGAAAGCGAGCTTCTTGGCCTCGATGAGAATGTGCCAGTAGAGCGGCGAGCTCCGACCGATGCTCTTCAGATCGAAGTTCTCGAGGATGTTGAGCATCTGCAGGGCGACGACGCCCTGACAGTTCGGCGGCAGCTGCCAGACCGTGGTGCCCGCGAAGGTGCTGCCGACGGGCTCGACCCATTCGGCATGGTCGCGATCGAAGTCCGCGAGCGAGAAGAAGCCGCCGACCTTGTCCGAGACCGCGACGATGTCACGCGCGATCTGCCCCTTGTAGAAGGCGTCACGCCCACCCGCTGCGACCACGCGCAACGACTTCGCGAGCTCGGGATTGCGGAAGATCTGCCCGGCCTTCGGTAGCTCGCCATTCGGCAAGAACGTCTCGGCGAAGCGGTGGTGATCGCGCACCTTGGGAAGCCAACCCGGCCAGTCCCATTCTTTGGCGACGACCGGCGCTACCGGCACACCGTCTTCGGCGGCCGCGATAGCGGGCTTGAAGAGCTCGGCCCAATCGAGCTTGCCGAAGCGCTGGTGGAGCTTTGCCCAACCGTCGACCGCGCCAGGGACCGACATCGAAGCGGGACCGGTGATCGGAATGGTGCCGTCGGGTCCGGGTTGCACTTTGTCGGCCGTCAGCTTCAGCGGACTACGCCCCGAAGCGTTCAGGCCGTAGAGACGCTTTTCCTTGTTGTCCCAAACGATGGCGAAGAGGTCGCCACCCATGCCGCACATACCCGGCTCCATCACCCCGAGGGCGATGTTGGTCGCGAGCGCCGCGTCGATGGCCGAGCCACCCTTCTTGAGGATATCGACGCCGATCTGAACGGCGGCCGGATGTGAAGCGGCGACCATACCGCCGGTGGCGTAGCTCACCGAGCGTCGATGGAGCATCGTCGGGGCGCTCTCGGAGGGCCGTGGGGCCTCCATGCCGTCCACTTTGTCGGCCATGAGCTTCGAGCCCGCCGCGCAGCCGAGGCCCGCGAGCGCGAGCGTCGCGGCAACACCGGCGCCGCGTAGGGGAGCGCGGTGAGCCTCGCGCGAGGTGGGGAGAGATTGTCCCGGGCTTACCTGGCCGGGCACACGTCCGTTCGAGTCGATACGGGTCATGGGGGGTGTATCGAGAGAGGCGGCCAGCTGTTGCCGCCATGTCGTCACCGGGAGGTGTAGACCTGGCACTTTGGGCGAAAACGGCCGAATAGCCAGATGCCACGCGGTAACGTATCGTCGTCGACGATGGCGTCGATCCCCACGCAGCGTACCGAGAACGAGCAGTGGCTCGAGAGTCGCCTGGAGACCGCGACGGTCTACGACTACGACGCCATCCGCCTCGATGCGCTGCGCACCAACCTCTGGAGCGTGCTCGCGCCGCGCTTCCCGCAGGTCTTCACCGACGCTTTCGAGCTCAAAGGCAGCGGCGCCGTGCCCGCCCTCGAGCCGACAGCGCATCATGCGGCCGTAGCCATCCCCGCGAGCGAGCTTGGTCGCTATGTCGGACAATCGGTCTTCGTGCGTGTCATCCGCGCCAGCAGACAAGCCGAGATCGTCGCCGCGAAGATCGCCGAGTTCGATGGTCGCACCGCCGTCTTGAGCGACTACGATCCGGCGGCCGCCGACGGTCTCAAACAAGCCGGCGATGCCTTGTTTCACCGCGATTCGCGCGGGCGGCACCGCTACCTCATGCTCAACGACGGCGACCGCATGGTCAGCCTCGTGCCATTGCCGGCACAGCTCAAGAGCCCGGCGGCGGCGAGCACGCCCAAGCGCATCTTGTTGCGCGAGCGCGCCGAGGCAGTCGAGCGCGGCGAGTATGCCCCGCGCGTCGACCTCACGCGGCCCGAAGTCTACCTCGCCATCGACCCCGCGACCGGCGAGCCCTTCCTCGGCGGCGACGGCAAGCCGGTGTTCTTGGAGTCCGCGGTCACGGCGGTGAAAATCGAGCAGAACGTGCTGGCGATGCCGATCATTCATCGCATCGGCCGGCGCATGATCGAGCTCTTGCGCGACCCCGAGGTGGCCAAAGAGGTTCGGCGCACCCCCGCCAAGGAGCTCGAGGCCTATCTCGGCGCCGCGGTCGTTAAGCACGCTATAGCGGACGTCATCACCGAGCTCGAAGCGAATCCCAACACGCCCTTGGGCATCGCTTACCAGAACCTCTCGCGCATCTGCGCCTTCGCCGGCGCTTTCATGCCCGGCGCCCTGCCGGTGAAGGCCCGGTCCGATGCCAGGAGCCTTCTCCACGGCGGCAGCCTCACCGCGGTGCAGATGGCGTGTCGCTTCGTGCAAGCCTCCGAGCACTTCGCGGGCGAGGCCGAGATGAGCGCGCTCGATCTGTTCACGAGCTCGCGTGGCGCAATCATGCGCTATGCGGCGATGCCCATCGATGTCTTCGGACGCTTCTCGTCGCTCGCGTTCTCGACACGCTGGGACGTGCACGAGAGCTTCGCCTTGGTGCACACCAGGAGCGGCATTGCCGTCGACCTGAACGAAGAGAAGCGCGAGGTTGCCCGACGGGATTGGGGCCTCACGCTCGAAACCACGCTGCCGGGAACGACCGGGTGCCCGGCCGCTCAATCGCTCGGTGGCGTGAACATCCTCAACGAATTCTTGGCGGAGTTCACCAAGCTCGTCGAGGAACGCAACGTCTAGCCGCCGTCGACGAACGCCTTCAAGCGCTTGCTACGCGACGGATGGCGGAGCTTACGCAGCGCCTTCGCTTCGATCTGACGGATACGCTCGCGCGTAACCTCGAAGTCCTGACCAACTTCCTCGAGGGTGTGGTCCGACTTCTCGCCGATGCCGAAGCGCATACGAAGAACCTTCTCTTCGCGTGGCGTCAGGGTGGCGAGCACCTTGCGGGTTTGCTCCGCGAGGTTCGAGCTGATGACCGCGTCGGCGGGATTGATGACCGCCTTGTCCTCGATGAAGTCGCCGAGGTGCGAGTCTTCCTCTTCACCGATCGGCGTCTCGAGCGAGATCGGCTCCTTGGCGATCTTCAGGACCTTGCGGACCTTGTCGATCGGCAGCTCCATCTTCGCTGCGATCTCTTCCGGCGTCGGCTCGCGACCGAGCTCCTGCACCAGGTAACGGCTGGTGCGGATGAGCTTGTTGATGGTCTCGATCATGTGGACCGGAATACGAATCGTACGGGCCTGGTCCGCGATAGCGCGCGTGATGGCCTGACGGATCCACCAGGTGGCGTAGGTCGAGAACTTGTAGCCGCGGCGGTACTCGAACTTGTCGACCGCCTTCATCAAACCGATGTTGCCTTCCTGGATGAGGTCCAGGAACTGCAGACCGCGGTTCGTGTACTTCTTGGCGATGCTGACGACGAGGCGGAGGTTCGCTTCGACCAGCTCGTCTTTGGCACGCTCGGCCTTGCGCTCGCCGCGCACGATGGCGTCGTAGGTGCCGCGCAGCTCGTCGATCGGAACGTGCGCTTCTTCTTCGATGCGCTCGACCTTGCGCTTCGCAGAGGAGAGCACGCGCTCGGTCTCGTTGAGCTCTTCGACGTTGACGTGAAGCTGCTTGGCGATGCGCTTCTCGTCTTTCGGATTCTTCTTGGCTTCGCGCAGCAGGCGCTTGAGCTCTTTGCCGTCGACGCCCATGGTGCGCTCGACGCTGCGGACTTCGTTCTCCGCCTTCTCGACACGGCGAATGAGCGACTTCAAGCGCAGAACGATGCGATCGATCTGCTTCTTCGAGAGCTTTACCTCTTCGAGCGCGGTCTGCATCTCGCCGAGGTTCTTGTCGAGCTGCGCCTGAGCCTTGGCGCGCGCCTTATCGCCATCGGGCTTGCCGACGATCGACTCCATGAGCTTGACGTTGTGCTCGTGGTGTTTGGTGATCTTGTCGATGCTGCGGAGGATGCGCTGCTTGCGCGAGTCCTCGACGGCGATGTCGGCCGACTCTTCGTCGTAGTCGCGCACGACGTCGCGGACGCGCACCTTGTCGTTGGTCAGGCGGTTGCCGAGATCGATGATCTCCTGGATGGCGATGCTCGAGCTGATGACGACGCCGAGCACTTCCTTCTCACCCTCTTCGATGCGCTTGGCGATTTCGACTTCGCCTTCGCGGGTGAGGAGCGGCACCGAGCCCATCTTGCGCAGGTACATGCGCACTGGGTCGCTCGACTTGACGTTGGCTTCGTCGTCGGTGGCCTTCTTCGCGGCCGTCTTCTTCACGGCGGCGCGCTGCGTCTGGGGCTTGCCCTTGTCGACGACCTCGACCTCCGCTTTAGCGAACAGCTCGAGGACTTCGTCGAGCTGATCCGAGGACATGGCCTCGTCGGGGAGGGCGTCATTGACTTCGTCCATGGTGACAAAGCCGCGGGCCTTGGCTTTGGAGAGGAGACCCTTGATCTCCTTACGCTCGACGAGCTTGCCGCCCGCCGTAGGGGCCGACTCGAAGAGGCCCTCAGAGTCATCGGCTTCCGCGCCGCGCTCCATGTCGTTCACGTCTTTTCCTGCATCGCTGCCGCGAGCGGAGGCGCCTTTGCCCTTACCACGAGCAAGCTTGCCACCCGCTTTGGGGGTGTCGCTGTCAGCGGCGATATCATCGTCGTTGGCCGCTCGCGCGTTGTGCAGCTTTTTCGCCGCCTTGGCAGGCACGGAAGACTTGCCTTTGGCCGCCTTTTTCTCGGGCTTGGCGACGCTCTTGGCTTTGCTGCTCACCGGCTTCTTTGCTGCCATCGTTGTCACGAGCCTTTGGCGCACCTTTGGGGGCACGCGCTTTCGGACATGAACCTTTGTTCTCCCGCCACTTGAGGCGGGAAAATCGGGGGCCGCACGTATCACACGGCAACGCTGCTGCCTACGTCGTACGTGCTGTTTTGGCGATCAATCGCGCGGTTTTAGCTCGCGCTGGCGCAACGTCAAGTCTCTGCGCTGGATTTCCAGCTCACTCGTCGACTCTCCGCGCCCCGCCGCTTGCTGAATCGCTAGGTCTATTGCCTGTTTGCGGACGCCCAATTGGCGCCGCTCGAAATTCCTCAAAACGTCCGCGAACGTCTTATGAAGACGCTCTTCTTGGTTCGAGTCGTCATCGGCCGGGGCAGCCGCGATCACGCTGCCCGCCTTCTCGGCCTGTTTGACCCAGCGGGGTCCGACCCCATGACGGGCCAGGATCTCGTGGGCTGGCTCGGCCGAAGCGACGAGCGCCTCTAAGATGGGCAGCAATGGCGGCGATGCAAAGGTGGAAAGCTCGGTGAGGCGATTGCGCAGCGGCGGGTAGAGAAGCAGCTCGGTGATGGCGCGGAGCTCGTCTTCGGTAGGCTGCGGCGGGGCTTTTGGCTTGTCGCCCTGCGGTGATCGGCCATCGGCATTCGGCGATCGGCTATCGGCCATCGGAGATCGGTCATCGGACGTCGGACCTCGGCCATCGGACGTCGGATATCGGCGATCGGCCATCGGCGATCGGCCATCGGACCTCGGTCCTCGGCTTTCCGTTCTTGCCGCGCGGCGATCCTCCTGCTCCTGCGCCGCCATCCTCTTCTCGAGCTGTGCCTGCTCCACCCCCACCTTGTTGGCGAGCTGCGCCAAATACAGGTCACGCTCGAGGCTCGGCCCGAGCGCCTTGAAGAGCGGCCACAGCGCCATCGCGGCTCGCGCCTTGTCCTCGACGCCCATCGCCGCGTTCGCGAAGGCGCGGTCGATGAAATGCTCGACCGCAGGCTTGGCGTTATTCACGTAGTGGCCGAGGGTCTTGGCCCCGCTCTTGCGCACGACGCTGTCGGGATCATCGCCGGCAGGGAGCGGCGCGATGAGGGTCTTCAAGCCCGCTGCGATGCACTTCTCGGCAGCCTCTTTGCTCGCGCGCTCACCGGCCGCGTCGCTGTCGAGCAAGATGATGGCGTCGCTCGCGAGGCGTTTGACGAGGCTCGCATGCTCGGAGGTGAACGCGGTGCCGAGCGCCGCCACGGCGTCTTCGATGCCGGCCCGCTGACATGCGAGCACGTCGGTGTAGCCCTCGCAGATGGTGACACGCTTCAGACGTCGGACCGCCGGCTGCGCGACGTCCCAGCCGTAGAGCAAGGTGCGCTTGCTGAACAGCGGGCTCTCGCGCGTGTTCACGTATTTGGGTCGGTTGTCGGCTTTGCTGTCGCCGAGATACCGGCCACCAAAGCCGGCGATGCGGCCGTTTTGGTCGACGATGGGAAAGATGAGCCGCTCATCGAAAAGACAGCGATCGCCTTGCTCGTTGAGCAGGCCTGCGGCCTTCGCCCCTTCGATGGTGATCTTCTTGGCAGCGAGGTACGCGAGGAGCTTACCGACCGCCCCGCCGAAGCCTAGGCCGCGCTCTCGCGCCTGCTCTTCGGGGATGCCGCGGTCTTCGAGATACTTGCGCGCGCCGACGCCGTCTTTGGCCCAGAGCTCGTGCTGGAAGAACGCGAGTGCGTAGCGGTTGACCTCGGCGACGCCTTTCTCCAACGACCGCTTCTTGGCCTCCGCGGGGGACTCGGGCTCGAGCTCGACGCCGACTTCTTTGGCGAGCCAACGTGCCGCGGAGATGAAGTCGAGGCCCTGCATCTGCTCGACGAAGCTGAAGACGTCGCCACGCGCGTGGCAGCCGAAACAATAGAAGAGGCCCTTGTCAGCGGAGACCGAGAAGCTCGGGCTCTTCTCGCCGTGAAACGGGCACAGGCCGGTGAAGCGCTGGCCTTGGCGGCGCAGCTGCACGTGCGCACCGATGATCCGCACGATGTCGGCGCGGCTGCGGATGGCCTCGATTTTGTCGGAGTCGATCACTGCGTCGCGGACATACTAGACGAAAAAACGCGTCTCAACATGACACACGTGCTGCCGGCCGATCGCGCAAAGCCCGCTGCGACGCGTTTGCGCGGGGTCGAGCGTTGGCATCGCCATTGCGAAGCGCGGTTGTAGGAGGTTCGCATGGGCAGCATCACCGAGAAGCTGAAGGTCGTGAAAGAGGCGATCAGCGCCATCGAGAAGCAGTTCGGGAAAGGCTCGATCATGCGCATGGGCGAGCGCGAGACGCTCGAGCCGGCGCAGGTCATCCCGTCGGGCAGCATCGGCGTCGATCTCGCGCTCGGGGTCGGCGGCTTTCCACGCGGGCGCATCGTCGAGATCTTCGGGCCCGAATCCTCGGGTAAGACGACGCTCGCGTTGCACGCCATCGCCGAAGCTCAGAAAAGTGGCGGCATCTGCGCCTTCATCGACGCCGAACATGCCTTCGACGTGAGCTATGCCAAGAAGCTCGGGGTCGATCTCGACCAGCTCCTGGTGTCGCAGCCCGATAGTGGCGAGCAGGCGCTCGAGATCTGCGAGACTTTGGTGCGCTCGGGCTCCATCGACATCCTGGTGCTCGACTCGGTCGCCGCGCTGGTGCCACGCGCCGAGATCGAAGGCGAGATGGGCGATGCGCACATGGGCCTGCAGGCACGTTTGATGAGTCAGGCGATGCGCAAGCTGACCGGCGTCGCCAACAAGAGCCGCACCACCATGCTCTTCATCAATCAGCTACGTCAGAAGATCGGCGTCGTCTTCGGCAACCCCGAGGTCACCACCGGCGGCAATGCCCTGAGAAGTTCTACGCCTCGGTGCGCGTCGAGGTCCGGCGCATGTCCCCGATCAAAGACGGCGAGAAGGTCATCGGTAACCGCACACGGGTGAAGATCGTGAAGAACAAGTTGGCGCCGCCGTTTCGCGAGGTCGAGCTCGACGTCCTCTACGGCCGCGGCTTCTGGGCGCCGGGTGATCTCGTCGACCAAGGAATCGAGAGCGGTGTGCTAACGCGGACAGGCGCATGGATCTCCCACGGCGAAAAGCAGCTCGGTCAAGGTCGGGAGCGAACCGCGCTCGCGATCGAAGGCGACGTGAAGCTCGCAGCGACCCTGCGGCAGCAGATCCTCGATAGGAGCAAGAGCGCAGAGATGAAGAAAGCAGCGTAGGCTGCGTCCTCGTGATACGTCGCGTGCGTGGAAGCGCCACGCACGACAGCCCCCTTCGTCGAGCCCAAGGTCGCCTTGCAGCTCACCGTCGTGGTGTTGGCGACGCTGACGGTCGTGAAGCCGATCGCCGGCATACCTTTCTTGGGCGTCGCGGCAGCCACGGTTGCGGCGGTGCTGCAGCTCTATTTGCCGATTCGACGCGCCGAGAAAAACGGCGGCGACGCCAGCTGGGTGGGGCTGCACCTCGCCACCTGGCGGCGCGACGTCGTGCTCGTTGCCGTGTTTGCCTTGGCGATCTTGCCTCTGTACGCTATTGCGTACCACATACTCGTCACCCGCGCGCAGGGCTTCTTCGAGCTCTTCGGGCTGCACACGCTCGCACGACACGTCCCCGCCAAGACCTTTGCGTGGCGCTGGCCCGCCGATGCAGCGGCGCTCATGACCAGCGGTTGGTGGCTCACACAGACCATCGCGACCCACCTCATCGGCGTCGCTCTCCCCGAAGAGACCTTCTACCGCGGCTACCTGCAGCCCCAGCTCGAGCACCTATACCCACCGAAGGCTCGGGTCTTCGGGGTGCCGCTCGGCAAAGCGGCGGTCATCGCCTGCGCGCTTTTCGCTCTCGGGCACTACCTTGGCGAATGGAACCCCTTGCGATTAGGGCCTTTTCTCCCGGCCCTGGCGTTCGCCTGGCTACGCAATGCCACGGGGTCGGTTTTCGGGTCGATCTGCTTCCACGCGCTCTGCAACGTTTTTGGCGCCGTGCTCTATACGCTGTACCAATAGGGTTTGAGGTTTTTGGCGTCACCGTCGTTCCCGCCGTGAAGTCGCGTAGGGGGACGGTCGGTGTTATGCGTGAATCCATGACCGAGGCCACAGCGGCGCTGACGCGAAACTATCCTGCGGGCACCGTGCTCTTCGAGGAGTACGATCCGGGATCGCGGATGTACGTCATTCGCCGCGGCAAAGTGAAAATCGCGCGACACAACGGCGAGCACGAGATCGTCCTCGCGGTGCTCGGGCCCGGCGAGTTCTTCGGCGAGATGGCACTGCTCGAGAACCTGCCCCGGTCCGCGACAGCGACCGTGGTCGAGGAAGCCGATCTGGTCGAGGTCGACCAACGCACCTTCGAAGAAATGGTGCGCGGCAACGTCGAGATCGCCGTCCGCATCATGCGCAAGCTCGCATCGCGCGTCCGCGAGCTCGACCGCCGTCTGCAGCACTTGCTCCTCGAGAGCGGTGTCGGACGCGCCGTCGAGGTGCTGCGCTGGCTGCTCCCGAACGGCGTCGTCGCGGGCAAATACGTCCGGCTCTCCGCCAACACGACCCTCGTCGACATCGCGGCTCACGCCGGCATCTCCTCGACGGAAGCACGCGAGGTGGTGGCTCGGCTCGAGCGCGCCGACATCATTCGCATCGAAGGCGCCGACGTGTTGGTCGCGGACCTCAAGACGCTCGACGACTACAGCACCTATCTCGATCTCCGTCGCAAGTATGACCCCGAGCCAGGCCAGCAGCGTGAGTCCGCCAAAGAGCCGCCGACGGAGAAGCAAGCGCTCAAGCGTCTGCTCAAGGCTCTGCACATCTCGGTCCGCGACATGAAACACAACGAAGCCGCGCTCGCTGCTCAGTACAACCAGTACCAACAGCTGAAGCGCAGGTTTCACGACCAGGACGATTGATGGTCATCGATTGCCAAGTCTGCGGTGCACAACAACGAATCGACGACGACCGCGTCGCTGCCACTGGCGGGACCGTCACGTGCCGCAGCTGCGGAGCGACCATCAAGCTCGGCATGAGCGCTCGCGATGACGACGATATGCCGACCCTGGTTGGCGGGCCGCCGAAACCGCGGCCGCGACCGGCACCAGCCCCCATCCCACTCGCCGGCAGCGAAGGGCTCGGCGTCCCCGTGCCCGACTTCGATCTCGACTCTCTCGCCGTAGGCAGCGCCTTGCCACCGGCCCCCGAGCCGAGCGTCTTCACCGACAAGACCAGCCCCGTCATTCGCAGACCGCCGATGAAATCGCAGGAAGAACCCATCCCGCTGCTCGACGGCGAGGACTTGCTCGAAGCCGCCGAGGATGCGGAAACGATTCCGGGCGTCGCGCTGTCGGACATCGCACGACCCGCGCCCGCAAGCTCGCCAGGTGGCTTCAACTTCGCAACGCCGGTACCGCTGCCCTCGGCGGCGCCCATACCCGCACCGATGCCCGCGCCCCGGCCCCCGATGGCAGCTCCGCGGCCTCCGGGCTCGCCCAACGCCAGCCCGCCGATGCCCATAGCTCCTGCGCCGGTCGCCGCCAGCAAGACGCCGAGCTTTCTCGAGGAGCTGCCGGCGTTCAATCCGAACCAAGTAGCGCACGACGCGCCAACGCGCTTCAATCGCAACTTCAACGCCGATGACCTGCCGGGGATTGGCGACCGCACCGCGCCGGGAGCGCCCGCCTTCACGGCGCCACCAGCGCCTGCGTTCACGGCTCCGCCACCGGCCCCTGCCATGGAGCTCCCGCCACCAGACGCGAGCTTCGACCTGCCGCCACCACCTGCTTTCGCGTCCGCTGAGGCGGACCTGCCGGCGGCCTACGAAGCGCCGTCGGATCTCCCGGCGCCGGCCGACATGTCTCAGTGGGCAGCAGTGGACAGCGCCCAGGTGAGCCACACACCGCCGCCGCCCGTCCTCGACTTCGAGAGCGATCTCCCCAGCCCAGCAGCGAGCCCCGACCTCGATCTGCCAGCGTCGTACACCGGCACCCCGTACACCAGCAGCGGCTACGAGGAGGCGAGCTTCGACAGCAAAGCGCCAGAGCTCGCACAGCCGCCCAGCGACTTCGGAGACCTCTCGCCGCTCGAAGGCATGGATGGATTGCCGAGCGACCTGCCGCCATTGCCACAAGACCTGGGCGACGATCTCCCGCCTCCTCCGCCAGTTCCGAGCGAGCCGGCCGGCATCGAGCTCGATAGCGATCTGCCCACGCCGTCGGCTTACGGCGGTGGCATGGCCATGGAGAGCGGCGTCGTCCTCAGTGACGATCTGCCAACCCCGTCGGTCGGCGACGGGGGCAACGACATGATTGGGCTCGACCTGCCGACGCCGCGCGCCGACGAGATGGGGCCCGACGACAGCGTGCCGCAGCTCATGGACACGCCCGTCCTCGAGACGGTGCCTACGCCGCCGCCTCCCCCCGTGCAGGGCGGCGATGACACGGTCGTCGTCCGCGACAAGCGCAAGAAACCCGACGCGGTCGATCTCGACGCGGTGCCCAAGAAGAGCCGCGCACCGCTCATCGGTGCGGTTGCCGCGTTGGTGCTCGCTGCTTTCGGCTTCGTGACCTACCAGTTCCCCGATGCCTTGGGCATCCGCATGCCGTGGGCAAAAGACGCAGGCACGACGGTCGCGGACAATGGCGGCGGTCCCGACGCTGTGCCCGCCAAAGCGGACGGCAAGCAAAAAGATCCGTCGGCGGCAACCGCTGCCAAGGAGCCGCCCCCGGCAGCGCTCGTCGAAGAGCGCCCCGCGGCGGTCATCCCCGAGCTCACCGCCGCCAACGTCAATCAGCTCGACTACCCGGCTCTGCGCGAAGCAACGCAGCTCCTGGTCGCGAGCGGCAAAGCCGCGAATGGCGCAGGAAAAGAGGTCGTTCAATGGGCGCGCTTCCGCATGGCGCAGTCCTACGGCGACACCAAAGCCCGTGACGAGCTGCTGGCGGACGCGCCCGTGATGTCGCCGCAAGCCAGCGAGTTCGCCGCGGCGACGGCGGTCGGCATCAACTTGCTGCAGAACAAACCTGGTCTCGCCAAGAAGAACGCCGAGCGTCTCGTCGGGCCGGGCCCCGGCCCGGGCAACAAGGCGCGCTTCAAGGACTCGGTCGCCATGCTCACCGTGCTCGGTGCTGCGACCGACAAGCCACCGATCAAGGCGATCCAGATTTACGACCGGGCTCTCGCCATCGATCCCAAAGCCATCGATGCGCGCGTCGGCAAGATCGTCGCCTCGCTGACCATTCCCAAACCGCAGCAGCGGACGCAGGCTCTCGGCCAAGCCGTGGCCTTGCTCAAGAGCGAGCCCTCCGCGGCGCTCGCGGTGAAGCTTGGCCGGGCAGCCATCGCCGCCGATGGCGCTTCCGCGATGACGGACCTCGCAGCGCCATTGGCGAAGCTCGAGCAGGCAAACGACCTGCCTGCCTCGATGGGTCCCGCGTTCTTGCGCTTGCTCGCTCACCGCGCCGCCATCGCTGGTAACTTCGCGCTCGCCAAACGCGCCGCCGAGCAGGTGCATGCAGCCGCCCCGGAAGATCCGGTGGCCACCATGAACCTCGCACGCCTCACCGCCGCCGGTGGTGGTGATCCAACCGCGGTGCTCACGGAAACTCGCACCCGCATCCGGGACGTCGAAGGCAAAGCCGCGCTCATCGACGAGCAAGTGAAGCTCGAGCTGTCACGCCGCGACGTCGCTGGCGCGCGCAAGGCCCTGGCTCTCGCGAGCGACCTCGCGCCCCGCCCGGCGATGCCGTTCGTGAAGCTCGGCGAGGCACGCATCGCCCTCGCCGAAGGCAAGAACGAGCTGGCCGTGAAGAACGCAAATCTGGCTGCCAAGGCGCGCCCCAAGACCTTCGAGGCGCGCCTGGTAGCGATCGCCGCCGGGAAGCTCCCCGCCCCTGCCGAGCTGGCGCAGCTCACGGCACTCGCCAAAGCTGCCAACAACGCCGACGTCGACGCTCGCCTGGGCAAGACCATGGCCGAGCGCGCGAACCACGGTGGCGCCGCCGAGCTGTATGCTCGGGCGTTGTGGCGTGATCCCATCGTCACCGACCCCGTCGCGACCGCGCTCGCCATGGCGGACGCGTTCGACCGCTCCGGTAACGCCGAAGGTGCCGAGAGCGTGCTCGCCGCCCTGCGCGCGAATGTCCCCGACGACGAACGGCTCGGCGCCGCCATGCTCGCCCACGCCAAGCGTCACGGTAAAGGTGCCCTCGCCGTCGACTACTTCCAGTCGGCGAGTGACAAGAACCCGAAAGACGTCGGCCTCAAGCTACAGCTCGCCCGCGCGATGGTCGAAGCCGGTCGCGCCAGCGAAGCGCAGGCGATCCTCGACGGCGTGGCCCACACTCCCGAAGGGGCGCAATCGCCGGACGTTCTGCGCGAGCTGGCGCGCGCCTGGGTAACCCGTGACACGGTCAAGGCGCGGACCTACGCCACCGACTCGATCCGTTTGAAGCCCGACGCACAGGCCTACGCGTTACTCGGTGAAATCGAAGAAGCCAATTCGAAGCTCGACGACGCGATGGACGCCTACCGCAAGGCCATCAAGCTCGACAGCGGGTTCATCGAAGCGCGTGTGCGCTTGGCGCGAGCCCAGGTCCAGCGGGGCCAGTGGCAAGACGCGGCGACCCAGCTCCGCGACATCGTCCAGCACGACCCGACCAACGTACAGGCCATGGAGCTCCTAGGTGACGCCATGCGCGACATCGGGAAACCGCGCGAGGCGCTGCTCTGGTACAAGAAGGCGCTCGACGTCACGCCCGATTCGGCGATGCTGATGATGAAATTCGCGCGTCTACAGCTCCAGGACCTCGCGGCGGTCCAGCCGGCCGTGAAGAGCTTCCGGCAAATCCTGCAGGTTCATCCGGACCTTGCCGAGGCCCACTACTACTTGGGCTACGCGCTCAAAGACCTCGGCCGCACCGGCGAGGCCAAGAGCGAGCTCGAGCAGTACTTGAAGGCACGGCCGGACGGCGAGTTCGCTGCCGAAGTGAAAAACGACCTACAGGATCTTGCGAGCCAGTAGGCGGCTTGCGAGAACCGGCGCGATGCTCGACCACCGCGCTTTTCTCACCGATTCCGACGCCGTCATTCAGCGTCTCACGAGCCGTGGTGTCGACGCCGACACCATCACAGCCTTGCGCGAGGCCGCGACGACGCGCTCGCAGGCCATCAAGAAGACCGAGACCCTGCGCGCCGAGCAGAACAAGGCGAGCCACGACGTCCAGAAGCTCCGCGAAAGCGACCCACCCGCGTTCGCTGCGGCACGCGAGCGCTTGAAGACGCTCAAGGACGAGATCAAGTCGAATGAAGACGCCATGGTCGCCGCCGAGGCCAAGCTCGAAGAGATGATGCTGCGCCTGCCGAACCTGCCGGACGCGAGCGTCCCGGTCGGCAAGGACGAGCACGCCAACCGACTCGAGCGTACGGTCGGTGAGCCGACGAAGCTCGCGTTCGCCGCCAAGCAACACTTCGAGCTGGCGGAGACCCTCGGCATCGTCAACTTCGAGCAAGCGGCGAAGATCTCCGGCGCGCGTTTCGCGGTCTACCGCGGCGCCGGCGCGCGGCTCGAGCGTGCCCTGGTCACCTTCATGCTCGATCTCGCCCGCGACCACGGCTACCTCGAGATCCAACCGCCGCTCCTGGTGCGTCGTGACGCCATGGTGGGCTCCGGCCAATACCCGAAGTTCGAAGGCGAATCGTTCGAGACGCTCGATCGCGAGTACACGCTCATCCCGACCTCCGAGGTGCCGCTGGTCAATCTGCACCGTGAGGAGATCATCGAAGAGGCCGAGCTGCCGCTGCGCTACACCGCTTACACGCCCTGCTTCCGTCGCGAGGCCGGCGCCGCCGGCAAGGACACCCGCGGGCTCATTCGCCAGCACCAGTTCAACAAGGTCGAGCTCGTCGCTTACACCAAGCCCGAAGACAGCGCCGCCGAGCTCGAGCGCTTGACCAGCCACGCCGAGGAAGTGCTCAAACGCTTGGAGCTCCCCTACCGCGTCGTGAGCCTGTGCACCGGTGACTTGGGGTTTGCCTCCGCTAAAACGTACGACATCGAAGTCTGGCTGCCCGGCCAAAACGCCTACCGCGAGATCTCGTCGTGCTCGAACTGCCACGACTTCCAGGCGCGGCGCGCCAAGATTCGCTATCGGCCCGACGACGGTAGCGGTAACGCCAAGCCCAAGCTCGTGCACACCCTGAATGGCAGCGGCATCGCGGTTGGCCGCACCTTCGTCGCCATCCTCGAAAACGGACAGCGCGAAGACGGCTCGGTAACCATCCCGCGGGCGCTGGTTCCCTACTTCGGCAGCGATGTGATCAGCGGCGTATGATCGCTCTGATACTCGCGAGTCTGCTCGCCCAAGCCGACGCCCCGACGACCAAGCCACGCATCGCGCTCGCCCCGATGCGCGCCGAGGGTACCGCACCCGGTGTCGCCGAAGCGGTCGGCAGCGCCGTGGCCGAGCGGCTCACCTCGCGCGGTGAATACGAGGTGGTGACCGACGCCGAGGTGGCGCGCCTCATGAAACAAGAGGAGCAGCGTCAGCTCGCCGGCTGCTCGAGCGACAAGTGCCTGGCGGACCTTGCGCGCATCGCCGACGCCAAAGAAACCGTCAGTGGCTCGGTGAGCGCTGTCGGGGAGCGCTTCATCGTCGCGCTCGTACGCCTCGACTCGACGAGCGGTGCCGTCCGCCGCCGCGTGCAACGCGAAACGCGCACCGCCGAGGAGCTGGTCGACGCGGCCGCTATCGCGGTCGATGCATTGTGGGACGAGTCGCTACCCGCCTCGGATTGCGTGAATTGCGTCGCCATCGAGGGCAAAAATCTCATCGCCATCAAGATCGGCAACGACTTCCAAACCTTCTTCCAAAGCGGCCTCGACGTCTCGGTGCTCGCCCCCGGCTTCGATCTCGAATTCGCGCATCACATCACGCAGAATCTTTCGCTCACCGTGAGCGCCGGGTTGAATTTTGGAAGGGGCGAGAATGAGGCCGAGGCCAGCGGCGAGGACAAAGTCCGCTTCCAGGTGGTGCCGCTCAACTTCGGCGTGCGCTACGACACCTGGCGCCCGAGCAAGGCCACGCTGATCTACACGGGGCTCGGCATCGGCTTGGGGCTCGTCCGCACGGCTTTCCAAGGCGACAGCGATCTCGCCGCGGCATTCTCTGCCGAGGTGAATGCCGGCCTGCTCTACGCGTTCGCGCGGCGCTGGCGGTTCATCACGGAGCTCGGTTACGGGCTCACGACGAACACGCCGAGCGCGGTGCGCGACAAGCCGCTGAACGCATTGAAGCTCGCGATCGGGGCCGGCTTCGTCTTCTAGCTAGTCCGCTTTGACGGGCGTGACGGTGGCTGCGCCGCCCTTGCCGTCGCTCTTCACGCGGAAGCGCGGATCTTGGTCGGTGGGCTCGGTCATGAACTGGTGCACGACGACAATCGCTTCGTAGCTGCCGTCTTCGCACTTCTTGCCACCGAGCAGCGTGACCTGGTCCGACATGCTGAGCGGATGCTCCTGGCGCACCGCGAAGCTCAAGACCTCGGCCATGTTCTTCTCGAGCTCGTAGCCGGTGACCAAGATCTTCTGCAGGTCCTGCGGGGTGAGCGGGTAGTCGGCGAGGTTCGAGCGCGGCTTGGATTCCTCGGCGTGCTTGGTGCGCAACGACGTCGCGACGCGACCAAGCTGCTTGGCCAAGTTTTCCATGACGGTCACAGCTTGCGGATCGATCTTGCCGGACTGCAGGCGCGCAGCCTCGACGATGCGCTGCTCCGACGCGGGCGAGATCTCGCCGCGTCGGACTTCTTCCCCGGCGGCCTCCACTGCAGCAGCGGCGCCGTATGTTCTCATGACGATAAAGGTATCTTGGGACATGGCTATCTCCGAGCGTCCATTGGGTTCGGTTCCAGTCTCGGCAGCGCTGGCGAGCATGTGCTGAAAACGAGAGCGCCAGCGGTGCAGTGCGCCAGGTGATCGCAAAATTCGCGTCGCATTTTGCGACAGTCCGCAGGGCCGCTCTCCGCGAACGGCGAAGACACGCTGTTTGCCTCGAGCTCGGCCCGGCACGCCGCTTGAAGTGGCTGTGCGACGGAGGCGCGCATGCAGCAGCGATGGTGGCGCACGGTTCTGGGTCTCGGGGTGATCTTGGCGGTGGCATGCGGGAGTGCTCCCGCCGAGAGCGAGAGCCAAGCGGGCTATCGCATCCTCGCTTTCGTGAGCCCTCAAGGGTCCGGCTCGGTGACCTTGGTGCCGGACCGGGCGGCTTACGCTGCCGGCGACCACGTCATGCTGCGTGCGCAGCCCTCCAACGGCCACGCGTTCGTTCGCTATAGCGGGGGTGTATCGAGCGACAGCGCCGAGACCAACATCGTTATCGACGGCGACATCACCCTCACAGCGCAGTTCGGGCCTGGTGGTGACGAGGAGGCCGGCGGCAGATTGCTCGAGCTCGTGAACGATCTTCCGGGCGGCAAAGATGCCGACGGCAATTGGTCACGTTTGAACACGCTCGTGCGCCTCGCCGTCGACGACACCGAGCTTCTTACCGAGGGCGAGTCCTCCTGCGATCCGACGAGCATCGCGGTCGGGGCAGCGCGCACCTTCGAAGTCGATGCGGCGGACTACGATCTGACGGTCCAGACCGGCGCCTGGGAATACGACCCCTTTTTCACCGGCTGCTGGGATCTCTACCTCACCGCGGTCCACGATTGCGGAGGCGGCTGCTGCACCATGAAGCAGGCATCGACCCGGGTCACCGGCCACACCGGCACGAAGACCCTGCGCTTGAGCAGTCTTCTACCGGCGAAGACATGGGAGGGCAGCGCCATGTGCGACGACACCGACGACGAATGACGTGATTGCCAGCGCCAGACCGAAACCCGTATATCCTGCAGCCGTTCGAGGAGCAGTGGCCGAGTGGTTTAAGGCGTCGGTCTTGAAAACCGAAGTCGGCGAAAGTCGACCGGGGGTTCGAATCCCTCCTGCTCCGTTTTTTCCCGTTAGGGAAAAAACGGGCTTGTTGCACCTTGTTCCGCACCTGCGGCGCGGCGGTGCCTTTGGGTTCCGCAACGGCAACGCGGAACCCAAATGCCAGTAGCCTTGGCACTTCGAACGTTATGGCGTTGCGGCTACGGGGTGGCTCGGGCGGAGTGCCGCCCTCCGCTTGCTAGGGACCTTCGAACTC
Source organism: uncultured Bdellovibrionales bacterium (assembly GCA_964484195.1). Lineage (GTDB taxonomy): Bacteria > Myxococcota > XYA12-FULL-58-9 > XYA12-FULL-58-9 > JALHOP01 > JALHOP01. Next base: position 27,023 of record CAZAER010000008.1, on the reverse strand, counting down.
ACGCCTGCGGCGCCCTAGGAGGGCTTGCCGACACCGCCGCTGAGCACCAGAACGACGGTGCCGATGAGCGTGATCGCCACCCCGGTGCGCTTTTCGGTCTTGCTCAGTTGTAGCTCCGGACGCTTGGGTTGGGTCTGATCCCAGTCCGGCGGACAGGCTTCTTCGCTGCGCATCCGTTTCTTGAGGCGACCGATGAGGGCGTGTTGGCGCACGGCGCAAGCTGCGTGCGCCCCGCCCCACACGACTTGAAACGCGAGAGCAGCCTCTCCAGCCAGGCCGTTGTGTGCTCCCATGATCAGCGGGATCGTGCCCAAGGCGGTAAGCGCGTTGAGAGTGCGGTAGCTATCGACTGTACGGATAGCCGTCTCCTGGGCCGCGCGTCGCTCGACCAGGTCGTAAGTCCCATAGGCCTCACGAACCGCCGGCTGGATCACAGCCTTGCCCATGAACGGCGCACGGTCGATCAAGCCGAACACGACCCCGACCGCGTTGTTCGCATGGCGCGTCACGGCGCGACGCGCCTCTGTCGCCAGGTGCAGAAGGCTCGCCCCGGTCTCGACAGCAGGTCCACCGCTCGTCGCGGCAAGAGGCTCCCGAAGTTTCATGCCCGGAGTATCGGAGGCGAATGGCCGATGTTGCTCTAGCCAGCACGGGCCCGGCCGAAGCAAGGCGGCCGGAACGAAGCCCCCATAGCAAGTGGAGGGCGGGCCACCCCCGCCCGAACCGCCCCGTAGCCGCAACGCCCCCCGTTCGAAGCTCAGCGCAGCTGGCATTTGGGTTCCGCGTTGCCTTTGCGGAACCCAAAGGCACCGCCGCACCGCAGGTGCGGAACGAGGTGCAAAAAACCACAGGAACGCGGGCGCTCAGGCGCACTCACACCCTCGCTTGCAATTTCGCACATCGATCGATATCAAGCGCCCGCGTTCCTGTGGAGCAGTGGCCGAGTGGCTGAAGGCACAGGTTTGCTAAACCTGCATAGGGTCAAAAGCTCTATCGGGGGTTCGAATCCCCCCTGCTCCGCCATCCAACCGCACGCAGAAAAATGGTGACAGTCACCATTTTTGATCTGGTCGGGTCAGTTCACCGAGGCGAAAAATGGTGACTGTCACCATTTTCCATGAGCGCGCATGAGAGCAGCATACGTGGTTGCGCGTCCGGAGCAGGACGTCGCCGCTCAAGAGCGGGAGCTGCGTCGCGCCGGCTACGAAGTCCACGTCGTCACCGAACCGCCGTGCGCGACAGCGGACGCGGGCTGCCTCATCATCTACGTCCTCGAGGAAGAAGCGCGGGCGGGCTGGGCTGCCGAGGGTGCGGGCTCGCCGGTCGCTGGTCTCAAAGGGCAGCAGCGCGAGCTCATCCAGGCGCTCTTCGACGGCGTCCCCGTCCTGATCGACATCTTCAACCACAACGGCGAGCTGCTGTGGGTGAACCGCGAGTTCGAGCGCGTTCTCGGCTACAACGCGAACGACATCCGCGGGCTCGACACCTTCGCGGTCTTCTATCCCGATGACACCGACCGCGAGCGCGCCATCGAAAGCATCCGCCAAGGCGCCGGCGTCTGGACCGACTTCCACGTGTCCTGCCGCAACGGCGAGAAGCTCCATATGTCGTGGAGCAACATCCGCCTCTCCGACGGCACCATCATCGGCATCGGTCAGGACATTACCGCGCGCAAGCAAGCCGAGACGCTGCGCACCCGCGTCATCGAAGAATCGATTCAGGCCCAAGAAGACGAGCGCCGGCGCCTCGCCCTCGAGCTTCACGACGAGCTCGGTCAGTCACTTGCGACTCTGCTCGTGGGCTTGAAGGCGCTCGAGGAAGATCTCGCCGATGGTGAGCCGCGCGAGCAGGTCCGTTTGCTCCGCGAGATCACCGCGCAGAGTGTCCGCGAAGTCGGACGCCTGGCGCGCGGGCTACGTCCGGGCACGCTCGACGATCTCGGCTTCCCTGCCGCCATCGAGATGCACATCAGCGAGCTCAACCGCGCGCAGGTCTTGCACGTCGACCTGCACATGAACGGCTTTTCGACGCGTGCCCGCATGCCCAAAGAAGTCGAGCAGCACCTCTACCGCATGGTGCAAGAGGCGCTCACCAATGTCGTCAAACACGCCCGTGCCTCGGCGGTGAGTGTCGTCCTGCGTCGCAATTCGGACAACGTGCTCGCCATCGTCGAGGACGACGGCGCAGGTTTCGATTCCCCGGATCCGAGCCGCAACGGCGGGCCCCACGACGAGCTCAAGCTCGCCAGCATCCGCGAGCGCGCCTCCATGGTGAACGGGTCGATCAGCGTCGAATCAGTGGCCGGACATGGCACAACGCTCTACATCCAGGTACCACTCCCACGGGAGGCCTCTTGAACCGCGCCTGGGCATTCATCGTCGTCGCCGCCGCGTCCTGCTCGTCGCAGAGCCAAACCGCGCCTGGGCCAGGTCCCGGTGAGGCGCCTACGGTACCCACCTCGCCGGAGCCGCGCGTCGAAGTGACGCCACCGGAGAGCGAAGCCGCAAACTTCCCCAAGGCCAAAAAAGAAGGCCAGAAGCGCTCCGAAGAGCTGGTCGAGAAGGGTCGCGAGGCCTTGAAGACCAAAGGCCGTGCGGCCGCCGCGGAGGCAGGGGCGCTGTTCGCCGAGGCGGTCAAAGAGGACTCGCGCAACACCATGGCCTACTGGGAGCTCGGCTGGGCCCAGCAGATCGGCGGCGACTACGACGCGGCGCTGGCCACCTGGCAAACCCTCAAGCAGCTCGACCCGAAATTTCCCGACCTCGACAACTTCAGCGCCATCACCGCGACCCGCAAAAGTGAGCCGGCCGCACGGGCACAGAGCACGCCGGGCGAAGACCCGCCCCTCACCACGACACCCACGAAGAAAAAGGCGAAGAAGGCGGCGCCGCTGAAGACGCCATGAGCGAGTTTTTCGGCAGCTACACCCTGCTCGAGCAAATCGGTGTCGGTGGCATGGCGGAGGTCTTCCTCGCGCGCCATGCCGGTGTCGAAGGCTTCGAAAAAGAAGTCGTCATCAAGCGCATCCGCCCGCACCTCTCGGCGACGGATGCCTTCGTGACCATGTTCCTCGGCGAGGCCAAGCTCGCGGCGCAGCTCGCCCATCCGAACATCGTGCAGATTCACGATCTCGGCCTCATCGACGCGTCGTATTTCATCGCCATGGAGTACGTCGCGGGTCGCGACATGTCGTCGATCGTCCCGCGCGCCAAGTCGCTCGATATCCCCTTCCCGGTCGAATACGCCCTCAAGATCGCAAGCAACGTCTGCGAGGCGTTGTTCTACGCGCACACAAAGACCGACGCGCACGGCAATCCCTTGCACATCGTCCATCGCGACGTCTCACCCGAGAACATCCGCGTCGCCTGGAACGGCAACGTGAAGATCCTCGACTTCGGCATCGCTAAAGCAGCCACTCAGCTCCACGAGACCAAGGCCGGCGAGGTCAAAGGCAAGCTCATGTACATGTCGCCCGAGCAGGTGATGGGAAAGCCCGTCGATGCCCGCTCCGACGTGTTCGCGATGGGCGTCGTGCTCTACGAAGCGCTCACCGGCCTCAAGCTGTTCAGCGGCGACAACGACCTCGCCATCATGAACAACATCATCGACGGCAAGATCTATCCGCCGAGCTACTTCCGCGACGACATCCAACCCGAAGTCGAAGCCATCATCATGCGGGCGCTCGAGAAGGACCGGAAGAAGCGCTACCAGACCGCCTTCGACATGCAGTACGACATCGACACCTTCCTCGCCGGGCACGAGTTCACGCCCTCGAACGTCCACCTCTCGAACTTCCTCAAGCAGCTCTACAAAGAAGACATCCAAGCCGAGCAGGCGCGCCGCTCCCGCCGCGAGCCCGCCATGACCCCGCCCAAGGGCTCCCGGGCCGCGAGCTCCGGGAAACGCAAAGCCGCAAGCGTGGGGACGGGCCCGGGCAAGCAGTCCACGCGAGAACGCACCAACGGCGGCATCACCAACCACGACGTCGTGCCGGTCCCGACGAACAGCATCACGGTCGAAGCGGACGGTCTCTTCGTCCCCCTCTCCGATGACCATATGGAGCGCCTCAAGCGCCTGGCGGGGCGAAAGGGTGAAGGCGTCGATATCGTGGCACGCGACATCCTGGCGCAGTTTCTGAAGCTGGTCGAATAGCAACCTGGGCGTCCCGGCCGTCGATATTGGCTGACGACGCATGGGACTGAAGTTAGCCAAAGCTACGCCCCCCGCTCCCCACATCACGATCACCGCGATCGAGGATCCCCTCCTCTATAGCGCCGCCCGCGTCGTTCAGAACGTCGCCGATACGGCCAAACGGCCTCGGCGTGTCACCGACCCCTCGCTGCACCGCCTCACCCCGGAAGCCTTGGCCCGCACCTACGGCTGGCTCGAGCAGCGCGCTCAAGGGAAGCCTTCGCCCCTCGACAAGCTTCGCCCGATCGAGCTCGATCTCATCACCGGCCCCGAGGGCCTGACGCGGCTGCAGGAGCTCGACCGCGAGCTGGCGCGCGCCGCCACCGTCTCGGTCGAAGTGCCGCTGCTGATGAGCATGAAGGTCGAGGCCATCAAGCACGACGACGTGCGGACCTGCGCCAGGCTGATCAGCGACTGCTACGGCGCGACCAACACCGTCGGCGTCCTCACCATCGGTGAGCTGCGTGCCGCGTGGGACGAGATCCTCAAAGCCAACGAGCCGGATTTCAAGCCGAGCGACGCCTTCCGTAAGGCGAGCCGCGACGCGACCTTCACCAAGCGCAACATCGAGGCACTTCGGGTCTACATGACCGTCGGTCTCGGCGGTCTCACGAATCACGGCAGCCTCGAGGGCCACGGCATCCGCTGCCATCGCGTCTTCAAGTTGCCGCTCCTCGACAAGGTCCCGCTTCCCGACAACAAGAAGTTCGAGGACCAACCCGGCGACAAGCAACGCGACATCCTCAACAACAACATCGCGGCTTACGAACAGCAATTCGCGCGCACCGGTTATGACCGCATCTACGTGCGCGGCGAAGACAACCAACTCTACGTCGGCCTCCGCGACGAGGGCAGCCTCCAGGACCTGGCGTTCGAGGCGAACCTTGCGTTCAACGATCCCTCCAAAGCCTTGGGTCTCGGCGCGACGCGCCAGCAAGGCACGGTGCTCAAGGTCGTCGACGTCAACAACACGCGTTACGAAGCGACCATCGGTTTTCTGAGCCGTACCGCGGCCGGATGGGGCGAGCGCCTCAACAATCTCTTCCGCGACGTGAGCGAACAGCCGGTGTCCGCTATCACGACCATCTCGAACAACCTGAAGCCGGATCCGAAAGCACCGGCCACCGCGGCAATCGCTGCGGCTGGCGCTGGTGGCGCCGCGCCGTGGTTCGCGGCGGTCGGCCTCGCCGGTCTGGCGACGGCGATTCCCAACTCGCACAACCTGCTCATGTTTGCGGGTATGGGTCTCGCGGGGTTTGCCGGCATCGCGACGTCACTGTCGCTCTGGAGCCTGCACCGCACCGGCAAAGACATCGGCCCGTTCCTCGACGCCATCGGTCACGTGGTCAACAAGGCCGGCATCCGCGCCGACGAGATCTAGCGCTTCTTCTTCTTGGCGGGAGCTTTGCGGCCGCCGTCCAGCTCGGTGACGAGCTTCTTCGATGCCTGCGCGCGATAGCTCTCGTCGAGCCACGCTTCGAGCTGCTCGAAGGACGGCAGCTCATCGGGCTCCGGTTCGAAGGTGACCCATCCACTCTTGGCGAGCCCGTAACCCGTCGGCGTGGCGTAGCGCAGCTTGCGCGCCTCGGTTCGGCTCGCAGGCAGCTTCAACGAGATCTTGAAAGGATCACCGGCCATGCTCATGTAGGCGAACGTCTTGTCGTTCACCGCGAGATCATCGTGCCCTGGCCAGGGTGCCTTCTTGGCGGCGCCTGGGTAAGTCATGCCCTTGGCGCGCAGCTTCTTCATCAGCGCGTCGCCGGCCTTCGAGCCTTTGCTCATCAGTAGCGACTTCCCTGACGACGGTTGCCGGGTCGGAGAGCTGTCCGCTCTAGCAGACGCGTGACGGGGTCGTAGGCAGCGACGCCGTGTTTGATGTTCTCGTTACTCTCGGCAAGCCAGCTGATGTAGTCGGTGATCATGTCGACGCAGCGCTCGAGCACGTCTTCTGGAGCGTGCAACGGCCCGAGAACGCCGATGACCTCCCACACTGCCGGCCCGCTCTTGGCGAACTCGTCGAGACCGTCGCGCAGCACCGCTTGCTTGCGCATGTTGATGGCGCCGAACACGCTCTTCGAGCGCATGTGGGTGCCGTAGAAGAGCAACGTGAGGGCTCGAAAGCCCCGCGATAGCGGAATGAGATCGCGGAGCGAGTCGAGCTCCTGCAGGAACTTCTCGACGCGGCTCACGTCGCGGCCGTTGTGCAGGCGGAAGCCCGAGGTGGGATCGTAGACCGGGACGCCGACGGTGCCGCCGAGAAAGACTTCGACGGCTTCGTCGAAGCGCCGCCACATGTGCGCGTCGTCGACACTGATGACGAAGTCATCGAAGTCGTCGTCAGAGAGGAGATCGACCTCGGCGACGTGCGTCGTCTCGAGCGTCATCGGCTCGGTGCTGGCGTCGAACCGCGGGTCCATCTCCTGCAGCTGCGCCTGGCAAAGCTCCCAGACGAAAACGAGGTACTCGTCCTGCCCGACCAGCGACTGCACGAGTCCCGTGTCGGTCGCGAGGCTACGCATGGTGTCGGAGAGGAAGCGGAACTCGAGCTGCGCCGTTTCGTCGCCTTGGCGCGCGAGGTCGAAGCAGATCAAGCAGCTGGCGAACTGTGCGCGCTCGCCACCGCGCTTGCGCAGGGCGTTCGAATAGAGTCGCAGCCGCGCCGTCGACGTCTTGAAGGCGTAGCAAAGGGCGAGGATCTCCTCGACCGCAAGGCCGGCTACCTCGCTGAGAAGCTGCTCTTCGGCTTCACGCCCCATCTAACCCATCGAATAAGCGAGAATCTGGGGCCACGCAAAGACTAAGCTCGGCAACGCGTCCTGTCAGGCCTGCGCTTGCGCACAAAGTGTACGGCGAAAGCGAGTAACAAAGGCCACGCGGGGCCAGCTGCGCTGCAACCTTCCTCGGACTTTGCAGGCCCAGGTGTGACCCCGGAGCCCGAGCCCCGAGGGGGCAATGGGCCAAGGCCACCGCTTGGCGGCGCCTCACCCTCTTCGTCGCCGGGCACGAAGCTCAGAGCACCTGCATCGTGGGTGGCGGCGCGGGGACGGCCGGCGAAGTCGTCCGCGGGTTGGAGCGCCGAGTCACCAGCGCCGATGAGCGGGCTTTCGGGTCGCAAGAGAGCGTTCAAGGCGCTGCCGTCAGCCGCCACGTCGACGAAGGCTTGGGCGAGGGTCCCGCCGGGGGCAAGCACGTCCGTGACTCCAGAGAGCGCCCCGCTGCCGATGTTCGCAACGAAGGTGACGGCCGCGGGGTTGCCGGCGACGTCGACCGCGGTACCGCTGGCGTAGACGGCATTGTTCGCGACCACGACGTCCCCCTGTGCCGGGCCTAGCGCTAGTCCAGTTGCGCCGACCAGGGTGTTGTTCAGGAGCCGCAGCGCGCCGATCGCAGCGCTACCAACCTCGCTACGCACCGCGACGTCCCCAGCGGCGATGACGATGTTGTTGCGGACGACTACGCCTCGGGTCACCGCGACACCGGCGCCGGTAACACTCCAGATTGCATTGCGCTCGATGACCGAGCCGCTGGCGTCGCCGAGCACCGCGATGCCCGAGCCACCGCTATCGTGGACCCAGTTGTCGCGAACCAACGCCACAGGCGCGGTACATTGGGCGCCGTCGCCGCAGCCCAGGACGACGCCGGCTCCGTTGCCATGGATGTCGTTGCCGCGGACCGTCAGCCCTTCGTAGACGTTCTGCGCTACGGTGCCGTTGCCCGTCGTCGCCGCCACGCCTTCGCCGGCCGCACCGCGGATCACGCAGTCCTCGATGGTCACCTGGTCGGACGCCACGATGTCCACGCCGCGCCGACCGCCCACGAAAGCGAGCCCGCGCAAGACGACATTGGTCGAGCTCTCGATCACGAGCACCGCCTGAGCCACACCAGCTCGCGACAAAACCGCGCGACTCCCGGGCGCTGACCGCACCACCACCGGCGGCCCCGAACCGGCGAGGACAGAGAGCGCCAACCGCGTGGCGCCAAGGTCGTAAGTTCCTGCCGCGAGAACGAATTCGTCGCCCGCCTGGGCCGCGGCGAGCAACGCGCGTAGATCATCCGATGGGGTCACGCCGATGACATCGGCGCGCGCTGGGAGCGCCGCGAGCAGTAACCCGACGGCAATGACGGTTCTCATTTTCCACTCCAACTTCTGCCGATTTCTTGCGGGCTTTTGGGGTCGTTCTAAACTGTGGCCCTATGGCCCGAGAAAAGCTGTGTGTGGGCATCGATATTGGGGCGAGCGCCGTCAAGCTCTGCCAGCTCCGTAGCTCGAAAAAAGGCTACGTCCTGGAGAACTTCGGCATCGTTCAGCTCCCCAGCGAAGCCATCGTCGACGGCGCCCTCATGAACTCGGCGAAGGTCGTCGAGGCCGTGCAAGAGCTGATCGCGTCGCACCGTATCCGCAACAAGCAGGTCGCAATTTCCGTCTCGGGCCACTCGGTGATCATCAAGAAGATCCCGATGGCGCAGCAGTCGGCCGAAGATCTCGAAGAGTCGATTCAGTGGGAGGCCGAGCAGTTCATCCCCTTCGACATCGCCGACGTGAACATCGACGTGCAGATCGTCCGCGAACAGTCACAGCCCGGCCAGATGGAAGTCGTGCTCGTGGCCGCCAAAAAAGACCTGATCAACGAGTATCAGAGCGTCATCGTCGAAGCGGGGCTCGAGCCGGTCATCTGCGACGTCGACGCGTTCGCTACCCAGAATATGTTCGAGATCAACTACGACGTGCCGGCGGAAGGCTCGGTCGCCCTAGTCAACGTCGGCGCCTCGAAGACCAACATCAACATCGTCTCCAAGGGCATCTCGAGCTTCACCCGTGACCTCACCATCGGCGGCAACGCGGTCACCGAAGAAATCCAGAAGACCATGGGCGTCTCCTTCGAAGAGGCCGAGACCCTGAAGATTGGCGCCCCCTCGAACAAGCGCCGCGACACCGAAACCACCGACGTCATCCCGCAAGACGTCGAAGAGGCCATCCAGCGCGTCGCCGAGACCATCACCAGCGAAGTGCAGCGCTCGATCGACTTCTACTCGGCGACCAGCGCCGACCCTTCGCCGTCGCAGGTCTATCTCACCGGCGGCACCGCGCGGTTGCGCGCCCTATCGCAGGCTCTGCAACAGCGGATTGGCGTGCAGGTGACCGTCGCCGACCCATTCCGCAACATCCAGATCGGCGGCCAAGACCGCGACTATCTATCTTCGGTCGCACCGGCAGCAGCAGTCGCCGTCGGTTTGGCGCTCCGCTTTGGAGGTGACGGCTGATGTTGCGCATCAACCTATTACCGACCAAAGCCTCGAAGAAGCAGGCGACGGCCAAGAACGAGCTCTACTTGGTGGCCGCGAGCTTCCTCGTGCTGCTCTTGGGCCTCTGGGCGGCCTACTGGTACCAGGGCCGCGAGGTCGACACCCTCGAGGGCCGCATCGCGACCGCTACAGCGGAAGTTGCCGCGCTCAAGAAAGACGTCGTCCGCGTCGAAGAGTTCAAGAAGAAGGCCGCGACCCTCGAGCAAAAGATCCAGGTCATCGAGCAGCTCAAGAAGCAGAAGGTCGGCCCGGCGCACATGCTCGACGACCTCGCCACCATCCTCACCGACGAGCCCAAGGTGTGGCTCACCCGCATCGCCGAGGTGAACGGCGCCATGACCCTCGAAGGCGAGGCCATGGAGCACTCGAACATCTCCGACTTCCAGCTCGCCTTGCAGCGCCGCTCGAAGTTCTTCAAGGGCATCAAGCTCGAGCTCGTCGAAACCAAGGCACGCGACGGCGTGTCCATCCTGGCGTGGCGCATCACCTGCCAAGCCGACTACGCGGCAGGATAGACGATGGAAAAGCTCGTCGAACGCTACGCCAACACTCCACCGCGCGAACGCTATGGCGCCATCGGCATCCTGCTCGTCCTCATCGTCGGCGGGTTTTGGTATTTCCTGTGGGACGAGCAAGCGACCAACGTGTCGAACCTCGAGGAGCAGTACCGTCAGCTCGAAGGCGAGCGCGCCGAGAAGCAGGCGTACGTCGACAACCTCGCGAAGTACGAAGCGCGCTTGAACGAGCTGCAGGAGAGCTTGAACCAAGCGCGCGAGCAGCTCCCGGACGATCCCGATGTGCCGCAGCTCTTGGCCCAGCTCGACAACCGCGCCCGCCAGGCCGGCCTCGCCATCTCCCGCTTCGAGCCCAAGGGCGAGACGCCCAAAGACTTCTACGCCGAGATCAACTTCGCGATGGACGTGCGCGGCAGCTACCACGAGATCGCGACGTTCATCGACTCGGTGGGCAAGCTCGACCGCATCGTCAACGTCATGAGCATCAAGATGGACGCGCCGAGCACCGCCAATCAGAAGGTCGTCGTGCGCAGTGACTTCACCATCAAGGCGTATCGCTTCATCGAAGCGGCGCCCGCGAAGCCGCAGGGAGCCAAATGAAGCTCCGCAGCGTAGCTTCCCTGCTCGCCTTGGGTGCGCTCGCCGCTTGCGGCGAAGACGAGCCCAACGTGATCGTTCCGCCGGCAACGCCGCGCAATCCCGCCGCCGCCGCCGCCCCTGCTGTTCCGACTGCCGCCGACAGTGGCAAAGAAGCCGCCCTCAACTACAGCTACACCACCGTCGGCAAGCGCGATCCCTTCCGGTCCTATATCGCGGACCTGCGCGAGATCGCCCGTGCCGAAGACGTGCGCCGTCCCGAGAGCACGGAGAAGTTCGAGCTCGATCAATACCGTCTGACCGGCCTGGTGACGGGCACGAGCCAGCAACAAGCCATGGTCGAAGACCCGGACGGATTGGGTCACGTGGTCCGCGTCGGCTCGCGTCTCGGCAAGAACGGTGGCCGCGTGACCCGCATCGAAGTCGACAAGATCGTTGTCACCGAAGAGTTTCGTGCCCCGACCGGCGAACGCATTCGCGTGCCGATCACGGTGCGATTGCCGCGCTCCGACACCGAGATCATCGGCGAGCAGCAGCAGGCGGAGAAATGATGGAAAAGGCGATGACCAACACCTGGGTCTCTAGCCGCTATGGCGGCCAACGTTCCCGGGGCCTCTGGTGGCTCCTGGCGTTGGTGGCAACGTTGATGCCGGACACGCGTGCCGAGGCGCGCAGCAGCGCGCCGAAGAACGTGGTGCGTGGGGTTCGCGTCGCCGGCGGCGGTGAAACGCGAGACGTCATCATCGAGACCGCGAGCGAGCCGACCTTCACGGTGTTCCGACTCTCGGATCCCATGCGCGTCGTCATCGACGTCTCGGGCGGCGACATCTCGAAGCTCGACGGCCCGGTGAACATCGACGACGGCGTCGTCACTCAAGTCGCTATTCAGCAGTTCAACTCCGACGGCTTCAGCATCGGTCGACTCATCGTCGGCTTCAATCACGACGTCAGCTACGACGTGAAGGCCGACGGCAACCGCATCGTCGTCCGCGCCGCGACCCCGGGAGTGCAGATCGAGCGCGCCGTGCCGCCACCAGCCACACCGGTCGATCTCGGCGCCAAGGAACGACTCGAAGCCACGAAGAAAGAAGCAGCCGCCCTCGCCGAGAAGGCGACCGCCGAGCGTAAGGCTGCCGATGCCGCAGCCGACACCGCGAAGAGCGAGCGCGAGGAAGCAGCGCGACTCGCCGCCGCGGCCAAGCAGGCGCAGAAAGAAGCGCAAGTCGCCAAAGCGGACGCCGAGGACCAACGCAAGAAGGCCGGTGAAGCCGCCGATCGTGACCGAGCCAAGGCCAATGAAGCCCTCGCCCGCGCCGAAGCGCGCCTGACGCAGCTCAACGACGCCCAAGCGAAGCTCGCGGTGTCGCAAGCCGAGGCCGACCGCAAGTCCGCTCAGGCGGAGCAAGCACGTAAGGACGCGGTGCAGGCCGCGACCTTGGCCGAAGCCAAGCACAAGGTGCGCGTCGCCGAGCTCGAGGACCAGGTCGCGAAAGCTCAGAGCGAGAAACGCGAGGCCACGGAGGCCGTGGCACGCGCCGCCAGCGCCAAGAAGGAAGCCGATGCGGCGCAACGTCTCGCTATGCAGGCGAAAGCGGACGCCGACAAGGCGCGCAGCGAGACCGATGCCAAGCTCGAGGCCATCGCCCTGCGCGAGAAGAAAGCGCAAGAGGCCATGGCGGCGCTCGCCGGCGCTCAGCGCGAGATCGCCACTCAAAAACAAGAGCTCGCCGGTGCTCAGCGCGACATCGCCAATCAAAAGCAGCAGGTCGCGAGCCAGAAGCAAGAGATCGCGGGTGCGCAACGCGAGGTGCAGACCCAGAAGCAGCAGCTGGCCGGAGCACAGCGCGAGGTGCAGACCGAGAAGGAACGTCTCGAAAGCGAGCGCGTTCGCCTCGAGAAGATGCAGGCGCAGCTCTCGGCCCGCGAGGCCCAGCTCACCGCCGAGCAACAGGCGGCACGCGCCAAGGCCGAGCAAGCGCGGACCGTGGCGACCGCTCCGACGCCGCGAGCCGACGCCGAGCCGACGCTAATCTCCGCCGCTGCTCCCAAAGAGGCCGTAAAGAGCATCGGCCTCACCGGTGTGTCCCGCGCCGGCGACGCCATCCTCTTGGCGCTCGATGGCAACGTCGAGCCGCGCGTCGAGCGTGTCGACGATCCGCCGCGTCTCGTGGTCGACCTCGTCGGCGCCGAGCGCAAGGTGAAGCGTACGACCTACGGTGTCGATGCCCCGAACGTCCGCCGTGTCCGCTTGGGCGAGCACGACGGCATGGTGCGCGCGGTCATCGACCTCGCGAGCGCCGACGTCGAGCACGCAGTCACGAGCGACGCCAAGGGCGTGCGCATCGCGGTGCGCAAAGTGAAGGCTCAGAAGTCGCGTTCCGAAGAGAGCGCCATCGCGGCCAAAGAGCCTCAAGGCGCGGCGCAGCTGCGCAAGGTCGAGTTCAACCAAACCGGGAAAGTCTCGCGCATCACCCTCGCCCTCTCGGGTGAGGCACAAACTCGCGTCGACGACCGCTCGAAGAAGGCCTGGGTGCTCGAGCTCACCGGCACGCACGTCGACGCCGCGCTCGAGAAGTCGCTCGACACCTCGGCCTACGGTGGTGTCGTCCGTCTGGTTTCCACCTATCAGGCCTCGCGCGAGCCGCAGATCGTCAACATCGTGGTTCAGCTCCAAGGCACCGCGACGCAGCGCCTGGTGCGCGACGGAAACACCATCGCTTGGGAAATTACCGGCGAAGCGAAGGCCCCTGCCCTGCCCGCCATCGCGGAGGCCGAGCCGGCCGCTCCCGAGGTCGCGACGCAACGCACTCCGCAAACCGCGGGTTACGTGAGCGCCGCCGCTGCCGTCGCTCGGTCGGTTCCGGCACAGAGCACCGCCTCGGGCCGCGCCCGCCGTGTCAGCCTGAACTTCAAGGACGCCGACATCGTCAACGTCATCCGCCTCATCGCCGACGTCACGGGTGAGAACATCATCACCAGCGAAGACGTGAAGGGCAAAGTCACGGTGCGCCTACGCAACGTGCCCTGGGAGACGGCGCTCGACACCATCTTGAAGAGCAAAGGCTACGACAAGGTCCGCTCGCACAACATCTTGCGTATCGCGCCGGCGGCGCAAATCCAGGCCGAGCGTGACGCGGAAATCGCGCGCCAGAAGTCGCAGATCGAGATCGAAGAGAAGGTCATCAAGATCGTCACGGTGAACTACGCGAACGCCGGTGAAGTCGTGAATCAGGTGAAGTCGTTGTTGTCGACGCGCGGTACCGTGCAGACCGACGAGCGCACCAACACCATCATCGTCGAGGACGTCCGTTCGAACATCGATCGTCTGGTCGAGCTGGTTCGCCGCCTCGACAAGCAAACGCCGCAGGTGCTCATCGAGGCGCGCATCGTCGAAGCCTCGACGAACTTCAGCCAGGACCTCGGTGTCCAATGGGGTGGCCAAGCACAGGCGACCGCGGCAACCGGCAACCCGACCGGTCTGTCCTTCCCCGGCGACGTCGTGGTCACGGGCGCAAACGCCACCGGCGCGACCGCTGGCGTGACCACCCCGGGCAACTACGCCGTGAATCTGCCTGCCGCCATCACCACCGGCGGTGCCATCGGTCTCGTGTTCGGCTCGGCCGGCGGCTCGCAGCTCTTGCAGCTCCGCCTCGCGGCGCTCGAAGGACGCGGCAGCGGACGCATCATCTCCTCGCCGCGCGTCGCGACCTTGGACAACCGCACCGCCAAGATCTCGCAAGGTGTCGACATCCCGATCACCGTCACCAGCGCCGCGGGTGCCAACACCCGCTTCGTGCCGGCGAACCTCGAGCTCGAGGTCACGCCGCACGTCACCAACGACGGCGCCATCTTGATGCGCATCCACGCCACTCGTAACGAGCCGAACTTCGCTCGTACCGGCGCCTTCGGCGACCCGACGATCGAGCGTCGCGAAGCCCAGACCGAGGTCTTGGTCAACGACGGCGACACCACGGTCATCGGCGGCATCTACACGCGCAACACCACGCGCCAATACAGCCAGGTGCCGGTGCTCTCGCAGATCCCCTTGCTCGGTTGGCTGTTCAAGAACCGCACGGACCGTGACAACAAGAGTGAGCTGCTGATCTTCATTTCACCGAAGATCGTCAACCGCTCGGAGTCGACGGTATCGGGCGGCGATACGATGTCAGGCGGATAACCAGCGATGTTGCGCATGCTGACAGCCGGCGAATCGCACGGCCCAGGGCTCACCCTGATCATCGAAGGCATGCCGGCGGGTGTCCCCTTCGCCACCAGTGCGATCGACCGTGATCTGGCGCGGCGCCAGCTCGGCTACGGCCGCGGCGGCCGCATGAAGATCGAGAAAGACGTCATCGGCATCCGCTCGGGCGTACGCCACGGCAAGACCACCGGCGCCCCCATCGCCATGACCGTCGACAATCGCGACTACAAGAACTGGGAGAGCGCGATGACGCCGCTGGTGCCACCGGAAGGCACCGCTATCGAGGACGTCTCGCTCTACCGCCCGCGCCCCGGCCACGCCGACCTCGCCGGTGCCATGAAGCTGCTCGACCCCGACGTGCGCAACATCCTCGAGCGCGCCAGTGCCCGACACACAACCATGCGCGTTGCCGCCGGTGCCGCGGGGAAAGCGCTACTCGAGCCCTTCGGCATCCGCATCGTCGGCCACGTGCTCGCCATCGGCAGCGTCGCCGCGCAGCCGGACGTAAGCGACCTCGCAAAGCTCGCCGAGGTCACCGAGGCCTCCGAGGTGCGTTGCGCCGACCCCGAAGCCGCGCAGCGCATGATGGAGCTCATCGACGCCACGCGCCGCCAAGGCGATTCGCTGGGCGGGCTCGTCGAAGTGATCGCCGAAGGTCTCCCGCCCGGTCTCGGCCATTTCGCCGAGTGGGATCGCAAGCTCGATGCGCGTCTCGCGCGCGCCGTCATCAGCGTGCCCGCCATGAAAGCGGTGGAGCTCGGCGACGGCTTCGAAGCCAGCCGTCTTCCTGGCTCGAAGGTGCACGATCCCATCCACTATGACGGAAAGCGCTACACCCGGCCGACGAATCACGCCGGAGGTATCGAAGGCGGCATGACCAACGGCGAGCGCGTCATCGTGCGCGCCGCGATGAAGCCGATCCCCACCCTCGCGCGCCCCCTCGCCTCGGTCGATCTCCGCGATCACTCGGCGGTGGATGCCGGGAAAGAGCGTACCGACTCGGTCGCCGTGCCGGCAGCCGCGGTCGTCGTCGAGGCGGCGGTGGCCTGGGAGCTCGCGGGCGCTTTTCTCGAACGCTTCGGCGGTGAGACAATGGCCGAGGTCACCGAACACTATCAGCACTATCGCAAGCAGCTGAGCGCGTTCTGACCATGGAGCTCATGATGTCGAAACGCGCCAAACCCCCGCTGGGTGAACGACCGAAGGAAGCTCGCGTCAGCGCGGTCGTGACTCCGCGCGACGTGATCACGCTCGTCGGTTTCATGGGCGCCGGCAAAACTAGCGTCGGCGGAATCCTCGCCGAGCGCTTGGGTGTACCGTTCGTGGATCTCGATCGCGCCATCGCCGAGGCCGCGGGTGCGCCCATCGCCCAGCTCTTTCGCGAGTTCGGTGAGGTCGGATTCCGCGCGCGCGAGCGTCAGGCGCTGCGCAGCCTGCTCACCGATCCCAAGCCCATGGTGCTCGCGACCGGCGGCGGCACATTCGTCGACGCGCAGATGCGCGAATGGCTGCTGCAGCGGACGCGCACGGTCTTCCTCTCGGGGACGCCGGATACGTTGCTGAAGCGCTTGGGGAGCGCGGAGCAGCGGGCGATGCGGCCGCTGTTGCGCGGACCGGATCCCGAGAAGACGATGCGGCGGCTCTTGGAAGACCGCACGCCGATGTATCAGCAGAGTGAAACGACGGTGCATACGGACGATCTCGAGGTAGCTCAGATCGCCGAGAACGTGGTGAGGGCGTTGGGCCTGGATAGGCTGCGGCCTCCGCGGACCGATGCGCGCATCGCGAGAGCCGATGCCCGAGCGGCGATGGCTGATGGCCGATCGCCGATGGCCGATAGCCGATCGCCGAATACCGAGAGCCGAGATGTGATGCGCCATGTGACCTTTGGTGACGCCACCGTATGGAGTGGCGCGCCGCACCCCGTGAGCTACTTCGACGCCGCCGGCCCCGATCTCTCGCGGGCGATCGCCGAAGCGAGCCCAGGCCGGAACGCCTTGGTGGTAAGCGACTCGAACGTCGCGCGCTTGCACTTGGCCCCCCTGCTCTCGCACCTGCGGGCACACGGGAAGCTCGTCACCACCCACGTCGTGACCGCTGGAGAAGACGCGAAGCGCCTCGCCGTGGTCGAGACGCTCTACGACGCCTTGCAGGCCGCCGAGCTCGACCGTGAGGACTGCGTCATCGCCCTCGGTGGCGGTGTCGTCGGTGACCTCGCGGGCTTTGCCGCCTCGACCTACATGCGTGGCGTCGCCTGCGTCCAAGTCCCGACGTCGACGCTCGCCGCCGTCGATGCGAGCCTGGGCGGCAAGACCGGCGTCAACACCGAGCGCGCCAAGAACATGGTCGGCACCTTCACCATGCCGCGGCACGTGTTCATCGCTCGCGGCCACCTCATGACCCAGCCGGCGCGCGAGCACGCTTCCGGCCTCGCCGAAGTGGTCAAGATGGCGGCGACCCTCGATGCGGTCCTCTTCCAGGACGTCCTCGACAACGCCCAACCGCTCCTCGGCTTCGAGGCTTCGGTCACGGAGCGCGTCATGCGGCGCTCGGCGCAGCTCAAGCTCCAGGTGGTCGAGGCCGACAGCCACGAAAAAAACCGAAGAGCCATCCTCAATTACGGGCACACCATCGGTCACGCCATCGAGCGCGGCGCTGACTACTCCATCCCACACGGGGAGGCGGTAGCATTGGGTATGGTCGCTGAAGCGGAGTGGGCGCAGACCGAGCGTCTCGCCCCATCGGGTATCGTCGACACCTTGAAGGCCGCCTGTGAGGCCTTGGGGCTGCCGACCAACTGGCGCGACTACAAGGTCGACGTCGAGGCCCTGAAGCTCGACAAGAAACGCATCGGCGGTACGGTGCGTCTCCCGATCGTCACCACCATCGGTGCCTGCGAGCTACGTCAGGCACCCATGTCCGCTTTGACGGAATACATTACGAGGAGGTCCAGATGAAGAGGGCCATACTTTGCCTGCTGTTGGCGGTCACTGCCTGCAAGTCCGAGGCAGGCGCAGTGCTGCAGATCGTCGACTCCCCGACCTTCAACGACGACTGTTCGTTGCCGGCAGCTCCCTCCACGTTCCAGTCGGAAGGTTTCTTCGATCCGACCGGCGGTGTGAGCTTCGACATGGCGCTGCTCCTCCAGAACAACGCCAACGACGCGGAAAACCCGGCGTCAATCCCGGGTGACCCGAACATCAAGCCGAGCGCCAACGACGCGCTCGTCATCGGCTACGACTACTGCTTCTATCGCGCCGACACCGGTGACGCGACCGCCTACGATCCCAAGGGCAGCGGCCTGGTCGTCGAATGCGACGACCTACCCGACGCTCAACGCGGCTTCGTGACCTCGAGCGCCAACGTCTCGGCGGGCGGCGGCTTGCGCGCAACCGCGGTCTCGCTCCTCGACGAGACCCAACTGCAGGCGCTCTACGGCGCAAGCTTCGACCCGCTGGCCATCGGCGTCGCCAACGACGACCCACGCAACCTCACGACCCGCACGCCCGGTTGGGCGAACTTCCCCGAAGCGCGGTCGTCGCGGGTCAACATCAACGTCCGCGCCCGCGCGAAACGCCAAGACGGCGGCACCATGCGCTCGAATTGGTACAGCTTCCCCGTCGAGATTTGCCCGCGCTGCATCGCCAGCCAGTGCGTGGCGTTCGCGGTGACCTGCCCCGACGGCTCCGCCGGCATCCAGGGCGAGCAGATCTCCGGAAGCTCCTGCTCGGCGGTGTTCTCCGGTGCCCCTCTGAGCTGCGAAGAGGTCGACACCTGCGCCTAGGTTGCGGCCACGCAGCCATTGTGCGACGACCAAGGCACTCCTCGTGAACGGACACTGTGTCGAACGTACATTGGGAAACGCCGACGATGGCGGAGCTGTACTGGAAACAGGGACAGCCCGAGCGCGCCATCGCGATTTATCGACACGTGGTCCGCGAGCGGCCGGACGACGCGCAAGCACGCGCGCGTCTCGCCGAGCTCGAGGCGGCAGCAGCCGGTAACACCGGCGCAAAGGAAAAGACCATGGGCTTTCGCGAGCACATCCAACGAGTCGTCGAAGAGGTTCCCGGTGCCCTTGCCTGCACGGTGATGGGGTTCGACGGCATCTCCGTCGACAGCTACGACGTGGGCGGCGCCGAGGTCGACATGCAGACCCTGATGACCGAGTACGCCTCCGTCGCGCACCAAGTGCGCCGCGCGCTCGAGGACCCGAGCTCACTCGCCGGCGGCAAGCTCTCGGAGATGGTGCTGGGAACGCCCAAGTTCACCGCTGTGGTCCTGCCGATCGGCAACGAGTACTTCATTGCAGCCATCTTGAGCCCGTCCGCCATCATGGGCAAAGCACGCTACTTGTTGCGCATCACGGCCCCCAAGCTCGGCAAAGAGCTCGGCATCTGATGGCACGCAGGCGGCGGCGGGAAGACGCCGACACGGACACGCCGGGCTCCGATGACGCCGAGGTCGAAGGCGAGCTCGCGCGCAAGCCGCGGCGGATCGCGGTCATCCACGGGCCCAACCTCAACTTGCTCGGCACGCGCGAGCCGCAAATCTACGGCACCACCACCCTCGACCAGATCAACGATCGCCTCAAAGACCTCGCCGACGACCTGGGCGCGCAGATCACCTTCTTCCAGAGCGCCCACGAAGGCGCCCTCATCGAGCACGTGCACGCCCTGATGGGCCGCTGCGACGGCATCGTCATCAACGCCGCCGGTTACTCGCACACCTCGATCGCCCTGCGCGACGCCCTGGCCGGTGTCGGCATCCCCTTCGTCGAGGTCCACTTGACCAACGTCTACGCGCGCGAGGAGTTCAGGCGCCATTCGGCCCTGGCCAGCGCGGCGCGTGGGGTCATCGTAGGCTTCGGCGCCCTCTCGTACGAGCTGGCCCTCGGTGCCCTGCTCCACGAGGACTAGCTAGGCGCGGCTTCGGTGTGGTAGTCCGCGCGCCTCTACTGGAGAGCGCGCATGTACGAAGTATCCGACTTCCGCAACGGCCTGAAGATCCTCTACGAGGGCGACCCCTACATCATCGTCGAGTTCCAGCACGTGAAGCCTGGCAAGGGAAACGCCTTCACGCGCACCCGCATCAAGAACTTGATCACCGGCCGTACTCTCGAGCCCACCTTCAAGTCGGGTGAGAAGTTCGGCGTGCCGGACATCGAGCAGAAGGAGATGCAGTACCTCTATCGCGAGGGCAACCATCTCACCTTCATGGACAATCAGTCGTTCGAGCAGGTTTTGGTCGACGCCGACGCCGTCGGTGACGATGCCAAGTACCTCAAGGAAAACGACAACGCCGAAGTGCTCTTCTATAACGGAAAGGGCATCGGCATCACGACGGCGACCTTCATCATCGCCAAGGTGGTCGAATGTGAGCCGGGCGTCCGCGGTGACACGGCAACAAACGTCACCAAGCCTGCCAAAATCGAGACAGGCGCCATGGTGAAAGTCCCCCTCTTCATCAACGAGGGCGACGTCATCAAGGTCGATACCCGCACTGGCGAGTACGCTTCGAAGGCGTAGCCTTAGCGCTGTTTCGAGCAATCGAGGCCTTGGGGTCCCTGCCCCAGGGCCTTTTTGCTTTTTAGACCTGACTACGCGCGCCTACAGGTCCTCACGTTCGTGGCGACGCGGCATGGTGCGTGCTATCGTTCGGCCTGACCGTGGCGAGTAACAAGGACAAAATCCGGGCCTCCGCCCAGAAGTTCCTGCAGAAGGGTCAGATCGACAAGGCGATCCGCGAATACCAGCGGCTCGTCGAAGAGGACCCCAAAGACGTCCGCACGCTGCTCAAGATCGGCGACCTGCAGACGCGCATCGGCTCGAACTCCGAAGCCACCACGACCTACGGGTTGGTCGCCCAGTTTTACTCCGAGCAAGGCTTCTTCTTGAAGGCGGTCGCCGTCTACAAGCAGATCCTCAAGCTCGACCCGAACCTCATCGACGTCAACATGAAGCTGGCCGAGCTCTACCACCAGCTCGGCCTGATGTCGGATGCCGCGAACCAATACCGGCAGATCAGTCAGCTCTACGAGACCTCAGGACGCGTCGACGACAGCATCAAGGTGCTGCAGCGGATGGTCGAGCTCGACCCCGAGAACGTCGCCAGCCGCATCAAGCTCGCCGAGGTCTACGCCAAGCAGAACATGCTCGAGGACGCGCGCACCGAGTTCACCAAAGCGGCGCAGTTCCTCAAGGCCGCGCATCGCGTCGACGACTACGTGAAGGTCGCCGAACGCATCATCCACTTCGACCCCAACGACCTGCGCACCACCAAAGAGCTCGCCAACATCTACATCCAGAAGGGCGACCCGCGGCGCGCCCTCGCGAAGCTGCAGATCTGCTTCAAGGCGAATCCCAAGGACATCGAGACGCTCAACCTGCTCGCCGCTGCCTTCAAGGATCTCGAGCAGCCGCAGAAGACCATCTCGGTCTACCGTGAAATCGCCCGCATTCATGAAGCCGCGGGCGACGTGCCGAGCTTCCAGAGCATCATGCGGCGCATCCTCGCCATCGATCCCGACGACGTCGAGGCCCGCCAAGCACTCGGCGCCGGCGCGAGACCTCCGCCTCCCATCCGCCAAAGCGCACCGGGTGCACCCCCGGCACCGCCACCGCGCCGGCCGGGCGATGGCAGCCCGTCGCAACCCGACCCTGCTCAAGCGCTCGCCATGCCGACCCGCCGGATCACCGGCGAAATGTCCGCCGAGCAAGTCTCCGCCGTACAACAAGTGGTCAACCAGGCGCCTCGCCGTGCGACCGGCGAGATCAGTCCGGCACAGATCGCGGCCATGGAAGCGATCGCGGCTCAGGGCGCGGCCCGACGCGGCACCAACGAGCCAGCTCCAGCCCAGGGCGCCGCGGCGCGTAGCGGCGCCGTCTCACCAGCACAGCTCGCACAGTCGTCACCGCTGCCGGACAACGCTTTGGGTCGCATCGTGCCCACGCAGAAGGCGGTGCAAACGAAGCCGGACGCACCGGTCCAGGAGATCGACCGCCGCGCACCGACCGAGGTCGAGGACGAGATCGAAGTCGACACCGACTTCGACGAGCCGGTGCTCGAGACCGCCGAGGCCGACGTCGATGTCGTCGACCGTGCCCCGAGCGGAGCGCTGACCGACAGCACGCACGAGACCATCGCGCGCATCCTGGTCGAGTCCGAGGTCTACATAAAGTACGGCTTGAAGCAGAAGGCCGTCGACCACCTGCGCAAGATCTTCGTGATCGCACCCGATCACCGCGAGGCACGCGAGCGCTACAAGACGCTGCTCATCGATACCCAGGCCAATGAAGAAGCCGTGGAGGTGTTGTTGGGCATGGCCGCTGTAGCGGTCGAGCAAGGCGACACCGATGTCGCCCGGGGTGATCTCGAGGAGCTCCTGAGCCTCGCCCCCACCCACCGCCGCGCCAAAGATCTTTTGGCCAAGCTGAGTCCCACGACGGCGAAAGTCGCCAAGAGCCCGGTCGAGCACGAGATCGATGCTGACGATCTCACGGTCACCGAAGACATGGTCACCGATGACTATGTGCCCGCGGCCGCCGCGACCAGCGGAGCTCCCGCTGCGACGTTGTCGTACGAGCCGTCCGAGCAGGCCGCCGAGATCGATCTGGACGCCGACGATGACGCGGCCGACGTCGCTCCCGAGCTGGAGATCGACGATGACCTGGTTCTCGGCGCCGAGTTCGGCGACGTGGAAGCGCCCGCCGACACGTCGACGGGCGGAATCATCGTCGAGGACGAAGACGAAGGGATCACGGTCGAGCTCGAGGATGAGGACGAAGGCGAAGCGCCGTCGCGCGAAGCGCTGGAGGAACTGACGTTCGAGGTGGAGGGTGAGGGGGCGGAGGAGCCGGTGGTGGAGATGCCGGCTGTAGAGGCAGTGGCCGAGCAGCGAGTGCCGATCGCCGAAAAGCCGATCGCCGAAAAGCCGATCGCCGAAAAGCCGATTGCCGAAAAGCCGATCGCCGAAAAGCCGATCGCCGAAAAGCCGATCGCCGAAAAGCCGATTGCCGACAAGCCGATCGCCGAAAAGCCGATCACCGAAAAACCGATCGCCGCCAAACCCAAACCCTCCAAAGCCGCCTCCTCCCTCGACGACGATCTCGACGCCCTAATCAACTCCGCCGTCCCCGCGCGCTCCAAAGAAACCAAACCCGCCCCCGACAAGGCCAAGCTCGAGGCTGCCGCCAAAGCGGAGCAAGCCAAAGCCGAACAAGCAAAAGCAGAGCAAGCCAAAGCCGAAGCCGCCGCCCAAGCCAAAGCCGAGGCCGAGCGTCTCGAAGCCGCGAAGGTGGCCGCTGCTGCCGCTAAAGCGGAGGCTGCAAAAGCCGAAGCGGCGCGTATCGAAGCCGAAAGAATCGAGGCAGCCCGGGTCGCAGCCGAAGCTCAAGCCGCCGCCGAAGCCGCAGCCGCGGCAGCGCGCGCGAACGAGGTCGTGCCCGACGTCGCTCCCGTCGACCTCTCGAGCGAAGTCGCGGAGGTCGGCTTCTACCTGGAGCAGGGTCTCGAGGACGAAGCGCGCGACATGGTCGCCAATCTCCTCCGCGATCACCCGACCCATCCCGATCTCCTCGGCCTGCAAGCCAAGCTCGACGGCACCGCCGCCCCCGCCCTCCCCACTCCCGCCGCTCTCGACTACGAGCCCGAGCCCGAGATGCTCATTGGTGGCGACCTCGGCCTCGACATCGCCGCCGATCTCCAGTCCGCCGCGGCGGACGACGATCTCCAAGAATCGCTCGACGACGTTTTCGACGCCTTCAAGAAGGGCGTCGCCGAGAGCGTCGAAGAAGCCGACTACGCCACGCACTACGACCTCGGCATCGCCTACAAAGAAATGGATCTGCTCGCGGACGCCATCCGCGAGTTCGAGCTCGCCGCCAAAGATCCGACCCGCGCCATCGGCGCCCTGACCATGATGGGCCTGTGCGCTCTGCAGCTCGACGACACCGAGCACGCCCTCGAGTACTTCCAGCGCGGGCTCAACTCGCCGTCGGTGACGCCGCAAGAAGCGATGGCTCTGCGCTACGAGATTGGCGTCGCCTACGAAGGCGCCGGCCGCTTCGGCGACGCCACCAAGTTCTACGAGAAGGTGCACGGCTGGGACGCCGGTTTCCGCGACGTCGAGGAGCGCTTGAACCGCGCCAAAGACGAAGGCGGCGGCGATACCAGCAGCGAGCTCGACGAGCTGCTCACCGAGACCGAGGCCGAACGGGCCTCGCGCAGCAAGATCTCGTACGTTTGAGCGGTCGCATTGACGCGGGCCCCCACTGACTCCAGCTTTTCGTTGGGGGGGTGGCGTCATGTTGGTGGAGGCCGTCAAACGAGCACGCTCGAGCTCCTTGTTCCAGGCCGTGCGTGAGCTGCGTCGCGAGATGCTCTTCCCTCGGCTGGTCAACGCAGTGCGCGGAACCTACGCCTCGTTCACCGAAGCGATGGCGGGTGCTCCTGGCGATGCGGTCGTCGGTTACGACACGGCCGAGCACGCCGCCATGTACGACGAGCGCATCGACAAGCTCCTCATCTCCGACTACGCGGTGCTCTTCTGGTTCGAGCGCATCCAGAACGAGCTGCGCCGCGTCTTCGACCTGGGCGGACACAAAGGCGTCCTCTATTACGGATTCAGGAAGCGCTTGAAGCTGCCCTCGTCGCTACGCTGGGTGGTCTGCGACATGCCGACGACGGTGACCAGCGGCAAAGAGCTCGCCATCCGCCGCGGCATGTCCGCGCTCGACTTCACGACGCAGTGGGAAGAAGGCAGCGGCAGCGACCTACTCATCGCCTCGGGCGTCTTGCAGTACCTCGATTGGGACCTTGCCGGCGCCCTTCCGCGATGGCGGCGGATGCCGCGGTACGTGATCGTGAACAACACCCCGATGTACGACGGCGACGAGTACATCACGCTGCAGAACACCGGTATCAGCTACAACCCGTACCGCGTCTTCAACCGAGCCGATCTCATCCGCTCGTTGCGACAGCTCGGCTACCGGGCTCGCGACACGTGGCGTACCGAGCGGTCCCTGGATGTGCCGCTGCATCCCGAGCTGCATGTCGACGCCTACCAAGGCTTCATCATGGAGCGCGTCAGCGCCTGATCACGTCCCGAGGAGCTCGTTCACCGCGCGGTCAGCTTCGTTCATCGCCGAATCGGCGTACGACAACATGCCGGCGTCCGCGTTGGCGATGGCGATGTTACCGATGCGAGCTCGGCCGATGATGTTCGGCATCCGCTCTGGCGGAGTATCGCCGTCCTGGAGGGCGTTGTACTCGGGTGGGTAGCCATGCGACCAAACATTGATGGCGATGCCGGCAATATCGCTCGGGTCGAAGCCGTAGGGGCCGAGCATACGGGTGAGCTGCGAGCGGATCTCGCGCTCGTAGACCTCGAGCGACGCGCCGAGTAGCTCTCCGCGACCTGCCCGGTGTTGCTCGCGCTCCGGCAAGCCGTGCATTGCCGGCGTGCGCAGCATGCGAATCCCATTCGGCTCGTCGGGCGAATGCGAGCTTTGATAGCCGCCAATATCCACGCTGGGGACGAGGTCTACGGTCGAGAAGTACGAGCCCGGCGCATCGATCTTGCTGACGCCGAGACGAGCGAAAGGCTTCCAGTTGCGCAGCGCGACGTTGGCGTAGACCAGCGGCGTCTTGATGAGCTGGCCCATCGCCTCGCGCTGCACCGCGGGCACCTCGGGGCAGATGTGCGGAATCATCATGTTCCAGCACGCGAGCACCGCATGCCGCGCCCGCACACGATAGAGCTTCTGGTCACGGACATAGAGAACTTCGACGCCGTCGCCTTCGTTGCGAACCCGAATCACCGTGCTGTTCAAGCGCATCCGGGTCTTCGACTCCGAAGCATCGAGCTTGCTGTAGTCCGCGTCGGCGGACACGATATCGCGGGCATTGCGTCCGGTGATGGCTGCCGGGATCAGCTCACGCACGAGCATACGTGCGATCGAGGCGTTGCCGTCGGGGTACTGAAAAAACGGCGAGCCACCGGTCGCCGCGAAGCCGGCAGGCGTCGGACCCATGCGCGGCGCTTCTCCGGGCAAGAGCTCGAGCCCGGCGAATCCCGGCATACCCATGCCCCAGCAGTCGAGAGCGCTGATGGCGTCGATGCCGCATCCCCAGAACTCATGCGTCTTGTGCCCGTAATATGCGAGCACACCGGCGTCCGCTTTGACGACGTCGCGGAGGTACGCCTCGTACGAGATGCGCGAGAGTCGGTCTTTTTTCTCCGCGGACGAAAGCCCAGGCAGGTAGTCGGTGTCGCCGTGCTCGATGCGGAAGATGTCGTCGCGAACCTGCTCGGATAGGGGCGCAGCGGCGAGAAAAGCCTTGGTGTCTGCGGCATCGTCTCCGCGCCGCACGACCAGGCGGTCGTCGCCGAAGCTCTTGCGATCGAAGAAGACCCCGGTGCGCATGCCTTTGTACGGCGTCTCGTTGTTGTGTCTCTCGGCGAGCTCTTTGGCATCGATGCCGAGCTCGCGCATCAGCACAGCAGCGGCGCCGGTGTACGGACGCGGGCTCTCGATGGCCTGCGAGCCCCCCGGCATGAGCACGCGCTTGCCGTCGACTACGAACTCGTTGCGCTTGGCGTGTCCGCCGAAGTCGTCATGGTTGTCGAGCATGAGCATGCGGGTGCTCGGCCCTGCTTTGTTCCGATAAGCGCGGGCGGCGGTGAGCCCGCTGATGCCGGCACCGACGACGATCAGGTCGTACGTTTCACCCAGGTCGCGAGGCGGCCCCAAGCGCTCGATCCACTTGGGATCGCGCACCGCGTGACCCGCTTCGTACGAGCCGGGGTGGCTGCCGCGCAGGCCCTGTTTGGTCGGTGGATAGTAGCCGGGTCGGTCTTGGGGGGAGAGCTGAGCAGCCTCGACGCCGCGCGCCAAGGCAGTGGTCAACGTCAGGGCTGCGAGTCCCGCCATGCCGCTGAGCAGCTGACGTCGGTCGAGAGCGAGGCTCGAAGCCTTCGCGCCCGCAACGGACGCCCTCTCCAGCAGGTCGCCCGTCGAGGCCGTTGATGGCGCCGGAAGCCGCGCGGCCGGACAGGGGCTAGCGAAACCCTGTGCCGCGGCAACCGCGATCGAGCTGGCTGTGAGCTTCGTCTGCATACGCGTCGCGACAAGGGCCGCTGACGCGTTATCGAGCAAGTGCCAGCAGGGTTGCGGATTTGCCCGGTGCCAACCCCGGCGCTCGCATCACTTTTG
>CAZAER010000007.1:133041-212021 GCA_964484195.1 uncultured Bdellovibrionales bacterium | reverse complement strand
CGGCAGGCCCTTCCAGTGGGTCACGGTGTCCGCGAACTCGGTGAAGCCCTGCGCAAGACCGAAGGCGCTCGCGGCATTGCCGTTGCCGATGACCGCACCGGTGGGAATGCCGTTCGTTGCCAGGAGCTCTGCGATCGTCGTGAACTGGGGCCCGAGCTTGTCGGCCTCGCCTTGGACGAGGTGATCGCTGGGGAGCAAGCCGGTCAGCATCGATGCGGTCGACGGGCGCGTCCAGTTGGCGTTCACGAAGTAGTTGGTGAGCGTCACGCCCTCGTCCGCCAGCGCGTTCATGACCGGAGAGGGAGCGCGCGCCGCGCCGTAGGGGCTCAGGCGATCGGGACGCATGGCGTCGACGACGAGGACGATCACCGGACCGTCACCCGCCTTGGCCGTGAGCTCGACGGCCTTCGGTCGCGCGAGTCCCTTGAAGTAATGGGTCGAGGTGTCGGGGGTGGCCGAAACGGCGACGGCAAAGCTTAGGGCTAGCCACATCGTAGGGACATGCTCCCTTTCGCGCGGGTCGCTGTCAATTTCGTAGCTTCGCTGCTACGATACCGCGCGTGACTCGCCCGGCTCGCTCGCACACATTTCGCTACTTGGCCCTCGTGATCGGGTGTGCAGTCCTGGTCACCGCCTCCCCTGTCCGCGCCGATGACATCGCCCTCTCGGGCGCGCCGTACACGGGCCGTCTGCAGTTCGTTTTCGTCGGTGCATCGCTGGTCGACTCGACGGGGCTCGCAAACGGCGTCAATTGCCTCTATCGCAGCGCCACGGCGGTGGTCCGAACTAGCGACCTGCCCGAGCGTCCGCGTGTACGCAGCGCCATCTTGTACGTCGGCGGCTCGCTTTTGGGCGACGACGGCCCCGACTATCCAGGCGTCGAGATCTTCGACACCGACGGCATCTCGGGAGAAGACGACCCGGTATTCGTCGAGCAACGCGCCCGCGAAGCCGCGGACACCAGCGTGACCCTCTCGCTGCCGGGCCGCCCCGACACCGTCACCCTGACCAACCCCGTAGCCCCGGCGGTCACCACGTTCTTCAAGTCGGAGGGCGTCGAGGAGGGCAACATCGCTTTCTTCGTGTCGCGCTTCGACATCACCGACATCGTCGCCAACAATGGCAGCCTCGATGGCGCGTACACGGTCGGCGACGTGCAGGCCGACGTCTGCTTCGGCACCGAGGCCATCTGCGACAGCGGACAGTCCTGTTCGACCATGCCTCCGTCGGGTTCGGTGCCGCAAGGCACGCATACCAACGCCGCCGCGTCCTTCGCGCTGCTCCTCGTGCTCGAAGACGACGCCCTGCCCCTGCGCACCATCGGCGTCTTCGAAGGCCTCGAGCAGGTCTCGGGTACGCGCGACTCGGTCTCGCTCGACACCGTGAACCCGATTTCCAACCCAGCCGCCGGCCGGCTCGCGTTCTATGCGCTCGAGGGCGACCTCTTGCTCGCCAACACCAGCCCGGCTTCAGCGCCCTGTGGCGGCGACGAATTCATCGAGGTCAACGGCAGCATCAACGGCGTGGGTCCAAGCCTGTGCCTCTCCGACGACGACAACCCCATCGGCAACATCTTCAACTCGACGATCAACAGCGAGCCGCGCCGCCAGGATGGCCCGACCTGCACACCACCCGCGACCGTCACCTGCTGCGGCGGCGATGGACTCTGTGGCGAGACCGGCGTCGATATCGATCGCTTCAACATCTCGGAAGCGCTCGAGCCCAATGCCCGCCGCGTCACCGTCCGCTACGGCACAGCGAGCGACCGCATCGCTCTCGGCGTCGTGGCCCTCGAAGTCGACGTCTTCCAGCCGTCGCTCATCGTCGACACGCAGATCCGCGCCCTCAACGCCGTCAACGAGAAGATCCAGGTTGGTGGCGAGCTGATCTACTCGATCGCCATCAGCAACACCGGCAACGTGCCCGCGAACGACGTGCGGGTGCAGATGTCCGCCCCGCCCGGCGTCACCGGCTTCGAAGTGGTGAGCGTTCCCGTAGGCTCGACCAACCTGTCGAACGGCGGTGGCGGCGACAACGGCACCGGCGTCGTGTTCGTGCAAGACTTCGATGTGCCGGCCGGCCAGATCCGCGAGATCCGCGCGCGCATGACCACCGGCTGTGAGCTGCTGTCGCGCCGCTTGGCGCCGATTGCAGCCGTGTCGTCGGCCGAAATCCCGGCGTTCAATGTGACCGCTCAAGCGGTCGACGTGAACGGCCCCGGCACCGCCAATTGCGAAGGACTCGATCCGAACGGCTCGTTCGGCGACGATCCGGACCTCGCGCCCCAACGCGTGCTGCGTGGCGGTGGTGGCTGCCAGGCAGAAGCGGCCGTGCCGCTGACCGCCATCGCGACCGCCCTGGCGCTCGTCGTGCTCGTGCGCCGCCGCCGAGGTGAAACATGAAGCGGCTCGTCCTTCTCGGCGTTACCGCTCTCTCTCTCGCTTGCGCGGAGCGCTACGACCCCGCGAACGATCCGAATCTCGACGGGCCTACCCGCCCGATTCCCAACATCGACGCCATTCCCGGCGTGCAGTGCGAAACCAACGGCGGCCTCATGCGCCGGGTCGCCCTCGCCAACGGTACCGAGTTCTGCATCGACGTCTTCGAAGCTTCGCTCGGCGACGGCGAGCGCGGCAACGCCTTCCAAGCGACTCTCGACACCAGCGACGCCACCGATGGCAGCACCACCGCCGCAGCTGCCGTCGCTCTGCGGGCACAGCCGGCCGCGGGAGTTTCGTTTTACCAGGCGAAGTCGGCCTGCGAGAACGCGGGCAAACGCTTGTGCACCCAAGAGGAGTGGGAGCGCGCCTGCCGAGGGCCGCAAGCCCTGCTCTATCCCTATGGTGACGCGGTCGAGGAGAAGGCCTGCAACGGCTTCTTCAACTATGCCGAGAGCAATCCGCTGGCGACGGGCTCACTCGATACCTGCGGCAGCGACTTCGGCGTTTTCGACATGTCCGGAAACCTCTCCGAGTGGACCTCGACACACGCCGAGCGCGTGCCGGGCAGCGGTGTTTTCAACGACCGCGCTGTCCGAGGCGGGAGCTTCCAAGGCAACAACGTCGCCTTGCGCTGCGTCGGCGAGGAATACCGCGATGCACCGTTCAACGCCCCCGAGGATCGCGGCTTCCGCTGCTGTTTGTGAGCCGAGAACGCCTCGAAAAGCTCGCCGCGGTGATCGCGCGCCGTCAGCCGGACCTGACGGTGATCATGGAGAACGTGCACAAGCCGCATAACTTTTCCGCGGTGGTGCGCACCTGTGACGCGGTCGGCATCTTGAACGCTCATGCCGTCGTGCCTCCCGGACGGGTGGCGCCGAGTCCCGCGGTCGCGCAAAGCGCCGAAAAATGGGTGCGCATCCGCATGGTCGAAGCGATCGGTGACGCGATCGCCTCTGTTCGCAATAGCGGACACAAGGTCATTGCTGCGCACCTGTCACCACGGGCCGTCGATTTCCGCGCTTTCGACTACACGCAACCAACGGCGCTGCTCCTCGGCCAGGAGCTCGGTGGCGTGACCGAAGAAGCGCTGTCCCTGGTGGACGCCGAAGTGGTCATCCCGATGGCGGGGCTCGTCGCCTCGCTCAACGTCTCGGTCGCCGCCGCGGTGATCCTCTACGAAGCGCAGCGCCAGCGCGAGGCCAAAGGCATGTACGCGACACCACGCCTCGGCGCCGCCGACGCCCAGCGTTTGCTCTTCGAGTATCTGCACCCCGACATGGCGGTGCATTACACGAGCCGCGGCGAGCCCTATCCGCCCATCGACGACGATGGGCACATCATCTTCAAGAAGTAGCCGCGATCAGACGCGGCCGGTCGCCTGCTGCTCGCGCTCGATGCTCTCGAACAAGGCGCGGAAGTTACCGCCGCCGAAGCCCTGATCGCCTTTGCGCTGGATGATCTCGTAGAAGAACGGACCGGCCTCGGCCTCTTTGTAGAGCGCCGCCGACTCCTTCAAGAAGATCTGGAGCATGTAGCGGTTCTTGCCCTCGCCATCGACGAGGATCTCGAGGTCGCGTAGGACTTTGATGTCCTCGTCGATCTTCTCGATGCCGAGCTTCACGATGCGCTCGGGCAACATGTCGTAGTAGCTCCCCGGTGTCGGCATGAAGCTCACTCCGTTTTGGCGGAGGCCACGCACCGTGTCGATGATGTTCGGCACCACCAGCGCCGCGTGCTGCACACCGTCGCCGCGCAGGTCCTCGTGGAACACGTAGATCTGCGACGACTTGAAGAAGGGCCGCGCCGGCTCGTTGTTCGCGAACTTCACGCCCGAGTCTTTGTCGTACATGACCTCGGACTTGAGGCCCGAGCCGTGGGTCGCCATGGCGCCCATGCCCGGCTTCTTCTCGTCCTGCACGTCGTTGGTGTGGAACTCGATGTGCCAGAACTTCTCGAGGCCGAGCACGTGCTCCATCCACAGGAGAGCGGGCGACATGGTCTGGAAGTTCGAGGTGATGTGATCGATGTGCGTGAAGCCGAACTTGTTCTTGCCGCCTTTGGGGGTCGGATGCGCTTGGAAGCCCGGGAAGAACGGCGTCCGCCCGCGTCGCTCGACGAAGCGGAAGTTGGTGTCGCCGAACGGAGTCGTGATGGTGAACCACGCCATCGAGCCGTTCGCGTCCTGCCAGTGCTGCAGGTCTTCCATCGGCGTGCCACCGCGCTGCTCGATGAGCTTGAAGGCCTTCGCGGCGTCCTTGACCCCGAAGATGATGGTGCCCACGCCGTCGGGGTGCTTACGCATGAAGCTCGCGACCCGGCCCTTGGCGCCGTCGAGCGGCTGCGAGCAGAGCACGTGAACGTTGCCGGCGCTGAAGAGGGCCGACCTCTGCTTGGTCTTGGCCTCGAGCTCGGCGCTCGAAATGCCCATCTCCGCGAAGTCCATGTTGCCGGTGTAGAACTTGCGGCTGCGGTCGAGGTCGCGGACGTAATAGTGCATCGCCTCGAAACCAAGCAGACCAATCGATTCGAGCTTCGCCATGAGTCAGACCCCTAAGTTTTATTCGCGTCCGGTTGCCGATCGGGATGCGTGCTCACAAATGCCGGCTCGGCTGAAACCCGGTCAGCGATCTGCACGAGTGACGGGCATGCCGTCAAATCCACATCGAACCGCCGGGCCGCGTAAATCTGCGGAATCAGGCAGACGTCGGCAAGGGTCGGTGCGTCGCCAATCAAATATCGACCGGCGTGCTCCTCCGCGATCGCCTCCAGAGCGGTGAGCCCTCGGCCCACGAAGTGCCGCGTCCAAGCCTTCTCGTCCATGGTGGCGGCGCGTAAACGCTCTAGAACCGCGAGGTTATGCAGCGGCTGCATGCCCGAGTTCATGATTTCGGCGGCCTCGCGGGTGAAGGCGCGGAGCTTCAGGTCGCCTGGCATGAGCGAGGGCGTGGGGTGGGCCTCGTCCAGGTAGCCGATGATCGCGAGCGACTGGCGCAACAAGGTTCCGTCCTCGAGCTCGAGGGTCGGGACCTGCTCCATCGGGTTTTTGCCCTTGTAGGCGTCCTTGTGCTGCTCGCCGCCGTCTTTCACCAGGTGCACGGCCACGTACTCGTAGGGGAGGTTCTTCAGGGCCAGGGCGATGCGAACCCGCCAGCTCGAGGTGCTGCGCCAGTAGTTGTAGAGCTTCACGGGGCTGCGTCTACCACGCCCGCCGCGACACGGTCACGCCACACAACCGCCGCGCCGTTCTGCCGATATCACTCGCTCACCCTGACATTCGAGGATTCCCATGGCTAACCCGAGCGCGACCCGCCCGGCAGGTGAGCTTGCGGCCACCACTTTCGGCGGCATGTTCGACAGCGAGATCGCCGACCGCGAGCAGTTCGCCGACCCCGCCACTGGCGACCTGATTCGCCTCAACACTCCGGAGCAAGACCAGCTCCTGCAGCGCTACCAGGGCCTGCTCTCGAACCTCCCCAGCGTGGTCGACCGCTCGACGTTCCGCAATCGCGTTGCCTCGATGCTCTACAACCACCAGGGCAGCAACCTCGAGCGCCAGCGCGTGCTCAACCTGGCGGGCCGTCTCGACGGCGCCTTCCAAACCACCCTGCTCCCCTCCGGCGTCCAGCTCGGCCAGCAGCAGGCATCCCAGGCGCCGACCGGCTTCGACCTGTCGGGCGCACGTGATGCCGCGAGCGGCGCCGAGGTCTTCCGGGCCATCGTCGGCACCCACCTCGCCGACAGCCCAGGCTTCAACGTCAACGTCCCCGCCGGCCACGAGCACGCCCGCTATAACGGCGAGCGCGTGCGTCTGACCGGCCCGGAGACGAACCGCATCAAGTCGCTCATCGACGAGCTCTTCCGCGCCGTGCCGCCCGATCAGGTGGTGCCGCTCCGCGCCGCGCTCGCCGAGGTCCTGCAGCAGGCGCCGAACGACGGCTACGAGCGCGACGTGAAGTTCGGCAAGGAGCTCTCGGGGTATCTCGAGCGCAGCTTCCAGAGCCGCATGAGGGGCTAAGCGCCCCGCACCGCATCATCCGGGAGGGCCTCGTCCTCCCGGCGTTGCGAGAAGTAGTCGATCACCCAGGCGTGCAAATCGGGCTTGTCGCTCGCCCACTCCCACGCTCCGCTTTCGCCGACACGGAGGTCGGTCTTCGGGTCATAGCCCAGCGCCACGAGCTGCTTGGTGCGCTCGACGTAGCGGCGATTCGCGGCGCTGCCGTGCCACAGGTGCAACAGCTCACCCGGCACGAAGCCCATCGCGCCCTTCACGTCGTCGTGGAAACGCCGGCCCCAGGCGCGGATGTCGGCGGCATAGGGATTGTTGACGCCGGCGGTGATGCGGATGCACTGCGAGGTCCAGTCGCCGAGAGCGGCGTGTGCCATCACATGGTCGGCGCTGCCCAGGATCATGGCGTCGTAGAGCCCGTGTGTGGAGAGCAGGTCGCGACGCGCCGCCCAGGCAAAGCCAGTGTCGCCGTGCTTCCAGAAGTCGCCCTTGGCGTGCGCCGTCCGGTCGTCGACATAGCAGGCGGCAAAGCTCCGGCAGACGACGCCTTCTCCGCTGTAGCGGTCATGCTCGGGCGGTAGCCTATAGGCGGTCTCGAAAGGCTGGACGATGGCGTGCGTCTCCAGCGCTCGCGAGGTGCGCACCGCCCAGTCCGGGTCGGTGAAGAGAATGTCGGCGTCGACCCACGCGACCTTGGTGAAGCGCTTCGGCAAACGCTCGATCACGAGGTTCAGCAAGCGCTCCTTCTGGAACATGACGGAGGCGCCACGCACACGCAGGTGGGTCTCGCCTTCGGGCAGCTCGAACGGCCTGTCCGCGAAAGCGCACTCTATGGTATAGAGAGGCAAGCCACCGGCTCGAATGGGCGCAAGGAAGCGCTCGTAGTTGCGCCACTTGCTGACAAAGCCCGCGGGGTTGAAGAAGCTGGTCACGAGCGCCAGGTCGCTGGCGGCTTCGTAGCGCTCCGCACCGCGCATCAGGGCAATGCCGCCGCGAGCTCGCCCATGTCCTCGCTGTCGTCCTCGTCACGCTGGGCGAAGTAGCCACGCACCCATGCGTGCAGCTCCGGTTTGTCGCTCGCCCACTCCCAAGCGCCGGAGGGGCCGATGCGCACGTCGACCTTCGGGTCGTAGCCGAAGCCGATGAGGGTCTGCGCGCACTCGACATACTTTCGCCGCGTCATGCTGCCGTGCCAGAGGTGCATGAGATAGCCCTGCGTGACCCCGAGCTTGTTCTGGGCGTCCTCGTGGAAACGCCGGCACCAAGCACGAATGTCCGAAGCGTACGGGTTGTTGACCCCGGCGAGGCGCCGGAAGCAGGCCGAGCTCCAATCACCCAGCACCGCGTGCGCGATGATGTGATCGGCGCAGCACGCGACCATCCCGTCGTAGAGGCCGTGTTTGGCGAGCAGCTCGCGACGCGCCGCCCAGGCAAATCCGGTATGACCATGTTTGTCGAACGATCCGCTCAAGAAGACTTTGGGATCGTCGCGGTAGACGGCAGCGAAGCTCCGCCAGCCCATGCCGTCGCCGTCATAGTGACGGCCGCGTGGCGGCAAACGGAAGCACGTGTCGAACGGCTGGATGACCTGTGCGGTCTCGAGCGCCTGCGACGACAGCACCGCCCAGTCTGCTTTGTCGAACAACACGTCGCAATCGAGCCAAGCGACTTTGGTGACCTGCGCCGGCAGCGCGGCCACCGCGATGTTGAGGAGACGCTCCTTCTGGAACATCACCGAGTTGCTGCGGATCTGTACGACGCCGGGCCCTGCCTCGAGCTCGAACGGAGCGTCGCCGAATGCACACTCGACGGTGACGCAGTCCAGTCCGCCTTGGCGGATGGGGGCCATGAATAGCTCGTAGTTCGCCTTCTTCGAACGGAAGCCGCCGGGGTTGAAGTAGCAGGTCACGATGCCGAAGTCGGGAGCGCGCGTGTACGCTTTGGCGGGATGAACGATCAGCATGTCAGGGGCTCGCCGGTAGAGGGGTCGCGCGCACGGTATCGTGCTTGCCGCACATCCGGGCGCAGAGGGTGAAGTCCTTGCGTTCCTTGGAGCCCGGCACCCAGGTGGAGGGAATGATGCTCTGGAAGAACGCGCCCTCGATGACCTCACGCAAAGGCCGGCGCAGCGCGCTCAAGGCCTGCTTGCCCTCCGGCAGTGTCCGCATCAGCGGCCACATTTCGCCGCTCTCGGCGTTCAAGCCCGACGAATAGATGCCGCCGACCCAGCAGCACGGGAAGACGAGCCCCTCGGCGCTCGCGTAGATCTTCGCCTCACCGGTCGCCTTGCAGACCACATCGGTCTCGCCGGCGTAGTCGCTGTACTGGGTGCCCTGCTTCACCATGCTGTCGACGGCTTTGACCGCGGTGTTCTGATACTCCGGGCCGACCGGCATCTCGAGGTAGTACGCGATGCTGCCATCGCGGTCGTGCACAGGCTTCTCGTTCACTAGCTTGCCGCGCGACATGAAGCGGTCGGTGCGCTTGGCGGTGAACTTCTTGAAGCCGAGCTTCTGGGCGAGGGCCCGGGCCGCCTCCACCTGATGCTCGTTGTGCTTGAACACGATGTAGTCCCAGTCGGCCTGGCCACCGGCGCCGATGTACGCATCGACGGAGCGCATGATGACGTCCCAATCGGTGTGGCGGCGATAGAGATGATTGGTGTCCTCGAGCCCATCGATGGAGAAGGTCGTGACGTCGACGACCTTGGCGAGCCCCTGCCACCATTCGGGCTTGCGGCCGCTACCGTTGGTGATGAGGCGCAGATGAATCTTGGGGTTCGCCGTCCGGAAATAGGCGAACACCTCGAGGGTGTCGCGCGCGATCATGGCGTCGCCGTAGTTGCCGCACATGTACATGCGCTTGAGCCGGCCAACGAAGTCATCGGGAAACATCGTACGAATGTCCGCTTCCGAGAGCTCGGTCAGCGGCAGATTCGGATTGACGGCTCCGCCCTGGAGATTGCGGGCGCACATGGGGCACGCCGAATTGCAGCGGGAGGTCATCTCGAGGTGAACGACGCGGATGTCCTCGTAGGCGTACATCGAGCCGCGAACCATACGATCTTGGCTTCTGACCCGGCAACAGAGGCCTTGGCACACGTTTGTTGCTTGCCAGCGATTTCTGGCAATTGATAACGGTTCTCACATGTCCTTCTTCGGCAAGATTCGCGACGCCTTGTTCGGCACGACCTCCGAAGTCCCCCCAGAGCGCGCACCCACTCAGGCCCCCGAAACGGCGCCGGCCGAGAAAGCGGCGCCGAAGCAGCAGAGCGGCAACGAGGTCTCGCGCGACCAAGCGACGGACAGCGACGGCGCCCGCGACGCCGCGCGCCAGCAAGAAGCGCCCGCGAGCAGCGCTCGCCCACGTAACGAACGCAGCGCATCCGCTTTACCGACCGACGCGCTTTACAGTGCAGCCGTCGAACAAGCTCAGCTGACCGGCGCCAAGGGCGACATGAGCTCGGCGGAGTTCGTGCAGCTCGGTGAAGGCGCCATCAAGACGCTCAAGGGCGACGCCAACGCCATCGACAACATGGTCGCCGAGCACGCGAAGCGCGCGGCCGAGGTTTCCGGCGCGCTCCAAGACGCGCTCGACGACCTGAACGAAGAGCTCCTCCCGAATCTCGACCGCGCCACCTGGGACCGCCTGGTGAAGCTCACGGGCTTCAACATGCGTAATCCGCCGATCGGTGACCGCTCGCCCGAAGCCTTGAAGCGCGTGCGCAAAGAGCTCGCCCTGTTCGTCGCCAACAGCGACCGCTTCGCCTTGGGGCCGAAGATCGAGCGCGAAGCCCGCACGGCAGCGCTCTACAAGGCGGTCGACGCGCTGCACTCCAAGCTCGCTTACCTCGGCGAAATCGTCGACCGCTGGGGCCGCGCCAAGACCAGCATCGGCAAGCAGATCGCCGACGTCGAAAAGCACATCAAAGACGCCAAGGCGAATCCGCAAAGGCGGATCTCGCAAGGCGAGGCGGAAAAGAAGCTCGGCCGCGAGCCCATGCATCGCCGCCGCGAAGAGATCTCGGTGCTGCGTCGTGCCTACGAAGTCTGCGCACGCCACAACAAGCTCGACAGCCCGGCCTACAGCCAGCTGCCGTGGTTCTGGTGGTACGTCTTCACCGGTGCGCAATACGACCGCTTCTTCCGGCCCAAGGAGGTCGAGGACTACATGCGCGAGCATCCGGAGTACAAACCTCCGGTGCCGCAGCCGCCTCGTCCTCCGCCAGAGCCCGAGGAGCCATGGCCGAACCCCGAGCCATGGCCGGTGCCGTGGCCCTATCCGGAGCCCTGGCCTTGGCCCGAGCCCCGGCCGCCCGAGTCATAACGGAGGCCTGTGGTGGCTCAAACGATCCGTGTGCTCTCCTACGCGGTGAACGGCACCGGCGTCGGCCATCTCAACCGTCTCATCGGCATCAATCGCTGGCTGCGTCGCTACGCGGCGCACGCCGGCGCCCGTATCGAGCCGATGTTTCTCACCACGAGCGAGGCCGATGGTCTCTTGCTCACCGAGAAGATCGCCTCCTTCAAGATGCCCTCGAAAGACCTGGTCGCCGAGACCGGCATCTCGCAGGGCACGTACCTCGCGCTCGCCAAGCAGTGGGTTTGGCACTCCATCGCCCTCTTCCGACCTGACATTTTCGTCGTCGACACCTGGCCACACGGTAGCTTCGGTGAGCTCACGTCGGCGCTCGACCTCTGCAAGCGGCGGGTCTTCATCTACCGGCCGGTGAACGAGCGCATCGGCACCGACCCGTCGTTCCAGCACATGCTGCACTACTACGACGCTCTCATCGTCCCCGAGACCGCCGGAGAGGTCGAGGTCGTGTGTCCGCCAGAGATGGTCGACAAGCTCGCCTACGTCGGCCCCATCATGACGCGCGAGCCTGCCGAGCTGTTTTCGCGGACGGAAGCGCGCGACCGCCTCGGCATCTACGGCGACCGCACCGCCATCTACGTATCGGCCGGCGGCGGCGGCGACCCCACCTCGGAAGAGCACCTGCTCAATGTCTGCACCGCGCTCATCGACGACCCCTCGCGCCACCTCGTCGTCGGCGCCGGCCCGCTGTATCGCGGCCGCGTCCTCTCGGGCGATCGCATCACCTGGCTCGCGCACGGCGGCACCTCGGATCTGATGAACGGCATCGACCTCGCGGTGTGCGCCGCTGGGTACAATACGTTCCACGAGCTCATGCACTGCGGCGTGCCCACGGTTTTCATCCCGCAGGTGAAGCTCGCCGACGAGCAGGCAAAGCGCGCCGAACGCGCGGTCGCGGCCGGTGCCGCCATCATCATCGAAGACACGCTCTCGGGCGGCGCCGTCGAGTCCGCTATCGCGAAGCTTTCCCCGAAAGCGGTGCGCCAGCAAGCATCACGAGCAGCCCGCGAGCTGGTCCCCGCGAACGCCGCGCGCCGCGCCGCAGCGGAGATCTTGAAGCTCGTCCTACCCCACGAAGCAGTGCAAGCAGCCGAAGCCGCAGTCGATGATGGGTTGCTCACCGCGGCTTACGAGTGCCGGACCTCGGTTTACTTGTTCTTCGAGACGTTGCGCGCGTTCAAGATGCACCACGAGCTGAGCCGCCACGACGCCGAAGAAGCGCCCGAGGTGATGGCTGAAGTGGTCGCATTGCTGCGCGCCACCACGGACCGTGGGATTCCCGCGAAGGTCGTGCAGAAGATTGCGGGGGTGCTGCGCTACAAGCTGCAGAAGGCGAGCGTCATCGAGCGCACTCGTGCGTTGAGCGCGATCATCATGCCGCTGGCGTCGTTTGGGGATTGGGTTGGGGCGACCAGCTTGGTGAAGACGATTGATATTCCCGTTGCCGAGCTCGCGAACGAGCAGCTGCAGGAGCTGGCGACGACGTTGGCGACGCTCCGGCGGCAGGGGCGGAGTGTTTATGACGCGATAGCGGTCATCTCCGAACAGCAAGAAGAGGCAGCCGAGGCCCGACGCTCGAACGGATAGGTTCTCAGCCTGCAGACAACCTGAATCGCCGCGCACCTCTGACGGAGCTCGGAAATTTTTTTAGGGTGTCCACTTGCGGCGTCGGCGAAACCCTCCCCAGAGGTTTCGTCGTCGACGCCATTGTGCCCATTGGACTACCGCGACTCCCGGAGATCCTCTGCCGGGCTGTCGAGCCGCCCCGCCCACGCAATCCCTCTGCGCTCCTTCCACTGATTATGGGCACGACAAAGCAACTGCATGTTCGCCACCTTGGTCTCTCCACCATCGGCCCAGCGCATGACGTGGTCGTTCTCGAGCCACGCAGGTGAGGCGCAGCGATGCCCGTCAGCGCTCGTGTAACAGCAGCGATAGGCATCGCGTTCCGCGACGGTGCGAGTCATCTCCCGGTCCGGTTTGCGTCGCTCGGCAATCTTCTCTTCCGAATGCACCGGTGCATCTTGCGCGGGCTTTTTTTCGCGTTTGAGCTTTGCAAACTTGCGCGCCTCGACCTTGGCGCAGCGCTCGATGACGGCCTTGCTGACTAGCTCCCCGAGGTCACCACTCGGAATCGCGTGCCGGTCGATGTCCCGAAGGCGCATCAGCGCGGCTTCCGCCTCGGCCGTAATTGTCACGCGCAGCTCGAAGTGCTCCTTGCCGAGCGGCCGCACCGATGAACGCACCGCGGCCTTCGGATCCTCGTCTGCGACCATGCACTCGACCTGGAAGCGCGTCTTGCCACACGCAGCGAGCAACCGACCCTCGTCGCCGGGAGCCTTGAGTACCGGGGAGAGGACCTGCAGGGTCGTGAAGGAGATATCACCGTTCCGGAGCAGCTGTGGAATGATCGGATAGCGCAGCGACAAGCGTGCAGCTGCGGCTCGGCGCAACGCCTGATCAGGGCTGAAGCCAAGCACGTCGACACAGTAGTCGCTGAGCCGTGCGTAGCCTCGTTCGAGGTGCCAATCGCGCCGACATACCTCGGCGAGCTTTTCGATGACGCGCGCCATGATGTGGCGCTCGTTGCCGGCCTCGGCAATCAAACCTTGTTCGAGCTGCTCGTTCGTTAAAGCGGAGAGGTGTTGCATGTCTCCTTGTACCACGGAGAATTTTCACCCGTTCCCAGGCCCAGGGCTGCGCGCAACGCGATGCGGACGCGAAAACAATCCAACACTTTCGCCCGGGCCAACAGCGCCCGCGCCTAAGTGCGGGACGGCCGTTCTCGCAGAGCGGTGAGTCCGCTAACGCGGTGTCGCGCAAAAGTGTGTCAACAGAATTCGTCATCAACCTGAATGCACCGGTGCATTTCTGGAGCGCCGGCCACTCGGCGGTCTCGCATGACAAAAAAATTTCCGAGCTCCGTCAGAGGCGCGCGGTGTTTCCGGGTTTGACGGCGAGAAAGGATGGGGCCGGCGCTTACGCCAACGTCAACACCCTCATATGCCTCACCACTTCATCCGCCCCAACCGGCTTGCTGAAGTAATACCCCTGCGCCCGATGACACGCGATCTGCCGCAAAAACGTCGCCTGCACCTCGGTCTCGATCCCCTCGGCGACGACATGCACCCCCAGCGAATGCCCCAAGCTCACGATAGTCGTCACCAATGCCCGCGCCTGCTCCGACCCCGCATCGAGGTCTTTGATCTCCGAGATGAACGACCGATCCACCTTCAAGCTATCGATCGGCAGCTGCTGCAGATACGCGAGCGACGAGTAGCCCGTCCCGAAGTCGTCGATCGAAATGCGAATGCCGAGATCCCGTAGTGCATCGACGCGCGCCCGCGACTCCGCGACATTCCCCATGATGGTCGTCTCGGTGAGCTCGAGCTCGATCAGCTCTGGCGGACAATCGACCTCGCGCAAAATGCGGGCGACGCGATTGACGAACTCCGGGGAAGCGAACTGCAGTGCCGACACGTTCACCGCCACCGGCAGCGGTACGAGATTCTGGTCGAGCCAGGTGCGGATCTGTTTGCACGCGGCGGTGAGCACGTTCTCACCCAGCGCCTGGATGATCCCGGTCTCTTCGGCGATGGGAATGAACTCGGCCGGCGAGAGCAAGCCGAGCTCGGCGTGATGCCAGCGCACTAGCGCCTCGCATCCGACGATACGTCCGGTCGCAAGCTCGACCTGTGGTTGATAGACGAGCGTCAGCTCTTCGCGCTCGACGGCTCGCCGCAGCTCGGTCTCGATACGCATGCGGCGCTGCGCCGAGGCGTTCATCTCGTGCGTGAAGCAGCGGAAGGAGCTGGCCCCCGCAAGCTTTGCTTCGTGAGCCGCCGCGTTGGCGGCGCGGTGCAGGGTGCCGGCATCGTCGCCGTCCTGTGGGAAGACGCTGATGCCGATGCTCGCAGTGACGAAGAGCTCGTGCCCCGCCACCTCGAACGGCTCGCGCAGCGCGTCCTGGATCTTACGAGCGAGCAGCACCGCGTCGTCCGGGCGCTTGAGCTCCGCAGCGACCAAAGTGAACTCGTCGGCACCCATGCGCGCCAACGTATCGCCCTGGCGTATGCGATTGCGGAGCCGCAAAGCGATCTTCTGCAATAGCGCATCACCCATCGAGTGACCGAGCGACTCGTTCACGACGTTGAAGCGGTCGAGGTTCACGAAGAGCACCCCGACTAGCGACTGGTTACGGCGGGCCTGTGCCAGGGCCTGCTGCAACCTGTCCTCGAACATCATGCGGTTCGGGAGTCCCGTGAGCACGTCATGGCGCGCCTGGTGGGCGAGCTGATCGATGAGCTTGCGGTGATCGATGGCTATCGTCGCGAGATGACTGCTGAGCGTCAGCACGTGATGCTCTGACGGGGTCGGTCGCGCCCGCGCGCGTGAGAACAGCGCGATGACGCCGAGGCGCCCGCCCT
Organism: uncultured Bdellovibrionales bacterium; assembly: GCA_964484195.1. Taxonomy (GTDB): domain Bacteria; phylum Myxococcota; class XYA12-FULL-58-9; order XYA12-FULL-58-9; family JALHOP01; genus JALHOP01. Next base: position 196,770 of record CAZAER010000007.1, on the reverse strand, counting down.
GCCCCGAGATGACCGGCATCGCCCAGCAAGCGCGTAGGTCGTGGCTCTGCAGCTCACCGGCAAGCCGCCCGAGCACCGCGTCTTCGTCGAGGTCGACGACCACCGCGGTCTCGTGACGAAACGAAGCGATGCCCATCACCGAGCCGTTGGCGCCGATGTCGAGCTCGCGCACCTGCTCCGCGAGGTCGGGATGCATGCTCGGCGCCGCGCACAAGATGAGCCGTGCATCGACCTCGAGGTAGATGGCGCAGACACAGCCGGGGCACTGGCGTTCGGCGAGGCCGGCGAGCTCCGCCAGCGTAATCGTCAGCGGCTCACTGTGCGCCACCATCTCGTAGACACGACGGCGGTCGCGTTCGAGGGTGGCCTCGAGCTTGCGCTCGTGGTTGTCACGCAACACGAGATGCAGCGCCGGCGCGCCGCTTACCTCGATGGAGACGATGCTCACCTCGGAGGTGATGAAGCTGTCGTCGAAGCGGCGCAGATCACGCTCGAGGCGCAAGGTGCGATTGTCGGGATCGGTGCTCGCGGCGAGGAGATTGTAGACGTCGCTCGCGAACTCGGCGTCGATGAGCCGCGATAGCGACATGCCGATGAGCTCGCGTCCGCTCGAGCATGCGAACAGGCGCGCCGCCGCGGCGTTCGCGAAGGTGACGTGCGCATGCTCGACGACGAGGATGGCGTCGGGCGCATGCTCGACGACCGAGCGATACAGCTCGGTGGTTAGCGCGCCCTCGGCAAGAACGTCAGGAACAGTCGTCTGCAGGTGACCACCCGTCGGTTCAGGTCGCGGGGGAATGTCTGTGCCACGCGCCATGGGGTCGACGGTCGATGAACGAGCCGTGCGGGAAACATTGTAGCAGTGATTTCAAGGCAGACCATCTTTTGCTGAACATTGGTTCGCCCCGGCGAATTGGCCTCCGCTCACGCCGTGGGGGCTACCGAAAACCGGTCCAGGAGGCTCCCCTCGACCGCCACGACCGCTGACCGCGGGAGGTGTCCCGGCCCGTCCGGCCACCGGCTGGTCGGCCGCTCGAGGCTCGAGCTTTCCTCGCCCGGATGCTGGACGCACATGAGGAGGGTTCGGCCGTCGCGCATGAAGTGGGGTCCAGTCAGCTCGGCCTCGACCGGCGCGGCCGCCACCCGCATGGGCATTCCCGCCGCGGCCCCCCGCATCGGCACGAGAAACAGCCCGTTGTTCCCGAATGCGCCATAGGTTTCGCCGTGGAGCTCTTCGCCCGAGACGTCGGTGGTGAACCAGAAGTTACCCCGCGGGTCGAAAAGCAGATTGTCGGGACAGGAAAACCCTGTCGCCTCTCCCCCGGCAAGGAAGGTGCTGTGCTCGAAGGTCAGGGCGAGAGGATCGCCGCCGCTCTCGTCGATGCGCACGATCGAGCCGTGGAAGTTCCTGCGTACCGTGTTGTTGGTGAAGCTCACGAGCACCGCTTGGGTCGCTGGGTCGATGACGATGCCCTCGGGACGGTCGAGCCGTGAGCCGCCGACCAGCGGGCCGGCGTCGCGGGCGCGGATGAGCACCTCGAGTTGGTCACGGTAGGTCTTGTGCAACACCGGCTGCTCGGCCCAAAGCAGCGGCACCCAACGCCGGGCCTCGAAGTTTGCGACATAGAGCGTGCCGCGCTCGAGCGACCCAGGTGCGTCGGCGATGAACTTATAGAGACAGCCGAGCTTTTCGTCGGATCCGCTATAAACGACACAACGGCCGTCCGCTGCCTGGCGCAACGTGGCGCACTCGTGGGCAAAGCGACCAAGGGCGGTGAGCTTCTTGGCGGCACCGGTGAAGGGATCGACTTCGACGATCCATCCATAGTGCTCGGGGTGCATCGGAAAGTGCTCGTTCCAGCGGAGCGGCCGTTTGTCGGCGGTGAGGCGTTTCGACGAGTCGCCGCTGCGGTAGTCGACCTCGCCGTAGAAAAGGTCGTAGTTCTCCTCGGCGGTGAGCACGGTTTTCCAAGGCGTGACTCCTCCTCCGCAGTTGGCGAGCGTGCCTACCGCGGTCATGCTGCCGGCGATGGGTCGTGGAGCGACCAGCGGAATCGGCGTCTCGGCGGTGATTCGTCTGTTATAGCGGTCATCGCGCACCATTGCCCAGCGTCCGCTGTCCGGGTCGCGTTTGATCCGGATGATGCTGCCGCCAATCATCATGCGTTCGCGGGCCACTTCGGCCTTGGTCTTCGCTTGCTCACGCGGTTTGCCGTTGATGAAGAGCTCGACCGGATACTCGTGGTTCACCCAGAGCAGCCCGTCGTCTTCCGCATCGAGTGGGAAGAACTGCAAGAAGTCGTTGCCGGTCCCGAAGACCTCACCGCGCCCGTTGATGACGTCACCCTCGCGGACGACCACGTGGTAGGCGAGCCCGGCCGCGAGCGACAGGGTATCGGCGCTGGTCGGTTCCAACGGGGTGACCACGACCGGCGGGTCGCCGGCATCGGCGGTGCGCGGCCAGGCCGACACGAGCGCAACGGCCGGGGGGGTGCGGCCGAGCCAGGCCAGGAAGCGACGCCGAGACCAATCAGTGCCCATGACAGATGCGAAAAAACCTGTTAGCTCGCCCCCGAAGTCAATGAAAGACGTGTTCGAAGACGTACAGGGCCGCCCGGATGCCCGCGAGATCGCGCTCGACGCCGCCGGCATCAAGGGGCTCACCCATCCTTTCAAGCTGGAGACCGGTGCGGCGGGAGTCCAGCCTGTGCTCGCCCGCATGGCGATGAGCTGCGCCCTACCCGCCCAGGTCAAAGGCACGCACATGAGCCGCTTCGTGGAAGCGGCCGGCGCTCTCGAAACCCCGTTGTCGCCGACATCGATCGTCACCCTGGCACGCGATGTCCAGAAACGCCTGGCCGCCGAGCGCGTGTCCGTCGAAGCGGCCTTCACCTTCGTGCTGGCACGCGAGGCTCCGGCCACGAAGGCGCGGGGCTTCGTCGACTATCGCGGAGCGCTGTCGTGCACCCTGTCCGACGGCGGTGCCAGCGTCACCACGCGCGTGGAGGTGCCGGTCACGAGCCTCTGCCCGTGTAGCAAGGCGATCAGCGACTACGGCGCGCACAATCAGCGCGGCATCATCACCATCGACGCGACCCACGACGGCACCGTCACCATCGAGGAGCTCGTCGTCCTCGCCGAGTCGAGCGGCTCCTCACCGGTCTACAGCATCTTGAAGCGCCCCGATGAGCGGCTGGTCACCATGCGCGCCTACGAGACCCCGATGTTCGTCGAGGACATGGTGCGCGCGGTCGCGGTGCGGCTGCGAGCCGACGCCCGCGTGCGCTCGGGGACGATCTCGGCAGTGAACGACGAGAGCATTCACAACCATCAGGCCTTCGCCGAGCTTTCGTTCTAGCTCTATAGTCGCGCGACGATGAGCCACCGCGGTCTTCTCCTCCTGCTCTGTGTGACCGCCTGCGTGCCCGAAGAGAGCCCGTTCGACGACGGCGACGCGAGCCAACAGCGCGCCTTGATCGAGTGTTACGCCGACGGCCGCATCACCGCCGACGCCGCTCGCCAAGAACCACCAACGACACGCACCCGCATCGGCAATTGCACCGTGCTGAGTGGTGGTGGCGACCCCGACGATGCGCTCTTCGGCACCGTCGGCTGCAGCTCGCCTGCCGCGAGCGTCTCGTGCACCGACGGCTCGGGCGGTTGTTCCAGTGACGGCGAAGACTTCGGCGCGCCCGGCACCACCATCGCGGTGAGCTGGACGGCGCGTGAGGTGCCCGCAGCCAGCACCGAGGCGACCATCCCACCGCCGGTTACGGTGCTTGCGCCGCAGACGGTGCTCACGCGCGGCACGCCCTACCTCGTGCAGTGGAACGGCGGCGGCGCCGCGGGCACCGTGCGCATGCTCGCATCGGCGCCCTACCGCGGCAGCACCGTGATCATCGAGTGCACCGCCCCGTCGAGCGCCGGGCAACTGACGATTCCAGGCGGCGTCACCGAGCCCTTGAGCACCGGGACCATGCGCGCGGCGATGGCGAATGCGGGGATCGAGCAAGTCGCGGCCGGGGAGTTCCTCGTCGACGTGCTGGTTCGCGGCACCCTGCTCGGCGCGTCGTCGTTCGATGTAACGATTCGCTGAGGGCGGGCTCGCGCGCTACACTCGGCGCAGCATGAAAATAGCCATTACGTTTACGGTGCTGTGCTTCGGTGTCTGTGCGTGTGGGGACGGAGACCCATCTCCGACCGGCGGCGGTGACGATTCCGAAGACGCGCCGCAGTACGCGGAGATCGGGTGTTACCCCGACGGCTCCGTCATCGCGGCCGCGGCCAGACAGCGGCCGGCCGCGACCATCGAGCGCGCGGGCAGGTGTTTCGTGATCACCGGTGGTGGTGATCCGGTGAATGCGCTCATCGGCAACGCGACCTGCACGTCGGCTGCGTCGACCGTCACCTGCACCGACAACGCGACCACCTGCTTTGCCCAGGGCACGCCCTTCGGTCCCCCTGGCACCCCAGTCACGGTGGCGTGGACAGGCGGCGAGGTCCCCGCAGACAGCGTCCAGCCACTCGTCATCCCGAGCCCGGTCACCATCGTTCCGCCCCCGACGACCATCGCGCGCGGCGGCAACTTCTTGCTCGAGTTCAGCGTCGACGGCCCCTACGAAGGCGAGGTCCGGGTCAGCGCCGCGGCCCCGTACGCTGGCAGCACGGCGATCATCGAGTGCGTGTTCCCGGCAGGCCTGGGCGAGGTCGGCATCACTTCCGACGTCACCCAGTTGCTCGAGCCCGGTACGACCGTCAACGCCAACGTCACGAACGTCGGCCTGGCCCGCGAGCCCGCGGGAGATTTCCAGGTCGACGTCCTCGTGCACGGTCAGGTGAATGGACCGCAGTCCTTCAGCCTGACCGTCACCGACTAGAAGATGGTGTAGTTGCAGCTCACCAAGAGGCCGTTCTGCACCTGCCACTCGTCGACGATGATCGGGATCCGCTTCAGCGACAGGATGTAGTCGAGCGAGAAGTACGTCGACAAACGCACCGACAGCTTCGCCGCGATGTTGGTCTGCAGGTTCTCGAGACCGTCTTGCGGCGAGTCCGTGCTCTCGTAGAGCGGGTAGAAGAAGTCCGCTGAAGCGGTGTAGTTCAAGTTCTCGGCGACCTTGCCTAGCATTTCGATGCCGAGCTCGGCGCCGGCCTGCGTCGAGTCGACGAGCTGCTTGTACTCGACCTCGGGCGTCGCGCTGTCGTCGGCGATCGCGAAGCCTTCGCGCGTCAGGATGTGCTGCATGGCGGCACCGATGCGTGACTTGAGGGTGAACTCCGGCATCGCGACCGGGTTCGCGAACATACCGACCGATTCGCGCAGCAACGTGGGCTCGAACGGCTTGGTGGTGCCGTATTTGTTGCCGGCGGTCTTGAGCAGCGGCCCGGAGCTGGTGCCGTCACTGAAGTTACGGACGATGACCGTATCCTCGCCGCGCACTTCGTAGCCGCGGAAGATCGAGGTGGTGCCGAGTCCGCGCGCGTACGGTCCGAGCCACGGCACCGCTCGGAGCTTGTAGATGTACGTCGACTGCAGCTTGAGCTCGTCGGCGCTCTTCAAGAACGACGGGATGGCCGGCGAGCGCGTGAACGACTCGGTCAGCTTCAGCACGTTCTCCCAGTTGTGCTGGTCCTTCACCCAGTTGGCGGTACCATCGACGATGGCGCCCACTTGCGCACTGGTGCCGTCGACGGCGCCGACCACGTTGGTGCTGCGGGTCATGGCGCCGTTGATGCCGATGCCGAGCGTGTATTTCCACGGCGAGGCTGGCGGCGGCGCCGGTGCATCCGGAGCGGCGGTCGTCGTGGTCTCCGGAGGCGTCGCCTTCGTCTCTTCCTTGGCGGCCTCTTCGGCCGGGGCTGGCGTCATCACCTTGTCGGCGGTGATGTCCTTGTCGGTGACGGTTCCAGGGGCTGCTTGCGAAACGACCAAATAAACCAGCGGGAGGATGCTCACGACCTATTTCTCTTTCTTCAGCAAGTCTCGAATCTCTTCGAGCAATGTCTCCGTCTTCGTCGGGGGGGCCGGCGGCGGAGCGGTGGTCTTATGCAGCTTCGAGGCCCAGCGCACAATCAGGAAGGTGGCGAAGGCGACGACCGCGAACTGCACCACGGTGTTCAAGAAGATGCCGTAGTTGATGGTGACGGCACCCGCCTTCTTGGCGGCTTCGACGGTCGCGGCGGGCTCACCACTGATGGTGAAGAACAAGTCGGAGAAGTCGATGCCACCGATCACGAGGCCGATGGGCGGCATGATGACGTCGCTGACCAGCGAGGTGACGATCTTGCCGAACGCCGCGCCGATGATGACGCCGACCGCGAGGTCGACGACGTTACCGCGCAAGGCAAATTCCTTGAAGTCTTTGATGATGGGCATATGGGCTCCGCTATAGCGTCTGTTTATTCGCCATGGCCTTGAACGCCAAAGCGTACAGCTTCACTTGCTTGAGCATCGCCGAGAGACCATTGGCGCGGCTTTGAGACAGGTGCTGTCCTAGCCCCAAGCCATCGACAAAAGTCGCAGGGGTGGCGATGATCTCGTCGAACGTATGCCCGGAGTAAACTTCGAGAACCAGCGAAATGAGGCCTTTGACGATCGCTGCATCGCTGTCGCCCACGTAGTAAACACGGCCATTCTCGGGACGCGCGTGCAGCCAAACCTGTGACTGGCATCCCTTGACCTTGTTCTTCTCGAGCCGGTGCTCTTCCGGGAACGCCGGGAGGTTGCGGCCCATCTGGATGATCTCGCGATAGCGGTCTTCCCAGCTGGGGATGGCGCTAAAGCGGGCAATCAGCGCCGTTTGTTTGTCGGCGATCGATTCGGTCACGACAGGATCCCGCGCACCTTGTGCAAACCTTCCACCAAGGCGTCCACCTCGGCACGCGTCGAATAGGCTCCGAAGGAAGCACGCACCGTCGATGCCACGCCCAGACGTTTCATGAGTGGTTGCGCGCAATGATGCCCAACGCGCACCGCGATCCCCTGCTCGTCGAGGAGCGTTCCGATGTCGTACGGCGCCATGCCGTCGATGACGAAGGCGATGATCCCGCCCTTCTCGGGCGCGCTGCCGAAGATGCGCAGACCCGGTACTTCGTGCAGGCGCTCGGTCGCGTACACGGTCAGCATGTGCTCGTGCGCAGCCAGCGCCGGGCGCCCCAAGGCCTCGAGAAAATCGAGGGCCGCACCGAAGCCCATGACCTGGGCGATAGGTGGCGTGCCGGCCTCGAAGCGATAGGGAGGAGCCTCGAACGTCGTCTCTTCGAAGGTCACGGTGACGATCATGTCGCCGCCGCCCTGCCACGGAGGCATGCTCTCGAGGACGTCGTGTCTGCCGTAGAGCACGCCAACCCCAGAGGGTCCGCACATCTTGTGCGACGAGCACACGAAGAAATCGCAGCCGAGCGCCTGCACATCGACCGGCATGTGCGCCGCCGATTGAGCGCCGTCGACCAGCACCTTGGCGCCGACTGCATGGGCCCGGCGCGCGACCTCGGCCACCGGATTTACCGTGCCGAGCACGTTCGACATGTGAGCAAGCGCCACGATCTTCACTCGCGGTGAAAGCAGACGGTCGAGCTCGGCGAGCACGAGCTGCCCGCTGTCGTCGATCGGCAGCACCGAGAGCTTCGCTCCGACGGCTTTGCAAACGAGCTGCCACGACACGATGTTCGCGTGGTGCTCCATGGCGGTGACGAGCACCTCGTCACCCGCTTTCAAGATGCTGCGGCCCAGGCTGTTGGCGATGAGGTTGATGGCTTCCGTGGTGCCGCGCGTGAAGACGATCTCGGCGACCTCACGTGCGTTCAAGAACGCTCGCGCCTTCTCGCGCACACCCTCGTAGCGCGCGGTCGCCGCCTGCGACAGGCCATAGATGCCGCGGCGCACCGTGCCGTAGTCACGCGCGTAGAAATCGGTCTCGGCGTCGATGACCGCCATGGGCTTGAGACTCGTCGCGGCGCTGTCGAGGAACACGAGCTTGCGGCCGCTATCGCGGCTCGTCAGCATCGGGAATTGCGCGCGCACGCGCTCGACGTCGAAGGCGCTCATGGCCGCGCCCTATACACGGGCCCAAGCTTTCCGTCGACAGGCCCGAGCCGAGCGCTCAAAGGCCGATGAGCCGCGCCAAGGTACCGACCAGCTTCGTGAACGCCGCAGCTTGGGCACGCTCGATGGCATCCGCGAGACCGAGATGGGTGCGAGCCTCGAGGCCTTCGCGCTCGCTGCTCATGGGCGGCTTCGTCCAGAGCTTGTCCCAGAACGAGCGCTGCTCCGGCAAGGTACGGAGCTTGAGACGCGTGGCTGGCTCCTCGCCAAGCTCCTTCTTCAAGAGATCGAGAGCCGTATCGAAGCCACCCAAGGCATCGACGAGCTTGTGCTCCAGGGCTTCACGTCCGGTCCACACCCTCCCCTGCGCGACGGCGCGCACCTGCTCGGGCGTGAGCTTGCGGCCGAGCGCCACCTTTTCGGTGAAGTCGGCGTAGATGCGGTCGAGCGAGCGCTCGAGATGGGCGCGTTGCTCGGGGGTGTAGTCGCGCATGGCGCTGTTCATATCGGCGTTGGCGTGAGTCTGAACGCCGTCGAAGTCGATACCGAAGCGCCGCGTCAGACCATCGAGCACGACCTTGCCGCCGAAAACGCCGATCGAGCCGGTGATCGTGAGAGGCTCGGCCACCACCGCGGTCGCCGGTGCGGCCACGAAGTAGCCCCCGGAGGCCGCGGCGTTCACCATCGACACGACGACGGGCTTGCCGGCGGCGCGCGTCGCTTCGACCTCGCGCCAGACTGTGTCCGCCGCGACGTACGATCCACCGGGACTGTCGACGCGCAGCAAGACGCCCTTCACGCTCTTCTTGCGCCGCGCCGCCCTGATCGCCGCCGCCACCTCGGAGGCATCGAAGGTGTCGCCTCGCCGCGTGAGACTGTCGGCTCCGCCAAAGCGTTGCACGCCGCCAATCCCGTGGATGACCGCGACTGTTGGTGCTTTCTTCGAAGCGCGCTTGTCCTTGGCACGCTCGCTGTAGCGCTCGAGGAAGACGAGCTTCACGTCGTCGCCGTGCGTCTTCTCGAGCTTGTCGTAGACCTGGTCACGATACAGCGTGTCGTCGACGAGGCCGCGAGCCTTCGCGTCCGCCGCCGCGAACGGTCCGTCGCCAAACCAAGCGTCCACATCGGCGCGCGGCCGCTTCCTACCCTCCGCGATCCCCTGCGCGAGCTCGCCGAGGACGCCGTGCGCGAGACTGGTGAGCGATTCGCGATGCGCCTCGGTGAGCCCACTCTCCAAGAACGTGTTGGGAGCGTTCTTGTAGCTTTCGCGTTGGCCGATGCGCGGCACGACGCCGAGGTTCTGCAACGCCCGCTTCACGAACGGTTGTTCGAGACGCAGTCCCATGACGCCCACCTCGCCCGATGGCTGCAGGTAGATCTCGGCGCAGGCGCTCGCCAAGTAGTAGCTCAAGTTTCCCGATGCGCCTTCGCCGAAGGTGTCGGCAGTGGCCACGGTTTGGCGTCCACTATCGCGAAAGCGAATCAATGCATCGCGCAGCTCCTGCGCATGGGCGGGGGCGATGATTGGTGCCCCGACACGTACGACGAGCCCCTTCACGCGCTCGTCCTGCCGCGCCTTGTCGAGCGCAGTGACGACGGAACGAACCGTGGTGCTCTCGTCGCCGCCGAGGAGCTTGCCGAGCCGCATCTGGGGTGAGCGCTCGACGAAGGCGCCATGCAAATCCAGCTCGAGCAACATGGCTCCGGGCAGCTTCTTGCGGCGCCGCCAGCGCCAGAGGGCAACGATGCCACCGAGGAGCAAACCGAGAACGACGAGGCTGCCGACGGCCGCCAAAACGTACATGACGATGATCATTCAGCGCCTCTCACGCGCTCGTTGCAGCCGCCGCGCCGTCCCAACGAAAGCGACGTGCGAGAACGCCTGTGGGAAATTGCCGAGCTGCGAGCCGGTTCGTGGATCGTATTCTTCGGCGAGCAAGCCGACGTCGTTACAGACCGCGGCGAGCTTGGCGAACATCACCTCGGCTTCGTCGATGCGGCCCTGCATGATCAGGTTGTCGACCAGCCAGAAGCTGCAGGCGAGGAACACGCCTTCGCCCTGCCCCAAGCCGTCGTCGACGCGCGCCGTGTCGTAACGCCTGATGAAGCCGTCGACCGAGAGGCGCTTCTCGATGACCGCAACCGTGCTCACCATGCGCGGATCGGTCGCTGGTAGAAAGCCGACATGAGGCATCCGCAGCACCGCGGCATCGAGCAGCGGGCTGCCATAGGCCTGGGTGAACGCACCGATGCCTTCGTTCCAAGCACGCTCGCAGATCTCGGCGTGCACCGCCTCGCGGATGGCACGCCAACGCGATAGCGGAGCATCGCCGTCTTCTTTGTCCTCAGCCGCCTTGATGGCGCGGTCGAACGCTACCCAAACCATGACCTTCGAATAGGTGAAGTGCTGCGGTTGCCCCCGCACTTCCCAGATGCCGTAGTCGGGTTGTCGCCAGACACCTTCGAGGTGACGAACGATGCTTTGGTGCAAGCGGTAGTCGACGTCGTCAGGGGGCGCGCCGGCCGCGAGTGTCTTGGCGGTGGCGTCGGCGATCTCGCCGTAGACATCGAGCTGGAACTGCTCCGCGGCGGCGTTACCGGTGCGCACCGGCTTGGAGTCGGCGTACCCCGCAAGCCACGGCAGCTCGAGCTCGGTAAGCCGACGCTCGCCCGCGAGGCCGTACATGATTTGGAGGTGGTCGGGACTGTTGGCGGCGGCGCGCATGAGCCAGTCGCGGAACGATACGGCTTCTTCTGTGTAACCGGCCTCGAGCAGGGCTTCGAGCGTCAACGCCGCATCGCGCAGCCAGCAATAGCGATAGTCCCAGTTGCGGCTGCCACCGATGAGCTCGGGCAAGGACGTCGTTGCCGCCGCGATGATGCCGCCCGTCGGCGCGTACGTGAGCGCCTTCAAGGTGATGAGCGAGCGACGGATGAGGTCGATATACGGGCCGGTGCCGAGGCATCGCCCCGACCAGTCGCGCCAGAAGCGTTCGGTGTCGGCGAGCTGCGTCAGCGGGTCGATCGAATCCGGGACCGCCCCGTGCGACGGCGCATACGTCAGCACGAACGGCACCTGTTCGCCTTTGCGGACGGTGAACACACTTTGCGTCATGTGGTCGACGCCGTGGTGGGCCGCCTGCGTCCGGAGGATCACCATGTCGGGTCCCGCGACCGCGCGCAGGGCGCCATCTTCGAGCCGCGTCACCCACGGCACCACCGCGCCGTAGTCGAAGCGCAGCCGCAGCTCCGAGCGCATCGGCACCTCGCCCTCGATGCCGATCACCAAACGAACGATGTCACTCAGCCGGTCGCGCGGCGGCATGAAGTCGATGACGCGAACCTGTCCGCTATCGCAGAGGTAGTCGCTTTCGAGGATCAAGGTGCCGTCGCGGTATCGGCGCCGCGACTTCTTCACGGGGTCTTCGGGCAAGATCTGCCAGTGGCCGTTGTCCGCGTCACCCAAGAGGCGCGCGAAACACGCAGGCGAGTCGAAGCGCGGCCAGCACAGCCAGTCGATCGAGCCGTTACGCCCTACCAGCGCCGCGGACTCACAGTCCCCGATCAACGCGTAGTCTTCGATGCGTAGCGCCATGGTTCCCCGGACCTTTTGCTACCTGCCCTCGCGACGCAAGGCCTCGGCGAGCAAGGCAAACCCCGGCGAGGCGCCGATCTCGGCAACGCTGATGGGCAAGCGCCGCCGCCAGTTGGGATGCTCGTGCACGGTTCCCGGAAGGTTGGCCTGTTCGAGCACGCCGAGGACGTCCTCGAGCTGCACGGCGAGCAACCACGACGGCGTGCGCGCAAGATACGTGTAGACGGCGCGCACCATCTCTTGGGTGAGCGGGGCGTTGAAGCTCGCTTCGTCGTAGGTTGCGAGCTGACGCTCGGCGAGCGCCCCCAAGATGCGCTGCTTTTGCACGGTGCGGCCGTGCTCTTGGCGGCCGCGCATGTCCACCGACGGGTAGAGGTCGAGCTCGGCGCGCAACGCCAGGTCACGCCTCTCCCAGAAACCCTTGAGGGTCGGAAGGTCGTGGGTGCTCGCGGTCACCAAGGCGCAGCGCGGGTAGTGCTCGGGCGGCTTCGGACGATAGTCGTGCTCTTGCTCGAAGTAGAAGACGCGGTACGAGAGCACTTGGTGTTCCGCCAAAGCGGAGCGCACCTCGTCGGGCACGGTGCCCAGGTCTTCGCCGATGACCAGGCATTGGTTGCGGATGCTCTCGAGCGCCAAGATCCCCAGCAAATCGCGGAAGGGATAGTAGACGTAAGCACCGTCCGTGGCGTCCCGACCCGGGGGCACCCAGAACAGACGTAAGAGCGCCATGACATGATCCATCCGCAGCGCGCCCGCGTGTTTCATGCACTGGCGCAAGGTCGCGACCAGCGGCGCATAGGCGGAATCGCGCAGCCGCTCCGGAATGAGAGGTGGGAGGCCCCAGTTTTGCCCCTTCAGCGCCAGCTCGTCCGGCGGCGCGCCGACGCTCGCGGCCGTCGCGTAAACATCGCTCGAGGCCCAGGTCTCCGAGCCCGCCCGGTCGACGCCCACCGCGAGGTCGATGTACAGGCCGATGCGCATGCCCGCGCCCTTCGCGGTGGCGGCGGCGCGTGCAAGCTGGGCATCGGCGATCCACTGCAAGTATGCGAAGAACTCGACGCGCTCGCGATGGTCGTTGGCGAACGTCGTGACGGCTGGAGCATCCGGCTCACGATACTGCGCCGGCCAGACCGGCCATCCCCAGGCGCCGGCGTCGCGGGCGAAGAGATGATCTTGCAGCGCCTCGTACGTCACATGCTGCCGCAAGCGCTCGCCGCCAGCGTCGACGAAAGCACGAAAGCTCTGCGCCCTGCCATCGCCGCTCTCGAGGTGGTTCTCGCGAAAGCAACGGTAAGCGAGCTCGAGGACGCGCCGCTTGAGCTTGCCCACGGCCGCATAGTCGATGAGTTCCGCGCCACGCACCGCAGCGAGCTCGGCTTGGACCTCGGGTGAGGCCACTAGCTCGCGCGCCGCGCTCGACGCCGTGTAATCCGGCACCGACTCGACGTCGATGTAGATCCAGTTGAGAAACAACCGCGATGACGGACTGTAGGGTGAAGCATCCCCAGGCCGATGCGGAAAAGATGCGTGCAGCGGCGAGACACCGACGAAGCTCGCGCCGGCGCTCCCCATGACGCGCGCCAGCTCTGCCAAGTCCCCGTAGTCGCCGATGCCCCACGATGTTTGGGTACGCAACGCGTAGATTTGCACCGCAGTGCCCCAGCCGCGTCCACCCGCGTTCAAGACCGGAGGCACGTGACAGGCGCGGGGCGCGACAATCAGGCGGTGCTGGGCGCTCTGCTCCCCGGCTTCGACGAAGAGGTCGTGATAGCCGATGGCCACTTCCGGCAGATCGAGGCGCAGGCGCGCACGCCCGTCACGCTCGTCGACGACCTGGAGGTCGACGGCTTCCGCCGCATGGACCGCTCCGTCCTCACAAACCAACCGCCATTTGACGCGCGCGCTACGCGACGCCGTGATCAATACGTGCAGGCGGTCTCCCGTGCGTTGGACGGAGACGGGAGCCGTAAGCTCTCGCCAGGGGCGCTCGCGCAGGGCAACCACCGCGGCCTCGAGCGCGGCGGTATCGTCGACGGCAAACCCCATGGCCGCGAGCAAAGCGCGCTGGGTCTCCGAGGTGGTCACGCGCTCGGCTCCGTAGATGTCGTGATAGGCGCGCGAGAGGCCGACGAGCTCGGAAAGTTGGTCGAGAGCGCTCATCGTTCCGCCCTAACACTCGAGTGCGGTCTTTCTCTAGGGTTGTGCACGATATAGCTTGGTCCTGATGTCGGTCGCGTTACTCTGCGTCGCCGTTCTTTTGGCGCAAGGCGAAAATCCTGATGCCGTCCTCCCGCCCCCCAACGCGGAGGAGACCCCCGCTCTCGAGCCAGCGGCGGAAAAAGGCTTCTGGAAGAACGAGCTCTGGCAGCCCCACTGGCGCAAGTTCGGTCTCTGGGACTACGCCGGCACCGTCGCCACCGCGGGCGTGCTCATCGGCTTCGAGCAGCTCAACGTTCAGGAGCGGCTGGTGAGCATTGGCGGTCGCAATCAGTTCGAAGGGCCCATCGCGGACTTCTTCAGTCTCAACACCGTGCACGGCCGCGACGAAGCCGCCGACATCAGCGACCACATCCTCTTCAACTCGCAGTGGTATCCCTATCTGCTCGACGGCGTCCTAGTGCCGCTCATCATCCACCGCGACCCCGAGACCATGTGGCAGATGAGCATGATGAACGTTCAGGCCTTCGCGGTCTCGACGCTCATCGTGCGCATGGGCCATCGCTTCGTCGCCCGCGACCGCCCGGCGCTCGCGCGCTGTTCCACCGACCCGGGTTACTACTACGGCTGCGACAACATCCAAGCGTTCGGCAACTATTCGAGCTTCCTCTCGGGGCATGTCTCGGTGGTCGCCACCGCGGCCGGGCTCACGTGCGCCCATCACCAACACGTGCCGCTCTACGGCGGGGGTTTTTGGGACGACTTCGCCTGCGGCAGCATGCTCACGCTCACCGGCATTCAGGGCGTGCTGCGCATGATGGCAGACAAACACTACGTAAGCGACGTGATGCTCGGCACGCTCATTGGTCTCGCCGCCGGTTACGCCATCCCCACGTATTTGCACTACGAATGGAATCCCGTGCCCAAGAGCGAGCTGAAGCTGAGCCTCTTGCCGCAGGTGACTGACACGACGACAGGGGTCAGCGTTTTCGGGCAGTTCTGAGTAGGAGCCGCCCGCGGCCGTTTCGTGTACGCTCCTTGCAGCAGTATGGTTGGTCTTCGCAGCATCAGACCGGATCACACCGGTCAGCTCCCGGCGCAGCGCGACGTCGACGCCACGCCCGTGACGCCCGAGCGGGACACTCCCCTCGCCGACGAAGGGATGCCCGACAGCCGGCAACGCGCCGTTGCGAGTCCCCTCGACGCCGCATTCAAGCGGCCGCTCGTCACCTCGCGGGTGACCGAGCTCTTCGAGCACCGGGTGCTGCACGACCAAGGACCGTCGCTGGTTGCTTACGGACGCTTCGATCCGCAGGCGCGCCCCGTGGTGCTGGTGCACGGCATGCGCGGCTCGGGCGAAGAGCTGACCGCTTTAGCAGACCGCCTCACCGCCGCTGGGCGTCAGGTCTACTTCTTCCAGTACAACGACACCGGCGAGCTCACGAGCGTCAATGGTGAGCACCTCGCGAACGCGCTCCGCGGCCTGGCAACGCAAAGCCAACACCGCGATCAACCGCTCGACATCGTCGCGCACAGCATGGGCGGCATCGTCACGCGCGTCGCCATGAACACGCTCGCACAGGCGGGCGTCCCAGGCGCAGGCTTTCCCAGCGTGCGGGTACAAACCCTCGACACGCCGCTCGACGGCTACATCCACGAGTCGCGCTTCTGGGCGTGGACGAATCCCATCGCGCTCTTCGTCATGCGCCTCATCGGCATGGCTGGCTACTACGACATGCGCGGCTCGAGCGCGATGTTCGAAGGCCTCTACGCCACCGGCCTCTCGAACGTCACCTTTTCGAACACGGCTGCGTACCGGACAGACCGCATGAGCACCGTGACCCGCCGAGCCCACGACTTCGACGCCCACGATCAGTCCGCCATCGCGAGCTATCTCGCCGGTGGCCCGTTGCCGGAGCGGCCGCGGGCCCGCAACTATGCCCGTGCCCTCGAGCATGACGTCCACGGACCAGCGCTGCGCGCGCGACTACGCGAGGAACTGCGCAGTCAGAACCCGGCGGAAGCTTTGCTGCGCGCTTATGACGCGGTCATGCCGCAGGTCGCGGGCACGCACACGTCGTTCCTCGATGAGCGCGAGCCCATCGAGCGCGTCGTCCGCGCGCTCACCGAGCCTGTGCCGCGCGTCGCTAACGCTGCTCCGCGATGAACGCGGCGACATTGCTCCATAGACGCTCGAAGCGCCGGCGGTCGAAGGCGCTCCCGGTCACCAACCAGTCGTAGTGCGGCGGATAGTGAGCGCGGTCATCGAAGTGACCGATGATGTCGAGGTGGTCCGCCTGTACCGCCGTGATCACCTCACCCCAGGGCTGTGACAATGTCGGTACGATGCCGTCGTTGTCCTCGGGCGTGGGAATGCGCCCGAACGACGCGCGCAGCTTCATGCTCTGCTTGGGCGTGAGCCTGGCGACGCGATTCGGCGGCATCTCCGAGTTGCGGCGATAGAGCCAAGCAAACGCGGTGTGCGTCACCTGACCGTAGAGGTCCGGTCCGAGAGCCAGACGCGCCCGCATGGTCGGCGGCTTGGCCATGGTCACCACACAGCCATAGCGGACACTCGGGCGATCGACGGTGCCGGCGTTGAACAGATCGAGACCTTCGGGTGTGAGCTGACCAATGAGCGATTGGTCGCCGCTCACCTCGTTGAAGAAGCTGGTGAGCGCGCGATGCCGATCCTCGGAGAGGTCGCTCAAGAGCTGCGTGAAAAGCTGGTCGAGCACACCGTTGGCCCGGCGCAGGAGCGAGTCGGCCCGGGCGAGCAAGCCACCGAGCTTGAGCAAGAACGACAGCGGCAGCCTGCCATAGCGCAGGACGTACATCGTCGAGAGCGACATCAGCCGCAAAATTCGCGAGCCGAACATGGTGTTGAAGTAGGTCGCGAGCGGGGTCCCATGATGCGGGGTCGCCAAGGTCACCACGGTGCGGACGCGGTTTGCCAGCCGCTCGACGTCGAGCCCCTCGCCGAGCTGGGCGTGGGGCGACACCATGAGGCGCACATCGAGACCGCCACTCGAATGGCCGATGATGTGGATGGGACCGTCATCGTGGCCGGCGGCGTCGTTGACCACTTCGAGGAGGCGGCGGGCCCGCTCGCGGATCGATGCGGTGGGAAAGGTATGCACGGGGATGATCTCGGCGTGCATGCCGTGCTCGGCGAACACCTCGGAGAGGAACTCGCAGACGTGCGAGAAGTAGAGCAGCTCCCCTAGGTTCGCGAACCCGAAGAAGCCGGGCACCAGGAAGATGCGGTGGCTCTCGCGCAAAACGTTTGGCCCTTCAGAATCGAAACCTCTTCATCTCCTAACATCCCCGTCGAATCGAAGGAAAAATCGCGCGGGAGGCCGTTTCACGCGGCCGGGCCGGTCTCCTCCCAAAAAAGAACACTTGCCAACTTAAACGGCTTTAGCGTAAACGCGTCAGGGAGTACGTGAACCCTGTATGTCGGGGAAACACGTGCTCTCGGGCTAGGGCTGGCGTCGACGCCGCGTCCACGCGGCATAGATAGAATGAAGTGCTCCAGGTTGTATCGTAGCTCCTTCATCCCACCTCGAGCTTGAAAGAACACCGCATGGTTTCCATGCGCAACGCGTGTTAGCGCGTTTTTGAAAAGAGTGAGTTTGAGATGCAGCAGGGTAATTCCCAAGAAGGTACTGTGAAGTGGTTCAACGACGCGAAGGGCTTCGGCTTCATTACGCCGGCGAATGGCTCTGAGGACGTGTTCGTGCACTTCTCGGCCATTGAAGGCTCGGGCTTCAAGACTCTTGCCGAGGGTCAGCGCGTCGTATTCGACGTCGTTCGCGGCCAGAAGGGTCTTCAGGCTCAGGGCGTTCGCCCGACGGCCTAAGAAACGATCGTTAGAAGCGACGCGTGAGAACCGCGTCGCTTCGCAATCGCAAGCGGAGAGCACGGGTCGAACCCAAGCTCTCCGTTTTTTTTGGCTCGCCGGGGCGAACGGGGCCTTAGCCCCTGCCCTTCTCGATGAACTTCGTGATGCGGACGTGGTCTTCACCCGCGAGATCGACGAAGCGCAGACTCGTGTAGTGCCGGCTCTCTTCCGGGCTCACCGCGACGACGTCGGCGGCGACCTCGATCTGTCGGGCATCGCCAGGCAGCGCAAAGCGCAGCTTCACGCGCGAGCCCACCGGATACGAGAAGCCGTGATCGAGACGCACGCCCCCGGCGGACAGATCTCCCACGTGGCGGTACGAAACCTCGGGCCCCGCTTCTTGCTCGATCCAAAGGTCGAGGCTGATGCGTTCGTCGAGCCGACGCTCGGCATTGCGACGCTCGGTCTTGCGGCGCGGGGTTTTGACGATCGAGGATTCGCTATTGCGACGGTCGGAGCTGCGGCGGTCTTTTGGCACGACGGGCAAACTTAGCACGACCCGAGCGGCGGGCAACACGACCCTGCGGCGACGGATGGGCACGCGCTCAAGCGAAAAGGTCACCTTGACGCGGGCGCTTGACCCCTTCAATGGCGAGCAAGCGCTCCTTGGTGACCACGCCGCCATACGCGGAAAAACCACCGACCTTGCCCCCGGCGGCGAGCACGCGATGGCATGGCACGAGAAGAGGTATGGGGTTCGTCGCCATGGCGCGCCCGAGCGCCCGGGCGGCGCCTGGCTGACCGATCGCCGAGGCCAGTGCGCCGTAGGTGGTGGTCTCCCCCGGGCGGACTTCACGCAGGGCCCGGTAGACCATCGCCTCGAAGGTCGAAACCCCCGAAAAATCGATGGGCACGTCGCAAAAGTCGTCGACAGCACCATCGAGATGACGACGCACGCGGCCGGCAAGCTCCGCCGCCCAACCAGGGGCGTCGTCGCTGGAAAGCTCCGCATCTACGCGACGCAGCAAGGCTTTTTGCGATTCCTGAGGTAAAGAAAAACGACGGACGCCCTCGCTGGTCCACGAAAATCCGCACGCTCCGAGAGCAGTCTCGACGACGATCGCATTGCCCACGAGCCACCCCCAACCCAGGTCGTGTAAGTACGAGTGTCAGAGGACGAGGACCGCCGCCATGAGTGATATCCGCCAGCCTAACAACGTTCGTCTCGGACGTGCTCCGACCGCCGCCGACCAGCGCCTGGAAGCCGAGCGCACCGACCAGGCCAATACCACGCGCGGGGCATCGACGTCCCGGGTCGGCGACACCGTGCCGACCGGTCTGCGCCCGACCCAGATGGTCGAAGACACCTCGGAATCGCGCGCCGTCAACGAGCGCGGGACGCTGACCGTCACCGGCCGCGGCTCCGAAGGCCCGACCTCACAGGCATCGAGCCCAATCTCCCGCTTGTCGGGTGGTCAGGCGCTCGATCCCAATGCGGGCGCGCGCTCGTTCATCGATAACCTGCACGCCCTCGATTTCGCACAGAACAACGACTCCGACTCGATGACCGCTTCGTTCCTGAAGCTCGAGTCGACGAACATGAGCACCAACCAGAGCATCGAAGGCTTCCTCAACCAGGCGAAGCACTACCTGCGCGAAGCCGCGTTCAAGATCGAGCGCGCGTTGGCCAATCAAAATCCCGACGCCCTCGTCGACCAAGCTCAACAACTCGAGCAGCAAGCGGCGCAGATGATCCGGGGTGCGCTCGAAGCGAATGGTCAGAGCGGCGGCGAAATCGAGGAGATGCTGCAGGAGCTCGAAGGCACCGGCTCCGGCTCGAGCAGCGTCGATGAGAACACCCGCCAGATGTGGATGTCGATCTACGACAGCGCTAGCCGCGCTATCGCGGACTCCGCCCGGGCAAGCCAAGAAGAAGTCGAGGCCCTCGAGCGCGGTGACACCACCGCAGCGGCCGATGCCCGCGCCCGCGCCGATGCCGCCGAAGTCCGAGCTCGGAGCATGCTCGAGTCCGCCGGCATCAATATCTCGAGCCGCGACGCCGAGGCTCTCGGCAAGCTCGCGCTCGAGATGCAAGCCAACGGTGAGTCCGGCAACGTCATGACCAAGTATCTCGAGCTGCACCCAGAGAAGGCCGAGAAGCTCTTGCCGCCGGAGATCTACGCGCAGGTGAAAGACCAAGGCGGCGCCGCTATCGTCAACGCCATCATGGAGCACCAAGCGACCCAGATCGATCCGCTGAGCATGATGTCGATCGGTCTCGCGTCCAACGCCGCCGATCAGCAAGCGCTCTCCGAGATGATGGGCGCGTTCCCGGAAGCCGGCGCCATTCAGGGCGTGCTCGGCCAGGCCGCGGAGATGATGGCTCAAGCCTACGAGCTGCGCATGCGAGCGCTGCAGATTCGCTCGGCGCTCCTCGACGCGCAGAACGCCATCCACGAGGGCAAGACCGATGACGGCCAGTTCGGCGTCATGCGCCGTAACATGGTCGCCCAGAACGAGATCATGCGCGGCTTCGCCCGGCTCACCGGCGGCAGCCGCCCCGACATGCAGGCACGCGAGGACGCCAACATGGAAGCGCGCCGCGCGAGGCCTCAGGTCGTGCAGCTCATGCGCGACATGATCGAGCATGATGCGCGCACCCAGGTCGCTCGTCGCGGCAACCAGGTCCGCACCTAACGCTCTAGATTGTTGGAGGCGCGTACCCTATCTACGCGCCGTGACGACTTTGCGACGCCTCCTCGTCTGCGCTTGTGCGGTCGCGCTCGCGTGCGGCGGCAGTCCCGACCCCGACGAGCTCGGTAGCGGTGGGATCCGCAGCCTCTTGAACATGCCAGGCACGAACGCCGTGGCGCTCGATGCGGCGTTCGACCCAGCACGTGACGGCTTCTTGCTCGCTGCATTGCAGAGCGGGCCAGGCGACTATGGCCGCGGCACGGTGGGACGCCCGTTGGGCGAGCCTCCGGTCGCAGTGCTCGGTCGCTACAACGAGCGCTTGCAGGCCATGTGGAGCACGAGCGCCACGGCAAGCTTCTCGGAAAACAGCCGACCGGCGCTCGCTGCTGATGGGGCGGGCAACATGATCGTGGCCTTGGGCGGGTTCACCGGCGACGTCGACCTCGGCGACGGCCCACGTAGCAGCAACGTCGTGGCGCTGCTGTCGCTCGCCGACGGGTTCACGCGCTGGAGCATGAGCCTGCTGAACGACGCTCCTCGGCCGCGCTTCGTCCTGGCGGACGCAGAGGGTGACGTGGTCGTCGCGAGCGCCGTCGATGGTCCCGCCGACGCCGGCACGACCGAGGTGCGCATCGATCGGCTGGCGGCCGCGAGCGGCGCTCTCCTGGCGTCGCGGCGGCTCGGGACAGCTTCTGGAAACGTGTTCCTCGACAGCTTCGCGCAGGACGCCGACGGCAACCTGCTGGTGGGCGGCACCTTCGACCAAACCCTGACGCTCGCGGCCGTGCACACGCAAATCGCCGGGCAGGACGCCGGTTTCGTCGCCAAGGTCGGCCGTGACTCGGGCGCCGCCTTGTGGAGTCGGCCCCTGCGCAAACGTGGCGCCGCCGACCGCGTCGTCATCGCCCCGCTCGCGAGCGGTGACGTCGCGGTCGCAGGCATCTTCGCGTTCGCCGACGACCCGGCCGACAGCGAAAATCCGCTGGGACCTACCCTGTACCTGCGCATGGCCCGACTCTCCGGAGCGACCGGTGAGACCGTCTGGACGACGCGGACCAACCTGCCCAACACCGCGGCGCTCGACATCGCCGACCTCGCGGACGGCACCGACGACCTCTACCTTTCGGCCACCTTCAGCGGCACCCTACAGCTGGGCAACATCAACGCGGTCAGCACCGCCGAGAGCTCGATGGCCATGGTTCGCTTCGCAGAAAACGACGGGGCGCCACTTTGGTTGCGCTTCTCGACGGCGACGACCGCGCGGGCTCAGCGCATCGGCGTCGACGCGAGTGGAGACGCTCTCGGCATCGGCACCTTCGTCTCGCGCGACGCCGATGGGAACGCCTCGGCCGCGATTTTCGTAATTCGCGTCGTCCCCTGACTTGACCGCTATCACGGAGCGACAGCGTTGCTAGAAAATGCCCAAAATCGCCGCGTTGCGTCGCAAGTCGCGATCGCGGCAACGAAAATTGGTTTTGACTCGAATCGCGAGCCCCTGCTAACGCCCCGTTCAGCGTGTGCTCGTGTTCGCTCAACTAAGTCACACGCATCAAAGTGAGGAACGGATGAAGCGAATTGGTTTGGTCGTTGCCTGCATGATCGCCACTATGACCGCGTCGGCTGCACGCGCCCAAGAGACGAGCGCCGGTGGCGCAAACGCTCTGGTCGCCGGAGCCAAGTCGCTGTCCTTCGCCGTCCCCGGTGGTGGCAACCGCTACGCCAACGGCGCAGCGGGCATCTGGTACATGATCAGCGACGACATGAACCTCGGTATCAACGTCGGTCTCGGCATCGACCGCATCGATACCGGTGCTGATACGACCACCAACTGGGACATCCTCCTCGCTCCGGCCATCCGCTACTACATGGCCAAGGGCGTGGTGAATCCCTACTTCCTGGGCCAGGTCAACCTGCGCTTCCACGACACCGCCGGCGACAACGATCCGGAGCTGGGCATCGCTGGTGGCATTGGCGCCGAGTGGTTCCCCGTGCGAAACTTCAGCATCGGCGGCGAAGCCGGTGTTGGTATCGACATCATCCGCGCCGGCAACGGCGAGCCGGTGCGTCTCGGTACCTTCCAGTCGGCCCTCGTCGCCAATATCTACTGGGAGTAAGCATGAAGCTTCGACGCTCCAAACTCGCCTTGGTGGCCATCGCGGGCTTCGCGCTCGCCGGCGCCACGGCATGCAACGGCGACGAGAAGCCGGTGCAAGACGTCACCTTCCTGACCTTCGGGGCAGCGAACGGTGGAACCGCAGCGCTCGGCTACTCGGCTGATCGCGGGTTGCACCTCGCCAGCATCGACGGCACCTCCATCGTCAATATGGCCCTCAAGGGTCAGATCACCGACGAGGAAGAGGAGCCGGGTGGTAATGGCGGCGGCAGCGGTGGTGGCTCCTTCTCGGCCTCCACGGGAACCTCGACGAGCTTCAGTGGCTCGACCGGGGCCAGCACGTCGTTCAGCGGCGGCACCGGCACCTCGGTTGGCTTCTCGGGCTCGACGGGAGGCTCGACGTCGTTCAGCGGCACCGTGATTTTGAACGGTGCGGCGTGCGACCTGAGCGCCATCTGCGACATCGTCGGTGCCATCTGCTCCGACCCTGAAGCTGATTGCGATGGTTTCACCGAGGCTCAGTGCCAGGCGTCCGTCAACGACCCGCGCTTCCAGGAGGGCCTCGCCGAGGCTTTCGCGGACAGCCCGGAGCTCGCGGCGGTGTTCTGCGCGCTCATCGACTTCCTTGCATGCTTGTTTGACAACGCCGGCGGTCTCGACGATGTCGATCAAGCGGCGGCGATGCAGTGTGCACAGCAAGCCGGCCTCGATATGACCGGTTTCTGACAAAGAACTAGGGTAACGCATGTTCCAGCGCGCTCGTCGTCGTACAATCACCTTGTCGTCGGCGAGCGCGCTGGTCGCGTTTTTGCTCAGCGGTTGTCCCTCGAAATCACCCGCCGAGCTCGCCACCCAGTCCGCCGTTCAAGTCACCGACGGTTTCCGCAATCGCGGAGGCACGGCGTTCGACGGCGACCATATCGTCACCGACATCGACCTGACCAAGGGGGCCGACCTGCTCAAGGTCGTCAGCGCCGACGGCAAGACCCGTGACGCCAACGTCCTCTATCGCGATGCCGACCGCGGCATCGCCATCCTCAAGGTGAAAGGCGGCGGCCTCGAAGGCGCGGCGCTCGGCGACTCCGGTGCCTTGAAGGTCGGCGACCCGATCACCGCCTTCGTCTACGACAAAGACGGCAAGGGCAGCGCCCTCACCGCCAAGTTCACCGGCTTTCGCGCGAGCCAGAAGCACGCCTATCTCGAGACCGACCTCGTGCTCGACGAGAACGTCGAAGGCGCCGGTATCTTCGACCGCTCGGGTCAGCTCGTCGGCATCATGCAGTTCAAGCTGACGCCGAAGCTCAACTACGCCCTCCCCATCGAGTACGCGCTCAGCGAAAAGGGGGCGATCGGGCAGCCGCTCATTCGCCATGCCAGCTCGCCGACTTTCGTGCAGCAGCGTGACGCGGCGGTCGCGGCCGACAAGCCCATCGAAGCCCCGCTCGACTTCGGCAAGCTCGACAACGTTTACTCGTATTCGCGCACCGCGCTCATCGGCAAGCTGGTGATGCTCGACGACCCCAGCGCCGGCTCGCACAACAAGCCGGTGGGCTTCCGCATGACTGCGACCAACGCGACACGCGCCGTCCGCACCATCGCCGAGGGCAAGCTGGAGGCCCCGCTCATCCAGTGGTTCGCGTATCCCGCGGACAAAGTCGACGCCAAGCGTGACGAGCTCTCGAAGTCGTTCGGCGACGCCTACGTGCGCGACTCGTTCAGCGTTTATCAGTATGGCGAGCTCCGCTATCGCGTGCCCTTCAAGCTTTTCTGCAAAGAGGTCACGGCCGAAGAGGTCCACAACGTGAGCCTGACGCTCGCCGACGGACGCACGACGGGTGATTTCGGCTTCGCCGATCTCGTAAACGTCTGTGCCGCGCAGGAAGACGGGGACGGCTCGGTGTGGGAGCGCGATTGGGCCATGGGCGAAGGTGGAAAAGCCGCGGAGCCCAGCGCTTCCGGCGACGGCGCCGCCAAGAGCAAAACGAAGCTCAAAGCGAGCAAGGTCAAGGTGAAGGCCAAGACCAAGAAGCGCGCGCGGTAAGTTTTGCGCTACTCTCGCACTGATGACCAGCAACGCCGGCAATGGGCCGCGTCCGACGCAGCCGACCAGTGGCGAAGCCACGGACGACAGTGCCAAAAGCACGCGCAACGCGCCTGCCGCGCGAGTGCTCGTTGCCCACGGTAACACGAAGCGCCTTCGTAGCGCCGTCGACTTGATGCGCGAGGCGGGGTTCGAGGTCATCGCAACGCCCGACGGCGGTGATGCTTTCGCGCGCTTCTTCGAGGAAGAGCCGGGTCTCGTCCTCTGCAGCGCGCAGCTACCCGGTCTCTCGGGCGTGAGCTTCGCCGCGATGATCGAGTCGCAGGCTCCCGGGACGCGCGTCGCCATCCTCGTGGATCCGGAAGAGCCGGCGAACTTGGAAGGCGCCGCGAACGTTCCGACCATCATCGAGCCGCTGACGCTTGCGGCTCTGCGCGCCGCCCTCCCCGACCTACCGGAACGCGCTCCGGCGCCACCCGTCGACGACGGCCAAGCGACGTACACCACCTCTGGCGTGTTCGCTTTAGCGGCCTTGAAGCGTTTCCAGCGCGACAATTCGTTGCTCGCCGTCGTGGATGAGCCTGGTCTCAACCGGATCGCCGCCATGGCCAAGCACGAGCTGCGCATGAGCGACGAGCAGGTCATCGCCGAGGGTGGGCCCGGTGATGGTTTCTATCTGGTCGTCGAAGGCCAGGTACGCGTCACGCTCGCCGAGAAGAACAACCAGGAAATTGCCCGCATCGGCGCCGGCGGGTTCTTCGGCGAAATGGCCATGCTCTCGGACCGCAAACGCTCGGCGTCGGTGTGGACCGTGGGCCCGACGACGCTGCTGTTTTTCGGCCGCGCCGACTTCCTGCCGCTGCTGGACGACTACCCGACCCTGCGCGAGGTCTTGAGCGGCGTCGCCCTCAAGCGAACCGAAGAGAACCTGTGGCGCTCGCTCTTCGAAGACGACGAGGTGCAGCGCAGCATCGGTAGCCTGAGCGAGCCTCTCAAGCCGTCGACCTTCCCAGCGGCAAAGGCGCCAGACCCGGTCGACGAGACCTGGAACACCGTCACGCCTCCCGGAGGGCTCGTGGTGGACTCGCGCGCGCCCGGGCCGGACCTGGACGCGCTGCGGCTCGCGCACGAAGAGCGCATCGAAGCCCTAGAAGCCGACCACGCGTTGGAGCTCGCCCGTGTCCGCTCGGCCGGACGTTGGCCAGGCGTGTTGGCTGGCGTGGTCGTGGGCATGGTGCTCGGCTTCGGCTTGGGGCTCCACCTATCCGGTGACCACACGTCCGGCACCGTGTCCGCAATCACGGAGCCAACGCCGCCGCCAGCACCCGCGCCGAAGGCGATAGACGAGGTTCCGCTCACGAAGATCCCGTCCAAGGCCAAGGCGCGTCCTCCGGAGCCCGAACCGGAACCAGAGCTTGCGGCCGTACCCGAGGGCGCCGGGCCGGCGGATCCATCGGTCGTCGAGGAGGCTCCCGCGCCGCGCGTCGAGGTGCCGCCCCCGGCCCCCGTCGCACCGCCCGCCACTCCCGAGCCCAGCATGCCCGAAGGCGAGCGCAAGCGGTTGCGTCGCGATCTGTTCGGCGGCGTCGCCCAAAACGAATTCGCCAAGGCCATCGCTGCCGGTCTTGCCCTCGAGAAAGGAGGCGCGCTCGATTGGGAAGCCGAGTTCAGCCTCGCGCGCGCGCAACAGCAAGGCGGCCAGTCGACTCTCGCCTTGGCGCGCTTTGGCGAGTTCATCGCGGCCCATCCCAAGAACGAGTTCGTCGACGACGCGTACTTCCATACTGGAGAGATCTTGCAGGCTCGCGGCCATGCTCAAGAAGCCATCGCGGCGTTCCAACAGGTGCTCGCGCGTCCCAAGAGCAACTGGCTCGAGCAAGCCAAGGCGCACCTCGCGACCCTTGGCGTCGCTTCACCCTAACCGAGTCTTGACTGCCGCGGCGGGCGCCACGAATGTCCCCGCCTCATGCACTCGATCGGCACGCCTGCGCTGTGGGCTGGGTTCACGGCCCTGGTGTTTTGCCTGTTGGCGCTCGACCTCGGCGTCTTCAACCGCCGGGCGCACATCGTGTCGGTGCGCGAAGCCTCGATGTGGACCGTGCTTTGGTTCGGCGTCGCCGCCGCCTTCGCCGGCTTCTTGTACTGGCGCTTCGGGAGCGACGCAGGGCTCCAGTTCGCGACCTGCTACCTGATCGAAGAAGCACTTTCGGTCGACAACCTCTTCGTGTTCCTGGTCCTCTTCCAGTTCTTCGAGGTCCAGTCGGAGAACCAGCATCGCGTCCTCTTCTGGGGGATCTTGGGCGCCATGGTGTTCCGCGCCCTGTTCGTTTTCGCGGGCACGGCCCTGGTCGCGCAGTTCCACTCCGTCATGTACGCCTTTGGGGCGATCTTGGTGTGGACGGCCGTGAAGCTCGTGCGCGGCGGCGACGAGCACAAGCCGCCGACCGAAGGCCGCCTCTACAGGATGTTCGCGCGCGTGGTCGCGGCGCTGGTACCGGTTACCAGCGAGATGCGAGGCGCGCACATCTTCGTTCGCGAAAACGGACGGCTGCACGCGACACCGCTCTTCCTCGTGCTCATGGCCATCGAAACGACCGACATCATCTTCGCCATCGATTCGGTGCCCGCGGCCTTCGGCGTCTCGCAGGATCCGTACATCATCTATACGTCGAACATCTTCGCCATCATGGGCCTGCGGGCGTTGTACTTCGTGCTCGCGCGCATCATGGAGCGCTTCCGGTACCTCAAGTACGGCCTCGCCTTCGTCCTCGCGTTCGTCGGCGGGAAGATGATCGCCGAGTACTGGCACATCGAGGTGCCGATCGGCGTGTCGCTCGCGGTGATCGCGGCGTCCATCGCGATTTCAGCGATGGTGTCGCTCTTGGTCACGCGTCGCGAGACGCCGACCGCAAAAAACGCGTCGCAAATTGAGACACCGACCGCGCCACCTCGCCCGCAAAGCCACGCTTAGCCAATTCGAGGGCCGCGGCGACGGCACGTTACCTGCGATGCACCTAGCCTCTAGGAGGCTACATGGTTCGTCGTGTCAGCAGCGCAGTACCCATCGCCCAGGGACCCCGAGAAACGTCGCCACCCCAGGCGCCGTCCGCCAAAGTGGAGCAACCTGCTCCGCCTCTAGGCGGCCTTACCCGTTTCGGCGGCCCCTACGCCATTCCCATCACCGAGCTCGCGGTCGGTGCGTGGTTCGCCATCGCGCAGGCGCGTCACGTTGTCGACGTGGTCGCTCCCGGGCCGGCGCAGCTCTGGCGTGCCGGAGGTCAAGGCGGTGCCGTGTGGCACACGCTGGCTGCTCTGGTCGGGGCGGCTGCCGCGGTGCACGGTTTCGTTGCCCTCGTGAAGCTGGCGAGCAAGTAGTGCGGCCCAGGTCTCCAAATAGCGAACCACGTCGTCACGCGTTCTGTAGTCGAGGTACCGCTCGTCGGGTGGGAGGAGCGCGAGCACCTCCGGACTGGTGAGACGCTCGAGATGCGCTAGGTCGCACGCGGTAAGCCCCAGGCGGAGCATCGTCGCGATGACATGGTCGATCGGGAGGCCACTGGTCGGGCAGTACTCGATGACTTGCTCGCTCCAGTCGCCCGGCCGCTCGAGCGCCATCGCGTGGAGCTCGGCGCGCGAGATGCGCGTCACGGTCTGCGCCAGGTGTCCGCAATTGCAGGCACCCATGTGGGTCCATTGATAGGTGGCGCCGTCGCGTAGGCGCGCGGCGGTGCTCACCAAAGCATCGCGAAGTGCCGTCGTCGCTGTCGCCATGACCGTGTTCCTCCCTGGTCAACGGCCGCTTGCGCATGGGCGGCATTCTCTGCGATTGCCGAGCCACGCTTCAAAAACGGTTACTTAGGAGGATGCCGATGACGGACATCAAGCTCAAGGGGAACACAATCCACACCAGCGGTTCCCTGCCGGCGGTCGGAAATGCCGCGCCAAAACTGAAGCTTACGACGCTGACCTTGAGCGACGTGAGCCTCGATGACTTCCCTGGGAAGAAGATCCTGAACGTCTTTCCGAGCGTCGACACCCCGGTGTGTGCGACCTCGGTCCGCACGTTCAACAGCAAGCTCTCGAGCCGCGGCGATGTCGCGGTGCTCAACATTTCGGCCGACCTGCCCTTCGCGATGAAGCGGTTCTGCGGCGCCGAGGGTCTCCAGCGCGTCCATGCCCTGTCGAGCTTCCGTTCGACCTTCGCCAAGGACTACGGCCTCCAGATCGCCGATGGGCCGCTCGCCGGGCTGTGCTCGCGCTGCATCCTGGTGCTCGATGGGCAGAACCGCGTGGTCTACACCGAGCAGGTTCCCGAGATTGCCCAGGAGCCCGACTACGACGCGGCCATCAAGGCCCTCGGCTGAGCGCCGCCGCTCACCCGTTCACAGAACTTCGTGTGCGGCGGGAAGTTGCCGCCGCCAGCTGACGTTACAACCTTGCCCGCGGGTTTCCCGCAATCATGAGGATGAACATGCTCCGTGCTCTACGTTTCGTTCCCGTTCTCGCAGCTCTCGCGCTCACCACCGTCGCTGGCGCCGCGCGCGCCGAAGTCACCGTCGGCAACAAAGCGCCTGACTTCACCCTCACCGGCACCGACGGCAAAAAGGTCTCGCTGCATGACTTCGCCGGCAAGACGGTGGTCCTCGAGTGGTTCAACCCTGACTGCCCGTTCGTGAAGTTCGCGCACGGCGACAAGGGCCCCCTCGTCGCCCAGCCCAAGCGCGTCACCGGCGAAGGCGTGGTTTGGCTCGCGGTCAACTCGAGCGCCCCCGGCAAACAGGGCAACGGCGCCGAGCGCAACGTGAAGGCCGCCAAGGAGTACGGCATGAGCTACCCCATCTTGCTCGACACCGACGGCAAGGTCGGCAAGCTGTACGGCGCCAAGACCACGCCGCACATGTACGTCATCGACAAAGAGGGCGTTCTCCGCTATAACGGAGCTCTCGACAACGCGCCGCTCGGCAAGCCTGAGGCCGGAAACACGGTCAACTTCGTCGACGCGGCCATCAAGGGCGTCAGCACCGGCAAGGTCGAAAAGGCGCAGACCGAGGCCTACGGCTGCAGCGTCAAATACGACTCGTAAGGTCGCCGGTCTCACCGGTCGGGTTCACGAACGGGGCAAACACGTTTTGCCCCACGACCGACCGGTGATGCCGTAGCGCCCAGTGCACGCTGGGGAATGCCAGGTCGTCCCACGGCACGTCGTCCCAAGTGAACAACGCGACCTCGAGGCTTTCGATGCCCGGCGCGAAGGTCCCGGTCAGGGTGGCCCGGTAGATCAACTGCACCTGGCTGAGACGCGGGACCGAGTAAACCGCCAGCAAAGCGTCGATGGCGATCTCGGCAGTGGCCTCCTCCATGGCCTCCCGGCGCGCGCCGGTCTGGGGGTCCTCGTGCTGCTCGAGAAACCCAGCAGGAATCGTCCAGTAGCCGCGTCTCGGGTCGATGGCACGGCGGCAAAGGAGGAGCTGCTCGCCCACCGTGACCACGGAGCCCACGACGACCTTGGGATTCTCGTAGTTGACGAATCCGCAATCGAGGCATACCAGACGCTCACGGTCATCCCCGGGTGGGATGCGGCGCGTGACTGGGCCTTTCGCGGTCATGACTTTCGCTCATGGCATGAAACAACATGCGCGCGAAAGCGCCGATGGTCACCTTGGGTGGAGCGGTGTGAAGTAGCATGCGCAAGATTCGACGTACGCAGGCGATTGTGGTGGCGGTCCTCTTGGGGCTCGCCTCGCCTGCTTTGACCGTCGCCATCGCAAGCCGGGTCCTCGGACCATCGTTGCGCGCCCATGTCCTCGTCGCCCTGCACGACTTCGCTGCCGACACCGCCATGGGCTCGGACGTCGAGATCAGCTTGAACGGCCGCGTCACGCTCGGGCCCGTCGACATGCAATGGCCCGCCGGGTCGTTGGTGCGCCACATCCAGGTCACCCGCCTCACGGTGACGCCGGTGCTCGGGAGCCTGCTTTCGGGCGCACCCCGCATCGCGTCCGTCAAAGCGGACGGCGTCATCGTCGAGATCGAGCGCCCGAGTCACGCCTCTGGAGTCGCCACCGGCAACGCTTTGCGTTCGGCGCTCGCACAACGCCTCGCGCCCTACTTGCGCGACCATCTGCGTCTCGCGGCCACCGACATCTACGTGCACGCGCAGACCAGCGAGCGCGGCGATACCGAGCTCAGCTTGGCCTCGCTCGAGGCCGACGCCGTCTGCCGTGGCGGCTGCAGCGGCGAAGCCCACATCGTCTTCGAAAGTGGTGGGGAGCTCATGGCGAGCATCGCCACCGAGACCAACTTGAACGACGCCGGAGCCTTCGACGACCAGGTGGTCAACGCTACATTGCATCTCATCCGCCTACCGCTCGCCAGTCTGCCATCGCAGCTCACGCGCAACGTCGACCGCGCCCATGGCCGCATCGATGCGACCGTTTCCGCCGACCTGCGCTTCGTCAATGGACGCCTCGCGAGTGCCGACGGGCAGCTGGGCATGAGCGGCGACGAGATCGTCCTCGATGCCTCTCGGCTCGACAGCGCGCCGGTGATCATCGCGGCGGCGAGCGCGGGAGCTAGCGTCCACTATCGCGTACGCGAGAAGCGCCTCGGCATCCACGATGCCTACCTCGGTCTCGGCAGTGACCCACGCGTGCGTCTGCGCTTCGATGCCGCCGTCGACACGACCGAGCCCTACCAGACGACGTTGCACACCCGCGCCATCGGCATTCCTTTCGACGCCTTGCTCGCGAGCTTGCCCGCGGCCTTGCGCCCAGAGGCGGAGGATCCCAAGCCCCACGGCGAGCTCGCAGCCTGGGCCGACCTCGAGGGACCACTGCGCGACCCCACGGCCTGGAAGCTCGCCGGAGACATCGACGTCAAAGCGGCCAAGGGCGACAAGCCGACCGGCGCCGAGATGCTACGCGGTGCCTTCACCCATCACCTCATCGACGACAACGGCAGTCCCCGCGATGTCTTCCTCGGGCTCTCGAACGAGAGCTTCGTGTCGCTCGCCGATCTCCCGGAACACGTCGTCCGCGCCATCACCACCGCAGAGGACGGCGGTTTCTTCGGCCATCACGGATTCGATCTCGTGGAGATCAAGAACAGCATCGCCGCGGTCACGAGCTCGGGCAAAGCCATCCGCGGCGGCTCGACCATCTCGCAGCAGCTCGCGAAGAACCTGTACCTCTCGTCCGCTAAAACCTATAGCCGCAAGTTTCGCGAGGCGCTCATCGCCCTGGCGCTCGAAGGCACGCTTTCCAAACAGCGCATCCTCGAGATCTACTTGAACGTCATCGAGTGGGGACCGGGGCTCTACGGCATTGGGCCGGCGGCCGAGCGCTACTTCGGCAAACACCCGAGCAGCTTGAACGCCAAAGAGGCTGCTTACCTCGCAAGCATCATCCCCAATCCGGTGCGCTATTACGGCTACTACGCCCGCGGCGGGCTGACCGACACCTGGAACGAGCGCGTCAACGACATCCTGCACAAGCTGCACGACACCGGCGTTCTCGACGACGCTACTTACGCCGACCAAGTGACCTCGTCCGTGGCGTTCGCTGGCCGCTGAGGCAATATTCAGTTTTCTCTTGTCGCCTTGCTTGGTGCCCGATATGACTCGCCATTCACTTTTCGCCGGCCCGGGCGAAGAGCGAGTTGTTGGATGTCAGAAGCACACGAGAATCCCCTTCGGGCGAAACGCCGCGCCGCCATCCTCGAAGCCGCCGACCGCTTGTTCAAGCACTACGGCTTCGAGAAGACCACGGTCGCGGACATCGCTCACGCCGCTCGCATTGGTGTCGGAAGCGTCTACTTGGAGTTCGACTCCAAGGAGTCGGTCGCACGCGAGCTCTCCAAGCGCTGTCACGATCACGTGCTCGCGGCGATGCGTCAGGCAGTGTCTGCCGACACGACGTTCGCCAAACGCTTGCGTGGCATCTTCGACGCACGCGCCACCCACTTTTGGGAAGTAGCGAGCACCGGGCAACACGCGATCGATCTGGTCTCGCCGTCCACATGCAGCGGCACTGCCGTCGAGCGCGGTCGTTTCGAAGAAGCAGCGCAGGCCATGCTCGTCGAGCTCCTCGAGGCCGGCGATACCAGCGGCGAGCTCCGCGTCGAATACCCCTTGGCTACCGCTCGGGTCCTGCTACGCATCTATGCGACCTACGCGCCGCCGCACCTCTTCGATCACGATCCCGCCGAGACCAAACGGGTCCTCGAAGCGACCCATGAGCTCGTCGTTCATGGCCTTTTGCGGCGCGCTTAGAACATTGGAAGCATCGACACCTGGCGCTTAGCGTCATCGATGCACATATCTAGATAACGCAGCGAAACTGACGATTCCGCCCCATCGCAAGCCGCCGCGCGTTTACCCGCTGCCTGAGCAGCAATGACTTTGACCCTTGTGGCCGTGCGACCGTCCTTCGAGATGGCGCAAAGGCCCGGAGGCTCCCATGCGTAGGTCCAACACGGACTTCAAAGCACCCACGTCGCCGTTTCCGCTGCTACCGCTGCGGCGCGGCGTTCTGTTCCCCGGCACAGCCATCACCCTGCCCATGGGTCGCAAGCAGTCGCTCGAGCTCGTGAATCATCTCGAGCCGAACGCCATCATCGGCGTCGGCGTGCAGCGCGATCCCCAAGTGCTCAATCCCGGTGTCGCCGATCTGTTCCCGGTGGGCACGTATGCGCGCGTTCGCCAGATCATGCGCACCGGCTCGCGTGAGGCACGCATCGTCGTCGAAGGCTTGGGCCGTTTCAGCCTCGAGAACGTCGTGCAGACCGAGCCCTACTGGACGGCCGCTGGAAAGCCCGCGGTCGAGATTGCCGGCGACCCCGTCGAGGCGTCCGCTCTGGCGGAAGCTTTGGTAGAGAGCCTACGTGAGCTGGGCAGCTCCGGCAGCGAAGAGCTTGCCGACCTGCTGAGCGAGCCGGCCTCCAGCAATCCCGGCTTGCTCGCCGACCGTATCGCGAGCGCTTTGGGCTTGGGCGCCGAGAGGGAGATCGAGCTGCTCATGAACCTCGACGTGGTGAAGCGCTTGCGCGACGTCGCGGCGCGGCTCGCCGAAGCGAAAGTCGCCGGCGAGGTGAAGAGCAAGATCGACAGCGAGGTCCGTAAGGAGTTCACCAAAGGCCAACGCGAAGCCATCCTTCGCGAGCAGCTTCGCGCCATCAAGAAGGAGCTCGGTGACGAAGACGAAGGCAGCGGCGACTCGCTGCGCCGTCGCATCGAGGAAGCGGGTCTGCCCGATGAAGCCAAGAAGGTCGCGGAGCGCGAGCTCGCGCGCCTCGAAGGCATGAACCAAATGCAGGCGGAGCACGGGGTCATTCGCAACTACCTCGAGCTCATTGCCTCCTTGCCCTGGTCCAAACGCGCCGAAGGCGTGGTCGACATCGCCAAGGTCTCCGAGAAGCTCGACGCCGATCACTTCGGCTTGGGCGACGTGAAGAAGCGCCTGCTCGAGCACCTCGCGGTGCTCAAGGTCACCGGCAGTAGCAAGGCCACCATCTTGTGCCTCTTCGGGCCTCCCGGCGTCGGCAAGACGTCGCTCGGCCAATCGGTCGCCGACGCTCTCGGCCGGCCGTTCGTGCGCGTCGCCTTGGGCGGCGTGCGTGACGAGGCGGAGATCCGTGGTCACCGGCGGACCTACGTCGGCGCTCTTCCGGGTCGCATCCTGCACGCGCTGAAGACGGCGAAGGTGAAGAACCCGGTCTTCTTGCTCGACGAGATCGACAAGATGGGTGTCGGCTGGGGCGGATCGCCCGAGGCCGCGCTCCTCGAGGTGCTCGATCCGGAACAGAACAAGACCTTCCAGGATCACTACCTGGAGCTCCCCTTCGATCTGTCCGAGGTGCTGTTCATCTGCACCGCGAACCAGATCGATGGCTTGTCGGCGCCGCTGCGCGACCGTCTCGAGATCATCGAGCTGTCGGGCTACACGCTCGATGAGAAGTTTGCGATTGCCAAGAAGCACCTCATCCCCAAGGCCTTGAAGGAGCACGGCATCGCCGAGGAGATGCTCGCGGTGAGCGACGACGCGCTACGCGCGATGGTCGGCAGCTACACCCGGGAAGCCGGTGTGCGTCAGCTGCAGCGCCAAATCACCAAGCTGTGCCGCGCTCTGGTGCTCGAGCTCGAGCGTCATCCCGAGATGAAGAGCGACAAGTTCGTCATCGCGGAGAAAGACTTATCGAAGTACTTGGGTAAGATCAGGTTCTTCGACGAGGTCGCCGAGCGTACCTCGGTGCCGGGCGTGGCCACGGGTCTCGCTTGGACGCCGGTGGGCGGCAGCATCTTGTTCATCGAGACCAGCCGGATGCGTGGCAAAGGCCGCATCGAGATCACCGGCCAGCTGGGTGACGTCATGAAGGAGTCCGCGCGTGCGGCCTTGTCGTACGTCCGCAGCAACGCCGAGCGGCTCGGTGTCGACCCCGAGTTCATGGACAAGCAGGACTTGCACATCCACATCCCGGCGGGCGCCGTCCCCAAAGACGGTCCGTCGGCTGGCGTCACCATGTTCACGGCGCTCACCTCGTTGCTCACGGGCAGCAAGGTGCGCTCGGACACGGCGATGACGGGCGAGGTCACCCTGCGCGGCCGCGTGCTCCCGGTCGGCGGCATCAAGGAAAAGGTCCTCGCGGCTCACCGCGCCGGCATGAAGCGCGTCATTCTTCCCAAGAAGAACGAGCGCGACATCGACGAGGTGCCCGAAGAGGCAAAGAAGGACCTGACGTTCTTCTTCGCCGAGGACATGAGTGAGGTGCTCGACGCGGCGCTCGACCACGACGCGGTGGCGCCGGTCGACCATGGCGCCGGGCACGAGCCCCCCGCGCTGGTGTAACGCTCAGGGGCCTTGCGGACATCCGAGCCGCGAGGCCCCGAAGGCGACGTCATCGACGTAGAATTCGACGTCGTAGTCGATGACTTGGTAGTGCTCCCAGCCGATGGCGATGGCGTCGAACTCTGGCGCCACCCAGCGGTCACCGAGATCGTGCTCGAGACAACCCTGCCCCTCCTCGACCACGGTGAGCGCATTGACGGGCGTGCCATTCAACCACATGCGCATCGTCTGATTGGGCCCGTCGAACTGCCACTCGAGGCACTCCCAGGTCTGCGCCGGAAGGATGGTGTCGGAGTGCTGCCAGCAGTCGCTCGCCGGCCCGTCACCCGAGTTGTAGTTGGCCATCAGATGACTGTACTGGCCGCCGTAGGTGTACACCGCGGTGTACGACGAGCCCTGGTAGGTCTCGGTTTCGACAGGACCGCTCGCGCGGACATTGGTCCAGTGGAGATTGTCGTTGGGCGGCACTCTCCCGAACCACACCATCATACGCCCGTAGACGTTGTTACCGGTGATCGGCGCGTCCTCTTCGTCGATGCTGATGAAGGCCTGGCGGAACTTGCTCGGGTCGCTGGTCGAGGCGGTCGTGGTGCACTTGAGCGCCTTGGTGCCCGAGTATGCCTGCGTCGACGCCACGGTGGCCGTGCCTTTGTTGGTCAGAACGTGCCACGGCGCCCTCGGCGCCCCGCCCACCGTCGCGGTTTCGAAGTCATCACAGAAAACCGCGGTACCGTTGGTGCAGGGATTGGTGTCGACGATGGGATCGCTACCGTGCGCGTCACCATCACCGTCACCGGCGCCGGCCGCATCGCCCCCCGCCTGATCGCTCGGCCCATCGTCCTGCGGCCCAACCACGTCTGGGTCGCCACTCTGGCCTACGTCCTGGTCGGAGACGTGGTCGACGAGGACCGGCCCCTCGACCGAGCCGCCGCAGGCCATGAGGCCCACCAGGAGAACGCCCCCGAAACGCATGCCGTCTAGTGTATCAGACCGGCGAATCGGCTCACATCAGCCGCCTGCACTGGTGTAGCGGGCGACGCAGCTGGTCCAGACCCAGCGGCTCGCGACCAAGAAGAGAGCTGCTCCCGCAATCGAGAGGAGCAGCTCTCGTCCGCTGAGGCGGCCGAGAAGCGCGAGCGCCGGCGTCGTCGTCATCAGCGTGAGTGGCAACACGAAGGTGAAAACGAAGGCGAACACGCCCCGAAAGATGGTGCCCGGCCAACGAGCGGCATCGTAGATCGACTGGAAGAGAAACGTCAGGTTGTCCACTTTGACGAACACGAAGGCGAGGCTCATGACCATCACCCAGATGGCGTAGAGAATCGCGACCCCACAGACCAGCGCGACGACGGTCGCGGCCAGCGCCAGCGGCGAAGGAACGACTCGCAGCTTCGCCAGCGCGTAAATCAGCATGACCACGCCCACGACGACGTCGGAGAGCTGGCGGAAATCGAAGCGCTGCGCCGAGACGAGGATCTGCGCGTCAGCCGGCTTCATGAGCACGAAGTCGAGCGTCCCCTTGCGCACCTGCTCCGCCGCGAGATTCATCGACGGCTGGATCACGATCGATTGCACGCCTTTCAAGACGTTGAACCAGCCGACGACGAGCAGCGCTTCGCCCCAGCTCCAGCCACCAACGCTGTCGCGCGCCCCGAAAAGCACGAGCAAGGGCACGAGCGCCGACGACGTCCAGAAGCCGGCAAGCAACAAGCTGATCGCCGCCTCGAGGCGGTACTGCACGAGCAGCATGAAAGAGACGCGCGCTTGGTTCGCAAGGAGTCGGACGTATCGCATCAGCCGCCGAACGCCTCGTAGCGCTGCACGCCGCGCCGCCACAGGATTGCTCCGATGAGCGTGAACGCACTGATGTACGCCCACTGATGCGCGAGCTGAGTGAGCGATTGCTCGAAGGTGTCGTGCCCCAAGACCAGCCGGACCGGCGTCGAGACGATGTGCGCCCAGGGAAGCATCGTGACGATGTCCTGCGCCCACGGCGGGAATAGCTCGAGCGGTACGATGTAGCCCGAGAACACCACGTACAGCCCGAACCACACCTCGGCGACGGCAAGCGTGCTCTGCCAGAAGAACGACAAACAACCGATGGCGAGGTTGCTGCTGAAGCTCAGCGCCCAGCCGCCGAACAGCGCGATCGGAAAGAGGGCCCACTGTCTGACGTCATGGGTCACCTGATCGTTGCCGACGAGATAGGCGGCGACACCGATGACCGGCGCAGTCATCACGAAACGCACCGGCCACGCCGCGATGTTCTCGAAAGCGTACGACCAGAAGGGATGCATGGGCTTGAGCAAGCGGCCGGCGATGCTACCGTCGCGAACCTCCATGTTGATTTCCCAGGCCACCCAAACGCCCTGCAGCAAGCGCACGATGAGCGTCACCAGGAAGTAGGCGCGAAACTCGGCCTGACCAAAACGGCCAATCGGGCCTTCGGCGGCCACGGCGTTCCACAACAGCAACATGATGAGCGGCGTGTTGGTGGAGAGCAGCCAAATCAGCGCCTGTCCGCGATAAGCGACAGCGTCGGCGAGACTCACGCGGTAAAGCGTCGGTAGCGGTCTGATTGCGGCCTTGATCGCGGCAATCATGCGGCGGTCTTGGCCTTGGCGAACAGGTCCGCGAGCACCTCTTCCAGCGGCGCGTTCTCGACCGTGAGGTCGCTCACCGGCAGGGTCTGCAAAGCGTTCGCGATGGTCACCTTCAGCTGCCCTTGCTCGACCTGCAAGGTGACGACGCGATCCGACGAGCTCACCACCCTCCCCAGCCGTTGCACCGTTTCGGCGGGCACCGACTCCGAAAGCGTGAAGGTGACCCGCTTCTCGGGACGCGTCTTGGTGACGAGCTCACCAATCGAGCCGTCATACGAGAGCTTGCCGTGATTGATGATGATGACGCGGTCGCAGATGGCCGAGACGTCATCCATATCGTGGCTGGTGAGCAGCACGGTCGCGCCGTGGCGCTGGCTGTAGGTTCGGATGAACTTGCGAACCAGCGCCTGCATGGTGACGTCGAGACCAATGGTCGGCTCGTCCAAGAACAGGAGTATGGGTTGATGCACGAGCGCAGCCGCAAGCTCGCACTTCATGCGCTCGCCGAGCGACAGCTGGCGCGTCGGCTTCTTGATGACGTCGCCGATCTCGAGGAGCTCGACCAGCTCCTTCATGCGCGGCACGAAATCGGCGCGTGGAACGTCGTAGATGGCGCGATTGAGCTCGAAGGTATCCGCGGGAGGCAGGTCCCAGAGGAGCTGATGCTTCTGGCCGGTCACCAGCATCACCGACCGCAGAAACTCGGCGCGCCGCTCGTTCGGCACGTATGCGCCGACCCGCGCCGCGCCCGCGGTCGGCTTTAGCAGACCAGCAAGGACTTTCAGGGTCGTGGTCTTGCCGGCGCCATTGGGGCCGAGGAAGCCGACGCGTTCACCACCGGCAATCGCAAACGAAATGTCATCGACCGCGCGCACCGTGTCGTAGCGTCGCACGAACAACGACCGTAGTGCCGCCATCGCCCCCGGGGGGCGCGAGTGCACGCGGTAGTGTTTGACGAGGTGCTCGACCAGGATGTGCATGCGGTGATTCGCCGGGTAACATAGTACCGCTTATCGGAGGTGCACGATGCTGGTCACCTTGGCTCTGCTCGTTTCTTTCGCCGCCCCCGAAGATTGTCTCACGCAGCCGCTCGAGCTGCGCGCCAGCGACTATCTCACCATGGGCCGGGTCGCCGAGACCTGGACCGCGCAGAGTTGCCAACGCTTCATCGGTAACGCCGAGCGAGCGCCCTATTTCGGCAATCAGGTCATCGGCCGCACCCGCTTCGGCCGGTTTAGCCTCTTCGGTCAACAGCTCGGCTGGGGAGTCAACGTGGTGACTCGACCGGGGACACGCATCGGCGAGCCCGATCAGATGTTCGCGGCTCCCGCGCTCGACCTGCCGCCGAGCTGGCAGCAGGCCATCGACAAGGCAACCGTGCCGGTCCTCGCCGTGGGCGGCGCGGTGGTGCTCACCTCGGTGCTTCTCGGTGTGCTCGGCAAGTGACCGACCGCTTTAGCGGGTCGCCGCGTCGACCTGTACCTTGAGAAGAGCGAACAAGGTGGCGCGCTGCTCCGCCGACATGGCGCCGGCGTGGGCGAACACCACCTTGCCGGCCTTGTCGTAGAGGACGACGTTGCTGGTGTCGCGCGTCAGCTGCAGAGCCTCGCGGATGGCGCCCTTCCAGTCGCACATGATGTTGGTGTGGGTCGCGAGAGACTGCTTTTGCACCGAGCGCCGGGCGAAGCCACGCACTGGCCAGTAGTCGTAGCTCGAGGTGTCGGCGACCGGGACGAAGGTCACGATGCCCTTGTAGCGCCCGTCTTGCGCCACGTCCGCCAGCTCCTTCTTGAATTCGGCGTTTTGCTGCCCCGAGCCACGGTCCTCGTAGAGCACGAGCATGGGCTTGCCGTCGTACTGCGAGAGGATCTCGGTGCG
Organism: uncultured Bdellovibrionales bacterium; assembly: GCA_964484195.1. Taxonomy (GTDB): domain Bacteria; phylum Myxococcota; class XYA12-FULL-58-9; order XYA12-FULL-58-9; family JALHOP01; genus JALHOP01. Next base: position 156,960 of record CAZAER010000007.1, on the reverse strand, counting down.
CTCCCAGCTGTCCTCCATGGTGACGTCGGCGCGCGTCGCTCCCACGGGCGGCAAGGCCAGAGCCACCCCCGGCGCGCCCAAGATGAGCAGGAAAGCGAAGCACTTCGACATCGCGGGCTCCCCTAACCGTTCGAAACGGTTGGCGCAACGTGCCTATTTCGACGAGCCACCGCACAGAGGGGACGAGCCGTCCCTGGCTGGCGGGCAGCGGCGAATCACGCAACCAGGCAACCACGGACGCCCACATCGCACTAAGCCACCTCACCACTTGAGGAGCCCCATCATGCGATATCAACTGTCCGCTTTAGCGTTCGTGCTCGCGATTACCGGCTGCGGAGAAGTGACCGGCGATCCCACGCGGGGCTACGAGGCTCTACCTGACACCCTTTCGCCGATCCCGATCGACGAAGACCGCGCATCGCTGTTTGCCGCGACGCCGGCGCTGTGGCCGAGCCCGACCATCTCTGTGTGCTGGGTGAATCCCGGCGACTGGGAGACGATGTATTGGACGCGCAACCAGGTCGAAGCGACGTGGCAAGCTGTCTCCGCGGTGACCTTCGTCGGCTGGGAGGCCTGCGACTCGGCGAACCCGGCGCAGATCCGCATCGCCATCGGCGATGAGTGGCCGCGCTCGGCTGTCGGCGCCTACGGCTATCCCGGGCCCACGACCATGTGGCTCAACCCTTACCGCCCCGAGACCTCGAACAGTCTCGTCGGCTGGGGTGACTACTGCCTTCGCAATCGCGAATACTGCGTCCGCAGCACCGCGGTTCACGAGTTCGGTCACGCGCTCGGGTTCGACCACGAGCAAAACCGGCCGGATAGCCCATCGTGGTGCCAGAGCGACGCGTACGGCATCGGCACCGTTCCGTTCGGGGGCTGGGACCCGAGCTCCGTCATGAACTATTGCAATCAAGTATGGAACAACGGCGGCCACTTGAGCGCCACCGACATCGCCGGTGTCGTCGCCTTCTACGGTCCGCGTTGGCCCACTCCCAGACGCTGCGGCACGATGCTCCAGGGCGAGGCGCTGCAGCCAGGTCATGCCTTGACCTCGTGTAATGGCTTGTTCGCGCTGCGCATGGACAGCAGCGGTGGCCTCGCGGTCTTCAGCGCCTGGGGCATCACCTGGCAGTCCTATACCTTCGGAACCAACGCGCAGCTCGCCATCATGCAGGGCGACGGCAACTTCGTCCTCTATGATGGCCTCGCGGCGCAGGCGTTCTGGTGGACCGGGAGCAACGGCTATCCCGGCGCCTACCTGGTGATGCAGGACGACGGCAATCTCGTGGTCTACTCAGCCGAGGGAACGGCCGTATGGGCAAGCGGCATCTGGTTCGCCGACAGCAACCCTGGCTGAGGCTGATTTCCGCAACAGGCCCCCGGTTTCTGCCGAAAAAAAGCCAGAAAACCCGATGCTGGGGGCCTGTACGTGGACGGAATTTGCGAAGTCAAACTGAACCTTGCACCGCTGGCGATGGGCGTCGCCGCCGACGTCGAAGCGGCCCGGCAAGATGACACGCCCGGCGGCAAGACCATCACGACCGAAGAGCGCGACGCCATCGAGCAACGTGCGCACGCCGCGCTCACCGCAGCCGGCACCGAGCTCCTCCAAGTCCCCCACCCCTGCACACCGCTCGCCGCCGGCTTGCTCCTGCACAACGCCGGCGAGATGGCCAAGGGCATCGTGAAACGCATCATCGACGGGCCCACGAGCGCGCCGAATCCCGGAGGCGGTAACCCCGCTCCCGCCCCGAGCACACCGGCCGAACCAGCTCCTTCGATCAAGCCCGTCCGCCCGCGCGGACGCGTCATCGACGCCTAGAACAGAGTACACACACCGGCGACGCACAAGAGCGGCGCACAGCAGTCGCTCGAGGTGAGGCACGAACCGCATTGGTGGTTCACGCAGGCCTGGCCACCGCAGTCCGAGCACGTCGAGCAGCCGAAGCAACCCGAGGTGTCGTAACCGTCGCAGGTGGCGTTGCAGGTGAGCGTGCCGCCCTGTGAAGCGCCGCCGGTGACCGTCTCGCAGGTCGCGGCGCCGACGTCCGAGCCATCACAGACCTCGGTGCCGTTCTTCACGCCGTCACCGCAACGGTTGCAGCCGCTGGTGTCGAGCGTACAGCTCGGACTGCATACGAGCGTGCCGCCCGCGAAGTCGCCGGGCTCACCGGTGGTGCCGTCGCCGTCGAGGTCGTTGCATGCACGGGAGCCCACGGGCGCGGCCGCGGTCGGATCGCACTGCTCGCCGAGGTCGATGACGCCGTTGCCGCAGGTGCTGGCGTTGCAGCCCGAGGTGTCGAGCGTGCAGTCGGCATGACAGCCGAGGCCTGTCGTCGTCGGGAAGCCGAGGCTCTCGCAGGTCGCGCCGCCGCAATCGACCGCTGGTGAGCCGCTGCCGCAGATACCGATGCCGTCGCATTGCTCCGAGCCGTTCTTCACGCGGTCGCCGCAGCGGTAACAGCCCGAGGTGTCGACACCGCAGGTGCCGGCGTTGCACGCGAGGGTGCCTCCATCGAAGTCGCCGGGCTCGCCGGTCACGCCGTTGCCGTTGAGATCGGTGCAGGTGCGCCCACCGAGAATGCCCGAGTCACAGGACTCGTATTGCGGTTGGATGACACCGTCACCGCATGATGGCGGTGTGGTGCAATTCGGCCGACAGCCGGGACCGTAGAGGGTGCTGTTCACGCCGTTGTCGCACTGCTCCGGCGGGATCTGCGGGATGGCGTCACCGCAGCGCGCTGGGAAGGTACAGTTCGAATTGCAGGTGTTGTAGGCGCCGTTGTTGACGCCATCGTCACACTGCTCGCCGCCGTTGACCTGCTGATCGCCGCAATAAGCAGGCAAGGTGCAGTTCGCGTTGCAGGTGCCGTAAGCACCGGTGTTGTTCGAGGTGCCGAGGTCACACTGCTCGAAGCCACCGTCGAAGAAGCCGTCGCCGCAGCGCGCCGCGAGCGAACAATCGGGGTTGCAGCCACCGTAGGTGCCGGTGTTGCCGGCGCCGAGGTCGCAGCCCTCGCCCGCGTCCGGAACGCCGTCGCCACAGCGTGACGCACGCGAGGCGCAGCCCGGATTGCAGCCGCCATAACCACCGCTGTTCGCTCCGTCATCGCAGACTTCGCCGCAGTTGACGATACCGTCGCCGCAACGAGGACCGTAGTGGCAGCTCAGGGTGCAGCCGTCGCAAGTCGCGTCGTTGTTCGAGCCGGCATTGTCACACTGCTCGCCGCGCACCGTGTCGGTGACACCGTCGCCGCAGGTGGCGTTGAGCGTGCAGTTGGCGTTGCAACGGGCCGGCGGGTTGCCGTTGTTGTTGGCGGTGCCGGCGTCGCATTCTTCGTACGTGGCTTGCGTGACGGCGTCGCCGCAGTAGCTGCCGGTCGTACACGAGGCGGTGCAGGTGCCGTAGGCGCCGTTGTTGATACCGTCGTCGCAGGTCTCGCCGCCGTTCAAGATGGCGTCGCCGCAACGTGGGCCCTGTGCGACACAACCGATGACGCAGTGGCCGTAGGTGCCGTTCTGCGCTCCGTCATCGCAGACCTCACCGGGCTGAGTGAAGCCGTCGCCGCAAGTCGCGATCTGGCAAGCGTTGGTGCAGCTGTCGGTATTGGTGGTGTTGCCGTCGTCGCAGGCCTCACCCGCATCGAGGAAGCGGTTGCCGCACGACGCTGCCGGCGGCGTTCCGTTCGCGGTGCAATTGTTGCGGCAGCTATCGGCGTCGTTGGTGTTGCCGTCGTCGCACTGCTCGCCGGTCTGGGCGATGCCGTTGCCGCAGATGCCGGTGCAGGTCGACTGGTCGGCGCGCAAGAAGCCCGCGAGCGTCAGGTAGAAGTTCGAGCCCGAGACGTGACGCTCGGCGTGGAAGAAGGCGATCTCGTAGATGCCCTTCTCGTAGATGTTGAAGCGCGCGTCGGTCTTGATCTTGAGGGTACCGTCGACTGCGTTCGACAAGGTCACCGATTTGGTGACGACGCCGTGGCGACCGCCGAGGTCGACCGCGAGCACACCGTTGATGAACACCCAGACATCGTCGTCACCGGAGAACGTCAGGGTCTCGCCGCCGCTGTACTGGAAGAAGGTTCGGAACTCGCTGGTGAATCCGAAGTTGTGGCAGTTGCCGCCAGAGCAATCGGTATAGCCCGGCGAGTTACCGTAGCCATCGACGAGGCAGCTACCGCCGCCGTGGGCCGTGCAGTCGCTATTGCGGTCACACATGAAGCCGTCGGCGCAGTGATTGAGCGGGAAGAAGCCACCCGACACCGAGGTGCAGCTGCCACCCCAGGCGCAGCCATTGGCGAGACCGCAGGTGGTCGCATTGGTGAACGTCGTACATGCCGAGTTGTACTCGTAGGTGCGCGTCTGGGGCGCGGTCAGCACCAGGCCCAGCGAGCGGCTGACCGCTTTGTTCACGTTGGCGGTCGTCACGTACCACTGGTCGAAGCGGGTCGCGTCGCTCAACTGGAAGAAGTTGTTGGCGTACGGCGTCGCGCCGCCGTGGTTGCTGAAGGCGCAGCCCGAGGTGCCGAGGCGGCTCGCGAACTGCGGCTTGCCGGTCCCACTCAAGGTGGTCTGCACGAGGCCGACCGACTCGGGAGTGCCGCAGCCGTTGACGTGGTCGAAGTCGAAGTGACCGCAATAGCGAGGAGTCCAGACGCCGGCGATCTCGGTCTTGAACGGATCAGTGTTGGTGTCGGTCGGATAGCCATCGACTCCCGCGGTGGCAGTGCATTCGCCGTTGGTCGCGGTATCGGTGTCACCCAGGGTGCGGAAGTCGCGATAGGTGAAGCCGAGGTTGATGCTCGCGGGCAGCCCGCTCATGTCGGTGCAGGTCGAGCCCGCCTCGACGGTGCAAGCGGATGAGCAACCGTCACCCGAGGTGAGATTGCCGTCGTCGCATTTCTCGCCGACCGCGACGAGCGTCTTGCCGTCGCCGCAGACCGGTCGGCAGAAATTACCCTCACCATCGGGGAAGCACTCGAACAAGGCTTCGACTCTGCACGACGGACCGCAGCCGTCGCCGGCGCGCGCCGTGCAAGGATAGACGCGGGCCGCGTTGGTGCAGGTGGTGTCGGTCGTGCACGCGGTGAAGTCACGGTCACCGCAGTGCCTGGTGCCGCAATCCGACGGACAGTTGGCGGCGGTCTCGCCGCCGCCGCAGGTGCCGTTGCCGCAGTTCGGTAGCGCCGTGGTGTTGCACTGGGCCGAGCAATCGCCAGGACAGCTCGAGCACTCGCCGAGCTCGCACACGAAGTTGCCGCAGCGCGAGGCGCAGGTGTTCAAGAGCCCCTGGCACTGCGCATCGGCGGTGCAGCTGGTGTGCGCAACGTCGCCGCAGTGTTTGCCATCGTCACACTGCTCGACGCCTTCGAGGATCTTGTCGCCGCACACGGCGGCCTGCGCGAGGCAGGCGCAGTTGCCCATACCGCTCGCTGGTCCGCACACGACGTTCGGCGTGTTGAAGCACTTGAAGCCGCTCTCGAGCACACAGGCGGAAGAGCAGCCGTCGCTCGAGGTGGTGTTGCGGTCGTCACACTGCTCGTTGGCCTCGAGAATGCCGTTGCCGCAGGTGCTGGTCTCCTGGCGGCAGGTGGAGCTGCAGCCGTCGCTGCTCGTCGTATTGTGATCGTCGCACTGCTCGAAGCCAGCGCGGATGCCGTCACCGCAGCTCGTGGCGGTGCAGCGCTGGCCAACGACCGGACAGAAGTAGCCGGTCTCGACCGTCGAGCAGGTGGCGTCGCAGCCGTCGCCCGAGCGCGGCGTGCAGGTCCAGGCGGCGTTCTGCAGCTGGCAGAACGCATCGGTGGTGCAACGCGTCTTGTTGTCGGTGCACAGACCGCCGTCGTCACAGCGCTCGTTACCGTCGATGACGCCATTCTTGCAAAGCGCGGTCTGCGTGCACGGCTGACCCGGCAAGCGGCAGGTGTAGCCCGCCTCGGGGACACAGTTGGCGCCGCAACCGTCGCCGGCCTCGCCCGAGCACTTCCACGCTGGGTTCGGTGGCGCCACGGCCTGGCAGACCGGATCGCTGGTGCAGACGGTGGTTCCGTTGTTGCACTTGCCGCCGTTCTCGCAGGTCTCGCCCTGGGTGATGGCGCCGTCACCGCAATGCACCGACCAGGTGCAGTCCTGACGGCAGCCGCCGTACGCACCGGTGTTGCCGGCCGCACCCGCGTCGCATTCCTCGCCGTTCGCCGTCTGCACCGTGCTGTCGCCGCAGCGCGGACCGAGCGTGCAGTTGGTTTTGCAGCCGCCATACTGCGTGTCGTTGTTCAGCCCGCCGAAGTCGCACTGCTCGCCGCCATCGAGGCGTCCGTTACCGCAGATGCGCTCGCACGGCTGACCGATGGAGAGGCACTCGAAGCCACCTTCGACGGCGGTGCACGTGGCGTTGCAACCGTCGCTGCTGCGCGTGGTGCATTGATGCAAAGGCGTGCTGGCGCAGTCGGTGGCGGCGCTGGTGGTGCGGCAGCTCGTCGCGTTGTCGTCGCACAGGCCGCGGTCATCGCAGACCTCTCCGCTATCGAGGAGGCCGTTGCCGCAACGAGGGGCACACGCCTGCCCGAAACGCGGACAGCTGTAGGCGCTCTCGACGGTGCAGGTCGCCGAGCAACCGTCGTTGTTGCGCGGCGTGCAGGTGCTGGCGTCGGCGCACGCCGGGCCACCGACCGTGCAAGCGACGTTGTTGGCGCAACGGCCACCGTCGTCACAGGCCTCACCGGTGTCGAAGCGGCCGTTACCGCACGCCGGGAGGCAGGAGGAGCCCGGCGTCGGGCAGAAGAAGCCCGGCTCGATCACCGTGCAGGTCGTCGAGCATCCGTCCGAGCCGTTGCCGTTACGGTCGTCGCAGGCTTCCGGCGGCGAGGTGATGCGGCCGTCACCGCAGTACGGAGCGTTGCGGCAGTCGGAGCGGCAGTTGCCGTACGAGCCGTCGTTGAGCGCGGTGCCGTCGTCGCACTCCTCGTGCAGCACCGCGACCGCGCCATCGCCGCAGTACGGCGCCGGTGTGCAGTCGGGCAAACAGGTGCCGTACGAACCATCGTTGAGTCCGTCATCGCAGACTTCGTGACGTGGACCAGTGGCGGCGGTCGCGACCACGCCGTCGCCGCAGCGCGGCAGGTCGCAACTGTTGCGGCAATCATCGGTGTCGTCGGCGTCGCCGTCGTCGCACTCCTCGGCCAGAGCGCCGCTCGCGAGCGTGCTCGCGAAGGCATCGCCGCAGGTCGGGCGGGTGCAGTTGTTGCGGCAGTTGTCGCGGTCTTCCGCGTTGCCGTCATCGCAGGCCTCGCCGGCATCGAGCTGACCGTTGCCGCAACCCGCTGCGACGCACTGCGAGGTGACGAACGCGGCGCAGCCCGTCGCGCAGCCGAGGTTGCCGCTGGCAAATCCCTGTGACTGGCACGTCTGGCTGTTCAGGTTGTCGTCCCCGAAGCCCGGGGTACCGTTGGTGTCGCAGACCTCTCCCACGCTCACCAAGCCGTCGCCGCAAGTCACCGGCGCGCACTGGCTCGAGCCGTTGCAGACGCCGCTATCGCAGTCACCGGGAACCGCGCAGGCGTCACCATCGTCGCAGGTGGCGCAAGTGCCACCGCCGCAGTCGATGTCGGTCTCATTGCCGTTCTTGACGCCGTCGGCGCAGCCTGGCGCCTGGCAGGCGCAAGCCGCGGGGCCGGGGCAGACGTTGCCGAAACCGCAGATCCCGTTGGTGCAATCGGTCGCGGCGAGACACGGTTGTCCGTTACCGCAGGCCGGGCACTCGAGACCGCCGCAATCGGTGCCGGTCTCGTCGGCGTCGACCGTGGAGTTGGCGCAATGCGCAACCGGCGGCTGACAGGTGACGTTGCACACCGCGCTCGTACAGTCGCTGGCGCTCGTGCAGGGTGTGCCGTCAGCGCAGGTGTGGCCACCGTTCACGGGCAGCGCGCAAACGCCGCCACAGTCGATGCCGGCCTCGTCGACGTCCGCAACGCCGTTCGCGCAGTGCGGGGTCGCCGGCTGACAGGTGACGTTGCAGGTTCCGCTACTGCAGTCATCGGCGTCGCCGCACGGTGAGCCGACGTCGCAGGTCTTGCCGCCATTCGCGGAGAGCACGCAGGCCCCACCGCAGTCGACGCCGGTCTCGTCCCCGTTCTTGACGCCGTCGGAGCAACCAGCGGTCTGACAGGTGTTGCCACCGCCGCAGACCGCGCTCACACAATCGTTGGCACCGGAGCACGGCTGACCATCCGCGCATCGCGGACACTCGGCGCCGCCACAATCGACGCCGGTCTCGTCCGCATCTTTGGTGGTGCTGGCGCAGTGCGAGGCAGGCGGCGCGCAGACGCTACTGCACACACCGCTATTGCAGTCACCGTCGACCGCGCATGGCGTGCCGTTGTCGCAAGTCTTGGCGCCGTTGTGAGCTGCAGCGCAGGCACCGCCGCAGTCGACGCCGGCTTCGTTACCGTTGTGGAGTCCGTCAGCGCAGGTCGCAGCGCCACAGGTCTGATTGCCGCCGCACGTCCCGCTCTGACAGGTCGATGCCTCGGTGCAAGTCGCGCCGGGGCAAGCGCCACAGGTCGCGCCGCCGCAATCGACGGCGGTCTCGTCGCCGTCACGCACGCCGTTCGAGCAGTGCAGTCCGCGGCAGCGACTGGCGACGCACGCCCCGCTGTTGCAATCGGTAGCGATGCGACACGCCTCACCGATCTCGGCGGGGCCGTCCTCGTCACCCCCTCCCCCGGGAATCGACACGCTGCCACTGCAGGCGCTCAAGACGAGCGAACAAAGTAACACCGAAAACGCGGACCGAGACGCGCGATCAGATGTGCTCACGAGCAGGTGCCCATCCTTGAAACGTGGGTGACTCAGCGGCGAGTCGGGGGAAACCCACGCGCCGAAAAAGTACCACGGCTGCCGGGGGTTTTCTCCTCAGAACGCAGCCTTGAGCACACCCCCATCCACCCGCATCGGCGAGCCATTGATTGCCGCGGAGAGTGGGCTGGCGACGAATGCAACGGAATCCGCGACTTCGACCGGCGTGATGAAGCGTTTGAGCAACGAGGTCGGCCGCGCCGTCTCGAAGAAGTCGCTCTCGAACTGCTTCTCGGTGACGTTGTGCTGCTTGGCGAGCTGGCCAACGAAGGTCTCGACGCCCTCCGACTTGGTGGGGCCAACGAGGATCGAGTTCACGGTCACGGTGGTGCCGACCGTCAGATCGGCAAGGCCGCGCGCCAGGGCGATCTGCGCGGTCTTGGTGACGCCGTAGTGAATCATCTCGGTGGGGATCTGCACACCCGATTCGCTCGAGATGAAGACGATGCGGCCGTTGTCGTTCGCGGTCAGCATGCGCGGCAAGTAGTGGCGTGCGAGACGCACCCCGCTCATCACGTTGGTCTCGATCATCTTCGCCCAGTCGCCGTCATCGATGGCGGCGAAGTCCTTGGGCTCGAAAATGCCGAGGTTGTTGACCAGGACGTCGAGCTCGGGGAGCGCCTCGATGGCTTCGCTCGCGCCCTTCGCGGTCGACAGATCAAGCGCCAGCCCCTCGACCTTCGCTTCGGGCGCCGCCTTGCGAATGCGCGCGACCGCGGCATCGACCCGCTCCTTGGTACGCCCGTTGACCCATACGCGAGCGCCCTCGCGCGCCAGGCGCTCGGCGATCGCGTAGCCAATTCCAGCGGTCGACCCCGTCACCAGGGCCCGTCGATTCGAAAGTCGAAGATCCATGCGCGGACCCTCGTGCAGCAGGTGCCACGAGTCAACGGAAGGGAGAAGTCACTGGGACTTCCCAAGCTCACGGCGAAGTTGGTCGCGCCATGCCTCGGTCGCGGTGCGCAGCTCGGAATGCTCGGCAGCTCGAGCGCCTTCGACGATCTTGTCGAGAAGCTCGAGGGCATCGTTAGGTCGCTTCGAGGCCACGAGCCAGGTGGCGGTGAGCAGCAAGGTGGTCGGGTGCTCGTCGCCAAGGCCACGTAATAGCTCGAGAAGCTGGTGTGCGGTGTCGAGCCGGCCGTTCTCGAGCTCGAGCCGGACCCGGGCCCGGAGGAGGTCGCGGTCGCTGTTGGCACTCAGCCGAGGGTCCATAGGGGCTAACTATCGGCAACCCGTCCCAGAGGGGAACGATAACCGCCGCATGATCGGAATTGATGCAAAACCCTACGAAGCGCGCCTCCTCACCACTTTCGAGGCGCTGAACACGAAGCTCGCAGCCGAGGGCGTCTCAGCCAAGTCGGTCGCGGCCGAAAAAAAGCAGCTCCAGGATTTGGCGAAGCCCCTCGATGAGGTCAGTGGTCAGGTCTCGACGCTGCTCACTGCCGCGCAGAAAGTGTCCTTTCCCGGGATGACTCCGGCGCAGCAAGAGCTCGCTCGCGCGGCTCTCACCGCTGCCGAGGCGCTGGAAAAGAGCACCGCCAGCGTCGTGGAAGACGTGAAGGGTTACCGGGGCGCCGCCCAGCTCTGCGACACGATGTTGCAGACGATGCTCGGCGTCGAGAAGGCAGCCACGGGCTACAAGTCGCAGTACGCTTGGTCGTCGCCCGAGAATTCCAGCTACTCGAGCGAGCACACCGATGTTCAGGTCGGCCGCATCAGCGCGCTCCTGCAGTCCGCTCCCGCAATCAAAGATTCGGTGGTCAAACGTGCCGTCGAGGCGCATCGGCCGGAGCTCGAGGCCATGCGCGCCGCCGCCGCGGAGCTCGCCCTCGTCGAGGTCATCCGCAAAGGCTTCGAGAACATGCTCTACAAAGAACAGGTGAAGCTCGGCGAGATCGTCGGCTGGATGATGGCCAAGGTCGCCACCGCCGCCCCCTTCGTGTCGGACGCGACGCTCTCCGACATGGTAGCGCGTTTCGTCCAGGTGACGACCGCTATTGCGCACACCAGCAAGAAAGGCGTCGCCTCGTACGCCGCCAATCCGGGAAAGAGCTACGTCGACGCGGACACGCAGCGTCGTCTGGAGAGCGTTCTGGGAGCGCTTGTCGCCGAGCCCGCCAAGGCCGGTGACCCAGCCGATCTCTTCGTCTCCGAGCAGGAGCTGCAGAAGCTCGCCGGCGTCGAAGGCGGCATGGTCAAGTCAGACGCTCCCCCGCGGCCGGACATCCCGGCGAGCGACGTCGCCGACATGGCGAAGGCGCTCTTGCAGAGCTTGGTCGTCTATCAGACCCGCTGAAGCGGCCCAGCACCAGGATATGCGGTAAACGATGGGCGAAGAGGGTCTCGAACCCCCGACATCCTGCGTGTAAAGCAGGCGCTCTACCGCTGAGCTATTCGCCCGGGAGCGGCGTGGGTAGCACGCTGCGGCGGTCTTGTCATCCAGAGACCGAGCGCGCTAGCCGATCACCGCAGCGTGATTCGTAGAGAGTGTCCGGCAAGCATGCTGCGCATCTTCTCTGCGACCAACGCCGGCGCTTTGCGCCGCATCAGTCCGCGGACCTCGGCTTCCATGATGTCCGCGAACACCCCGTGGTCGACGTAACCTTCCGCGAGCAAGACCATGAGCCCCTTGAGTCCGCCGAAGAGGAAGCGATGCTCGAGCGTGATGCCTGCTTCCAGGACGGCCTCGGTGATTCTTGCGATGGAGTTGCTCGGGTTCGAGCCATCATCGGCATCGAGCACGGCGCGAATCGCCTTCTCGACCTCGTCACGGCTCACATTGCCGCTGCCCATCTTGAAGAATGCGTCGGTGAGCCCGCGCGCATCTTTGGCCGACCAATGCTGAATGAACTGCGCCAGCACCAGGCGGTCGTCGCTCTGCCAACCGTTGGTGCGACTCATCTCGGTTAGCTGACCAATGTCGATGAAATTGATGGTCTTGGTCGCGAGGTCGAAGCGCCAGTTGCCGAGGTGTCGGTCTGCCTCGAAGCAGCCATAGCGAAAGAGCAACGCAAGCGACGTCTTCACCAAGACCGGGCCGAGCTCCTTACGGGTCGCAACGTCGAGCTGTGCTTTGCCCTCGGCCGCCTTGAAGGGCACACCCTCGGCAAACTCGGTGAGCAGCATGTTCTCTTCGGGCTCCACCCCTTCGATGAGCTGCGGCACCTTGAAGCGCCAGCCATGGAGCAGCGGCTGGAAGTCCGAGCTCGCGTTGATCTCATCCAGGGTCGCGCGCATCGCGCCCAGGGACTTCGCCTCCTCACGGAAGTCGACCTCGCGGTTCATTTGCGTTTCGGCCGCGTCAATCAACGCGCGGACCAACCGCAGCGGCAGCTTCACACCCTTTGCTTCGAGCCGTTCGACGAACAGTCGGCCCTGCGCGAAGTTGTGCTTCACCTTGGCAGCGACGTTCGGCCGGCGCACCATCAACGCGGCACGGCGGCCGTCGTTCAGCATGCTCTTGACCACCGTCTTGAGCTTGGCACTGCCGACGACCTCGACGTAGTCCGCGATAACGTCATCGAGCTGGTCGCGCGCGTGACGCGGGAGCTCGGCGAGCTCTCGATGAATCGTGGATTTGCTCAACCGCTTGGCGTTCTGCTGCAGCTCCGCGACGCCGGCGACGAGACCGAAGGTATGCGCGAGCTGACCGACCATGATGCCCGGCGCATCGAACACCTCGAAGCCGCTCGTCCAATCGCTCGTGCCGCCCTCTTGCGCCATGAAGTACGCGATCGTCGGAGACAGCTCGTGCGCCGGCAATGTCTCGAGGAAGGCCTCCATGATGAGCGTGCGTTCTTCGTCAGGCTGGCAGCCGATGTGATGCATGACGTTGCGAGGAAAGCCGTTCTCGCGCGTCAACGCATTCACGCCCGCGCGCATGGTCATGGCGAGCAGCGGGATCAGCTCGTTGCCCGCCGCGTCGCTGATGTGTTGCTCGAGGACCGCCGCCACACCGGCGGGACTGCCCGCGGAGGTAAGAGACGCAAGGCTCGATTGCAGTGGCGCTTGAACCGCGCGGCGTACTTCGCGCGGCAGTCTGTACGGCTCGCCCGGTTTGCGAGCGATGAGCGACTGAATGAAAATATGGCGAGTGTGCCGGTCGAAGCCTGCGATGGTGGTCGCGGCAGCGGAGCCCAAGCGGACGAGAAGAGGATCGGCGCGCCGCCAGTTGGCGCTCTTCTGGTCCTCGACGAAGGCGTTGAGCTCGCGACCCATCAAGCCGTAGCGCCAACCAAGGGTCTCGAGGAACACGTCACGTTGCTTCGAGGCTTCAGGGGCGTAGTCGTTGAAAACGTCGATGGTCTGCGAGAGCGCGAGGTTGCGCTGCGAACGCGGCGTGCCAGGCGCAGGCCAACGTGACTCCAACAGCTCGAGGGTAAGATCGAGACGGAGCTGTTCGCTATAGAGGAGCTTGCCCTTGAGCAGCGTCTCGAGGGCAGCTTGGTCGAGGCTCGGGATGACCAAGTCGACACAAAAGGCATCGGTCGCGGGTGTCGGGCCGCTCTTGGCGAGGTCGGCGTGCGTCGCGGCGGCATCGATACCTACGACGCCTCGCGCCAGCGCCGCGAGCGCTTCTTTCACCGGGTACAGACCTTCCGCGGTTTTGGCGTCGACTTTGGTGTCAGCCGCGAGGATCGCCGTGAGCCACTCGAGCTTGGCTTTGCGTTCCGACTCGGGCGCCGCGCCGAGGGCTTCGAGCTCGCCCGTGATCTCGTCGCCGCAGGTCGCGACGTACGACATCGCAAAGCTCGGCCAGTTGCGTTTGACCTCGTCATTGCCGCTGCTCGCGCCGTCGCCCAAGCGTTCGAGAAGTGCGAGCGCGCTCTTGTCCGCCGTGCTCGCCTCGCAGAAGTTGCGTAGCTTGCGCAGGAGTGTCGGGGACGTGGCGACGACCGAGCCGCCGCGGTTTCCACAAAGCGCGAGCGCGATATCGATGCGCTGGTCGGCCGGTGCGTGACGACCGGCGACGTCGAGCGCCAATGAGAGGAGCGGCGGGCTCGCGGTGGTCCCACTGGTCGGGTCACGATACTCGGTCACTCTGGCGAGCCAATCGTGTCTCCCGCTCGCGATGCCGTCTTTGATGGTGTCGATGGTTCGCTCGACGAACAGGTTGTGCCGCCCGGTCCGCTCGAATTGCTGCCGCAAACGCAGCAAAAGTCGTTCGCCGTAAATCGGGCCCTGAGCCTCGAGCATCGGCTTCATCACCGTCGCGAGCTTGCCAACCAGAGTCGGCGGCGTGTCTCGAGGCGGCGTCTCTGGCCCGCCCGTCCAACGCAGATAGCGGCGCGCGGTGGCGCTATCGAACCATGTTGGTGGCAGCGCCCAGCCGTGGCTCGGCGGGATCTCTTCGAACTGATGACGACCGATATGTTCCTGCACCGCGGCGCGAACCGACGCGTCGACATTCGCCACGGTGGCGCCGGCGAGCTCGGCAACGAGATGCCAATCGATGCGTTCGTCCGACAAGCCATTACCGCAGGCGATGGGGCCGCGGTTCTCCCAGATCTTCTCCATGGCGGCGCGGTACTCCGCTGCAACGGACGCAAACGCCGGCGTACGGATGATGTTGCGCAGGTGCGTGGCACGGGGATGCGCCCGACTGCTTTCGAGAGGCAGTAAGCCGCTCGCGCCCAATCTCTCCCGCTGCCCGATGGCGAGTAGCCCACCGGCGTCGGCTGGAAGATGCCGTTCGATATAACGTGCCGATAGGAGCATGCGGACCGTCGTCGGCAGCTCGCTGAACACGTCGTGCTCGCCGTTGACGGAGCGCGCTCGGCCCAGCAGGCGACTGAAGAGCGCGTCCTCGTGACCGCTCAGCAAGTCCGCCGCGACATCGGCCGGCACGAGGCGGCAGACCTTCGCGACCTGCCCTAGCGCGACGCGTGATGGCTCGACTCCCCGTGCCGCGGCCATGGCAGCACGCCGGTCGGCGAGCCAGTCACGCACTTCCCGCGACCGCACCCATTGCGATTTCTCGGCGCGCGCGCGGAAGGACTGCGCTTTGGCAAACGCCTCCGAACCAGTGAACGACGTCATCAGCTGCGACAGGCCGACGTTGTCGGCGACACCCCAACGCAGGGTGGTCAGCACCGTAAGAACCTGGTCGAGCTCCTCGCCGCGCGGCAGATCACCGCGCGCCTCACGCGCCGCCAGCTGTTCGCCAAAGCGGACGAGCAAACGATTCTGCTCGATACGCGCCCAGCCTTCGGGCTTGTCCTTGGCGATGTCCTCGCGCCCTTCGGTCATCTTGCCGGCGAGGTCGCCGAGGCGAGCCAAGGTCTCGGCGAAATCTTTGGGCTCGACGAACTCCCAGCGCTTCCGGTGCAGCTCGATGCCGCGTAGCTCGGCGGCCATCGCGCGTGCGCTTTCGAGGTCGAACGCGAACGGTCGGCTGGTCACGGCTGGACCGAATTCATAACGCGCGAGCGTCTCCGCGAGCTCGAGCGTGATGACACGCAGGTCGGTCGGGGGGTGGGTCGTCGTGGCCGCTTCGTCGACCTGGGCGGTGTCGCGCCCCTCGAAGATCGCTAGCGCATGGCGCAGACCCTCGACGGGATAACCGGCGTCGCGCAGCAAGATGATCGCCTGAATGTCGGTCTTGAGCTCGATGGCGTGACTTGCGCCTTTGCGGTGGGAGGTCTTCGCGTAGCCGCTGGGATCGACGTCATCGAGCGGATGGCCGAGCTCGTGGGCGTACAAGCCAGCGATAGCGGCCATGCCACGATTGAAGGCCTCGAGCCCGCGCGCCGCGACGGCCGGGTCGTCGCTGTCGAGGTCACCACTATCGATGCCCAGCGCGGTGCGCATGATGCCGGTGCTCGCGAACGTCAGACTGCTGACGCGGCGCACGCCGCGGTCGATCTGCGGCACGATGTAAGCGTTCTCGCGCGGTGTATCCGCGAAGAACAGCTCGTTGACCGCCAGCACATCGGACGACTCGGCGCGCTTGTCTTGGGCGTCCGCGAGGTGCGTGAACATGTCGAGGAGCACCGCTGCGAGCCGAGGCGCGGCAGAGCTCTCGACGAGCGGACCAAGCTCGGTCTCGGCCTCTTTCAAGACCCTTTCGCGGTGACTCGGTTGTTCGGACTCGGAGTCCGGGGTCGCAAGAGCAAAGATGTTGCTGACGGGGTCGTCGTAGACGATCGGGACGTCTTCGGGCGCACCGGAAAGCTCGTTGGGCGGGTCACCAATCGCCTGGGCGCGTATCGCGACGCCGTTGCCCGCTCCGGCGAGCATCGCAACCTGGCCACTCGCGTTCATTGGCGCGGCGGCCGCGCCGAGGCTCCGCGTTGGTCGCTGCTGTGTGATGGGCGCGCGCTGGGACGTGGCGAAAGGAGCGATCGGCTTGGCATCGTCGGCCAACGTTGGCCCCGACACGAACCCTCGAACGCGCGTCATCCGCCTGATCCTCGCCCTTGTCGCATCGCGGCGTTTATCGGCTGTGCGACGTGCCTGTTGCGTCAGCGATCGGCCAAGCTCGCGCGGGGTGTCCAAAACCCAGTTGCGCCCACATCCGAGATCACGCGAAACACGGCCACACCGTGAATAACGTGGAAACATATTCAAACGGTTCCATGTTTTGGAACATCGTGCCGCTATACCGGAGTGATGACTTCGCACCTCCTTCACACCGGGTTTGGCCAGCGGAATGACGGCACGGGGCTACGCGCGGTGAATCGCGCGGAGGAAGACGGTCCGGTCTTCGTCGTCGACGATGACGACGACCTGCGCGGCCTGCTGGCCCACTGGCTGGCTCGCGCAGGGTTCAAGGTCGAGCAGTTCGCGAGCGGTGAGGCGTGTGTCGCGGCCCTGGGCCGACGGCTCCCGTCAGCGGTGCTTCTCGATCTCAATATGCCGGGCATCGGCGGGGCCCAGGCCCTGGGTCAGATTAAGGCCTACAATCGCTTCCTCCCGGTCGTCGTGCTCACCGTCGAACGTGAAGTCGAGACCATCGTCAGCACCATGCAGGGCGGCGCCTACGACTTCTTGGTGAAGCCGCTGGCCGAGAACAAGCTGCTCACCACGGTGCGCAATGCCGTCGATTCCCATCGCATGGCCCTGCGCCTGGCTCAGCTCGAGCGTGAGGTCCAAGGACCATCGTTCGCCGGGCTCATCGGCAACTCGCCGGCAATGCGCGAGCTCGGCGGCCAAATCGAGCGTCTCGCCGCGAGCGACATCTCGGTGTGCATCCACGGCGAAAGCGGCACCGGCAAAGAGCTGGTCGCTCAGGCCATCCACGACAATAGCGGCCGTCGCGAACGTCCATTCGTAGCCCTCAACTGCGCAGCCATCCCGGAGTCGTTGCAAGAGTCGGAGCTCTTCGGCCACGAGCGCGGGTCCTTCACCGGCGCCGCCAATCGCCACGTCGGTAAGTTCGAGCAAGCCGACGGCGGCACCCTCTTCCTCGACGAAGTGGCCGAGCTATCACCGGCCCTGCAATCGAAGCTCCTTCGCGTCCTCCAAGAGCGCCGCGTCTCCCGCGTCGGCTCGACCCAAGAAATCCCCGTCGACTTCCGCCTGCTCGCCGCGAGCCACCGCAGCCTCTCCGAAGAGGTCCGGGCCGGTCGCTTCCGCGAAGATCTCTACTTCCGCATCGTGGTCTTCGAGCTCGAAGTACCAGCTCTGCGCGATCGTGAAGGCGACGTCGCCCTGCTCGCCGATCACTTCGTCCGCAAGTTCGGTCCGCGCCTGCGCGGAGCCACCCCCGAGCTCTCACCCTCCGCCATCGACCTGCTGAGCCGCCACGCTTTCCGCGGCAACGTCCGCGAGCTCGAGAACGCGATTCAGCGCGCCGTGGTGAGCTGCAACGGCCTCACCATCGAGCCCCACGACTTGCCCCCGTCCGTCCGCGGCGACGGACAGCTGTTCCGTCCCCTCACCCTCGCCAAGACCGACGACGCGCTCCCCGCCGCCAACCGTGACGCCGAACGCAACGTGCAGTCACTCGCCGACCTCGAACGCCAGGCCATCGAGATGGCTCTGCAACGCGCGCGCGGCAACCGCTCGCTCGTCGCCCAGCAGCTCGGCATCGGCCGCACGACGCTCTATCGCAAGCTCAAAGAGTACGGTCTCAAGTAGCCATCATCCGACCTCCGCCCCTTCTGCGACCAACAAGTCGAGTCCCCGTCGCCGGACGCCCACACCGGCCGGGGACACCCGGATCGGGACCCCCAGGCGAGTCGCGGCAGCTGCGGTTCCGAGCGTGCCCGAGCCGACGTCGGCCTCGGCGATGTAGAGCTGGCTTGCATGCGCCGCGATGAAGCGGTTGCGCATGGCATGCGCGCCCTTGAACGTCCGCGCCAGCGGCAAGTGCTCACTCACCAAAGCGCCGCCGCTCTCGATGATGCGGAGAAACAGACGGGCGTTGTGCCTCGGGTAGATACAGTCGGCTGCGACGCCCAGATACGCGAGCGTCAGGCCGCCCGCGTCGAGCGCTCCGAGATGCGCTGCGGTGTCGATGCCACGCGCCCCGCCCGACACCACGAGCCAATCGTCACGCACCGCGTTCGCGGCGATTTCTCGCGCCCAATGCTCCGCGCTGCGATGCGCTCGGCGAGCCCCGACCACCGCGACCGCCGGCCGGCGCAGGAGGTCGGGATCTCCTCGCACGAACAAGGCAGGCGGCACCCGTTCGACGCGCCGCAGGTGCTCGGGCAGCTCGAGACACGACACCACGTGCAGCGCCGAGCGCCGCAACGCCACGAAGACGCGCTGCGCCTCGTAGGTGACGTCGGCGCGCGGGCGCCAGTCCGCGTCGTCCGCCAAAGCGAACACGGACCCTTGCTCGATGAGGCGCCGCGCCAGCGCCGTTGGTTGCAAGCGATGGGTGAGCCAGAGCTCGATGAGCAGACGCAGCGCTTCGTCGTCGTAATACGGCAGCATGCTCGAGAGCTGAGCACGATGCGGGCCAAGCGCGCGGCCTTGCCGAGCCACAAAAAACAACGCGCCCGTGAGAGGGCGCGTGGCTCTGTCGCAAAATGCGACGCGAAATTTTCAAGCAGCGGCGCAGGCGCCTTCGCGCCACGGCACTACTGCTGTTGCGGAACGACTTCTTTGCTGCGGTAGTAGCCGCAGTTCGAGCACACCATGTGCGGGCGGTGCGGTTCGTTGCACTGCGGGCAGGTGAGCCACCACGTGGGGGTCAAGAAGTCGTGCGAGCGGCGAAGACGCGTGCGCGAGTGGGACTGACGTTTCTTTGGAACTGCCATGACACTGTCTCCGACCGTAGGAGCTTATAAAAGCAAGGCGCGCCTCGTAGCAGAAACGCACGCGATTTGACAACCCTTAACTGAGCTTGATGTTTTTCAATGCCGCCCAACGGGGGTCGTCCTTCGGCTTGATGTCGACGTCCGGGGCCTTCATCGCCTCGATGGCGGCCTGATTGGCGCAGTCTTCGAGCTCTGGGCCGCAGACCGGGTTCACCGGCATCTCGAGGAAAATCTCGTCACGAACGATGTTCGTGAGGTCGATCTCCTTGTCATCGTAGGTGGTGACGCCCATGTCATCTTCGTCGAGCTCGCCGTCTTCACCGGCCTCGGGCTCGTGCCCATGCGGGAACATTGCGACTTCAATGGGCAAATTCATGTCGTAGACCAGCTTCTCGAGACAACGGCCGCAGGGCGCCGTAAGCGAGATGCCGAGCTTGCCGCGGACGTGGACGACGTCGCCCATGCGGTCGAGGCGCACCACCAGCTTGCCGTCACCGTGCGGATCGAACGGCGCCTTGGCCTCACGAAGGGTGTCCTCGAGCCAGGAGCGCGCGAGGCTGGTGTCCAGATCGAAGCCCTCGGGACCAATCTGGTCGAGTGGGATCTTCATCGCGGTAGCGCTCATCACGTGCTCCAGAACCGGCAAAGCGCGCGGTTATAAGGAGTCTGCGAGCGAATCGTCAAG
The DNA here is from genome assembly GCA_964484195.1 of uncultured Bdellovibrionales bacterium. GTDB lineage: Bacteria > Myxococcota > XYA12-FULL-58-9 > XYA12-FULL-58-9 > JALHOP01 > JALHOP01. Next base: position 137,211 of record CAZAER010000007.1, on the reverse strand, counting down.
CGGGCGATCGCGGTCCATGAAAGCACGCAACATCGTGACCACGACGCCGATAACAGAAGCGACGCGAAGCATGATCCTGAGGATCGTGTGTCTCCGGTGCGCGTCGAGGATACCGACATGTCCGAGCCAATCTCCAACCAGCTCCAGCAAGCCGCGAGCCGACGTTTTGGCGCGACAGAGCGTTACGTGCATGCCCTCGGCGTCGAGGTCGAAGAGACCCTTCGCGCCGCGCATGGCGAAGCCGAGGGCGTCATCAACCCCGCGGAGGCAAAGCGCATCGCCGCCTCGCGCAATGCCGTAGGCGCGGGGGCTGGATATGCGCTCGAGCACCTGCTCAGTGGCTTGAAGATGCCAAGCGGAGCCAGCGTCTCCTTCTCGGGCGACGCCCGGCAGATCTTAGAGCGCGCGAGGAGCACCGCAACCAATTGCCTCGGTTGGGACTACGGTCGCATGCAAGTCTGTGCCGCTCGCAACATTCGCTGACGACCTCGAGTCGCCTATTGCGCAGGGTCGCGGCCCGCGTGATCTTGCACGCATGCGTTCCCTAGCCCTTCTATTCGTCGCGGTCTCCGCCTGCGCCACGGAGAGCGCCGCGTTGCGCGCCGCCGACTCACCGCTGAACGCACCCGGTGCCGGTGCCTATTACGAGATCAATCCCGCCCAACGAACGGTCGGCGACGTGAAGGTTTGGTCGAGCGGTGTGCGCGAGGAAAACGATCAGCTCATCGTCGAAGTCGGCATGCGCCTGCGCAACAACGTCGACACCCCCATCACCCTCGACGCCAGCGGTTGCGGTCTCGAGCTCGTGAAGGAGCACGACGAAGAGGTCATCGACCAGGAAACAGAAACCACGGGTGACACGACCATTGCTCCCGGCGCCATGGGGCGCATCACGCTCCGCTATACCCTACCCGCTAAAACGGACTTAGGGAAAGTCAGCGCCCTGGACTTTTACTGGCGCCTGACGACCGCCGACGGTCCGTTCAGTCGGTCCACGACGTTTCAGCGCGTCACCACCGAGCGCGGCGTCTATTACAGCCCATACATCTGGGGCGGCGCGCCGTACTGGGGTTGGGGTCCCGGGTTCGGCTTCGGTGCCTCGTATTACTATCGTCCGGCGCCACGGCCTTACCTGCGCGCGGCACCACCGCGTCGCTGAGGAGGCACGATGAAAGCGCTCTACTTGCTCGGATGCGTCCTCGCCGTGAGCTGCGCCACGAGCAGCAGCCAGCCGCAGACTCGCTTCCAGACGCTCGACAACACCTCGCCGATCTCCGACTTCGACGCGGCGTCGTATTACGGCGTGGTCATCGACGGCGAGCGCTTGGGCGAGGTCGCGGTTTGGTCGAACGGCGTGTTCACCGTCGACGAGAGTGGCGAGCGCGTCCCGGTGCTCGAGCTGACCGTGCTGGCGCGCAACGAATCGCAAACCCCGTTCGAGCTCGACCTCGACACCACCTCGGTCACCCTCACGCACGTAACAACCGCGATGATTCCCGAAGAGTACGCTGTAGCGGGCACGCGCCAGGTAGCACCGGGTGAGACCCGACGTATCGGCTTGCGCTATCGGCTCCCTGCGACCAGCGAGCTCACGACGCTCTCGAGCTTCGACTTCACCTGGACCATGCGGGCCGCGAGCAGCGGCTTCACGCAGATGACGCCCTTCCGCTATCTGACGATGGGTCAGTTCGAGCTCGGCGCCGAGTGGCCTCAGCTCAAGCGCGTCTCGTACACGCAAGACAGCCGCCGCCCGTGGAGCATCCGCTGGAGCGCGGTCACACCCGAGCCGGGTGACCAGAGAGTGCAGCCCGGCGACGAGCCCCCACCTTTCCGCTGGCACACGCCCGCTAAAGCGGAGGATACCCCCCAAGGATGACGCGCCTCTCGCGTTTGGCCGAGCGCGCGGCGCGCCGCCTCATCCCCGAGGGCAGCCGCGTCCTGGTGGCGACCAGTGGTGGGCCTGATTCCCAGGCTCTGCTCTCGGTGCTCGCCGCCGCGGGTTACCAGCTCGTCGCTGCCGGCATCGATCACGGTCTACGCGCCAACGCCGGACGCGAGCTCGATCTCGCCGAGGCCCTTGCCCAGAAGCTCGGAGTCGCTTTCGTCCGCCGCAGCGTACAGGTCCCCAGGGGCAACGTCGCGGCTCAAGCGCGCAAGGCACGCTACGCCGCGCTGAGCTCTATCGCCGACGAGAACGGCTGCAATCTCATCGCCGTCGGGCACACCGCCACTGACCAGCTCGAGACAGTTCTCCTCGCTCTCCTGCGCAGCGACGGCATTGGTACCCGCCTCGGCATGGCCGAGAAGCGCGGCCGCATCGTGCGACCATTGCTGGAAGCGCGACGCTTCGACGTGCTGGCTCATCTGCAGACCCACAAGATCGCCTACGCCAACGACCCGACGAACGAAGACACCCGCCACAGCCGCGCGCGCCTCCGCGAAGAGGTCCTCCCGGTGCTGCGCTCGCTCAACCCCCGCATCGAGAGCACCATCGGCGCCTGGACCCAGGATCGCGCCGAAGACGAGGCGCTCCTCCGCGCGACCGCTGGCCGACTGCTCACCCCGCCCGACGCGGGTCAGGCCGAGCGCTTCGGTCCACTGGTACCGAGCCTCGCGATCGAGCCGCTGACCCGCGCCCCGGCCAGCTTGCGACGCCGCGCCCTACGCGACTGGCTCGTGAGCCTTGGGAACATCCCCCGCCGGCGACTCGTGGATCGCCTGATGGCCGCGATCGAGAAGCCACGCGCCCGAGTCATCGCCCGCGAAGGCACATTTTTGGTCGATAAGAGCGCCATTTGGACCGTAGCACCCACAGGCTATGCCCTGGCCTTATCTATTCCTGGCGAAGCGCGCTTACCGAATTGCCAAGGGCGCATCGTTGCAAGGGTAGACGAGGCGCCAAACGGCGGATACGGTGCGGTTTTGGGCGCGCGTTCCCCCGCGCGGGTTGTTGCGTTCGATGCAGACGGTCTCCATTCTAATCTCACGGTGCGAAGTTGGGAGGCGGGGGACCGGTTGGTGCCGTTCGGGCATCAGGAAGATGGTTCTGGGGGCAGTGTGAAGGTCGGCGATTTGTTCACCAATACCAAGGTTCCCGGCGCGTTACGGCCTGGTTGGCCGGTCATCGTGCACGCTGACAGCATCGTTTGGGTGGTCGGCTTGCGCCGCGGTCGCGACGCCCCTATCACGCCATCCACCCGTCGAGTCGTTACCCTCGAAGTGTTAGGCTAAGTTGTGAGCGTGGCCCTCAAAGCCGCGAGATGTGGAGAGCTCCCGTGAGGCAATCACATAAGACGATCCTGCTGTGGGGCGTCCTCATCCTGATGTTCTACCTGATTTACAACATCGTAAAATCATCAGGATCCGAGGTTCAGGAAGTCAGCTTCTCCGAGTTCTTGGCGAGCGCCGAGTCGGGGAGCCTCGCCGGCAGCGAAGTCGAGATCCGCAATGAATCCGACTTCATCTGGACCGACGGCACGACCCGCAAGAAGGCGATCGGCAAGCTGACCGACGACGTGCTCAAGCAGCTCTACGCGCAGAAGGTGAAGTTCAAGCTCGTCCGCGAAGAGTCCGGAGCGCTCTGGCAATCGATCATCATCGGCTGGCTACCGATGGTCCTAGTCTTCCTCTTCTTGTTCTTCTTGATGAGGCAGCTGCAGACCGGCGGCGGCAAGGCCATGAGCTTCGGCAAGTCGAAGGCGCGGCTCGTCTCCGAGTCGTCCCCGAAGATCACCTTCAAAGACGTCGCCGGCGTCGAAGAAGCCAAGTACGAGCTCCTCGAGATCATCGAGTTCCTGAAGGACCCCAAGAAATTCACGCGCCTCGGCGGTCGTATCCCCAAGGGCGTGCTCCTCATGGGCCCTCCGGGCACCGGCAAGACACTGCTCGCGCGCGCCATCGCGGGTGAAGCAGGCGTTCCCTTCTTCAGCATCTCCGGCTCGGACTTCGTCGAGATGTTCGTCGGCGTCGGCGCCTCGCGCGTCCGTGATCTCTTCGAGCAGTCGAAGAAGCACGCGCCCTGCATCATCTTCATCGACGAAATCGACGCCGTCGGCCGTCATCGCGGTGCCGGTCTCGGCGGCGGTCACGACGAGCGCGAGCAGACGCTCAACCAGCTGCTCGTCGAGATGGACGGCTTCGAGTCGAACGAGGGCGTCATCCTCATCGCCG
>CAZAER010000007.1:0-133031 GCA_964484195.1 uncultured Bdellovibrionales bacterium | reverse complement strand
GTCCCTCTGAGAACGTCGCGTTCCCTGTCTCTGCAGTTTCGCTCTGGCGAGCGTGGCGCCCGCGCCGGATCCGAGTCGGCCAGCGTTGTCGTACGGCTGCGCGTTCTCACCGAGCTGAGCGAGGACCCGTAGAGGAGTGACGCGGTCAAACTCTGAGTGGTCCTCTTGCGGCCCGGTCGTTTCGATCGTCGCGTCGTCGTGCCGAGGCCCGACCTCGGTGGCCGTGGCGAGATCCTCAAGGTGCACACCAAGAAGGTGCCCCTCGCGGAAGACGTCGAGCTCGAGGTGCTGGCGCGCGGTACACCCGGCTTCTCCGGTGCCGACCTCGCGAACCTCGTCAACGAAGCGGCGCTCATCGCGGCGCGTGAGAACAAGTCCAAGGTCGCGCAGATGGATTTCGAGCGCGCCAAGGACAAGGTCCTCATGGGCTCCGAGCGCAAGAGCATGATCCTGTCCGAGAAGGAGAAGCGCACCACCGCTTTCCACGAGGCAGGTCACACGCTCGTCGCCAAGATGGTCCCCAACGCCGACCCTGTGCACAAGGTCACCATCATTCCGCGTGGCCGCGCTCTGGGTGTCACCCAGCAGCTGCCGGTCGAGGATCGCTACAGCATGTCGAAGAGCTATGCTCTCGACCAGCTCGCCATCCTCTATGGCGGACGCATCGCGGAAGAGCTGGTGTTCAACGAGATGACCACCGGTGCCGGCAACGACATCGAGCGCGCGACTGACCTCGCCCGCAAGATGGTCGCCGAGTGGGGCATGAGCGAGAAGCTCGGACCGCTGACCTTCGGCAAGAAGGAAGAGAGCATCTTCCTCGGCCGCGAAATTGGCCAGCAGCAGGAGTACTCGGAGCAGACCGCGGTCGAGATCGACCAGGAAGTCCGCACCATCCTCATGGCGCAGTACAACCGCGCCAAGAAGATCCTCCAGGATCACATGGAAGCGCTGCACCGCATCTCCGAGGCCCTGATCGTCTACGAGACGCTCGAGGCCCACGAGATCAACGACCTCGTCGACGGGCGTCCGATGACGCGCGAGCCGCCGAAGGTTCGTATGACCTCGCGCGAAGAGATCGAGAAGCGCCAGGCGATCGACAAAGAGCGCAAGAAGGCCGACGGCAGTGGCATGATCGGCGGATCGCTCGAGCCGAGCAAAGCTTAAACCAGCTTGCGTCTCGGACCGGTTACGTTGGGCGATGCCCCTCTCGTGATGGGCATCGTCAACGTCACGCCTGACTCGTTCTCCGATGGCGGACGGCATCTCGCCGTCGCTGAAGCTCTGGCGCATGCCGAAAAGCTCGTCCGCGACGGCGCCGCGATCCTCGACGTCGGCGGCGAGTCGACGCGGCCAGGAGCCCTACCCGTCTCCCTCGGCGAGGAGCTCGAGCGGGTCATCCCGGTGATCGAAGGCATCGCCGCGATGGACTTAGGCGTCGCCATCTCGGTGGATACGCGCAAGGCCGAGGTCGCAAAGGCGGCCATCGAGGCGGGCGCGCACATCGTCAACGACGTGTCTTCTTTGGCGGACCCTGACATGGCGCCCGCGCTCGCGGCCTACGATGTCGCGGTCATCCTCATGCACATGCGCGGTGAGCCGCGCACCATGCAGCAAGGCGAGCTGCGCTACGACGGCGTGACCGCTACCGTGGTCACCGAGCTCGAGAGAGCCTGCGCCAAGGCCCGCGCCGCCGGCATCGGCCGCATCCTGGTCGACCCGGGCATCGGCTTCGGCAAGACCGCCGAGCACAACCTCACACTTACGAAAACTTTACAAAGCCTGACGCGCTTAGGGCCGGTGGTCTACGGCGCATCACGCAAGCGCTTCCTGGGCGAGCTCACGGGCCGCGAGGTCGATGACCGCGAGCGTGCCACTGCCGCCATCAGCGCGCTTGCCGTCATGAATGGGGCCGCCATCTTACGCGTCCATGATGTCGCGGCCTGCATCGATGCGGTGAAGGTCGCGACGGCGGTGCGCGATGCGAAAGTCTCTTAGCCTCCTACTCATGGTGCTCACGGCGTGCGGCGGCTACGACGAAGAGATCGGCGAGCGCGCCCGCGAGCGCTGCGAGGACGTCTACTACCGTACCGATTTCTGCCTCGCGGACATCGGCTGCGACGGTGTCCTCGATGGCGGCGTGTACGTCGATCAGTGCCTCACCGAGGGACTCTCGGACGCCGATCGCGACGCCTTCCTCGCGAGCTCGTGCGAAGAAGTGAACGCCGGGGCGTGCCTCGCCGACGCGGCGTTCTACCGCAGCAACTGCGCCTGCACGGCCTATACGCGCTGCGGCCCGGGCACGCAGTGCACCCCCGAGGTGACCGGGGACGCCATCTGTCTCGATGATGGAGCCGTACCCGCGGGCGCCTCGGCCTGCGATAGCGGCAACCTCTGCCAAGCCGGCTGGGTCTGCGCCGTGGCGAATTCGCAAACGACGGCGGGCCACTGCGTGCAGCTTTGCGTTCCTTGAGCGGGTGACAAAGGTTCACCCCCTGGCGCTCTAGCAGGCCGCCTCCCACGCAACCCGGCCGCAGGCACGTCGATACACGTACCTGGCGAAAATCCGTCCAGAGGTGACCCATGCTTGGCTTCGGCTCAGCCAACAACGATCCCCGCTGCATCGTTCCGCACGAGATCACCCTCCCCACGGATCGCGCGACCGCCATCGCGATCATGAAGACGAAGGTCGAGGGGAAGGCCAAGACCAAGTCGTTCGTCACCGAGCTCTCCGTCGCCGACCTCGAGGCCGTGAAGGCGCACATCGAGTCGGGCAAGGGCTACGACGGCATTCCCGAGCTCTCCGGGCCCGACGCGATTCACCGCGTGAAGGCGCTCGACGCCTACCTCGGCAACCGCAAGGTCGGGCCGAGCGGCGAAGGCACCATCCCCGACTTCCTCATCGACGCCCTGTGGAGCGAGCCGCACCAGCAGGCAGCGCGACTCGTCGCCGGCAAGTTCGGCCGCATCCCCGCGAAGGACACCATCCTCGACAACGGTGCGCTGAAGCAGGCGGTGGCGCTGCTCGACAACCCCGTCGAGCTAGCGCGCGCATTCGCGGATTCTTCGGGGCAGAAGCTGTACGACGGCGACATCAACGACTTCGCCGACAAGATCCGTGACCTCCGCGAGTTCATGGCTACCGGCACCAACGGCCTCGCCAATCACGGTCCGGTCTATATCAACGGCGAAGCCTTCTACTGCGTCGTTCCGCTTCCCGAGGTTCGGGGCATCCCGCGGCCGTCGGCCAATCGTCCCGAGGACGAACGCGCGCAGCAATTCCAGGACATGTTCAACAAGATGATCGCGCACTACGATCCCGGCTTCAACGAGTCGGGCTACGATCGCGTGTACATCCAGTCCGACGGCGAGACGCCGGAGAAGTCGAAGCTCTACGTCGCGGTGCGCGACAAGGGCGCCATCAAGGAGATCACCTACAACGATCGCGTCAGCTTCTCCGCCAAGTCGACGTCGGCACCGACGGTCGCGGCGTTCTCCGCCGCTGGCGACAAGAGCCTGACCGGCGAGGTCGGCGAGATTCGCCTCACCGGCCGCGTCTTGTGGAAAGCCGACGTTCCCAACACGCGACGCGAGTCGGCGACGACGTTCATCAGGAACCTGTTCCGCACGACCATTCGCAAGCACCGCGAGAAGTACAATCCCAATCCGACGTTGCCCGGCCTCGCCCCGACTGGCGGCCCCGGCTTCATTGGTCCGGCCGGCCCGGCGCCCTTCGTGGGCGGCGCTGGTGCGCGAGGTCTTGCGCCCAATTACTACCCTGGCGGCATGATGGGCGCGGGTGGCACCGTCCTCGGACTCTCGGCTTTCACCGGCGCGATGGCCGCGACCGCGTACTTCAGCGTGCAGCAGATGCTCAGCGGCGCCCTGGTGACCGGCGTGGTGAGCTTGGCCGCCCTCGTCGGCACCGTCCTCGCGTTCGAGTACGAGCGCGCGACGACACCGAAGAGCATCAATCCGATCCTCAACGCCGCGGGCTTGTCGGTGCAGGGCAAGCGCCTGCTCGCCGAAGAATTCTGACGCGCGGTTTAGCGCATCGCTTTGACCGCGAGCCGAGCGACGTCCGCAAGGATGCGCTCGCGCGTCGCTTCGTCGCTGGTCAAGCCGCTCACGAAGACCGCTATCGCGACACGACGGCCGTCCTTCAGGGTGATGATGCCGATGTCGTTCACCGCTGGTGTGACGCCCGCCAAGGTCTTGGCGGTGCCGGTCTTGTGCGCGAGCGTCGCGCCTTTGGGGAGTCCCGCCTTCAGGCGATTCTTCCCGGTCGTCGTGCCCGCCATGATCTCGAGCAACGTCGCCGTCGATGTCGGCTCCATGAGCTTGCCGCTCGTTAGCGCGAGCAAGAAGTCGACCGCCCCGTTCGGTGTCGAGGTATCGCGGGGATCGGCGAGATAGGCAGCAAGCGCCTTCTTCTGGGTCTCGAGCGGCTGCGAATCGGCGTCTTTCTCGAACTTGGCGCGGTCGATGACCGCATCCATCGTGAACGCTGGTAGACCGACGCACTGGGGCTGGAGCTCGCGCTCGAAGCGGTCGACGCGGATCCCCTTGATGTCTGCTTTGGCGAACATCGCGTTCAGCGACGCGGGTCCGCCGGTCATGCGCATGATGAGGTCACCGGCGGTGTTGTCGCTGGTCGAGACCGCGAGCTCGATGAGCCGCCGTAGCGGATAGGTCGTCGACGGCGCCTTCCACTCGTCGGCGAGCGGGCTCCAGTAGAGCGACAAGTCGCTAGGCTTCACCTCCACCGGCTCGTCGAGGCGGCGCTTGCCAGCGTCGACGTCCTGCAGCATGCGCGCACCGGCCATCACCTTGAAGACGCTCTGCAATGGGAAGGCCTCGTCACCGCGCACCGCCCACCGCTGGCCAGTCGCAATGTCGTGAATCGCGACACCGAGGCGGCCCGGGGCAGCCTTGTTCGCAATAGCGGGCATGTTGCGGTCGAGCACCTGCGGCGACAATGCAAGAACGGTCACGACGGCGAAGCTAAGCATGATACCCCTTGCTGCCGATCCGACCGGCGAGCTCACTGCGGAAGTCCGTGTCAGCCGCGAGTCGCTCCAAGGCGCTCGCGAAGTCGTGGCGCGGTTGCCAACCGAGGTCGTGGCGGGCCGACGCGTTGAGGTAGACGCGGTCGAAGCTCGGAAACATGCGCCAACCGCGTGCCTCGTAGAGCGCGGGATAAGACGGGAACAGTGACGCGACGACCGCCGGCGCATCCGTGGCGAGCCGCGCTAGATGCTCGCGCCCGAAGGGGGTGGTCGCAGAGATGATGTACTTGCCGAAGCGCAAAGCCGGAGCCTTGGCGCGAGCGAGGAAGCACGCGTCGACGATGTCCGCGACATCGACACGACGGTACAAGAGCTCGTTCATCTGAGCGTTCGCCGTGGCATATCTCGCCGCGACCGCGGCGTTGTCGTCTTCTTCTGGGAAAAATCGCGAGGTGCGCAACACGACCACCGGGAGACCCTCGTTGCGCGCGAAGAGCTCGCACAGGCCCTCGGCTGCGAGCTTGGTCGTGCCGTAGATGTTTTTTGGGACGGGCGTCACCTCTTCGGTGATCCAGGTCGCCGGCTCCCCGGGCCGTGGTGTCAACGCCAACCCGAAGGCGCTGGTCGTGCTGATGAACACGAACGAGCGCACGCCGGCGCGCTTGGCCTCCTCGAGAAGCACCAGCGTCCCGTGGACGTTGGTGGCGACGAACTCCTCGCGGCTGTGCGTCGCGACGTGTGGCTTGTGCAAGGTCGCGGTGTGAACCACCGCATCGACGCCTCGCAAGCACGCACGCATCGCCTCGCGGTCGCCGACCGATGCGACGCGGTCGGTGAAGCTCGACGCTTTGATGTCGACCCCCAGCGCCGGCTCGCCCCGCTGCCGCAAAGTTCGCATCAACGCTTCGCCCAGGTGGCCCGCACTGCCCGTCACGAGAGCTCCCATACTGGGTCCCCTTTACCCCCTGCGCAAAAGTAAGGAAATGGCCCCGCGGTTTCGGTTAAAGTGCGCGGCAATGCGCTCAATCGCCCCACTGCTTTTGCTTGTGTTGGTCATCTCTTGTACCGGGACCATCGACACCACGTTGGTCGGCAACGTCTGCGGCGACGCCATCATCAACGGTCAGGAAATTTGCGACACCGGCAGCGAGTCGCAGACCTGCGACAGCGACTGCACGACGCCGGTATGCGGCGACGGCCGCGTCAACAAGAGCTTCACACCCGCGAGCGCCACCGGTCCCGAAGAGTGCGACGATGGTGGCAACTCCAATGGCGACGGTTGCTCCTCGACGTGCCAGCTCGAAGCCTCGGAAAACCTCGAACCGCGCTGCGGCGACGGCGTCGTCGGCGCCGACGAGCTGTGCGACACCGGCATCGACTCGGCCACCTGCGACTCCGATTGCACCGCGCCCGCCTGCGGCGACGGCCACGTCAACAAGACCTTCACGCCCGCTGGCGCCGCCACGTTCGAGCATTGTGACGATGGTGGCACTGTCGACGGCGATGGTTGCTCGGCGGCCTGTCAGTTCGAGTGGTGCGGCAACGGTATCGCCGATGGCGAGGAAGCCTGCGACGACGGTAACGACGTGGACCTCGACGCCTGCCGCAACGATTGCACGCGACACGCCTGCGGCGACGGCATCGACAGCCTGGCCGAGGCTTGCGACGCGGGCGGTGATGGTCCCGCCTGTGACGCCGACTGCACCATCGCCGAGTGCGGTGATGCACGGGTGAACCGCAACCACACGCCGCTGGGCGCGCCTGGTGTCGAGCAGTGCGATGACGGCGGCACCGACGACGGCGACGGCTGCTCGGCGACCTGTCAGATCGAAACCTGCGGCAACAACGTGACCGAAACCGCGAACGGTGAGGAATGTGACGACGGCAACGAGACCGACACCGACGCTTGCCGCAACGACTGCCGCCTGCCCCGCTGCGGCGACGGGCTCACCAACGGCACCCCCATCGAGGATTGCGATAGCGGCGCGATCAACAGCGTCGTGTGCAACTTCGACTGCACGACGCCAGCTTGCGGTGACGGCATCATCAACCGACTCTTCACCCCACCCCTCGCGGCCGGTGTCGAGCAATGCGACGACGGCGGCACCGCCGCCGGCGACGGCTGCTCGGCGACCTGTCAGATCGAAACCTGCGGCAACAACGTGACCGAGGCCGTGAACGGCGAGCAATGCGACGACGGGAACGCGGTCGATGACGACACCTGCCGCAACAATTGCCAGCTGCCCACCTGCGGCGACGGCGTGGTCAACAATGGCGAGCCATGCGACAGCGCAGGTCAGAACACTGCGTCGTGCAATTTCAACTGCACCTCGCCGGCGTGCGGCGACGGTGTGCTCAATCGCTCGTTCACTCCGCCACTCGCCCCCGGTTTCGAGCAGTGCGACGACGGCGGCACGAACAACGGCAACGGCTGTTCGTCATTGTGCCAGATCGAGACCTGCGGCAACGGCACGCCCGAGTCGTCGAACGGCGAGCAGTGCGACGACGGCAACTCCGTCGAAACGGACAGCTGCCGCAACAACTGCCAGAATCCGCGCTGCGGTGACGGCGTCTTGCGCATCAGTCCAGTGCCTTTGGCCGAGTTCTGCGATGAGCTCGGAGTGAACACCTCCGGGTGCGACTACGACTGCAGTCAGCCACAATGCAACGACGGCCTCATCAACGTGGCGGCCGGCGAGGAATGCGACGACGCGAACTTCCTCGACGACCGCTGCACCAATACTTGCAGAATCAACCTCTGCGGTGACGGCGTCCTCTGGAGCGGAGTCGAGGCCTGTGACGACGGTGGCGATCTGACGAGCTGCGACTACGACTGCACCGACGTCCAATGCAACGACGGCATCGTCAACACCGCCGCCGGCGAAGACTGCGACGATGGCAACAACGACGGCAGCGACGGGTGCTCGGCGTGCCGCTTCACCTTCATCGACGTGCCGACCATCGTGGACTTCGGCACCGTGACCGTCGGCAACACCGGCGGTCCGTTGCCGGTGCCGGTCTTCAATCCCTCGGCTGGAGATTTCATCGAGCCGATCGACGTCGTGTTCGCGTCGGGCGGATCAGTGTTCTCGGTCGCGAGCTCGGACTGCACTCTGGGCCTGGCGCCGCTCTCGTCGTGCACCATCTTCATCCAGTTCGACCCCGACGTGGATGGACCGCACGCGGACCAAGCGCTGATCGGCAGCGACAGCTTCGGCGGACGCCGGATGGTGTTCCTGAGCGGAGAAGGCGTGCCGTAGACCTGGCGAGTCGCTAACTCGTCGGCATGGCGACGAATTGCGGAACGTCCAGGGGCTTCACCCAAGCGAGGCGGCGCTTCGTGTACATCTCGAGCTTCGGAGCGATCAGCTCGGGGCGATCGAGGCTGCCCAACTGAACGAAGACGAGGCTCCTCAAGGAGACAGCGCATGAGCAAGCACCACGGAAACGACGACTCGGACCTCCAACGGCGAGACGTCCTTCGAGCCGCAGGCATCGCTATCGTCGGCGGCTTGGCCGCCTCGGCCACCGCTGCGCCCGCGGCCGCGCAAAGCCCGCGTCGAACCAGCGCGGCGGCCAACAAGGGAGCGCTCGGCGCCCGCCTCCAGGGCGTCCAACATTTCGGCCTCACGGTGCAGAACATGAACCGCGCGTTCGAGTTCTACACCGAAGTTCTCGGGGGCACCGAGGTGATGCGCGACGGCGACTTCCAGGGCGAACGCATCCACAACACGCTGCTCACCGATCAAGAGATCGAAGCGCGCGTGCGTCAGGTCAATCCGCGTACGATGGGCGTCCCGGACCTGAGAGCCGGCGCTCAGCGTTTGGACGTTCGCTTCATCCAGTTCGACAATGTCGTGATCGAGCTCCTGCAATACCGCGACGCCCAGCAGCCGGCGGGAAGCGGCGCCTCGTTCGCCGAGCCGCTCGACCACATGAGCCCTGCCTTCCCGCGCATGATGCACATCTGCTTCCACATCCGTGACGATGTCGATTTCAACAAGTTCATCGCCGACCTCGAAGCAGAAGCAGCGCGACGTGGAATGAAGCAGGTTCGCGCCAATCGGGTGGTCACGGTGACGACCGAACAGGAACGCCTAGCCGCGCCGATCGAGGCCAACAGCAACGGCATCACCGAGGGTCAGTCGAGCGGCTGGAGGCTGATCTATTGCAAGGGTCCCGAAGGCGAGCAGCTCGAGTTCGTCCAGGCGCTCGGGCCGGTGAAGCGAGTCTTCGACAAGGCGCGCGAAGCACGCCTGAAAGACGTCGGGCGATGAAAGCACCTATTGCGCGCCGGCCCTCACTCCGAGCCCGTTGACTACGACGAATGGTGGACCGGACGCGAGGTGAGAGCCCGGCACACGCAGCTTCGACTCGGTGCGACCCGAGCCCATGTAGACGTAGTCGCGAGCAACCAGGCTGGCATCGACGAGCACCGGCCAATCTGACGGCAACCCAATCGCGGTAATGCTGCCGTACTCCATGCCTGTCTTCGCGATGACTTCGTCGCGCGGAGCTAGTGACACCTTGCGTGCGTTGACGGCTCGACGCACGAGGCCACCAAGATCCATGCGACATCCGACCGGTATCAACGCCGCGAAGAACCAGCTTTTTTCTGCCCGTTGCCCGCGCAAGACGACGCAGTTCGCTCCACTATCGCGGTCAATCTCGTGGACCTTACAGAATGTCTCGCCGTCCATGTGGGACGGATCGATGGCGACGACGCGAAATGCGGCGGAGTCGGGCGCGGCCTCGATCGCCGCGAGAACCGACGGGGCAACGAGAGTTTCGTGCCCGAGCAGAGGCTCGACGCGCATGCGTCGAATCTACTTCTTCTGGGCGGCGGAAACTACAAAGCCACACCGCACGAGGTCGTATGGCGCGCCCGACAGGATTCGAACCTGTGACCCCCGGCTTAGAAGGCCGGTGCTCTATCCACCTGAGCTACGGGCGCGTGGCCGAGATCTTACGCGGATTCGGGCCACTTGCGCTAGAGATGGGATGCGGTCGCTTGTCCCGCCGCGGCGATCCCGGTACCTCTTCGGGCTCGCATGCACGTCTATGGAGATCCGCAGATCGAAGTCGACCTGGCGCGCTTGTGGCGCGACCTCGCGGCACGCGTCACGCGGCTCCCGGCCGACCCGCCGACCGATGCGCTGCGTGAGCTGCTGATCGCGAGCGGTGAGGTGGAACAGGCGGCGCATGACGCCCTCGCCGGCAAGCGCGACCACCGCGCCCATCCCTTCGTCGCCCGCATGCACGCCATCACGGACTTCGCGGCGCGTGCCTTTCACGCCGATTGGCTCCGCGGGGCCGCACAAGCCGGGGCGCTCGCCGAAGCCACGCGCGTGCAGCCGCCGCGCACCTACGTGCATGCGCTGAAGCGCGAAACCCGAACGCGGGTCGACACCAAACGCGCCATCCTCAAGATCCCCGAGGGGTTCGCCTACAACTCGCTGTACCCGGAGCAGTACTGCGCGGCGACCTGGGCGTACATCGGTGCGCGCAAGGCAAAGCTCACCGGCGCCGTTCTGGTCATCGGGGTGCGCAGCATTGGCACGACCTTGTCGGCGATCGTCGCCGCCGCGCTCGATTGCGCCGGCATCGACAATCATCGCATCACCGTCCGCCCGAGCGGATCGCCGACCGCACGCGAGCTGGTACTCGACAAGAACGTGCTCACCGGAGTGAGCCACGCCATCATCGTCGACGAAGGACCGTGGACCTCCGGCTCGTCGATGGCCGCGGTCGCATTCGCCCTCGAGAAGCTGGGCATGGAGCGCAGCGCCCTCGCCTTCTTGCCCAGCCACCGCAACGGCCCGGGCCCCAAGGCCTCCCCCGACGTACGCGCCATGTGGAACGACGTGGCGGTGTTCTCCGTGCCGATCACCGCGCCGATCTTCGCCGGCCGCACCTTGCGCGAGCACTTGAATCACGAGCTCGCCAACACCCTGGGAGTTCGCGGCGAGCTCCTGCCCGACGAAGACTGGCGACGGCTCGCCTACGACAACACCGGCGACTGGCCGCCGAGCCGGGGGCGCTTCGCGACCAGCCGCTATCGCGTACGAACGACCTCTGGCTCTCTCGCCTTGGAGTTCGGCGGCACCGCGACCATCGACGGCCAAAGCATGGTTTCCCAAGCGCTCGCGGCCTCCGAACAGCGCACCTTCGGCGGTTTCGCACCCGCGCCCATCGGCACGGTCGCGGGATACATCGCGCGGCCGTGGCTGGAGGGAACGGCGCTACGACCGAACGACGTCGACGGCAAGCTGCTCTCGTCGCTCTCTCACTACGTGAGCGCCATGGCCGGATTGCCTCTCGATTCGGCTACGCTCACTGCGGCCCAAATTCGCCGCGCCGACTGGGCGTCGCGCCATCTCGCCGACGCGCTCGGAGAGAGCGCCGCCAAACGCGCCGCCGCCTACGTGGAGGCAGGCAGCGTCTTACCGCCCTCGTGGACACGTGCCGCCTTCGACTACGATCTCGCGCCGCGCTGCTGGATGCGCACCGACGAAGGTGCCATCGCGCGCATCGGTAGCGCTGCGACGGCGCACGGTCATACCGTGGTCGGCGTCCAACCCGTTCTCTGGGACGTCGCATCGCTGCTCGTCGAGTGGGAGCTCGGGCGTAAAGAAGCCCGCGCCGTGGTCAGCGCGGTAGAAGAAGGTCTCGGTGGCACACGCCTGCCGAGGCCCGCTCTGCGCGCCTTCATGCTCGCTTACATCGCCTTCAAGCTCGGCGAGCTCTCGGCTTGCCAAGCGGAGGCCGACGACGCCGCGGAGCTCTCACGCATCCACGACGCCATCGGCGGGTACTGCAAACAGGTCGACCGCTTGCTCCAGTGAGCTTTAGCTCACCGAGCTCTGACGGTTACGGTCCTTGCGCTCGCCCTGACCGTTGGTGGTCGCGCTGGTACCGAGCGTGCTATCGATGTTCGACTGCGATAGCGGACGAATCTTCAGATGATTGTGGCAGTCCTTGATGCCGCGAACGTTGCATACCACGTCCTCGGCACGCCGCTTGGTGTTGCGATCCTCGACGTAACCCTCGAGAGTCACCTCACCGTCCTTGACGTTCACTTCGATGTGAGTGGCGTCGACGTACGCGTCGTCCATCAGCGCGTCGTTCACGTCCTCCTGGATGCGTGAGTCAGAACGCTTGTAGCCCTTCGGTCCGATGCCGAAGAAGCGACCGACCTTCTGCAGCATCGTCTCATCGCGCTCACCACGCTGCTCGTCCTGCCGCCAAGAGCTCGTACCGCGATAACCGTCGCTTTGACCGACCCCATACATGCTCGAGTCGTAGTCCGGAATCGAGCTGCTCATGCGATTGCCGTACTCCGAGCCGAACATGCTGCCGTAGTCGCGCATCGAGCGGTTGCCGTACTCGTTACCGAAACGCTTGCCGCTCATCGAGCGGTCGCGGCCGTAGTAACCCTGGCTCTGATCCGAGCCGTAACGGTTCTGCGAGCCGTAGCGGTCCTGCGACCCGTAGCGCTCTTGCGAGCCATAGCGGTTCTGAGAACCGTAACGCTCACCGGACCAACCGCCGTCTTCCTGGCCGTGACGATTCGCCTGATACGGCACACCGGCGTCGTTGCCCTGATAGTGCTCGTTGCCAGCGAAGCGACCCTGCTGCGAGCGGTCGCCACCGTACATGCTCGAGTCACGGAAGTTCGCGCCGTACTCGCTCGAACGACCATAGTTGGAGATGTCGTCGTGCGAGCCGGCTCCGCCGCTCATCGACTCGTTCTCGGTACGCCAACGCTCGCTGCCTTTTTCTCTCGTGCCCATGATCTGAATCCCCCAATATGTGTTGAACTGCGGGGCGACTCGCCTGCAAACCACGTACCCAGCGAAAGCGGCCAATTCTGCGTCACATCGGGGCTTTTTGGGTGCCAAGCTGACCCGCTAGGCGCACAGGCGTGGCAGAAACGAACCTCGCGGCGGTTGCCTCCTACGGGTGGCGTCATGAAATAAAGACGGCGTTGAAATAGTCCGGCTCCTCACCCGTATCCCCTACGCGAGCGCACGCGCGAATGAGCCAAACATCGGGAACCGCGGTCGACGAGCAACGTCTAGCCGAGCGCGCTACCCGGGGAGACGCGCAAGCGTTCACGGAGCTCGTGAGCCGCTATCAACATGCCGTCTATCGCTTGTGCCTGCGATACGGCGCCGAAGAGGCACAAGACTTGGCGCAGGAGACCTTCATGCGCGCGTTCGTGCACCGCGAGCGTTTCGACCCAGCGCGGCCCATCTTGCCTTGGCTCCTCACCATCGCGCGGCGCCTGTGTATCGATCGCATTCGCAAGCACAAGCCCGTGCTCAGCGAGGATGACCGTCCGCTCGACCCGGCCGACGAGCATCCGGACGCCGAGTCTGCGCTCGCGACGCGCGAGCAACTCGGGCAGTTGAAACAAGCACACTCGAAGCTTGCCGACGGACCGCGCGAGGCCATCGCGCTCTACCATTGGGAAGGGTTGAGCTATGATGAGATCGCCAAGGTCATGAATGTCCCCATCGGAACGGTCATGACCTGGCTGCACCGCGGACGCGCTCAACTGAGGAAAGCCCTCGAAGAAGCGCAGGTGCCGGTCGCGAAGGGAGCTGCTCCATGAGTCACATCGACGAGCAACGCCTCATGGAGCTGGCCATGGAGTCGCGGCCTTCCGACGCGGAAGCGGCGCATCTCGCGGATTGCCGACTCTGCGCCGAGGCGCTCGCCGCCGAGCAGGGTCTCACGGCGTGGCTTGCAACCGTGCCGCAGCCCGCGGCTCCCGAGGCCTTCGTGGCGCGGGTCACCGACGCTTATGTCATGGCGATGAGTCGGCAGACCTATCGCACCCCGGTGCTCGCTTTCGGCGGCATCGCGGCCATGCTGCTGCCACTCGCCATGCTCGCCCTGTCCGCTTGGACGGACATCGTCGCTCGCCTCTCGTCGTGGGCCGTCGCAGTGCGGGCGCTCGGCGAGGTGGCTTCGGGGCTGATGCGCACGGTTGGCTCACCCTCCTCGCCCGGCCTCACCTTGATCGCCGTCCAAGCGGCCTTGCTGGTAGGCGGTTTGAGTGTTCTGGCGCGTCTCATGTGGATGACGCAGCCAGCACGGGAGGCCACGCGTTGACCGTGATCTCCACGTTTCGAAATAACTCGTCCGTCAACGCGTACATGAAGACGATGATGACCCGCATCGCAAAATTGAATGTGCTCGTGTTGGTCGCTCTGGTGGCCTTGCCGGCGTTCGCGCAGAGCTCGCCGCCCTCGCCGCCCAAGCCACCGCCAACCCCGCCGATCACGGTCACACCACCGACGCCCCCGGTACCACCGCCCGTCGTGGCCCCGCCGACCGGGGAATCACCGCGCGACATCGCCCGCCGGGCGCGACAAGAAGCCCGCCGCGCCCTGCGTGACGCCGAACGCCAAGTCCGCGACGCCGAGCGACGCGCCGAAGAAGCCGAACGCCAGCTCGAGGAACAAGAAGAAGCCGAGGAGGAGCAAGAGTCGGCCAACGAAGACGCCGAGTCGGACGACGGTCCGCACCTCGATGTCGGCGGCTCGGACCGCGAGCGCGTGGCCGTCGGCGAAGACCTGCGTATTACCGCCGGCGAGCACGTCAGGTCCGCCGTAGCGGTCGGCGGGTCGGTCATCGTCGAGGCCGGGGCTTACGTGGAGGACGATGTCGTGGCGGTCGGTGGCGACGTGCACCTCGACGCCGGTGCCTACGTGAACGGCGATGCCGTCTCGATCGGCGGCAGCATCCAGAGCAATCCCGGCGCGGTGGTCGGCGGCAGTCGCGTCAACCTGGCCCCGAGCGCTCACTTCATCGGCAACGTCTTCAAGCACGACCGCGGAGCCGCCGCCTGGAGCTTCATCAGTCTGGTGGCGAGCATCATTCGCATCGTCGTGCTCTTCGCTCTCGCGACTCTCATCGTGGTGCTGGCTCCCGAGCGCGTCTCGGTGATGCGCGGCTTCGTCGCCGAGCGCCCTTTCGTGTCCGCTCTGGCGGGCATTGCGGCGCTGGTTTGCATCGTGCCGCTGTGTATCCTGCTGGTGGTCACCATCATCGGCATTCCACTCGCGCCGGTGGCGGTCGTCGCCTTCCTGGTGATGTTGATCCTCGGCTTCACCGTGGTGGCGGTGTGGATCGGCGAGCGTCTGCCGCTGTTCAAGGACAAGAAGACGATGTTCGCGGCTCTGGCGATCGGCTTCGTCATCCTGACGCTCATCGACACGCTGCTGCCGGTCTTCGGCACCATCGTGGTGTTCATGGCGTCGCTGGTCGGAGCCGGCGCGGTGCTGCTATCGCGTTGCGGTCAGGCGCGCACCGGGCTGCCGGGAGCTCCTCCGCCCCCAGCGCCCGGCACCGCGATGACGCGGGTTTGAGCGACTCTAGCGACGCCGCATATCGAGACGCTGCGGCGGATTGTTGACGGTGTTGTTGCTGCTGGTGTCGCGCGGGTTGTCGAGGCGGCCACCGGTTGCGTTGCCGTCGTTGGCGTTCCCGAGCGAGGCGATGAGCTTGGTGTAAGCCATCTTGTTCGGCGTAGCGCGGAACTTGGAGACATTGCCCGCGAGGTTGTCGCGGTCGATGACGCGGCTCATCGCGAGTTTCACGGCGTCGAGCGCTTGGGTTTCGCTGCGGAACATTTCGATGATCACACCGAGCTGTTGCGACGTGATCCATTTGTTCTGGACCATCGAGCGCACCATGTTGACGCGCTGCGGTTCGGCCTGCGTCGACTTGATGCCGGTGAGCATCGCGTTGAACGCCGCGCCTTCCATCGGATACTCGCCGTTGTGCTGCATGTTGCAGCCCGGGTCGTCGTTACCGGTGCCGCAATCGCGGCGGCCATTTTGGGGGCGATTGTCGGGCTGCGCCGGAGTCGCGTCGCGGCGCTCCCGGTCGACCGAGGCGCTCGACTCGTAGCTGGGCGCATTGCCGATGCGCTCCGCGGAGATTTGCGTGCCGTTCTGATTGCTACCTTGGAGCTTGCGATTGTCCGGCGAGAGGAGCACGCGGTCGATCCAGCCCTCGTCCCAGGTGAGGACGTAGCGATTGTTCTGCTCACGCGTCCACTTGCCGCGCTGGTTGTTGGTGCCCTGGAGCGTTCCGTTCGAGCGGACGCTGATGGTGGCGCCGTTGAACCAACGCCATTCACCGACGAGGGGCTCGCCACTCGAGCTGGTCGCCGTGCTGGTGCTGGGGCCGTAGCCGTTGCCACTCGATACCGCACGCATGTCGAACAGCTGATGGTCACGGTCGCCGCAATCGCCCTGGACGAAGCGAGCGCCGTCGGCCGAGTCGGCCCCCGCGACGTTCAGGCAGCGCTGGCTGTGCATGGCCACGAGCTGAGTGCCGCGTGGTGTCGAGCGCATGACCCATTGTTGGTTGAAGTTGTTCGCCGACTTGCAAGCGTAGGCCTTCACGTGGGCGCCTTCCATGGTGGAAGCGCCATCGACATCGAGGCACATGTTCGTGGCGCTGGACACGATGGTCGCGGCGGCGCCCGCTACGCTCGCGCGGACCAGCCATTGCTGATCGGCACGCTGGGGGTCGCAGGTACGCTGGACGACCTGCGTGCCCGTGCGTGTGGTCTCGACGGTGGCGCACTTGCCGCTATGGCGCGCAACCAACTGACTGCCTTGCTGAGCGCGAGCGACGGAAGCTGAAAGGCAAACGAACGACAACACCAACGTGGTGCGAATGTTCATGCCTTAGAAGCTACCCGGTCTCAGAACTGCAGGCCACCATCGATGTCCAGAACTCGGCCATTGAAGTAGTCGCATTCCATGATGAATTTGACCCCGAGCCAGATGTCGTGCGGCTCACCGATGCGGCCGACCGGGACAGCGGTGACGAGTGCGTCGCGGGCCTTCTGATTCATGCCCTGCGTCATGGGCGTTTCGATCATGCCGGGAGCGATCGCACCGACACGCACCTTGAAGGGCGCGAACTCGCGGGCCCAGGTGACGGTGTTGGCCGCCAAAGCGGCCTTGGCTGCGGTGTAGTTGGATTGACCACGGTTACCGTGACGCGCGACCGACGACATGTTGATGACCACGCCGGGACCAGCCTCGTTGCGCGCGATGCTCGCGACGACGTCGCGCACCATGAAGGTCGCGCCGCTCAAGTTGATGTCGATGACTGCTTGCCACTGGTCACGCGAGAGCGTGGTGATCTCTCCGGTATTGCGGTCCTTCTTCACGAGGAGGCCGTCGCGAAGAATGCCGGCGTTGTTGATCAAGCCGTTGAGTCCGCCCATCGCCTCGCGTGCGAATGCGACGAAGCTCGCAACGTCTTCCTCGCGCGACACATCGAGCTTGCGCACATGGACGCGGCCTTTGGCGTTCTTCGTGGAGTCGGCCAGGGCCTTGAGACCCGCCTCGTCGATGTCGCCGGCAGCGACTTGGGCGCCGGCATTGGCGAGTTGAGTTGCGAAGTATGCGCCCATACCGCGGGCGGCACCGGTGACGATGACCTTGAGGGAGTCGAGTTGCATGGGGCGGCTGTTTACTCGTGGTCGATCTTCTTTGACACCTGAACATTTGTTCCGTACCCTGTTTCATAGGCTTACCGGGGCGCTGCAGCATGACTTTCGAGGAGATTCGAGCCCGTGCCCTAGCACCCTCGGAAGCCCGTTTTGCTTTCGAGCAGCTCAGCGGGCGCCTCATCGAGCTGTCGAGCCATGTCGGCTCGAGCGTCCTCACCACGGCGGTGGGCTTGGTGCTCGCAGCGCAGCGTGATGGCGCCCCCGCTGCCTGGATTGGGGCGACTCACCGCCTCTTCTTCCCTCCCGATCTCGTCGATAACGGTGTCGATCTGTCTGCTCTCGCGGTCATCCGTGTGAGCGAAACGCGTCTTGCCGTGCGCGCCGCCGATCGATTGCTGCGCAGCGGTGCCTTCGGCGTCGTCGTCATCGACATAGGAGATGCGGTCGCGCACTTGCCTCTCGCGGCGCAGTCACGGCTCGCGAGCCTCGCGCAGAAACATCGCAGCATCGTCGCCTGCCTCACCGAGAAACCTGCGAGCACCGATTCGTTGGGCTCTCTCGTGTCGCTACGCGCCGAAGCCCAACGTGAGCACACCGATACGAAGCTGCTCATGCTCAAAGACAAACGTCACGGCCCAGGCTGGGCGCATCACGAGGAATGTCGTGGACCGCTTGGCCTGCGTTAGCATCCCCGAGCTGCCGCTGCAGCTTTTGCTCCGCGACAATCCTGGGTGGCGTGACGTTCCCGTCGTCGTGGTCGATGACGATTCACCACGCGGGGTCGTCATGTGGGCCAATCGCGCCGCGCGGCGCTCCTGCATCCACGTGGGGATGCGCTATGCAGTCGCCCTATCGCTTTGCACCGATCTGCGCGCCGGCATCGTCGCCGAGAGTCGCATCGCCGAGAGCGTCGAGACATTGCACACCGCGCTGCGTGCTTTCAGTCCAATGGTCGAGGCTTCGAGCGACGAGCCAGGTCTCTTCTGGCTCGACGTGTCGGGGCTGCATCATCTCTACGACTCGCTCGAAGCTTGGGCGCGCGCAGTGCATCAGACGGTGACGCGTCAGCTCGAGGCCGTAGTCGCGGTCGGCTTCGACCGCCTGTGCATCTGCGCCGTGGCCAAGAGCCGCGCCTTGAGCGGCCGTTCTACGTCCGTCGTGTTCTTCGAAAGCGCCGCCGATGAGTCCGCCGTAGCGCACAGCATCAGCCTCCGCGACATGGCGTTGATTCCAGCGACCTGCGACACGCTCGAAAAGCTCGGTGTCATCACGTTGAGCGACTTCGTGCGTCTGCCGGCGGCGGGAGTGCGCGAGCGTTTCGGGCTCGAGGCGTTCCGTCTGCATCAAAACGCCGCACGCGTCCGCTCCTCCCGACTCACCCAGACCCCCTATCGCGAGCCTGCCAGCGAAACCGTGGTCTTCGACGATCCAGAGAGCGATCTCGAACGGCTCACTTTCGCACTGAAAAGCGGCTTGCATCCACTGCTGCGCACGCTGGCACGGCGAGGCGAGGCCTTGGCTGCTCTGGCGCTTTGCTTGAAGCTCGGGCGGCGCCACGAGGCCATCGATTGCAAGGTGAGCCCGGCGACTCCAACCCTCGACGTCGTGCAGCTCGTCGAGCTCGCGCACTTGAAGCTCGAAGCCTTGAATCTCCCTGCGGGAGTGACCGACGTCGTGCTCACCGCCGAGTCGGTGCCCGCTACCAACGAGCAGCTCGGGCTCTTCGAATCGGCAGGACGTGACGTCGCCGCGGCGGGTCGAGCCTTGGCCCGGCTGCGCGCCGAGCTCGGTGAAGACGCCGTGGTACGCGCGGTGCAAAAGCCGGCGCATCTCCCCGAGGCGCAGTTCGCATGGGAACCAACGCTCGGCGTCGACCTGCCGATGGTGGCCCATGAGACGCATCGGCGTCCGCTGGTGCGGCGCTTCTTTCCGCGGGTCGCACCGCTCTCGAGCCCGCCACGGGCCCTGCGCAACGACGGCTGGCAACCACTCGGCACGTCCGCCGGAGCGGTCACGAGCATGCATGGTCCGTTCGTGGTCTCCGGTGGCTGGTGGCGGCGCGAGGTGCAGCGCCACTACTATTTCCTCGAGCTGCAAAACCAAGAGATTTTGTGGGTCTACTTCGATCTCGGCCGGCGACAGTGGTTCGCTCAAGGACGGGTCGAATGAGCTACGCGGCCCTCTGGTGCAAAACCAACTATTCTTTCCTCCATGCCGCGAGCCATCCAGACGAGATGGTGGAGACCGCGCAAGTATTGGGCCTGTCCGCCATTGCCGTCACCGACCTCGATGGGGTCTACGGCGTGGTGCGCGCCCATAGTCGCGCTCGCGACCTCGGCATCCAGCTCATCATCGGCTCACAAGTCACCCTCACCTGCGGCCGGCATCTCGTTTTGCTTGCGATGCATCGCAAAGGTTACGCCAATTTATGTCAGCTCATCTCGACCGGACGCTTGCGTTGCGTGAAGGGTCAGAGTCGCGTGACGCTCGAGGAAGCTTGCGCGCGCGCCGAAGGGCTTATCGCCTTGTGGGGTGGCGAAGGCTCGGCATTGACCGCACCCAGCGACGACGGGCTCGACGAGACCGCCGGTAAATTGCGCGAAGCCTTCGGCGATCGGCTCTACGCTTTGATGACGCGTCATCGGGAGGCCGCCGATGTCCCGCGCGAAGAGCGATTGAAAGCGCGCGCCAAACGCTACGGCATCGAGCTGGCTGCCGGCTACGAGGCTCTCTACCACACCATGGCGCGAAGGCCTTTGCATGACGTGCTCACCTGCATCCGCCATGGCGTAACGCTCGCGACCGCCGGCACGCTCATCCGCGCCAACGCCGAGCATGCTTTGATGAGCGCGACCAGCATGCGGCTGCTTTATCAAGATGACCACGCCGCGGTGGAGCGCACCAACCACATCGCGGCGCGCTGCTCGTTCGATCTGCGCGAGCTGCGTTACCGTTATCCATCGGAGGCGCTACCCGACGGTACGACCTCGAAAGACCGGTTGCGCGAGCTGTGTTTGCAGGGCGTGACGCGTCGTTATCCGCCTGGCTTTCCGATCGACCGAGACAAGGTGCAGGCTCAGATCGGCAAAGAGCTGTCCGTCATCGAAGACCTCGATTACTGCGGCTACTTCCTGTCGATGCACGACATCGTCGAGTTTTGCGGCAAAAACGAGATTCTCTGCCAAGGCCGCGGCTCGGCGGCGAATTCCATCGTTTGTTACTTGCTCGGCATCACTGCAGTCGATCCCATCAAGCACGATTTGCTGTTCGAGCGTTTCATCTCGCGCGAGCGCGCCGAGGCTCCCGACATCGATCTCGACATCGCCCACGGCCGCCGCGAAGAGGTCATCCAGCACGTCTACGCCAAATACGGCCGCACCCATGCCGCCATGGTCGCCAATGTCATCCGCTATCGCGCACGTTCGGCGGTACGCGATGTCGGCAAGGTCTTGGGGATTCCCGAGACCGCGCTCGACCGCATTGCCAAGCTCCTGGGCTATCATGGCGACTTCGCGAGCTCGGTGCTCGATCTGGTGCAGCTCGACCCGTCGCTCCCTGCCTACCGGCAGCTCATCGAGCTGGTCACCGAGATCGAAGACTTCCCACGGCACCTATCGATCCATCCGGGTGGTTTCTTGCTCGGGCACGAGCCGGTTGCCGACATCGTCCCCGTCGAGAACGGCACCATGGAAGACCGCACCGTGGTGCAGTGGGACAAAGACGACATGGAAGAGCTCGGCCTCTTCAAGGTCGATCTCTTGGGGCTCGGCGCGCTCACCCAACTCGACCTCATTTTCCGCATGCTCGAGAAACACGAGGGAGTGGCGCTATCGATGGCGACCATTCCGGCGGACGACGAGGCAACCTACGCCATGATTTGCAAAGGCGACACCGTGGGCGTCTTTCAAATCGAGAGCCGCGCTCAGATGTCGATGCTGCCGCGTTTGCGGCCGCGTGTCCTCTACGATCTGGTCATTCAGGTGAGCATCGTCCGCCCCGGACCGATTACCGGCGGCATGGTGCATCCCTACTTGCGGCGGCGTAGCGGCCTCGAGCCCATCGACTATCCCCATCCGGTCTTGAAGCCGGTGCTCGAGAAGACCCTGGGGATTCCTCTCTTCCAAGAGCAGGTCATGCGCATCGCCGTAGACGCGGCCGACTACACGCCTGGCGAAGCCGATCAGCTACGCCGCGACATGGCGGCGTGGCGGCGCACCGGCCAAATCGAGAAACATCGCGACCGCATCCGTTCGGCGATGCTCGAAAAGGGCATCACAGAAGAGTTCGCCGAGAGAGTTTTCAATCAAATTCGCGGCTTTGGTAGTTACGGTTTTCCGGAAAGTCATGCCGCGAGCTTCGCGCTCATCAGCTACGCCGCATCCTATTTGAAGTGTCATTATCCAGCGGCCTTCGCATGCGGTCTCCTCAACGCCCAGCCCATGGGTTTTTACTCCCCCGCCACCATCATCGAAGAGGCCAAGCGCAACGGCGTCGTCATCTTACCCATCGACGTCACGGCGAGTGGCTGGGACTGCACGCTAGAGCGGACGACAACATCCGACGGCAAGACGCCACTGGCTCTCCGCATGGGCCTACGTTACGTCCGCGGCATGAGCGAAGCGCAAGGCAAACACTTGCTCGCCGCCCGCGCCCTCCAGCCCTTCACGTCGCTTTCCGATTTCGTGGGACGCACCGCCAGCGGCGAGAGCAAACGCGCCGCCCGCGCCAGAAAGAAAAAGCTCCTCACGCCCGAGGCAGCATCACCGTCCCGCGAAGACGGCCGCATCGATGCCGAGAGCAACGACGCTACCGTCTGGCAAATCAGCGCCGCGAACCAAGACGAGCTCTGCCTACCCGCCGAGACGACCGCGACCATTCTCACTCCTGAGTACGCTTACGCGGACGCGACGGTCGCCGCCTCACCGATCCCCGACGCGCTTCCCAAAACCCCAGCTCCTCCCGAGCCCTTGGACATCGAGATCCTCACCCGCCTGGCCGAAGCTGGCGCCCTAGATCCGCTCTCGAGCTCGCGCCGCCAGGCAATCTGGGACGTCCGCGGCTTCGCGCAGACCCGCACCCTGCCCTTGCCCTTGGTCCACGGCGGCGAAACTCCACTCTTCGCCCCACTGGCCAAGCCGTCATTGGTCACCTGGGACTACCAGAGCAGCTCGCACAGCGCCCGCGGTTACCCGCTCGAGGGGATCCGCGAGGCATTACAGGCTCACGGCCTGCCCAACGCGGCCGAGGTGCGGCGCAAAAAAGACGGCGACCGCGTCCGCTATGCCGGACTCGTCATTTGCCGCCAACGCCCCGGCACCGCCAAAGGCGTGGTGTTCATGACGCTCGAGGACGAGACGGGATTCGTGAATGTGGTGCTCTGGGAGAAGGTCTTCCAGCGTTATCCCCTGCTGGCAAAAACGGAGATGTTCCTCGGCGTGAGCGGGAGGATCCAATCCCAGGATGATGTCGTGCACTTGGTGGCGAGTAAGTTGTGGGTGCCGCCGGTGGGGGCACCGAGCGAGGAGGTGGTGAGCCGGGATTTTCATTGATGGAGAACATGGGGACGCGAACCATTTCTGTGTGCCGCATCGCTCGCGAACCCGGGCTTCGTTGCTCTTCGTGGCCGGGGTGGTTTGGCACCGAGGGGGCTTGGGGGGATCCGGGGGACTTCGCTGAAAAGCAGGGACGCTAACCATTTTGTTGCGTTGCCGCATCGCTCGCGAGCCAGGGCTTCGTTGCTCTTCGCGGCCGCGGTGGTTTGGCACCGAGGGGGGGGTGAGGGGCCCCGGGGGTGGCTTCGCTGACTTCGCGGCGGAGGTTCTTCGAGCGCCTTTTCGCGTTGTCGTCGATAGCGGACTTGGCGTCCGCCCCGGGGCGGGCGCGTACTTTTCGTCGCTGACATCGTGTCGTTCGTGTCGAATGTGTTTGACACTGTTTTGGCGGACACATCGCTTGGCTGCTTCTTCGACTGTCGAGAATGGCCGTTGCCGGCTTTGCCACGCTCGCTGGTGCGCTGCCCGAAACGCTTGGGTTGATTTCGTCTCCGCGGTGTTTTGCGGCGCGTGGCGGGGCTGCAAATGGCCTAAAATTCCCGTGTTACTGTCGACGCATGAAGCTGTCCGCCTTAAAAGACGATGCGTTCGATCAGTCCCTACAACGTGCCGCTCGTCGAGAGCGCATGGCCATTGCCGATGTCGTCGAGCATCTGGCGGAAGCTGACCGGCGGGAGTGGCATATCCGGAAGGGATTTGCCGGCCTCACGAACTACTGCGTTGCACGACTCAAGTACTCGCAAGAGGCAGCCGGCAAGCGCGTAACCGCTGCTCGCCTCGTTCGGAAGTATCCGCTCGCCCTGCAGATGTTGCGGGACGGTGATGTTCATCTCAGTGGGCTGTTGGTTCTCAGCCCGGTACTCCATGCCGACAACTATGAAGAACGCTTGAATGCGGCAGCCGGGAAGACGCGCGAGCAGATTGAGCTTCTCGTTGTGGGATGGAAGCCGAAGCCTTTGGTCGAGACACGCGTCTTCGAGGTGAAGGTCGACCACCGGCAGGCGCTGCTCGAAGAAATGGTGAAGGCGCGTGCGGAAGCGCCGCAAGAGGAGCCGCGACCGCAAACGCAGGCGTCAGCTCCCGAGCTTCCGCGTGCACCGCGACCACGACCGCTCGACCCGCAGCACTACAAGCTGCAGCTCTGTATCGACCTCGAGACGTACGAAGACCTTCGTTGGCTGCAGGAGCACATGCGGCACAGCATTCCCGACGGTGACGCTGCGAAGGTCATCGCCAAGGCGATCAAAGAGCTACGCAAAGCGGTCGACAAGCGTCGTTACGGCAAGACCGACAAGCCGAAGACCGTTCTGCCCAAGCCTGAATCACGCGCCCCGGGGCGGGCGACGCGACGCGAAGTTTCCGAGCGTGACGGTTGCCAATGCACCTATGTCGCAGATGACGGCCATCGTTGCGAAAGCACCGGCTGGCTTCAATTCGACCACATCGAAGAGTGGGCAGGGGGTGGCCCCACCGAGACCGACAATCTGCGCATGCTTTGCCATGCGCATCATCGAGCGCGTAACCGCCACCCGCCCCGGGGCGGATTACCGTCCGCTATCGAAGACAACACGGAGGCCTGACCGAAGGAGCTCACGCGGTATACCGGGCGCGGGCCGCCCGGGTCTCCTCCCCCCTCGGTGCCAAACCCCGGGCGCGGCGCGACGCCACACGAGGTCGGCCCCTGAGTGACACGCGACGAACACGGCGTTCGACCCCAAAATGGCCATTCCACCCCGTTTGAACGCCCTCATAGCCATTTCTGCCCGCACCCGTTTACGTCCAAATGCGCTTGACTTTGCGAACCGTTCGCAGCACACTGCAATTGAGAACGGTTCGCAGGAAGGTCGTAGTCCCCCCATGATCGTCTGCCTCTGCCACGGTGTTTCAGAGCGAGCGGTCGACAGCTGTGTCGACGCTGGGGCCAAGACCGTCGAAGAGGTCGGGCTCATGTCCGGTGCGGGCATGGGTTGTGGTGCCTGCCACTGCCAGATCAAAGAGCGCATCGCCTGCGGAGGCTGTCCCGCGATCGAGCTGCTGCAGGGGCGCAAGCCAGCAAAGTCTGCCGGGGGCGACGCGGCGCTGACCGCTGCTCCTCTCACTGCCGCCTGAGCGCGTCCGCCGTAGCGGAGAAGACGGGCTTCTCGCGAATGGTTCTCATTCGCTTTCTCTTTATTTGCGCCAACTTAGCAGCCCTCACCGCTTGCTGAATGCGGCGAGCTCCGCTATCCACGTCGCGGCGTTCATGAGGAGAGAGGCACATGGCCCGCGATACGAACAAGAAAGTGATCGACTTGCTCAACGACGTGCTGACCGGTGAGCTCACCGCGATCAATCAGTACTTCTTGCACGCCGAGATGTGCCGCAACTGGGGCTACGAGTACCTCTATAAGTACATCCGCAAGGAATCGATCGACGAGATGAAGCACGCCGAGTGGCTCATGGAGCGCGTGCTCTACTTGAACGGCATTCCCAACTTGCAGAAGCTGAACAAGCTCAACATTGGCGAGACCGTCGTCGAGCAATTCCGCTCCGACCTCGCGCTCGAGTACGCGGCCATCGACCGCCTGCAGGCCGGCATCAAGACCTGCGGTGAAGAGAACGATCACGGTAGCCGCGACCTGCTCGAGAAGATCCTGCACTCCGAGGAAGAGCACATCGACTGGCTCGAGGCGCAGATCGAGCTGGTGAAGCAGGTCGGCGAGCAGAATTATCTCGCTCAGCAGATCCACAAGGCTGACGACTGACTCTCGAGGAGCTCGGATTCGACGCGCACTTCGCCCAAGCGGTGAAGGACGCGAACCATCCGGACCTCGTGCCGGCGCGTGTCATCGCTGACGGCAAAGCCGAGATGTGGCTTGCCGGCTGCAACGCGAAGCTCGGTCATCTCACCGGCAAGCTTCGCGACGACAAGCTGTCGCGGCCGGTCATCGGTGATTGGGTGCTCGTCCGCGATGGCGACGAGCGCGCCACCATCAACGCGCTCCTCCCCCGCCGCACCCAGCTCGTGCGCCGTGCCGTCGGCAAGCGCGCCGAAGCCCAAATCATTGCCGCGAACCTCGACACCGTCTTCATCGTCACGGCAGTCGGAGAGGACGTGAATCCGCGGCGGCTCGAGCGTTATCTGACCACCGTCTGGGAAGGTGGCGCCTCCCCCGTCGTGGTGCTCAACAAGGCCGACCTCGCGACCGATCTGCAGGCGCTCGTTCGCGAGATCGAGCACGTCACCACCGGCGCGAAGGTGGTTGCCACCATCGCCAGGGACACGAGCGGCGCCGATGTCTTGCTCGATCATCTGCGGCCGCGGACGACTGCCGCCCTCGTCGGATCATCGGGCGTCGGCAAGTCGTCCCTAGTGAATCGTCTGCTCGGACGTGAAGCGCAGGCGACCGCCGGCCTCATCGCCGGAGAGCGCGGTCGTCACACCACGACTCGGCGCGAGCTCTTCGTGCTCGCCAATGGCGCCATCCTCATCGACACGCCAGGCATGCGCGAGCTCGGGGTCATGGACGCCGAAGACGGCCTCGAGACCGCTTTCGCGGATATCGCCGACTTGGCGCAGCACTGCCGCTTCGGTGATTGCGCGCACCTGGGCGACGCCGGCTGTGCGGTGCAGACCGCGGTCGACGAGGGACGTCTCGACGCCGAGCGCTTCGCCGCGTACGTCAAGCTGCACAAGGAAATCGCCGCCAACCAGCGCCGCGAAGACCCGAGGGCAGCCGCCGAGAGCAAGCGCGCCGCCAAGAGCATGGAAAGGGCGGTTCGGCAGAAGGCTCGCAACTCACCGAAGGGGCGCTGACGCGCGAGCGCCGCGCCCCCCGTTCGCCGTTATCAGCTCGCGGGAGCTTCGGCAGCCGCGGCCGGAGCCGGCTTCGGCATTTGCTTGATCTTGCGGGCCAAGCGGCGGGCGCCGTTACGGAACGCCTTGGCCATGGCCTTCTTGTCCTCGCCACGCGCCTTCTTCGCCTTACCCTTCAAACCCTGCGCCTTCTTCACCAGCGCTTCACGATCCGTAGCCATTACTTGCCTTCCTTTGCTTTGCGACGTTCAGCCCAATATCGCTTCATGCGTTGCGCGGCAGCCGAGCGCGCGGCGGCGCTCCAGCCCTTGCGCTTCGGCTTACCACCACCGCCGATGCTGGGCGGACGGCCCGGACCGCGCTTGCCACTTCCCGGCGGGCGGCCGCGACGGCGGACACCGGCAAGAGAGTTCACGAGGTTCTCCAGCTCGACGATGGCGTTGTCGATACGGCGCTTCTCTTCACGAAGCTGCTCGAGCGCCGTGCGGAGCGTCTGACTCATGTCGGCGGATGCCATGAATTCCCCCTACTTCGTAGGCAAAAGTTGCCGTGCAATTCTCACTGAATGTGTTGAAAGTCCAGAGGATTCAGAAGGCATTTTCTTTCGACGCACCGACGGGATTTCACAATTGTTCGAGCAAAGCGCGGGCTTTCTTCTGAATCGTCGGGTCGTCGATAGTCGCTTGCACTGTCTTGAGCCGAGCCTTCAACGCCGCAGCGCGTTTGGGCTTTCCCTCGCCGAGAAGGCGCTCGAGGCTCGCCAAGGCTTCGAGCACCACCGCCTCGTCGGTGGAATCGAGCTGCCTTGCGATGGCCTCCTCATCCTCCTTGGAGGCGACCGGCTTGGCGGCGCCGTCGAAGAGGCGGTCGAGCTGCGATTTGTAAGCGCGATACCCCGCCGAGCGCTCGTTGCCGAGTGGGTTACCGCCGCGCTCGCGCTCGTCATCGCGCCGACCGCTTTCGCGGGCACGGTCGATCTCCCGCCATGACTTCTTCGGCCGATCGCCGTCGTCATTTCCCATGAATTGTCTCTAGCGAATCATCGCGACGGCGTCCCGCAACACGACCAAGCCGTCCTGATTTCGGACTTCCAGACCGAAACCCTCGCTGCCTTCGAGCCGTCCGCCGGCGCAGGTCAACGTATCACCAGGATAGACGGGCTTGGTGAAGCGTACTTTCAGGCTCGAAAGACGCCGTGGATCGCCACCGGCGAGGGCGTCGATGACGGCACGCTGAGCGAACGCCATCGTGCACAGGCCGTGCAGAATACGGCCGCGAAGGCCCGCTTTGCGCGCCACCACGTCGTCGAGGTGGATGGGATTGTGATCGCCCGAGGCGCGCGCGTAGCGATCAGACTGGTCTTCCGCGACGCGCCAGCTGACGTTGAAGGTCTCGGTGATTGTCCGCTCCCGCCGACCACCGATCTCTTCGCGCAACGCGCGGATCGAGGTGGGCTTGCCGTCGCGGATCATGAGGCTCGACCGCGTCCGCGCCACCTCCTCGTCACGCTGATTGACGATACGGGTGCCGACCACCAAGAGCTCACCACTACCCTTTTGCTCGGAGGCTTCGACCGTCGCGACCGTCGTGAGCCTGTCGCCGCCGCGGACGACGCCCGACCAGACGATCTCTTCCTCGCCGTGCAACAGCCGTAGCAGCCGGTCGGGGTCGCCGATGACCTCCGGCTGCACGACCGTGGGCAGGACGCCTTCGACGATGCTCGCGAGCACGACGACCATGGGCGGAGCAATCCCATCACGGACGCGGTCGCCCGTCGCGTCCGCATAGGCGGTCACGTCCGCGTCGGAGACGACACGGGTTCGGGGCACGGAGCTCTTACCAATGGCGCTCATCGGATGAATTGCCCACAGATCTGCCGATTTCGCAGCGAAGACGCAAACCTGAACTTTGCGTGATCACGCTCGGCAAACGTAAAATGCGCCATGATCCGTAAGGCGCCCTTCGCCCTGCTCCTCACCCTCGCCTGCACCCGACCCAACGTGAGGATGTCCAACGACGTGCCGCCGGCGCCTCACCCCGTCGTCCCCGTCGCCAAGGCCGAAGAGCCGACTCCGCCACCCGCTCCGCGCGAGCCCACGGTGCTGCCGTCGACCGACGTCGCACCGATTCCGAGCGGCATGGAGCTGCTCTACAGCGACCGCATCCCGATCCTTCCGAACGGCGAGCCGGTGATCGCCGTCGGCATCGCGAGCGGCAAGAACACCGTCGCGGTCCGCGGCCGTGGTGCCATGACCATCGATTTCTACGAGGGGGATGTCTTCAAGCGCGCGACCGCCACCGCCGGGACCGAAGTCTCCGTGGTGGTGAAGCGCGCCAAGGCCGCCAAGCGTAGCTTCAACGTCGACCTCGGCGGTGTCGCTTATGGCGCGCGGCGTGAGCTCGACGCGGCGGTCGCCAAATGGAAAGCACGTGACGTCGGCGAGGTGCACGTCATCGAGGAAGGCACCGCCCTAGGCCTTGCCGGCCGCATCATCGACAACCGCGAATGGCGCCTCTGGCTCCCGACGGGCTCGCGCCAGGAAGCGCAAGCACTCGCGCAGACCATCGTGCAACGCTTCGGCGAGCGCCCGACCATTCAAGCCCGCCTCGCCGAGCATCCCTGGGCCGAGCTCGACGTCCGCATCAACGGCATTCCGCTCGGCCGCGCCGTGAGCTTCGTCCGCTTCATCCCCGGCGCTGACGAGAGTGGTATCGAGGTCGCGGGTGTCGACTACGCCAAGGGCTACTCGTGGGCGGGCCGCGAAGACCGGGTTTACGCCGGCGAGGTGTACGCGGTCGTCGATCCCGACGGTAATCTCGCGGCGGTCAACGTGCTCGGCGCCGAGAGCGTCCTCACTGGTGTCGTGCCCGCGGAGATGTTTGCGAGCGCACCGCTCGAAGCCTTGAAGAGCCAGTCGGTCGCCGCCCGTAACCAGCTGTTCGCGAAGCTCGGCCGCCGTCATCACGACGATCCGTTTCATCTCTGCAGTGAGCAGCACTGCCAGGTCTACGCCGGTCTCATGAAGCGCGATCCACGCGCCACCGCGGCAGTCGAAGCGACCCGCGGCGAAGTGCTCTTCCGCGATGGGAAGCTGGTCGACACCGTGTACTCGTCGACCTGCGGCGGCCACACCGAAGACAACGACGTCGTCTGGGGTAACTCGCCGGACCCAGCCCTGCGCGGCCGTCCCGACTTCGACACCGAAGCGACCTCGGCGCTCGCGCGCTTCATGCGCGGCATCCGCGATGGCGACCTGCTCATCTGGCTCGGCGTGAAGGACGCGACCTATTGTGCACGCGCGACCCAAGCGCGCGCCGACCGCTTCCGTTGGGAGCGCAGCTTCGACGGCGCCGATGTCCAGCGCTTGATCACCGCCAGCTATCCGAGTGTCGGCCAAGTGCGCGACCTGGAGATTCAAGGCCGCGGGCCGGGCGGTCGCGTCACGGCGCTCGGCATTGTCGGCGATCGCGGAAACGCCACCGTCGCGTTCGAGCTGCCGGTGCGCAAGCTCTTCGACAACCTGAGCTCGGGAGCCTTCGCGCTCGACGTCATGCACGACGAAGCCGGTCACGTCGCGCGCGCAACGTTCCGCGGCGCCGGTTGGGGTCATGGCGTCGGCCTGTGTCAGATGGGCGCCATCGGTCGCGCCGAAGCCGGCCAGGCTTACAACCGCATCTTGAGCCACTACTATAACGGTGCCGAGTCGTTGCAAGTGTATGGAGCTCGGTCCGGGGTGTCGGCCCGCTAGGCGCATCGAGAAAGGCAGTACGAGCATGACGATGCGCAAGCGGCTCATGCGCGAGCATTTCGCGCGGCTAGCGCTCGAGCACGACGACGCGCTCGATGTGGTGCGCGGGGCCGTGCTCATCGCCGCCGAGGACGACGACAGCGTCGACGTCGACGCGACCCTCGATACCCTCGCGCGCATGGGAGAAGAGGCGCGCGAGCGCATGGGCAACGTGACCCGCGCCGATCAAACTATGCTCGTTTTGGCGGACTATCTACACCGCCATATCGGACTGATTGGCAACGAGAGCAGTTACTACGACCCCAAGAATAGTTTCATTCACGAAGTATTGGCGCGAAAAAAAGGCATTCCGATAAGCCTTGCGGTGGTCTACATGGCAGTCGGTCGCGCCGCGGGTTTGCACATCGTGGGTGTCGGCTTCCCCGCGCACTTCCTCCTCGGGGTTTACGCCGGTGGCATCGACCGGTCGCGCCTACCCGATTGGTTCGTCGACCCGTTCGAGCCCACACGACTGATGGGGATCGACGAGTGCCGCAAGCTGTTTGCGAGCCTCGGCGGTAACGACGCGGCCTTCCGCGTCGAGTATCTCGCGACCGCCACGCATCGGCAGATCCTCACGCGCATGCTCACCAACTTGAAGATGGTCTACGCGCGGACCGGCGAGCCCGAGAAGTCCATCGCCGCCATCGACCGCATCTTGCTGCTCGACCCGAATGCCTCGAGCGAGTACCGCGACCGCGGCGCCTTGCACATGCAGCTCGATCTCTACAGCCTGGCTCTCGACGACTTCACGCGCTACCTCGCCGACGAGCCAGCCCCCGAGGAGCGCGCCACCATCGAGCAAGCCATCACCGAGCTGAAAAGCCGCATTGCCATGCTGCATTAGCCGCGCGTAGTGTGCCGCCCGTGATCACGCCACTGTTCATCGGTATCGCCGGCGGTACGGGCTCCGGCAAAAGCACCGTCGCCGCCAACATCGCAGCGGCTCTGCCGGAGAGCGCCGTGTCGGTCATCGACCACGACGCTTATTACCGCGATCTGCCCGACATGCCCTTCGAGGAACGGCAGCTGGTCAACTACGACCACCCCGACTCGCTCGACAATCCACTGCTTGCAGCCCACCTGCGCGCGCTGAAAGGCGGCGAGACCGTCGACGTCCCGCAGTACGACTTCGTGACCTACTCACGCCGCCCCGAAAGCCGGCGGGTCGCACCCACGCCGGTCATCATCGTCGAAGGCATCCTCACCTTCGTCGAGCGCGAGGTGCGCGAGGCACTCGACGTGAAGATCTTCGTCGACACCGACGCCGACATCCGCGTCTTCAGACGCATCCGGCGCGACATGGAGAAGCGCGGGCGCACCTTCCAGCAGGTGCGTGAGCACTACTACACGACGGTTCGGCCCATGCACTTGCAGTTCGTCGAACCGTCGAAGCGCTGGGCCGACCTCATCATTCCCGAGGGCGGCAACAACCGCGTCGCTCTCGACCTGATCATCGGGCGTCTACGCAGCGTCGTCCCTGCCTAGCCTGACGCGCTGTCAGCGATTTACGCACCAGCGGCCGGCGGTTGCCGATAACACCGGCAACACAGTCAACGAAGCACTGCCCTGCATTCGTTTCCGAGGAGTCACGTCATGAGCGGAATCAACATGGGAACCGGCGCAATCCTCGCAATCGCCGCCACGCAAGGCAAACGCAGCCCGGACGAGCTCAAATACGACCGCCTCATCGACGGGATGGTCAAGAGCGTCAAAGAAGGCGTCGCGAATGCCGGCGGTCGGGGCGTCGAAAACGCGAGCACCATCGCGGTCGAGCTTCACCAGGACCAGTTCTCCGCACTCGGCTTCAGCGGCAAGTTCGGCCTCAGGAATGCTGCCACGAGCCCATCAGTGCTCCGAGACATCACCAACGATCTCAAGCGCGCGGGCATCAAGGTCGAGAGCATCGAGCCCAATACGCAAGGCGGGCTGAACGTGACCGCCTATCAAAAGCACAATCTCGTGACCGGTGCGGTCGCCGCAGTCGCAGGCCTCCGCGGAGCCTGGATCGGCTAGACCGTTTCCAGATTGCTCTCTTCGATGATCTGACTGGCGACCTTCGTCCCCTTGCCCGCGAATAGATAAGGCAAGCCGAAGGCGCAGGTGATTCCCACCGTGATGGGATAGACGACGAGACCGTACGCCGCGGCGCCGGTCTCGCCGATGCCGAAGATCGACAAGCCTGCGAGCAACGCAGCGTGGAAGGTCCCGAGAAAACCCGGGCCCGCCGGGATCATGATCCCGACCACGATGATGGACACGAGCATGAAGCCGGCCGCGATGGGCACCTGCCAACCGAAGGCGCGCATCATCCAGTAAAGACCCAGGCCGTTGATCACCCAGTAGATCACGGTCCAGGCAATGACCGCGGCGAGCGCTCGGGCGTTCGGCAGCGAACGCAGACCATCGATGAACGAAGCAAGCATCTGCAGGGCGCGCGCCGTGAGCTTCGGCGAGATGGGATTGCCGATGCGCTCGATGACCCGAGGCACCCAGCCGTGCGTGAGCAGCGCCGTGACGATCACCAACGCCGCGCCGCCGAAGATGGCGAAGGCCACGAAGCCGCTCGTCTTCACCGCAGTGGGAATCGTGTAGCGCGAGTCGAGATAGAAGGTCGTCGCGAAGAAGAGCAGCACGACGAGCAAACCGTCGACGACACGCTCGACCACGATGGAGCCGAGACCACTGGTCATCGAAACGCCGGCTTCCTTCTTGAGCATGTAGGGCCGCGCGAACTCGCCGAGACGTAGCGGCAACGCCAAGATGAGCATGAAGCCGACGCTGCTGATGCGGAACAAGGCGCGCTTCGAGATCCGCGCGAACGGACGAATGAGGATGTCCCAGCGATAAATACGGCACACCTGGATGGCCGCTGTCGCTATAGCGAACGCCACGGTGTAGCGATGGTCGGCCTTCTTGACCTGCTCCATCATCAGCTTGAAGTCGACGTGGCGGAACACGAAGTAGAGGCAGACGACGCTGACGGCGAGGCTCAGCACGAAGCGTAGGATGTTCTTGCCCGTCCAGGTCTTCTGGGGCGCTGCCTTGGGGGCCGGCTTCTGCTCGGTTTGGGTCATGGCGACTACGACGACGTCATCGGCTCGAGAGCCGTGGCGGTAACATCCTTCAGGATGGCGTTGGGATTCTCTAGGGTTGCGCGCCTCAGCGCTTGCTCGCCGTAGGTGTCGCGGACGGCGTTCAACGCCTGCCCGAGCCACTCCAGGACTTGCTTCGGGCGGTGGATATCGCTTGCGAGCACATGAACCAAGCCCTTCTCGACCATCTTTTCGGCCCGCGTCCGCGCCCGATCGCCGTAGACATCGACGAAGCTTCCCAGCTCGACCTGCATGCGCACGCCACGCTCGACCAGGCGTTCGACCATGTCGACGTCCACGTAGCTGTAGCGCTCGGGATGGGCGAGCAACAGGCGGTAGCCCTTGGTTTGCAAGCGAAAGAGCAGCTGTTCGGGCTGGGGGATGCGTTCCCAGGGCAGCTCCACCAAAAGCCACCGACTCGTGGGACCGATACACGTGGCGCCCTGCGGCAGCCGATCGAAGAGGATCGGCCCGACGCAATGCTCTGCATTCGCCACCAGGGTGAGCGGGATACCGGCCTCACCCAGCGCCCCGGTCAGCTGACTACGCGTCGTCTCGTTGAGCGCGGGCGAGACGTCGCCGCCGACGCCCCCACCGGTGTGTGGTGAAGGCGCGATGTGCGTATAGCCCAGCGCCACCATGGCCCTGGCGATGTCGAGAGCCGCCGTGAGGTCGGGGGCGCCGTCGTCGATGCCGGGCAAGATGTGGCAGTGCAGATCGAGCATGGGCCGAAGCTAAGGCGATTGACGAGCAAGAGCTAGGGTTCCTATATGGCGCGCCCATGTCCACCGCCCTTGGAGCCGCCCCGCTCACCCTCGAATCCGTCGCTCAGGTCGCAGAAGGCGGCAAAGTCGCCCTCTCCTCCGAAGCCCGCCAGCGCATGTCGGCATCGCGCGCCATCGTCGAGCGCAAGGCCGCGGGCAGCGCCCCGGTCTACGGTGTGACCACCGGCTTCGGCGCTCTCGCGGAAATCAAAGTACCGCCGGATCAGCTGCGCGCCCTGCAGCGAAACCTCATCCTGTCGCACGCCGCCGGTGTCGGCCGTCCGCTATCGCGCGCAGAGACCCGCGCCATGATGCTGCTGCGCGCCCAGGTGCTCTCCGAGGGTTTCAGCGGCGTCCGCGTTCAAGTCGCCGAGCTGCTCATCGAGCTCCTGAATCGCGGCGTGCATCCGGTCATCCCCGAGAAGGGCTCGGTCGGCGCCTCGGGTGACCTCGCACCGCTCGCGCATCTGACGCTCACGATGATCGGCGAGGGCGACGTGGAGCTCGAAGGTCGCATCATGCCGGCACCCCAAGCCTTGCAACAGGTCGGGCTCCAGCCGGTCGTGCTCGAGGCCAAAGAAGGCCTCTCGCTCGTCAACGGTACGCAGGCGATGGCGGCCCTCGGCTCGCTCGCCATCCTCACCGCCGAACGTTCGTGCAAGGTCGCCGACATCGCCGGCGCCATGACTCTCGAGGGCTTGGCTGGTCTCGCGAGCGCCTTCGATCCGCGCATCCAAGCGGCGCGCCCCCACCCCGGCCAGGCGCTGTGCGCCGAGAACCTGCGCCGCCTCACCCGCGGCAGCAACATGCTGTCGGCGAGCCAGGCCAAGAAGACCCAGGACTGCTACTCGCTGCGCTGCATGCCGCAAGTCCACGGCGCCACCCGCGATGCGCTCACCTATGCGCGCCAGGTCTTCGAGCGCGAGATCAACAGCGCCACCGACAACCCGCTGGTGTTCGCCGCCGAGGACGAGATCATCTCGGGTGGCAATTTCCACGGCCAACCGCTGGCGTTGGCGCTCGACTTCGTCGCTATAGCGGTCGCCGAGCTCGCCAACATCAGTGAACGGCGGGTCGAGCAGCTCGTGAACCCCTCGCTGTCGGGCTTGCCGCCGTTCCTGGTGCCGGAGAGCGGCATCCACTCCGGCTACATGATCGCCCAAGTGACCGCGGCGTCGCTGGTCAACGAGAACAAGGTGCTCGCGACCCCGGCCTCCGTCGACTCGATCCCCGGCAGCGCCTCGCGCGAGGATCACGTCTCGATGGGCATGACCTCGGCCCGCAAGCTGCGCGAGATCGTCGGCAACACCCGCGTCGTGCTCGCCGTCGAGATGCTGTGCGCCGCGCAAGCCATGGACTTCCGCGCCCCCCTCACCGCCGGGTCGGGCACCGCGGCTGCCCACAAGGCGCTGCGGGCCGTGATCCCCCACATGGACGCGGATCGCCTCATGGCACGCGACCTCGAGGCCGTGCTTGCCGTCGAGCAACGCGGCGACATTCTGCGAGCCGCCGAGACGGCGGTCGAGCGGCTCAACTAGCCGGCGCTCCGCGTCCGCATGGCGTATCATCGAGAGATGCGCCCGCTGCGTCTCTCATACGCCCTGCTGCTGCTCGGCATGGCCGCCTGTGGCGCGAGCAACGACGCCGGGCCAGAGCCGGAGCGCAGCCGGCGTATTGCCTATATCAGCCGGGTCGAGGGCATACCGCCCATCGAGAGCATTTTCACGCCCTACTACGAAAACGACCTGCTCATGGCGGTACACCGAGAGGATCCGTTCGTCGATCGCGACACGCTATCGTTCCGCTATGACGGAGAGGGCCGGCTCATTTACGTCAGCGACGGCAAAAACACGACGCGCTACGCGTGGCGTGACGCCTACCCGGTGCAGCTCATCATGAACGGGGCGCGTCTCGACTATGCATACGAAGAAGGACTGCTCTCGACCGCGAGCTACAACGGTGAGGAGCTCGGCCGTTATCTCTACGCCAATCGCAAGCTCGTGATGCTCGACGTGGCGAACGGCACCGACGTCGAGTTCACCTACGACGCGCAGGAGCAACTGACCGGTGTCACCGGCAGGCCGAGCACCGAATACGCCCATATCGGCGGACAGGTCGCGACCGTGCAGGCGAGCGCCGAGCTCTGGGCGGTCACTTACGACGATGACCTCATCAAGGCCATCAGTCGATCGGGTGTACGCACGCCGATCACTTTCACCTTCCACTACGCCGAAGGCGACGTCTTGGGCATTCACCCGGTACCGCCGATTCCGCAGGCGGCGATGTTCGGGCTCGACGGGAAGGCCCTGCCAACGGTCGACCTGTTGTCGATCGATCTGACCGGCAACGCGTTCTCTGCGTTCGGTACTTACTAGCGCTTGATGCCGAGCATCTTGGCGAGGCGCTTGTGCATGCCTTCGGCGTCGCCGCGCACCTCTTCGATGAGGTTCGAGCCTTCACTCGCGACATCGATGGCCTTGTCGAGGCCCCGACCATCGGCATTGCGTGCGAGAGCGAGCGTGCGGTTGTTGACCGCTTTGGCGGCCCGACGTTTGGCCATGCGCGCGAGCGCTGCTTTGCGCGCCTGCACCATGGCGTTCAGCATCGCGAGCCGCGCTTCGATCATTTCTTTGGTGACGTTCGGGTTGCGCACGATGGCGCCCTGGCGCGTCAGCATGCTGGCAAGGTCGTAGGCGGTGCCGGGCTCGAGCCCCATGAGGTCGACCGCCGAACGGATGATTGCCGGGTCGGGGTTCTCGATGCCGTAGGCCGGCGGGATGACGATCTTCCGCAGGTCGGTGGCGCCCTCGGATCCGCGAAGAGCCGCAGCACCGCGGGTGCGCAGATTGACCTGATTCACACCCGAGACATCGCGGTTGAAGTACTCGGCTTTGTACGCCGGGACGACGCCGGGGCCGGGGGTGCCGATGGTCGTGTTGCCCGCGTCCGCGAGCTTTGCCTCGAGCTTCGCACGGATGCTCTCGCCGACGTTACCGAGCTCGCGCCCGCCGGGGACCTTGCCGCCGTACTTGCCCTGTTGGCTCTTGGCGCCTGTACCACTCCCCTCCTCGGTGATGATCTGCGGCACCGGCGGTTTGTAGAGGAGGTCACGACCCGACATGGCCTGGGAATGTTAGCACGTGGGGCTTCTCGTGGGCTATAACGCCCCGCAATGGCAGCAAAACCCGAGGTTCCTGGCTCTAAACCGCTACAGAGAGCCGATGTGCGTGCCGCCGCCGGCCGCATGATCATCTGCGGCTTCGAGGGCACGAGCGTGACCGCCGAGCTCCGCGAGATCCTCCGCGAGGTCCAGCCGCTCGGGCTCATTCTTTTCGCCCGCAACATCGAGTCGGTCGAGCACGTCACCGAGCTGGTCCGCGAGCTCAAGATGCTCCGCAAGGAAGAGCCGCTCTTCATCAGCGTCGATCAAGAAGGCGGACGCGTGCAGCGCATCCGCAAGCCGGCAACCGAGTGGCCGGCGATGCGCAAGCTCGGCGCCATCGACGACGTCGACCTCACGCACAAGGTCGGTCTCGCGCTCGGCCGTGAAGTGCGCGCCATGAACTTCGACGTCGACTACACTCCGGTGCTCGACGTCGACACCAATCCCAAGAACCCGGTGATCGGCGACCGCTCGTTCGGCGCGACCGCGGAAGCGGTCATCAAACACGCCACCGCGTTGCTCAAGGGTCTGAACGCGGCGGGCGTCGGCGGCTGCGGCAAGCACTTCCCCGGTCACGGCGACACCGACCTCGACAGCCATCTCGCTCTGCCCAAGGTCGAGCACGAGATGCCGCGCTTGCGCGAGACAGAGTGGCCGCCGTTCAAGAAGGCCATCGAGGCCGGGCTCGATTCGATCATGACCGCGCACGTCATCGTCGCGGCGCTCGACGAGAAGGTTCCCGCGACCTTCTCGAAGAAGGCGCTGGATGCCCTTCGCCGCGAGCTCGCGTTCAAAGGCATCATCATCAGCGACGACATCGAAATGAAGGCGGTCGCCGATCATCACTCGCCGGCGCAGATGGCGGAGCTCGGCCTCGCCGCCGGCATCGACGTATTCCTGTCGTGCAAGCGCTACGAATCGACGCTCGAGCTCTTCCGCGGCATCGTCCAGCAGGTCGAGACCGACGTCTATCCGCAGCTTGCGCTCATCGAGAGCGACAAGCGCATCCGCGCCTGGCGTGACCGCTGGTACAAGGCGCCCAAGGCATACAGCGACAGCAAGCAGATCATCGGTTGCGCCGAGCATCAGGACCTCGCACATGCAGTCGAGGCACGCTACCAGGCGGGGTGACCGTGAGCTGGCTGGCCCTCCTCGTGATGACCGCTATCGAGTACAAGCCCGACCCGAATCAGCCGATGCTGTTTCGCGTCCAGGATTTCGTCTTCGACACCGACTTCGCGGAGCACGCGTACGTCCCCGGTCATCCGGTGCTCCGCAAGGTCGCCAAGGACGGCGACTGCGAGGTCAGTCACGCGCCCAACGTCGAGAATCGGCACCTCTACGTGGTGGCGGGCATCAACGCCGCGAAAGGCCGCCAGCCCGTGAACATTATCTCGTTCCTCATCGAGGGCCGCGACCTCTTGGTCCATCGTCTCGGTAACGGTTACCCGCCAGACGCCAACGGCGACACCGAGCACGAGGTGGTAACCACCGAGCGCGGCAAGATGCTGGTCGCCAAGTGGAGCTCGGGATTCTTCGGCGAGAAGGCTGAGGTGAAGCTCGAGATCGCCAATGACGGCCGCCTCCTCTACGCCTACGCCAAGACCAAGACGCACGGCGCGCATCTCGTGCCGTTCTTCATGCGGGACACGATGGAAGCGGAGTGTCGCTTCGAGTGAGCCCCGTCGCTCGGTAGGCGGCGATAGCCTGGCGCTCGCGTTCTTCGCGCGTCGGCCGCGGGCCTTCACCTACGGCTCGGTCATGCGTGAGCTTGCTGTACAGCTGCATACCCGTCGACGCGGTGCCGCAGAACGACGGAAAGCCAGCGGTGGCGTTGCACCAGTAGAGGTTGTCGATCGGTGTCTCCTGCTCGAGACGCCGGTTCACGTTCTCGGGTGAGAGGCTCGCACCGTAGGCGTTGCCGAAGGGCGCGCCGACGAAGTCCTCGTTGGTCGTGGGTGATCCGACGAGTCGCAGCTTCACGTGCTCGCGGATGTTCGGGATGTGGTG
The DNA here is from genome assembly GCA_964484195.1 of uncultured Bdellovibrionales bacterium. Taxonomy (GTDB): domain Bacteria; phylum Myxococcota; class XYA12-FULL-58-9; order XYA12-FULL-58-9; family JALHOP01; genus JALHOP01. Next base: position 93,370 of record CAZAER010000007.1, on the reverse strand, counting down.
GCGGGCGACGAGGTCGATGAGGCGATCCGCGATCTCGCGCTTGCGCTTCTTGTACGCGGCAGGGCTCTTCGATTTGAGCTCGCGCATCGCGCGGTAGGACACCGAGGTACCGAGCTCCATGACGTGGGAGCCGGGCGGAGCGTGACCTGCGTCTTCGGTGAACAACGTCGGCGTCGAGATGAAGAGCCACGGGTGCTCGTGGTTGTCGTCGTCGTTCTGCTAGCGCCAGGTGCGATTCATGTCCCACTGGGTGACGCGCCAAGTGTTGTGACGGCCGAAGCCGTGGGCCCGCAGGTCGATGCCGGAGAGGCCCAGGTACACCATCATCGCGGAGTCCGAGTAGTCGTAGCGCAGGCGCTCACGGTAGCTCGCCGGAAAGTGCTCGAGACCGATGAGGGCAGCGGCGGCTTGCGGATCCATGTTGCAGATGAAGCCGCGCGCCGCGGTCAGCTCCTTGCCATCCTGTGTGACGACGCGCGTCACCCTGCCCTTTGCGACCTCGAAGCGGGTCACCCGCGTCTCGTAAAAGATGTCGCAGCCGGGGGCGCTCGTGACCACGCCGGCCAGCTCGTTCACATGCTGCTCGTAGTGGCGCGTCGGATAGTAGGCACCGGTGCCGTAGCCACCCATGAGCGCGGCGTACATGATGACGGACAGACGCTCGGGCGGGAGCATGAAGTCGCCCGCGTTGGCGGACAAGACGGCGCGCACCTCGCGGCTCAAGTGGAAGGCCTCGAACGTCTGCTCGAGCGTCTTGTGGCGATAGGCAAGGAGGCCGCGCAGCTTGAACGGAGCGGTGAGATAGTCGCTCCAGCGCAGCGGCTGTGGCAGCGCGTCGAGCTCGTCGCAAAGGCGCCCCATGAGCGCGAAGAACCAGCGGAGGTTTTCGGCCTGATCGGGATAGCTCGCCGCGACACTCTCCGCGGCACGAACGAAGCCGTAAGGGATCTTGGTGACCTTGCCGTCCGGCGTCGCCATACGGTCGTAGCCATCCGCGTCGTAGAGCTCGTAGGTGAGCCTGCGCGAGAGCTCGAGCTTGTCGACGAGCTGGGCAATCGCGCCGCCGGGTCCGCATCCCCACACGTAGTGAACCTGCGCGCAGAAGGCGAATTCGCCATAGCGGAAGGTCTGTGCATAACCGCCGGGCACGTCGTGTGCCTCGAGCATGCACACACGATGCCCCGCACGTGCGAGCAGCGCCGCGCAGGTGAGCGCCGCGTTCCCGGCGCCGATGAACACGTAGTCGTACGAGCGCTGCTCGCGGTAACGGACGTCTTGAGCGGCCCGCCGCTCGGGCGACAACGCCCCGGTGCTATGCGGCCGGGTCACGCCGAAGGCTTCGGGGCCGCGGGAAAGCCCAATGCATCTTGCTTCCACAAGGACACCAAGAGCTCGAAGCTCGCGCGCTCGGCCTGGCCTAGCACCGCGTCGGCGACGAACATCATGCTCATGTTGACCTTTCGGTCGCGCTTGCTCTCGGCGTGGTGATGGTTGTGGAAGCGGGCAAGCGCCTCGAACGCCGGGGTGGTCACGATGGCGCGCAGCACCCTGCTCTTGATGCGGTCATAGGTGCGCTCGCTGCCCGCGAGGTCGTCGAGGTACCGGTCCGCTGCAGCGTGCGACATGTGGGAGAAGCGATGCAGGAAGTGCGGAAACAATGGCATGAGCGCCATCGGCACGCCCAGGGCGATCGCCGTGGGCAAGCTCAAGCCAACGGCGACACCCGCGACGGTGACGGTTGCCGGCCCCTGGACGGCAGAGAAAGCAGCCCCCTTGGGAAAGAGCTGGAGGCCGTCGTCGGTCTGCTTCCCGAGCTCGACCTTGTCGAGCTTCGTGAGCAAGCGGTCGAGGTGACTGCGGTCGCCCCCACGGAACTTCGTGGTGTCGTTCTCGAGGAACGTCTGACCGTGATGCACCGCCTCGTGGACGAAATGAAATTCCTTCGGCCACTTCAGCAGACTGGAATCGGAGCTATACATGCGCCGTTTGGTGTCCGGCGTGGCGTGCATGATGTGGTGGTGAATCTGGTTCTCCACCAGGCTGGAGAGGAGCAAACCTGCAGCGAGCGGGAGCCCGAAAGGCGTCGCCATACACAGCGCGGCGGCAGCTCCCGCAACCAGCGCCTCGCCCCAGGTCGGCTTGTATCCCGCCAAGAGCCCGCGCTCCTCGAAGATGGCGTTCTGCAAGACTCGGGCGCGCCGGTCATCGAGAGCACGCAGGGGCAGTGGCACCACGACATCCGCTGGAGCGGACGCACCGGCGAGCTCGAGGTGGCCACGCTCGTAAACGGCGCGCAACTGGTCGCGCTCGGCCGGCTCGAAGCTCGCGGAGAAGCTGCGGAGCGCTCGCGTGACCATCAGGTGCTCGAGGGCGGTCACCCCACCCTGCGGACGCCCGCCCAAACCAGTCGCCCAGGTGAGGATCGCGGCACGGTCCTCGGCCGATAGCTCCTTCGCCGCCAGACGCTCAGCAATGGCCAGGATCGGCTTTTCCGATTCGACGAGACACACCGGCCCCGTCACGCGTGGCAGCGAGCTAACCATGAGATCTCCCTGAGGTTTGGAACGATTCTCGGGGCGATGCCGGTCAAGGTGCTGTGTTCAGGAACCCCAAGCCCCTGACAGAACTGCAGGTCGTGTAACCATCATGTGGGTGCGTGGAGTACGTCGTCGCTCGAGAGGGAGCGAGAAAACCATGACGCGTATCCATCACGAGAGTCGCCCCTACCTAGCCCAAGATGTTCGTCAGAACGGCGCGGAGACCACCAACCTGCGCAGTCGCCGCCGCGCCGACTGGACGGCTATGGAGCCGCCCCGCGCTCAAGGCAGTCAAGCGCCGGCCCAGGGCGTTGGCTTGCCCGGCACAGGAGAACCGCCGCCGGTCGTACCGGAAGCCGCGGTCGCGCCTGCCGCCGCCCCCGCCGCTCCACCAGCTGCCGCCGCAGCTCCCGCAGCCCCCGCGTTCACCCCCGCTCAGGAGGCATTGCTCGAAGCCCTGCACACCGCTTTGGCGGACGGAGGACTGGATCTTCCCCCCGCCGGCGTCCGCAGCGTCGGCGCCTACGAGACCGGTCCGCTCTTCGACCTCCTGAAACAAGTCCCCGCGAGCGAATGGTACGCCGGCTACAGAAATGGAACGGCACAGCCGTTCGTCGACGCCATCAACGCCGAGATCCTGGCAGCCGCGGGACCGGCAAACTTCTCCAACGTCGCCAGGGTGTTCTGGCAATCGATGAGCTTGCAAGTGCGGCAGACCGGACTGCCCGTCTAGTCGTCCGCGGTCTCGGCGCGGAAGGGCTCCAAGATTTCGTAGAGCGAACGCTCGGGCAGCGTCTTGAGCTCTTCGCGGGCGCGCGCCGTGTCGAGCACTGCGTTGAAGCGAATATGATCGAGCTCGGGTGCCGGAAACGAAGTGAGCCGGTACTTCCAAGCGCGCTCGAGGAAGCCGCGAAACAGCGGGTACGGCACCGGCAAGATCGGTTTCCCCAGCGCCGTCAGGATACGCGATAGCGGAACCGGGTCGGTGCTCGCGAGATTGAACACGCCGCGCACCCCGGGAGCCACTGCCGCCTCGATGTAGCGCAACAGATCATCTTCGGCGATGAGCTGGACGATGGGATCGAAGCCCATGATTTTGGGGACGATGCGCAAGCGGAAGTAGTTCGATGGAGCATTGCGCACGTGCGGGCCGACGATGTGCGCAGGACGCAAGATGACCGTCTCGATGTCGACGTGACGCCAGAAGAACGACTGCACCGCGCGGTCGACGGCAACCAGCGTGCGCACCTCGGGGAAGCGCTGCGACGCCATGAGCGGCGCGTCCTCGCCGATGAAGTGCGAGTTGGTCGGCATCGGGCCGTAGACGTCGCCCGACGAGAGCAGCACGAGCTTCTTGATCTTGTACTTCGACACGTAGCGCAGCAGCGTCTCGGTGCCGATGACGTTACGGGCGTAGAGCTTCTCGCTGGGGATGCGGAAGTTGTGGATGGTGCCCAAGTGCACCACCGCGTCGAACTTGCCGTTGCGCAAGATGTCCTCGGCGGGACGGCGGCGGATATCGACTTGGTGATGCACGATGTTCGCCGGCAGACCCGGTGAGGCGCGCTGATCGATGCCGACGACCTCGTGCTTGCGCCGCAGCATCTGCGCCACGCGCCGACCCAACCGCCCCGAGATGCCCGTCACACAGATGCGCACTAGTTCCTCACCAGAAGACGTGCTCGCGCGCCTTCAAACCCTCGTCGATCATGCTCTGCATCGCCGACCGCAGCGTGTCGACCTTGCTACGAATCACGTCGTCTTCGTCGTTCGCGTCGCCGCTGAACACCATCGGCTTGCCGTAGTAGATGCGGTAGCGGGTCGGCGCGGGGAACGGCACCAGCGTCGGCGTAATCGGCAGCGCCGGCACACCGAAGAGCTTACCCAGGGTGCGTGACGCGAAGATCGACGGCGACTGCTCTTCGGCGCCGATGACCACGGTCGGCACGATGGGCGTCGCGGTCTCGATGGCGAGGCGCATGAACCCCGTGCCGAACATCTGCAGACGGTAGCGCTCGCTCCACACCTTGTTGAGGCCGCGAACGCCTTCGGGGAACACGAGCAGTGATTCTTCGGCCTCGAGCAGGCGCTTGGCGTTCTCGGGCGTGCCCAGGAACTGACCGACGCGCGCCATGAAGGTCGACACGAACGGGGTCTCGGGCACGAAGCGCTCGATGGCGCTGCGGCAGAAACGCGGAGGCTCGCGCTCGAGGAACATGGACATGGCGATCATCGCCCCGTCCATCGGCAGCTGGCCCGAGTGGTTCGACACCAGCATGCAGCGGCCATCGGGGATGTTCTCGATGCCGAAGGTCTCGCAGCGATGGTAGTGGCGATAGACCCAGGCGCCGAAGCCGATGACGCGCTTCACGTACTGCGGGTCGAAGCCGAAGGCGTCCACGCCGTAATCCGAGAGACGCGTCGGAATGCGATCGAGCCGCGCCTCGAGCTCGGGGCTCGAGATGATTTCGCCGATCTGCTCGCTCGCGCGGTTGGCAAAGGCGAGAACCTTGCCCGCCACCGTAGTCAGGTCCACGGCGCCCCCCTTACCGAAATCGACCGTCGTGCGCAACCAACGCCTTCGCTACCGAATCAGCCCTTTGGCCATTTCCACGGGCAGATGGTCGACTACGGCGGCCCGGTCGTTCGCGGGATGCTGGCGGGCGCTTGCGAGGGCGGCAACGAGCCCACTGTGGGTCGCGCCGTTGGTGGCGGCGACCTCGCCACCGAGGCTCGGATCGATGGCGGCACCCGCGAGGTCGGTCACCCGGCCGCCAGCTTCGGCGACCAGCAGAGCTCCGGCAACCAGATCCCAGGGCTTGAGGCCGTATTCCCAGTAGAGATCGAAGCGACCGTTGGCCACGTAGGCGAGGTCCAGCCCCGCCGAGCCGAAGCGGCGAACACCCTGAGTCACCAGATTCAAGGCGCAGAACTCGGCATGATTGTCGTGAGGACCGCGCAAGCGGTCGTAGGCAAAACCGGTGACTCCCATGGAGTCGATGAGCCGCGCTGTCTTCGACACGCGGATGGGCTTGCCGTTCAGCGTGGCGCCCTTGCCACGTTCGGCGACGAAGAGCTCGTCGCGCGTCGGGTCGTAGACGACGCCGATCTCGGTGGTGAAGCGGTCGCCGGTGCGCTGCTGCACCGCGATGAGCACGCTCCAGTGCGGAATGCCGTGCGCGAAGTTCACGGTGCCGTCGAGGGGGTCGATGATCCAGCGGACATCGCCCTGCCCTTCCTCGCCCGACTCCTCGGCAAGTAAGCCATGCTCGGGATAACGCGCGCGGATGGCGCCGATGATCTCGGCCTCGGCGGCGACATCCGCGTCGGTCACCAGATCGATGTCGCCCTTGTGGCGCACGCCGACGCCGCTCGCGAAGTAGCGGCGCAAGACCTCGCCACCGGCGCGAGCGCGCTCGACGGCGAACGCGACCAGGCTCACTTCGACAGCCGCTCGATGAGCTTCTCGTGCAAGCCGCCGAAGGCGCCGTTCGAAAACACCATGACGACGTCGCCCGCTTTCGCTTCCGCGGCCACGGTATCGGCGATGGTGTCGACGCTCTCGATGAAGCGCGCCGGCACGCCTTTCCCCGTGATGTCGTTGGCGAGCTGCTGTGGGTCGAAGCGTTCGCCGCTCGCGATCTCCGAAAGACGCTCGTGCGAGGCGATGATCACACGGTCCGCTTTGGCGAACGCGGGCACGAACTCTTGCTGGAAGACGTTGCGGCGGCTGGTCGCGCTGCGCGGCTCGAAGAGCGCCCAGATGCGGCGGCGCGGCCAACGGGTGCGCGCGGCTTCGAGCGTCACGTCGACGGCGGTCGGGTGATGGGCGAAGTCGTCGACGATGGCGATTCCGCCCGGCTCGGCGCGTAGCTCGAGGCGGCGGCGAACGCCCGCGAAGCTGGCAAACCCAGCGCGCAGCTCGTCTGCAGTGAGCGCGGCGTCGCGCAAGGCACCGATGACCGCGAGGACGTTGGCGGCGCTGAACTCGCCCCATAACGGCACGGTCATTTCACCGAGCGGCTTGCCCTCGTAGATGGGCTTGAAGGTCAAACCCTGCGGCCCGCTGGTGAAGCTCTCGAGCCAAAGGTTTGCGCCCTCCGTCTGGCGGGTGGCGTAGGTGGTCACGCGCTTGGTCTTGGCGCCATCGCGAATCAAGCGCCGCGCGCGGTCGGCGCCATGCCAGACGATGAGATGACCGTCCGGTGGCACGGTGCCAATCAACCCGGCGAACGCTTTTTCGACGGCGCCGATGTCCGCGAAGATGTCCGCGTGATCGAACTCGAGGCTCGTGATCACCGCGCTACGAGCGCGGTAGTGCATGAACTTCGGGCCCTTGTCGAAGTAGGCGGTGTCGTACTCGTCGCCTTCGATGACGAAGCCTCCGCCCTTGCCCGCGCGGAACGATTCGCTATAGCCGACAAGGGCACCACCCACGAGGTAGCCCGGGTCGCGCCCCGCGTGCATGAGCACGTGCGCCGCCAAGGCGCTGGTCGTCGTTTTCCCGTGGGTGCCGGCGATGACGATGCTGTGTTTGTCGCCGATGCCGAACTCCGCGATGGCCTGCGGCATCGACATGTGCGGAATGCCCTGGTCACGCACGGCGACGGCTTCGGGATTGTTCGCACGCACCACGTTGCCGATGATGACGAGGTCGGGCTTGGGGGAAAGATGCGCGGCGTCGAAGCCCTCGAGCACCGGGATACCCCACTCACGCAGCTTGTCGCTCATCGGCGGATAGGCGTGGACGTCGCTGCCGCGGACGTTGTGTCCCTGTGCCTTCAAGAGTCCCGCGAGCGCGCCGACACCCGTGCCACAAATACCGATGAGATAGATATTCTTACCCACGCCTTGGAGCTACCACCCCAGCGGCGGTGAGCGAAAGAATCTACCTACCGGGCTTGCGGATCGTCGCGATGTTGCCGCCGCTGCCCGCCATCGGCGGCGTGTAAAACGCGGCCGCGCCGACGGCTTTGGTGGGATCCGGCGGCAGCGCCTCGCCGTGTTTGGCGATGAGCTCGTAGACGCGGGGTCGGAACTTGTTGAGCGAGTCTTCTTTACCGTCCAGCGTCGTATGCGCGGCGTTGGTCAGCACGACACCGATGATGTCGGTCGCGAGATCGACCCAGATGGTGCAGCCATTGTTTGCCGCAAGTCCCACCGAGTTGAGCGAGAAGCGTTTCCCGGCTTGGGCGTGATGCGCAGGCGGCGTGTCCCAGGCGAGCGTTCGCGTCGTGCCGCGAAAACGTTTCGAGCGCGTCCAGAAACGCCGCACCGGCCCCGCGAGAAAGCTGCGCCCGCCACCGCTGTAGCTCTCCCAAAGCGCATGCACGAGCTGCCAGACCGCGTCGATGTTGCCGAAGAGGCCGGCGTGACCCGCGACGCCCCCCATCGCCCAAGCGTTGCTGTCCTGGACGTGGCCCTGCAGAAGCTTCTCGCGCCACTCGCTCTTTTCGGTCGCGGCGAAGACACGGCGTGGACCCACTTTCGGCGGCGGTTCGTCATGGCGGACGAAGAGCAACGTCTGATCGAGGCCGAGCTCGCGGTAAACCTCGCGCTGTAGGAACACGTCGAGCGGGGTCTCGATGATGCTCTCGATGATCCAGCCCAACACCATGAAGCCGATGTCGCTCGGATTGACCTTGGTGCCCGCCTCGGATTCGAAGCGCAGCTCGGCGACACGCTTGCGGACCTTCGCCACCGCTTTGCGCGTGCCCATGGTCTTGAGCTCGGGGCGGAGCTTCGCCTCTTCCGCAGCGATGTCCTGCCAAAAGGCACGCGAGCCGGGAAATCCACTCGTGTGGTCGAGCAACATGTCGATGGTGATGGGTGCGAACTTCGGATCGCGAAACTCGGGCAAGGTCGTGGCGAGGCTCGCGCCGAGATCGATGCGACCGCGGCTCGCGAGCTCCATCGCGGCAAGGCCCGTCGCGAGTGGTTGGGTGAGCGCGCCGAGATCGAAATAGGTGTCGATGCCGACCTTGCGCACGGGTGGCGGCGCCACGGCGCAACCGTAGATGCCGCGATGAAAGATGCGCCCGCCGACCGAAGCGATGCAGGCCGCCGCCGAGCAGGTCTTCTCGGCGATCAAGGTCTGGATGCAGCGGTCGATGTCGGGGACCTGCACTTGCGGCAGCGGTGCCCCTTGTTTCGGCTTCACACCGTCACGGGAGCAGCCGAGCTGCGCAACGTCAACACACCCTCGTGGGTGTCGAGCGTGGCCATGGCACCGGAGAGCACTGCGCGAGACGATGGCTCGTGGCCAATCGGCAGCTCCGCCAGCACCGGTACGCCCAACGGGTCGAGGACGTCGGTCAGGACGTCGAGCGCGGTGTAATCGGCGTTGGGCTCCGAGCAATCGGTGAGCTGGCCGATGATGACACCGGCGACGCCGTCGAAGGCACCGCATTGCACGAGCTGCGTGAGCACGCGGTCGAGGCGGTAGGGCCTCTCGCCGACATCTTCGAGCAAGACGATCGCCCCACGCAACGACGGCAAAGTGCCGGTGCCCGCCATAGCGGCCAGCACGGTCAGATTGCCGCCGAGCAGACGGCCGCTCACGAGATCACCCCGGTGCATCACCCTGCCCCGGAACAAGCGCGGCGAAGGCTGCGTCAGCCAGCTCATCAGCTCGTCGCGTGCGCCTTCCGACCACTGCGAAAGAGTGGTGACGTTGGCGCCATGCAACGACGCTAGGCCGGCTCGGGCCCACAACATGTGGAGCGCGGTGACGTCGGAGAAGCCAACCAGCCACTTGCTGGCTCTTCGAACGGCGTCGACCGGCAAGTGCGGGAGCAGCCGCGTCGCGCCGTAGCCTCCGCGCGCCACCCAGAGCACGCGAGCATCGGGCTCCCCCAAAGCGTGGCGAAGCTCGGCGAGTCGTCGCTCGTCGTCACCGGCGAGATAGCGGTGGCGCGAAAAAACGGCATCGTCATAGCGGACAACGAGACCAGCGCGCTGGATGATGGCGAGCCCCGCCTCGAAGCGCTCACGGTCGAAGGCACCACAAGGAGCGATGACGCGCACGACGTCGCCGGGCCGCACCGCGTCCGGCACCATCCAAGGGACGGTCATTACAGATCACCCAGCGCCAGGCTCTCGGTGCGGTTTCGGCCTTGGTGCTTGGCGCGATACAGATAGGCGTCGGCGCGCTGCACCAGAGCCTCGGGCGTCGACACGGCTTCGACCTCTCCCCACGACGCGATGCCGATGCTGATGGTCACGAGAATGCGCTGATTCTCGTATTCGATCGGCATGGCCTCGAGTCGGCGACGAATGCGCTCGGCGGCGACGAATGCCGCATCGCCCTTGGTGTCGCGCATCACCACCGCGAACTCCTCGCCGCCCCAGCGCGAGACGGTGTCTTCCTGCCGCACCGATTCGAGCAGAGCCCGCGCGACGTTGCGCAGCACCACATCGCCAGCGGTGTGGCCGTAGGTGTCGTTGATGCGCTTGAAGTGGTCGATGTCGCACATCGCGAGTGACAAGACCTTGTCGTGGCGCTTGGCGTAGGCAATCTCGGCTGGGAGTCGCTCGACGAAGTATTTCTTGTTGAAACAGCCTGTGAGGGAGTCGCGGGTTGCCCACTCATACTGGCGACGGCTGAAGTCCTCCTCGAGCGCGTCTTGCATGCTGAACTTCAGGATGGTCGTCGTGCCGATGCGGATCTTGTCGCCATCACGCAACACGCGCTCGGTGACCCGCTCGCCGTTGCAGAACGTGCCGTTGGTGCTGTCGAGGTCGAGGAGCGTCACCGCCTCGCCCTTCTGGATGAGCTTGGCATGGCGCCGCGAAACACCGTCGTCGACGATACGGATACCGACGCTATCGCCGCGCCCCAAGACGATTTCGGGCTCGTCGACCTTGTAGATGCGGCCGAGCTCGCTCCCAGAAATGACGACCAGACACGCAGATCGCCGCTCACCGCGCTGCGGAATGCTAGCGGCCTTCAGGACCTGTGTCTTGTCTTCGAATTCCATGGGCGCTACGTGGTTCGCAGAGCGGCTCAGAATCAAAGGTAATGGATGCGTCACTCTGTTTCAATCATCCGGGGTACCCTGTTTATTGCGTCGCTCGGCTGCCTCGCCGCCTGTCCGCCATCGCGAGTCAATCCGGTCACCAGTCGCATCCAGCAAACGCGCTACGAACGCCTGGTCTTGGGCTTCCAGGAGGCGCCGGCGGCAGTGGTGTTCCTGGAGGTGCGTGACGGCGCACCGCCCCGGGTCAGAAGGCACCATGTGGCGAGCCTCGAAGCGGTGGACCTGTTCGACGTCGATCCGGCGCTCGTCGCCCTTGCCGAAGAACCCACCACCGAGCGCAAGCAGCTCATCGATGGCATCGCGGCCTCGAGCATGGGGGGCCGGCTGGAGGCCGCGGGCATGCGCTGGGCCGTTCCAGGGCCACCTTTGGCAACGAGCAGTCTCGGCACCATCGAGCGCCGCGGTCCAGACATCGTCGGGTACGCCGATGACGCGACCCTGGTGTCCGTGGCAACGCTCGGCGACTCGGTCCTCCCGGAATCGGAGCTGTGGCTCACGTCGCCGGATGGCGGTGTCATCGCGGTCGAGCTCGTCTACCCACGGGCTCCGCGGGTGCGTGATCTGCGGGTCATCGAGACTCGCCACGTGGACGCACAGCTCGCGCTTTTGCGCGCCGAGCAAGCGCTCGAGCGCCAGGCCTACGACGAAGCCAAAGGTCGGGTCGCGTTCGCCGCCGAGCGTCTCCGCGTCGGAGACCCATTGGTGGCTCGGGCCGCGTTCACCGGCGCTCGCATCGCCGCCCGTGCGGGGGATGTCGAAGGCTGCGTGCGCCAGCTCGAGCAAGCTACGAGCCATGACAGCCGTTACCGCGACCAGGCGGTCCGGCACGACGATTTCGACGGGGTACGCAAAGACCCGCGCTTCATCGACTTCTTGACGCTTGCCCCTCCGTGACGCGGTGGCGTAGAGCGCCGCTCATGGTTTCCCCGTTGTTCTATCTGGCTTTGACGGTCGCCATGCCCGACCTGTCTGCGCTCAGCGCCAAGCAGCGTGAAGTCTATGCGCGCGTCGCCGCCGACGAGTTCTGCTCTTGCACCAGCTCGCTGACACTCGCCGCGTGCAATGACAGCAAGCCCAAGTGCAAGACCGCCGACCACCTCTCGACCATCCTGGCGCGCATTGCCCAGACCGGTCTGTCGGTCGACGAGATCAGTACCTTCATGAGCAGCCGCGTCAGCGGACCGTTCTGCGGCAAGCCCAAGACGCTCAAGCTCGACGACGCTCCTCAACGTGGCGCGAAAGATGCGCCACTCACCGTGGTCGAGTTCGCCGACTTCCGTTGCCCGCACTGCCGTGACGCCGCCCCGCGGGTCGAAGAAGCGCTGCGCCGCTACGGCAAGAAGGTTCGCTTCGTCTTCGTGCCCTATCCTCTCCAGAACAACGCCCAGTCCGTGAACGCCGCTGCGGCTCTACTCGCCGCCGGCAATCAGAACAAGCTCTGGCAGATGCACGAAGCGCTGTTCACCTCGACGTCGACCGAGTTCGAGCAACCGCTGCTCACGACCATCGCCGGCAAAATCGGCCTCGACGTCAAGCGCTTCATCGCCGACCTCGCCTCGCCGGCCGTCCGCGATCGCGTTGCGGCGTTGAAGCAATCGGCGGTCACCCTGGGCATCGAAGCGACTCCGACGTTCTACGTCAACGGCAGAGAGCTTCAGCCCGATCCCGAGCTCTACACCTTCGCCGACCGCTTCGAGATGGAGCTCGACCGCAATAGCGGCGTCTGTCAGTGATTGTGCTGGCGGCGGCGCTCGTCGTCGCGGCGTCTGGCCCTCCGAGTCGCGAAGTGCGGCGCCATGACAGCGCCCGCGTCGGCTACACCGTCGTGCAAACGCCGGGCGTCGCCAAGCCCAAGCAGACCTTCGAGCTCGCCATCACCCTCGAGGAGCTGCGCAAGACTCCAGACCCGAGCTTCGGGAAACGCCGCCTGCTCGCAGGGGCCGAGCTCGCCGTCTATCTCACGAATCCCAAGGGCGCGGTCGTCGACGCGCGCATTGCCTCGCACGATGGAGACGACGGCAAGTTCGCGGTGAGCTTCACGGTGGCGCACGAGGGCATCTACAGCGCCCACCTCGCGGGCAAGGCACCCGACGGCATCGCCATCGAGCACGCGGTGTTGGTCTCCGTGGGAGTCTGGCCCATGCTCGAGGGCATCGTCCCCGACGCGCTGCCCGCTCTCTTGCCGCCGCCCGCCGTGGGCGACGCCACGCACGGCAAGCTCTTGTGCGCGCGCGATTGCGCCAAGCTTCCGGAGCGGCTGTCGTCCGAAGCCGCCGAGTGCCTCGCCGACGCCGAGCTGCTACGGATTCTCGCACCGACCTCCGCCGCGACGCGCGAGCTCGACCGCAACGACTTGCTGGCGTACGTGCGCAGTCAGGTCATCGGCGTGACCGACCTGTTCCCCACCGCCGCGGCCTACGTCCCCGAGCGCCGTGCGTTGGATAGCGAGGGCATCGCGCGTCTCAAACAAATGGCCGGGCTCCCCGCGAGCTCCGCCGAGGGATGGGTCTTCGTGGTCTACGGTGGCCAAAGGCCGCCCGGTTCGCCGGCACGGATCGAGCCCGCCGACCGGCTAACCAAGCGCACGCTCCGCGCAGCCGATCGCTTGGGTTATGTGGTCTATGGCAGCGAGGGCGAGATCGAGACCGCCATCGCGCTCGGCAAGGCTCCCGACTTCGCGGTCGTGGCCGCACGGCAACGTGACGCGTCCGGGGTCGTGCGCGCCGTCAAGCCCAGCGCCAAGAGCCCACTGGTGCGCCGTGCCGTCGAGCTCGCGAACGCCTCGTACAGCGAAGAGCGCGACCGCGCGGTCATCGACGACGTCTTGCGCTAGTCGAGCCAACGCGGGGGGACGCTCTCGCGTTTCGCTTTCGCCGGCAGATCTTCGGCCAGCGTCTTGCGCGCGATCTCTACCCGCCGCAATGCCCGGTCCCGCTGCTCTTCGAGGGGTCCAATCTGCGCCTGCACCTGTGGGGTTGTCCGCAATACCGGATTGACGGTGGTTTGGTCGAGCTGTGTCTGGATGCGGCTCAGATCTTCGGTGGCAACCCGCAGCTCGGTACGCCATTTGGCCACCTCGGCGCGCCAGGCTTTTTGCCGGGCGAGCTCCTTGTCGACGATGGAGGGCTGCGGCGGCGAGGGCGTTGGCTGGGGGGTGGCTTGAACGACAGGCGGAGCCGGCTCGCTCTTTTGCTTCTTCTTCTCCTCCTCGAGCTCCTTCAAACGGGCGCGGTACATACCGTTGTAGGGCTCGGGGACTTCGTCGATGTTCTGCGTGGCGTGGACCGTGCCCTTCTTGTCCACCCAGTAGAACAAAACGTCGTCGGCGTGGGCGATGCGCGCAGCACCGACCATCAAAGCCAATGTCAGTAGGATCCACCGCATGACCATAGGATATGCCCTAGGCGTCGGTTTGGCCCGTGTTGATGAGATACTCGGCGAGCTGGCCGGCTAGGTAGTCGAGGGCTCCGATGTCGGCGGCGCTGAAGCGTCGCTTGTCGTGCAGCAGATGGATGGCTCCGTAGACACGTCCCTCGTGTTGCGCGGGCGAGCAGACCTCGCCTGCGGCGCCGACCATGGAGACGCCCTCTCGAGCAGCGAGACCTACCGTGCCCTGCCCCATGACGACGCGCGAGCCCAAAAGCGATGCCGAGGCCGGGCCGCGAGCTGCCACGACACGCAGCTCCTGGTCATTGATGCTCGAGATGTAGACCGCGCCTGACTCGGCACCGAGCGCCTTCAAGGCGAGATCCAAGAGGAGCCCTGCTGCCGCTTTTGCGGACTTGTGCTCGTAGATGCGCGCAGCCTCGTGAAAGACCTCGCTCATCACGTCGGGCTTTGCCGGCTCGGGTGGTGGGGCCGGTGGCGCAGGTTTGGCTTTCAGCTCGCGAACCGTGAACGCAGCCCCGGTCTTGGCGTCGGTGACCACGACTCCGTCGGCGCGGACATCGACGACGAGCGTGATGTCGGTGGACTGACGCGGGATGAGAGCTTCGAACTTGGCCATGGAGCACCTAAGACAACGCGTAGACCCACGCGAGCACGTACATGAGCGTCACGGCGCCCGCGATGTAGAGCACGTTGCGATCGTGCCCCAACCCCTCGAGCTCGCGATTGGCGTCGGCGGCCACGTCACTGCCCGGCGCGCGGTCGGCGGCAATACGATCGAGCCGGCGCACCTCGCGGTAATTCCCCGCCGCGAATGCTGCACGCGAGGCGTCCCATAGCTCCTTGGCCTCACGGCGCGCTGCTTTGTCTCCGTCACCCATGGATCGATCAACCAATGAGCGCTTGATAGTCATCCGCCGACAACAACGCATTGGCGTCGCCAGCGGAGGCGAGCTTGATCTTCACCATCCAAGCGGCGCCGTAAGGATCCGAGTTCACGGTTTCGGGGGCCTTGGTGAGCGCCTCGTTGACCTCGACCACCTCGCCGGCCACCGGTGCGAACAAGTCACTGACGGCCTTGACGGACTCGACGGTGCCGAAAGTGGCGCCCGCCTTCACCTGGGTGCCGACTTTGGGTAGCTCGACGAAGACGACATCACCGAGCTGCTCGCCGGCGTATCTGGTGATGCCGATGGTGCCGACATCGCCCACGAGCTTCAGCCACTCGTGATCTTTTGTGTACTTGAGGTCCTTGGGAAGGCTCATCACTCGTCTCTTTTGTAAAAGGGCGTCTTCGCCACCACCGCGGGAACCGCACGGTCGCGAATGACGACGTCGAAGGTGCTGCCGATGGCAGCGAGCTCGGCCGGCACGTAGCCGACGCCGATCGGCGCGTTCAAGGACGGGCTGTGGGTACCGCTGGTCACCACACCGACGTCTTTTCCGTCATGGCGGATGACGTAGCCCTGACGCGGAATGCCGCGGTCGCGCATGGTGAAGCCGACGAGCTTGCGCGACACGCCTTGTTCTTTTTGGCGGACGAGCGCGGCGCGACCCTGGAAGTCGCCTTTCTCGAGCTTCACCACCCAACCCAGACCTGCTTCGAGCGGCGAGTGATCGAGATCGATGTCGTTGCCGTAGAGGGCGTATTTCATCTCGAGCCGCAAGGTATCGCGGGCACCGAGACCCGCGGGCACGAGGCCATGCGGCTCACCGGCTTTCATCAGCGCGTTCCAAAAGGTCTCGGCGTCGTGAGGACGCACGTAGATCTCGAAGCCAGGCTCACCGGTGTAACCAGTGCGGGCGACGCGCACCGGGACGCCACCGACGGTTGCGTCGAGCCACGTGAATGGCGCCATCTCGCGAACCTTCGCCGTGGTCATGGACGCAATCACATCGTCGGCTTTCGGGCCCTGAACCGCGAGCTGGCCCCACGCGTCGGAGATATCCGTCACCGTGCACTGGAAACGCGCGAGCTCACGCTTCATGTGGGCGACGTCGTCGTGCCGGCGGCTGGCGTTCACACAGATGAAATAGCGATTGGCGTTCTCGCGGTAGATGATGAGGTCATCGACAATGCCGCCGCTCGCCACACACATGACCGTGTAGAGCGCTTTGCCGTCGACGAGCTTGCTCACGTCGTTGGTGACGAGCCATTGCATGGCTGCCAACGCCTCGGGGCCTTCGACGATCACCTCGCCCATGTGCGACACGTCGAAGACGCCGCAGGTAGTGCGCACTGCTTGATGCTCGGCCATGAGACCAGCGAACTGCACCGGCATCTCGTAGCCGGCGAACGGGACGAAGCGCGCCCCGCGGGCGGCCTGCATGGCATAAAACGGCGTACGTAGAAGATCGCTCACGGCGCGCTATATCCCCAAGCAAGAGCCCCTTGGTCAACCGCGCGAGCGACGAACCGCGGCGTGCACGGCGTTGGTGAGCAGCATGGCGATGGTCATGGGCCCCACTCCGCCAGGTACCGGCGTGATCGCGGAAGCGACGGCCTGGGCGCTCTCGAAGTCGACGTCTCCACGAAGCTTGCCGGCGTCGTCGCGCGTCGTACCGACGTCGATGACCACCGCACCGGGCTTGACCCAGTCGCCCTTCACGAGGCCGGGCTTACCGACCGCAGCCACCACGACATCGGCGCGGCGCACCTCCGCCGCGAGGTCCGTCGTGCGCGAGTGACACAAGGTGACCGTGGCGTTGCGCTCGAGCAGCATGAGCGCGGTTGGCTTGCCGACGATCGTGCTCCGGCCAATCACCACGGCGTGTTTGCCCTCGAGCTTCACGCCTGCTTCGTCGATGAGCGCAAGACAGCCGGCGGCAGTGCACGGCCGCGGTCCCGGCTCGCCGGTCACCAGGCGCCCGAGGTTGAGCGGGTGCAAGCCGTCGGCATCTTTGTCGGCGTCGATGGCGTTGGTCACCTCGGCGACATCGAGCCCCTTGGGGAGCGGCAGTTGCACCAGATAGCCGTCGACATCCGGGCGCTCGTTGAGCCGAGCGACGATATCCATGAGCTCGCGTTGCGAGGTGTTGGCTGGACGCCGGATGACCTCGGAGAACATGCCGATGCCGTTGGCGGCGGTTTCCTTGTTGCGAACATAGACCGCCGACGCCGGATCGTCGCCGACGAGCACGACCGCAAGCCCGGGTGGACGTCCGCGCGCCGCCGTGACCTTGGCGATGTCCGCCTTGAGCCCCTCACGTACGCGCTGCGCCAGCGCTTTACCATCGATGATCTTGGCCATGGCGTTCACCTGCCGACATTGAGCTCGATGACTTGGGCGTCAGCATCTGCCGCGGCGAGCACGAGCTCACGAAGCTCGCCGAAACGTTCCTTGGGCACATGACGCGTGAACAGACCGATGCGGCGCGTGATGGTGACGACATCGTCGCGATGCTCGACGTGGATCTGGTACTCGCCCACGGTCTTGCGCACGCTGATGTCTCCGAGTCGCGCCATATTGTACGACTTCGGCATCTGGATGGTGACGGTCGTCTCGGCGCGCAGCGGCCCCGGTAGGACGACATCACGCGGCTCCGAGACGGGTGTCAGCCACGGCACCCAAGGCCCGGCGACCCGGTAGACCGGCAAACGCAGGAGGCTGCCGCTCGCGTCCGCTTTAGCGGCAACCTGGAAACGCATCTCGTATGGCCGGGCGTTGGGAGGCGACGATTCGCCGACACCGAGCAGCTCCAAGCCCGCCGCGCTACCGAACAACGCGCTCCGCACCTGGCCTAAAGACTCGGGGCTCGCTTGGACGGTGGCGGCCTCCATGAGCTTCGCGAGCTTGCGCGCACCACTTCCCTCGAAGTCCGCCAAAACGGTTCCCGCGAGCTCGATGCCGGTGAGGTTCCAGGCGATCTGCATCCGGGCACGCGAGGTCTCGGTCGCGCCGAATGGGACCTCGGTGATCTCATAGCCTTCGTCGGTGACCACGAGCGCTCTGCCCCCGGCGAGGTCGCTCGGCAGATGGCCCGGCGGACAGTTGAGACACGTGGGGTCGTCGAACTGCCAGCCGCCGTTGGCGCGCGTCGCGACCAGCACCGCTCGGAAGGGATAGAGGCTGGGGACACTGTCGACGAGGAGTGGGCCATCGGCCAACGTCGCGAGCGCTAGGTGGCCGCGGTCCGGTGAATCTTTGGTGGCGAGGACGATCGCCGCCGCAACCTCGAACGGCGTCGCACCACCCGCCGGGATGTCGGCGTAGCGCCTGGCCGGGGCGAACGGAGCCCGCGCAACTTTCGGGGCCAAACGATCGCGAAGCTTACGCAGCCGAGCCGTCGCCGAGCCCTTGAGGTCGCCCTCCGGCGATCCGGCCGGAGACGCCGGCTCGGCTGCCTCACGCACGTGCGCGGCAATCGAGCTCCAACCGTCGGCGTAGCTCTTTTCGCCACCGGCCGCGCGCACCGAGCCGATGACCACTTGCGCCCAAGGCCCCGTGTGTTGCGAGTCGATCGAGAAAGCATCGTCGTGGTAGGCGGGAAGATCGCGCTCGCGCAGGGTCCACGCTTGGCCACCCTTCTGCGGTGGCGCTTGCAAGGTGGTGACCTGATCGCCGCCCTTCGAGACCACGACGCGTGCTTGGAAGGACGGGTCGGCGCGGATGCTCATCTTGCTGTCGAGCGTTGGCATGGCCGCGCCGAAGACCACCGGCGGCACCATGTCGAAGCCACGGATACAGGTCTGCTCCACGAAGAAGTCGAGCAGAGCCCCGACCGCCGGAGCGGGCAGCTCGAGCTCGACGACCGGCTTGGCGCCGGGCCACGCGGTCACTTGGGCAACGTCGGAGGGCAAGGGAGGCGCGCCGGCGAGGCCATCGACTTCGACGCTCTTCTTCCCTTTGGTGGCAAGCCGGGCGCGCGCCGTGGTCACGACGCAGCCATCGGTCGGCACGATCGTGCGCCGATGCATGTGTGGCTCGAGCTGTCCGGTGACGAGGATGCGCGTGAGGTTGCTGCTGCGCAGGGAGGGCACGGTGCCGTCGGAGCCCGCACCTTTCATGACGATCGACGCTTCGCGAAGGGTCACGACGCCATAGCGGGCACTTTCGGCGAACGCGGGCGGCACCGTCGGAAACTCCGGCGCTGGTAGCGGGGAGCGTCCACAGGATGTCAGTACGATCAGGAGCGGACAGAGCCGCTTGATCACGATCCTTCGTCTCCAATGAGCGAGTGAACTGCGTTCATCAGCTCGCCGACACCGAAGGGTTTACGCAAGAACAAATCGTAGCGGTCGGTGTATTCGCGCACCGACTCTTCCTCGACGGCGCTGACCATGATGACCGGAAGTTTCTCGGTCATAGGATCACCGCGCAGCGCCTCCAGGGTCGCCGGGCCCGAGAGCACCGGCATCATGAAGTCGAGGATGATGAGATGCGGACGCACCTCGGGGATGCGTTCCAAAGCCTGCCGCCCGTTCACCGCGATGAACACACGAAACCCGTCGTCGCTCAAAATCGAGCCGAGCGCTTCGGCAAAGCCGAATTCGTCGTCGACAACGAGAATGGTCTTCATCGACCTCTCTTTTTCTGGCGCGATCGCGCTTTTGCCTTGGCCGGACGCGGCGGGGCAGCCACGTGGCGCGCGGCGCCGGTCAACAACGCCTCGACGCTGGCGAACTCGTCGCCGACGACGAAGCCGCGGTCGTCGATGGTGAACTCACGCAACGCCGGATCGAACGGTCCGTTGCGCTTCTTCATCACCGAGATCAACCGATGGAGACGCGAATCGATTTCGACGAAGCGCATCACCACGGCGTTGTCGACCATCGGCGAGATCCCATGCAGCGGCGACGGGATCTCGGGCCCCATCAGCCGCGCCGTCTCGTACGTCCAGATCGAGGTGGCGCCGATGGCGCGTAGCTCGTTGGTGATCGCCGCGAAAAACGGCACGGCACGCTCGGGATAGAACGACAGGCCCGAGAACGCTCCCAGACTGTCGATGAAGACACGACGTGCTCCCGTGCGCTTCACCGTGTCGATGAGTCGGGCGCCGACCGCGTCGAGAATGGGCTCGGTGGCGGGGGTCCAGGCCATGAACAGCTCACCGCGCTTCACCTTGTCGTGGAGCGGGATGCCGAGGGCCTCCGCTTTAGCGTGCACCGCGGCGATGGACTCGTAGAACCCGAAGAAGACGCCGGGCTCACTGGCGCTAACCTGCGAGAGGAACTGCAAACCGAAAGTCGTCTTGCCGATACCCGACGGACCAATGACGACGCTGGCGCTACCCGAGGGAATGCCGCCGCAGAGCATGGCGTCGAGTCCCTTGCTGCCCGACGAGAGGTCGTGGTCGCGAACCTTGTCGCGGTAGGTGGGCTCGGCGAGCAACGCCTCGATTCGTGGATGCACGGTGATGCCGTCGTCGTTGATCTCGAAGGCGTGCCGCCCACGCAGGTGAGCGCCGCCTCGGAACTTCGAAACGTGAATGAAGCGCTCGCTACGGACCACGTGGAGCTCGTCACCTAGCTCGAGCAAGCCGTCGACCATGGTGTGCTCGGCACGCACGCCGCGGCCAATGCCGCCGCTGGTCAGCAAGAAGGTGGTGCAACCGAGAAGCGTCGCTTGGTTTTGCAGCTCGTGGATGAACTTCTTGAAGTCGCGGGGCGACTCCGCCGACTCCTCGGCGGACACCAAACCGTCGAGCAGCAACATGCTGGCGTTGCGCCCGCGGATCTCCCGGCGCAAGAGCTCGAGCAAACCTCGCAGGCCCTCTTCTTCGAGCGTGCGGAACGCGCTCATGTAGTAGATAGCGGTCGGGACCTTGCCCTCGTCGAAGAAATTGAAGGCGCGCAGGTTCAGCATCATGCGCGCGTGCGTCTCGGCGAGCAGCGTCACGTACAGCGCCCGGTGACCCGCGGCGACGTGGTTGAAGCACAGCTGATTGCCGAAGACCGTCTTACCGGCGCCCGGCGGGCCTTGAATGATGTACACGCCGCCGGCGAAGAAGCCGCCGCCGAGGAGCGTGTCGAGTCCGTTGATCCCGCTAGCGAGACGGCGATGGCCTTGCCGTTCGGTGTTCATTGAACGTCCCGGTGGCGCGTAAGCGGCAGCGCCACGGTGAATGATGAGCCCTCCCCCGAGCGACTCACGACATTGATCGTCCCGCCCATGGCGTCGACGATCTCTTTCACGATGAATAGTCCGACGCCGAAGCCACCACTCGGCACGTCACCGTGCTTCTCGAGCGGCGCGCGCTCGAAGCGGCCGAAGATGCGCGTCTGATCTTCGGGGCTGATGCCGATGCCCTCATCGATGACGGTCACCATCACGCGATCATCGAGCGCCTCGAGACGCACGCGGATGGGCTCGCCGTCGCCGTACTTGATGGCATTGCTGAGCAGGTTCAAGACGACTTGCTCGAGACGGGTGCGATCGAAGGAGCCAACGGGGCGCGCGATGGCCTCGAGAGTCAGCGACGAGCCCACCCTCTCGGCTTCGACACGCACCAGGTCGATCACGTCGCCCACGAGCTCGGCGACATCTACGGGCTCGGGGCGAAGCTGGAGCTTGCCGGCGAGAATGACCGAGACGTCGAGCAGCGTCGTCGCGCGCCGGGCGTAGTGGCGCATTTGCCCATGCAACGTGGCAATCCGAGCCGCAAGCTGCGGCGACGCGCCCTCGCGAGCGAGCTGAGCGATGCTCTCCACGTGCAGCAGCATCGTCCCAATGGGAGTGCGCAGCTCGTGGGACGCCGCCGCGAGGAAGTCGTCGCGTGCTTCGACGGCACGACGGAGCCCGTCGAGCTCCGCTTCGCGCGCGTCGCTCTCGGCGATCGATGAGACGCCGCCTGTGCTCGGTCGAATCGGCGCTGACAACAGCAACTCCCCCGGGGTGCTAGTACCCCACCCCACCAAGAAACCCAAGGGCCTTTAATGCCGCTTGACGAAAGAGAGCAGGCCCCGTCATGAGATGAGCATGGCAGGGTTGGGGGAGGACGAGGCGCCGCTCGCGAGCGTCGTCGACGCGTTGCCTTTAGCGGTCGCCTACTACGACACCGGGGGCGTGTGTCGGTTGGCGAGCTCCAACTATCAGGCGTTCTTCACGAATTCGCCATTGGGTGAGCTCCTCTCGACTCATCTCGACGGCGCCCTCGAGCCCATCGAGCGTCTGATTCGCGTCGCTCTTGCCGGCCAACGCGCCGAAGACACCTTGCTCGCGACGTTTCCGCGGGGGCGACGCTACGTAAGCGTGACGGCGACCCCCGACGGTAGCCCGGCCCGCGGCGTCACCCTGGCCTTCGCCGACGTGTCGAGCGAGCAGCGATCACTCGAGGCGCGGCGCTTCTTCAACGACGCCATGGTGCTCCTCGAGAACGATGGCGACAGTCCGCAAATGTGGACGCGCATGGCCGAGCTCGCGGTAGCGACTTTCGCCGACTGGTGCACGGTTCACCTTCGCCCGTCCGATGCCGCCAATGGTCTTGCCGCTATTGCGTACAGAGAAGAAGGTGCAAGACGGGTTTCGCGCGTTGGCGAGCGCGCCGTGCTTGCTGGCTCGGCGATCGACGAAGTCTTGCAAGGCAGACCTGCGCGCGTGCTCGCCGAGGGAGTGAGCCCGTTCGGCGCCCCCCCCTCGCCGTGCAAAACGGCGCTGGTCATGCCGCTCATTGGCCGCGATGGCGGCATTGCAGCGATGACCTTGGCCGCGAACGACGCGGTTCGCGACTTCAGCGCCGAAGCGATCGTCCTCGCGGAAGACTTGTCGCGACGCTTCGGTCTCGCTGCCAGCAACACCCGCCTCTATCGCGCCGAGCAGCGCGCCCGCAAAGCAGCCGAGCGGGCCGCCGAGCGCACCACGCGTCTGCAGGCGATCACCGCACAGCTGGTTGGAGCCTTCGATGCCGAGGCCATCGGCACGATCATCGTCGGTCAAGCGGTCGCCGCCATGCGAGCCTACGCCGGCATGATCATGCTGCCGACCGCCGACGGCACGCACCTGCACCTGCTGCAATCGCACGGGTACGACAACGGCTTGCTCGATCACTACCGCGCCGTCGCCATCGACGGCGACACGCCCGCCGCCCTCGCCTTCCGCACCGGCCGCCCGGTCTGGGTCCACACGCCGCAAGACTACGCGCGCGAGTATCCACAGTTCTCACAGCTCGCCCCCGGCACCGCGGCCCTCTGCGCCGTCCCTCTCGTCTCCCAAGACCGCGCGACCGCGGTGTTCGGTCTCGCGTTCCAGGAAGCGCAGACCTTCACCCCCGAAGACCAGAGCTTTCTTTATGCCCTCGCCCGTCAAGGGGCGCAGGCCATCGAGCGGGCGCGTCTGCATCGCGACGCGCGTGACGCCGACCGGCGCAAGGACGAGTTCCTCGCCATGCTCTCCCATGAGCTGCGCAACCCGCTCGCTCCGATGCTCACCGGCATCCAGCTCATCCGCGAAACCAAGTCGCCCGCTCAAGCGGAGCGCTTGCTCGAGACCATCGAACGCCAAGTCCACCATCTCGCGCGTTTGGTGGATGACCTCCTCGACGTGTCGCGTGTCACCCGCGGCAAGATCGAGCTGCGCCGGACGCGCGTCGAAGTCGGACCCATCGCGCGGGCGGCCGCCGATGCCGCGAGCCACATCATGACCGCGCGGCGGCACGAGTTCACTTGCGAAATCGCCGACGGTCTCTGGGTGGAGGCCGACCCAGTCCGCCTCGATCAGGTGTTCACGAATCTGCTCAACAACGCCGCGAAGTACACCGAGCCCGGCGGGCGCATCGCTTTCTCGCTACAACGGCACGGCAGCGACGTCGTGGTGCGCGTCCGCGATACCGGAATCGGCATCGCCGCCGACATGTTGCCCCACGTCTTCGAGCCGTTCATGCAGGCGTCACCCGCGCTCGACCGTTCCCAAGGCGGCCTCGGCATCGGTCTCACCATGGTCAAGCGCATCGCCGAAATGCACGGCGGCCATGTCGCGGTGAACAGTGAAGGGATCGGCCGCGGCAGCGAGTTCACGGTGCACTTGCCGCTCGCCGAGACGCCTGTCGAGCAAGCCGCGACCGCACCGACGCCACAGCGCAAGATTCATCGCACTTGTCTGAAAGTGCTGGTGGTCGACGACAACGTCGACGCCGCGGAATCGTTGGCTCAGCTGCTGACCCTCTGGGGCCACAAGGTCGAAGTCGCGGGCGACGGACCATCGGCGTTGCGCATCGCGGACAGCTTGAGCCCCGAGCTCGTGCTCCTCGACATAGGGCTCCCGGGTATGGACGGCTATCAAGTCGCGGCGGCCCTGCGCACCACCGACCCACGCACCGCGAGCACCCGCGTCGTCGCGGTCTCGGGCTATGGCCAGGCGCGTGACCGCGAGCGTTCGCG
Source organism: uncultured Bdellovibrionales bacterium (assembly GCA_964484195.1). Classification (GTDB taxonomy): domain Bacteria; phylum Myxococcota; class XYA12-FULL-58-9; order XYA12-FULL-58-9; family JALHOP01; genus JALHOP01. The sequence continues at coordinate 69,092 of CAZAER010000007.1, read as the reverse complement.
TGAAGCCGGGTTCGACGCGCACCTCACGAAGCCGGTCGACATCGCGCGCCTCAAACAACTCGTGTCCGATATAGCGAGCACCCCGTGAAGCGCGCAGTGCTGCTGGCCGCGATGGTCGGCTGCTCGGTGTCGGAGCCCCAGGACGGCCCTCCCGAAGAAGAAGAGAGTCCGCCGGATCTCGAGAGCACCTGCCTCGAGCTCTCGGCGCTACTCGACGTCGAGCGCGTCGCCATCGGCGCCGACATGGAAGCGTCCACTGCGGCGGCAGCCCCCTTCGATGCTCACTACGTCTACATCGCGAGCGCTTTGCCCGCTGTCGGCACGTGCACCAGCTGTACGAGCAGCTGCCCCGCGGCGAGCGCTTGGTGGGGCTGCTGGCAGGACACCTCGCAAGCGCCCGGCAAATACGTGCGCGACTTCGTCTCCGCGGCGAAGGCGCGCTTCCAGACCCCGATGTTCACCTACTATCAAATCGCCCAAGCGTCGGGGTACGCCGGAAACGCGGCCGAGATGGCCTATCTCGACGACGATGAGGGGATGCGCCGCTATTACGCCGACTTCCAACGCTTGCTGGTGAACATCGGCCAGGAGCGCGCGCTGATTCACATCGAGCCCGATTTCTGGGGTCATTTGCAGATCGAAGGACACGACGATCCACATGCCATCCCCGCGGCAGTCTCCCGAGTCAACGGCTTGTGCTCCGCTTTCGCGAACGACGGCGCCGGCTTCGGCAAGTGTCTCATCACCATGGTCCGACGCTTTGCGCCCTTCGCACGCGTTGGTTTGCACGCCTCGGTCTGGGGCACCCTCAACGACGTCCTCGACAACACCAACCCTTCGTTCGACCTCGCAGGCGAAGCGCGCAAGCTCGCCGACTTTCTCGGCGCCTGCGGTGGCTCGGACGCGGACTTCGTCGTGTCCGATATGTCGGACCGCGATGCCGGCTACTACGAGATCCAGCTCGGTCAGGACACCTGGCTGCACACCGATGGAGCCCTGCCGAATTTCGACCAAGCCCTCGCATGGGGCGGCCATCTCGCAACGAGCTTGGGTGTACCGATGGTTTGGTGGCAAATCCCTCTGGGCAACGCCGCCATGAACAACACGCACCAACACTGGAAAGACAACCGCGTCGACTACCTGTTCGCTCACATGGACGAGGTCGCAGCGGCGCACGTGGTCGGCTTGTTCTTCGGCACCGGGAACGACGAGCAGACCAGCCCCGAGACCGATGGCGGGAACCTCGTCGCCAAGGTCAACGCCTACGCCTCATCCTCCACCGGTTCGCTAAGCTGCGAGTGACTCACCCCGTCGTCATCATCGGAAGCGGCGCCGCCGGGATGCTCGCTGCAATCTTCGCGGGAAACGCCGGCGTGCCGGTGTTGTTGCTCGAGACCCGACGGGCTCCGGGCGCGAAGATCCGCGTCAGCGGAGGCGGCCGATGCAACGTTCTGCCCTCGGTCATGACGCTCGCGGACTACCACACCAGCGGCTCGCCGAACGCGATGCGCAACGTCCTCATGTCGTGGCCGCTCGACGAGGTGAAGCGTTTCTTCACGACCGACCTCGGCATCCCGCTCAAAGTCGAGGAGACGGGGAAGATGTTCCCGGTCAGCGACCGGTCGAAAGACGTGGTCGACGCGTTGCTCGCCGGCTTGTCACGCGCCAAGGTCACCTTGCGCGGCGAGGCTCGGGTCGTCGCGCTCGTCCGCGATAGCGACGGATTCGTCATTACCCTCGAGAGCGGCGAAACGCTGCGGGCCGCTCGGGTCGTGCTCTCGGGGGGTGGCTTGTCGATGCCACGCACCGGCAGCGACGGCGGCACCTGGGGCATGGCCAAGAAGCTCGGGCACACCGTGCTGCCGACGTACGCGGCGCTGGTGCCACTGCTCACCGACGAGCGCCGCTGGCACGAGCTCGCAGGCCTGTCGCTCAACCTCGAGCTCGACGTGCGCGCCGCGGGAAAGAGTCTCACCAAGCGCCGCGAAGATTTTCTGTTCACACATGCCGGCTTTTCCGGCCCATCGACCCTCGACGTCAGCCGCCATTTCACCCAGCCCGAGCCCGCCGACACCCTGGCCGCACGCTGGGCACCGGACGTCGACTGGGAGCGCCTGTTCACGACGCCGCAGAAGCGCGCGGTCGTCACCCTGGTCCGCGAGCACCTGCCGCGACGGCTCGCCGACACCCTGTTCGAGCGTTCCGCCGTGCCGCTCGAACGCATGATGACCGAGCTGTCGCGCGACGAGCGCAAGCGACTCCTCGCGGAGCTCACGACGTGCCCCTTGAGCGTCACCGGTAGCGAGGGTTACCGGACTGCCGAAGTGACGGCGGGAGGCATCCCGCTGGACGAGCTCTCGCTCAAGACCTTGGAAAGCAAGGTCGTTCCCGGCCTGTTCATTTGCGGAGAGATGCTCGACGTCAAAGGCCGGATTGGCGGGTTCAACTTCTTGTGGGCCTGGGTCACCGGCAGGCGCGTTGGTCTATCGCTCGCCGCAGCCGCGTGCTAAGGCCCTGCGCCGCATGACCGACGACAACGATTTCGCAGCCCTCCTCGACGAATACGACACCGGCAAGCAGAAGCGCCTCAAGGTGGGTGACCGCGTCAGCGCGAAGATCATCCACATGGGCAAAGACGACGTGTTCTTCGCCCTCGGCGTTGGCCAGGAAGCGCACATGCCGCTGGTCGCGCTAGGCGAGCGCAAGGTCGCCATCGGCGACAGCATCGACGCCATGGTCGTCTCGACCCGCGACGGCAGCATCGAGCTCGGCTTGAAGCTCGGCCGCGACCGCTTGAACGGCGAGATGCTCGAGCAAGCTCGCGCCGCTGGCGTGCCCGTCGAAGGCACGGTGAGCGGTGTCAACAAGGGCGGTATCGAGGTCAACGTTGGAGGCGCCCGCGCTTTCTGCCCGCTCGGTCAAATCGACATCAACTTCACCGACGACCCGCAGACTCTCGTCGGCAAGACGCTGCAGTTCTTGGTCCGCGAGATCCGCGAAGGCGGACGCAACGTCGTCTTGTCACGCCGAGCCCTGATGGAAGCGGAACGTCGCTTGAAAGGCGATGAGCTGCGCAAGACGCTCGCCGTGGGCCAGCGCGTGAAGGGCACCGTCAGCCGCATCACCGACTTCGGCGTCTTCGTCGATCTCGGCGGCGTCGACGGTATGATTCCCATGGCGTCGCTCTCGCACACCCGCATCAAAGACGCGCGTGACGTGGTGAAGGAAGGCGACCTGGTCGAGGTCGACATCGCGCGCATCGAAGAGGACCCCAAGCGCCCCGGCCAACAGCGCATCGGCTTGTCGATGAAGTCGACGCAGGCCGATCCGTTCGACGGCTTCGTTGCCAAGAAGCCCACCGGCCAAACGTTCACGGGCAAGGTCGTGAAGCTCGAAGCCTTCGGCGCGTTCATCGAGCTCGAGCCCGGCGTGCAGGGACTCGCGCACGTGAGCGAGCTCTCCCACAAGCGCGTGCGCATGCCGAGCGATGTCGTCGGCGTCGGCGACGACGTGCAGGTGCGCGTCCTGTCCATCGACGAGGCCAAGCGGCGCATCGCCCTCACCATGAAAGACGCGAGTGCCACGAGCGAGAAGGTGGCGAGCGGTCAAACCATCGAGGTCACCGTGACCGCCGCCGAGCGCGGTGGAGTCGTCGTCGCCATGCCGAACGGCGCCGAAGCGTTTCTCCCGGCAAGCGAGACTGGGACGCCTCCCGGCACCGAGCTGGCGCGCGTTTTCCCCGCGGGTGCGAAGGTCACGGTGCGCGTCATGGACGCCGGCGGCAAAGGTCGTCCGCGCGTCTCCAAGCGCTCCCACGATGAGGCCGAGGAGCGCGGCATGGTCGACGCATACAACCGCTCGAGCGGAGCCCCGCGCAGCCTGGGCACGCTGGGCGACTTGCTCAAGCAGCGCGGTCGCTGAACCGATAGCGCGAACGGCCCGAGCTGGGTCGCGACATCGACACGGCGTAGGTAGGCGGCGAGGCGCGGACGCTCGGCGATCTGCGCCGCTTGCCACGGCGTCGCGTCGGTCAACATGAGGAAGAGCGGCGCGAAGAGCGCGAGGTCCGCAACGGTCACCTCCGCGCCCAGCCAGAAGTCGTAGCCCGGCGCGCGTGCCTCGAGCCGATTCAAGAGCTGCTGGAAGCGCATCCAGCACGCCTGACGTCCCTCACGCCAGACACCGAGGCTCGCGACGATGCGCCTCCGTGTGATGGCGGCTCGAAGCGACCCGCGCGTTCGCCGCCAGTTGTCGGGGTCGGCCCAGCGCGCTGCTTCGAGGAACTGGACGAGCGACGTGTCACCGAGCTCTTCCCAGAGCCAAGCCTCGCCGCGAAGGCTACCGCACCCGCTCACCAGGGCGCCGCCGGTGGCGCGATTGATGCTCTCCAGGATCCGCGTCGCTCCGCGAATCTCGTCGCCATCCCATGACAGGACGGGCTCGACCTCGCGTGCATCGCGAACCGTCGTGTAGGCGAAGCCGAGCAAGCTCAACGCCCGCTGAACCTTGAGACTGCCCGCCGACTCAACGCCATTCTCGATCAGAGCTACCTTGCGCGTTGCCAACATGACGTCCTCCACGTTGGCTATCATCGCTTGCCGCACTGTCAGGACTATGTCAGGTTTGTTTCGTGAGGCGCACCGAACGTCTTTTCGCCATGGCCGAGTATCTGCGCGGTCGCCGGACCGGCGTTACGGCGTCGCTCCTCGCCGAGCGCTTCGGGGTGACAATCCGAACGGTTTACAGGGACTTGGACAGTCTCCGAGACGCCTCGTTGCCTTTGCACGCCGAGCGCGGCCGCGGCGGGGGATACGCCCTCGACAAGGCGTACAGTTTGCCCCCGGTGAACTTCACGGCGCGTGAGGCAGCGGTCCTGGTGGCCGCAGGAAACCTCCTCATTCGGCTGCGTATCCTCCCCTTCTTCGAGACCCTGACCGCGGCTCTCGACAAGGTGCGCGCGGCCCTGCCGACCGAAGGTCAACGCGAGCTCGCCCGCTTGTCGGAGTCCCTCATGTTCACGGGAGTACCGGCGCAAACGCCGAAGCCCGAGGTCCGCGCGTGCATCGAGCGCGCCTGGATCGAGCAGCAACCCGTGCGCATCACCTACTTGCACGACAACATCGAAAGGGAGCGCGACATTCGCATCCGCTCGGTCGTCATGGATCGTGCCGAGACCTTGCTCAACGTCGTCGATCTCGAGAAGAACGCCGACCGGCAGTTCAAGCTCCATCGCATCGTCAAAGCCGTCATCGCGGACAAGGTCGACCATGCCTGAACGTTACGCTGCGCTCCTCCGGGGCATTAGCCCGATGAATTGTTCGATGGCGGACCTGAGAAAGTGTCTCGAAGGCGCCGGCATGACGAACGTGCGCACCGTGCTCGCGAGCGGCAATGCCGTGTTCGACACGCGCGTCACCTCCGAGGACGCGCTGGTCACACGACTCGAGCGCGCCTTCGCCAAAGACCTCGACGACGCCTTCGTGACCTTCGTGCGGTCGACGGCATTCCTACAGAAGCTCTTGCGCGTAAACCCCTATGCCGACTTCGAGCTTCCGGCGAGCGCCAAGCGGGTGGTGACGTTTCTCCACGAGCCTCCACCCAAGTCCTTGAAGTTACCGGACGAGAAGCATGGCGCCCGCATGTTGTGCGTGCGCGGCCGTGAATGTTTCAGCGCCTATTTGCCTGGACCCCATGGTCCGGTGTTCATGAGTCTCATCGAGAAGACGTTCGGCAAGGCGTGCACGACGCGCACGTGGGATACGGTGCGCAAAGTCGCGGCTGCATGAGGAGGCGTTGATGCCCTTGATCGACAAGCGCCTGCTGATGGTCGGCCTTTTGGCCAGCACCGGCTGCGCGAGCAAGTACTCGGCGTCGTATGCGCCCTCGCCTGGCATGGGCTACGCCGAGTCGGAGTCCGCGCCAGCGGACTACTCGGCGAAAGACAAGATGCCGTTGGAGGAGGACGCGCGCGCTGCGTCGGCTCCGTCCGCCCCAGAGGGCGCTCCGGTGGCGAAGTCCGCACCCGCCAAACACCAGCGCATGGTGCACTACGACGGCTACGCCAAGCTCAAGGTCACCTCGCCCGAGGAGACTTTGGACGCCGCGGTGAAGATCGCCGAAGGTGCCAAGGGTTACGTCGAGTCGCGCTCGGGCAACAGCGTCAACCTGCGTGTGCCAGGCGCCGCGATTCGCGACGTCTTCGCGCAGGTCCTAGGGCTCGGCGACGTGCTCGCCCGTTCGCTCCAGGCCGCTGACATCACCGACGCCTTTCTCGCGGCCGAGCTGCGCTTGAAGACGCTACGCGCGAGCCGCGACCGTCTGGTCGAGCTGCTTGCGGGCGCCAACGAGCAACAGAAGCTGGGCCTCTTGCGTGAAATCCAGCGGCTCACCGAGCAGGTCGTCGCGCTCGAGGTGCAGGTTCGCACCTTGCAGCAGCTCGCGGTCTTCTCGCGCATCACCATCGAAGCGGTCCCGCGGCAGCCGCACTCCACCTCACCGGTCGACGAGCTCGCAGCGTTCCGCTGGATCCACGACCTGTCACCCGTAAGCCGCGCGGTTGCCACCCGCGGCGATACTCTCGAGCTCGAAGCGCCCAAGGACATGGTGGTCCTCGACGAAGACGACACCGACGACGTCTGGGTCGCCGAGAGCGCCGACGGCGTCACCATGTGGACGAGCAAGCAGGACAACGAGCCACATGGAGACACGGCCTTCTGGATCGCGGCGCTCAAGGCGCGTCTCGGCAAAGACTACCCGAGCCTCGAAGAGGTGAGCATCGGCAAGTTCGCCTTCGTGCGCATGGTGGACGACAAGCACCGCTACCTCGTCGGCGTCATGGCAGACGACGACGATGTCCAGCTCGTCGAGATCTACTATCCGAGCGCCGAGCTCGAGGAACGCTACAGCGGATCGGTGAAAGCCACGGTCGAGCGAGGTGAAACATGATGCCGCTGCTGATTGCCGCGTTGGTGGTCACTCAGGAACCGCAGGTCGCACGCCATGCGGTGGTGACCTTGAAGGTCTTGGACCGCACGCAAGCCTCCGACGCCATCGCCGCCAAAGCGGACGAGCTCGGTGGTTACTTCACGGGGCGCAGCGACGATTCGTTGGACCTGCGCATCCCGCAAGCCAAGCTCGCCGAGCTCGATGCCTTCGCGACCAGTCAGGGCGTGATGGTGCAGCGTCAGATCAGCACCCAAGACCTGACTGCCCAAGTGGAGAACAACCGGGCCATCATCGCGGCGCGCGAGCAGCTCTTGCAGCGCTACGTCGATGCCTTGTCCAAGGCGAGCACCGATGGAGTCGTCTCCATCGAGCGCGAAGCGACCCGGTTGGTGCAGGAGATCGAGTCGATGAAGGGCGCGCTCAAGCTCGCCGAGCATCAGCTCGCCTTCGCGCGACTCACCGTCAGCTTCCAAATCAAGAATCGCGCGGCTCCGGCGCGCGACGGCCACTCGTCGTTCAAGTGGATCAACACGGTGAACCTCGCCGACCTCATCGGGGCCTTCCAGTATGAAGACTAGCGTCTTGATCACGGTGCTCGTGCTCGCCGGTTGCGCGAGCTTCGAGGCCCAGCCGCCCAAAGGCTTCGCGGTCTACGACGACGGCGACGACTACCGCGCGGTGAGCCCGGACGGCGTCGTCTATCGCGTACGGAGCGAAGACAACGAGCCCGAAGCCGGCCTCGCCTTCTGGCGTGAGGCGCTCACCAAGCGCATGAGTGACGCTGGCTATCTCGTCATCGGCGCCGAGCCCATCAAAGCCGGCGCCGTCGAAGGCCACCTTCTCGACCTCGCCGCGCCGCTCGGCAACAAAGACTACGGTTACGAGGTCGCCGTATTCGTCGCGGGCGACGACATCGTCATCGTCGAAGCAGCCGGTGAGGCTGCCTTGCTCAAGGAGAAGCGCGCCGAGGTGGTGGCGGCGATGCAACAGCTCAGCTTCAAGTAAGCTACTTGCGCTGCAGCTCGCCGAGCTTCACGGCGTTGCCTTCGACCTTGCCCGTCCGCGTTAGCGTACGAACCTTGCCGTCCGCCGCGGGATAGCCGCGCGCGGTGATCGTGAAGCTGCGCTTCTTCTGGTCGACGGTGATTTGGTACTGGAACCGCTGCGAGTTGAGCATGGGCGAGCCGACGCAGTCCCAGGTCGCGTCCCAGTCGCCATCCTTCACCCCGTACGGCCCCTTGGCCATCAGCGTCACGCTGGGCGGGGCCGCGGTCGTGCTGCCGCATAGCTTCCCGGTGCTTTCGTAGACGCGCGCCATCGACGCGGCGAAGGTCTCGATCTGCTTGACCGCCTCGCTCTCGACGAGGCGTACCTTGTAGGCGACGCGGTCTCGCAGGGCGAGGCCAATGCACGTCTGCCACTGCGAAGGCGACTCGGCATCGGGGCGACGGATGGTCGTGATCGCGTGGTCGACGGCCTCGGGCTGCTCGCCCTTGGTGGCGTCCGCCAGGGTGTTACGGAAAGTCTCGCATTGCGCGCCGTCGTAGACACGACGCTCTCGCGGGCTCAGAGGACCTGTGGCTTCCTTGGCGGCGGAAGCGTGACTCGCGACCAGGAGGACGGCGGCGAAACAAGCGCGTAGGTGCACCCCGAATGATTACCCGTGCTCGCGCGAGCATTCCAGAAATCAGCTACGGGAGCTCAGGAATGGCCGAACCAGACCTCCGGGATGGCGGAGCATCTTTGCCGTGAACGCGATAGCGGGCAGCGGGTCGCGGCTGTCCCCCACCACGTCGATGTGCCGATGCTTCAGCGTATCCATATAGACAGACAGGCGTTCGAGGCGGGCCGGCCCGGTGACCACGCCAATCCATTGCCCCAGGTGATAGGGAATGGCGTGCACCCAGCGCACGTCGTCGTGTGGGGAAGCACACGGCATGACCTCCTCGCCGTTGGCCAGGCGATACCACAAGCTCGGTAGGTCGTTGCCGCGCGCGATATCGAGGGCGATTTGGCCGAAGGCACGCGGATTCAGATCGATGGCGATGTACGCGTCGTGCCGCCGGTCGTAGATGAGCTCGATCTCGAAAATGCCACGGCCCAAGATGTCGCGTGCCAGCTTCACTCCGAGCTCGACCACGCGTGCATCGTCATGGGCGCTGAACGAGGTGCCGACACCCAAGTTGGGTGGCCACTGCGTGCTCTTGCGCGAGCTCGCGCAAGCAACGACGCGCCCTTCCCCATCGAGCAACCCGCTCACCGAGTACAGGTTCTGCAGCGCATCGGGCACGTACTCTTGGAGCATCGGCCAGCGGATGTCGGGTGCGTGCTCGAGAATGGGCGCATTGCCCTCCCGGATGGGATAGGGCTTGAACTCTCGCGCCAGCTCGTCCCGATCATTCACGAGGATGCCGCGCGCCAGCCCAACGCCGACGTGCGAGCGCGGCTTCAAGATGACCGGCCAGGAAATATCCGCTGCGAGCTCCATCGCTTCGGCAAGCGAGGTCGGGCACACCGTCTTCGGCGTCGGCTGACCGAGCGCCTGGCAGCGCGCATGGAAGCGGTCCTTCAAGAGGACGTCGAGGATGGTCTCGCGGGCCGGCAACACCGCGCGCATACGCGGCCCCAAGAGGTCGTAGACGCAGGTCAGGTAGAACGCGAGCAAGTCAGAGGTCGGCGCGATGAGCTCGATGTCGCCGCGCTCGAGCTGCTCGACGAGGAACGGCAAGAACTGCGAGGCGTCTTCGACCGGCGGCGCCGAGCGCGTCTCGCTGCTGTAGCGCGATAGGCTCGCGACGCCGAATAGCCCCGAGCCGTAGACGTGAACCGGCGCTCCCATGCGCCCGACGGAGCGGACGAAAGCAAGGGCCGGAGGTGCATCGGCGTCGAACACAGCGACCGCAGGCGTCGTAGGAAGATCTGTTGCCACGATGCCCCGTCAAACCTGGAACGGCATGGCAGCCGCGATGGCCGCGCCGTCGTGCACGACGGTCCCGGCAGTCCGCTTGACGCGCTCGACCAGCGTCCGAGACAGCTCGTGCGCTTCAGCGGACAACGCCGGCCTGCTCTGCGCCAAGACACGCCGTTTGTCCAAGTTGTACTTCAAGGCAGCGAAAGCTTCCGGCTGCAGCGAGTACATCCAGCGTCGCGCTTCTCCCAGGCGCGCCCGCAGATGCGCGGCGCTACCGAAGCGGAAGTACTGCATGCTCTCGGTCGTGATGACGTCCGCGAGCCAGCGCGTCTTGTAATACGCCGAGCCGTGCAAGAGGTGATAGGCGCCGAGCTTCTCTTCGATGGCGCGTTTCATCGACCAGAGCAGCATCAACACGCCCGGACCGTTATCGCGGAGGTCTTCGTCGTAGACGATCTGCAGGGCATAGAGCTTGTCGTCGTGGCGGCCGTTCACGATGCCAGCGATAGGCTCACCGCCGGCACACAGGATGTCGAAAGACAGCTCGAACGGCGCCGCTTTGGCGATCAGGTCACGGAAAAATGCGACGCGCTTCGGATGCCGGCCGATGACCCCGTCGGCTCGAGATTTCCAGCTCCGCCGCTCGAGCTCGAGATAGAGCTCGAAGATGGGCGTAAGATCCGCGGGGTGGCGCGCCGAGATCAGCTCGACGTCCTTCAACGCCGCGAGCTTGCGCACCTGACGGCTAACGTTGGAGCGGAACTTCTTGTTGAAGTCCCAGAAGTAGTCGGCGAGCGTCGGCCAGCGGACTTGGATGGTGGCGACGTCGAGGCTCGCGAACGTCCGCGAATAGAAGCCGGTGAACGTCGCGGGCATCGGATTGGTGAGGAGCGGCGAGCCCGCGCGTTGCTCTTTGAGCTCGAGCATCGCGAAGCCCGGCTCGTGGCCGAGCAGATAGTCGACGACCACCGCGGCAACCCGCGCTTCGTCACCGGCTCGGGCGACGACCTCGGGAAGCTCGCTGTCGTGGGTGCACAAGAACTCGAGCTTCGTGTAGCCGACGGGACCTACGTGCTCGCGAACACGTTTGAGCGGCAAGTAGCCGACGAGCTCGCGGCCCGAATAGGCACAGGCGACGCACAAGTCGAGGCTGCCGGGCTCGGAGAAGTACTCGTTATAGCGGGCATAACTTTCGATGAACTCGAAGGTGCTGAATGGTGAGCGGTTCGCGGATTGCGCGTGCACCTTGCGCAGCTGCGGCGCCAGAATTCGAAGCTCGTTGATGCTGTTGACGACGCGCACACCCCACACCGAGCTGCCGAGCACGACGACGCTTGGTGCTTCTTTGGCTTTCGCCCGCCGCGGCGACGTCGGCCGGCCAATGGTCTCGGTCGTGATTTGCGCGCTCATGGGACCCTCCGCGTCGCCGTCGCCCCGGAGCTCGCCCGCTTGCGCTGCCGCTTCTCCCCTGCCGGTTTGGTCTCGAGGAGTGGGCGAACGCAGAGAGGCGCAGTCGGATCGACGCGCATCGTCGGCACGTGGCGTTTGGTCTGCCGCTTGTCGAGCCCGACGATGCCGGCGACTCGGTGAGCTACCGACTTCGCGAAAGCACGCAGCCCTCGGTCCTTGGTCGAGAGGTCCGAGAGGTGAAGGTGCGTACGCATAAAGCGGTTGGCGCTGTAGATGCGCGCGCGACGGCGGCTGTCCGGCGTGTAGTGCTCGGTGTTCAGCGAGACGTTGAACGAATCGAGGTTCGTGACCCGGTGCGGGGCGTTCTGCGGCCAGCTCGCGAATTGCCCAGGCTCGAGCACCTTCACCTGAGCATGCTCGTCGAAATACGGCTCGTACGGTACGTACTCGTGGGCGACGCCCGCATGGATGTCCTCGAGCAGCTCGCGGCTGATGAAACGCTCGTCGAGGGCCGGATACATCCAGACGCGCTTCTGGCCACGGAGGTGCCAGAGCAACGACGGCGCACCATCGACGTGGTAATAGACCAGCGCCTGCGGTGACGAGATGAGCAAGGTCGTCTTCACGGCGTGGACGGTGAAGCCCGGCACTTGTGCCGCGAGCTGACTGTAGAGCTCGCGCACGATGCGCGCGACCTCGGGCTCGTGCTCGTCGACGCGCTTGATGTTGAGCCAGAGCCTCCCCCGCTTCACCGCGTCGAGCAGCTGATGTCCCGAAAGACCGTCGTGGAGCGCGAGGCGATTCTCGTCCCAGCGCGTCGGGTCGCTCCCCATGGTGAGTGCGTAAACGTGCTCGCGCGGATGGCGATCGAGGAGCGCCGCGAGCCCATCGTCCGAGAAGAGTTCGAGCTCGTGGAGAGAATGCGAGCCGACGAGAGGCGCTTCGCCGAACACACGCCTCTGTTCGGAGTCTAGCGACACTCCGTGCAAGTTCATCGTGACCTCTCCCCCGAGGAATGGTCACAAGCTATTCACGCCGATGTTACTTGCCTAGGGCGGCGATCCACTCCCGCGCGAAAGCACGCGCCGCTTCAGTGGCGGGCTTACCGGCGCGGTAAGCGGCTTTCCACAGGTCGTTCTTGCGCTCGTACGCGGCGTTCGCGAACTTCTGCTTGCCGCCCGCCGCGACCGTTTTAGCGGAAAAGTCGACCCCCTCGGTGTCGGCGACGAAAGCAGCCAACATCTGCTTGAGCTTCACGTTCGGATCGTCCGGGTAACGCTTCGCAGCTTCGGCGTAGCTGGTTTGCTCGCTGGCAAAGCGCTGCGTCTCCATGAGGTCGACCATGTTCTTGTCTTTGTAGAGCTGGAGATTCGCCTCGTAAGCCTGGTCCATCGAGGCCTGCACTTGCTTGCGTTGCGCCGGATCGAGTTGCGCCAGGCCCTTCTCGCTGGCGGCACGTTGCTCGTCCATTTGCTTCTTCACCTCGGCGAGCACCTGCTCGTGGCTGCGCTTGGGCTCCGGTGCTTTGGGGCGTTGACGCTTGACGTAGTCGCGGTAGCGCTCCTTGAACGACGCCGTCTCGACGACGCCGCGCACCGCCTTGCCGAGCACCGTGACCGCCGTGGCGCGTGCCTCGACGGACAGCGCCTTGAGCTCCTTGGTGGGCGTGGGAATGTAGAAACCCGAGGTGACGCTGGTGAACGCCGCCTGCGTCAGACTCTCATCGGTAAAGCCGTAACGGTCGTCAGCGGCAACGAGGGCGAGCACGAGAATGAGTGGGCGCATGCGCCCATCTAGCTATGCGATGCCGGCTCGGCGCAAGAACGATTACTGGTCGTCGTACGTGTAGTAGAGCAGCGACGCGCCAGCCGGGATGCTGCAGATCAAGCTCGGCGTCGACGTCGGCGGCGCGGCGGGCGCGTGCTCGGCACCGAAGTCGACGACCGGAAAACCGTTAGCGGCCGCCGGAGCGTTGAGAGTGTACTTCCAGAATGCTGAGCCCTCGACGTCGTGCACCGAGAACGTGCACTGAGGCCGCGAGCTACCGGCCACCGCGGCGAACTGGACACGCAGGTTCGTGACGTTCGAAGCGTCGAGGCCAATGGCGTCGATCGGGCACGCCACTGAGAAGCTCCCCGAAGCGGCAGTGTTCTTCATGCCGATGCCGAAGCTGTACCAGGAGTACGTGGTGGACTTCGTCTGACAGCCGGAGCCCGGACGACGAAAGGTGTCGGCCTGTGCCGTTGCCGCGAGCATCGAGACGCCAAGGACCACGAGGAGAGCTTTCATGCGACTTGCTCTACACCCGAACCGCACGCCGCCGAGCCGCTTAAAGCGCTGCGTAAGCACTTTTTCTCAGCGGGCGTAGACCGTGACCCGCCGATCGGAACCGTCGTCCTCGTAGACCATCTCGAGCACGACGCCGGGGCCGATCGCGTCCGAAACCGCGTCGACGAAACGCGCGGTGTCGTCGCGCGCCGTCGTCGTCGCGATAGCGCACATCGTCGCGTTGCACTCGATGGTGTCGGCATCGAGACCGGCGTTGCGCATGACACTCGCCATGTCGGCACGCCGCCTCGGATCGGGTCCGCCACCGCGCTCGAACCGCTCGGCTGCCGACGGCTCTGGCTCACGCACGGCAACCGCCGCGGCCGGCGCCGCTGCAGCGGACACCACACGCTGCTCGACAATCCGCGACACGCGCCCACCGTCGACATGCTGCACCGCTTCGACGGATAGAGAATTCAGCTCGTCATGCAGATCGGCGACGCGGGCAGCCAGCGCCCGTTGCTCGAACCACGTCATAACGCCAACCCCGAGCGCCGCGCACGCGATGATGCCAACGGTGAGGAGTCGCATCATGTGCTCGGAGGGCGGGAGGAGATGGAGCCAAGAATGGGAATTGAACCCACGACCTGCTGATTACGAATCAGCTGCTCTACCCCTGAGCTATCTTGGCGTCCTTCGTGCCCTTTGGGGGCATCGCTGCGTACGCTAGAGCCTCGCGCGCTGTCAAGGCGAGCGTCGGAATTACGGCCCGCTGGTCAGGCAGAACGGGCAAAGCTCGGCATCGGGTACGCGCTCCTCCGGGCCGCCGCCACCCTTGGCCACGAGCACGATGGCAACAACACCAACGACAGCAAGCGCGCCGGCGCCAGTGATCGCCCACCACTCTTTGTACCAAGGCTTGCCGCGGCTCATGCGCGCGTTGGCCGTGAGCGGCGTCAACCCCGGCTCCATCGGATCGCCGGTGGTCAGACCCTCCAGCGCGAGCTCGCCGGTTCCGCCGGTTCCGACGCCGCCCGGTGGAACGAGTGAAGGCACGAGATTCGGTGGCGGCGGTTCGAGAGGTAGCTCGAGCGACGGCTCGCGGGGCGGTGCCTCGAGCGGTACGAGCGCGAGGTCGTTCTTGCCCGAGCGGAATGCTGGTGCAGAGCCTTCGACCTCGAGCGGCAACGCGGCGATCTGGCCTGGTTTGTTTCCGAAGGCCGCGCGCAAGTCATAGGTTTCACCAGGGTTCGCCCGCACTGTCTGCTGAAACGGAGCGTAGCCCGAGACGGTCACCGTCACCTGACGGGTGCCGATCTTCACTTCGTAGTCGAGCGGCACCTGACCGACGACCTTGCCGTCGACCGACACCTGCGCGTGGCTCACGTTCGAGGTGACGTGGATGACACCCGCGAACGGCAGCAGGTCGGCCGTCACCTTGGTGGTGTCACCCGCTTTCGTGGTGACCTTCTGCTTGAACTCGAGGAACCCGAGCTTACGCACGGTGATGGTGCCGGACTTCGCGGGGACCGTCTTGTTCTTGAGCGGCGTCTCCCCGAGCACTTGGTCATCGAAGAGGACCGTGGCTCCCGCCACCGAGCCGATGACGTCGAGGGTGGCTTTGTCCGAGGTCTTCGACTTCGAAGACTTTTTCGCAGCGGCGCTCTTGGCCGCGAGAACGTCCGGCGCGATCAAGAGATTGACGAACAAGGCCACGAGGATGGCCGACACCCACCGCATCTTACCTCCGAGCTTACCACAAACCGCGGTCAGCGCGGGCGGCGACGTCCCTTGTTCTTCGCCTTGGTGTCAGGTGGCGGGGCAACCGGGGTCTCGACCAGACCGATGCGAATTGCAGCGCCTTCGGCGGTAGCGATCTCGTCGAGAAACTCGCGGAACTCCTCGTATTGCGTGGCGTCCAGCTGGTGGGCGCGGATGACGAGCCGGCGCGAGAAGAGCAGCGCCTTGTTGCGCATCACGAAGCCGGAGGCGTACTCGGCGAAGGGCTTCGAGATGCGCACTTCGGGGAGCATCTCTCCCACCGAGTAACCGACCGGCAGCTCGATCTGCACGTTGGTGTCGAGCCAAGCGGGAGCCTCGAGCAGCACGTCGTAGCGGCGCAAGGAGCGGAAGCGGCCGGGCAAGGCGGGACCCGCGAAATCGATGATCCGCGTGGTGTAGAGCTCGTCGTCTTCCTTCTGCGCTTTGGTCTCGACGGTGCCGCGGAGCTTCACCGGCTTGTCGGCATCGGCGATGTCCGAGATGGACGCTTTAGCGTACTTGAGTTCGCCTTCGCCGCCGGTCAGCACCTTGAAGACCAGCTCGCGCGTCTGCTCGCCGGTCATGCCGTCGACGATTTGCTTGCGGAAGCTGCGCGCCACGGCGCCGACGACTTCGCCGGCCATGTTGCCGTGGAGACGGCCGTCGACCTCGAAGACGTAGCGGAACTCGGTGAGGGTGCGGTTACGCTCGGGCTCGTCGATGGGCACGTCGACCCAGCGCGACTTGTCGGGCAAGAAGACCAGCGCTCGGCCGCCGGTGAGCTCGCTCGGCAGCTCGCCGAAGCGGCAGTACTTGCACATCGGATCGACGAACGCGTAGCTCTCGCGCGCGACGCTGCACAACAGACCGCGGCTCTCGGGGTCTTCGGTGCAAGTCGGGTCGGCGGCGACGCGGGCACCGACATCGACCGCGATGACGGCGCGCACGAACGGATACATCGCGGGGAAACCCTCGAGCAGCGGCGGGCCGACCGGCGAGGTGACGAGCGCGGGGTACGCCGGCAGATCACCACCCGCCATGGCGGCGGCGAGAATGGCAGCCGCGTCGCGCGTGCAGGCAGGGCTTGCGCCGGTGAGCATGACGTCCGCTGGTTGCGGGCTCGCGCCGGCGAGCTCGATGGTCGCAAGACCACGCACGTCGACGCCGCGGAGCGCGTCACGTACGCGCGCATAGCGGGACTCTGCTGGACCGGACTCGGCGGGCGCATCGACCAGGGCGAACATGCCTTCGACCTTGCGGCGCACGTCTTCCCAGCTCGCCATGCGTTGTCGCTGACCACCGACCTCAGAAGCGACCATGACCGTGGCGATCCATGGGCCGATACGCGCATCATGCGGCGCCGAGGGCTCGAAGTGGATGGGCGCCAAATTGTTCTCGACGAACACCAAGCGGTCGCGCCCGTCTTGCGCTGTCCGCCGTAGCGGATCGCGTTCGATGACCTTGTTGCCGACCCCGGTGCGCAGGTCGACCTTCATGTCCTTGTTGGTGACGACCGAATAGGTCGAGCGCAACACCGGCAGACGTTGCGCGAAGACCCACGGCGGCACCATGTCGACATCGACGAAGACGCGCTCGTAAGAGATGTCCACGAGGCCGCCGACCTTCACGTCGGGGACTTTCACGCGCAAGATCTTGAGCTCGGGATGCGGCGGCAAGTTCGGCCAGGTGCCGATGTCGAGATCGTCGCGGTCGAAGGTGGTGATGTCGCCGTCCGGGCTCACCGATTGAGCATCGATGCGGGTCACCGTCGAATAGGCATCCACCGGCAGGTCGATGACGCCGTACGTCAAACCCTCCTTGTTGAGGATTTTGATGCGGCGGCGGTGGCTTAGTACCGCGATGGCGTGCACCGGCTCGCCCACACCCGAGGTGGTACGATAGTCCAACGTCGCCTCATCCTCGAGGATAGCCGCGCCCGCGTCTGGAAAATCGGAGGCCGACGGGCTCTTCGGGATGACCGGTGGGGGGAACAGCCGGGGCGCTATCCCGCAATCCAGCAAGATCAGCGCAAAGAATGTGCAAACGACGCGTTTCACGTTAGGACTACATAGTCAAAAGCCTCGAGGGAGCCAAACCCCAACGCGCGTCTGTAGGGAACTTCTCGAATCATGACGGAAATCGAGGTTCGCGTACGACAACAGGGAAAGCCGTACCTGAGGGTTCGGCTGCGCGCGTCCCCGGCGACCATCGGGCGCGACCCCGAAGCTGACGTCTTCCTCGATTCGACCCACGTTTCGCGCGTCCATGCGCGCTTGTTCTTCGACGAAAACAGCATTCGTATCGTCGACGCCGGCAGCACCAACGGTATTCGCGTCGACGGTGTTCAGCAGGCGCGTGCCGATCTCGAGCCGAGCCATACCGTCACCATCTGCGACTTCGCGATCCGGGCGCGCTCGGTGGAAGACGCGCAGGAAGCCGACGACTCACTCTCCGAAGGTTGGCTCGAGGAAGACGACGAGGACGACGACGACGAGGACACCAACGCCGGGCAAAAAGCGCCCAACACTCACGTCGGCGACGCCCCCTCCCCTCCACCGGAAGACAGCCTGCCGCAGGTGAGCTTGCGCGCCGAAGACGTGGTGCGCGAGCCGTCTTTCCGGCCGGACACCGACGTCGACGCCGCGGCGCAAGAAGGAATGGACGGCGCAGACGACGTCGAGGCGAGCCACGGTGGCGGCGAAACCAGCCACGCCGCACCGGAGCCGTCCTATCGCGAGCCAAGCTCGCCCGTCATCGAAGACCCCGACTTCGACGCTGACGACGTCGACGCCGAGCGCGTGCCGGACGACGTTCCCGCAATCATCAGCGTCATGCGCAACGCCGAGGCGCAGCTCGAGACCTCGCGTATCAACCGCCGTGGCGTGGTCGTCGAAGTTCTGGTCTCGGTCGGATCGCGCTTGCACGACGTGGCGCTGGTCAAGCCGGGCGACACCTACTGGTGGGGCGACGAACCGTCGTTCCCGCAGTCATTGTGGACGGTGCCCGCGGTCGATCGCTTCCCGCTCGTGAGCCATCGCGACCCCGGGATCTACGACGTCCAAGTGCCGCAGGACTCGACCTGGAAGATGTTTCACCGCGGCGATCAACGCGCTCCCACCTACCGCAGCGGTGCGCTCGTCGGCATGCGCGTCGCGGCGCGGGAGTTCGCCGAGGTCAGCTACGGGCCGTACACCATCTACGTGCGCTGCGTATCGGCGCCCGATCCGCTGGTGAAGCGCTTCGATTTCCGGCGCTGGATCCCCAAGCCCGAGGCAGTGTTCGCGGCGATGCTCGCGCTGGTGGTGAACGTCGTCGTGGTGGCGATGCCGGGCAACCACCGGCAGTTCTTGACCACGCCGATCCCGGCCGAGGAATACGTGGTCCGCGAGATTGGCTTCCGCGACAAGCCGCCGGAGATCCCGGTACCGGACCTTACCGCCGAGATCCCCAAGGAAGAGATCGCGACGACCACGAACCCCGATCTCGCTACGCCGACCCCGTCCGCTGTAGCGGAGGAGCCGACACCCGATGCTCCGCCGGTGCCGATCCGTCCGCAGAAGCGGCACAAGCCCGACCCCAACGCCGGCGTCACCACCATCCAAGCGGTGCAAACGCCCAAGCAGGTCTCGATCGGCGACTTCCGCGTCTCGGGCCTCTTGCGTGGTGTGCCGGAGCCGATGATCGAAAAGGGCAAAGGCCCGCCGGTGTCGAGCGCCTCGGCGATGCTGCGCAACGACCGCAACAACGGCAACGCCAATCTCGTCGACAAGAGCGGCTTCGGAAACTTCCAGGTGGTGCCCCCAGGCCGCCTCGACAACGCCGAAGTGAAGATGACCATCAATCGCTACGCGCGTGACATGCAGCGTTGCCAGTCATCGAACAACGCCGACGGCCGCCTCGAGATGTCGTGGGTCGTCGAAGAGAACGGCAGCGTGCGCAACGTGCGCGTGAACTTCGACGAGCTCCGCGATCCCGAGATGACCAGGTGCGTGAAAGAGGCCATCAGCAAGTGGGTATTCCCGCTGCCCAAGGGCGGGTCGGCCTACGTCACCTTCCCGTTCCGCTTCAAGAATCAGAACCTCTGACGGGGTTTACCCGAATCGCGCAACTCGGGCTTCGCCCGGCCGATACGAATCAACAGACCCGCGATCATGTGCGGGACGTACTCGGAAGGCCCCATGCTGCTGAAGTATTGGCATGACGCAAGCAAGGCAGCCCTCATGCCCGCGCGAGCCATGGCGCAGGCTACAGCCGCGTTCTGGGGCGACCCGAACAATCCGCTTTCGCTGACTCCCGGCGCCAAGATGCTGGTGGCCAGCGCCGATGTTTTCCAGCGGCTCACGAACGACTATCCGAAGCCCGAGTGGAACATCAAAGCGGTGGAGATCGACGGCCACAGCGTGCCCATCCGCCAGGAGATCGCGGACGAGACGCCGTTCTATCGGCTGGTGCGCTTCACGCGGGACGCCTCGGGCGTCGAAGGTGCGTCCGCGAAAGCGGTTCGCGACCTCGAACAGAAGCTCGGAGCGCAGCCACGCGGTGTGCTCGTGACACCCATCTCCGGACACCACTCGACTCTGTTGCGCGGTACCGCCACCGAGATGCTCAAGAGCGGTGACATGTACGTCACCGAATGGAAGTGCGCTTCGACCGTGCCGCTCGCGCACGGCACCTTCGGCATCTCGGAGAACGCAGCACACATTCAGCGCGCCCTCGAAGTCGCGGGTCCCGGCTGCCATCTCACTGCCGTGTGCCAACCCTGCCCGGCGACGCTCAGCGTCGTTGCGTTCATGAGCGCGGACGACCATCCCTGCAAGCCGCGCTCGCTCACCTTGATGGCGGGCCCCATCGATACGCGCATCAACCCGCAGCCCTGTAACGACTTCGCAGCCACGCATCCGCTATGGCAGTTCGAAGCGACGATGCTCCACTTCGTGCCGCCGGGCCACGAGGGCTTCGGCCGCCTCGTCATGCCCGGTCTGCTGCAGCAAGCAGGCTTCGTCGGTCAGAACTTCGGCAAACATTTCAACGCTCACGTCGACTTGTTCTGGGCTCTAGTGAAGGGAGCGCACGAGGCCATCGGCAAGCACGACAAGTTTTACAACGAGTACAACGCGCTGCTCGACATGCACGCTCCCTACTACCGCGAGACCATCAAGTCGTTCTTCCAGGACCATCTCCTCGCGAAAGGTGAGCTCCGACTCGGCGGCCGCCTCGTGGACCTGAAGAAGATCACCGACGTGCCCCTGCTCGTCATCGAAGGCGGCAAGGACGACATCTGCGGCGTCGGCCAGACTGCCGCGGCCTTCGCGCTGTGCAGCATCCCCACGAAAAAACGCGAGCACTACGTCGCGCCCAATGCCGGACACTACGGCGTCTTCAGCGGCAGCGATTGGCGCAGCGACATCGCGCCGCGCGTCGCTGCTTTCCAAGCGAAATGGGATCGCGCCTAACGCCGTCGTGAACGTCGGCTCAAGACGAGCGCCACCACGACACCGCCGAGCATGACCGCCCAGCTTCCGGAGGTCGCGGCGCAACCACCACCGCCACCGAGAGTAGGATCGGTCGGGTCGTCGATGTCACCCACGCCGGCATCGGGGTCGGCTTCGGTGTCGCCGTCACCTGCTCCGTCGCCATTGCCGGTATCGACGTCACCACCGTCGGGGCCGCCGCCATCGGGAGCACCACCATCGTCCGCGACTTCGATGCGGCACTTGCTCGAGCAACCATCACCCGCGGTGGTGTTGCCGTCGTCGCAGTCCTCGAACGCCGCGAACACGAAACCGTCACCGCACTCGGCGAAGGTGCAGTCGTTCTTGCACGCGTCCGTGTTCGACGTGTTGCCGTCCTCGCACTCCTCGACGCCGAGCCAGATGATGCCATCACCGCAGTGCCCGATGAGACAGGAGCTGAAGCAGCCATCGAGCATGTCGGCGTTGCCGTCGTCACACTCCTCGACACCCACGTGCACGTAGCCGTCACCGCAGGTCGCAGGGCCGCACGCGTTGGTGCACAGGTCGCCGCCGTCGAAGTTGTTGTCGTCACACTGCTCGACACCCGCGCGCAGGAAGCCGTCACCGCAGATGGCGTTCACGCAGGTCGTGATGCAGGCGTCGGTGTCGTCGTTGTTTTGATCGTCGCATTCCTCGACGCCGGCATGGACGAAGCCGTCACCACACGTCGCGTTGGTGCATCCGGCGACGCAGGCATCGGTGTCATCGGCGTTGCCGTCGTCGCACTCTTCGTTGTTCGCGGCATTGACGATGGTGTCGCCGCACGCTGCCGGTGAGCAGTCGGCGTTGCATGTCGTCGTCGCGGTGCAGGGCGTACCAATGGTGACCGTGACCTCACTCGCTGGCCGCGGCGCCGCCCAGTACACCGTCATGTCGGGATAGCCGTAGTGGATGGCGTTGAGATAGTTGGTCGGGAAGGTGTCCTGCGTGCAGCCGTTGCAGTAGCGCATGTCGCGGTAGGTGAGCGGAGGGCTCGTTTGTGGCGTGCCACCGTAGTAGTAGCCGTCGGCGCCGCCCTGATACATCTCGAGCACGTAGTCCCTGCCCTGCTCGAGCTTCAGCATGACAGGCAGATCGACGTAGCTGTACTGCGCCGCGGGGCCGCTCACCTGGATCTGCTCGAGCTTCGCCTGGGTCGCAAAGTCGAAGAGCGTGATGTAGCGCACGCTACCCGTCGGCTCGTTCTTGCCGAGCTGAGTGACGAACACTGGGCCGTTCGGCGTGAAGCGAAAGCCGCGCTGCGAGTTGGTGACGCCGCCGGCGTTCTGATAGTTCAGGTTGTCCGTCGCCGAAAACGGACCACTGAAAACAGAGAACGCGCTCATCGCCGTCGCACCCGGGTTGCCGTAGTACATGAGCACGTGCGTGAAGCCGGATGCTGGAATGGCCGGCACCTTCACCCAGACGCGTGTCGCGCCGCTGCCCATGGTGCTGGGATCGATCCAGTACGGTAGGAACGTCGCGTCGTCACTTGGGTCGGCGGTGCAAGCGACCGTGAAGCGCAGGTCGGAGCCGTCCGCGTTCAGCGAGCCCGCACCGATGAGCGTCGCGGTGTCGATGTCGAGCGGCACTTGGTAGTCGGTGAGATTCGTGCCGGCGGTCTCATGGATTTGGACCTCGCGCACCTGCGTCCAGCCAGCTGGCAGGGTTTGCGCGGCAACGGGACCGGCGAGCAAGGAGGAGAGAAACGCAAGGACGAGGACGCGGTGCGACGGTTGCGGCATCGCGGGTGAAATTACCCGAGCGGGGGACGCGTCGCTAGTGCGCTCTCAGGGCAAGCGCGCCGGTGCTCGTCGCCGACGAGCGCGCCGGCATGCCAATGCTCGCAAGCCAAGCGAGCTGCAGCTGCGGCACCTCGACCATGGCGGCGCGCATCGCTTCGACGAGGGTAGCCACCCCGCAGCCCGCGCGCACGAGCGGATCGCGGAGGTTTGCCGCCTCGAGACCGGCACCCATGAAGTGCTCGCTGGCGACGAGTAGCGCATCCGTTATAGCAAACGGCGACAACGCATTGGCGTACTTGGCGTTCGGGCGAATCGACTCGTAGGCGTCTCGCGCGACGAGGTCGTGGCGACGATCGGTGACCAACGCGACCAGCGCTTGCGGTTCCCAGATCGGCGCCATGTGGCCGCCGCTCGAGAGAATCACCTGGCCGTCTTGGAATGGCAGCTGCGCGGTTTTGAGCTCGTCGTTTTCCAGCTCATCGTCGCGCGCCACGATGCTGATGACTTTGTCTGCGACTTTCCCCAGCGTCGGCAGGAGCTGGAAGAGCTTCGCATCCGGATGAAATCCGTTATAGCGATTCGACACCGGCAGGAACGGCAGCGTGCGGCACTCGCTCAAGCCCTGATTGGCCCCGGCAGCGCCAATGAAGGTGCGAACCGGCAGCTTCTTGGCGAACTGCACCTCTTCACCAAGGCCATCGACGCTGACGCCGTGAATCGCGAGCTGGGCGTCGGTCACGCCCTTGGAGTGGCCAACGACGATCAGCTCTCTGCCGGTGTAGCCAGCGACGGCGTCGAAGAAGACGCGGAGGTCGCGGGCGTAAGCTGGTGCGTGCGTCTCGTTAGCGGCTCTCTCCGGGTCACCCTTGCCGTAGCTCACGGCGTAGATGTCTTCCGGACGGAAGCCCTGACGGAGTAGCTCGGAGATGGTCGGCGCCATGACGGTCGCGTCGCAGCCATTGCCGTGCACCAGCACCACCGCGGGCCTCGGGCTGTAGCCGCGCTCGTCTGCGAAGCCGCCGAAGCCAGCTCGGCCGGCCTTCAAGAACTCCGCGTCCGCGAAACCAGACTGTTTGCACCAGTCCACGAAGTGCTTGCTGAACCCGGAGGGATGACGGCGGTCCCCGTAGATGGTGGCGAGCTCACCGCGCCAGCCACGCGCCTCGGTGATGCGCGCACCAAGGTCGCGATTCACCGACATGATGCGCTGGATGCCATCCACCTGAGTCACGACGTAAAAACCCCGCCATTATCTATGATCGGGTTTTCGACCGGGCGTGACAGAAGTTGCGTGACATCGTCTGTTGGTCTGCGACAGGCGGGCTGACGGCGCATCGCCCTAGACACCAGGCCCGCCGTCGACTACACCCCTGCCCCACGCGCGATTAGCTCAGCTGGATAGAGCGATAGCCTCCGGAGCTATAGGCCGCAGGTTCGACTCCTGCATCGCGCGCCTTTACCCCAGGAAGTAATACGGCAGCGCCGCGTTGCGGTCGCCGTCCAGATGCTCCTGATAGAACTCGTTGGTTGGGATCGGCTCGTCGCGCTGCCCAGTCCAATAGGTCTTGATGGGTGTGTAGTCGCCGAAACCGCTGGTTTGCCCCAGGCGGCGCCAGTCTTCGGGCGCTAGCCCCATGGCGCGGAAGAAGGTGATGAGCAGGTCGTTGTACATGCGGCCGACCATGCCGTCGCGCGTGCGGTCTCGGTTCTTCAAGTAGAGAAACGGACGCCGGCGGTAGTCGATGTACTCACCGACCCTCAGCATGCCTTGGGCGCTGCCGCCGACGAGGACCGGCATGCCGGTGACGTCATGCGAGCCGCTCGCCTGACAATTGCCCCAATACACGATGGAGTTGTCGAGGAGCGTCGCGCCGTTGGCTTCGACGATGCCGTCCATCTTGCGCATGAGGCTTGCGACACGCTCGGCGAACCAAATGTTTTGCTCGGCGTTGGGCTCGGCGTGATCGTGTCCGCTGGCGTGGAGGTCGAAGTCGCGCCAATCGAGCGCATAGCTCACGACACGTGTCTGATCACACGCGAGCGCCAACACCACCATGTCGGAGAAGTTCTCGTGCGAGACGATGTCGTCGATCTCGTCGCGCAGGCTCGGGGTGGTGCAGCTCACGTTCGATCCAGCCAACCGCTTCTGCAAATCGTCGACGAGGCTCACGTAGTTGTCGAGGCGTTGCTTGTCGACGCTCGATAGACGCGGCGAGGTCATGACACGGCGATAGTCGCCCAATACCAGCTCGGTCATACGGCTGCTGCGCAGACGTTGGCGGTCGACGGCCGTCGAGTCGACATTGCCGGACCCGAAGAGTGCCGTGAACGCTATGTCGGACTGATAGACGTGGGGAATGCGAATCTTGTCGTTACCGACGGTACGCCATGACCATCCGTATTCGCTGTAGCCGCCACGTTGCACCGGTGACACGCGAAATGCGCGCAGCTTGGGCGCGACGGGATAGACCGCCGTGCTTTCCTCGAGCACCGCGTCGATGGAATACGCGAATCTTCCGTCGAGCGCGGTCGCACACGTCGGCATCGCCCACGAGTGGTCGATGCCATTCGTCATACCGTCTAGGCCGCGAATGAGCGTTAGCTTGTGGTGCAAGCCTTGGAACGGCGCGAGCACCGTGCTGATCGGCCCACTGATCGCCGTGAGTGCGCTGCGATAAACATGTGCGGCGATCTGCTCGCTCGCCTCTTGGGCCGGATACCAGTTCTCCGGCCATTGGCCGAAACGACTCACCAGCTGCACGTAGCGCACCGGAGTCGAAGAAGCCGCGCGCGCCATCGACGGCAAAAACGGAATGGCGAGCGCGACGCCTCCCAACCCACGCAAGAACATGCGCCGTTCGAGCATCATTGCACTCCGTTCGCGCGCCAGAAGATTTGCTCGCCGCCGACCATGGCGATGAGCCCATCGACGAGCGTTCCGCTGGAGCGGAGCACATCGTAGCTTGCCGCCATGGCACAACCGTCGGCGCTGGTCTCGGGACGCAGACGCGTGAAGCGCAAAAGCTGCCGCGCGTAACACTCGGCGAGAACGTCGTCTTGTCGGGAAATGAAGGTCACGAGGTCATTGGCACCGGCAAGCGCCCCGGATTCCGCGTCTCCCAAGGCGAACCCCGGGCCGCTCGTATCGATGGCGTGCTCGGCGATGACGGTGTCGTCCGGCGAATAAACGACCTCTTTCGTGCGGTCGCGACCGAGTTCGTCATAGCCCTCGAACGCGAAGCCGATGGCGTTGATGGGGATATGGCAGGCTGCACACGCGGGTGGAGACGTCAGGGCCATCGCTAGCTCGCGCGTCGAATAATCCTCGCGCGTCATCATTTCGATGGCCTTTTGACTATCTGCGATAGCGGACGCGTCGGGAGGCGGGATGGCTTGGCAGAGAAAGCGCTTGAGCACTTCGGCGCCGCGATGGATCGGCGACGTCTGGGCAGCGGTGTTGGTGAGCAAGGCAGCGTGGGCGAGGATCCCGGGCCGCATGACCTTGGGTGTGACCGGCGTGTCTGAACGCTCGACGCCATAGATTGCCGCGACGCGCTCGGTCTTGGGAACGATGAGCGAGCTATTGAACAAGGCGCTGAAGTCACCGTCACCGTCCCAGATGACGTGGTCGATGAAATCGAGCGCCTCCTCGTTGAGCTCCTGCATCAAGCCACGGGGGTCGATGCCAGCGCGTCGGGCGCTATCGCTGCTCACTGACCCAGGAGATAGATCGAACCAGTAGGCGAACAAGGCACGCACGGTGGCCCGCGTCTCATCACTGTCGATGAGGCGCCGGATTTCGGCTCTGACTCCCGCGAGATCACGTAGGCGTCCTCGTTCCGCGGCATCGAGCAAAGCCGCGTCTGGAGGGCGGCGCAGCAACGCAAACGACAAGCGCGTCGCCACATCGTAGTCGCTCAAGCGGACGCGGTTGCCCTGAGCTTCACTGCCGCGCTCGATGACGAACTGCACGTCGGGAGCGTTCAAGAGGCGCGCCACCAGCACTTCGAGCGCGAAGTCGGCGTCGGTCGCGTTGTAGTCGTCGACGAACGCTTTGACCTCGTCGGCGGCGAGCGCCCGCCGAAATGCAAGGCGGCCGAAGCTCTTCACGAAAGCTTCGACGCACGTCGATGGCGGCGCGGCGCTGGTCGCGCACGCGCCGATGATGCGCGTACGCGTGGCGCTATCCGAAGCCACCTTGTTCGCAATAGCGTCAGTGAGCGCGATGGCCGCGCTCACGTGCGCGTCGCTGTGTGTTGGCGAGAACGTCTCGACGTCGGGCGGCTCGATGGGGAGCACCGCGATGTACGTGGCAAGCGAGTCGACGACCTCGTCCCCGAGCAGCGAGCGTAAGGTGCCGATGAGCTCGTCGCGCGTTAGGCGACGCACGGCGGTGTCTTTGGTGCCAAGGAGCGCCGGGTCCTTGCAAACCACGGCAGCAGCGCCAGCCTCCGGGCCTGGCACGTCCGTGCCTGCGGGCACGTCGCCAATATTGCCCAGGCATCCGCTCACCGTCACGGTGAGCGCTATGCAAGCCGTTCGCACGTGGCGCATCGCGCACACGTAGCAAAGGCGACGCCAAACAGAACAACGAGTGTTATCAACAGCTTGCAACGCGACGACTGATGACGTGAACCCCCACACCGGCCCCGAATGCGGTCCTACGCCTACATCACACGCCTCTGTCACTCGCCTTCAGCGCACCTCCAAGCGCGGCACCCGATAATGCGACCTTCCAACCCAAGAAGGTCGTCATGATCCGAACAGCTTCCTCCGGCGTCACCTCTCTCCCCGCTACCGCCGAGATCCAACCAGCGAACATCAGCATCGGCGACGCCCGCGACAAGCTCGTCGAAGCGATCAGCAAGCTCGGCATCAAGGCGCGCGTCGACATCGTCAAGAGCAACCCACCCGAGCTCGGCGTGAGCCTCATCGGTGGCGACCGCGGCTCGCTTGCCCGCGTCCGAGAAATCCTTGGCCGCCGCGCCCTGCCCGGTGGTGGCGAAGGCATGAGCTACATGGGCCACGGCATCGCTTACTGCCACGCGTAGCACGCTAGGAGCTGCCCATGTCGAACCCGCTCATCCGCATCGCGCCATCCACCGCGGTTGGCGCCCCCTCACCATCTACGCGTGAGGGCTTCGAAGCCGCCGTCGCCAACGTCATGGCCCATGGCACGGTCAGCGACTACGGCCCGCCCATCGGTCAGCTCAAGGAGCTCGAGCAGACGGTCGGATCACGCGACGGCACCCATCAACGCTACCTCATGTCGCTGCGTGGCTTCACCGCGAGCGACGGCGTCTTCTACCCGTACGAGGTCGGCGTCATGTCGCAGGACTGGGTCATGCGCGACGAGGACGGCCGGTTCCACATCGACATCTGGAAACACTTCATGTCGATGGACGGGAGGCGAAGCCGCTCGAGCCACGATTCCCTCGTGCAAGATCGCCGCGGGAACGTTCACGGCTGGGGCAGCACGCCGTTCGACGCCGCCGCGGCGGAAGAGAACCTCACCGGCGCTCTACCCCGCTGGGTGCAGTACACGCCGGCGGCGAGCCTTGCGCCAAGCGACGGTGTCGATGCGAACGACGTGGCGCGTCTCCGAAGCCGTATCGCCCCCAGCGTCAGCGCGCCGGCGATGCTCGTGCCCCCGGCCGTTGGTGGCGCGCTCCCCGACCGCTAAAGCGGTCGACGCCTCGTTCGCGACACGACCGGCATCGTAGTGTGCGCTCACGCACAGGGCGCTGCTCGACACGGCACCCGCCGAGCCCATAGGCGACCGCAACGACTCTACGGTCGTCCTCAGATCCAGCTCGGCGGCAGCTGGTCGAGCGGCGAAAGCGCCCGGGCTCCCGCGTCCCAGTCGGGTCGGCAGCCGCGGTTGCTCGAGGCTTGCTGGTACTTCTCGCCGCAAGAGCTGCGCAGCATGGCGGCGCGCATGCGCGACATTGGCGCAGCTCAAGCCGGCCGAGCGTGCCGCCTACCGCGACGCCATCAGCGATTTCCAGGCCAGCGTGAAAGGCCTCCAAGCCGCTCGCTTCCGCCGCCACCGAGACTGGCTTCCGCGATCGCATCGACACGATTCAGCTCAAGCCGGCCCTCACCCTGGGCGTCGCGAACCCGCAGCCGCGTCTCTAACGCAGCGACCAGGAACCTTCTCGGCGAGCTGCTAGACCACGTCGCGGGTGTAACTCTCGCGCTGCTGCAAGGCACGCTTCGCCGAGAGCATGGAAACAGACCATCGGGGTCGCTTTGCTCGCGGTTGCCCTTGTAAAGATGCAGACGTGGCCCAACCCGCGTCGAACAGTCCCGGTCAGGTGCTCTTCGCTAGCCTCGCCGGCACCACCATCGAGTTCTTCGATTTCTACATCTACGCGACCGCCGCGGTGCTGGTGTTTCCGACGCTGTTCTTTCCCGGCTCCGACCCGGCGACCGCGACTCTGGCCTCGCTCGCGACGTTCGCTATAGCGTTCTTCGCCCGGCCTCTCGGCTCCGCGCTCTTCGGCCACTTCGGGGATCGCGTCGGCCGCAAGGCGACGCTGGTCGCGGCCCTGCTCACCATGGGGACCTCCACGGTCGTCATCGGTCTCCTGCCGCCCTACACGTCCATCGGCATCGCCGCGCCTCTACTCCTCGCCCTCTGCCGGTTCGGCCAGGGCCTCGGCTTGGGCGGCGAATGGGGCGGCGCGGTGCTACTAGCGGTCGAGAACGCCCCGCCCGGCAAGCGCGCCTGGTACGGCATGTTTCCGCAGCTCGGTGCGCCCATCGGTTTTGCTCTCTCAGGCGGATCATTCCTGCTGCTGTCGCGCCTGCTGAGCGACGAGCAGTTCTTCGCCTTCGGTTGGCGCATTCCGTTCGTCGCGAGCTGCGTGCTCGTGTTGGTCGGGCTCTACGTGCGCCTCACCATCGCCGAGACGCCGGTGTTTCGCGAGACCCTGGAGCGCGGCGAGCGTGTGCAGGTGCCGTTCCTCGCGGTGCTGCGCGACCATCCGCGCCTCATCGCACTCGGCACCCTCGCCTCCCTTGCGACCTTCGTCATCTTCTACCTGATGACCGTGTTCTGCTTGTCGTACGGCACGACGGTCCTCGGCCACTCGCGCGAGTCGTTCCTGGTGATGCAGCTCACCGGGATGGTCTTCTTCGCCATGACTATTCCGATCTCGGCGTACTTCGCGGAGCGCGGGCGCAAGCGTGTCTTGGTCGGCTCGTCCATCGCCATCGCGGTGTTCGGACTGTTCTTCGCAGCGCTCTTCCAGGCGGGCGTGGTCGGAGCCCTGTTCACGATGATCGTCGGCCTCGCCCTCATGGGCATGACGTACGGCCCGCTCGGCACTGTCCTGTCCGAGCTCTTCCCGCCCGCCGTCCGCTATACCGGGAGCTCGCTCACCTTCAACCTCGCGGGCATCTTCGGCGCCTCGCTGGCCCCGTACATCGCAACCTGGCTCGCTGGCCACTTCGGGCTCGCCTTCGTCGGCTACTATCTGTCGGCCGCGGCCGGACTTACGCTGCTCGGGCTGCTCGGAATCCCAGACACGACCTGAGCCGCCGGAGCGTCACACACCGTTCGAGGCGGCGCGCCGATAACGGCGGCCTCATGGAAATCAAGAGAACCCCGTTCGTCGCACCGGCAGTTGCAAGCCCGGTCACCGGTCCAGCCGCGCGCAACCAAGACACACCAGCCAGCGCGCCCGAGATCCGCGTCATCAAGGACCCGCGTCCCCCCTTGGTCCGGCCCACCGTGCGCGAAGCCATGCGCAACGCCGAAGCCAAGCTCGAAGCTTGGCTCGGTAAGGCGGGTGCTCCCCCGAGCGTGCAATACGCCGTCCTGTTCGAGGGCCGACTCGTCCATAGCGGTGCGCTCGGCTTCAAGAATCTCGAGACCGGCGAGCTGACCTCGGTCGACACCCTCTACAGCATCAATTCGATGAGCAAATCGCTCACCGCCGCGTCGATCATGCAGCTGGTCGAGCGCGGGAAGCTCTCGCTCGACACCAAGGTCATCGACGTGGTGCCCGAGTTCGCGCGCGTGCGCGGTAAGCCCGAGCTCGTCGCCAGCATCACCGTGCATCAGCTCCTCACGCACACCAGCCGCCTCAGCCGCGATGCCACCCTCGCCTATTGGCAGCCCGGTCAATTCTGGGAGCGCGGCACCTGGCCGACCTGGGACGAAGTCGCCGAGCAGCTTCCCAAAGCACGCGTGTTGCCGAATCCCGACAAGACCGTGAAGTATTCGAACCTGACCTTCATGTTGCTCGGCCAGATCATCGAGCGCGTCTCGGGTGAGTCGTACGAGAGCTACGTCGCGCGTCACATCTTCAAGCCGCTCGGCATGCACGACACCGGCTTCACGCTCGACGACACCAAACTCAAGCGCTGCGCCATCGGCTACGAGCCCCCCTTCGTCAACGGCGACAAGACGGAGCGCGCCGTGGTGCCGCTATTGCGGACACCGAATGCCATGGGGTCCGCCTCGGGCTGCAAGTCCACGGCTAGCGACGTTTCTCGATGGCTCGCCTTCCTCCGTGATCCCGCGAGCACCGCAGGCGTCCTGTCGCCCGAGAGCGTCGCCACCATGCGCAAGACGTCGGCGTTCGACGAGACCCAGGATTCGCAGTACGGCTACGGCCTCCTGACTCTGGCGCTGAAGTTCGGCACCCGCGCCTTCGGTCACACCGGCAGCGGCATGGGCTTCGCGAGCGTCATGCGCATGACCACCGACGGATCATTCGGTGTCGTTGCTCTCACCAACGACTGGAGCCTGCAACAGAACCGCGCCGTCGACATCATCCTCCACGAGCTCACCGACGTCGCGCGCTCGGCACCCAAGGGCGCCCCCCCGCGCGACCCGGCCTGGGCGGAGCTCCTCGGCACCTATCAGCGTGGCGCCGGCACCAAGCGTAGCCTCGGGACCAATGCCAACGGCGACCTCACGCTCCAACCCGGTGCGATGCTCACTCCGGTGCCCGGCAAGAAGGACACCTTCGTCGGCAGTGGCGACAACCGCAGTGGCGATAACGACGAAGAGTTCTTTTTCCTGCGTGATGCGTCGGGCAAGGTCACGCACATGTTGGTCGGCGGCACCACCATCGAGCACGCGCAGCGTGTCGAAGCGCGCGTCGGCTAGCCGCGGCGGCCATCGCGACACAGATTAGCCGGCGTGCAAGAGCTCCTCACCGACCCTCAGACGTGGGCCAGCCTCGCGGCCCTCACTGCCCTCGAGATCGTCCTCGGAATCGACAACGTCGTCTTCGTGGCGATCCTCGTTGGCCGATTACCCGAGGCCCAGCAAAAGCGAGCGCGCTTCATCGGTCTCGGCGCGGCGCTGGTTGGCAGGCTGGCGCTGCTCGGAGCGATCAACGCGATGATGGCGCTGACCAAACCGCTCACGCCCGAGATCTTCGGCCACGCGTTTTCCGGTCGCGACTTCATCCTCGCGGGCGGCGGCATCTTCTTGCTCGCCAAGTCGACGCACGAAATCTTCGCGCGCACCGAAACGCAGCGCGAGGATCCCAAGCCTCGCGCCGGCACCTTCGCGAGCGTCATCATTCAGATCCTCGCCCTCGATCTGGTCTTCTCGCTCGACTCCGTCATCACGGCCGTCGGCATGGCCCAGCGCATCGAGGTCATGATGACCGCGGTGGTGATCGCTGTGATCGTCATGGTGGCATTTTCCGGCGCGGTCTCGCGCTTCGTGGACCGCCACCCGAGCATGAAGATCCTCGCCCTCGCCTTCCTCCTGCTCATCGGCGTGATGCTGGTCGCCGAGGCCCTGGGCCAGCACATCAACCGCGGTTACATCTACTTCGCCATCGCCTTTGCCCTGGGGGTCGAGCTCCTCAACCTCCGGGCGCGCAACGGTGAGAAGGCCGCTAACACCTGAGATGTGCTTGGTCTCGCGCGTCGAGGCCGGTACATTCGTTCCATATGCCGCGTGACCGGACAGCCACCATGGAGCTCGAGAGCGTCCTGGACCTCCTCAATGAGGTTCAGCAGGCGTCTGCGTCCGCCTCCGCGTCCGTGTCCGCTCGAGTGGACGCGGTGCCGCCGCCGCGCCCCAAGGTGCAGCGCCCCGAGGCCGTAGCCCCCAACAAGCTCTTCGAGACCGTCCGCGTCGAGGGCGAAGACCAGCTCGGCCGCGCGACCAGCGAGGAAAAGATCGCGATCCTGCGCAAGAAGGTACGGGGCCTCGAGGAGCGCATGCAGAGCGTCCGCGACGCCTGGACCGCCAGAGAAGCCGAGATCGTCGAAGCCCGTCAGGAAGCGCTGCGCGAGAAGGAGCAGCGCGAGGCAGCCGAGGCCAGTGTCAACAAGCTCAACGCCTTCTTGCTGGCGAAGAAGCAGGAGGTCGAGGCGTATCACAACCGCGTGCAAGAGACGCTGCGCGAGCAAGTCCGGCGCGAGCAGGAAGCGCTGCAAGAAGCGGCCAAGCGCGAGCAAGAAGCGCGTGACGATGCGGTGCGGCGCGAGGCAGAAGCTCGCGAATGGGCCGCGCAACGCGAACGTGAAACGGTGGAAGAGCACGCCCGTCTTGCGAAAGAAACGGCCGAAGAGCACGCCCGCCGTGAGC
This sequence comes from uncultured Bdellovibrionales bacterium, assembly GCA_964484195.1. GTDB lineage: Bacteria > Myxococcota > XYA12-FULL-58-9 > XYA12-FULL-58-9 > JALHOP01 > JALHOP01. The sequence continues at coordinate 35,993 of CAZAER010000007.1, read as the reverse complement.
GCGCGGTCGTCGAGGAGCACGCGCGCCGCGAGCAGGAGGCCGCGCGATTGCGTGCCCAGCGCGAACGCGAGCTCAAGGAGCGAGCCGAGCGCGCCGAACGAGCCGAGCGCGAAGCGGTCGAGCGCGAGAAAGGCACTCCCCCGCCCCCGCCGCTGCTCACGGTCAGCGACGTCGAGGAGATCGCTCAATCGGTCTCGGTGGCCGGCCGCTGCATCGCCGACCTCCTCAAAGGTCGCCTCCGCGACGACGAGTGGCAGAACGCCATGCGCGAAGCCCTGCGCGTCCTCAAGTCGAGCCACGAGCTCCTCGGCAGCATCCTCAGCGACATGCGCTGACGCGATCGCCTGGGTTTCGCGGCCCCACCCCCGGCACCCGATGGCATGCCGGGGGACACATCAAATGGTCCGGAACGGTCGATAAGCCCGTTCAGGGACAACCACACCGTGATGCGTCTGTTCTTGTTCAGCCTGCTCGTTTTGCTCCCGCGGTTGGCCTTCGCCACCTGCGACGCGAGCTATGCTCCGTCGGCGGTTCGGGCGCAGATCACGCAGGAATCCATCGACACCGCATTGCGCGCGGCCGACACGATGCTCCCGGAAGCCGTTGCCCTGCCCGAGATCGATCGCACCGTCTTCGAGTGCGGCGGTTGGTTCGACGACGTCGCCATTCACGCGAGCGGTGCTGAAGTGCGCGCCTCCCTCGACCAAGTGCAGGTCGACCTCCAGCCCGGTGCGATCGACCTGAAGGTCGCGGGCTCGGTGAACGTCTCGGCGTTCCTGCAGCTGACCGTGTGCGCGCTCCCCAACACCGCGTGCAACGTCGCGCTCGACATCGATCATTTCGAGGTGAACGCGCGGGCCTCGATCGGGGTCGACGACTGCGAGCCCGAGATCGTGGTCGACTCGTTGGTCTTGTCGATGGACAACCAAGCGGTCACGCTCGATCTCGCCACCTGCGGTCTCTACGGCTCCATCCTCTCCGCGGTGCACGACACGGTGCGTGACGCGCTCGTCGACTACGTCCGCAACGATCTCGTCGCCGGTCTGCCCGAGCTCCTCAACCAGCGCATCGCCGACGCAACCACCGGGCTGGTCGACCGTGAAGTGTCCGTGGCTCGCCTGCAGTTCAAGGCCCAGCCTCGTCTCATCACCGTCGACGAGGACGCGCTACTCCTCGACTTCGACCTCGACGTTCAGCCCGCCAGCCGCAGCGCCTGTGTCGATGCGAGCACGCTCGAGCCACGCCCGCGACCTTCGGGCGGCCCCATCGGCCTACCCGCAGGACAGACCGCGATCGCGGTCACCGATCACTTCGTGCAGCGGGTCATGGATTCGGCGTGGGAAGCAGGCTGGCTGTGCTTCGACACCCGCACCACCGATGTCGGCATCGGCGATGTCCTCGACGGCACCCTTCCCGGATCGCGCATCGACGCTCTCGTGATCGCCAAGCACCCTCCGCGTTTCGTCACCGGTGACGACGGCGGTGGTGTCGCGCTCCAGCTCGAGGAGCTGCACGGCGAAGTCGCCATTCGCATGCCGTCCAACCAGCAGTATTCGGCGAGCTTCGATACCGGCGTGTTCGTCGGAGCGGACGTGGCGGTGCGCGACGCCAAGCGCCGCATCGTGGTTTCGCCGAAGAGCTTGGGGATGGGCGCACTCTCGGTGCAGATCGGCCGGGCCGATCTCAACCTCTCACGCTCCACGATGGCGGGCTTCGTCGAAGCCGCGGTGATGCCGAGATTCCTCGGTTCGTTGCGCGAGGTGCCGGTCGCCGCGAACGTCTTCACCTCGACGCCACTCGCCGTCGCCATCGACGAGGTCCGCACGAGTAGCGCTGGCATCGTCGCGTCGTTCTCACTGTTCAGCGCTGGGCCCGACGGCAGCCCACCGCGCACCGGTCTCGCGGAAGCGCCGAAGTGCCCTTGTGGCGCCGAAGTCGAGATCATCGCCGACTCGGACGACGACAAGACTCCCGCGGGTTTCATCCGCCACGTCGTCGACATCGACGGTGTGCCCCAGACCGACGTGCATGTGGGCACCAGCATCAGCTTGAGCGGACTTACGGGTGGCCGCCACGAGCTGAAGATCTACGCGCAAGATCTCTCGGGCAATCTCGACGCGTCACCGGAGATCATCACCCTCGACATCGACACCACACCCCCGGTCGTCATCGTTCGCGATGGCCCGCACGGCATCATCCCCGCGGGCGGGACGCCCCTGCGCATCGACGCCGACGACGACATGAGCAAGCCCGAGGACATCACCATCGACTACGTCGTCGAGGCCGTCGGCCGTCGCGCCAAAGACGATCGGCAGCTCGCGAGTGGCAGGATCAAATCGACCGAGACGCTGAAGCTCGATGGTCTCCCGGACCTCAGCACCATCCGCGTCCGCCTCACCGCCACCGACCAAGCCGGAAACGTCGCGACGTCGTCGCAGAGCTATGCCGTGGTCGACGACCCGGGCATGGGCTGCAACGCCACAGGAAACGCGCCGCTGCTCTTGGTGCTCGCTATCGCGGGCATCCTCCTGCGCGGACGCCAAAGGCCGACGTGCTAGTCACCGCTCTCGCGGCACTCCTCGTCGCATCTCCAGCCGGCGGTGTCTTCGCGGGTCCGACGCAGGCGAACGGCTCGACGCTCTATTGGGGCCCGGCGGTGCTCGGCATGCTGAAAGCGCCGCACGCCGTCTTCATCGAAGCGCGCGCCAGCTACATCCACGTCGGCTACCAGCGCGAGCCCGAAGACGCGAGCGTCGAGCCGCTGTATCCCCACGAGAGCTTCGGAATCATCTCGCCGGTGGGCGCCCTCACCGCCGTCGTGAGCACCCCGTGGCCCGAGCTACGCGTATTCGCAGGCGCGTTCAGCCCTACGACCGCGGGTACACGATGGCGGACAGATGGTCCGACGCGTTATCACGTGACCGACAGCACGGCGTTTGCCTACGCGGCCCCCGTCGGCGCGGTGTGGACCGTGAATCCCCAGGTCGCAGTCGCGCTCGGTGGCGGACCGATGTTCGTGTCGCTCGATCAGCAAGCGTCGTACGACTTCGGCGCCTACGCGAACCGTGCCTTGCCCTCCGGCGCCCAGCTTTTCCCCTTCGAAGATCCGCAGCTCGAAGGCAGCCTCGAGCTCGACCTGCACGGCTGGTCGACGCTGGTTCTTGCGAGCATCTACGTGCAGCCGACCGACAACATCGCCATCGCGGTCAGCGGTTTTCTGCCGCAGACGCCACGACTCGGGGGCGCGCTCGCGCTCAAGGCACCGCCGTCGCTCGCGGACGCGGTGCCGGTGCAGATCGCAAACCCCACCGCGAGCTTCGGACTCACCTATCCGATCCCGTGGGCGTTGAACGCGGAGGCGCAGCTCAGCAGCGGCCGCCTGACCTTTGCGCTCCTCGCTCAGATCCAGGGAAAGAGCCGCCAGCGTCTCATCCTCGGCAGGGTCATCACCTCCGACAGCGCGCTGCTCAAGGGTGACCAGGTCTCGGTGCGCGAGTCGCGCAACGAGTACACCGTGGGCCTCCGCGGCAGCTACAAGCTCGACTCGGGCCTCGAGCTTGCGACGCGCTTCGACGTGACGCCGCGCAACACCCCTCGCGAAGCAGTCAGCCCGCTGAACGTCGACTTCACGCTCATGGAAGCCAACTTCGGCGCTCGCATCCCACTCACCCAGAGTGTGACCTTGGAAGCCACCTACGGCGCGGTGCTCGGCGTGCCGGTGCACGTCGAGTCCTCGATTTTCAATCAACGCGCGGACACGTTGTCAGGCTTCGCGCTGCCCTCTGCGCGCGGCGACTACACGGTCTGGGCGCAGAAATTCGTCATCGGCTGCAACGTCACGTTCGACGGCTGAGGCACGTGCGCACCCATCGCGCGAGCCCGCCGATACATCGGTAGGAGGCGCGTGCACATGCGGACCCATCGATCCCCACAGGTCGTCCGGAGCTGCCCAAAGCCTTGCCTCGTCCGTCCCATCGCCCGTCGTCCCCTTCCCCGGGCACCGGCCGTCCAGCAGACCATGCCCAGGCATCCGGTCCGCGACACCATCGACCGCGCGGCCGGCAAGGCCGTAGCACCGTCGGCGACGCCATCGCGAGAGCCGGTGGGTGGTGCCGCCTGGATCGCGGCGACGCGCTTCGTCCCCCTGGCCAGCGCCGAAGTCGCCACCAAGCTCCTGGCCACGGTTCGCGAGCATGTCCGCCAAGGCAAACAGCCTGTCGTCATCTTCGACCTCGACTACACACTCTACGACAACGACCCGCGTATGGTGGCGGTCATGCGAGAGTGGGCCGCGACCAAAGACGCCGACGCTTTTCCGAAGGTGAAGGCGGCCCTCGTCGGGCTGCGCAAAGATCAGGTGCGCTACTCGGCTGCCGACACGGTGCGCGCCGCTGGCATCTCCGCCGAGGAGACCGACGCGGTCATGAAGGTGCTGCTGCCCTTTTTCTTGTCGAAGTTTCTCGACAATCCGCACACCGCAATGGACCCGCTGATCGCGGAGATCGCCGAGCTCGCACGCAAGCTCGCCGATGCCGGCGCACGTGTCGTCTTCCTCACAGGGCGCGTCGCGCCGGACCAGGGCGAAGGGACTTTGCAGGCGCTCGCCCGCGATGGCTTCTCACCAGACGCATCGAAGTACTTTCTCTTCTTGAAGCCGTTCGCGAAGCACCCCAACGGCACCAAGTACACCGACGCCGAGTTCAAGCGCGACGTGCGCCCCAAGCTCGATGCGCTAGGCGACGTGGTCGGAACTCTCGACAATGAGCCAGCCAACGTCATGGGATTCGTCGAAGGTTTCCCTGGCGCCATGAACATCTTCGTCAACACCAAGTGGAGTGACGCCAAGGTCGAGCCTGGCGATGGCCTCTACCTCTACGTCCCGCGCGGCTAACGCCCGTAACATCGCGCCCATGTCCACGAGTGCCGGCCGGTCACGCTGCCGCAGTGTCCGTTCCTGCGCGCGCGCCGATACTGGAGGACACGACGGCCGCAAATGGTCGAATTTGTCGAACGAAGAAGGCGATGACCAACTCACCCGGTAAGATCTCCAGCTCCATCGCGGATGTCCGCCCCGCCGACGCGAGCGTGCCGACGGTGCAAGCGGCTCCCCGCGCTGCCCTGCAGACGCCTGGCGCGTCCGCCATCGCTCCCTTGAAGCCTGGCGTCGAGCGCCTGGGCTCGACTGGCAGCAGCACAAGTGCCGGCGCCATGGGTGTGCACCCGTCGCAGCTCGCGACCTTCGACGCCGCGGATACCACCGAGCGGCTGCTCGCGCCGCTGGTGACGCTCGCCGAACCCAACGTCATGCAGGCCCGCCTCAGCGGCCTCGTTGCCGAGCTCGGTCTCCGAAGCGGAGTCGATCACATCGTCAACCGACTCAAATATTACAGTGGTGAGACCATACGTCTGAGCGAGGTGGTCGACCTCTTCCGAAAGGCCGATGAATCCTCGGTCGCAAGCCTCTGCCGAAACCAGCCTCTGCACCGTCAGGTCGCCACGGTCGCGGGCGTGCTCGTCGACGACACGGCCGCGTTGCACGCCGCGGCGAAGATCGGAGCCCTGGAAACCCAACCGGGTGACGTCGTCGCGTTGCGCGAGCTTCTCGCCCGTAACGTCTCGGAAGGGCTCAAAGCCATCGAAGCCCAGGCGCCCCACAACCCCGAGCTCGTGGCCGATATCCTCGCGGTTGCAGGTCACGGCGTGAGTCGTTGGCGGGTAGCACGCGCCGTCGAGACCTTCGGCGCCGCCGCCGTCCCCGCGTTGGTGCACGACATCGAGAATGCGCAAGACCTCCGCGCCGCCTGCGGTAGCTTGAACAAGCTCGGCCGGGTCGCGGTGGCAGCCGTCGATCCGCTTTGGCGGGCACTCGAAGCACGCCGCGGTATCGCGGGTGACGAGGCAGGGAAAAGTCGCGGCGCCATTCTGGAAGCGCTCGCGGGCATCGGCGGCGATCGCCTCGTGGGTATTCCGAATGCCGTCGAGGTCATCCGCGAGGCTTATGTCACCGACCGCGCGCACGACCGCGAGGGCGCCGCCGTGCGCATCATTGCGGCCATGGACGGCCTCTCCTCTCGCTTCCTCGACGTGATCACCGACAAAAACGCTCTAGCGGACGTGCTCAACTGCATGGGACCAACCGCCTGGGAGCACTTGCCCACGGTGCTGGCGAAGCGCGACGATGACTTCTGGTGGCGCATCATGAACGTCGTCGGCCCGCCGCCCACCGCTGCGGCGCTCGAGCTCGTGCGCATCGCTCGAGCAGGCGAGCACTCCTGTGCCATGGTCGAGCCGTTGCGAGACGCCGCGCGTGCCGGCATGAGCGCCGAAGCGCGCGAAGTCGTGGTTCCCTTTTTGCGAGAGGAGCTCGTCGCCACTGATGAGCGCTCGGCCGCAATCGCCTACGACGCATTGCTGTCGCTGCTCCCGCATGGGGAGCATCGAGCGCTGGTGCTCGACGGCTTGCGCGGTAGCGACCACCGCCGCAGCGCGATCCTCGAGATCCAACGGGCCGAGGGCATCACCCCAGATCCGGAAGTCGCGGAGGCGCTACGCGCCGTGCTCGCCGGTCCGGCGACCGATCTCTGGTGCCGCATGCGTATCAGGCAGGTGCTAAAACACCCGGCTCGAGAGATCGCTCAGGATGGCCTCGACCATCTCCTCACCGCCCAGGCGTTCGAGCCATCGGACGTTTATGACGTGGCGCGGGCCTTCGGCGATGCCATGGGCCTTTCGACGCTAGCGCGGCTCCTCGATGCGGCGAATCCCGAGGTCCGCCTGAAGGCGGCGGAAATCATCGTCCAGCGCGTGGAGCACCGGCCGATCGAGACGAACGCCGTCGGTCCGCTCACCAAGCTGTTCGAGGTCGTCGACAAGGATCCCGAGCTCGCCGCGATACGCGAGTATCCCTATGACGAGATCCGCGCAGCCTTGGCGAAGGTCGCAACGTAGCGACGCGGCACCCCTTGGCCGAATAGTGCTCTTCGTGCTTTAGGCGCTTTCCCCTGGAAAGCTGCCTCGTCGAGCGCGGAGCCTTGAGCTGTGGAAAGCTACAAATTCGAACGTGATGACCGTGGCGAGTGGACCGTGCGCGTCCGCGTTCGCAGACACGAGCTCTTGAATGCACCGCTCGTCAACAAGAGCACCGCTTTCACCGGCGCCGAGCGCGAGCAGCTGGGTCTCGACGGCATCTTGCCCCCGGTGGTCTCGACCATCGAGCAGCAGGCCGACCGCGCCTACCACAACATCGCCCGCAAGACCGACGCCCTCGAGCGCTACATCGGCATGGGCGCGTTGCAGGAGCGCAACGAGGTGCTCTTCTATCGCGTGCTGCTCGACCACGTCGAAGAGCTCATGCCCATCGTCTACACACCGACGGTCGGGGAGGCCTGCCGCCGCTTCAGCCATATCTTCCGACGCGCACGCGGCCTCTGGATAACTCCCGGACACCGCGGCCGCATCGCCCAAGTGCTCACCAACGCCTCGAACGGTGACACCCGGCTCATCGTCGTCACCGACAACGAGCGCATCCTCGGCCTCGGGGATCAAGGTGCCGGCGGCATGGGGATCCCCATCGGCAAGCTGGCCCTGTACGTCGCCTGCGCCGGTATTCATCCATCGCAAGTTTTGCCGGTGAGCCTCGACGTCGGCACCGACAACGCCGAGCTGCTAGCCGATCCGCTGTATGTCGGCCATCGCGCACCACGCCTCCGCGGCGCCGAATACGATTCGCTGGTCGAGGAGTTCGTCACCGCGGTCACCCACTGCTTCCCGCGCGCCCTGCTCCAGTGGGAGGACTTCAAGAAGAACAACGCAATCGCATTGCACGAGCGCTATCGTCATCGCCTCGCTTCATTCAACGACGACATTCAGGGCACGGCCGCGGTCGGGCTCGCCGCTGTCATCGCCGCCGGCCGCGCGAGCAACACGGCTCTCACCGAGCAGCGCGTGGTAATCATGGGCGCCGGTGCCGCGGGCGTGGGAATTGCCCAGCTCCTCGCCGATGCCTTGCGCCGTGCCGGCAAGAGCGAGGCGCACATCAAGTCGGCGATCGCCGTGCTCGATAGCCGCGGTCTCCTGGTCGGTGACGACCCCCACCGCGACGCGCACAAGCAGGCCTTCGCCTGGTCCCACGACCTCGCCGCGACGTTCAAGCTCGATCCCAGCAAGGCCATTGGTCTCGCCGAGGTCGTCGCGGCGATGAAGCCGACCGTGCTCATCGGCACGACGGGTCAACCGGGAGCGTTCGACGCCGAGGTCGTGCGCACGATGGCCAAACACGTGAAGCGGCCGGCGATTTTCCCGTTGTCGAATCCGACCAGCAAGAGCGAGGCGACGGTCGCCGACCTCATCAGCTGGAGCAACGGCCGCGCCCTGGTCGCGACTGGCAGCCCCTTCGCGCCCGTCGTCCACGATGGCCATCGCATCGAGACCGCTCAAGCGAACAACGTCTACATCTTCCCGGGCGTCGGCCTGGGTGCGATGGTCGCCGAAGCCCGCGAAGTGAGCGACGCCATGTTCAGCGTTGCCGCGACCGCCGTAGCGGACATGGTCGACAGCACCGACTTCGCGCGCGGAGCGCTCTTGCCGCGCCTGACTCGCTTGCGTGACGTCGCGCGGGCCGTGGCGCGGGCCGTGGCCCTCGAAGCAGCGCGCTCCGGCCTGGGACGCGGCATGTCCGAGGAGGAGCTCGATCGTGAGCTCGACCTCGCCATGTGGCGCCCGACCTATCCGCGCATCATCGCCGAATGAGCCGCAGACCGACCGCCAGCGCGACGTAAGCCGCGGCGGTAACGTAGCTCGCCAAGGTCAATGGCTGGGCATGCACGATCCCGAGCAGGCTCGCCAACGCCATGGCCCAGGCAGCACCTTCGCGAGCAAGACTCCCACGCTCGCCGAAGGCCATGAAGGCCCAGCCAACGGCGGTGAGTCCGCCACCGCGGGCAACCCAAGCAATCACCGGATGCACTGCGGGAACGAAAGCCGCGGTGAGCACGGGTATCGCAACCAGCAGCGCGCGCCCGATATCGGCCGCGCTCTCCAGGTAACGTCGCGGGAGCATGCCCACGGTGACGCCGACATAAGCCGTGGCGCCGAAGAAGATGGAGGCCGGCAAGAGGTCCGCGACCTTGTGCCCGTACATGCCCATGGCACAGAGCGGCGGGACCATGCAGAGCCCGTAGGCCCAGCGCGCCCCGCGGCGGCGAAAAGCGGTGTGGCCGACGTAGACGGTGGTCGGAGCCGTCGCGCCGAGGGCGACGCCGGTGAGCGTGCCGATGGTCACGATCCCGAGCGTGTGCCCCGGCGATGCGTCGTCGCCGACCTCCCGGGTGGCCGCGAGGTTCTCGATGATGCCGAAGGCGTTGGCGATGGCGATAGGCGCGACCAGTGGCAAGGCGTCCATCCAAAACGTCCAGCGCATGAGCCACGACCACACGGTCGCTCCCGCAAAGCCCGGCACCGCGGCAGCCGCGTGGGCGGCGGTGGCCTGCGGAAAGTCGTTGGTGACCCAGGCGATGACGAACCAAAGCGCTCCGGCGACGACCCACGGCACGAGCTTGCGTGCGCCAGCGAGCAGCAACACCAGGAGCGCGATGGTCGGCACGATGATCGCGACGCTCTCGGCCGCGACCTTCAACGCCGGCGCGAACACCAGGTAGGTCCAGCAGATGGCCGCGAGCGGCATGAGCAACACGCGCCGGAAACGCTCGAGGCGCAAACGCAGGATGAGCAGGGTGAGACCCGCGACCATCGCCGCGTAGACGATGAGCGCCGCCGCGAACAAGCCAGCGAGCTCGCGGCCACAATCGTTGCCGCCGCTCGCCGAGCACATGCCGAGGCTCGCCGGGCCGAGCCCGCGTGCGAACGCTAAAACGAACACCGCGTTGGGCCCGAACGGCAGCGCCGTGGTGCCCGAAAAGCGCGCCGACAGCGACGCCAGCACCGAGGCGAGCAGCGCCGGGGCGACCAGCGCCCACCAGCTGAGCGAGATGCCGGTGAGGTCGAGCGTTTGCTGGCGCAGCAGCACGAGGACGACCAGCACCTCGGCGACGCACACCAGGGCGGCCTCGATCTCGGGGAGCCAGGCAATCGGGGTCTCACCAGCCGCTCGCGGCTCATGCATCGCGTCATCCATAACACGTGAATCGCGCAACGCGGCGACTCACCTGCCGATATTGGGGATGTGACATCGCGAGCGACGATAAGGGCGAAGTCCATCGCGACGGTGCCCCCCCGCGCGGCGGCGCCCCCGCCCTCGACGGCGCGTCGAAAGCGAAGCTCGGAACGGGTCGGAGTCGCTCAGAACCGTGGAAAACCTTGGCTTTCCGACGCGGTTGCGGCCGCTCTCCCGAAGGCCCTCGGCATCCGCGGCAAAGGCGTCATGGACGCGGTCGATCGCGGGCTCGCCGAGCTGCGGCTCACCCCCCTCTCCAAGCTGCCGCCGGAGGCACTGCGTGCCTTCACCGAGCGCATGCCCAAGATCGACCTGCATCGCCATCTGAACGGCTCGATTCCTCTCGAACGGCTGCTCGAGGTCGCCACAGCGCTTGGCGCCTTGTTGCCGGCAAACGACCTCGAGGGTCTGCGCCCGCACGTCCAAATCACCAACGCCGACCGCCCGACGCTGCCGGTGTACTTGAGCAAGTTCGACGTCATCGGCCAAGTGCTCAAGAACCCCAAAGTCATCGAACAGCTGGCGGCCTCCACGGTCGAGGACGCGGCGAAGGACAACTTGGCGCACGTCGAAATCCGCTTCGCGCCGCAATACATGGCAGCGGCCCACGGTCTCGACATGGAAGAGGTCGTCAAAGCGGTTTGCGCCGGCGTCCGTAGAGGCGTCGACGCTTCCGGCACGACCGCGCGTCTCGTCATCATCATCGCCCGTCAAAACGGAGTCGACCAAGGCGCCATCGTCGCCAAGCTCGCCGCGAAGTACAAAGACTTCGGCGTCGTCGCCATCGACCTCGCGAGCGCCAGCGAAACCGAGTTCCCCCCGGGCCCGTACGCCGAGATTTTTGCCGGTGCGCAGCTCGACGGGCTCTGCGCAACGTGCCACGCCGGCGAGTCCGCTGGAGCGGAGAGCATCGAATCCGCCATCGTCGACCTCGAGGTCCAGCGGGGCGGCCATGCGTCGCGCATCCTCGAGAACCCCGAGGTCGTGGCGCTGGCGAAGAGGCTCCGCATCGTTCTCGAATGCTGCCCGACCGCCAACGCCCAAGTCGGAGCCATCGCGAGCTTCGGTGACCATCCCATCTACACCTTGCTGCAGCTCGGAGTGCTGGTCGCGCTCTGCACCGATAACCCGGCTATCTCCGGCATCACCTTGAGCAAAGAGTTCGAAAAGCTCCTCACCATCTTCGACAAGCTCACGCTCGGCGACGTCGAGCAGCTCATCCAGAATTCGGTCGACGGTGCCTTCCTGACGGCGCGCGAGCGCGCTCAGCTGGGCAAACGCGTCACCAAAGACCTCGCCGCCGCAGAGATCCAGCTGGCGCGGGATTTGGGCTTCTTCTCCCAGCAACCTTCGGCGGCTGACGGTCGATAAGGGCAGCCTCTTCCCGGAGGACCGCCATGACCAGCCCCATTTCGCGCATCAACGCCTTGTCCAGCACCGACGCTCCCGCCGCCGCTCCCGCAGGCTGGCAGACCGTTCAGGACAACATCGCCCGCCACGGCTCACTGACCAACTACGGCCCGTTAGGCCTGTACAAAGGCCTCGAGCACATCGAAGGCTCGCGCGACGGCAGCCATCAGCGCTTCTTCGTTGGCCAGTTCGGCGGCGTCGACTCCGCTGGCGTCTTCCACGGCGGCAACACCCAGGTGATCGCCGAGGATTGGCAGCTCAACGCTCAGGACGGCCGCTACTATGTCGACATCTGGCGGCACTTCATCTCGCCCCAAGGCGAGCTCCTAAGCTCGGAGCACGCCTACCTGGTCGAAAACCAGCACGGTCGCGTCTTCGACTCCGGTAACCGCCGGATGCAGCCTGGTGAGGCCGAGACGAACCTCGCGGCGAACCTGCCACGCTGGGTGAATTTCGCGGCGCCCTCCGCCACGACACCCGCCGACGTCAGTGGGAACGAGCCAGGCCGAGCCGCCGCGCAGCAGCTCATGCCGCAAGCGCCCCGTCCCGGTGATGGCTTGAAGCCGAGCACCGGCGGCGTCCGCCTGCACTAGTCCTTGCGATTCTTCATGGCGCGGCACCAGCGACCGACGAGCTTGCGTTCGTCGTCGGTCATCTTGGTGACGTTGCCCTGCGGCATCGCCTGCGTCTCCACGACTTGTTTGTAGATACGCTCGTGGTTTGCCTCGATGACCGCCGCGTCCTCGAAGATGAGGCCCTGCGGCGGCGCGAGGAGGCCTGGGAAGCTCGGCTTCGTCGCGTGGCAGCGCGTACAGCGCAGACCGATGACCGCGTGCACTTCCTCGAGGCTGGGCGGTGGCCCGACGTCCGCTTCAGCGTCAGTGCTCGGGGCCAGTGCGATGATGAGTCCGACGAACAGCACCGCGGCGAATGCGGGGAGTCCCCACTCGACCTGGCCCTTGTGCTTCAAGTTGAAGAAGTGCCGGATGAGAATGGCCGCGAGCATGATGACCGAGAGCACGAGCCACGCTTTCGGGTGCTGAAAGGTCATCGGAAAGTGATTGCTCACCATGATGAAGAGCACCGGCAGCGTTAGGTAGTTGTTGTGCACCGAGCGCTGCTTGCCGCGGCGGCCATACTCGGGGTTCGGCGTCTCGCCGCGCTTCATCGCCTCGACGACCTTGCGTTGCCCGGGGATGATCACCATCAGCACGTTCGCTGCCATCATGGTGCCGATCATCGCGCCGACGTGCAGGTAGGCGGCGCGTGGACTGAACACTTTGCCCAAGCCCCAAGCCGCGGCGACTAGCAACAGGAAACCGAAGACCGCGAGCGCTCCGTCCGCTTTACCGAACAGCCGGCAGAGCCCGTCGTAGATCGCGAAGCCACCTACGAGCACGCCGATGGAGACCGCAATAGCGGTGGTTGGCGACATGTCGAGGACGCGCGCGTCGACGAGATAGGCGCTGGCGTTGAAGTAGTACACCCAGGTGAGCAGCAAGAAGCCGCTGATCCAGGTGGTGTAGGCCTCCCACTTGAACCAGTGCAGGTCGGCGGGCAGCGTCGCCGGCGCCACCATGTACTTCTGCGGGTTGTAAAAGCCGCCGCCGTGAACTGCCCAGAGCTCGCCGGAGACACCCTTCTTCTGCAGCTCGGGGTCGGCCGGTGCTCGCAAGCTGTTGTCGAGCCAGATGAAGTAGAACGAGGCGCCAATCCAAGCCACGCCGGCGATGAAGTGCAGCCAGCGCGTGAGCATCGCTGCCCATTCGAGGAGATAGGCACCCATGTCTCAGCTCCCGCGATACGTGGTGTAGCTCCAGGGCGAAACGAGCAGCGGCACGTGATAGTGGCCTTGCGGATCGGCGATGCCGAACGCCAGCGTCACCTTGTCGACGAAGCGCGGCTCGGGGACCTGAACGCCCTGCGCCGCGAAGTAGTTGCCGGCGTTGAAGACGAGCTCGTAGCGGCCGATGGCCATCTCGGCGCCTTCGAGCAACGGCGCGTCGCAACGTCCGTCGGCGTTGGTGCGTGTCTTCTTGAGCAGACGCCGTCCACCTTCGACAGCGTAGAGCTCCACCTCGATACCAGCGCCCGGCTTGCCGTGCGCGGTGTCCAACACGTGTGTGGTCAAGCGTCCCATCGTAGCTTCGGGTATTTGCGTGAGGCCGCTGGTGTTTGCAATAGAAGAGGTGATGACGTACCCGCGCGACCTCGTCGGCTATGGCCGCCGTCCTCCTTTCGCGGATTGGCCCGGGAAAGCCCGCGTCGCAGTGCAGTTCGTGCTCAATTACGAAGAGGGCGGCGAGAACAACGTCCTCCACGGTGACCCGGCTTCGGAGACCTTCCTCTCGGAGATCATCGGCGCCCAGGCCTTCCCCATGCGGCACATGAGCATGGAGAGCATGTACGAATACGGCAGCCGCGCCGGGGTCTGGCGCATCCTCGCAGAGTTCGAGCGCCGCAAGTTGCCGTTGACCATCTTCGGCGTCGCCATGGCCATGGAACGCAACCCCGAGGTGGTGCGCGCCTTCATCGAGGCCAAACACGAGATCGCGAGCCACGGCCTGCGCTGGATTAGCTACCAGAACATGGACGAAGCGACCGAGCGCAAACACCTGCAAGAGGCCGTCGCAACGCTAAAACGGATCACGGGCGAGGCACCGGCCGGCTGGTACACCGGCCGCGATAGCCCGCAAACGCGCAAGCTGGTCGTCGAGCACGGCGGCTTTCTCTACGACTCCGACTCGTATGCCGACGACCTGCCCTACTGGGTCGACGTCGCCGGCAAGCAGCACCTGGTCGTCCCCTACACGCTCGACACCAACGACATGCGTTTCGCGACGGCGCAGGGCTTCAACTCGGGCGACCAGTTTTTCGCGTACCTGCGTGATGCGTTCGACGTGCTCTATGCCGAGGGCGAGGAGACGCCGAAGATGCTCAGCATCGGCTTGCACTGCCGCATCGTCGGACGCCCTGCCCGCTTTCGCGCACTGCAGCGCTTCCTCGACCACCTCGAGGCGCATGACCGCGTATGGATCTGCCGGCGTGTCGACATCGCGCGGCACTGGGCGGCGCGACATCCGACGACCTAGCGCTCCTCTTGGGCCGTTCGTACGCTGCCATTTGCTTCCAAGGTGATCTGTTTGTCATAGATCACGTCATGAAGCGTTACGGTCTGCGCGAGCTGTCCGCGATGTCCGAAACGGAGTTCGTCACCGCTTTGGGCGGCATCTTCGAGCACTCGCCGTGGGTCGCCAAGTCTGCATTCGCGGAGAGGCCCTTCTCGACGCTCGGCGACCTGCACGGTGCCATGGTCAACGCGGTCGACGAGGCCGGGGTCGACGCGCAACTACGCTTGATTCGTGCGCACCCCGAGCTCGCGAGCAAAGCCGCGGTGCGCAAAGAGCTCACCGAGCACTCGAATCGCGAGCAAGCCGGCGCCGGGCTCACCGAATGCAGCCCCGAAGAGATGGCGCGTCTGCAGCAGCTCAACCGCGACTACAACGCGAAGTTCGGCTTTCCCTTCATCCTCGCGGTGAAGGGCCATAACCGCCAGAGCATCATCGAGAGCTTCGCGCGTCGCCTCGACCACGCACGCGAGGTCGAGATGCGCGAGTGCCTCGCTCAAATCGGCAAGATCGCTTCCTTTCGCCTCCAAGACCTCGTCGACGAAAGTCGTTAGGACCACGATGCAACTGGACCCCACCCTCCCCAGCTTCACCCGCCTCACGAACCTCGCGCAGGCTCGCCTCGGCGCCAAGGCGCTCGCGTGCACCGACGACTTCTTCGCCGAGATGAACCGCATGCTCCAGAACGAGCCCGCGGTGTTCATCCCCGGTAAATACGACGACAACGGCAAGTGGATGGACGGCTGGGAGTCGCGCCGCAAGCGCGTCGCCGGCCATGACTGGTGCGTCGTGAAGCTCGGCGTCGCCGGGCGCATCCGCGGGGTCGACGTCGACACCAGCCACTTCACCGGCAACTATCCGCCGGCGGCGTCGCTCGAGGCGTGCAACACCAGCGGCACGCCGGACGCGAGCACCGTGTGGACCGAGGTGCTGCCGGCCATTTCCTTGAAGGGCACCTCGCACAACTACGCGCCGGTAACCGCCGACGGCATCTGGACACACGTTCGCCTCAACATCTTCCCGGACGGTGGCGTCGCGCGTTTGCGCGTCTACGGTGAGGTCCACAAGGACTGGGCCGGCAAGGACAAGAGCGCCGTCTACGACCTCGTGGCGCTCGAGAATGGCGGTCGGGCGGTCGGCTGGAACGATGCGCACTACAACATGCCCGAGCAGCTCCTGCTTCCGGGCCGCGGCATCAACATGGGTGACGGCTGGGAGACCAGACGTCGTCGTGAGCCTGGCAACGACTGGTGCGTCTTGGCGTTGGGTCACGCGGGCATCGTCGAAAAAATCGAGGTCGACACCGCTTTCTACAAGGGCAACTTCCCCGACCGCTGCAGCATCCAAGCGGCGCACGTCACCGGCGGCACCGACCAGTCGATCCTCACCCAGAGCATGTTCTGGCCGACGCTGTTGCCGGAACAGAAGCTCGCGGCCGACAAGCAGCTCTACTTCGCCAAGGAAATAGAGAAGCACGGCCCGATCACGCACGTGCGCTTCAACATCATTCCCGATGGCGGCGTCTCGCGGCTGCGTCTCTTCGGAAAGCTCGCGTGAGCGACCTCGCCGTCGAGCCGCTCACCCGGTCCGCCTTTGCGGACTTCGGCGACGTCATCGAGCTCGACGGCGCGCACCACTACCCCATCAACGGCGGCACGTGCGAGCGCTATCACGACCTCGCCCGTGTCGATGTCGGCGATGGCCGCGCCCTCATCAACGTGTTCCGGGGCCAGGCGCGAGCCTTTCCCATTCCCATCACCATGCTCGAGAGGCACCCGCTCGGCAGCCAGGCCTTCGTGCCGCTCTCGGAGCGCGACTATCTCGTGGTCGTCGCGCCGGCCGGCGACCTTGACCCTTCTCGCATGCGGGCCTTTCTCGCCCGGGCTCGGCAAGGCGTGAACTACGCAAAGGGCGTCTGGCACCACCCACTACTCGCCCTCGACGTGGTGAGCGATTTCCTGGTGGTCGACCGTGGCGGGACCGGCAACAACTGCGACGAGCAGGTGATCCCCGCCCGCTCCATCTCGGCGACCGCGGTGGCTGCCGCGCGAACCCGCTAGCTAGTCGCGCATGTCGCGATTGCGGAGCGCGAGCGTCGTCATCAGGCCCGCAGCGTTGCCGCCGCGCATCGCCCAGCCTGCGGCCAGCATCGCGGCTTCCGGCTCTTGCACACCGCCGTTGCGCAGAAACCACGTATACGCCGCCAGCATCTCGCTGCTCGAGCGGCCACTCGCGACACCGGCGGCAACCAGTGCCGGACGTTGCGACGGCGCAACACCTCCGTTCTTCAGATCGACATTGTGACCCCAAGCAAGTGTCGGCTCGGTACGGCCATGGCGAAGCATCGACGCGGCAACGACGGCGTCGTCGTCTTGCTGAAACCCGGCGTTGCGTAAGCGCTGGGCAAGGCCCACGAAGCCATCGCGGTTGCCGCTTTCGATCTCGGCGGTGGCGAGCGCCGCGGACGCGGCCGACGAACGTCCGCTATCCGCGAAAGTGCGATAGCGCTGGTAGATGACGTCGATATCCACGCCGGTGCGCACGTGAGCGTTGGCGAGCAAAGCTGCCGCGTTCGCCGATACTCCGTCGTAGCGGACATAAGAGCGGTAGGCAGCGAGCACCGTGCCGATATCGGCGTTGCGCTCGACACCCGCGGCCGTGAGTAGCGCGGCCTGAGGGACGTTGACCCGTTGGCCAGCGAGATACGCGCTGTACTGCGCCGAAGCACGGCCGGGGTCATTGCCCGATGCCGCCATCACCGCGGCGGGGGTGCCGTCGTCGACCTCCGCCGCGATCGCGCGATAGCTGTCGAGCAGCGAACGAAAGCCGGTGACATCCGGCGCATCGGCGGCACGCGCCAGCTGGGCGCCAGTGACCGCGACGTCTGCGAGCGATGCGCCGGCGGGCAGAAGGCGCCCCGCCGTTCCGGTGTCGACGATGTCAGGCGTAGGCATCGGCGCCGGCGAAACGACCAACGGAGCATCGACGTTCTCGACTGCCCCTGCCCGACTGCCAAGCTCGCGAACCACGACGATTCCAGCCATGATAGACCTCTCCGGGGCCGAGTTATCGGCGTCGGACCCGAGGAGACGGCCTGACCCATGCATGACATCGAGTCAGATTTCGTCGCGCGCGGCCTCACCTACGCCGCCGTCAATCTCTTCGAGAGCGCCGAGCTCGAAGCAACGCTGCGGCGGCTATCGCAGACGAACCCGCCGGCGCCGTTCGCGATGCTCCACTACAAGCCGCTTTCGCGGATCGACATCGTCACCGGCGTCATGCGTGACCTCCCGCTGCGCAAACACCCTGCCGTCGAGGTGCGGGCAGCAGGCGGCGCCGGCGATGGCCTCTTCGCCGCGGAGCCGATTCGACCAGGAACTTTCGTCGGGGAGTACACGGGCCGGATCTGCGTGGTGCCGCAGGAGCGCGTGCAGACCTTGAGCAACACCAACGGCTACCTGTTCGTGCTCGGGCTCTTGGGACAGTTCATGCATGAGGGCGTCGTGTCGCAGGCCTTCATCGACGCCGAGCCTGCCGGCAATCACACGCGCTTCGCGAACCACTCCTTCGCCCCGAACTGCGCCTCCGGCTCGGTGTTGCTCGACGACGGCTGGCACGTGTTCCTGGCCACGAACCGAGCCATTCAACCCGGCGAGCAGCTGGTCTACGACTACGGCAAAGCGTACTGGGCAAGCCGCGGGGCCCCGCTCGCCATCTGAGTCATCGATTGGTGGCGGCCGCCTCGTCCTTTTTAGCGGACGAGGCGACCGGCACCAATGTGGATGCGGCGCGTCTGGTGTTCCTCCAAGGGACGACGAGGACGCCGGCGCCATGGACTGGCGCGGCCCTCATGCTGTCGAGCTTGGGGCTAGATGTGTTCGGAGCCGGGTGCGCCCGGGCCTATGCCCGCAGTGGTGCGCACCTGAGTCGTCATTGCTCATCCTTCGCTGACCTGCAGCGAAGGATCGGGGGCGGCCCTACCCGCGCAGGCGTGGGCGTCCGTTATCGAGGCTCACCGCGACGAGTTGCGCCAAAATGTGCAGCGGACCCGCCTAGCCGCGGAAGCGCTGAACCCCGTGCCGCGCGATCTCCTCGCCCTGCGCGCGCGCCGCGATGGTAGAGCCACCGACGTGCCGCGCCGCCTCCGAGGCGACCGAACGCCAAGCCTGCTGCGATTCCTCGCGACTCACGAGTCCCAGGTGCGCCGCGTCGTCGAGAGCGATCTGGAAAGCGCGTAGCTCGCCCAGCGACATGGCGCCGTTCTGCAGCACCGAGTCGATGAGCGCTGACCGTTGCCCCGCGGTCACCTTGTTGCGGCCGGTGAGCGCGTGCACGAATTGCTGCGCGATGACCGGGTCGTGGAAATCGAAGGCGACCTTGCGCGCATTTTCGACTTCGGTGTTCGTCGAGCGCGGCGCAGTCGGCCGCGGAGCATTATCGATGGCGCGCGCAGCGATGCTGACGCTCGATTGCGCCGTCGACACGGTCACCGGCGCCACGTTGCGGGCGCGTGCCTCGCGCGACACGGATTCGGTCACGCCACCACTGCCATCTTCGAGAGCCTCTGGGCGCAAGGTGGCACCCAAGGAGCGCTGCACGACGCCGCCGGGTCGAGCCGCCGCCAGCGCGGAGTTGCGAGGAACCGACGCCGCGGGGTCGATGATGCCGGCGCTGTTCTTCACGCCGGAGTCGATCGCGCGGTCGATGGAGCGGCGACCCGCGTTCGAGAGCGTGCCCCGGCGTTGCGCCTCGCCCGCTTCGGCGGACAAACGACCGAGCTCACCCAGCGCGATGTTGCCGGTGCGCAGGCTCGCCCGCAGAGTCGGCTCGAACTTCTCGGGGTGCAGCAAGACGTCGCGAGGCTGAACGACGATTGCACGCTGCGACATGTTGCGCGCCGATTCGCGCGCGGCCTGCGAGTCGATGAACGCATTCCATACCGGCGTCGGCGGCGCGATCCCGAGCTGGCCTTCGCCGACCATCTCGGCAAGACGCGCGTCGATGGCTTGCCGGAACGCCGCCGCACCGATGGGGTCGATGCCCCCTCGCGCTTCGAGCTCGTCGACGTGCTGGCGAGCGTCGAGCAGCTCATTCGGCGGGCCATCGAAGTTGCGCAAGGCCAGCATCGCCGTCTGCATCTGGCGGCTCAGGCGCGCGGAGCTCTGCGCCTCGGCGCGGCCGTCGGCCGCCTCGTCGATCAACGTGTTGAGGTTGCCGCGAGCATTCTTCTCGTTGAAGTACTCGTCGAAGCGCTGCAGCGCCTCGGTCGTCAGCTGGCGACGGACTTCGGTGGCAATCTGGAACGCCCTCTCGGGCGGCAGCTTGCCGGACTTCACGTCGGCCATGACCTGCCGCTCGAGCTGCTTCAGGTCGTTGTAGCGCATCCCCTCGTCTTCAGTGCCGATTCCGGTCTGAAGCATGGTGATGACGCGGTTGATGTTGTCGTTGAGCTCGGGGCTCCCGTAACGGGAGATCCGCGGATTATTCGTCGTCGTGGTGGTCATGGTGGAACCGTCCCATGAGAAGTACACGACCCTTGCCCTGCGGGTTAATGACGTTTCTAGGCCTACCAACACCCACATGGGTCGCCCCGGCGCACGCATCGCCGCAACCCGGGCCGCTACGGGTCGATAACGCCGGTTCATGCGCACAATCTCCTCCGCGGACCAGCCAGGCCAGAGCCCTCCAACGTCGCAGGCCGAAACGGCTCCGGCAGCAGCCGCGTCTCCTGGCCCGGTCATGCAGTCCCTCAAGTACCTCGAGGCGCGCCCGGACGTGCGCATGAGCCCGGCGGCGCGCCAGCTGATGGCGAGGGTCGCCATGCCCGGAATGACCGTTCCGGACGGCGGCGAGGCGATGACCGAGCGCGACATCAACCGGCTCATTCCGCGCGTCGTCCAGCTCGACACGACCAAAGCGCCGCTGCCGGCGAAGATTCCCGTGAGCCGCTCGCAGGTCGCCGATCTCCTACCCTTCCTCTTGTCCAAGGAAGCACGGTTCCGCGCCTCCTTCGACCGCATTGGCGGACACGACTTCTTGATGATCGCCGGCAAGATGGGCGAGCCCGTGGGCAAGGTGCAGCTCGCCGACGAGCCGCGCGGCCCCAGCCGCCACTCACCGGTTGCACGTATTGCCGCGATCGCCCGCACCGCGCCAGCGGACAAGCCGCTCTTGGGTCTGCGCGTCGCTCTCGATCCGGGCCACTTCGGCGACATCGAAGACATGCGCGAAGGCAAGTGGGTCACCTACGGCCCGCCGCCGACGAACCCCGAGACCGTTCCAGCGGACGGTCTCACCGAGGGCGACCTCAATGCCATCTCGGCGCGCAACCTCGCGCGTCGCCTCACGAGCCTCGGCGCAGAAGTGGTCATCACCCGCCAAGGGCGCGTGACGCGCACGAACAACCGCGCCTACGTCAACGCGCTGCTCGATGCCGACCCCGAGCTTGCAAAGCGCGCTGGCAACCGCGGCACGTTCCTCTCGGCCATCGATTTGGAGCGTCGCGCCGAGCGCATGGGCGCGCATCATCCCGACATCAGCATCATCATGCACTTCGACGCCGAGGTGCATCAGGTGAACGCCGAGGCCCGCCACGAGGTGAAAATCTACGTGCCTGGCTGCTTCTCGGTGGACTCGATCGAATCGAAGATGGGTCAAGCGCGCTTCGTCCAGCAGTGCGCGAGCACCAGCTGGAACGCTTCAGCGGACCTTGCAGCGACCCTGGTGACGAGCATCAGCAACGCGACCGGAGCGGTCCCGCAGGTGCCGGGCAAGACCGGTGCGGTCGACCCGAAGTTCTTGCTGCCGGTCGGCAAGGATACCGGCGTCTTCGCGCGTAGCCTGCGCCTACCGCACGCGGTGCCGGGCGAGCCTCTCAGCGTCTATCTCGAAGGCGCGACCTACAACCATCCAGACATCTTCCCGTTGGTGTTCCGCGATCGAGGAACCGCCTACGGGCAGCCGGGGGGCTTTCTCGACACCTACGCCAAGTCCTTGGCCGACGGGCTCGTCGCGTACGTGCGCAGCAAGCGCTGATGGACAGCGTAAGCCTCCAGCAGGGCCTGAAAGACCTGGCGACGCATTTCTCCGCCCCGGCGAATCACCGCGACCGCGACCCGCAGCACGTCTCCGAAAGCGAGCTCGAGCAGGCAGGTGCTGGCCTTTCGGCTGAGGCGCGCGCAGTCATCGACCTGGTCGCAAACGAGCGTGGTGCGTACGATGCGATGCGCGGCGCCGTCCGCGAAGGCCGCCTCTTCGGCGACGGACAACTGTCGCTACGCGACTTGAAGGCGCTCGCGAACCCGAGCGAAGGTCAACGCAGCACCGTCGAGAACCTGCGCGGCATGGCCACGCGTCTCGAAACGCGGCGCGCCGAGCGTGAGCGCGCGATCAGCAGCATCGTCACCAACGCGCGTGACGTCTACGAGAACCACGTCTTTCAGGTGCAGCTCCGGATGGCGCGCAGTGATCTCACGCTCGACCTCGAGCGGCATTTGAAGAACGCAGCCTCCGCTCAGTTCCAGGACATCACGGTCGACGGGCACACGTTCGCCGCGTGGCACGAAGGTCAAACGCTCTCCTCCCGCTTCGACGCGCTGAACTTCCTCATCGGCGATAGCTGGGCCACATATCGGGTGACCGTGAACCGCAAGACGCAGTCGACCGAATATGCATGGCGCGACGCCAACGGGGCGGCCCATGCGGTGACCGACCCGAGTGTCGTCGCGGAAGCGCAGCGCCGACTCCGCGCCGCTGGCCGCCTCATCACCGTCGAGACGCCCGATTTCCGTGCCAGCTACGTGCTCGACGCACCGATTCGCCGCGAGGATATCGCAAGCCGCTCGCCGCTCACGCGTCGCTTCGTGACCATGGAGATTGCGAACCACTCGTTCTCACTCAACCTGCTCCATCACGCGCGCGATGCCATGACCTCGCATCGCATCGAATTCGAAGTGCCGCCGGCGCTACGTGGCAGCGACGAGTTCAACACCGGTCTGAATGTACCCAGCGCGCTTCTCGGCGGCCGCCTGACGGCGCTCACCGGACGGGTCGTCAGTCAACGCACGCAGCAAGACGAGTCGATGCTCGAGCTGACCCTGCGCGACGGCCGCAAGATCATCATGACGCGGGACGAAGCCGCTCAGCGCGGCCTTACTTAGCCTTCTTCTTGGTTGCCTTCTTGGGCGCACGCGGCTGAGCGACGATGGTCGCGATCTCCGGCATGTCGCCGGGCGTGATGTCGGGTGCCGGCGCGTTGGTGTCGCTATCGACGACGATGTAGCCCATCTTCCGCAAGAACAGCACACCCTTCCAGATCTCTTCGGGACCTGACTTGGCGTTGAGCTCCGGCTTCACGTAACGCCGCGCCAGCTCTCCCCAAACTGCCGCAATCGAGGGTCGTGGCGGGGTCGCGCGCCGTGAGTTGTACTGACCTTGGAATGGCATGCCGACATCATAAGGTATTGCGCCGGCCGAAAGCAGCACCATTTTCCAAGGGTAGCGGTGGGGGCCGAAATGGGATGGCGATGGGGCTGGACGATGGTGGCGGCGTGCGTGCTCGGCGGTTGTGGCACGACGACCAAAGTAGCAAAGCTCATCGGGCGCGGGCAGGCGCGTGACCTCCGAGAACGCGCGGACGACCAGCCGGCGAGCTCACCGCTCACCAACAACAAGCTCCTCATTTTGGCGTTCGACGGTATCGACCGCGACACCCTCTACGACATGCTGCGCGAAGGTAAGCTGCCGGCGCTCGCCGCCCTGCTCGCCGACAACGGCACGTACACGTTCCCGCGCGCACACTTCGATGACCGTATGATCGCGACGCTGCCGTCGTCCACGATGGCGGCCTGGACCACCACGATCACCGGCCTGCCGCCGGCCATTCATGGCGTCACCGGCAACGAGTTCTTCATCCGCGAGTCGTCGCGTCTGGGCGCGCCCGCGCCGGTCACCTTCAGCGACGCCGAGCCGAGCATCGCGATTTACACCGACGGCTACCTCGACGGCTTGAAAGCCGGCCCCACCATCTACGAGCAGATGCGCGAGCGTGACCCAGACATCCTCGTGTGGGTGACCATGCACTCCCTGTATGCCGGAGCGGACAAGCTCCTGGTAACCAAACGCACCATCTTCGCCAAGGCCTTCCAGCATTTCGTCGAAGAGCACACGGTCGACATGGTTACCGGCAAGAAGGATCCGCGTGGTCCGTACGCGACCCTCGACAAGCAGGCGATCAGTGTCACCGTCGACGCGCTCGAGGACGGCCCTGTCCCCGACGTCCTCACCGTCTACTTGGCCGGCGCCGATCTTTACGCCCACGTCGCGAAGGAAGGCCCGGACCTCGCGCGGCGCGGGTACATGGTCGCGGTCGCGGATCCGGCGCTCGGCAAGCTCTACAACCGACTCTCGGAACGTCACGCCTTGGATGATCGCTACGTCGTCGTGGTGGCGGACCACGGACACACCCAAGTCGTGAACGACGAAACCCACGCCCTCTCGGCCAAGGGTGATACCGGCCCCGCAGCGTTGATGCGCAACGCCGGCTACCAGTTGCGGCCCTTCAAACGCGAGGTGGCCAAAGACACGCGATTCGACGCGGTTTGGGTTGCAGGCGGGGCGACAGCGTACGTGTATCTCGCCGACCGCTCGACCTGCGGCGACAGCGGTCAGGTCTGCGACTGGACCAAACCACCGCGCTTCGAAGAAGACGTCGTACCGCTCGCCGAGGCATTCTACCGAGCCAGCAAGGATGGCACCGGCATGCCCAACATGAAGGGCGCGATCGACATGATCCTCACGCGCGAGCCGGTCGCCTTCGACGAGATCGACCCACCATTCGAGGTCTACGTCGGCAACGGGCGCACCGTGCCCATCGCCAGCTATCTCGCGAAGTATCCTCATCCATCGTACGTCGACGTCGAGACACGGCTCGCAGACCTCGCGACCGGCATCCGTGGCGAGCGCGCTGGCGACATCATGTTGCTGGCGACCAACGGCGAGAAAGATTCACCCGAAGAGCGCTACTACTTCGCCGATCCCTATTGCTCCTGGCACGGGAGCCCATCGCGGCGTGATTCCGAGCTGCCGTTCATCGTCGCGCACCGCCACAAGTCCGCTCGAACGATCAAGACGCTATTGAACCGGCAATTCGGCGACAAGGTCTATCCGGCGAACGTCGCCAACGCCTTGTTGAACCTGCGCTACGGCACCACCGACTCGACCTTCGCGACGCGCGGCTTCGTCGGCGACCGTCCCAAACGCGCGGCGCGCCGCTAGCGCTTGGCAGTGCCGCGGGCGCTCGCTATGGTCCGCGCCCCATGCGTCACCCCGCGTTCTTCGCGCTCGCCCTCCTCTTCACCCACGCCTGCACCCAGCCTGGCGCTGCCGTCAGCTTTGCCATTCCCACAGCAACCGCCCAGGCTCTCACCGGCTTCGATGCCGGCGGACGTGCTCTCGTCGCCCTCGCGGTCGTCTGCGATGACGGTCGCCGCAGCGACCACCAGCACGAGCTCGCGACCCGCGAAGAAAGCGTGGCCTTCTTCGTGCCCGCATGCGGCCAGGCCACGTTGAGCCTGACGATCAGCGCCATCTATGACGGCCAAGAGCCCGTGGTCGCGTTCGAGGCGAGCAGCACCGCCTTCCTCGAGAGTGGCGTGAACACCGACGTCGCGTTCAGCGGTGTCGCCTATGGCGAGCTCGTGCTCGACCCGTTGGGTCAGCCGATCTTGCGCTGCACGTACGAGGACGTCGGCGGGCTCTACGGCTTGCAGTCCGTCGACATGAGCACCGCCGCGGTGGTGCTGCGCGTTCCGGCCGCCGACTACGACGTCTACTGCTTCGACCAGCTCAACACGCTGCCCAACTATCAACCGACGCGCGTCGGCGCCGGCCAGCGCGTAGGGCCCGACCTCACGCTGAATCCGGACACTCACGAGCCGCCGCCACCGCCCGTCCTCGAGGATTTGATGTTCTTCAGCATCACGCAAACCAGCGTCTTCGTGAGCTGGGGCTTCTCGACCTTCTCCATCGCCACCATATCGTTCACGATCGAAATCGCCATCGACCCGGCGTTCGCGCAGCAAGTCCGCACGCCGGTGGTTACCGACGTAGGGCAGCATGACTTCACAGGCCTGTCGCCGAGCACGCACTACTACGTGCGCGTCGTCGCGACCGATGAGTGGGGTACGAGCAACACCCTCGTCGGAGAGCTCGACACCGCCTCGCCACCGGGCTCACCGTATCTCGCCAGCATCCTCGTCAACGGCCAGCCGCTGCCCGGCTTCAGCTCGACGCAATTCGGCTACGGCTACAACGCGCAGTCGTCCGACGACACCCTCACCTTCGAGGCGACGACGCTCGACGCGACCTCGTACGTGCGAGTCGAAAGCGACGCCGAGGGCTTGGGCAGCACGACGTCGGTGCAGCCCATCCCGTTCGGCACCACCCAAATCGACATCTTCGCCCGCAACGCCGACGGTAGCTTCGCTCAGAGCTACGCCATCAGCGTCTTCAGACCACCGACATAGCGGACGCTCAGGGGCTGAAGGCGTAGCCCAGCTGCACCATGAACCATCGGCCTTCTTGCGGGTACGGGAAGCGCGTTGTGCCGCCCTGGCCATAGGTGTGGTTCAACAAATTGTGCACGTTAGCGGACAGTGACAGGCCCTTCACCCAGAGGTCGCCGCTGCGGATCTGAGCGTCGAGGATGACGCGAGCCTTGTTCTTGTTGAGGAGGTTCGCCGAGGCGTCCGGCTTGTTGATCGATACCGCCTGGATGGGCGCCTGTTGATCACCGACATAGCGGACGATGACGTCGAGCCAGGTAGACGGCGCCATGTCGAGCAACGGACGACCGCTCGCCACCAGCGCGCCGTAGAACATCGGCACGTGCCACACCTTGTGCGACGTCGTGCGACCCGGTTCGACTGCCTCGCTAGCGTCGTCGAAGGCGGTGTAATTCTCGACGTCGAGCACGTAGAAGAACGTAGCGTTGGCACGCAGGCGCAGGTTCTCGGTGTTGAACGCGACCTCTTCTTCGACGGTCGCCGTCTTCAGGTCGCCGGCGTTGGTGTAATAGACCGGGTTTGCGGGATCGATGTTGGCATCCGGCACGCGGAAGACGCCGTCCGACAGACGGTTGTACGAAAAGTTCGTCGTCGAAATGACGAGACCGTCGAGCAAGCGCACCGTCGGCGTCAGCTGCAGTGAGCGCTGCTTCTCCGGCTTGAGATCGACGGCGCCCTGGTAGCTGGGAATGTTGTTGTAGCGGTACCAGTACGGAGCATCGACGAACGACTCGGCGTACGAGAGCTTCACGTCGAACTCGTCGGCCGGGTTGAAGATCAGCGCGGCGCGTGGCGACACGTCGGTGATGTCGTCGACATTCGGCAGCGGGAACGGGTCGCCCACTGGGCCACGACGAACCTTGTAGTCGAGGCGGGCGCCGACGTTGAGCAGGAACATGCCGCCCAAGTGTTGCTTCACCTGAGCGAAGGTCGAGTAGATGCCTTCGCTGCCGGTGCGGAGCAGCTCACGGCCGCGAACGTCGTTGACGGTTTCGAGGGCCCCGTTGGCGCCGACGATCGTCATCGAGTCGTACACCTGGTAGACGTCGGCGGCGACACCGACGAAGGCATTGCCGCGCCCCAGCCCGCCGATGATGTAGTCGTACTTCACCTGCAAGAAGCCGTTGATGCCGCGCTCGTTCCACGACAGCGTCTGGCGGCCGTTGGTCGAGTTGGTGACTGTGGCGCCGCGGATCTCCGCCGCGTCGAAACCGAGCTGGCCGGTCACCGACCAGCTCTCGTTGAAGACGTGATTGTAGTCGATCGCGGTGTGGACGTTATTGTTGTAGAGGCCGTTCTTGATGCCCTCGAAGCTGCGCAGCACTGTGTAGTCGTAGACTTCACCGAGGCGGCCGACGTCGCTGTAGGTCGAGCGCCAGCCCGAGCGATTCATCTGCGCGTAGAACGCCCAGTCGTGGATGCGATAGCGGAGACCGACGTCGTAGTTTTCCGGCTGACGCGCACC
Organism: uncultured Bdellovibrionales bacterium; assembly: GCA_964484195.1. GTDB lineage: Bacteria > Myxococcota > XYA12-FULL-58-9 > XYA12-FULL-58-9 > JALHOP01 > JALHOP01. Next base: position 8,255 of record CAZAER010000007.1, on the reverse strand, counting down.
GCTGATGACCACCTCGCCGCCGCGCGGCACCAACGAGTAGTCGTCTTCGATGTCGACGTTTCGACCTTCACCCTTCGCGCGATACACGGTCGCCCACATGGTGAGGTCGTGTTCCGGCGCGAACTGCTTGCCGTAGGCCATGTCGAGACGCACCTGGCCGTAGTTACCGCCGCCGACGACGGCGCGGAGCCCATCGAGCTCCTTGCCTTCTTTGGTGACGATGTTGATGACCGCGGTGAGCGCGACGTTACCGTAGACCGACGAGCCCGGACCGCGGAGCACCTCGATACGCGCGACCTTGTCCGGGTTGATGCTGATGCCGTAGTCCGGCGGCGCCGCGAGGTAAGCGCGCTGGTTGAGCCGGTGACCGTCGACCATGATGAGAATCTTCTGTTGCGCCGAGCCGTAGACGCCGCGCATCGCGATGTTGGCCTCGTTGGCGTCGGCGACGAAGGTCATGCCGGGCACGTAGGCCGTGAGCACGTCCATCAGCTGGCGTGAGGCCGAAGCGCGGATCATCTCGGAGGTGATGATGGTGATGGGCACCGGCGCTTCACGCAGCGGCTCGGCGCTACGCGACGCGGTCACGACCTTCGGGTTCAAGAGCTCTTCCATCGAGAACTCTTCGATACTGCCGCTGCCTGCGTCCTCGATGTTCACGCGTGAGGTGTCGGCCCCTTCGAGCGGAATCATCGGCTCGTCCGGCGCGGTCGTTTGCGCCTTGGCGGGGATGACTGCGAAAGCGAACAAAGCGCCGACGAAAGCAACGGGTCGAAGCTTCATGAGCAGACTCACCTCCGAGGGACGCTAACTCATAGACGCAACCAACCGAGGTCTCCAAAAAACTTGTGGGGGTTTGCTTGACGCGATGCAGCGGGCACCTTCGCGATGGCCTTTGCCGATACTCCCAACGATGAACCGGCTCGAAGCCACCGTGGGATGGTCGATTGGCGCTGCCAGCGTCGCTCCACTCCAATCCGGCCTTCCAACCGACGGCGGCGAGGTGCTCGACGCCATCATCACGGAGTTGGGCGCAGCCGGAGGCGCTCGAGCCATCGTTTGGGACGTCGACGGCACCATCGTCGAGACGCGCAAGCGCATGCTCGCGGCGCTGCACGCCTACGGCCGGACCGACCTCACCCTCTCGCATCTGCGCGATACGGCGCCGCACACCCAGGATATGATTCGCGACTTCGACCTCGACGCTCAGCGTTTCGAGGCGGTCTGGGAGAACGTCTTCTGGCGGCCCGACACCCTCGGCAACGACGTTCCCATCCCAGCGGTGGTCGAGCGCATGCGCCGCGCCGCGAGTCTCGGTATCCAAAACATCGTCATGACCGGCCGCAACACCGAGCTCGCGTCCGCAACCGCCCAGTTTCTGCGCGATCACGCCATCCCGTTCACGGCGCTGTCCTGCAAACACGATGGCGAGCGCACCGTGCCCGTGAAAGCCAACAAAGTGGGCGGCCTGGTGGCGCGCCTGCGCGTCGGGGCCTTCGTCACCGACGCGGCACGCGAGATCGCCGGCATTCAGAGAGAGCTGGGCGACCGGGCGCCGGTTTGCGTGCTCGTCGCCGCCACCGGCCGTGTCATCCGCGACGCGGCTGGCATCTCTGCGCACGTCCTCCCAGTTGCGCTCGCGCGCTGATTTACTTGCGCTGCGATTCACGGCAGACAGACACGCCGTGAAACTTCTGGTTACCGCCCTGCTCCTTGCGCTCTGCGGGTGCAAGACCGTGCGCTTCAACGAGCAGGAGCGTTTGCAGACCGATCGCGCCCTCGCCCTCGATCCCGACATCCTCGACGTCGAGATGCGCGGCCGCATTCTCACCCCGCGAGAAGCCGCGCTCGGCGGCTTCACCGGAAGCGCCGGAGCGGGAGGCTGCGGTTGCAACTAGCGTTGTACCTGGTCGCCGGACTCGTTTTCACGCAAACGCCGGACAGCGTCGCGACCCAAGGCGTCGCGCAGACCGCGCCCGCACCCGCCAAGCGCAAGAGCCTCGCGCTGATGATGAAGAACGCCGTCTACGTGCAGGACGACCACGGCGGCAATCGCGACCTGAAAGAGGACGCCTTCATCGTCGAATCGATCTTGGTGGTCACGAAGCGTGTTGCCGAGAACCACACCGCGATGGTCCGCGGACGACTCGTGGTGGTGTCCGCCGCCTCCTACGACGCCGCCAAGGAACGCGGCATCGTCGTTTCGAACGCAACGACCACGGTGCCGAACCCTGGGGCCGAAGAGATCGGGGCGGGTTGGACCTACCACCCTGGACCCTGGTCGTTCGGAGCGCGCGGCTCAATCGCCCTCGAGCACGCCTATCGTTCGCGCATGGTCGGGCTCGACTTGACTCGTTCCCTGCTCGAGAACGACACGCGCTTGGCCTTATCGCTGCGTGGGTTCTACGACACCGTCCGTATGATCCGCTATGACGGAACGCACGACGAGGACACGCGCCGCAAAACGATCACGAGCGAGCTCGGATGGACGCAGCTGCTCACCGCGACGTCGCTCGCCAACTTGACGTTGTCCTATTCGCGGCAGTGGGGCTTTCTTGCGACCTCCTACAACTCGGTGCGCATCGGACCCGCGGACGACGATTTCGTCACCGAAGAAGCGCCGGACCAGCGCAACCGGAAAGCCGCGACCGTACGCTATCGGTCGGCTCTCTTCGGCAGCTCCTCCGCCTACGAGCTCGGCTATCGCTACTACTGGGACGATTGGGACATCCGCTCCCACACCGCGAACGTTTCGTTGTCCTTCTATCTCTGGAACCGCCGCCTGTTGCTCGAGCCGGGTTATCGCTTCTACGTGCAATCGAAAGCCAACTTCTTCGCGTCCACTTTCGCGGACCTGCCGGCCGTCGGCGACCGGCGCACCTCCGACGCGGACCTCGGGCGCTTCACCGGGCACATGGCGAGCGTGACGACGCGATTACTCGACGCTTCGCTCTTCGGCGCCGACACCGACTACGACCTGGGAATCAGCTACTACCGCCGCAGCGACGGCATCGACATGTTCTGGCTGACACTGGGCTTCGATACGAGGGCGCAATGAAAGCATCGTGGGTCGTCGTGCTGGTGCTCTTGGCCGCATGCGTCGGAGGCAGTCCGAAGCCGGCGCCGCGCGTCAGCGGCGCAACCTTCGACGGCGGGACTCTCGAGCTTGGCCTCCCCGGCGACGCGCCGACGTTGGTCGTTTTCTGGGCGACCTGGTGCGGCGTCTGCCGCCAGGAGATGCCGAAGCTGGTGAAGCTCTTGAACGAGCGACCCGGCGCCGTTCGTATCGTCGGCGTCAACGTCGATACCGACGTGTCGGCGGCCCGCCGCTTCCTCGACGAAGCACCGCTCCCCTATCCCAACGTCAGCGACCCCGCGCTCGTCGTTGCCGACGCGTTCGCGGCGACCGCGACACCAACCCTCATCCTCATCGACCGCGGCGGCAACGAGATCGAACGCGACCACGCGCTCGAGCCCATCCTCGAGCGCTTGAGCGAAAGCGCGCCGTGATCACGGCACTGCTCGTCGCGCTCTTTGCCAGCGGCGACGCGGGCAAGTTCTTCGAAACGCACGCCGTGCGCATGGGCACCGACGTGCACATCGTCATCGTCACGGCCGATGGTGAGCGCGCGAGCAAAGCGTTCAACGCCGCGCTCGCGGAGATCACCCGTGTGGAAGATCTGATGACCGACTGGCGGGACGACAGCCAGCTCATGGCCATCAACCGCGCTGCCGGCTCGAAACCGGTGGTCGTCGATCGTGAGCTCGTCGACCTCCTCGCTCTGTCGCGCCGCTACTCCGAGCTCTCGGGCGGCGCCTTCGATGTCACGTACGCCGCGGTCGGCAAGCTCTGGGACTTCAAGAAGGCCCCTGCGACGCTCCCCGACCCGGCCGAGGTGGCGCGAGCCGTGAAGAAAGTCGACTACCAGAAGCTCGTCCTCGATCCTCTAAAACGGACGGCGTTCCTACGCGAGGCAGGCATGCGCATCGGCTTGGGCGGCTTCGCCAAGGGCTACGCGGTCGAGCGCGCCGCCGAGAAAATTCTCGCCATGGGCCTTCGGGACTTCTCGGTCAGCGCCGGAGGCGACATGCGCGTGCACGGAACCTGGAGTGGCAAGCCCTGGACCGTCGGCATTCGCGATCCGCGCACCGACGGCCTGCTTGCGGTCGTGCCGGTCTCGAACGTCGGTATCTCGACGTCGGGAGATTACGAGCGCTTCTTCATGCACGAAGGCAAACGCTACGCGCACATCCTCGACCCCCGCACCGGCTACCCCGTGAGCCACACCGCGAGCGTCACCATCATCGCCCGCGACTGCACCATCTCCGAGGGACTGTCGAAGTCGGTGTTCGTTCTCGGCTGGGAGAAAGGCCTCGCCTTGGTCGAGGAGTTCGACGACGTCGAGGCGGTGGTCATCGAAGCCGACGGCGCCATGCACATGTCGTCCCGACTCGCCGCCAAACGCGGGGTCGAATAGCCCCAGATTCTCGCCTCGTTACACCCGATCACACCCAGCCCCTCGGCGCTGGCACTCCCGAGAAAGCAACACGCTAACCATGGCGCCGATACCCGACGGCGCTAACCGGGAAGTTTTACGTCCAAAGGATACTGACAATGACTGATTCGATTTCGCACATGACTCGCCGCATCACTGGTCAACACATCGCTCGCGCTCCGGAGACCGGCTCGGGCTCTGGCTCGCCCTCGAGCGTCAGCAACCAATCGGCGGGCGTCGACGGAGCCTCGAGCTTCGCGCGCGTCGACGGCGTGAGTGGCACCAAGGCCACCGTCGAGAGCAAGATCGCCGGCTGCATCGGCCGCATCGCCCAGATCCTGACGCAGGAAATGGTCGTCGACGGCGAGAGCGCGACGTTCTCCGCGCCGGGCGTCGCCGCCCTGCTCATGTTCGCCGCCAAGGGCACCAAAGAAGGCGCTCAGCGCAACAACTACCTCAAGACGCTGGGCCTCGACGGCTTGAGCCTCCAGCAGGTCACCGATGGCGCCAAGGCGCTCGCGGCGCAGCTCGGTGAGCTCGACGTCGGTGTTTCGGTGAAGTTCGCCAATATCGCTTTCTCGAACCAGCTCAAGAGCGGTGGCTTCACCGACAGCTTCAAGAAAGCCACGGCCGAGGACAAGGTCATCGACAAGCCGCTCAAGACCGACAAGGACTTCGCGGACGCGGCCGCGGAGATGAACAAGACGATCTCCGATGCGACCAACGGCATGATCGAGGATTTCGTCGATAAGGACATGCTGCCGCAGTACATCTGGTCGCTGATCTCGGCCATCGGCTTCGAGGGCACCTTCACCTATCCCTTCGTCCACGCGAAGGAGCTCATCGAAGACCCGGGCTACAAGGCCCGTCTCGAGAACGAGAAGGAATTCGGCCCGTCGCTGCTCGAGAACGCCATGCGCTATCACCGCGACGGCGACGAAAAGCCATCGGTCGAGGCGCTCGCCGCCACCGAATGGCAGAGAGACGCCGCGAAGTACCTCGAGGTCCACCACGTCCAAGGCACGCAGGAAGAAATCATCGCGCGCCTGCAGGAGGCCTCGGATGCAGCCAACGGGCGCATGAAGCTCGCCAAGGGCGGTCTCAAGGTGATCGACAACGACCGCTTCACCGCGGTCATGTTCCCCTACGGCGACAAGCAGGGCGCGAGCCTCGTGGCGATGATGCCCAAGGGTAACGTCACGCCGAAGCAGCTTCTCGCCGACGTCGGCAGCACTCAGCTCGCGACCGCTTTCGCGAACGCAGAGCCGCGCGACTTCGACTCCAAGGACACGTTCCAGCTCGGCGCCTTCAAGACCGAGTTCAAGCCGAACGAGTTCCTCAACGTTCTGCGCAAGCTGGCGCCGCTGAGCTTTGGCGGCATGATCGCCTCGGGCGAGACCGAGCCGAACGCCGCGCGCTTGAAGGCAGTCATCGACGTCGGTCCCCGCAAGACGAAGGCGGCACAGGTCGTCGAGATGGCGATGATGGAGTCGGCAATCGCGCACGAGCCGCCGCCACCGATCGCGATCCACTTCGACAAGTCGTTCGCGTACGCCATCGTGACCCAAGATGGCACCTTGCCGCTCTGGCAAGGCGTGCAGCAGGTCGAAGCGAAGAAAGACTAAGGGTTGTTGATCGCCTTCAGCTCGGTCCAGGTCCCATCGAGGACCTGGGCCGGGCGGAAGGTCGCGCTGTCCGTGAAAACGTACTCGCCGTTGCCGCTCGACCAGACGTGACTGTAGCCGCTGGTGAGCTTCATTTGCTCGCCGCTCGCGGGGTCCTGGTAGCGCTGCACGCCACGGATGTAGTCGGTGAAGTTCTCGTGGTTGCGATCCTGGCTGCGTTGGCGTGCCTCGTAGCCCTCGGTGATCGTACGATTCACCTCGGCGTTGGTGTCGGCGATGATCTTGGCGCGGTCCGCTGCACCCTTGGCGTTGGCGCGCTGGATGTTCAGGTTCACCTGATTGACCCGCGCCTGCCATTGCGGGTCGACCGCGACCGTCGACAAGATCATCTGGAAGAGCGCGTCTTTGGCGGTGAGCTCGCCGGCCGGCGCTTTGAACGCGAAAACGTACTGGGCAACCGACACGTAGCTCGTACCCATGCCCATGCCGTAGTCGGTCGTCGTGGTGTAGATGGCGGCGGTCAGCCATTCTTCCGTCTGCCCGTGGCGTACGAGAGCGCGCGCATGTTCGGCGCGTAGGTTCATCGGATAGCCGACCTGTCGCGCCGCTTGCATTTGCATCTTCACCTGCTGGTCGAGCGCTTGATCGACCCCGGGGATCTTGTCGACTGCCACGACCTTGGCGCCCTGGCGCACGTTGGGAACCGCTACCTTGGTGAGGAACTCCTTTGCCGACATCGGAGGCATGGCCGGTGTGCCACCGTTCTGCGCCGCCATTTGCATCGTCTGCTGCATCATCGGGTTGTCGGACCAGCCCCAGGTGTAGACCGGGAAGAGCTCGAGGCCGTAGCGACCGTCGGCGGAAGCGGCGCGGAAGGTGACCTGAACGATGGAAGTAGCGCCTGGCTGCGTTGCCCACTGCACCTGGTCTTGCATGGTCCAGTCGCTCGGAACGAGCAGCGACGCCGCGCGCATCGGCTTCTCGAAGCCGTGACGGTCGATGATCTCGGCGCGTTTCAAACGCACATAACTGCCCGGAGGCGGTGACGGCTCCACCGCTTTAGCGGCCACGACGGTTTCTTCTCGTGGCTTTGCGGGCGCGTCGTTGCACGCCAACATGACGACGACCGTCGACAACACGAAACGGCACTTCATCGGCGCAGGAGCCGCGCCGTCACTGCCGCCAAAACGGACTTCACGAGAGTGCCGGCGACGAACGGGAGCGCACCGACCGCGAGCGCCGCCTGGAAGCCCAGGCTCTGCGCCAACCACGCGACCCCCGAGCCCACGATCAGCCCGTGTGCGAGGAGCATGAGCAGGAAGGCCCCGACCAGCGAGAAACGTCGTGTCGCCAGCGGATACAGACGACCGACGAGCATCGCCGCGACCGGGAACGCGAGCAGGTAACCCGCCGTGGGCCCGACGAAGACGACCGGCCCAGCTGCCCCTGCTGCGAACACTGGCAAACCCACCAAGCCTTCGACCAAGTAGGTGACGGTCATGGCGGTCGCGAGACGCGGCCCGAATAGCGCCGCTAGCACCAGCAACGCGTAGGTTTGTAGGGTCGTCGGCACGGTCATGAACGGCGTCGCAATGCGCGCCGACGCCGCTAGGACTAGACTTCCACCGATCACGTAAACGACTGGCAACCAACGCGCGGCGGGCACCGCGGCGGCACGACTTTCAAGACTCACGCTTTGCGCTCCTCATGCGTGCGCCCCAAATAGAAGACCACGGCCAACCAGGCAACCGCCAAGACGACGTTGGCCATCACGAAGGCGCGAGTCCCCAAGGCCATCTTGGTGCCGACCCAGACGACGCCGGCGGCGAGAACGTCCCCCATGCGTACCATGACGGTGTCGGTGATCTGCTTGGCCTTGTACTTGGCCTCGCGCGGCACGACCAACCACAAGGCGTTGCGCGCGGTATTTTGCAGCGAGTAGTCGAGGCTGTTCTCGCCGATCTTGACGATGAGTGTGAGGAGCAAGACCGGCGCGATCGTGAGTCCGCTGTAGCCGACGAGCGAAACCAGCGGCATCACGAACAATGCGCGTTTGACGCCGACGTACTTGATGACGCGCGAGACGACGAAGAGCTGCAGCGCCGAGCCGATGACGTTGACCCACAAGAAATAC